>NZ_JAURTI010000005.1:0-535418 GCF_031457855.1 Nocardioides sp. BE266 | reverse complement strand
GGGGGGGGGGGGGGGGGGGGGGGGGGCGGGGGGGGGGCGGGGGGGGGGGGGCGCCGGGGGGGGGGGGGGGGGGGGGGGGGGGGGGGGGGGGGGGGGGGGCGCCGGGGGGGGGGGGGGGGGGGGGGGGGGGGGCCGCGCCCCCCCCCCCCCCCCCCGACCGCCTGAGCGGGCTCTCACGCCGTGAGGCGCTCAAGCACCTTTAGCGAGGAATTTCGACGCGCTCGTGCGACTTCGTGCCTCAGTCGCGTCGCTTGCTCAATCTGGCCGAGCCCACGCGTCGCGCTCGTGCCTCGCGCGCCGCTGCTCGTCTCAGACGTGGCCGAGGATCAGACCGGCACCAGCTCGACGGCGCCGACGGCGTAGCGGGCCAGGATCGCGCGGGCCACGGCCGGGTGGGCACCCAGCGGGTCGGAGACGGCGACCGCACCCGCCTCGACGGCGAGCTCGGCGGCGCGGTCGGGCAGCTTGCCGGGCGCGAGGAAGAACGACGCGACGGCGATGTGCCGCTTGCCCTCGGCGCGGAACGCACGCACGGCCTCACCGGCGGCCGGGGGAGCGGCGGACGCGAACGCCGCGGTGACCGGCAGGCGGTGCCGGGCGCCCCACGTGCGGGCGATCCGGGCGACGGCCTGGTTGGCGAGCGGGTCGGAGGAGCCGGCCGCGGCCAGGACGAGGGCGTCGAGCTCACGCACGCGGGCCTGCTTGAGGGCCTCGCGGAGCCGTACGTCGAGCACCTCGAGGAACGCCGCCTCCATGCCGAGGATCCGGCTGGCCTGGATCTTGAGGCCGTCGTGGCGCGCCATCGCGGCGGCGATCGCCTCGGGGACGTCGACCTTTGCGTGGTAGGCCTCGGTGAGGAGCAGGGGGACGACGACGATCTCCTCGTGTCCGGCCTTCACCAGCCGGTCGACGACCGTGTCGAACGTCGGCTTGGAGAGGTCGAGGAAGGCCGTCTCGATACGGAGGTCGGGACGCATGGCCTTGACCTCGGCGACGAGCGCCTTGATCGTCGCGGCCGAACGCGGGTCCCGGCTTCCGTGGGCCAGGGCAACCAGAGCAGGAGCAGCCATCAGGGGTGCCTCCGATCATGTGTGGTGGTGCTGTGCTTCTTCAGGGGTGCCGCGACGACGTTGTCGCTGAGGTGGGTCTGTGAGTCAGGCATGGATGCCGCACTCGGTCTTGTTGGTGCCGGCCCAGCGCCCGCTGCGCGGGTCGTCGCCGGGCGCCACGCGCCGGGTGCAGGGCCAGCAGCCGATGCTGGGGTAGCCGTCATGGACGAGCGGGTTGACCAGCACGCCGTTGTCGACGATGTAGCGCTCGACCTGCTCGTCGCTCCAGCGGGCCAGCGGGGACACCTTGACCTTGCCCTTGCGTGCGTCCCAGCCGATGACCGGCGCGATGACCCGGTTGTGGGTCTCGGCGCGACGCAGGCCGGTCGCCCAGGCGTCGTACTCGGCGAGGGTGTCGTTGAGCGGCTTGACCTTGCGCAGCGCGCAGCACAGGTCTGGGTCGGTCTTGTAGAGGTCCTTGCCGTACTGCTCGTCCTGCTCGGCGACGGTGAGCGAGGTGCTGACCGTGCGGAGGTTGACCGGCAGGGTGGCCTCGACGGCGTCGCGGGTGCCGATGGTCTCGATGAAGTGGTAGCCGGTGTCGAGGAACACCACGTCGATGCCGGGGGCGACCTTGGAGGCGAGGTGCGCCAGCACGGCGTCACCCATCGACGACGTGATGGCGAACCGGTCGCCGAAGGTGGCGACCGCCCACTCGATGATGACCTCGGCCGGGGCGAGCTCGAGCTCGGCGCCGACGTGGGAGACGAGCTCGCGCAGCTCCTCCGACGTACGTCCCTCGGTGTGCGTGCCCTTGAAGTCGCGGGCGGCGCGGGTGGAGAGGCTCATGCCGCACCTCCGTCCTGTGCAGGGGGTCGGATCATTCCGGTCATCCGGACGGTGAACGCGCGCAGGCACGAGCGGCACTCCCAGGCCCCTGCACCCTCCTGGGGGAACAGGTTCTCGTCCCCGCAGTAGGGGCAGTGGAAGGGCACCGCTCGCTCGCTCATGCGCTCGCCAGCTCGGGCTCGCCGCGCAGCAGCTTCTCGTCGGCGCGGGCCACCCAGGCGGCGAAGCGCTCGCCGTCGGTGCGGTCCTGGAGGTACGCCGTCACGACGCGCGTGACGTAGTCGTCCAGGCCGGCGCTGGTCACCTTGTGGGCGCGCAGCTTGCGGCCCATGGTCGGGTTGAGCCCGAGGGCGCCACCGAGGTGCACCTGGAAGCCTTCGACCTGCCGGCCCTCGTCGTCCATGACGAGCTGGCCCTTGAGGCCGATGTCGGCGACCTGGGTGCGGGCGCAGGCGTTGGGGCAGCCGTTGACGTTGACCGAGATGTCGGTGTCGAGGTCGGGGAACCGCTTCTCCAGCTCGGTCACCAGGCGGCGCGCGCGCTCCTTGGTGTCGACGATGGCGAGCTTGCAGAACTCGATGCCGGTGCAGGCCATCGTGGAGCGCCGCCAGTTGCTCGGCCGCGCGGTGAGGCCGATCTTCTCGAGGTCGTCGGCGAAGGCGGCGGTGTCGTCGGCGGCGACGCCGATCACCACGAGCTTCTGGTAGGCGGTCAGCCGCGCGCCGGTGGCGCCGTACTGCTCCACGAGGTCGCCGAGCGCGCTCAGTGTGCTGCCGTCGATGCGGCCCACGACGGGGGCGGCGCCGATGTAGAAGCGCCCGTCCTTCTGCTCGTGGATGCCGATGTGGTCACCGGGCGTGACGGGCGACTCGGGGGAGGGGTTGTCGACGAGCGCCTTGTGGAGGTACTCGTTCTCGAGGACCTCGCGGAACTTCTCCTTGCCCCAGTCGGCGAGCAGGAACTTCAGCCGGGCCTTGGAGCGCAGCCGGCGGTAGCCGTAGTCGCGGAAGATGCCGGCGACGCCCTCCCAGGCGTCGGCCACCTCGTCGAGGGGGATCCACACGCCGAGCTTGTGGGCGAGCATCGGGTTGGTGGACAGGCCGCCGCCGACCCAGAGGTCGAAGCCGGGGCCGTGCTCGGGGTGGACGGTGCCGACGAAGGAGACGTCGTTGACCTCCGGTGCCACGTCGTGGCTCGGGTGGCCGGTCAGCGCGGTCTTGAACTTGCGCGGCAGGTTGGAGAAGTCGGGGTTGCCGAGGATGCGGCGCTTGATCTCCGCCAGCGCCTCGCTTCCGTCGATGATCTCGTCCTTGGCGATGCCGGCGACGGGCGAGCCGAGGAACGGGCGCGGGCTGTCGCCGCACGCCTCGAGCGTGGTGAGGCCGACGCCCTCCAGGCGCTCCCAGATCGCGGGCACGCTCTCGATCTCGATCCAGTGGTACTGGATGTTGTTGCGGTCGGTGATGTCCGCGGTGTTGCGGGCGTACGACGTCGAGACCTCGCCGAGCGCGCGGAGGGCCTCGGCGTCGAGGATCGCGCCGTCGGTGCGCACGCGCATCATGAAGAAGCGGTCGTCGAGCTCCTCCTCCTCGAGCTGGGCGGTCTTGCCGCCGTCGAAGCCCGGGGCGCGCTGGGTGTAGAGGCCCATCCAGCGGAAGCGACCACGCAGGTCGGCGGGGTCGATGGAGTCGAAGCCGCGGCGCGAGTAGGTGTAGAGGATGCGGTCCCGCACGTGCAGCGGGTCGTCGTCCTTCTTGGACTGCTCGTTCTTGTTGAGCGGCTCGGTGTAGCCGAGCGCCCACTGACCCTCGGCGCGCTTGGGGCGCGGGATCTCGGTGTTCTGGGCTGCCTGGGGCTTGAACCTGAGGTCGGGCATGATCAGGAAATTCCTGTTCGCTGAGGAGTGCCGCGCGCGACGTTGAGCGCGGAGGGGTCTTCTGGCGGCGTCAGCGATGCCAACAGGTCGCGCTGCCCACGCGCATGAGGTCGACGTGACGTCGAACCACCAGGTGCGTGTGGGTGAAAGCGGTGACCATGTCAAGAAGTCTCAGGGAGTGGACGGGGGTTCCACAAGCCGAAATCTCGTTATGTGGGACGTGATGCCACGATGTGAGACACCGGATCCGAGGTCACGCTGGACGCGGCCCCCTGGTGCGGTCCAGGTCACACTCCGGCCCGCTCGACAGCTCCCGGCGAGGGCCCACGAGACCGATGTCCAACCCGTGTTGCAGGGGCCGACACGTCCTTCCGTGACCCCTAGGCTGTGCGCCATGACGGACTCCCTCATCAGCAGCGCGTACTCCCAGGCACTCGAGGTCATCGCCTCGGTCGAGCCCCGCATCGCCGAGGCGACGCGCCAGGAGCTCACCGACCAGCGCGCTTCCCTCAAGCTGATCGCCTCGGAGAACTACGCCTCGCCGGCCGTGCTGATGACGATGGGGACCTGGTTCAGCGACAAGTACGCCGAGGGGACCATCGGCCACCGCTTCTACGCCGGCTGCCAGAACGTCGACACCGTCGAGTCCATCGCCGCCGAGCACGCGCGCGAGCTCTTCGGCGCCGAGTACGCCTACGTCCAGCCGCACTCCGGCATCGACGCGAACCTGACGGCGTACTGGTCGATCCTGGCCCACCGCGTCGAGGGCCCGTGGCTCTCCGACGCGGGCGTGAAGAACATGAACGACCTCTCGGAGGCCGACTGGGAGAAGCTGCGGGCCTCGCTCGGCAACCAGCGCCTGCTCGGCATGAGCCTCGACGCCGGCGGGCACCTGACCCACGGCTTCCGCCCCAACATCTCCGGCAAGATGTTCCACCAGAACCAGTACGGCACCGACCCGGAGACCGGGCTGCTCGACTACGACGCGCTGCTGGCGAAGGCGCGCGAGTTCAAGCCGCTGATCCTGGTCGCCGGCTACTCCGCCTACCCACGCCGGGTCAACTTCGCCAAGATGCGCGAGATCGCCGACGAGGTGGGCGCCACGCTCATGGTCGACATGGCGCACTTCGCGGGCCTCGTCGCCGGCAAGGTGTTCACCGGCGAGGAGAACCCGGTGCCCTACGCCCACGTCGTCACCAGCACGTCGCACAAGTCGCTGCGCGGCCCGCGCGGCGGCTTCATCCTCGCCACTGAGGAGTACGCCCCCAGCGTCGACCGCGGCTGCCCGATGGTCCTCGGTGGGCCGCTCAGCCACGTGATGGCCGCCAAGGCCGTCGCCTTCGCCGAGGCTCGCACCACCGAGTTCCAGGGCTACGCGCAGAAGGTCGCCGACAACGCCAAGTCGCTCGCCGAGGGCTTCCTGACCCGCGGCGCGAAGCTCGTCACCGGCGGCACCGACAACCACATCGTGCTGCTCGACGTGTCGTCGTTCGGGCTGACCGGCCGCCAGGCCGAGTCCGCGCTGCTCGACGCCGGCGTCGTGACCAACCGCAACTCGGTCCCGCAGGACCCCAACGGCGCCTGGTACACCTCCGGCATCCGCTTCGGCACGCCCGCCCTCACCACGCGCGGCTTCGGGCACGACGAGTTCGACACCGTCGCCGACCTCGTGGTCGACGTGCTGTCCAACACCCAGCCCGGCACCACGAAGGCCGGCGAGCCCAGCAAGGCGACGTACACCCTGGGCGACGGAGTCGCGGACCGCGTGACGAAGCGTTCGGCGGAGATGCTCGACGCGAACCCGCTCTACCCAGGTCTCGAGCTCACCTGACCGAAACCTCCCCCTGGGGCCGCTCCTCGTGGTTGGCTTCGCCAGCACACGAGGCCGACCGACGGGGGAGGGCCATGCGACGACTCGTCGCCACGGCGCTGCTGGCGGCGTGCGCCGGACTGGCTTCCGGATGCGCGCAGACGGAGCAACGCGAGAGCACCACGGAGCCGACGGAGCGGACTGCGCAGCCCGCCGAGCCAGCGCCCACCGGTGAGCCCGGTGGGTCCGACGGGCCCGTCGTTCCCGAGGGGTTCCGGGTCTTTGCCGGCGACGGGTTCCGGGTGGCCCTGCCCTGCACTCCGGACCTGAAGACGATCCCGATCACCCTGCCGTCAGGCACCGAGCTCGAGGCGCGGTCGTGGGGCTGCGCCTCGAGCGAGGTCGCCTTCGCCGTGTCGACGACCACCTTCCCGAGAGGGCTAGCGTCGGACCTCGACGGGGTGTCGGTCGGGATCGCGCGCCAGACCGGGGGCACCGTCGTCGCCGACGAGGCGGTGTCGTACGCCGGACTGCCGGGCCGCGACGTCACCGTCAAGGTCGAGCGGGGCGGGCAGACGGCGATGTCGTTCTCGCGCGCCCTGAAGCGCGGGCGCACGCTCGTGCAGGTGCAGGTGGTCGTGGTGGGCGACGCCGCCGAGCCGCCCTCGGACTACCCCAAGATCCTGGGATCCCTCGAGCTGACGTGATCGCGGCGCCTCACTCGCCCTGCCGCCAGACGTAGCCCACCTCGGGTCGCCCGGCTCCGCCGTAGCGCGGTTGCCGGGTGACCCGACCCTCGTCGGCGAGGTGCTCGAGGTAGCGCCTCGCGGTCACGCGGGAGACACCGATCGCCTCGGCGGCCTCGGTGGCCGACAGGCCCTCCGGGCGCTGCCGGAGCGCCTCCACGACCGCGCGCAGCGAGTCGAGGCTCATGCCCTTGGGGAGGCCCTCGCCGGTCGGGCGGCTGCGCAGCGCCCCGAACAGCTGGTCGACGTCGTCCTGGACCACGTCGGTGGGCGAGCTCTCCAGCCGCGCCCGGAAGGCGGCGTACTGCTCGAGCTTGCTGCGGAAGGCGGCGAACGTGAAGGGCTTGAGGAGGTAGAGCACGACGCCCTGCGACACCGCGCGTCGCACCACCTCGGTGTCGCGGGCGGACGTCACCGCGATCACGTCCAGCGGGCGCCCCTCGGCCCGCAGGCGTTGGAGCAGGCCGAGGCCGTGGCCGTCGGGGAGGTGCATGTCGAGCAGCACCAGGTCGACGTCGGCGTCGCGCTGGAGCAGCCGCATCGCCTCGCCGGCCGAGTGCGCGACCCCGGCGAGCTCGAAGCCCGGGACCCGGCCGACGTACGTCGCATGGGCCTCCGCAGCGACCTCCTCGTCCTCGACGACGAGCACCCGCACGCTCATCCGGACTCCTTCCCGTCGGCGTCGACCGTGAGGGCGAACCTCGCCCCGCCGAGCGGTGAGTCGGTGACGTCGAGCCGGCCGCCGTGGCCCGAGACGACCTGCGTCACGATCGCCAGGCCGAGGCCGCGCCCCTCGCTGGCCTTGCTGGACCACCCGCGGTCGAGCACGTGCGCGCGGTCCTCGGGGGCGATGCCCGGACCCGAGTCGTCGACCTCGATCCGGAGGTGGTCCACGTCGCCGGCCAGGCCGACCCGTACCCGCTGCGGCCGCTCCCCGCGGGTCTCGGCCACGGCGTCGAAGGCGTTGTCCACGAGGTTGCCGACCAGCGCGACCAGGTCGCGGGCCTCGACCGGCAGCAGCGCGGGGAGCTCGCCCTCGATGTCGAGGTCGATGCCGCGCTCGGCGGCCTGGGCCGTCTTGCCGAGCAGGAGCGCGGCGAGCACGGGCTCCTCGACGGCCGAGACCAGCTCGTCGGCCAGGCCCTGCGCGAGCTGCAGCTCGGCGGTCGCGAACTCGACGGCCTGCTCGGGCCGGCCCATCTCCACGAGCGAGACGATCGTGTGGAGGCGGTTGGCGGCCTCGTGGTTCTGCGAGCGGAGCGACTCGGTGAGCCCGCGGACCAGGTCGAGCTCACCGGTGACGGCCTGGAGCTCGGTGCGGTCGCGGACGGTGACGACGGCGCCGACCTCGTCCTGGTGCCAGTAGGCGGGGGAGGTGCTGAGCACCAGCACCTGCTGGCCCAGGACGTACGTCTCGTCGGCGACGGCGGTGCGCTGCTCGACCGCGCGGACGAGCCCCGGCGGCAGGCCGAGGTCGGTCAGCGACCGGCCCTCGACCTCGTCGGGGAGGGCGAGCAGCCGCCTCGCCTCGTCGTTGACGAGCTGGACGCGGAGGTCGGAGTCGACGAGCAGCAGGCCCTCGCGCACCGCCCCGAGGACGGCGCGGTAGTACTCGTACATCCGGGTGATCTCGCGCTCGCCGAGCCCGTGGGTCTGGCGGCGCAGGCGACGGGCGATCAGCCACGCCCCGAGCAGCCCCGCCAGCAGGGTGACGCCGGCCGCCAACGCGATGCCGGGCAGGTCGCCGAGCAGCTGGCGGTCGAGCTTGTCGACGGTGATGCCGACCGCGACCAGCGCGAGCACCTTGCCGCCGTCGGTCACCGGGACGACGGCACGGATCGAGGGCCCCAGCGTGCCGGCGTACTCCTGGGTGAAGACTCGGCCCTCGGGCGCGCCGCCGAGGTCGCCGACGAACTTCCCGCCGATCTGGGTGGGATCTGGGTGGGTCCAGCGGGTGCGGTCGGTGTCCATGACGACGACGAAGTCGGTGCCGGTGTCGCGGCGCACCTCCTCGGCGAACGGCTGGAGAGGTGTCGTCGGGTCGGCGGCCAGCACCTCCTGGCGCACGAAGGGGGAGTCGGCGACCGACCGCGCCACGGCGGTGGCCTGGTCGCGCGCCGCCTCGCGCGAGTCGCGGCGCGCGTCGAGGGCGGCGAGCGCGACCGCGGTGACCACGAGTACGACGACGACGCCGACCTGCAGCAGCAGGATCTGGCGGGCCACCGGGCTCTCGCCCTCGGCTCGACGCGTCATGCCGCGCATTGTGCCGCACCGGAGTGGGCACTTGTGACGACGAACACAACGAACAGAACGGTGACGGGGCTCACAGGCTCGGTGACGCTTGCCGTCGGGCCGGCGATCGCCGGGACCCGGATCCCAGGAGGACCAGATGAGCACCACACCCCCGGTGACGGCGCCGCAGCAGAGGCGCGACCGCACCCACTACCTCTACATCGCGGTGATCGTCGCGGTGATCCTCGGGGCCGTCACCGGCCTCGTCTTCCCGGACTTCGCGGTCGGCCTGAAGTGGATCGGGACCACGTTCGTCGCCCTGATCAAGATGATGATCCAGCCGGTCATCTTCTGCACGCTGGTCATCGGCGTCGGGTCCGTACGCAGCGCGGCCAGCGTCGGCAAGGTAGGCGGCCTCGCGCTGGCGTACTTCCTGACGATGTCCACCGTCGCGCTCGCCATCGGCATGGTCGTCGGCAACCTGCTCGACCCGGGCAAGGGGCTCAACCTGTCCGACGACGTCGCCGGCATCGGCAAGGAGCAGGCCGCGGAGGCCCACGGCTCGACGACCGAGTTCATCACCGGGATCGTGCCGGACTCCCTGCTGTCCTCGCTCACCTCGGGTGAGGTCCTCCAGACCCTCCTCGTCGCGCTCCTGGTCGGCTTCGCGCTCCAGGCCATGGGCCGCTCGGGCGAGCCGATCCTCACCGGCATCGGCCACCTCCAGCGCCTCGTCTTCCGCGTCCTCGCCATGATCATGTGGGCGGCCCCGGTCGGTGCGTTCGCGGCCATCGCGGCGGTCGTCGGCGAGACCGGTGTCGATGCGCTCAAGAGCCTGGCGACGATCATGATCGCCTTCTACATCACCTGCTTCCTCTTCGTCTTCGGCGTGCTCGGCGTGATCCTCAAGCTCGCGACGGGCGTGAACATCTGGAGCCTGCTGAAGTACCTCGGCCGCGAGTTCCTGCTCATCGTCTCCACCTCGTCGTCCGAGTCGGCCCTGCCCCGCCTGATCGCCAAGATGAACCACGCCGGCATCGAGAAGACCACCGTCGGCGTCGTCGTCCCGACGGGCTACTCCTTCAACCTCGACGGCACCGCGATCTACCTGACGATGGCGTCGATCTTCATCGCCGACGCGCTCGACAAGCCGCTCTCCATCGGTGAGCAGATCTCGCTGCTGCTCTTCATGGTCATCGCGTCGAAGGGCGCCGCGGGCGTCACCGGCGCCGGTCTGGCCACCCTTGCCGGCGGCCTCTCCTCGCACCGCCCCGAGCTGCTCGACGGCGTCGGCCTCATCGTCGGCATCGACCGGTTCATGTCCGAGGCCCGCGCGGTGACGAACTTCGCCGGCAACTCGGTGGCCACCGTGCTGATCGGCCACTGGACCGGCACCCTCGACCGCGCCCAGCTCGACCGGGTGCTCGCCGGGGAGGACCAGTTCGACGAGGCCACCATGGTCGACGACCACGACACCTCGCCGCCGCCCGCCTCCCCGGTCGAGGAAGTGGTCCCCGCCGGCCGCTGACCCCGCCACCGCAACGCCCCGGACCGCCTCGGTCCGGGGCGTTCCGGCGTCAGGTCAGCGAGCGGTAGAGGTCGAGCGTGCGGGTGGCGATGGAGCCCCAGCTGAAGGACTCCTCGGCCCGGCGGCGGCCAGCGGCGCCGTAGGTCCGGGCGCGGTCCGGGTCGCTGACGGCGTCGGTGAGGGCGGCACCGAGGTCGGCGACGTACTTCTCGGGGTCGAGGGGGGTGCCGGTGCCGTCGGTGGCCTGGTCGATCGGCACGAGCCAGCCGGTCTCGCCGTCGACGACGACCTCGGGGATGCCGCCGGTGGCCGTGGCGACGACGGCGGTCTCGCACGCCATCGCCTCGAGGTTGACGATGCCGAGCGGCTCGTAGATCGAGGGACAGGCGAAGACGGTCGCC
The DNA here is from genome assembly GCF_031457855.1 of Nocardioides sp. BE266. NCBI lineage: Bacteria > Bacillati > Actinomycetota > Actinomycetes > Propionibacteriales > Nocardioidaceae > Nocardioides > Nocardioides sp. BE266. The sequence goes on along the minus strand of NZ_JAURTI010000005.1, from coordinate 524,927 downwards.
GCGGTGAGCAGCGCGACCACGTCGGCGCGGGGGAGCATCTCGGCGATCCAGACCACACCCGATCGCGTGGCGGCGAGGTCGTCGACCAGCCCGCGCACCTCGGCCATGATCTCCTCTGTGTCGGGCGCTCCGGCGCAGAGGACGAGCTGCACCTCGGGCGGCAGCGCGGCCGCCGCACGCAGGAACAGCGGCAGGCCCTTCTGGCGGGTGATCCGGCCGACGAAGATGACGCTCGGCCGGTCGGGGTCGACGCCGAGCTCACGCACGCGGTCGGCGTCGGGCACCGGCGACCAGAGCGTGGTGTCGATGCCGTTGTGCACCACGTGCACGCGACCCGGGTCGACGTCGGGATAGCTGCGGAGCACGTCGTCGCGCATCGCGGCGCTCACTGCGATGATCCCCGCCGCACCCTCGTACGCCGTCCGCTCGGCCCAGCTCGACAACGCATAGCCGCCGCCGAGCTGCTCGGCCTTCCACGGCCGCATCGGCTCGAGCGAGTGGGCGCTGACGACGTGCGGGATGCCGTGCATCAGGCCGGCGAGGTGGCCGGCCATGTTGGCGTACCACGTGTGCGAGTGCACGAGATCGGCCCCGGCGCAGTCGTCGACCATGGCCAGATCGACGCCCAGCGTCCGGATGGCGCCGTTGGCACCGGCGAGCGACTCCGGCTCGGCGTACGCCGTCGTGCCCGGCTCGGAGCGCGGGGCCCCGAAGCAACGCACCCGCGCGTCCACGTCGGGCAGGACGCGCAGCGCCCGGACCAGCTCGGCCACGTGGACTCCGGCACCGCCGTAGACCTCGGGCGGGTACTCCTTGCTGAGGACGTCGATCCGCATGGACCGAACCTAGACCCAAAACGAGGGCCCGAGGGAGGTCGACCGCGCCCCCGCGGACGGCTAGTTTCGACGCATGGCCATCACGCCCCCGCGCAAGAAGGTCCTCGCCGTCGTCCTCGCCGGTGGTGAGGGCAAGCGGCTGATGCCGCTCACCGCCGACCGCGCCAAACCCGCGGTGCCCTTCGGAGGCATCTACCGGCTCATCGACTTCGCGCTGTCCAACGTCGTGAACTCCGGCTACCTCAAGGTCGTCGTGCTCACGCAGTACAAGTCGCACAGCCTCGACCGCCACGTCACCACGACGTGGCGGATGTCCAACCTGCTGGGCAACTACGTCACCCCGGTGCCGGCCCAGCAGCGCGTCGGCAAGCGGTGGTACCTCGGCAGCGCCGACGCGATCTACCAGTCGCTCAACCTGCTCACCGACGAGCAGCCCGACATCGTCGTGGTGGTGGGCGCCGACCACGTCTACCGGATGGACTTCGCGCAGATGGTCGCCGACCACGTCGAGTCAGGCGCCGGGTGCACGGTCGCCGCGATCCGCCAGCCGATCGACCTCGCCGACCAGTTCGGCGTGATCGACGTCGACCCCGGTGACCCGCAGCGGATCCGCGCCTTCCTGGAGAAGCCGACGGACCCGGTCGGCCTGCCCGACTCGCCCGAAGAAGTGCTGGCGAGCATGGGCAACTACGTCTTCGACGCCGACGCGCTGCGCGACGCCGTCACCCGCGACGCCGAGCGGGAGCAGTCCAAGCACGACATGGGCGGCGACATCGTGCCGTGGTTCGTCGACAAGTCGGAGTCGGCGGTCTACGACTACAAGGACAACGAGGTGCCGGGCGCGACCGACCGCGACCGCGGCTACTGGCGCGACGTCGGGACCATGCGGTCCTACTACGCCGCCCACATGGACCTGGTCTCGCCGTTGCCGGTCTTCAACCTCTACAACACCGCCTGGCCGATCTACACCAGCTACGGCCCGCACCCGCCGGCCAAGCTGGTCGAGGGCGCCGGCGGCGAGAAGGTGTCGACCTTCAACTCGATCCTGTCCCCGGGCGTCGTCGTCAGCGGCGGCACCGTCAACCACTCCGTGCTCTCGCCGGCGGTGTGGGTCAAGGACGGCGCCGAGGTGTCGGACTCCGTGCTGATGGACGGCGTCCGCGTCGGTGAGGGCGCCATCGTGCGCAACGCGATCATCGACAAGGGCGTCGTCATCCCGCCGGGCGTCCAGATCGGCGTCGACCAGGAGGCCGACCTCGCGCGCGGGTTCGTCGTCGACGAGGGCCTCACGGTCCTCGCCAAGCAGCAGCCGGTCCCGGAGGGCTAGCCGAGCGCGTCGCGCTGACCCACCAGGAAGGCCCGCTCGACGTCGTTGCGGCACGCCGCGATCGCCTGGTCGTACGCCGCCCGCGCCGCGTCGACCTCGCCCTCGCGCGACAGCAGCTCGGCGCGCACGGCGGCGGGCCGGTGGCTGTCGGGGATCTCGATCCCCTCCAGCGCGGCGAGACCTGCGGCGGCGCCACGGTCCTCGGCGACGGCCACGGCACGGCCCAGCCGCGCGGACGGCGACGGCGACACCTGCAGCAGCAGGTCGTACCACCCCACGATGCGGTCCCACCGCGTCTCCTCGGCGGCGGTCGCGGTGGCGTGCTCGGCGGCGATCCGCGCCTGCAGCACGTACGACGCCGCGAGGGGCGAGACGGGACCGGCGAGGCTCGGTGAGGCGAGCAGCCGGGTGGCCTCGGCGACGTCGTCGTGGTGCCAGCGGCTGCGGTCCTGGTCGGAGAGCAGCACCAGCCGCCCATCCGAGACGCGCGCGTCGCGGCGGGAGTGCTGCAGCAGCATGAGCGCGAGCAGGCCGACCAGCGCGGGCTCGTCGGGACGCAGGCCGAGCACCACCCGCACCAGCCGGATCGCCTGGCCGGACGCCTCGGCGCGGAGCAGGTCGGGGCCGGTGCCGGGGGCGTAGCCCGCGGTGAAGGCGAGGTAGGCGGTCTGCGCCACGAGCTCGAGCCGCTCGGGCAGCACGCTCGCGTCGGGGACGGCGAACGGGATGCCGGCGCCGACGATGCGCTTCTTGGCGCGGGTGAGGCGCGCGGCCATGGTCGGCTCCGGCACGAGGAAGAGCCGCGCGATGTCGGCCGTCGGCACACCCAGCACCAACCGCAGAGAGAGCGCGCTCGCGGACTCCGGCGCCAGCGCCGGGTGCGCGCACATCAGCACGAGCCGCAGGACGTCGTCCTCGACCAGGCTGCCGGCGTCCGCCATGGTGCGTGCTCCCTCCTGGTGCTGCTCGGCGTCGGTGACCAGGAGCGGCTCCTTGCGGCGGGCCACGTCCTCGGTGCGGAGCCGGTCGATCACCCGGCGGCGTGCCGCGGTCAGCAACCACGCGGCGGGCTTGTCCGGCGCGCCGTCGACCGGCCAGGTGCGGCTGGCCGCCTCGACGGCGTCGCCCAACGCGTCCTCCACCAGGTCGAGTCGCCGGAACTGCGTCAGGAGCAGGGCCACGAGCCGGCCCCACTCCTCCCGCACGACCTCCTCGAGCTCCTGCACGTGCTCAGAGCGTGACGTCGATGGTCGGGTGCACCTGGATGTCGTACGGCGGCAGCACCCGCAGCAGGTCGACGACGACGTCCAGGTCGGGAGCCTCGATCAGGTAGAACCCGCCCATGCCCTCGATCACCTCGGCGTAGGGGCCGTCGGTCAGCTCGACCCGGCCCGCCGTCGTACGCATCACGGTGGCGTCGCGCGGGTCGGCCAGGGCCTCGCCGGCGAGCAGCTCGACGCCCTCGCGGGCCCGGCAGGCGGCGTCGAACTCGCCGAACTTCGCCATCACCGCGGTCTTCTCCTCGTCGGTGTGGTCCGGCCACGGCTTGACGTCGCCGTCGCCGATCAGCAGCACGAGGTACTTCACGACGCGCCCTCCTCGCCGGTGATCTTGCGGTGCACCTCGACCGCGTCGCCCGTCGCGGACAGGATCGTGCAGACCTGCATGAGGTCGGCGAGGTCGTCGGTGCGGATCTCGTAGTAGCCACCGAGCTGCTCGGTGGTCTCGGCCCACGGCCCGTCGGTGACGGTGTCGGAGTAGGGCGCGAGCGACTTCGCCTCGGACGCGCGCGGCAGCTCGGCGCCGCCGATGATCGTGTGCCCACGCTTCTCGAGCTCCTCGGTGAAGCGACCGTGCACGTCGTAGGTCGCCTTCTTCTCCTCCTCCGGCGTGTCCCACCACGCCTCGGTGTCTCCCAGCAGCAGCACGATGTAGTCGGTCATGTCGATTCCTCCCTACTCCGCCATCTTGCGGAACTCGAGGAGCTCACCGCGGCTGGACCAGCGCTCGCACGCCGCTCGCAGGTCGGACTCGTCGTCCGAGCGGACGAGGTAGAAGCCGACGACCTGCTCCGCCGACTCGGTGAACGGCCCCTCGGTGACGAGCGTGCCGCCCGCCCCGTCGGGTCGCATCGAGGTGGCGGCGGCCGAGGCCTCGAGCGGGCCGGCGACCAGCAGCTCGTGCCCACCCGCGACGAGGTCCTCCTGGAACTGCACGTGGGACCGGTGGCCCTTCTCGTGCTCCTCGGGCGGCAGGTCGGCCCACTCGGCCTCGGGTGCGGGCAGCAGGATCAGGTAGCGGCTCATGCGCGGCGATCTCCTTCGGTGTCAGGGGCTGCAGTTCTGCGCCCTCACCACTCTGACGGACGACCGGAACAGGAATCGACAGCAGGGGTGAGCCTTTCTCGACGGCGGCCGCTCCGGGCACCAAGATGGGGGCATGGCCAACCACGAGAGAGCAGGACAGCCCGCCCGCACCGAGGACCTCGTCGACGTGTCCCACCTCGTCACGGCCTACTTCGACCTCGAGCCCGACCCCGACGACGTCTCGCAGCAGGTCGCCTTCGGCACGAGCGGGCACCGCGGCACCTCGCTGAACACCTCCTTCAACGAGGTCCACATCGCCGCCACCACGCAGGCGATCTGCGACTACCGCAAGGAGCAGGGCTACGACGGCCCGCTCTTCATCGGACGCGACACCCACGCGCTGTCCGAGCCCGCCTGGGCCACCGCGCTCGAGGTGCTCGTCGCCAACGACGTGACCGTGCTGGTCGACGACCGCGACGGCTTCACGCCGACCCCCGCGGTGAGCCACGCGATCATCCGCGCCAACGAGGGACGTACGACGGGTTCCGGCCTCGCCGACGGCATCGTCGTGACGCCCTCGCACAACCCGCCCCAGGACGGTGGGTTCAAGTACAACCCGCCCCACGGCGGACCCGCCGACTCCGACGCGACGAGCGTCATCGCCGCGCGCGCCAACGAGCTGATCCGCGGCAACATCGAGGGCGTGCACCGGGTGGCCTTCGCCAAGGCCCGCGCCGCCGTCGGCAGCTACGACTTCCTCGGCACCTATGTCGACGACCTCCCGCAGGTGCTCGACCTCGACGCGATCCGCGACGCCGGCGTGCGCATCGGCGCCGACCCGCTGGGTGGAGCGAGCGTGGCCTACTGGGGCGAGATCGCCGAGCGCCACCGCCTCGACCTGTCCGTGGTCAACCCGCTCACCGACCCCACGTGGCGCTTCATGACGCTCGACTGGGACGGCAAGATCCGGATGGACTGCAGCTCGCCCTACGCCATGGCGTCGCTGGTGGGCCGCAAGGACGAGTACGCCATCGCCACCGGCAACGACGCCGACGCCGACCGGCACGGCATCGTGACGCCCGACGCAGGCCTGATGAACCCCAACCACTTCCTCGCCGTGGCGATCGGCTACCTCTTCGGCGGCGCGCGGCCCGGGTGGCCCGACGAGACCCGGATCGGCAAGACGCTGGTGTCGAGCTCGATGATCGACCGGGTCGCCGAGTCGATCGGCAAGCCGCTGGTCGAGGTGCCGGTCGGCTTCAAGTGGTTCGTGCCCGGCCTGATGGACGGCTCGCTCGGCTTCGGCGGCGAGGAGTCGGCCGGTGCGTCGTTCCTGCGCCGCGACGGCTCGACCTGGACCACCGACAAGGACGGCATCCTGCTGGCGCTGCTGGCCAGCGAGATCCTCGGCGCCACGGGCAAGACGCCGAGCCAGCACTACGCCGACCTGGTGGCCCAGCACGGCGACCCGGCCTATGCGCGCATCGACGCCCCGGCCAACCGCGAGGAGAAGGCGAAGCTCGGTGCCCTCTCGCCGGACGACGTGTCCGCGACGTCGCTGGCGGGGGAGGAGATCACCGGGAAGCTCACGGAGGCTCCCGGCAACGGCGCGAAGATCGGTGGGCTCAAGGTCACCACCGAGTCGGCGTGGTTCGCCGCACGCCCCAGCGGCACCGAGGACGTCTACAAGATCTACGCCGAGTCGTTCCGCGGGCCGGAGCACCTCGCCGAGGTGCAGGCCGAGGCACGGGAGGTCGTCAGCAGCGCGCTCGCCTGAGGGCTCAGCCCCCGACGGGTCCGGCCTCGATCGGCTGTCGCGCGGCGCCCCAGTGGGCGCGGGCCTCGCCGTCCTCGTCGGTCGGGTCGTCGCCCTCGCCGTCGATCGCCGCGCGCGAGAAGCTGACCGCCACGATCGAGTCGAGGCGCACGAGCACCTGGTGGCCGTTGCCGTCGTCGAGGATCACGCCGAGGCCGTCGGCGCCGACGATCACGCCGTCGAGCCACGTCCCGGAGACCAGCACCCGCACCGGCGCGGCGGCGTCCTGGGCGTGGCGCAGCAACGTGCCGACCGTGAACAGCGTGCTTCCCTGGACCATGCATCCCCCTCGTTGACTGGTCCAGACCATACGGGCAACCCGAGGTGCCCACGGGACGTTCGGGATTCCCTGACTGATCGGCTACGTCACATGGCCCGGATGGGCCATGCCGGGCCCTGGCGTCAGAGGGTCGGCGTCGCGCGGTCCACGACCTCCCGCAGGTCGCCACTGGTCAGCATCCCGAACGTGCCGCCGTACGACGTCCCGAACCGGCTGCCGCAGAAGGCGTCGGCCACCTCGGCGGGGGCGAAGCGCACCAGCAGGGACCCCTGGAGGCACGCGGCCATCTGGCCGGCCAGGCGCCGGGCGCCTGCCTCCATCCCCGACGAGTCGCCGAGCAGGGCGAGCGTGTCGTCGACGGCGCGGTCGAGCCGGCTGTCGCCGCCGCGGGCCGCGCCGACCTCGGTGATCCACGCCTGGAGCACCTCCGGCTCGCGGCCGAGCGCGCGCAGCACGTCGAGGGCGTTCACGTTGCCGGAGCCCTCCCAGATCGAGTTCAGGGGCGACTCGCGGAACATCAGCGGCAGGCCCGAGTCCTCGACGTAGCCGTTGCCGCCGAGGCACTCCAGCGCCTCGGCGACCATCGCCGGGGTGCGCTTGCACACCCAGAACTTGGCGAGGGGGAGCGCGATGCGCCGCAGTGCCGCCTCGTGCGGGTCGCCGGGACGGTCCACGGCCGCGGCCAGCCGCATGGCCAGCGCGGTCGCGGCCTCGGACTCGACGGCGAGGTCGGCGACGACGTTCTGCATGAGCGGCTTGTCCACGAGCAGGCCGCCGAAGGCGGAGCGGTGCGCCACGTGCCAGGACGCCTCGGCCAGCGCGTGCCGCATGAGGGCGGCCGAGCCGAGGACGCAGTCGAGGCGGGTGGCGGCGACCATCTCGATGATCGTGCGCACGCCCCGGCCCTCGTCGCCGAGCCGCTGCGCGAGGGTGCCCTCGAGCTCGAGCTCGCTGGAGGCGTTGGACCGGTTGCCGAGCTTGTCCTTGAGGCGCACCACGTCGATCCGGTTGCGGGTGCCGTCGGCGAGGACGCGCGGGACGACGAAGCAGGTCACCCCGCCCTCGGTCTGCCCGAGCACGAGGAAGACGTCGTTCATCGGTGCGGAGGTGAACCACTTGTGGCCGTGCAGCGTGTACCAGCCGTCCTCGGACGTCGGCACCGCGCGCGTCTGGTTCGCACGCACGTCGGAGCCGCCCTGCTTCTCCGTCATGCCCATCCCGGCGAGCGCGCCGGTCTTCTCCGTGCGCGCCCGGACGCCGGGGTCGTAGGAACGTGCGGCCAGCAGCGGCGTCCACTCCTTGGCGATCGCATCGTCGGCCCGCAGCGCCGGCACGGCGGCGTACGTCATCGAGATCGGGCAGCCGTGGCCGGGCTCGGTCTGCGACCAGGCGAAGAAACCGGCGGCGCGGCGCAGGTGGGCGTCGGGACGGTCGGACTCCCACGGCGCCGCCTGCAGCCCGTGGCCCACCGCCCGCTCCATCAGCCAGTGCCACGACGGGTGGAACTCGACCTCGTCGACCCGGTTCCCCCAGCGGTCGTACGTCGTCAGCTCGGGGTGGTGGCGGTTGGCGAGCCGGCCGTGCTCGCGGGCCTCCTCGGTGCCGGCCTCGGCACCCAGTGGGGCCAGGTCGTCGACCAGGTCCGCGGACCCGTGCCGGGCGAGGGCCTCGGTGAGGGCGACGTCGGAGGTGACCACGTTGTGGCCCACCAGCGCGGGCGCCTGGTTGGTGGCGCGTCTGGCGTCGGACAGCTCACTCATGGCGCCCACCGTAGAGGGTGGGCGCCTGCCCGTCGTTGCAGTCGCGGGTGTCAGTCGAGCGTGGTCGCGACGGGTGCGACCCGCCGGAGCTCGACCTTGCCGCGGTACCGGACCCGCTTGGTGCAGCCGGCCTGGAGGCCGACCTTGCTGAGGCCGTTGAGGTCGCCGGCCTGGTACTGCAGTGGGAGGTAGTAGAGCTCGGCACCGGCGGTCATGTACTGGTCGGTCGCGGCGACGTGGCCCAGGCCCATCACGTGGCCGACCTCGTGGAGGGTGAGCTGCTGGAACTCGGTGGCGTTCATCGTGGCGGTGTCGGTGAGGTCGTAGATCACGCCACCGTCGATCGCCTCCCAGATGAGCCTGCCCCGGGCGTCCCGCGCCCGGAGGGTGCGGTCGTAGCCGCCGCGCGCGGCGGTGTTGGGGCCGAGGTCGAGCGGGGTCTCGGCGTCGGTCGTCCAGCCGAAGATGATGTCGGGGTCGCTGCGCTTCCACTTCTTGTCGAGCGGGTTGGAGGCGGTTTCACCGACGAACTTGAACCGCACCCCGGTGGCCTGCGAGACCAGGGCGATCGTGTTGTGGATGCCGGTCGACACCGTCGCGGGGTCGGGGGTGGCACGCGAGGTGTTGATGCCGTAGGTCAGCGTGCGGCAGGGGTTCCACCGGTCGAGCGACTGGCCCAGGGTGTCCCAGGAGTCGGGCGAGCCGCCCGGCACGTAGGCCGGCACGACGCTGAGCCTGTGGGCGCGGGAGGCCTTGCCGCGGAGCTTGCGGGTGGGCTTGACCCGGGTGCGGAGCTTGCTCGAGTAGAACCAGGTGGTCGGCACGGCGATGGCGTAGGAGCCGTCCTTGGCCGAGCTGGTCTTGCCGACCGTGCGCCAGCCGGAGGCGATCTTCTGCTCGAGGACGACGCGGCGCTTCTGCTTGCCCTTGTCCTTGATCCGGCCCGACATCACGACTGCTCCGCCGGGGTTGGTCGCGGTGGCGCTGAGTGCGGCGGAGACGCGCGTCTTGCGCCCTCCGGCCTCGGCAGGTGCGGCAAGCAGCGAGACGGTCAGCGTGCTCGTGGCGAGCATCGCGACGGCCGCCAGGACAGGTGTGCGTGAGAGTCGGCGCATGGAGTGACGCTACCCACGCACGCTGCGGGGAAACCCGCCGCAGCGATTCACGCCGCGACCCGGGCCAGTCGATAGCGTGGCGCCCATGGTCGAGGCGCGAGAGGAGCACCCTGCCCGGCGCCGGGTCGAGGCCCTCGCGCGCCGCTGGCGCGACCACCTCTGGCGGGTCGTCGTCACGACCGTCGGCTCCTGCCTGCGACACCGGGTCACCGGCCTGGCCGCGGAGGCGGCGTTCTTCGCGGTCCTCTCGGTGCCGCCGCTGGTGTTCGCGCTCGCCGGCGCCATCGGCTTCGTCAGCGACCGCTTCACCGCCGCGCAGATCGACGACGTGCGCAACGCGGTCCTCGAGATCTCGCGGCAGGCCCTCACCGACCGCGCGGTCGACAAGATCATCCGCCCGACGATCGACACGGTGCTGGACGGCGGTCGCTACGACGTGATCTCGATCGGCTTCATCCTCGCGCTCTGGTCGGGCTCGCGCGCCCTCAACGTCTTCGTGGACACCATCACGATCATGCACGGCCTCGGTGGCCACCGGGGCATCGTGCGCACGCGTGCGCTGTCGTTCGTCCTCTACGTCCTCGCGATGGTCACGGGCGCGGTCAGCCTGCCACTGGTGGTCGCAGGCCCGTCTCTCGTCGACAAGCTCCTGCCGGAGCGCCTGGACTTCCTCAACAGCCTCTATTGGCCAGTGGTGCTGGCGGTCTGCATCTGCTTCCTCGCCACGCTCTACCACGTGTCCGTCCCGGTGCGGACCAGCTGGAGCTTCAACCTGCCCGGGGCGGCGTTCGCCCTGTTCTGCTGGATCGCGGGCTCCTACGTCCTGCGCTGGGTCCTGACCGTCACCGCCGCGGAGTCCCGCTCGATCTACGGGCCCCTCGCGGCGCCCATCGCGGTGCTGCTGTGGCTGTACCTGCTCGCCCTCGCCGTGCTGATCGGCGCGGCGGTCAACGCCGCCTTCGACACCGTCTTCCCGCAGAAGAACACGACGCGCGCGCGCCTGGAGCTGGTGCAGCGCCTGCGCGACCGGATCATCGTGCGAGACTCCTGACCGTGCACGACACCAGCAACCAGGCCAGCGTCGGCCGGGTGTCCCTCCCCGATCGGACGAGGTCGCCGTGGTGGGAGCTCGGGCGCCGGCTGCTGATGGCGATCTCGATCCTCGTCGGCACCTGGCTGCTGGTCTACTTCGACCGGGAGGGCTACCGCGACGGCAACGACCCGACCAACACGCTGAGCCTGCTCGACGCGTTCTACTACACGACTGTCACGCTCAGCACGACCGGCTACGGCGACATCGCTCCCGTCTCGGACGCGGCGCGACTGGTCAACGCCCTCGTCATCACGCCGGCCCGCATCGCCTTCCTGGTCCTGCTGATCGGCACCACCCTGGAGGTCCTCGCCTCCCAGGGACGCGAGATGTTCCGGGTCGCCCGGTGGAGGAAGAACATGGACCAGCACGTCGTCGTCGTGGGCTACGGCACCAAGGGCCGCAGCGCGATCGACACTCTCGTGAACAACGGCTACGACCGGTCCTCGATCGTCGTGGTCGACCCCGGCACCGTCGCGCTGAGCGAGGCCAACCGCGACCAGCTCGTCGCCATCGCCGGCGACGCCACCCGCCGCGGCGTGCTGCGGCAGGCCGGTGTGGAGAAGGCGACCCACGTCATCATCACCACCGACCGCGACGACTCCAACGTGCTCGTCACGCTGACCGTGCGCCAGCTCAACCCGGACGCCTGGATCGTGGCGGCGGTGCGCGAGCAGGAGAACGTCCCGCTGATGCGGCAGTCCGGTGCCAACTCCGTGATCACCTCCTCCGACGCCGTGGGCCGCCTGCTCGGGCTGTCGTCGATGTCGCCGATGCTCGGCTCGGTGATGGAGGACCTGATGACCTACGGCGAGGGCCTCGAGGTCGCCGAGCGCGACCTCCTCGTCAACGAGGTCGGCAAGCAGCCGCAGCGGCTGCCGGACCAGGTCATCGCGGTCGTGCGCGACGAGAAGGTCTACCGCTACTTCGACCCGGTGGTGTCCCTGCTGGCGCGCGGCGACCGGCTCATCGTCGTACGTCCTGCCAAGGAGCTGCCGTGGGCGCCCCGCCCCGGCACCCACGGCGAGGAGCTCGCCGAGGACGACGACTGAGTGGACGCCCTGTCGTGATCGCGTCGCACGCCCACCGCTTCGTCTTCGTCAAGACCCGCAAGACCGCCGGCACCAGCCTGGAGATCGCGCTGTCGCGCCACTGCGGCCCCGACGACATCGTGACGAAGATCAGCCCCGAGGACGAGGAGCTGCGCGCCGCCGCCGGGGGAGTGGGGCCGCAGAACGACGACACCGACCCCAGCTCGTACGCCCACATGGGGGCCCGCCGGGTCATCGAGGTGATCGGCCGCGAGACGTGGGACGCCTACTTCACCTTCGCCGTCGAGCGGAACCCGTACGACGTCGTGGCTTCGTCGTTCCGCTACAGCGCGCGCAAGCCCACCTTCACCAAGACCTTCGCCGAGTTCGTGCGCACGCCGCGCCGACTGGACCGGCTCGCGCTCAACGAGCGGCTCTACCGCCTCGGCGGGCGCGTGGTGGTCGACCGCGTCTACCGCTACGAGGACCTGCCGGCCGCGGTCGCCGACGTCTCGTCCCGCCTGGGCATCGCGCTGGACCTGCCGCACGCCAAGCAGGGGAGCGGGCCGCACTACCGCGAGCTCTACGGGCCCGGCGACGCCGAGATCGTGGCCGAGCGCTTCCGGCGCACGATCCGGGAGTTCGGCTACGAGTTCTGAGGGTGCCCAAGCGGGCTCCGACGAATTACACAATTGTTCTTCGTCCATCGGCGTGGCGGCCTTGACATTTGCCTCATACGATCGCTTCTCGTGCCCCATCAGTCACAAGTGCCACACCCGTCACAGAGCGCCTCGACGCCCGGAACCATTCTCCGGGACGTCGTGCGCCGAGTCCTGGGAACGGCCAAGCTGCTCGCCGGCGCGTTCGTCCTGGTCGTGCTCGTCACGCCCGGCAACGCGAGCCAGTTCAGCCTCGCGTCGTCGACGTACCTGTGCCAGGGCTACCAGGGCTGCGCGGCCGCGGGCTACAGCGACGCCGGCTACCGGCAGGCCTCCTCGACGATGTACTGGAAGATGTACTCCGGGCACAACTGCACCAACTACGTGGCCTACCGGCTGGTCCAGGCGGGCATGCCGAACACCCGTCCCTGGAGCGGCAACGGCAACGCGTCGAACTGGGGCGTGGCGATGGCCGGCATCACCGACCAGACCCCGACCGTCGGCTCCGTGGCCTGGTACAAGCCCCACGTGACCCCGGCCGGCTCGAACGGCCACGTCGCCTACGTCGAGCAGGTCATCTCCGACACGGAGATCGTCGTCTCGGAGGACTACTGGGGCGGTGACTTCTACTGGCGCCGCGTGACCAAGACCGGCGGCGGCTGGCCCAGCGGGTTCATCCACTTCAACGACCGCGTGGTCAAGCCGACGTCGGCGCCCACCATCGCCGGGTCGCCCGCGGTCGGTTCGCCGCTCGAGGTGGCGGTCGGGGCGTGGACGCCCGCGCCCACCAGCATCGGCGTGCAGTGGCTCGCCGACGGCGTCGCCATCCCGGGCGCCACGACGACCGGCTACGTGCCCACGCCCGACGTCAAGGGCAAGACCCTGACGGCCCAGGTGACGGCGCAGCTGAGCGGCTACACCCCGGGCTCGGCGGCGCTGGCGACCGCACCTGTCGCCCCCGGCACCTTCCAGCCCACCCAGCAGCCGGCCATCCAGGGCACCCCAGAGGTCGGCACCACCCTGTCCCTCAGCACGCCGTCGTGGACGCCGCAGCCCGCCAAGGCGGTCACGCAGTGGTACGCCGACGGCGCCGCGCTCGACGGGGCCACCGGTTCGACGCTGACCCTCACCCGGGACCAGATCGGCAAGAGCATCAGCGCCCGCGTCATCGCCAGCTCCAAGGGCTACAAGAAATCGAGGGCGACCGCGCCGGCGACGACGCCCGTCCAGGCCAAGCCGGTGGTGGTCCTCACCCCGTCGCGGGTCAAGGGCACGCCGCAGGTGGGCAGCCGTCTCAAGGTGAAGGCCGGCACCGTCAAGCCCGGCGACGCCACGACCACCTACCAGTGGCTTCGCGACGGTCGACGGGTCGCCAAGGCGACCAACCCGATCTACACGGTCCGCAAGGGCGACGTCGGCCACACCCTGTCGGTCGAGGTCACCCGCGAGCGGCGCCACTTCCGCCCGACGACGGAGACGGTCGCCGTGGCGGCCCCCGTCACGACCGTGCCCGAGCTGAAGGTCCGTCCCGAGGGCAAGCGCGGACGTGCGATCGTCGACGTGAAGGTCAGGGCGCTGGGAGTGCCGAAGCTGACGGGCACGATCACGGTCCAGGTCGGCAAGAAGATCGTCGAGGGCCAGCTCGTCGGGGGCAAGGCGCACCTCGTCGTGCGCGACCTCCAGAAGGGCACCAAGCCCGTGGTCGTCCGCTTCGCCGGGACCGACCTCGTGCAGCCGGGCGTCTCGCGCACCACGGTCGACGTGCGGTGACGCGCCCGGCGCGAAGATCGAGCACCTGGACAAGAAGTGGCCGGAAGCACGTAGCTGGAAATGCCAGAAGGCCCCGCTTCGGCGGGGCCTTCTGTGGTGGTGGGCGATACTGGGTTTGAACCAGTGACCTCTTCCGTGTCAAGGAAGCGCGCTACCGCTGCGCCAATCGCCCGTGTTGAGTTGTGATGACGCGAGGTGGGTACGGGATTTGAACCCGTGTAGACGGATTTGCAGTCCGTTGCCTCGCCTCTCGGCCAACCCACCGTGGAGGTTCCGAAAATGTACGGGGGAGACCTTCCGAGCGGACAACGAGACTCGAACTCGCGACCTCAACCTTGGCAAGGTTGCGCTCTACCAACTGAGCTATGTCCGCCTGCTAACCCCGGCCGGTTTCCCGTCCTGAGCGCGAGTGGAACAGTAGTACATGGGTTGCGTGGCTCCCAAATCGGGTCGCCGGTCTGCGTGTTCTGCCCGCATAGGGTGAGCGCATGCGTGCGTGGCTCAACGGTGACCTGCTGGCCGATCCGACCCAGGGGGCCATCGCGGTCACCGACCACGGCTTCACCGTGGGCGACGGGGTCTTCGAGGCCGTGAAGACGATCGACGGCGTGCCCTTCGCGCTCGGCCGCCACCTGGCCCGCCTCGAGCGCTCGGCCGCCGGCCTCGGGCTGCCGGTCCCCGACCTCGACGTCGTACGGCAGGGGGTGGAGGCGGTGCTGGCGGACGGCGCCGCCGGCGACCGGATGGGTCGGCTGCGGATCACGTGGACCGCCGGGCCCCACCCGATGGGCTCGGGCCGCGGCGGCGGGCCGCCGACGCTGGCAGTGGCCTACAGCGCGATCTCGCACCCGGCCGCAGCGACCACCGTCGTGACGGTCCCGTGGACCCGCAACGAGAACGGTGCGACCGCCGGGCTCAAGACGACGTCGTACGCAGAGAACGTGATCGCGCTCGCCCATGCGGCCGAGCGGGGCGGCACCGAGGCGATCTTCGCCAACACCGCCGGCCACCTCTGTGAGGGCACGGGGTCCAACGTCTTCTACGTCGTCGACGGCGAGCTCCGCACGCCGACGCTGGCCTCGGGGTGCCTGGCCGGGGTGACCCGCGAGCTCGTCATCGACTGGTGCGGAGCCCGCGAGGTCGACGAGTCGCTGACCGAGGTCCGAGCGGCGGCCAGCGAGGCCTTCCTGGTGTCGACGACGCGCGACGTGCAGGCCGTCTCGCGCTGGGACGACCGCGACCTGCCGAGCCCCGGACCGGTGACGGAGTGGTGCGCGGCGACGTGGGCCTCCCGCGAGGCTGAGACGATGGAACCGTGACCGACCCAGCTCCCGGCCTCGACCCGGCCATCGCCGCCCGGCTCCACCCCACCGCGGAGGGCCTCGTGCCCGTCGTCGTGCAGCAGCACGGCTCCGGCGAGGTGCTGATGCTGGCGTGGGTCGACCACGAGGCGCTGGCGCGCACCATCGACACCGGCCGGGCGACGTACTGGTCGCGGTCACGCCGCGAGTACTGGGTCAAGGGCGACACGTCCGGCCACGTCCAGTGGATCAAGGAGATCCGCCTGGACTGCGACGGCGACACCCTGCTCTTCGTCGTCGAGCAGGTCGGCGCGGCCTGCCACACCGGCGACCGCACCTGCTTCGACGCCGACCTCGTGCACCGGATCCGTGGCTGAGCCCACGCGCCGACCGAGGAGCACCTTCGGCCCGGTCGTCCTCCTCGGGCTGGTGGCGGCGACCGCCGCTGCGGTCGCGGGCAGCAAGTCGTGGGTGACAGGGAGCTCCGGCGACTTCGACACCGCCGACCAGGGCAACCAGGCGATGGTGTCGACCCTCTCGGCCAACGGGGCGAGCGAGTCGCCACTCGCCCTCGCGCTCGCGCTCGTCGTGCTCGCGGGCTGGGGCGTCGTGCTGGTCACGCGCGGGGGCTTCCGGCGCGCGGTCACCGTCCTCGCCCTCGTCGCGTCGGTGGGACTCGTCGCTGCGACCGCCGAGGCCTTCTGGAGCCTGCCCGGCAAGCTGGCCGACGCCCTGCTCGAGCTCTCCGGCACCGACACCGCCAGCACCAGCTTCACCGGCTGGTACGCGGTCGCGCTGGTCGCCGCACTGCTGTGCGTCGCATCGACGGCGGCCGCCGTACGCCTGGTCCCGACGTGGCCCGAGATGGGCAGCAGGTACGACGCCCCGGGCGGGGCTGCGGCCGACGGCTCCGGCGCGGCCGAGGTGCCGACGGAGAACATCGACATCTGGAAGGCCCTCGACGAGGGTCGCGACCCGACCGCCTAGACTCAGCGCGCAACGATCCGGTTCGACGAAGGAGCACCCACGATGGCGTCAGGCCACGGCAACACCCCCGCTGCTTGGACCGCGGTGGCGGTCGCGATGCTCGGCTTCGTCGTGGGCAGCGTCGCCCTGCTCCAGACCCCGACCCAGATGACCCTGCTGTGGATCGGCATCATCGTCGCGGTCGTGGCGTTCCCGCTCTTCCTCGTGCTGGCCAAGCTGGGCTTCAACACGTCCGACCACTGACGGCGTCCGATCACTGGGCGTGTCCGAGCGGTTGCCGCCCGGGTGAGAGGCTGAGCGCATGCCTGCGACCGGTTCCGTTCTCGACGACATCGTCGCCGGCGTGCGGGAGGACCTCGCCCGCCGCGAGGCCGACCTGCCGCTGTCCGAGCTGCTCGCGCACCTGGCCGACGCACCGGCCCCGCGCGACCCGATGCCGCACTTCCGGGCCCGCGGCTCGAGCGTCATCGCCGAGGTGAAGCGCAAGAGCCCGAGCAAGGGTGCGCTCGCCGACATCCCCGACCCCGCCGAGCTCGCCCGGGCCTACGCCCGGGGTGGCGCCGCGGCGATCTCCGTGCTCACCGAGGAGCGCCGGTTCGGCGGCAGCCTGGCCGACCTGCGCACCGTGCGGGCGGCCGTCGAGACGCCGCTCCTGCGCAAGGACTTCATCGTCGAGACCTACCAGCTCGTCGAGGCGCGCGCCGCGGGCGCCGACCTGGCGCTGCTGATCGTCGCCGCCCTCGACGACGACACCCTGCGCCGCCTCCACGACGAGGCGGGCGAGCTGGGCCTCACCGTCCTGGTGGAGGTCCACGACGAGGCCGAGGTCGAGCGGGCCCTCGCGCTCGACGCCGAGCTGATCGGCGTCAACAGCCGCAACCTCAAGACCCTCGAGGTCGACGCCGACGTGTTCGGCCGCCTCGCCCCCCAGATCCACGCCGACGTGGTCAAGGTCGCCGAGAGCGGCATCACCGGCGTCGCCGACGTGCAGCGGTTCGTGTCCGAGGGCGCGGGCGCGGTGCTGGTCGGCGAGGCGCTGGTCAAGGACGGCGACCCCGAGGCCGCCGTACGAGCAATGACAGGAGTGACAGCCCGATGAGCCAGGTGGAGAGCCGGACGATGCCCGGCGGTCCGATGCGCTACGAGGCCGACGAGCGCGGCTACTTCGGAGAGACGTGGGGCGGGCGGTTCATGCCCGAGGCCCTCGTCGCGGCGCTCGACGAGCTGACCGTGGCCTGGCAGGACGCGATGGCCGACGAGGCGTTCGTCTCCGAGTTCGAGCGGGTGCTCCGTGACTACGCCGGCACGCCGAGCCGGCTCTACCACGCCGAGCGGCTCTCGGCGCAGGTCGGCGCCCGGGTGCTGCTCAAGCGCGAGGACCTCAACCACACCGGCGCCCACAAGATCCGCAACGTGATGGGCCAGGCGCTGCTCACCAAGCGGATGGGCAAGACCCGCGTCATCGCCGAGACCGGCGCCGGCCAGCACGGCGTCGCCAGCGCCACCGCGGCCGCGTGGTTCGACCTCGACTGCACCGTCTACATGGGCGCCGTCGACACGCGTCGCCAGGCGCTCAACGTCGCGCGCATGCAGCTGCTCGGCGCCAAGGTCGTCCCGGTCGAGTCCGGCAGCGCGACGCTGAAGGACGCCATCAACGAGGCGCTCCGCGACTGGGTCGCCAGCGTCGACCACACCGCCTACCTCTTCGGCACGGCCGCCGGCCCGCACCCGTTCCCGAGCATGGTGCGCGACTTCTGCCGCGGCATCGGCGACGAGGCGCGTGCCCAGTGCCTCGACCAGTACGGCGTCCTGCCGGACGCCGTCGCGGCGTGCGTCGGCGGCGGCTCCAACGCCATCGGCCTGTTCACCGCGTTCCTCGAGGACGAGGGCGTCGAGATCCACGGCTTCGAGCCCGGGGGAGACGGCGTCGAGACCGGTCGGCACGCGGCGACCATCCACGCCGGCGAGGCGGGCGTGCTGCACGGCGCGCGCACCTACGTCCTGCAGGACGAGGACGGCCAGACCATCGAGTCGCACTCGATCTCGGCGGGCCTCGACTACCCCGGTGTCGGCCCGCAGCACTCGTGGCTCGCGGCGTCCGGCCGGGCGTCGTACACCCCGGTGACGGACGCCGAGGCGATGGACGCGATGGCGCTGCTGAGCCGCACCGAGGGCATCATCCCGGCGATCGAGTCGGCGCACGCCGTGGCCGGCGCGCTGGAGGTCGCCAAGCGCCTCGGCGAGGAGAAGGGCCCCGACGCGACGATCATCGTGAACCTGAGCGGTCGCGGCGACAAGGACATGGGCACGGCCATCGAGTGGTTCGGCCTCGGCGATGCCGAGGACGGTCCGGAGACCGATCTCGAGCAGGCCTCGAAGGAGGCCGTGCAGTGACGTCGACGAGTGCCGCGTTCGAGAAGGCGCGGTCCGAGCACAGGGCTGCGCTCATCGGCTACCTCCCGGCCGGTTTCCCGAGCGTCGAGGGGTCGATCAAGGCCCTCCACACGATGGTCGAGGCCGGCTGCGACGCGATCGAGATCGGGCTGCCCTACAGCGACCCGGTGATGGACGGCCCGACGATCCAGGCCGCCGCACAGCAGGCGCTCGACGCCGGCGTGCGCACGCGCGACGTGCTGGAGGTCGTCCGTGCGGTCGCCGAGACCGGCGTACCGACCCTGGTGATGACCTACTGGAACCCCGTGGAGCGCTACGGAGTGGAGCGGTTCGCCGCCGACCTGGCCGCGGCCGGGGGAGCGGGGCTCATCACGCCCGACATCACGCCCGACTACGGCTCGGAGTGGATCGCCGCCGCCGACGCGCACGACCTCGACAAGGTCTTCCTTGTCGCACCGAGCTCCACCGATGCGCGGGTCGCGATGACCGCCGCCGAGAGCCGCGGCTTCGTCTACGCCGCCGCCGTCATGGGTGTCACCGGTGCCCGCGAGGCCACCTCCGACCTCGCCGGGCCGCTGGTCGGCCGCGTGCGCGCGGCCGGCGACATCCCGGTCGCGGTCGGCATCGGCGTCAGCACCGGCGACCAGGCGGCCGAGGTCGCCGGCTACGCCGACGGCGTCATCGTGGGCTCGGCGTTCGTCCGCGCCCTGCTGGACCACCCCGACGACGAGGCCGCCGGGCTCGAGGCGCTGCGCGCGCTGACCGCCGACCTCGCCGAGGGCGTACGCCGTGCGTAGAGCCCGCACCCTGCTGGCCGTCTCCCTGCTGGGCCTGGTCACCGCCTGCGGTGGTGCCTCCGAGGAACCGGCCGGTCTCACCGGCACCCAGCTCGACCCGCCCTTCGAGGTCTCCTCGACCCCGCTCGTCGACACCAGCGGGGCGTCGTACAGCCTCACGAAGGACACCGACAAGGACCTCACGCTGGTCTTCTTCGGCTACACCAACTGCCCCGACATCTGCGGGCAGGTGATGGCCACGCTCGCCGGCACGCTCACCCGGCTCACCGACGAGCAGAAGGACCGGCTCGACGTGGTCTTCGTGACCACCGACCCGGCCCGCGACACCGAGAAGGTCGTCGAGAAGTACGTCGACGCCTTCGACCCGAGCATCATCGGCCTCACCGGCAAGCTGGACGACATCATCGAGGTCGGGCGCAGCATGGCCGTCGGGATCGATCAGGGCGAGAAGCTGCCCAGCGGCGGGTACGACGTCACGCACGGCACGCAGGTGCTGGCGATCGACGCCGACGACGAGACTCCGGTGTTCTGGGACTACGACGTCTCCCAGGCGCAGCTGGCCCACGACGTCACCGCCTTGCTCGACCAAGGATGATGACCACCATGCTCACGCTCCCGGCACCCCTGGTGACCCTGCTGTCGATCCCCAGCCCGTCCCAGGGCGTGTGGCACCTCGGTCCGGTGCCGATCCGCGGCTACGCGCTCTGCATCATCATCGGCATCGTCCTCGCGATCTGGATCGGGGAGCGGCGCTGGGTCGCGCGTGGCGGGCTCCCGGGCGAGGTCAGCGACATGGCCATCTGGGCGGTCCCGTTCGGCCTCGTCGGTGGCCGGCTCTACCACGTCATCACCGACTGGCAGCTCTACTTCGGCGACGGCAAGAACCCGATCACCGCGCTCTACGTCTGGCGCGGCGGCCTCGGCATCTGGGGAGCCATCGCGCTGGGCGCGGTGGGTGTGTGGATCTACGCCCGGACACGCGGGATCAAGCTGCTGCCACTGCTCGACGCGCTCGCGCCCGGCGTGCTGGTCGCGCAGGCGATGGGTCGCTGGGGCAACTGGTTCAACCAGGAGCTCTACGGTCGCCCGACCGACCTCCCCTGGGGCCTGGAGATCGACGTCGCGCACCGCGAGACGCGCTACCTCGACGTGGCGACGTACCACCCGGCGTTCCTCTACGAGTGCGTGTGGAACCTCGCCGCCTTCGCCCTGCTGATCTGGCTGGACCGCCGGTTCAAGCTCGGCCACGGCCGGGTGCTCGCGCTCTACGTGATGCTCTACACCGCCGGCCGCGGCTGGATCGAGAACCTCCGCATCGACGACGTGCAGATGAACGACGTCTTCGGGCTGCGGCTCAACGTGTGGACCTCGATCGTGCTGTTCGTCCTCGCGGCGCTGTTCTACGTCTGGTCCGCGAAGCGGCACCCGGGGCGCGAGGAGGTCGTGCGCACCCGCGAGCCCGAGACCGACGACGCCGAGGAGCGCGAGACTGCCGATCCCACGGCCTGAAACGGCGCGCGACGGCGCCTGTCACCGGTGATAGATTCCGTCTCGCTCGGGCCAACGTCGTCCCCAGCGGTAACGCCCACCCCTCTGCACGCCCCTGGCATGCGGAGATGACGACGGGAGAATGCCTCCATGCACGCATTCCCGCCGAGCCAGGGTCTCTACGACCCTCGCCACGAGAAGGACGCCTGCGGCGTCGCCATGGTGGCGACCCTGACGGGTGAGGCCAGCCACGACATCGTGGCCAAGGCGCTCACCGCCCTGCGCAACCTCGACCACCGCGGCGCCGCCGGCGCCGAGGTGAACTCCGGTGACGGCGCCGGGATCCTGCTCCAGGTGCCCGACGCGTTCCTCCGCGACGTCGTCGACTTCGAGCTGCCGCCGGCCCGGTCGTACGCCGTCGGCACGGCGTTCCTGCCCGGCGACGCCGACACCGTGGCCAAGACCCGCCAGCGGATCGAGGAGATCGCCGACGAGGAGGGCCTCGCGGTCCTCGGCTGGCGCGAGGTTCCCGTCGACGACTCCACGCTCGGCGCGACCGCGCGCAGCGTGATGCCCGCCTTCGCCCAGCTGTTCGTGGCCGGCAAGGGCGCCCGCGTCAGCGGCATGGGCCTGGAGCGGATGGCTTTCTGCCTGCGCAAGCGCGCCGAGTCCGAGACCGACGTCTACTTCCCGTCGCTCTCCTCGCGCACCCTGGCCTACAAGGGCATGCTCACCACCGACCAGCTCGACCAGGTCTTCCCCGACCTGACCGACGAGCGGATCGCCTCGGCGATGGCGGTCGTGCACTCGCGCTTCTCCACCAACACGTTCCCGAGCTGGCCGCTGGCCCACCCGTTCCGGTTCATCGCACACAACGGCGAGATCAACACCGTGATGGGCAATCGCAACTGGATGCGGGCCCGCGAGGCGCTGCTCGAGAGCGACCTGATCCCCGGCGACCTCGAGCGGCTCTTCCCGATCTGCACGCCCGGAGCGTCGGACTCGGCGTCCTTCGACGAGGTGCTCGAGCTGCTGCACCTCGGCGGCCGCTCGCTGCCGCACGCGGTGCTGATGATGATCCCGGAGGCGTGGGAGAACCACCGCGACCTCGACCCGCAGCGCCGCGCGTTCTACGAGTTCCACTCCACGCTCATGGAGCCGTGGGACGGCCCCGCGTGCGTGGTGTTCACCGACGGCACCCAGATCGGCGCGGTGCTCGACCGCAACGGCCTGCGCCCCTCGCGCTACTGGGTCACCGACGACGGCCTCGTCGTCCTGGCCTCCGAGGTCGGCGTGCTCGACCTCGACCCGGCCACCGTGGTCCGCAAGGGCCGCCTGCAGCCCGGCCGCATGTTCCTCGTCGACACCGAGGAACACCGGATCATCGAGGACGAGGAGATCAAGGGCCAGCTCGCCGCGGAGCACCCGTACGACGAGTGGTTGCACGCCGGCCTGATCCACCTCGACGACCTCGACGACCTCGAGCACATCGTCCACACGCACGCCTCGGTGACGCGGCGCCAGCAGATCTTCGGCTACACCGAGGAGGAGCTGCGCGTCCTGCTGAGCCCGATGGCCAACACCGGCGGCGAGGCGCTCGGCTCCATGGGCACCGACACACCCATCGCCGCGCTCAGCGACAAGCCGCGCCTGCTGTTCGACTACTTCTCGCAGCTGTTCGCGCAGGTCACCAACCCGCCGCTCGACGCCATCCGCGAGGAGCTCGTCACCTCGCTCAGCGGCTCGATCGGTCCAGAGGCCAACCTGCTGCAGCCCACCCCGGCCTCGTGCCGCCAGGTCGTGCTGCCGTTCCCGGTCTTCTCCAACGACGACCTGGCCAAGATCCGCCACATCAACCGCAACGGCGACATGCCGGGCTTCCAGGTCCACATCGTCCGCGGCCTGTACGACGTCGCCGGGGGAGGGGAGGCGCTCGCCGCGAAGCTCGACGAGCTGTCGGCCGAGGTCTCCGCCGCGATCGCCGACGGCGCACGCATCATCGTGCTGTCCGACCGCCACGCGACCGCCGACCTGGCGCCGATCCCGTCGCTGCTGCTCACCGGCGCGATCCACCACCACCTCGTCCGCGAGAAGACCCGCACCCAGGTCGGGCTGCTGGTCGAGGCCGGCGACGTGCGCGAGGTGCACCACGTGGCGCTGCTGGTCGGCTACGGCGCGGCCGCGGTCAACCCCTACCTCGCCATGGAGTCGGTGGAGGACCTCGCCCGCGAGGCCTACTACGTCAAGGTCGACCCGGAGAAGGCCGTCGCCAACCTGATCAAGGCGCTCGGCAAGGGCGTGCTCAAGGTGATGTCCAAGATGGGCGTCTCCACCGTCGCGTCCTACACCGGCGCGAAGATCTTCGAGTCCGTCGGCCTCTCGCAGTCGGTCGTGGACCGCTACTTCACCGGTACGACGTCGAAGCTCGGCGGCATCGAGCTCGCGACGATCGCCGAGGAGGTCGCGCGCCGCCACGCGGTGGCCTACCCCCGCGGCGGCATCTCGCCGGCGCACCGCGAGCTGACCATCGGCGGCGAGTACCAGTGGCGCCGCGAGGGCGAGCCGCACCTCTTCGACCCGGAGACGGTGTTCCGCCTGCAGCACTCGACCCGCACCGGCAGCTACGACATCTTCAAGCAGTACACCGACCGGGTGAACGAGCAGTCGCAGCGCCTGATGACCCTGCGCGGTCTGTTCACCTTCAAGGACGGCGAGCGCGCGGCGATCGACATCGACGAGGTCGAGCCGGTCTCCGAGATCGTCAAGCGCTTCTCCACCGGCGCGATGTCCTACGGATCCATCAGCAAGGAAGCCCACGAGACGCTGGCGATCGCCATGAACCGGCTGGGCGGCAAGTCCAACACCGGTGAGGGCGGGGAGGACCCCGACCGCCTGTACGACGCCGAGCGACGCTCGTCGATCAAGCAGGTCGCGTCGGGCCGGTTCGGCGTCACGTCGGAGTACCTCACCAACGCCGACGACATCCAGATCAAGATGGCCCAGGGCGCGAAGCCCGGCGAGGGCGGCCAGCTGCCCGGCCACAAGGTCTACCCCTGGGTGGCCAAGACCCGGCACTCCACGCCGGGTGTCGGCCTGATCAGCCCGCCGCCGCACCACGACATCTACTCGATCGAGGACCTGGCGCAGCTGATCCACGACCTGAAGAACGCCAACCCGTCGGCGCGCATCCACGTGAAGCTCGTCTCCGAGGTCGGCATCGGCACGGTCGCGGCGGGCGTGTCCAAGGCCCACGCGGACGTCGTACTGGTGTCGGGGCACGATGGCGGCACCGGCGCCTCGCCGCTCACCTCGCTCAAGCACGCGGGCGGTCCGTGGGAGCTCGGCCTGGCCGAGACCCAGCAGACGCTGCTGCTCAACGGGCTCCGCGACCGGATCGTGGTGCAGGCCGACGGCCAGCTCAAGACCGGCCGCGACGTCGTCATCGCCGCGCTGCTCGGTGCCGAGGAGTTCGGCTTCGCGACCGCGCCGCTGGTCGTCAGCGGCTGCATCATGATGCGCGTCTGCCACCTCGACACCTGCCCGGTCGGCGTCGCCACGCAGAACCCGGTCCTGCGCGAGCGCTACAGCGGCCAGGCCGACTACGTCGTGAACTTCTTCGAGTTCATCGCGCAGGAGGTCCGCGAGCTGCTCGCCGAGCTGGGCTTCCGCAGCGTCGCGGAGGCCGTCGGCCAGGTCGGCACGCTCGACGTCGCCGAGGCGATCGACCACTGGAAGGCCTCCGGCCTCGACCTCGCGCCGATCCTGCACCAGGCCTCGCGCCACGGTGAGTTCGGCCAGTTCGAGGACCAGGACCTGCGCAACACCAAGGGCCAGGACCACGGCCTCGACAAGGCGCTCGACAACGAGCTCATCGCCATCGCCGCACCGGCGCTGGAGTCCGGTGAGCCGGTGCGCGCCCAGGTCGCGGTGCGCAACGTCAACCGCACGGTCGGCACGATGCTCGGCCACGAGGTGACCAAGCGCTACCGCGGCGAGGGCCTGCCCGACGGCACGATCGACATCACGCTGACCGGCTCGGCCGGCCAGTCGTTCGGCGCCTTCCTTCCCCGCGGCATCACGCTGCGACTCGAGGGAGACGCCAACGACTACGTCGGCAAGGGCCTCTCGGGCGGCAGGCTCGTCGTACGCCCCGACCGGGCGGCGACCTTCACGGCCGGGGAGCAGATCATCGCCGGCAACACGATCGGCTACGGCGCCACCTCGGGCCAGGTCTTCCTCAGCGGCCGCGTGGGCGAGCGGTTCTGCGTCCGCAACTCCGGCGCCAGCGCCGTGGTGGAGGGCGTGGGCGACCACGGCTGCGAGTACATGACCGGCGGCGTCGTCGTCGTGCTCGGCCCGACCGGCCGCAACTTCGCGGCGGGCATGTCCGGCGGCTACGCCTTCGTGCTGGACCTCGACGAGTCGCGGGTCAACCCCGAGCTCGTCGAGCTCGCCCCCGTCGAGGGCAAGGCCGCCGACGAGCTCAAGGCACTCGTCGAGCAGCACGCCGAGGAGACCGGCTCGGCGGTCGCCGCCGAGCTGCTGGCCGACTGGACCACCGCGCTGGGCCGCTTCACCGAGGTGATGCCCAGCGACTTCAAGCGCGTGCTCGAGGCTCGCGAGGAGGCCCTGGAGGACGGCCTCAGCGAGGACGAGGCCGCCGCACGGATCATGGAGGTGCTGCATGGCTGACCCGAAGGGTTTCCTGAAGAACGGCCGCGAGGTCGCGTCCCGGCGCGAGGTCGCGGAGCGGGTGCAGGACTGGGACGAGGTCTACCCCGACGGGATCGGCCGCGCGCTGCTGCCGATCATCAACACCCAGGCCGGACGCTGCATGGACTGCGGCATCCCGTTCTGCCACCAGGGCTGCCCGCTGGGCAACATCATCCCGGAGTGGAACGACCTGGTCTGGCGTGACGACTGGGACGGCGCGATGGACCGCCTCCACGCGACCAACAACTTCCCGGAGTTCACCGGCCGGCTCTGCCCGGCTCCCTGCGAGACCGCCTGTGTCCTGGGCATCAACCAGGACCCGGTGACCATCAAGAACGTCGAGGTCTCGATCATCGACCGCGCCTGGGGCTCGGGCTACGTCCGGCCGCAGCCGCCGGAGTGGCTCTCGGGCAAGACGGTCGCGGTCATCGGCTCCGGACCGGCCGGTCTCGCCGCCGCCCAACAGCTGACCCGTGCCGGCCACACCGTGGCGGTCTACGAGCGGGCCGACAAGATCGGCGGGCTGCTGCGCTACGGCATCCCCGAGTTCAAGATGGAGAAGAAGCACCTCGACCGGCGCCTGGACCAGATGCGCCGCGAGGGCACCGTCTTCCGCGCGGGCGTCAACGTGGGTGGCGACCTCACCGGTCCGCAGCTGCTGGCCCGCTACGACGCCGTCGTGCTCGCCATGGGCGCCACGGACGCGCGTGACCTCCCGGCCACCGGGCGCGAGCTCGGCGGGATCCACCAGGCGATGGAGTTCCTGCCGCAGTCCAACCGCGCGTCGCTCGGCGAAGAGGTGCAGGACCAGATCGTGGCGACCGGCAAGGACGTCGTCATCATCGGCGGCGGAGACACCGGCGCGGACTGCCTCGGCACGTCGATCCGCCAGGGCGCGCGGTCGATCACGCAGCTGGAGATCATGCCCCGGCCCGGCGAGGACCGGCCCAGCAGCCAGCCGTGGCCGACGTACCCCATGACGTTCAAGGTCTCCTCGGCCCACGAGGAGGGTGGCGACCGGCTGTACGCCGTCTCGACGCAGGAGTTCGTCGGCGACGCCGACGGCAACGTCGCCTCGCTCAAGCTGGTCGAGGTCGACGCGAAGTTCCAGCCCGTCGAGGGCACCGAGCGCGAGATCCCGGCGCAGCTGGTGCTGCTCGCGATGGGCTTCGTCGGTCCCGAGAAGGCCGGCCTGATCGAGCAGCTCGGGGTCGAGCTCGACCAGCGCGGCAACGTCGTGCGCGACGAGTCCTACGCCGCCTCGGTCCCCGGCGTGTACGTCGCCGGCGACGTGGGGCGCGGCCAGTCGCTCATCGTGTGGGCGATCGCCGAGGGGCGCAGCGCGGCGGCCTCCGTCGACGCGTACCTCACCGGCTCGACCACGCTGCCCGCGCCGATCAAGCCGCACGAGCGCCCGCTCGTCGTCTGAGGTCCGGCACGCGAGCGGTGCGTGAGGCAGGTTCTTTGAGCAGAAAACCTGTCTCACGCACCGCTCATGTGCGGATGAGGTCGTTGGAACGATCCAAGACCCGCTAGGGTGAAGGACGTGCGTAGAGCCAAGATCGTCTGCACCCTCGGTCCCGCCGTGAACACCCCGGAAGGGATCAGGGCCCTCGTCGATGCCGGCATGGATGTCGCCCGGCTGAACATGAGCCACGGTCGGTACGCCGACCACGAGGCCGTCTACCGCCTGGTCCGCCAGGCGTCCGACGACACCGGGCACGCCATCGGCATCTTCGCCGACCTCCAGGGGCCGAAGATCCGCCTGGAGACGTTCTCCGACGGACCGGTCAAGCTCAAGAAGGGCGCCCGGTTCACCATCACCACGCGCGACGTCGAGGGTGACGTCGAGCAGTGCGGCACGACCTACAAGGGCCTGCCCGGTGACGTGAGCCCCGGTGACCCGCTCCTCATCGACGACGGCAAGGTGCGGCTCAAGGTCGTCGCCGTCGAGGGCCAGGACGTGATCACCGAGGTGGTCGTCGCCGGCAAGGTGTCCAACAACAAGGGCATCAACCTGCCCGGCGTGGCGGTGTCGGTGCCCGCGCTGTCGGAGAAGGACACCGAGGACCTGCGCTGGGCGCTGAAGCTCGGCGTGGACTTCATCGCACTGAGCTTCGTGCGCAGTGCGACCGACGCCGAAGACGTGCGCGCGGTGATGCGCGAGGAGGGCGTCTTCGTCCCCGTCATCGCCAAGATCGAGAAGCCCCAGGCGATCGCCAACATCGACGAGATCGTCGACGCCTTCGACGGCGTCATGGTGGCCCGCGGCGACCTCGGCGTGGAGTGCCCGCTCGAGGACGTGCCGATCCACCAGAAGCTGATCATCGACAAGGCCCGCCGCAACGCCAAGCCCGTGATCGTCGCGACCCAGATGCTGGAGTCGATGATCAGTGCGCCTGCGCCGACCCGCGCCGAGGCCAGCGACGTCGCCAACGCCGTGCTCGACGGCGCCGACGCCGTGATGCTCTCCGGCGAGACGAGCGTGGGGGAGTACCCCATCATCGCCGTCGAGACGATGGCCCGGATCGTGGAGTCGACCGAGGACCACGGCCTGAGCCACATGGCCGCCGTCACCTGGCAGCCCCACACCCGCGGCGGCATCATCGCCAAGGCCGCGGCCGAGGTCGCCGAGAGCGTGGGTGCGAAGTACGTCGTCGCCTTCACGACGAGCGGTGACTCCGCCAAGCGGCTCTCGCGCTACCGCGGCCCGATCCCGATCCTCGCCTTCACGCCGCAGGCGCGCACCCGCTCGCAGCTCGCGCTGACCTGGGGCGTGGAGACCTTCCAGGGAGCGGAGGTGGAGCACACGGACGAGATGGTCCGCCAGGTCGACGAGTCGCTGCTCCACATCGGCCGGGTCAGGGAGGGCGACCTCGTGGTCATCATCGCGGGCAGCCCGCCCGGCATCCCCGGCTCCACCAACGCGCTCCGCATCCACCGGATGGGCGACGCGATCAACGAGGCCGCGCCGGCGTACCGCCGCGAGCGCTGACCTCTCGCGGCTTCCTGCCCCGAAACCCCTCAGGTCGGGGCCTGTCCGGGCGATGGGTGGAGCGGTGACCTGACGACACGGACGTCAACGGCGCCGCGAGCCACTCGGAGAACAGTTGAAGACGTCGAACCGCCCTGCCCTGCGTGACCTGAGGATCGGGGTACGTCTCACGGCTGCCTTCGCGGCCTGCGGCCTACTCGTCGGCCTCGCCGCCTTCCTGGGCCTCTCGGCCCAGAGCAAGGCCGACGGGATGCGTGACCAGCTCGAGGAGGTCGCCTCGCACCGAGCCCTCGCCGACCTGATGCTGATCAACATCAACGACATCACCGGCTGGCAGGGCCTTTACCTCGCCGACGCCACGGCCTTCGGCGTCGAGGCGGCGCTGTCCTCCGACGGCTACAACCGCGAGGGCTACCTGAAGAGCAAGGACGCCATCGAGGCGATGTTCGCCGACGTCGACACGACCGGTCTGACGGGGGAGCAGAAGGACCTCCTCGCCAGCACCGAGGCGAACTTCCAGCAGCTCTTCGCCGAGGACGACTGGGTCGTCGAGCGACTCCAGGCCAAGGGCCTCGACGCCATGCCCCAGATCATGAACAGCATCAACGGCGGCTCCGCGGGCGAGGCCTGGACCGCGGTGTACGACGACATGAGCGCGTTCGGTGACTCCCTCGAGGCCCGCGACAAGGCCCTCCGGGCCGACCTCGCCGTGGTCTCGCGCAACGGTCACCTGATGGTCTACGCCGGCCTCGTGCTGGTCGTGCTCGCCGGCACCGCCGTGGTCGTCTCGGTCACCCGGTCGATCACCCGACCGCTGGCGCGCGCCGTTGCCGTGCTCCAGGCTGTCGCGGCGGGACACCTCGACCAGCGGCTCGAGGACGACCGAGGGGACGAGATCGGCCAGCTGGCGACCGCCCTCAACAGCGCCGTCTCCAACCTCGGCGGCGCCATGTCGGAGATCGCCGGCACCGCGATCCAGCTGGCCGGCGCCTCGGAGGAGCTGTCCGCCGTGTCGGGCCAGATGACCAGCTCCGCGTCGGACTCGTCCGCGCAGGCGGCGCTCGTGTCGTCCGCGGCCGGCCAGGTGTCGAGCAACGTGCAGACCGTCGCCGCGGCGACCGAGCAGATGGGTGCCTCCATCCGCGAGATCGCCGTCAACGCCAGCAACGCCGCGGGTGTGGCCGCGCGCGCCGTCGTGGCGGCCGAGTCGACCACCGCGACCGTCGCCAAGCTCGGCGAGTCGTCGACGCAGGTCGGCAACGTGGTCAAGGTGATCAGCTCGATCTCCGAGCAGACCAACCTGTTGGCCCTCAACGCCACCATCGAGGCCGCCCGTGCCGGCGAGTTCGGCAAGGGCTTCGCGGTCGTGGCCAACGAGGTCAAGGAGCTCGCGCAGGAGACCAGCAAGGCGACCGGCGACATCGACCAGCGCATCCGGGCCATCCAGGCGGACACCCAGGAGGCCGTCACGGCCATCTCCGAGATCGCCCAGATCATCGCCCAGATCAGCGACACCCAGAACGTGATCGCCTCCGCCGTCGAGGAGCAGACCGCCACGACCCAGGAGATGACCCGCTCGGTCGCCGACGCCGCCGTCGGCTCCACCGACATCGCCGAGAACATCACCGGCGTCGCCCGCACCGCCTCGGACACCCAGGCGGCCGCCGGCAGCACCAGCTCGGCGGCCGAGGAGCTCTCCCGGATGGCCCAGCGCCTCCAGGGCCTGGTCGCGCAGTTCCAGTACGACGCCCCAGCTGCGGCCGCCTCCGCCTGACCGCAGGCCCGCGCCGGCCCCCCTGGCCGGCGCGGGCTACGCCTTCGGTCCGATCAGGGCGTCGAGCCTGCCGACGGCAGCTCGC
Source organism: Nocardioides sp. BE266 (assembly GCF_031457855.1). Taxonomy (NCBI): domain Bacteria; kingdom Bacillati; phylum Actinomycetota; class Actinomycetes; order Propionibacteriales; family Nocardioidaceae; genus Nocardioides; species Nocardioides sp. BE266. Next base: position 494,403 of record NZ_JAURTI010000005.1, on the reverse strand, counting down.
CGCGAGACCGACACGGTCCATGGACCCGACCGTCGCCACTCGACCTCGGCCAGGTCCAGTGCCCAGCCGCACAGCACGAGGATGTCCTCGGACCGGTTGGAGAACTGCCAGCGCGGGTAGTCGTAGCGACGCTTCTCGCCGGCGACCACCCGGGTGGCCCAGTTATTCACGCGCGCACCGTCCGAGTGGAAGAGGCCACGCAGGAAGCCGGCCGGGAACGCCCGCACGACCTCCTCCTGCCAGGGCTCGAGGACGATGCTGCGCTCGTGCTTGCGTCCAGAGCCGTGCTGCGGGAACAGACACGGCCAGTGCTTCCAGGTGTTCTGCACGACCAGCGTTCCCGGCGCACGCACGTGGGTAGCGCGGCCTGCCGGATGAACTGAGGTGATGAGTCGGTCGACGTCATGAATCACGCTCGGCCATGCCGGATCGCACGAGACCCTCAGTGTGGTGTGCGACTGATGGCGCGAGATGCAGCCGTCGCCCAGGTAAAACCCGAGGAGGGTTGCGTAGTCGCCACCTCGAACCGGGCACGCCCCGGCGCAGCGACAGCACTGGCTCGCCAGTGAGTCCGGATCTCGCGACCAGGCGCGAATAGTGGAGCGGGCGATTCCTGTCGCCCTGCTCGCGGACGACAGAGCGGCACCTTCGCTGAGGAGCGTGAGAGCCCGAGCCCGGTCCGCTGGTAGGTACATGTCGTCAGCGTGGAGGAGCCCTCCGACAGTGCCCCGGGTGAGATTCGAACTCACACTGAATGCTGTTTGAGAGCATCGCCTCTGCCGTTGGGCTACCGGGGCCCGAAACGCGGGGAAACCGTACCCGACTAGCCTTACCGTCGTGACGCAGCCTGCCCCCGACCCGGTCGACTCCAGCACCGCTCCCGACGGCGTACGACGTGTGGTGATCGCCGAGGACGAGGCGCTGATCCGGATGGACCTCGCCGAGATGCTGGGCGAGGAGGGCTACGAGGTCGTCGGCCAGGCCGGCGACGGCCAGAAGGCGATCGAGCTGGCCCGTGACCTGCGGCCCGACCTGGTCATCCTCGACGTGAAGATGCCGGTCCTCGACGGGATCGCGGCCGCCGAGGTGATCGCCTCCGAGCGGATCGCGCCGGTCGTCATCCTCACCGCCTTCTCGCAGCGCGACCTGGTCGCGCGGGCGCGCGACGCCGGGGCGATGGCGTACCTCGTCAAGCCGTTCCAGCGCGGCGACCTGGTGCCGGCGATCGAGATGGCGGTCAGCAGGTACGCCGAGATCACCGTGCTCGAGCGCGAGGTCTCCGACCTCCAGGAGTCGTTGGCGACCCGGAAGTCCGTCGACCGCGCCAAGAGCGTGCTGCAGGAGAAGCTCGGGCTGAGTGAGCCCGACGCGTTCCGCTGGATCCAGAAGACCGCCATGGACCTGCGCCTGTCGATGCGGCAGGTGGCGGACGGCGTGGTCGAGCACGGAGTGGCCGGCCTCGGCCAGGGCGACGGCGCCTGAGCCGCCACCACCTGGTGGCGCCCAGTGCGCGCCTCGCAGCAGATCTCGCGGCGAACCGATGGCGGCACCGCGGAAACCGTTGATGACACCGCAGGTTTCGGTTCTGTTTCCGGTACAGACCGCTTGGTCACGAAACGGCAACGGCCATCAAAACCCGGCGTGCAATCGTGTCCCGCGCCACATTCATGGTGTTAGGTTCCCCGCACGAGGCTGCCGAGGTGGACAGCCCATAGAACTACGGAGGGATCCATGATCCGCTCATCCAGGACGTGGCAGGCTGTCGCGTTGTCGGCAGTTGCCGGTCTGGCGCTCACCGCGTGTGGCACGACCGACACCGGTGGGGGCGACGCTTCGGGCGACGACTGCAGCTTCAAGATCGGTGTGATGGGCGCGCTGTCCGGCGCGAACGCCAGCATCGTCCTCCCGTCCGTCGACGGCGCCGAGCTGGCGCTGAAGCAGTGGGACAACGAGGACTGCGACGTCACCATCGAGAAGTTCGACACCGAGGGCGACCCGGCCAAGGCGACCCCGGTCGCGACCCAGATCGCCGGTGACGACTCGTTCATCGGTGTCATCGGTGGCGCGTTCTCCGGTGAGACCCGCGCGACCAAGGCCATCTACGGCGACGCCGGCGTGACCATGATCAGCCAGTCCGCCACCGCGACCGACCTCACCCAGGACGACCCGTCGCCGGTCTTCCACCGCATCGTCCCCTACGACGACTACCAGGGCGCGGCCATCGCCCAGTACCTCACCGACGAGCTCGGCGCGAGCAAGGTCTTCGTCGTCGACAACTCCGAGGCCTACGGCGAGCCCCTGGCCGACCGCGTCGAGGAGACTCTCGGCGACGCGATGGTGCAGCGTGACAAGACGCAGGTCGGCCAGACCGACTTCGCCCCGACCATCTCCAAGATGGAGTCGGCCAAGCCCGACGCCGTCTTCTACGGTGGTTACATCGCCGAGGCCGCGCCGCTGCTCAAGCAGATGCGCGACGCCGGCATCAAGGCCCCGTTCATCGGTGGTGACGGTCTCTACGGCTCCGACTTCGGCAACGCCGTCGGCGACGCCGGCGAGGGCGCCATCGTGATGTGCCCCTGCGCGCCGATCGAGGAGGACAGCACCTTCGCTGCCGACTACCAGGACGAGTTCGGCTCGGCTCCGGGTGCGTACGCCGCTGAGGGCTTCGACGCGATGAGCGTCTTCCTCGCCGCGCTCGACGACGGTGCTCGCACCCGCGAGGACGTCGAGTCCTTCGTCGACGGCTACACCGGCGACGGCCTCAGCAAGGAGATCTCCTTCGACGAGAACGGCGACGTTCCGAAGGACAAGGTCTCCTACTGGGCCTACAAGAACGAGGGCGGCACGCTCGTCCCCGACGTCGAGGTCAGCCCCGCCAGCTGATCCTCACGGATTGACCATGCACAACGGGGGTGGTCGGGCCTTGTGCCCGGCCGCCCCCGATCCATGGCCCTGACCGGGCCGCAATCCAGGAGGGCCCTGAGTGGACTTCGATGCCCTGATCAACGGGTTGGACCGTCACACACTTGACGGCATCACCCGCGGATCCATCTACGCGCTCGTCGCGCTCGGTTACACGATGGTGTACGGCGTGATGAAGCTGATCAACTTCGCGCACTCCGAGGTGTTCATGGTGGGCACCTGGGCGACGCTCGGGACCTACACCGTCATCGGTGCCACCGCCGGCCAGGGCCTCGGCATGATCATCGGGGCCACGTTGCTGGCCCTGCTGGCAGCCATGCTGGCCTCGGCAGGAACAGCCCTCGCCGTCGAGCGGATCGCCTACCGACCGCTCCGCAAGAAGGGCGCTCCGCCCCTCATCTTCCTGATCACCGGCATCGGCTGCTCGATGGTCCTCGTCGAGACCTTCGGCCAGGTGCTCCGCGTCTTCTTCGGCCCGCCGTTCGGCCGCGTGCTGGTCAACGTGCCGGCCGTGCTGCCGACCAAGACCGTCTTCACCATCCCGGGCCTCGACCTCGCGATCACCAACACCCGGCTGATCATCATCTTCGGCGCCATCGCGATGATGGTCGCGCTCGACTTCTTCGTGAACAAGAGCCGCCTCGGCCGCGGTGTCCGCGCCGTGGCGCAGGACCCCGACACCGCGTCCCTGATGGGTGTCAACCAGGACCGCGTGATCATGCTGGTCTTCGTCCTCGGTGGCGCGATGGCCGGTGTGGCCGCGCTGCTGTTCACGATCCAGTACGACAGCACGAAGTTCGACATCGGCTTCATCATCGGCGTCAAGGCGTTCACCGCCGCGGTGCTCGGCGGTATCGGCAACCTGCGCGGCGCCCTCATCGGCGGCCTGGTGCTCGGCGTCGTCGAGGTCTACGCCTCGACGATCTGGGACTCCAGCTGGGCCGACGTCACGGCCTTCGTGGTGCTGGTGCTCGTGCTGATGTTCCGGCCCACCGGCTTGCTCGGTGAGTCCCTCGGAAAGGCGCGCGCATGACGATCATCACCCAGCACACGAACCGGCTGCGCGACCGGCTCGACGGCGTACCGACCTGGGCCCGTGCCCTCGGCATGCTGCTCGTGGTCGCCTTCGCGTTCTACCTGCCGTACCTCAACATCCTGCCCTTCGCCTACATCCGGACCGACCTGTCGGCCACCGGCACCGACTGGGCGAGCGTGCTGTTCCTCGTGGTCGTCTACATGATCGTCGCGGTCGGCCTCAATGTCGTGATCGGCCTGGCCGGCCTGCTCGACCTGGGCTACGTCGGCTTCTACGCGCTCGGCGCCTACTCCGTGGCGCTGTTCGGCTCGACGTCGTCGCCGGTCGTCGAGGCCATCCAGTCGAAGTTCGGCCTCTCGGAAGAGTGGGCGGTCCCGTTCGCGATCTGCGTCCCGATCGCCATCGCGATGGCACTCATCGCCGGCGTCATCCTGGGTGCGCCGACCCTGCGGCTGCGTGGCGACTACCTCGCCATCGTGACCATGGGCTTCGGCGAGATCATCCGCATCTGCGCCCGCAACCTCGACAACGTCACCAACGGTGCTGCCGGCATCACCAACGTGCCGGTGCCACCCGGCCCGGAGATCGACGGACGCCCGTTCTTCAACGTCTCCGAGCCGGAGCGCTGGTACTGGCTGGCCCTGGTCGTGCTGATCATCATCATCTGGCTGGCCCGGCGGCTCGAGAACAGTCGCGTCGGCCGCGCCTGGCTCGCGATCCGCGAGGACGAGGATGCTGCCGCGATCATGGGTGTGGCCGCGTTCAAGTACAAGCTGTGGGCCTTCGCCATCGGCGCCTCGCTGGGCGGCATGGCCGGGCTGCTGTTCGGCAGCAAGCAGCAGTACGTCGAGCCCAACGGCTTCATGCTCAACCTGTCGTTCCTGTTCGTGGCCATGGTGGTCATCGGCGGCTCGGGCAACATCCTGGGCGTGCTGATCGGCGCCTTCCTGCTCACCTACCTGCCGGAGCGGTTCCGCGAGTTCCAGGAGTGGCGCCCGTTCGCCTTCGGCGTCGCCCTCGTCGCGGTGATGATCCTGCGCCCGCAGGGCTTGGTGCCGAGCAGACGAAGGGCCCGAGAATTCGCCGACCGCAAGGTCGAAGCCGAGGAGGCTGCAGCTGATGCCTGACGACGACAAGGTCACCGCGACCGCCGCCGACAAGGCGACCGAGACCACGGTGGCGCCTGACACCTCCGACCACGACCTGCTCAGCATGGACGTCGGCCAGGAGGGGGAGACGCTCCTGGAGATCGACCACGTCACGCTCCGCTTCGGTGGTGTGGTCGCGCTCAACGACGTCGACTTCTCGATCAAGCGGGGCGAGATCCTCGGCCTGATCGGGCCCAACGGCGCCGGCAAGACCACCTGCTTCAACGTGATGACCGGCGTCTACACGCCCACGTCGGGTGAGGTGCGCTTCAACGGCAAGGCGATCAGCGGCAGCAAGCCGCACAAGATCAACCAGCTCGGCATCGCGCGCACGTTCCAGAACATCCGTCTCTTCCCGGAGATGTCTGCCCTGGAGAACGTCATGGTCGGGTGCGACGCCCGCCACAAGACGAGCGTGCTCGGCGCGCTGTTCCGCGCCTACCGGATCCGCCCCGAGGAGCACCAGCTCCCGGAGAACCCGCTGAGGCGCAGCTTCGCCAAGGTGTTCGGCATCAGCCGCCACACCCTGGAGGAGCGCGGCGGACGTGAGCGCAGCATGGAGCTGCTGAAGTTCGTCGGCATCGCCGACCGCGCGCACGAGTTGTCCCGCAACCTGCCCTACGGCTACCAGCGACGCCTCGAGATCGCGCGTGCGCTCGCCACCGAGCCGCAACTGCTGTGCCTCGACGAGCCGGCAGCCGGTTTCAACCCGGCGGAGAAGGAGGACCTCATGGACCTCATCCGCCGCATCCGCGACCTGGGGCACACGGTCCTGGTCATCGAGCACGACATGAAGCTGGTCCTCGGCGTGACCGACCGCATCGTGGTGCTCGAGTTCGGCCAGAAGATCGCCGAGGGCACTCCCGAGGAAGTCGCCCGCAACCCGAAGGTCATCGCCGCCTACCTGGGAGAGCCCGACGATGCTGCTTGAGCTGAACGAAGCCGTCCTCAACTACGGCAAGATCCAGGCCCTCCACGGCATCAGCGTGCAGGTCAACGAGGGCGAGGTCGTCTCGCTGATCGGCGCCAACGGCGCCGGGAAGACCTCGACCATGCGTGCGCTGTCCGGCGTGCGTGGCCTGGCCTCGGGCACGGTGGTGTTCGACGGCGAGGACGTGACCAAGCTGCGTGCCGACCAGCGGCTGCGCAAGGGCCTCGTGCTCTGCCCCGAGGGCCGAGGGATCTTCCCCGGCATGACGGTCACCGAGAACCTCAACATGGGCGCCTACACCCGCAAGGACAAGGCGGCCATCGACGAGGACTACGACCGGGTGTTCGGACTCTTCCCGCGTCTCCTCGAGCGCAAGAAGCAGGTCGCGGGCACCATGTCCGGCGGTGAGCAGCAGATGCTGGCGATCGGTCGCGCGCTCATGTCGCGGCCCAAGCTGCTCATGCTCGACGAGCCGTCGATGGGCCTGGCGCCGATGCTGATCCAGCAGATCTTCGACATCATCACCGAGATCTCGCAGCAGGGCACCACGATCCTGGTCGTCGAGCAGAACGCCAAGCAGGCGCTCTCGCGCAGCGACCGGGCCTACGTCCTGGAGACGGGGAAGATCGTCAAGACCGGCACCGGTACGGAGCTTCTTGACGATCCCTCGGTGCGAGAGGCCTACCTCGGCGTAGCCTGATCCGGCATGGCGTGAGAGAGGGGCCGGGCGGTAGGGTTTCGCCCGGTGTGGTGGTGCCGCAAATGGGTCGGCAGGGGGCCACTGTGGGTGCAACTGGAAATGGGTGGGTCGATGAGTCGGACGCCGGTGACCGTTCGTGCTGCAGAGCCGACGGACGTTCCTTCGCTGCGTGAGCTGTGGAGCGACATCCTCCGCAAGGGCGGCCTCGACGAGCAGCTGGCCGACGTGGCCCGCGTGGTCGCGACCGCGCAGGAGCGGGAGGACCAGTGCGTGGCCGTGGCGGAGGTCGACGGCGAGGTGGCCGGAGCCGTCTACCTCGAGGCGACGACCTTCACCCCGCTCAACCTCGAGCCGGCGGTCCTCGCCGTCTCTCCGCACGTGTTCCCGCAGTTCCGTCGCAAGGGTGTGGGCAGCGCGCTGATGGAGGTGGCGTGCCGGTTCGCCGACCAGCACGGCATCACCCATGTCCAGACCGCCGCCGCGGCGGAGGCACGCGACGCCAACCGGTTCATGGCACGCCTGTCCTTCGCCCCGCAGGCGATGCTGCGCGCAGCCACCACCAGCGCCGTACGAGCGCGGCTGCCGAAGTCGCGACAGGTCACCCAGGCCGCCACCAGCCGGCAGCGGATCGACCGGGTGCTGGCCGCCCGCCGGGTGCGCCGCGAGCGCGTCCCGGGCTGAGCCCGACCCGGATCAGCCCCGGGGCATCTCCACCAGCGCGCACGTGATGCGCGAGGTGCACACCCGCTTGCCGCGCTCGTCGGTGAGCACCACCTCGTAGGACGTCGAGGACCTCCCGAGGTGGACGGCCGTGGCGACGCCGGTGACTGTGCCCGAGGTCGCGGCGCGGTGGTGGGTGGCGTTGATGTCGACGCCGACGGCCACCTTGGCGGGATAGGCGTGGATCGCCGACCCGATCGAGCCGAGGGTCTCCGCCAGCACCACGCTCGCTCCTCCGTGGAGCAGCCCGAACGGCTGGGTGTTGCCCTCGACGGGCATGGTGCCGACGATCCGCTCCGCGGAGATCTCGACGAGCTCGATGCCCATCTTCTCGTTGAGCCGTCCCATGCCCTGGGGCATGTAGGCCAGGAACTCCTCGATGCTCAGGTCGGCCAGGGACTGGGGGGTCTCGCTCATGCGGTCATTGTGTCGGAACGCCCCGACGGCGCTCGTGCTCACCCCCGCCACGGCTGTCGGTGGCGACGACTAGAGTCGCGGACGTGCCTGAGACGAGTGAGACCGTGCGCCCCCGCCTCCTGCTCCTGGACGGTCACTCCCTGGCCTATCGGGCCTTCTTCGCGCTTCCCGTCGAGAACTTCGCGACGGCGACCGGCCAGCACACCAACGCGGTCTACGGCTTCACCTCGATGCTGGTCAACGTGCTCCGTGACGAGGTGCCGACCCACGTGGCGGTGGCCTTCGACAAGTCGCGCCAGACCTTCCGCCTCGAGCAGTACTCCGACTACAAGGCCAAGCGCAACAAGACGCCCGACGAGTTCAGCAGCCAGCTGCCGCTGATCCGGCGCATGCTCGACGCGCTCTCCATCCAGCACCTCGACCTCGCCGGCTACGAGGCAGACGACATCATCGCCACCCTTGTCACCGAGGCGCTGGCCGCCGGGATGGAGGTGCTGATCCTCACCGGCGACCGCGACTCCATCCAGCTGGTGACCGACGACTCGACCGTGCTCTACCCGATGCAGGGCGTGAGCAACCTCGCCCGCCTCACCCCGGCAGCCGTCGAGGAGAAGTACGGCGTCCCGCCCCACCGCTATCCCGAGCTCGCCGCGATCGTCGGCGAGACGTCCGACAACCTGCCCGGAGTGCCCGGCGTCGGGCCGGGCTTCGCCGCACGGTGGATCAACCAGTTCGACGGCCTCGACAACGTCATCGCCCGCGCCGACGAGATCACCGGCAAGAAGGGCGAGGCGCTGCGCGAGCACCTCGGCGACGTCATCCGCAACCGCCAGCTCAACGCGCTGGTGCGCGACCTCACCCTGCCGATGGCGCCCGGTGACCTCGAGCGCCGCCCCTGGGACCGCACCGTGGGCCTCGAGCTCCTCGACGAGCTCGAGTTCCGTGGCGAGCTGCGCGGCCGTCTCCTCGACACGATCGACCCCGACCCGGCCGAGGTGGTCGAGGCAGAGTCCGGCTTCGAGCTCGACGGGAAGCGGCTCGCCGCGGGCGAGGTCGCGGCATGGCTCGAGGAGCACGCGCCCGAGGGCCGCCGCGTGGGCGTCGCCGTCGGCGGCACCTGGCGGGCCGGCACGGGTGACGTGCAGTCGGTCGCCGTCGCCACCGGCTCCGGCGAGGCCGCCTGGATCGACTGCGCCGACCTCGGCCCCGACGACGACGCCGCCGTCGCGGCCTGGCTCGCCGACGCGGGTCGCCCGAAGGCGATCCACGACGCCAACGGCCCGAGCCTGGCCCTCGCCGCCCGGGGCTGGCAGCTCGCCGGGCTCGAGGTGGACACCGCCCTGGCGGCCTACCTCGTCCAGCCCGACCAGCGCTCCTACGACCTGGCCGACCTGACGCTGCGCTACCTCAAGCGCGAGCTGCGCCAGGACACCGCCGACGCCGACCAGCTCAGCTTCGACGCGATGGACGACACCTCCGCGAGCGACACGGCGATGCTCACCGCGCGGGCCGTCCTCGACCTCGCAGACGCGCTCGACGGCGCCGTCGAGGAGCACGGCGGCACCCGCCTGCTGCGCGAGGTCGAGCTCCCGCTCATCGGCACGCTCGTGCGGATGGAGCAGGCCGGCATCGCGGTCGATACCGACTACCTCGAGGGTCTGGAGTCCGAGTTCGGCGACCAGGTCCGCACCGCTGCCAACGACGCCTACGACGTCATCGGCAAGGAGATCAACCTCGGCTCGCCCAAGCAGCTCCAGGTCGTGCTCTTCGAGGAGCTCGACATGCCGAAGACCAAGCGCACCAAGACCGGCTACACGACCGACGCCGACGCGCTGCAGCAGCTCTTCGAGAAGACCGAGCACCCGTTCCTCCAGCACCTGCTGCGCCACCGCGACGTGATCCGCCTGCGGCAGACGGTCGAGGGCCTGCTCAAGACGGTGGCCTCCGACGGCAGGATCCACACGACCTACAACCAGATCATCGCCGCGACCGGACGGCTCTCCAGCACCGACCCCAACCTCCAGAACATCCCGATCCGCACCGAGGCGGGTCGCCGCATCCGCGAGGGCTTCGTGGTCGGCGAGGGCTACGAGTCGCTGCTGACGGCCGACTACAGCCAGGTCGAGATGCGGATCATGGCGCACCTCTCCGAGGACGCCCTCCTCATCGGGGCGTTCAAGTCCGGCCAGGACTTCCACTCGATCACCGCCGCCCGGGTGTTCGGCGTCGACGCGGCCGACGTCAGCGTCGAGCAGCGCGCCAAGATCAAGGCGATGAACTACGGCCTCGCCTACGGCCTGTCCGCGTTCGGGCTCTCCCAGCAGCTGCGCATCGACACCTCCGAGGCTCGCGGCCTCATGGACGAGTACTTCGAGACCTTCGGGGGCGTGCGCGACTACCTCGGCGGCATCGTCGACGAGGCACGTCGCTCGAGCTTCACCGAGACCATCCTCGGCCGTCGGCGCTACCTCCCCGACCTCACCAGCGACAACCGCCAGCGGCGCGAGACCGCGGAGCGGATGGCGCTCAACGCGCCCATCCAGGGTTCGGCCGCCGACCTGGTCAAGGTCGCGATGCTCGGTGTCGAGCGGGCGCTCACCGAGCAGGGGCTGAGGTCCCGGATGCTGCTCCAGGTCCACGACGAGCTGGTGTTCGAGGTCGCACCGGGGGAGCACGACGACCTGGCCGCGCTCGTCCGCACCGAGATGGGCGGAGCCGCCGACCTGCTGGTCCCGCTCGACGTCTCGGTCGGCACGGGCCGCAGCTGGCACGACGCCGCGCACTGAGGGGCGCCGTGCGGCGCGTCAGGCCACCGGGTCTGCGGCGAGCGGGGCGGCAGGTGCCTGCCGGGCGATCCTGAGGCTGGCGGCGGTCAGCACGACGAGCAGCGCGGCGTCGACGCCGACCACCACCGCGACGAGCCCGTCGAGGGTGTCGATCCGGGAGCCCAGCACCACCAGTGCCACGAGCGCCGCCCAGACCAGGAGCACCGACCGACGGCCCTGCCGGGCGAGGACGGCGTACACCTGGAGCTGCAGCATCGCCAGGACTGTGCCGAGGAGGGCGAAGACCCACAGCAGAGGTTCGACCTCACCGAAGTCCGACCCGCCGACGAACACCATCGCCACGCCTGAGAGCACCTCGGCAGCGACGACGGCGATCCCGCCCAGGACCGCGACCGCGACCAGGCTGCGCACCAGGGCGCGGCGCCGGCTGTCGGGCGTGGCCATGTCGGGGAAGGCGATCACCACGACGAACTGGGGGAGGAACAGCATCACCTTCGCCATGATCAGGCCCGCGGCGTAGAGCCCGGCGTCGTGCTCGTCGAGCACCTGGCGGGCGAGGACGATGTCGACGCTGGAGAGGGCGAAGTAGGCGAAGAGCACCTGGGCGTTGTGGGCGCTCTCCAGCAGCATCGCGCGGGCGGAGTGCTCCGGCGTCGCCCCCTCAGGGGTACGACGATGACGCAGGGCCCACCACCCGACGGCCAGCGGGAAGAGGTAGCCGATGCCGACCGAGAGGATCGCGCTGGTGGCGTCGGGACGCCAGAGGATCACCGCGGTGCCGACGACCAGCCGGGGGATCCCCCCGGCGAGGTAGAAGACCGCGAGGGCGCCCCAGCGGCGCTCGCCCTGGAGGATGCCCGCCTGGCCGCCGGCCAGGGTGAGCGGCACCGCGGACACCGCGACGACCGCGGCGGTGACCAGGCTGTCGAGGTTCAGCAGCGCGTTGATCGCGGGGATGAGCAGGCAGAGCACCAGCCCGACGGCCAGGGAGACCTTGGTGGTCAGGGCGAGGATGGCGTGCTCGATCGCGCCGACGTTGGCCTGGTCGACCGCGATCCGTCGGGCGGCGGTGGCCTGCAGACCGAGGGCGACCACCTGGACGACGATCAGCAGGCTCAGGCACGCGACGAAGGCGCCGTACTGGCTGGGGCCGATGAGCCGGGCGGCGAGCATGGTGAAGCCGTAGGTCGCCACGTTCATCACGCTGGTGGCCACAGCGACCGCGCTGCCGTCGAAGGTGCGCCGGGTGCGCACGCTGCCCGGGGTCGTCACGCCCCGCATCCTAGGTTCACGTCGGCCCACCCTCAGTAGGGATCGGCGGTGTCGGTGTGGCCCAGCAGGCGCGCCAGCGAGCGCGCACGCACGCGCAGCAGCACCTTGACCACGAGGTTGCGGACGAACCACGGCAGCTCGCGTCCCACCCGCAGCCGGTCGGCGACCCGCGGGCGACCGACCTCGAAGCGCGCCAGCGATCCTGTGCGGCCGACGTAGCGGTGGCGGTTGCCCGTGGACGCGTCGCGCAGCACGGCGAGCGTGACGCCGAGTGAGGAGAAGGCGTCGTGGACGAGGACCGTGTCACCGGTGCGGAGGAAGCCGCTCCAGAGCAGGTCGTCGCGGCACGACCACAGGTCGTGCTTGCCGTCCACGTAGAGCAGCCGCGCCTCGCCCGACCAGGACTCGCGGGCCTGTCGGCTGGTGGCGACGTGCAGGTCGACGCGATCGCCGAGGCCGGCCCCGGCCAGGTGCGCACGGAAGCGCTGCTCGGTGTCCGCCCGCCCGTACTTCCAGTCGTCCGGGAACGGGTCGACCGCCGTGACGGCGGCGCCGCTCGCGGCCAGCACGATGGTCGAGCGGCCGAGGTGGCTCCCGATCTCGACGACCCGACCCGGCGCGATCGCGCGGGCGGCGTCGTACAGGTCGCGCGCCTGCGCCTCGGTGAGCCAGCCGTCGACGCGGTCGGCCAGGCGCCAGGCGTCCTCGAAGGCGAGGATCGGCTCGGTCTGGTCAGGCACGGACGTCCTCGTCGAATGGGGGCTGCGGCGATCCGGCACAGCATAGGCTGGCCCGGTGGCGCCGGCAGGGAAGTTGAGCACTCGGCCCACCCCTTCTCGACAGGCACGCACGTGGCAGGACTGGGCCGTGCTGCTGTGGCCGCCCGCGCTGGCCCTGGTGCTGCTGGCCCCGCTGATGGTCCGGCCCGGCCACCCGCTCGCGCGTGACCTGGTCTTCGTGCCGCGCCAACCCTTCACCGACGCCACCTGGGGCCTCGGTGACGTCGCCCCCCGCGCGGTGCCGCTCGACTCCGTGGTCGCCGCGCTGACGCACGTCGTCGACGGGGGAGTGCTCGCCCGGATCGTGCTGCCGCTCGTGCTCGCCGTGCTGGGGTGGGGCGTGTCGTCGCTCGTCGCGCCCCTGGGCCGCACCGCCCAGCTCGCCGGGTCGGGATTCGCGGTCTGGAACGCGTACGTCGTCGAGCGCCTCGCCCTCGGGCAGTGGGCGTTGCTGCTCGGGGTGGCAGCGCTGCCGTGGCTGGTGTCCGCCGCGATGCGCTTCCGGCGGGACGGTCGCCGCGTCGACCTCGCCGCGGCCGTCGCCTGGTCCGCCCTGGCGTCGTTGACGCCGACGGGGGGACTGCTCGCCATCGCCGGGCTGCTCGTCGGGTGCGCGCCCCGCCTGGGACGTACGGCTGCAGTGCTCGTCGCTGGCCTCGCCCTGCAGGCGCCGTGGGTCGTGGCCGCGCTCACCGGTCCCGGCGGACAGGTCTCCGATGTCTCCGGCGTGGCCGTGTTCGCCCCGGACACGGAGTCCCCCTACGGTCCGGTGGTCGCGCTGCTCGGCCTCGGTGGGATCTGGGACGCCGGCTCCGAGCCGGCCACGCGGACGACCTGGCTGGCCCTCGTGGCCGCTGTCGTCGTGGTCGCCGTCCTCGTCGCCGGGGTGGTGCTGTTGCGACGGGCGTGGGGGACCGGAGACACGGTCCGGTGGGTGGTGCTGTCCGTGCTGCTCGGTGGCACGGCGCTGCTCGCGGCCACGTCACCCGGCGCCGAGCTCATGGTCCGCCTCGTCGACACCGTTCCCGGCGCCGGGCTGCTGCGCGACACCCAGAAGCTGCTGGCCCCGGTCGTCATCCTCGCGGCAGCCGCGTTCGGCGCCTGCGTGGCCGCCGCGGTCCGCGCGGTGCCCGGGACGGACGCGCGACCCCTGGCCGTCTTCGTGCTCGTGCTCGTCCCGGTCGTGCTCGTACCCGACGCCACGACCGAGACGTGGCCCACCGTCGAGCCGGTTGCCTTCCCCGACGACCTCGAGCGGGCTGCCGAGGTGCTGTCCGGCGCGGAGGGTGTCGTCGTGACCCTGCCGTGGCGCGCCTATCGCGCCTTCGCCTGGGGCCACCGGGGGATGACCTCGTCCGACCCGGCGGTCCGGATGTTCGACGCGGACGTGGTCACCAGCGACTCCCTCCAGGTCGGCGCGGTGCTGGTGCCCGGTGAGAGCACCCTTGCGGCCGACATCGGGCGAGCGCTCGAGGAGGGGCCGCCGGCGCAGACCCTGCCGGACCTCGGCGTGACCTGGGTCGTGGTCTACCCCGACGACCGGGAGGCCGCGCAGCTCGACCTCGCGGGCCTGGAGCCGGTCCTGTCGGAGCAGTACGTCGAGGTCTACCGGGTGCCGGGCGCCGAGGCGCGGCCCGCACCGGACTCCGCCGCGCGGCGGGCGGCGGTGTGGGCGGCACACCTGCTCGCGCTCCTGACCGCGTGCGGGGCGCTCGGCGCCCGACTGGCGGCGTCCCGAGCGACACGGAATCCCGCTCGTCGAGAACGGGACGCGGACCGTCAGTTCATGTAACCTAACGCTCGGTAACTTCGTCAGAGGGAGACATCAGTGAGCACCACGGGACCCACCGGTAGCGCCGGCGGTTCGTCGTTTATCGGCGTCTTCACCGCGACCGCCCTTCCCGCGCTGATCGGCGCCCTGGTCGCTGCCGGCCTCATCGTCACGGTGGTCTTCAGCCAGACCGCCGGCCCGGACAAGAACCCCGCCAGCCAGCAGATCCTCGTCTACGGCGACTGATCTCCTGCTGCTCCGGCCTCCCGGAGCACGCGCTCGGCCCTGATGGCGCACGCCTCCCACGTGAGGGAGGCCGCCAGGTCACGGGCCGCTGCACCCATGGCGCGGCGTCGCGTCTCGTCGTGCAGGAGCTCGCGCACGGCCTCGACCATCTCGTCGAGGTCGCCGACCAGGCGGCCGGTCCGGCCGTCGTGGATCGACTCGGTCACGCCGCCGGCGCTGGCGTACGCGACGCTCGGCGTGCCTTGGGCGCCCGACTCGGTGATCGCCAGGCACCAGCCCTCCTTGACCGAGGGCATGACCATCAGCCAGGCCCGCCCGACCAGCTCGTCGCGCCTGGCATCGCTGACGTGCCCGTGGAACGTCACCCGGTCGGTCACTCCCTCAGCGGCTGCGGCCGCGACCAGCTCGGCGTGCCACCACCCCTCGCCGACGACGTCGAGGTGCAGGCCGAGGAGGTCGTCCTCGAGCCGACGCAGCACCGCGAACGCGTGCTCGATCTGCTTGTGCGGAACGAGCCGCGACAGCACCACCAGACGGGGCGTGGCCGCCTCGGCGGGCACAACCTCGGGCGGAGCGGCGGAGAGCCCGTTGCGCACCACCGTGATGGCTGCGGGGGCGATGCCGATCGCGGCGAGGTCGCGGGCGGACGAGTCGGACACCGTGAGGAACGGGCGCCGGCGGTAGAGGAGCGGCACGAGGCGGCTCTCGACGAACCAGCCGATCCGTCCGGCGAGGCCGGGGTAGATGATCCGCCACTGCTCGGCATGGACGTGGTGGACCAGGGCGACCACGCCGTGGCGTCGTACGAGCGGGGAGGCGAACGGGAGACCGTTGACCACGTCGACGACCACGTCGACGTCGCGCCGGTGCCGGACCAGCCACGCCAGCCCCCAGAGGTAGACGGTCAGTCGACCACCCACCCGCCGCAGCAGTACGCCGTCGCGCTCCTCCCGCCGCGCCGACCCGGGGTGCCGGGCACAGAGCAGCGTGACCTGGTGGCCGCGGGCGGCCAGCTCACGGCCGACGGACTCGACGAACACCTCCGAGCCGCCGCCGTCCGGGTGGGTCGTGTCCCGCCAGGAGAGGAAGGCGACGCGCACGTCAGCTCGTGCCGAGCGCCAGCCCGGCCTGCTCGGCGAGGCGCTCGCACAGCGGGATCGGCAGTCCGAGCTCCGGCGTCACGCTGAGTCCGTGGTCGGCCAGCTCCTGGTCGGTGTAGGCGTCCTCGGCGAGGGAGGGCAGGGAGTCCCAGTCGTCGTTGAAGTAGACCGACTCGGTGTAGCCGAAGGCGCCGCCGGGGGACGTCTCGAGGCGGAAGAAGCCCACGTCGAGGAGGTTGCGGATGCCGAGCGCGAACTGGCCGTCGGTCGGGATCTCGAACAGCTCGCCCCGCACGGCCTCGTCGCCCTTGTAGAGGATCGGCCGGACGAGCCGGTCCTCGCGCACGTCGAGCCACACGGACTGGTCCTGGGCGCCAGAGATGTCGAGGATCTTGACCTTGCCCGGGGCGAGGTCGCCGGTGACCTGGAACCGCCAGACGCGGTCGCGCTCCTCGACGGGCACCCAGGGCTCGTACTGGTCGCCGGTGTGGAGGTAGAGCGCCTCACAGTCGCCGCGGATGGCCAGGTCGTCGGTGTGTCCCCCCTCGGGCAGGCCGTCGACGTGGCTGATGAGCCTGCTCTGTGCGCCGGGCGACAGGTCGGCCTGCCAGGCGACGTAGCGCTGGAGCGCCTCACCTCGGTGCAGCGAGGCGGCCATGAACAGCCCGATCGCCATCTGCGCGAGCACGGCGAAGACCATGCCGAAGGCGAGGAGTCCGGTCACGGGGACGGTCCAGCGGCGACGGCGGGAGACGAAGCGGGCCAGCAGCGCGGTGCCGATGGCCCCGCCGAGGACCATCGCGGGCACGAAGTCGCTGGAGTAGCGCGTGGAGTAGTAGCCGTAGGTCATCACGCCACCGGTGCAGAGCACGCTCGCGACGAGCGGGACCCGGAGCCGGGCGGCGACGGGATCCAGCCGGGGCCAGAAGGCGACGACCACGGCGAGCACCATCAGGAGCATGAAGATCCACATGAAGCCAGTGACGCTGCCGGTGCGGTAGGCCTGGTCCACGAACGCGCCGTTGTAGGCCTTGGCCGGCTGCGCCGGCAGCGTGATCCACGGGAAGTAGTCCGTGAACCGGATCCCGTCCGGGCGCAGGTAGGCCATGAACGAGGTGGTGAAGAACTGCGGTCCGCTCAGCGTGCCGTCGTTCGCGGCGAGCGCGTCCTGCCGGTGCTGGTTGACCTGCGTCCAGACCTGGTCCTTGAGCGGGAACATGTAGATCGCGTCGAACTTGTAGAGATTGAGCGCGATCGAGGCGCAGAGCGGACCGACACCGGCCAGCAGGATGCGCCACCACAGGCGGCGGTGCTCGGCGGAGAACGGACGGAACCGCACGAGCAGGCCGAGGCCGATCGCGCCGAGGCAGATCGCCCAGCCCTCCGTCGTACGGCATCCCACGGTGACGAGCGCGAAGACCGCGAGCCAGAAGACCGTGTGGGTCGACGGGGCCAGGCAGGTGCGCACCATCCAGTAGAGGCCGCCGACCGCGGCGGCCACGGCCCACGTGTAGACCTCGTGGTAGACCCACGGGAGGCTGGCGTCGTAGGTGAGGAAGGTGCCACCGGTGGCGCCCGCGACGAAGATCCCGGCGAGCGTGCCCGAGCGCCAGGTCAGGTCACCCTCGACGAGGTGGTCGAGCAGCAGCCAGATGAGCTTGGTGGCCATGACCGCGAGCACGATCCAGGCGACCGCCATCGACAGCAGGGTGAGCTGGTAGTCGAACTCGTGGGTGGTCATCAGGACCGGCAGCCGCAACAGCGCGGGGAACGGCGGGAAGTAGGTGAAGGTCTTCCCGTCGTGGACGAAGCCCTCGATGGCCAGCGACTGCGGGTCCATGTCGAGGTGGCCGTCGAGGATCGCGCGCGCCTGGTCGTCGAAGAAGTTGGAGAAGTAGCCGCCGCCCAGCGCCGTACGACCGATGTCGGTCGAGTAGTTCAGCAGCGTCAGGAAGTAGCCGAGGCCGCCGACGAGCAGGCCGGCGGCGGTGGCGATGAAGCGGATGCGGGCCTGACGGTCGGCGTAGGCCGGGACGGAGTCGGTGGTCGTGCGGGTCAGGACAGTCGAGGTCACGCCACTTCCAGCCGGTAAAGGAACTGATAGCCGAACAGTCGCGGCCAGGCGCGGACCAGACCACGGTCCGTCCGCTCGATGCGCTTGACCACGCGACCGCCCAGGTTGTCCTGGGTGGAGTCGGCGAAGGTGTTGAACGGGGTGCCGACGATGCGGGTCTCGAGCACGCTGAGGCCGCAGTCGGCGAGGAGCCGCTCGATCATGTCACGGGTGAAGAACCGGATGTGGCCCCGGTCCAGCGGCCCGCGCTGGTCGTAGTCGAACTTGCCGACCGCGATGCGGCCGCGGGGGTACCAGTGGCCGAAGTTGGGCACCGAGACGAGCAGCTCGCCGCCGGGGCGCACCTTCGACGCGAGGTCGGAGAGCAGCAGGTGCGGCTCGACGACGTGCTCGAGGATGTCGCCGGCGACTACGACGTCGTACTGGGCGTCGAGGCCGTGGGGGAGCGGCAGGTTCAGGTCGGCCTCGATGAACTCGTCGACCCGGTCGGCGACGCCTTCGTGCTTCTGCCGGTCCAGGCCGGTGACGTGGTGGCCGAGCACCCGGGCGCGCTGGGCGAAGCGGCCGTCGTAGCAGCCGGCGTCGAGGACCCGGCCGGGCTCGTGGCGGCCGAGCCACTCCAGCAGCACGGCGTGGGAGCCGTAGACGTCCTTGAGGGCGTACTCGTCGGACTCCAACGACTGGACGCCGCCGCCGAAGCCGTGCTCGGTGGCCCAGTGGCGGACCACGTCGCCGGCGACGTCGCGGGCGTACTTCACGCCGTTGACGTAGCAGATCTCGTCGCCGTAGTAGGTCGGGATCGGGACCTCGACGATCCGCTTCCTCGCGCGGATCAGGCCGAGGATGATCTCGGTGTCGAAGTCGAAGTCGTCGCTGTACGACGCCAGGTCGAGGTCGGCGAGCGCGTCGGTGCGGTAGGCGCGGTAGCCCGAGTGCCACTCGGAGAGCCGCTGGCCGGTGAGGGTGTTCTGGAAGCGCGTGAGGATCTTGTTGCCGACGTACTTGTAGGCGGGCATCCCGCCGGCCCGGGCGCCGCCCTTGTCGAGCATCCGCGAGCCGAAGACGGCGTCGGCGTCACCGCTGACCAGCGGGGCGACGAGGTCCTCGATGCACTCGGGGGCGTACTGGCCGTCACCGTGCAGCAGCACGACGACGTCGAGCCCGTGCTCGAGCGCCCAGCGGTAGCCGACCTTCTGGTTGCCGCCGTAGCCGAGGTTGCGCTCGTGCTTGACCACGGTGATCGGGAAGCGCGCGGAGTCGCGGAACCGCATGCCGATCTCGTAGGTGTCGTCGATGCTCGCGTCGTCGCAGACCATCACGTGGTCGACGGAGTCGAGGAACGACTCCGGAAGCCGGTTGAGCGTCTTCTCCAGCGTGGAAGCGGCGTTGTACGCCACGACGAGCACGCCCACGCGCGGGACGTGACGTCCGGTGGACGGCCCCGCGGGCACCTCGATCGACTGCACGGCTCTCCCTCCAAGTGCCGTCCTCACGCGCGGGTGACCCTCGTCACCGACAGGAGAACCGGGCGAGTGTAACCCGCCAGTAGCCTTTGCGTCCGAACGTCGTGAAGGCCGTCCTGAATTCTGCGGCAAGCCGCGTCTGAGGGTCACCTCAGGTGGCATGATGCGCGCCATGGAGACTGCCCTGAAGCTCGTCGACCAGACGCGCCTGAACGCTGACCTCGCCGCATCGACCGAGGCCTACCGCACCGCCCAGCCGTTCCCCCACATCGTGCTCGACGACGTGCTGCACACCGAGGCGTTCGCCGCCGCCGTGCGTGACTTCCCGGGGATCAAGGACGAGTTCTGGAAGGGCTACCTCCACGTCAACGAGACCAAGTACTGCAACGTCTACCCCGACACCTGGGCACCGAGCCTGCAGGCGATCGCCCAGGAGTTCTGCTCCCCGGAGTTCGTGGCCTACCTCGAGGAGCTCACGGGCATCGCGAACCTGATCCCGGACTACACGATGGACGGCGGCGGCCTGCACCAGACGCTGCGCGGCGGCCACCTCAACATCCACGCCGACTTCACCACCCACCACACCCACGAGAACTGGGCGCGCCGGGTGAACATCCTGCTCTACCTCAACGAGGAGTGGCACGACGACTGGGGCGGCAAGCTCGAGCTCTGGGACCAGAAGATGACCGCCTGCCAGGGCAGGGTCACCCCGGCCGGCAACCGGATGCTGGTCTTCACGACCTCCGACGACTCCTTCCACGGCCACCCCGACGGCCTGACCTGCCCGCCGGACATGGCGCGACGCTCGCTGGCGATGTACTACTTCACCGAGGAGGCGGCGCCGGTCCGCAAGTCGACCAACTACCAGGCGCGCCCCGAGGAGACCCGGGCGAAGAAGGCCGCGATCGCCGCGGACCGGACGGTGCTCGACGTCTACGACCGGGTCAAGCGGCGCCTCGGCATCTCCGACGAGCTCGCCCACAAGGTGCTCCACTCCGTGGACCGGCTGCGGCGCAAGAAGTAGCCACCGCTGACGCCAACGGCCCCCGAGCGCTGCTCGGGGGCCGTTCGTCGTCCGTGGTGCGAGGGCGTCACTGCTTGCAGATGACGTACTCACCGGGCGCGTTGAAGCTGACCTGGAGCAGGGCGTCCTTCGCGGTCGAGGCGATGTGGATCGAGTCGCCGCCGGCCACCTGCCAGATGCGGCCGTCGCCCACGACGTCGTCGCGCACCAGCCGGGTGGTGATCTCGGTCGCGCCGCTGTTCACGCCGATCTCGATCCCGTCGAGCGTGGCGACCTGGAGCATCGGGTTGGGCACCGTCGCGGTGTAGGTGGCGCACCCGGGAAGCTTGCGGATCTTGCGGTTCCAGCCGAAGGCGAGGTCGATGTACGCGGGGTTGAAGAGGTCGTACTCCTGCGTGCCGACGCCGACGTTGAACATCGTCTCCGCGGTCAGGCGGTCGTGCATGCTGGCCTCGCCCGCAGGCAGCACCTCGCGCACCTCAGGCCGGGCGATGAGGTCCTGCGTGATGCCGACGTTGACGAAGTCGTCGTAGCTCGTGGTGATCTGGCGCTGGTCCGCGTCGGCACTGGCCATCATCCCGTGGAACCGGCCGAGCCACGCCTTCGAGCCGAAGGAGTAGCCCTCGGAGAAGTCGCGGACCTGGCTGACGCCGTGGACGGCGTAGCCCACGAGAGCGAGCGAGATCCCCGCGACGGGCAGCCAGCGCGGCTCGACGGTGGCCCGCATCAGCCGGGCCACGCCCAGCGCGAGCGCCGGGCTGAGCAGCACCAGGCTGAAGTAGGCGTAGCGCGCGGGCGAGTTGTCGATGTCGCCGATGTTGAGCCGGCCGACGCCCTCGAGCACCAGCTGCGCGGTTGCCGCTGCCAGGCCCGACCACGCCAGGGTCCGCAGGGCGGGACGACCCTCGCGGTCGGTGAGCAGGTTAAGGATCAGCGCAGCGAAGACCACCGGGCCGACGCCGGGCACGCCGACCGCGCTGCCGAAGACCTTGGTCAGCCCGTCCCAGACGTAGTTGGGCACGTCGGCGAGGTTGCCGAAGGTCCGGTCGGCGCCGCCGGCGCCCGAACGTCCCCAGACCGCGAACCAGGCCACGAAGACCGCGGCAGGGGGACCGGCCACCCGCAGGCCCGCCGAGACCGACCAGTGGACGGAGACGAAGACGGCTGCCAGCACCACGGTCGAGATGCCGGTCGCGGAGAACATCAGCGCCACCGAGAGGAGCACCGCGGCCAGGACGAGGCCACGGCGGGCCGCATCCGTCACCACGACCACGACGATGCCCGCCAGCCCGAA
Organism: Nocardioides sp. BE266; assembly: GCF_031457855.1. Classification (NCBI taxonomy): domain Bacteria; kingdom Bacillati; phylum Actinomycetota; class Actinomycetes; order Propionibacteriales; family Nocardioidaceae; genus Nocardioides; species Nocardioides sp. BE266. The sequence continues at coordinate 472,720 of NZ_JAURTI010000005.1, read as the reverse complement.
CGCGAGCGCGCCGGAGTGCGACATCGCAGCGTCGTACACCAGCATCTCGGGCGCGACGCCGGTGAACAGGATCGCCAGGGCGGTGCCGAGCGCGACCGACCGCGGGCACCCGGTGCGTCGCAGGAGGACGTGCACGGCGAGGACGATCGCGACGTGGAAGCCGATCAGCACGATCAGCCACGGGAGGTACGTCTTCATCCCGAAGAGGTCGAAGAGCACGCGGTAGGTGAGTCCGTGGGCCAGAGACCAGTGCCCGTTGTAGGCATCCATCAGCGTGCCCTGGGTCTCGCCCGGGATGGTGCCCTTGTGGAACAGGAAGGTCCAGTCGTCGCCCCAGAACCACGCGTCGCTGCTGAGCCACACGAGGTAGGCGCCGTAGAGCACGCAGGCGGCGAGGAGCAGGTAGGTGGCCAGGTCGAGCCGGCGCACGTGCCCCCGCGCGCGGTCGAGTGGCGAGGCGGGCGTCGCCGCCCGTCGGCCGGTGGCGGCCCGCTCGGTCGTCGAGGAGGTCATGCCCGGGTCACCTGCTGCCGGGCCGCGGTCCACACCGACAGAGCACGGCCCCTGACGAGCGGCAGCAGGCCGCCGTCGGCCTCGGCCCACGCCGGGTGGCGCAGCAGCTCGGTGGCCCGACGCTCCACGAGGCGGTGGGCGAGCAGCGAGATCAGCACGGTGAGCACAAGTGCCACGACGGTGCGGGGGACCCAGGCCCAGTCCTCTGTGTGGCGCGAGAGGAACGTGAACACGGGGTAGTGCCAGATGTAGAGGAGCAGCGAGTGCCGGCCCAGGAAGGCCAGCGGGCGGGCGCTCATCACGGTCACGGGTCGCGGGGCGACGGTGAGGAGCGCGGTGGCACCGAAGAGCAGCGCCAGGTCGAGCTCGAGCAGGGTGACCCCCCACGCGAGGAAGCGCTCGTCGCGCGAGCAGTAGTAGGCGAGCGGCACCAGTGCGACGAGGGTCGCCGTCGCGGTCCAGCGCACGGCCCACTGCGGCACGTCGAGGCGTCGTACGAGGGGGAGCGCCGCGCCGAGCATCACGCCGACCACGAACGGGTCCATCCGGGCGGTCGTGCGCACCAGGACCTGGAACACGAACTCGGTGTCGGTGACGTGGAAGCGCCACCAGGTGAGGAGGAGCAGCAGCCCGCCGAGCACGAACAGGACGCCGACGGGGCGGCGTCGCATCATGTAGAGGACGGCGGCCATGACGACGAAGGCCTGCATGTCGACCGAGAGGTACCAGAGGTGGCCGAAGTCGGGGCGTGAGGTGAGCAGGTTGCCCTGGACGTACCAGTTCCACGTGTAGGTCAGCACGTGCCAGACCGAGTCGACGTTGTCCTCGGAGGCCGTCTTGTCGGTGCTGTCGAGGGTCGAGACGACGAGCACGGCCGCGAGCAGCAGCCAGAGCGAGGGGCCCACGCGCAGGACACGCCGGACGAAGGTGACTCCGGGGCGGGTGTGCTCGAGCCCGCGGGAGGCGAGCGAGACGTAGGCGAGGTAGCCCGCGGCGACCAGGAAGACGGTGACGGCGAAGTTGCCGCTGCGGAAGAGCGGCCGGATCCAGGCGGTCTCGTCGATCCGCTCGATCGGCCAGATCACCCAGCCGTGGGAGAGCACGACGAGGACGATCGCGACGCCCCGGATGCCGTCGATCAGGGCCACTCGTCGCGAGGTGTTCATCCCGCTCGTCGCGACATCGCCCACGGGCGCGGCGCTACCGGCTCCGAGAGAGGTTGCAGACATGGCGGGAACCCTAACCCGGGCGGTCGTGGTCGTATCAGACGACGCAAAACTTCCCCGCGTCGATTGGCTACCGAACAGTCACTTCGCTGCTAGAGTCGCCCCGACTTTGAGGGCGACCGGGAGGAAAATCGCTATGCGTAAGGGCTTCGGCATCGGATTGACGGTGCTGGGTGGATTCTTGGTCACCCTGGCGATCCTGGCTCAGTTCTGGGCTCCCGGTCGTCTGATGAAGACGCCTCTCGACACCGACAGCCTCACGCTGCTCGACGGCACCGCCCAGCTCTCCGACGGCACCGGTGGCACCAACGAGTTCCCGATCAAGGCCTTCAGCGTGACCCGCGCCGACTCCGACCGTTCGGACTCCGACGTCATCGTCTTCCAGAACTCCAGCTGCCTGGTCAAGGACGAGGGTGGCATCGACGAGTGCGTCAGCGCCAGCGACCCGCAGGAGCGCCTGCTCTCGGCGAGCACCGACAACTTCGCGACCGACCGCCGCACCGCAGAGGCCGTCGACGACCCGAAGTACCTCCCGCCGAGCGCGGAGGACAAGGAGGGCCTGATCAACAAGTGGCCCTTCGAGGCGGAGAAGAAGACCTACAAGTACTGGGACGGCTTCGCCGGTGAGGCGGTCGACGCGAGCTACGACCGCACCGAGGACGTCGACGGCCTGGAGACCTACGTCTACAAGATCGAGGTCGCCGACGCGCCGATCGAGGTGACGGACGGCGTCCAGGGCACCTACTCCACCGACCGCGAGATCTGGATCGACCCGACCACGGGCGCGATCGTGAACCAGTTCGAGCACCAGGAGCGGATCGACGACGAGGGCAACCCGTTCCTGATCCTCGACTACGGGTTCACCGACGACCAGATCGCCGGCAACGCCGACGACGCGAAGTCCAACTCCAGCGCGCTGAACCTGATCAGCAGCACGGTGCCGCTCATCGGCTTCATCGTCGGCATCCCCGCCCTGCTGATCGGCCTCGCGCTGCAGCTGATGCGTCGCCGCTCCGCCGCCGCCTGACCGCGACACCCGAGAGGTAGCTCCGCGACCGCATGACTGAGATCGCGACCGTCCACACCGACGACGTGCGGTGGTACGCCGACACGTTCGAGCGGGTCGTGCACAACGTGGAGTCGGCGGTGCTCGGCAAGAAGCACGTCGTGCGACTCGCGCTGACGTGCCTGGTGTCGGGTGGCCACCTGCTGCTCGAGGACCTGCCCGGCACCGGCAAGACGATGCTGGCGCGCGCGGTGGCGAAGTCGCTGGACTGCTCGTTCGCGCGCATCCAGTTCACGCCCGACCTGCTCCCCTCCGACGTCACGGGCGTCACCGTCTACGACCAGGCGCACGGCGAGTTCTCGTTCCACCCGGGCCCGATCTTCCACAGCATCGTGCTCGCCGACGAGATCAACCGCGCCTCGCCGAAGACGCAGTCGGCGCTCCTGGAGGTGATGGAGGAGGGCCACGTCACCGTCGACGGCCGCACCCACGAGGTGGGCCGGCCGTTCATGGTGATCGCGACCCAGAACCCGATCGAGCAGGCCGGCACCTACCAGCTGCCCGAGGCGCAGCTCGACCGGTTCCTGATGCGCACCAGCGTCGGGCACCCCGACGCCGAGTCGACCGAGGCCCTGCTGGCCGAGTCGCGCGTGCGCGACCGGGCTGCCGGACTGAGCCCGGTGGTCGGCGCGAGGGAGATCTCCCAGATGGGCCAGCTCGCCGACATGGTCCACGTCGACCGGGCGATCATCAGCTATGTCCGCCGCCTGGCCGAGGCCTCGCGCGACGTGCCGGACGTGCGGATCGGGCTGTCGAGCCGCGGTGCGCTGGCGTGGATCCGCGCCGCGAAGGCGTGGGCTCTGGCCGAGGGCCGCGGGCACGTGGTGCCCGAGGACGTCGCCACGCTGGCGCGTCCGGTCCTGGGCCACCGGCTGCTCATGGCGTCCGGCGCCGCCTTCGGCGGCGTCACCCCCGAGGAGGTCATCGACGACCTGCTGGTGCAGGTCCCGGTGCCTCGCGACCGCGCGTGAGTGTGCTGCAGGTCCCGCGCACGGCCGCCCTCGGGCGGCTGCTCTCCCGGGTGGTCGCACCCCTCCGCATGCTGACGGGGCTGGGCCGGAGCGTCCTCGTGCTGGGCATCGTCACGCTGGTCCTGGCGGTCCGGCTCAACTGGCAGGAGTTCACCCAGCTCGCCGTTGTTGCCTTCGGCCTCCTCGTGCTGGGCCTGGTCTGGCAGGTGCTGCCCGGCACCCCGGTCGCGCAGCTGGTGCTGCGACCCAACCGCATCGTCGAGGGCGGCACGCCGCCCACGGCGACCCTGAACCTGCAGGCCGGCGCTGCGCCCATGCTGTTCCCGAAGGTCACGGTCCCGGTGGGACGCCGCACCGTCTCGCTCCGGCTGCCCTTCCTCGCTCCCTTCGCCCGCCACACCGAGGCGGTGCCGCTGCCGGCCGTGCCGCGCGGGGTCTACGTCGTCGGTCCGGTGACCTACGAGAAGACCGACCCGGTCGGCCTGGTGACGCGCAAGTTCCACTCCGGCGACGCCCTCGAGCTGCTGGTCGCACCGCGCGTCACCGACCTCTCCGTCTTCGCCGGTGGTCTCACCAACGACCTCGACGGCGCGACCAGCCAGCAGCTCTCGATGAGCGACCTGGCCTTCCACGCACTGCGCGAGTACGTCCCCGGTGACGACCTGCGCCACGTGCACTGGCGCTCCTCGGCCAAGGCCGACCAGCTGCTGGTCCGGCAGTACCACGAGACCCGGCGCGGCCACGTCACCGTCCTCGTCGACGGCGCCCGGTCGTCCTACCCGCGGCTGCGCGACTTCGAGCTCGCCGTCTCGGTCGCGACCTCGATCGCGCTGCGCGCCGTCCGCGACGACTTCGACACCTACCTCCGCTGCGGTCCGCACCTGGGTCGCGGCCGCAACGCGATCGCGATGACCGACGCCGCCTGCCGCTTCACCGCGGGCGACGACGACTACCTGTCCCACGCCGCCGACGCGGCGGCGGCTGCCAGCGGCACGGGGCTCGTGGTGCAGGTGACCGGTGCGGCACGCGACCTCGTGCAGCTCGACCAGGCCGCCCGTCGCTTCGACCGCGGCGCAGACTGGATCGTCGTACGCGCCAACAGCGAGGACGACGCGCGGCTGCGCGACAGCGGCTCGCTGCGGGAGATCTCCATCCCCGACCTGGCCCGGCTCCGCGAGCTCCTGGCGCGAGGCATGCGATGAACCGGGAGCGCGGCACCGTCGTCGACGTGCTCGTCGTCCTGCTCCTGATGGCGGTGACGCTCTCGCTCCTCGACGACACCTTTGCCGACCGGAGCTACCTGGTGACCGGCCTCGTGCCGGTGGTCCTGCTGCTCGGTCTCGCGCTGGTGTGCAGACGCCTCCACGAGGGGGTGTGGTGGTACGCCCTGGGTGCTGTGGTCCTGTTCGCGCCGCTGGGTGCGTGGGTGGCGCTGCACCGACCGGGCCCCTACGTGCTACCGAGCCTCGAGACGATGAACCGCGTGCTCGGCCTCAGCGTCAGCGCGCCCACGACCCTCGTCAGCACCGTCCCGCCGGTCGACCCGAGCGGCCAGGTGATGCTGGTGCCGTACCTGATCGGCTTCCTCGCCGCCGCTCCTGCTGCGTGGCTCGCGGTGGCCACACGCAGCACGCTCGCGCCTGCGGTGCCGCTGGTGGCCGGCCTCGCCGCGACGATCCCGCTGGGCGTGCTGGTGCCGACGTTGCTGGTGCCGCGCGGCATCTTCTTCGCCATCGTGCTCGTCGTCTGGGCGGCCGCCCGGGCCCGCCGGCGCGAGGCCCTCGTCGGCGAGGCGCGTGGGTCCGTCGCCGCGGCGATGACCGCGGTGCTCACGGTCACCCTGGTCTCGGGTGTGACCAGCCTGCTCGTCCCCGACCGCAACGAGGTCGACCGGGTCCTGCTCAAGGGCGACGGCAACAGCGCCGTCGTCGCCGGCGCGGCCGACTCGGTCGTGCCGCGCCGCGTGGGTCGTCGCAACGAGCTGTTCAAGGCGACCGGCGTGCCCGAGGGGCGGTTGCTGCGCTTCGCCGCCCTCGACCTGTACGACGGCCAGGCGTGGGTCCCGGCGGACGAGTCGCCCGGCACCGACGGCTTCGGCACCTTCAAGCGCATCGGCGAGAACGTCGAGCCGCTGCACGACGGCCGCTCCGTCGGTGTGCGGATCCAGATCCGGCCCGGCTACTCCAGCGACTGGCTGCCGATGCTCGGTGAGCTCACCAGCCTGCAGCTCGACTACACCGACGGCCGCACCCAGCTGGCCGACGTGCGCTACAACCAGGCCACCTCGAGTGCCCTCGTCATCGGCGGCGTGAACACCCGCGACGACTACACCTTCGGCTCGGTGCTCACCGAGGACCAGTTCACCCGCCGCGACGCGACCCAGGAGGCGACCGAGGACCAGCGCCAGCCGGCGGGGGCCTTCCTCGACCAGTACGTCAAGCCGTTCGACCGCGCCGAGATCCGCCCGATCGAGCGGGTGCTCCTGCTGGCGCGCTACCTGAGGCTCAACGGCACAACCCGCTTCACCGGGTCGTCGTCCCAGGCGCCGGTCGACCTCGGGCTGCGGCTGCTCGGCTCGAAGGACATGTCGGGGACGCCCTTCCAGTACACCGCGGTGATGGCGCTCGGCGCCTCGCGGCTGGGTGTCCCGGCCCGGGTCGTGACCGGAGCGGAGCCCGCCCCGAACGGCCTGGTGACCTACGACGACGTCACGTCCTGGGTCGAGCTCCAGTTCGCCGACGGCACGTGGCGGCCCCTCGACCCCCAGCGCTATGTCGGCGTCCACCTGGTGGCCGAGGGCGACGCAGGCGCTGGCGGGGCCGGCGACCCCGGCGGGTTCGTGGAGGAGCAGCTCGAGGAGGCGGCCAAGGGCAAGGACAAGGAGATCCGCATCCCCAGGGGCACGCCGATCGTCCTGCCGGAGGGCACCGCCGTCCGCGAGCCGCTCTCGCCGTGGGCGGTCATCCTGCGGGTCGTCGGTGGCGTGCTGGCGGGAGTGCTCCTGGCGCTGCTGCTCGTGCCCGTCGTGAAGCTGCTACGTCGCGGTCGTCGCCGGCGCGCGTCGTCGTGGTCGTCCCCCTACGTCAACGGCTGGCAGGAGGTGCTCGACGCCGCGCGCGACCGGGGCACGCCGGTCCCCGACACGTGGAGCCGCTTCGCGCAGGCGACGCGGCTCGGTGCCGGACTCGAGCTCGCGCGGCAGGCCGATGCCGCGGTCTTCGCCGCGCAACCGGCCGACGTGGAGGAAGGTCGCGCGTTCTGGGACGAGTGCCAGCGGCTGCGCCGGCAGCTGGTGCGCGAGGCCGACGCGCCGCGCCGGGTGTGGGCCCACCTCAACCCGGCCTCGCTCCTCGCCGGCTGGGCGCGCAACCGGTCGCGGCAGGCGTCAGCGACCCGTCAGGTGCGCGACGAAGATCGCGGTGCCCGGCGTGAGCAGCCCGCGGGTGCGTGACCAGCCGCCCCACACGCGGTCGTGGTCGGCGGGCCACTCCGGCTCGACGAGGTCGGCCAGCGTGAAGCGCTGTCCGTGCAGCAGCCGGACCCAGTCGCCGAGCGTGCGGTGGTGCTCGACGTACGACACCACGCCGGAGGCGTCGTCGACCTCGACGTAGGGGGTGCGGTCCCAGTAGGACTGCGTCGCGGTCAGGCCGGCCTCGCCGGGGTCGTCGGGGAACATCCACCGCGTGGGATGGGTGATCGAGAACGCGAACCGACCGCCCGGCCGGAGCACACGCGCGGCCTCTGCCACCGCGGTCTCGATGTCGCTGACGAACTGCAGCGCCCCGAAGGAGCAGAACACGACGTCGAAGCTGGCGTCGGCGAAGGGCAGGTCGGTGGCGGTCCCGCGCACCGACGGGACGGCGACCCCGGTCTCCTCGTCGAGGCGCAGCGAGTGCTGGAGCTGGCGGTGCGACAGGTCGAGCCCGAAGCCGCGACCGCCGTGCGTGCGCACCCAGCGTGAGCACTGGCCGGCGCCGCTGCCCACCTCGAGCACGTCGAGGTCGGTGACGTCGCCGAGGATGCCGAGCTCGTCCTCGGTGTGCCCCTCGGGCCCCCACACGAACCCGGCGTCGCCGAGGAACGCGCCGTGGGTGGCCTGGTACTCGTCGGCGTAGCGGTCCCAGTCGGGGCCGTTGGCGAGGCGGGACTCGTGCTCGGTCACGGGACGACGCTCGACCCGGACGGACTGGGGCAGGTGGTCCTCCACACGGAGAGCGTACGGGTGGCTGGCGCGCCTGGACGGGGCGCGTGCCACGATCTCCCGGTGAGCGACCTCGGCACCTCCCTGACTCCGCTGTCGGGAGGTCACTCGGGGCGCACGTTCCTCGGCGACGTCGGCGGCGAGCGGGCCGTGGTGCGGGTGTACCCGCCCGGCGACCCCCGCGGTGCCACGGCGCCGGAGGTCGACGCCGCGGTGCTGCGGCTGGTGCGTGGGCTGCTGCCGGTGCCGGAGGTCGTGGAGGTACGCCGCGAGCAGCCGCACGACCTGCAGCCAGGGCTGCTCGTCACCGAGTGGCTGCCGGGGGAGCGGGCCGACCTCGTCGTCGCGGACCTCGAGGCCGCCGGCGACGCTGACGGCCTGTCACGGCTCGGCGCGGAGACCGGGCGCGTCGCCGGCATGCTCGCCGGCATGCCGATGCTGCGGCCGGGGCCCTTCGTGGACTCCACGCTGACGCTGGGGGAGTTCCCCGACGGTGGCCTGCTCGAGTGCGTGGAGCACCGACTGACCGGCTGGTCGGAGGGCGAGCGCGCCCGGCTCGGCGAGGTCGCCGCGCAGGCCCAGGACCTGCTCGACACGGTCGACCGCGCGAGCCTCGTGCACAGCGACCTCAACCCGAAGAACCTGCTCGTCGACCGCGATACCTCGAGCGTCACCGCCGTCCTGGACTGGGAGTTCGCCCACGCCGGGCATCCGTGGACCGACGTCGGCAACCTGCTCCGCTTCGAGCGCCACCCGGCGTACGTCGACGCGGTGCTGTCGGCGTGGACGAGCCTGCGCGGCGGAACCCCGGAGCAGCTCCTCGAGGGCGCCCGGTCCGCCGACCTGTGGGCCCTGGTCGACCTCGCCGCGCGCGCCGGCGCCAATCCGGTCGCCGACCGCGCGGAGACGTTGCTCCGCGCGATCGGCGAGTCGGGCGACGTGCACGCCTGGCCGTTCGGCTGACCCGACGGTCAGGCGCTACGTGCCCTGGGATCAGCCCACGTCCCCCCGGTCCTCCCGCGGAAGGAGCATCCGGCGCTCATCGCGGCTGCGCGGGCCCGAGGCGTAGTTGGACGGGTCGGAGCGGTACGTGACCTCCCGGCCGTCGCTGACGCCTCCGCGATCGGTGTCGCACTTCGACGGGTCCGTCCTGTGCTTGCCGAAGCGCTTGTTGGCCTTCCCGGTCTTCTCCACCTTGTCGGACAGGCCGTCGCGGTCGGTGTCCTTCTTGGTCGGGTTGGTCCGGGTGAGACCGATGACGATGACCTTCCCGCCACGCAGGACCACGCGCTGCTTGATCTTGTAGCCCACGACCTCCGCCCGGTCGGAGAGGCCGTCGCGGTCGGTGTCCTTCCTGGTCGGGTCGGTCGCGACCTTGATCCACGACCGTGCCTTGCGGCCGCACACCTTGAACCGTTCACGGATCCGGAAGCCGACGACCTCCGGGCCGTCGTTGAGGCCGTCCTTGTCGGTGTCGGCGACGTTCGGATCGGTGCCGTGGACCGACAGCTCCTGCCCGTCGGTGAGGCCGTCGCCGTCGGTGTCGGCCTTGTTCGGATCGGTGCCCTGTTGTGCCTCCTGGGCGGTCGTCAGGCCGTCCCCGTCGGGGTCGGCGGTCGGGGCGCCGGGCGCGGCCGGCGGGTCGTCGTCCACCGCCTTGTTCGGGTCGGTGCCCCGACCGACCTCCACGCCGTCGGTGACGCCACCGCCGTCGGTGTCCGCCTTGAGCGGGTCGGTGTCGTACGTGTTCACCTCGGCGCCGTCGGACAGCCCGTCGCCGTCGGAGTCGCCCTTCCCGGGGTCGGTGCCCAGGGTGGCCTCCTGCTCGTCGCTCAGCCCGTCGCCGTCGGTGTCGAGAGGCGCAGTCACGTCGTCGGAGCCGTCGAGCGGGTCGGTGCCGTGGTCGACCTCGTCGCCGTCGTCGACACCGCCGTCGTCGGAGTCGGGGTCGAGCGGGTCGGTCTTCTCGGTGTTGACCTCCTGGCCGTCGGTGAGGCCGTCGCCGTCGGTGTCGGCGTCAGAGGGATCCGTGCCGAGGTCTGCCTCCTGCTCGTCGGTGAGGCCGTCGCCGTCGGAGTCGGCGGCCGGGCCGGGCTGGTCGTCGGAGCCGTCGCTCGGGTCGGTCCCGTTCTGGACCTCGTCGCCGTCGTTCACGCCGCCGTCGTCAGTGTCGGCGTCGAGCGGGTCGGTGTCGTACGTGTTCACCTCGGGGCCGTCACGAAGGCCGTCGTCGTCGCTGTCCGCGTCGTTCGGGTCGGTGCCGAGGCCAGCCTCCTGGTCGTCGGAGAGCCCGTCGCCGTCGGTGTCCACGACAGGGTCGGCGGCGCAGGTGATCCCACCGGCCGGGGCGCCCGCTGCGGCGGACAGGGGTGCCACGTCCACCGTGGCGACGTTGACCCCGTTGCCCTGGAGGGGAAGCAGGTTCAGCGTGAGGTGGAGGAGTGCCGCGCTACCGGTGGCGCTCGTGCCGTCGGCCGCGACGGCGCGGGACAGTGCCCCGAGTGAGAGCTCGACCTGGAGCAGCGGGTTGGCCGGCAGGGTGAACCGCGCAGTCTCGTTGGCCGCGTCCAGCACGAACGGTGAGCCCGGTGCGCCCGGCGCGGTCACCGTGACCACGGGCTGGGTGTAGGTGACGTCGGCACCGCCGGGCCGACCTGAGGCGGTGGCCGTCAAGACGGGTGCCTCGCTGATGCCGACGGTGACCGTGTCGAACAGCTCGAGCGCGGCGACGTCGGTGGTGGCCGTCGAGGTGACGGCGCGCGCGTCGCCCACTCCCGGTGCCTGCGTCAGCCGCACGGACTGGGTCGCGCTGACGGTTCCCGGTGCCTCGAGGAGCGAGCCGACGGTGCCCAGGTCGAGCACCGAGACGTCCGCGGTCGACGTGGTCGAGGTGGTCAGCGGCGTACCGGGCGCCGGGCAGCTGCCGTCCGCAGCAAGTCGGGCGTGCGCCGTCGAGCTGGACACGCCTCCGGCGATGATCGGAGGTGCCGAGATCCGGGCGACCTGAGGACCGGTCGCCGGGTCCGGGTGGTCGGGTGGGGCCGTCTGCTGGGCCTGCGACAGGAGGCCCGACAGGTCGATGCCGGCGGCGTCGGCACCGAGGTTGGACGCGCTGGCCCGCGCTCGCGGCGTCGCGGCACCGAACGAGCCGGTGGTCGGCGCGACGTCGACACGCGCGGCCCGGATCCGCGGCAGCGGCTCCGGCAACCCGACGTCGGCGACGGTCAGGCCGAGCAGGCCGGCGGAGGTGGTGGCGGTCGCACCGTCGGGCACGACATCGGGAGTGGCGGCTGGTGCTGCCACAGCTGGTGACTGGCCGAACGCGAGCACGGAGCCCGGGACCAGGACGAGTGCGGCGACGATGCGCAGCCTGCGGCTGCGGTGTAGTGACATGTGTATTTCTCCCCGTGGTTGTCACAAGCGCGGGGCCGTGGTCTGGACCCCTCAGCTCATCAACGACATACCCACAATGGGGTAACGCAGGGGTGCGGCGATGACCGTGGTGGTCCAGTCCGGGCGGCACGTCGCCGTACGCCTCCCGTGAGCGTGGGCGGAGCGTGGGCCCCGGTTGGACTCAGGACCTCGGGCACGCGTACTCTTAAGTGTTGCGCCAGTCGTCCGCCCGGGTTCCATACCGAGCGAAACCAGGCTCGCCGGGCTCCCGTCAGTGACCAGTCACCGACGGAGGCCAGTGAAACAGGCGGCTGCGTGCGTCCGCACGACTCCATCCATCCAAGGAATCACTTCCCATATGACGAGCACGCTCTCCACTCTTCCGGACTACGACGCGCCCCAGGTGGCCGTCAACGACATCGGGTCCGAAGAGGACTTCCTCGCCGCTATCGACGAGACCATCAAGTACTTCAACGACGGCGACATCGTCGACGGCACCATCGTCAAGGTGGACCGCGACGAGGTCCTCCTCGACATCGGCTACAAGACCGAGGGCGTCATCCCCTCGCGCGAGCTGTCGATCAAGCACGACGTCGACCCCAACGAGGTCGTTACCGTGGGCGACAAGGTCGAGGCCCTGGTCCTCCAGAAGGAGGACAAGGAAGGTCGTCTGATCCTGTCCAAGAAGCGCGCGCAGTACGAGCGTGCCTGGGGCACCATCGAGCAGGTCAAGGAGGAGGACGGCGTCGTCGAGGGCACCGTCATCGAGGTCGTCAAGGGCGGCCTCATCCTCGACATCGGCCTCCGCGGCTTCCTGCCGGCCTCCCTCGTGGAGATGCGTCGCGTCCGCGACCTGCAGCCCTACGTCGGCCAGACGCTCGAGGCGAAGATCATCGAGCTCGACAAGAACCGCAACAACGTGGTCCTGTCGCGCCGCGCCTGGCTCGAGCAGACCCAGTCCGAGGTCCGCCACGGCTTCCTGACCCAGCTCCAGAAGGGCCAGATCCGCAAGGGCGTCGTCTCCTCGATCGTCAACTTCGGTGCGTTCGTGGACCTGGGTGGCGTCGACGGTCTCGTCCACGTCTCCGAGCTCTCCTGGAAGCACATCGACCACCCGTCCGAGGTCGTCGCCGTGGGCGACGAGGTCACCGTCGAGGTCCTCGACGTGGACATGGACCGCGAGCGTGTCTCCCTGTCGCTGAAGGCGACGCAGGAGGACCCGTGGCAGCACTTCGCCCGCACCCACCAGATCGGCCAGATCGTCCCGGGCAAGGTCACCAAGCTGGTGCCCTTCGGTTCGTTCGTCCGTGTCGAGGAGGGCATCGAGGGCCTGGTGCACATCTCCGAGCTGGCCGAGCGCCACGTGGAGATCCCGGAGCAGGTCGTCCAGGTCAACGACGACGTCATGGTCAAGATCATCGACATCGACCTCGAGCGTCGCCGGATCTCGCTGTCTCTCAAGCAGGCCAACGAGACCGCTGCGGCCGCCGACGTGGAGGAGTTCGACCCGACCCTCTACGGCATGACTGCGACCTACGACGAGCAGGGCAACTACGTCTACCCCGAGGGCTTCGACCCCGAGACGGGCGAGTGGCTCGAGGGCTTCGACGAGCAGCGTGCGGTCTGGGAGGACCAGTACGCCAAGGCGCACGCCCGCTGGGAGGCGCACGTCAAGCAGCAGGAGGAGGCCAAGCAGGCCGAGGTCGAGGCCGGCGAGGCCACGTCCTACTCCTCCGGTGGCGACGCGGCGGCCGAGACCGGTGGCGACACCGGCGGCTCGCTGGCTTCCGACGAGGCGCTCCAGGCGCTCCGCGAGAAGCTGACCGGCGGCTCGAACTGATCCGCTGATCGCCTGATCCGCACGTAGCACCACGAAGGCCCGCCGGGACACCCGGCGGGCCTTCGTCGTACCTCCTTGCCTCGTGGGGCACGAGTCGCGTTCCGTCACGCGAGCCCGCCGTAGCGGGTTAGGGTCGTGGCTCGTTGGGGACGACGTGGGGAACGTGATGGGGCTGGTTCATCGGGGGACGGCGGCAGCAGCCGGCCTGGTCGTCCTAGCCGCGCTCGCGCCGGCTGTGGCACGCGCGGAGGAACCGACGCGGATCATGCTGGTCGGCGACTCGATCACGGCGGGCTACACCGGCGACTGGACCTGGCGCTACCGGCTGGCCACCCACCTCGACACGGTCGGTGCGCAGGTGGACTTCGTCGGCCCCTACGACGCGCTCTCTCCCTACCGCGGCGGTCCCTACGAGTACGTCGACCCGGACTTCGACCGCGACCACGCGGCGGTCGGTGGCCGACGTTGGGCGTCGACGCTGAGTGCTCCGGACGTCGGGCCGTCGGCGGTCGCCGAGCTGGACCCCGATGTCGTCGTCGTGATGCTCGGCGTGAACGATCTCGTCTTCGGCGGCGCGAGCGGCCAGGACGTCGCCGACATGGCCACCACGTGGATCACCGACCTCCAGGCACGGGACCCCGACATCGACGTCGTGCTGGGCGAGCTCACGCCGATCGCCTGGGCCGACGTGGCACCGGCGAACCTGGCGCTGGCCCGCCTGCCCGACTCGCTGTCGACCGACACCTCCACGGTGGTGCTCGCCCGGACCAGCCAGGACTACGTCGTGGACCAGGACACGGTCGACTACGTCCACGCCGACGCCTCCGGCGAGCTCACGATCGCGGCCGCGATGTCCGACGCGCTCGCCGAGCTCTCGATCGGCGCTCCGGCCGTGCGCCCGTTGCCGGTCGTGCCCCAGGGTCCGCGCCTCGCGCCCGAGCTGACGGCTGGCTGGACCGGGGACGACGACCAGCCCGCGGTGCACCTCGACTGGGTTCCGCACGGCGCGGACGGCGAGTACGTCTGGGTCCGGAGCGCCGACCAGCCGGGCTGGGCCCGGCTCCCCGAGCTGTTCACCGGCGACGGAACCGACCTCGACCTCGATCCGGCGCTCGACCACGACGTGCGCCTGCAGCCGGTTCGCGGGATCGTGCCCGCGGACGACGTCCGCAGCAACGTCGTACGTGTTCCGGCGCTGCGCCCGCCTGAGCCACCGACCAGCACACCCACGCCGACTCCCACCGACAACCCGAGCCCGACGCCCACCGTGCCCACGACCGAACCACCCACGACCCCACCGCCGACCACCGCTCCGCCGACGACCGCTCCGTCCAGGCCGGACCGCGTCACGCGAGTCCGGGCGCGCGTGCGCGACACCGGCCGTGTCGTGGTGAGGTGGCCGGCAGCGGAGGGTGCCACGTCCTACCGGCTCGAGGCCAGGCGTTCCGGGACGTCACGCTGGTTGCGGTTCGACGCCTCGCGCCGACAGCGACAGGTCCTCGGCCCGCTCCTCCCCGGTCGCTACGTCATCCGGGTGGTGTCCCTCAACTCGGCCGGTCGCCGGACCGGCGCCGCTCACCGCTTCCGCGTGCCGAGCTGAGCCAGCGCCTCGCGCCGTACCTTGCCGGTCGCCGTCATCGGCAGCTCCGGGACCGAGAGGTAGGCCTTGGGTCGCTTGGCCGGCGCGAGCACCGTGCGGGGGCGACGTCAGGTCGGCCGCCGACGCCGTGCCGACCACGGCAGCGCAGACCCGCTGGCCCCACTCGTCGTCCGGCATCCCGAAGACGGCGACGTCGTCGACGCCGGGTGCGCTGCGCAGCGCGTTCTCGACCTCGAGCGGGTAGACGTTGACGCCCCCGGAGATGATCAGGTCCGTGCGCCGGCCGTCGAGGTAGAGGTAGCCGTCCTCGTCGAGCCGTCCGACGTCACCCACCGTGAAGGCGGGTCCGGCCGGCGTCTCGCGCCATGCCGCCGCGGTCTGCTCGGGTGCGCCGAGGTAGGTGAACCGGGCGTGGTGGGGGACGGCGCACCAGATCCGCCCGTCCTCGTCGACGGACAGGCTGCGTCCGGGCCGCGCGCGGCCGACCGTCCCGGGGTGGGCCAGCCACTCCTCGGAGCGGCAGGCGGTGAACTGGCCCTCGGTGGAGCCGTAGAACTCCCAGGTCGAGCCGCGCGGGAACAGCTCGACCAGCCGTCGCTTCGTGGCCGGCGGGCACGGCGCGCCGGCGTGCGCGACGAGCCGGAACGACGACAGGTCCGGTACGCCGGCCTCGTCCCAGTGCGCGAAGAGGCGCTGCAGGTGGGTCGGCACGCAGAACATCGTCGTGGGCCGCTCGGCCTCGATCGTGGCAGTGACGAGGGTGGGGTCGAACCGGCCCGGCACCGTGATCCGGCCGCCGGCGAGCAGGGTCCCCATCGCGAAGCGCAGAGGAGCGGAGTGGTGCAGGGGGCTGAGCACGAGGTTCACGTCGCTCGCGCTGAAGCCCCAGAGGTCTCGCTCCTCGGCGACGAGGGCGGTGGCATCCGCCTGGTCCAGGAGGCCCGACCAGACGCCCTTCGGCGTGCCGGTCGTGCCGCTGGTGCAGTGGATCGGGCGACCCCGTGGCAGTGACCGCGTCCGGTCCTCCCGGCCGGCGAGGAGGTCGTGGACCTCATCGTCGGTGGTGAGCACGAGGTCGGGGGAGAGCGGAGCGAGGATCCGGCCCCGCTCGGCCTCGGTCAGCGCCGGGTCGAGCGGGATCGGGAAGATCCCGTCGGCGAGCAGCGCGAGCACCAGGTCGACGTACGCCGTCGAGCCGTGCACCAGCAGCGCGACCCGCGAGCCTTCAGAGAGCATCGACACGTCGGAGATTGTCCCCGACGGGGCGCACGACGATCAGGCGCGGGGGACCAGGTGCTGGCGGAGGTCGACGTCGCCGAGGTCGTCGAAGCGGTGGGTGGTGGCGGAGGGGCCGGCGAACCGGTCGTGACGGACGTAGCTGACCAGCACGGTGAAGAGGGCGGTCAGGGCCAGGAGGGCGAGGATGGTGTTCATGGCAGTAAGTCTGCGCCCATCTACTTACCGCCACCAGTGGCAGGAATGCCAGTATTAGTTGATTTACTGCCACACGTGGTGCAGTCTGTCGTCATGAAGAAGGTCGCCGTCGTCGTCCAGGAGCAGCCCGAGCCGTTCGGCCTCGGCGCGTTGTGCGAGGTGTGGGCCGAGCCCTACCACCCCGAGGACGACAACCCGGTCTTCGACTTCAAGGTCGTCACACCGACGCCCGGTCGCCTGCAGAGCCGGGCGGGTTTCGACCTCGTCGTCGAGCACGGGCTCGACGAGGCCGCCGACGCCGACCTCGTCTGCCTGGCGCCCATGAGCGACCACCGCAAGTCCTCGCCCGCCGTCGCGGAGCTGATCCGCGCCACCCACGACCGGGGCGCGATGCTGTTCGCACACTGCTCCGCGACCTTCATGCTCGGCGACGCGGGCGTGCTCGACGGGCGCCGCTGCACCACCCACTGGCGCTACGCCACCGAGCTGGCCGAGCGGTTCCCCGAGGCGATCGTGGACCGTGACGTGCTCTACGTGCAGGACGGCAGCATCGTGACCGGCGCCGGCTCCGCCGCCGTGCTCGACGCGGCGCTCCACGTGATGCGTCAGCAGTTCGGCGCGAAGGTCGCCGCGACCACCGCCCGCCGCATGGTGGTCCCTCCGCACCGCGATGGCGGGCAGGCCCAGTTCATCGCCCGTCCGGTCCCCGTCTGCGAGTCGGAGGCCCTCGCGCCGCTCCTGGCCTGGATCAGCGCCAACCTCGCCGAGGAGCTCGACGTGGAGACCCTCGCGCGGCAGATGCACATGTCGGGTCGCACCTTCGCCCGGAGGTTCAAGGAGGAGACCGGTACGACGCCCTACAGCTGGATCCTCGGGGAGCGCGTGCGCGCCGCCCAGGAGCTGCTGGAGCAGACCGACCACTCGATCGACTGGGTCGCCGGCGAGGTCGGCTTCGGCAACGCCGCCACGCTGCGTCACCACTTCGGCCGCTCGCGCGGCGTCAGCCCGCAGGAGTACCGCCGTACGTTCCGGACACCGGCCTGACCCCAGGCGCGGCCTCGGTAGCCTTGGCCGCGTGAACGCGACTGCGCTGGCCGACCTGTCCGCCGACGACCTCGCCGCGCTGCTAGAGCAGCAGCGCGCGGCCTACGAGGAGCTGAAGACGCGCGGGCTCAAGCTCGACCTCACGCGCGGCAAGCCGTCCGCCCAGCAGCTCGACCTCGCCGACGAGCTGCTCCGGCTGCCGACGTCCACCAAGGACGCCCACGGCGTCGACGTACGCAACTACGGCGGGCTCGAGGGCCTCGCCGACCTGCGCGCGATGTTCGCCGAGCTGCTGTGGGTCGAGCCCGAGCAGGTCGTCGCGGGCGGCAACTCGAGCCTGACCATGATGCGTGACTGCCTGGTCGACCTGATGCTCTTCGGTGCCGTCGACTCCGAGCGCCCGTGGGGCCAGGAGGAGAAGGTCCGCTTCGTGTGCCCGGTCCCGGGCTACGACCGCCACTTCACGCTGCTCGAGAGCCTCGGCATCGAGATGGTGACCGTCCCGATGCACGACGACGGCCCCGACGTGACCGCTGTCGAGGCACTGGTCAAGGACGACCCGAGCTTCAAGGGCATGTGGGTCGTGCCGACCTACGCCAACCCGTCCGGCGCCATCGTGAGCCAGGACGTCGCGGCCCGGCTGGCGGCCATGACGACCGCCGCGCCCGACTTCAAGATCTTCTGGGACAACGCCTACGCGCTGCACCACCTCACCGAGGAGGAGGCGAAGAGCGCCGACATCCTCACGCTGGCCTCGGCGGCGGGCCACCCGCACCGGCCGATCATGTTCGCCTCGACGTCCAAGATCACCTACGCCGGTGCCGGCGTGGCCTTCCTGGCCGCCTCGACCGAGAACGTGAAGTGGTACCTCGGACACCTCGGCAACGGGTCCATCGGCCCGGACAAGGTCAACCACCTGCGTCACGTCGAGTTCTTCGGCGACGCGCAGGGCGTGCGCGACCACATGGTGCGCCACCGCGAGATCATCGCGCCGAAGTTCGCCGAGGTGGACCGGGTCCTCTCCGAGCGGCTCGGCGGCCGCGACGTCGCGAGGTGGAACACCCCGACCGGGGGCTACTTCGTCAACCTCGACGTGGTGCCCGGCACCGCGTCGCGCGTGGTCGAGCTGGCCAAGGCCGCCGGGGTCGCGCTGACGCCGGCCGGGTCGTCGTACCCCTACAAGCAGGACCCCGACGACACCAACATCCGCCTCGCGCCGACCATGCCGCCCCTCGCGGAGGTCACCGAGGCGATGGAGGCCGTCGCGACCTGCGTGCTGCTCGCTGCGGCTGAGAAGGCCGGCGGCGCCTGATGCTCAGGCGGCCGCGGGCTCTGCCCGGAGGCCGCCCCGCACCAGGTCGGCGTACCTGCCGCCGAGGAGCAGGAGCTCCTCGTGGGTACCGAGCTCGACCACCCGCCCGTGGCTCAGTACGGCGATCTGGTCAGCGTCGCGCACGGTCGAGAGCCGGTGCGCGATGGTGATCGTGGTCCGGGTGCGGGCGACCTCGGCGAGGGTGCCGAGGAGGGCCCGCTCGGTCTCGTTGTCGAGCGCGCTGGTGGCCTCGTCGAGCACGAGCACCGCGGGGTCGCGCAACAGCGTGCGGGCGATGGCCAGGCGCTGCTTCTCGCCGCCGGAGAAACGGTGCCCGCGGGAGCCGACGACCGTGTCGTAGCCGTCCGGGAGCGCGGCGATGACGTCGTGGATCCGCGCCTGGCGGGCGGCGGCCTCGAGCTCCGCGTCGGTCGCGTCGGGACGGGCGTGGCGGAGGTTCTCGCGCACGGTGGCGTGCATCAGGTAGGTCTCCTGGGTGACCACGCCGACGAGGTCGGAGAGGTCGGCGAGGCCGAGGTCGCGCACGTCGACGCCGTCGATGGTGACCCGGCCGGACGTGACGTCGTGGAGGCGCGGGACCAGGGAGGCGAGCGTCGACTTGCCGCTGCCCGTCTCGCCGACGAGGGCCAGCGTCGAGCCCGCCGGGACGACGAGGTCGACATCACTGAGCACGGGGCGGTCGTCGTCGTACGCGAAACCGACGCCCTCGAACCGCACCTCGCCGGCCGCGCCGACCCGGGGGAGGGCCACCGGCTCGTCGGGCTCGTCGATCTCGATGGGGAGGTCGGCGTACTCGAAGATGCGGCTGAAGAGCGCCATCGACGAGGTGATGTCGACCCCGACGTTGAGCAGGCCCATCAGCGGGCGGAACAGGCTGCCCTGGAGGGCGATGAAGGCGACGAGCGTGCCGATCGTCATCCCACCCGAGGTGGCCGGAAGGCCTGCGGCGAGGTAGATCGCGGCCGGCACCGCGGCGAACACGACGTTCATCGTCGCCATCCGCCAGCGACCGGCGAGGCGGGAGCGGATCTCGAGGCCGACCAGGTCGGCGGAGGTCTCGTCGAACTTCGCGGTGAGGCGCGGCGAGGCGCCGAGGGTCTTGTGGAGCAGCACGCCGCTGACCGAGAGACCCTCCTCGATCTGCACGTGCAGGTCGGCGAGCCGGCGCTGACGCTCTGCGGTGACCTTGTGGCGCATGCGGGCGACCTGCCGGGTCAGCAGGACGGCCGGCGGGAGCACGATCAGCGAGAGCAGCGCGAGACGCCAGCTCAGGGCGACCATCGCGACGGCGGTGCCGACGACGACGGTCAGGTTGGCGGCGATCGAGGTGGCGGTCTGGGTGACGACGCCCTGCATGCTGCCGATGTCGTTGACCAGGCGCGACTGCACCTCACCGCCGCGGGTGCGGGTGAAGAAGCCGAGCGACTGGCGCTGGAGGTGGGCGAAGAGGTCGCTGCGCAGCCGGTGCATCACGCGCTGGCCGACGGCGGTCGACAGCCAGGTCTGGACGACGCCGATCACGGCGGTGGCGACGGCTACGCCGAGCATCGCGGCGACGAGGAGGAGCAGCAGGCGGACGTCCTGCTGCGGGAGCGCCTCGTCGATGACGTGGCGCACGAGGAACGGCTGGGCGAGCGAGACCAGCGAGCTCAGCACGATGAGGGCGACGACGACGGCCAGTGTGGCTCGGTGGGGCGCGAAGAGGCGCGCGATGCGTCGGAGGGAGACGGGGGAGTCCGCGAGCTGCCGCAGGTCTGCGGGGTCGGGACGGCCGCCGGAGCGGCGGGAGCCTGGAGTGTGGTCAGCCATGCGACCAGCTCCTCTCTGGAGGTCGGGGGACAAGGTGAGGTAACCTCACTATGAGGTGACAACCGACTGACGAGCGGAGATATTCCGTGGGCCCGCACGAACCACCTGCCACGGGCGACCTGGTCATGGCGCTGGCCCGGCGCGTGCGCCGTGCATACGCCGACTCGCTGGCCGCGTGGCAGGTCACGCCGTCGCAGTCCCGCGCGCTGCGAGTCCTGTCCTCCCGCCCCGAGGGGATGCGGCCGTCCGTGCTCGCCGAGGAGCTGCGCATCGCGCCCCGCTCTGCGACGGAGGTCGTGGACGCGCTCGAGGAGCGCGGCTGGGTCGTGCGGACCGCCGACCCGACCGACCGTCGGGCCACCACCCTCACCCTCACCGACAACGGCCGCGACCTGGTCGGCCGCATCGACGACGTACGACGTCAGGCGTCCGAGCAGGTCCTGGGCGTGCTGCCGGAGGAGGAGCGTCGTACGCTCCACGAGATCCTTGAGCGCGTCGTGGGGGAGGACCAGTGACCGTGCGTGTCGGCCTGACCGGTGGCATCGCCTCGGGCAAGAGCACCGTCTCGGCGATGCTCGCCGAGCTGGGGGCCGTCGTCATCGACGCCGACCTGCTGGCGCGCGAGGTGGTGGCCCGGGGGACGCCCGGACTGGCCGCGGTCGTCGAGGAGTTCGGCGACTCGGTGCTGACGCCCGAGGGCGACCTCGACCGGCCCGCGATGGGCGCGATCGTCTTCGCCGACGCCGGCGCGCGCACGCGTCTGGAGGCGATCATCCACCCGCTCGTGCACCGCCGTGGCGCCGAGTTCGAGGCGGAGGCACCCGCGGACGCCGTCGTCGTCCACGACATCCCGCTGCTCGCCGAGGGTGGCCGCGCCGGCTCCTTCGACGCCGTCGTGGTCGTGGACGTCCCGACCGAGGTCCAGGTCGAGCGGATGGTGCGGGACCGGGGCTGGTCGCGCGACGAGGCCGAGTCGAGGATCGCGGCCCAGGCGACCCGCGAACAGCGCCTGGCCATCGCCACGCACGTGATCGACAACACCGGTTCGCTCGAGGACCTGAGGGGCCGCGTCGAGCAGGTCTACGCGGCGCTGCGCGACGCAGCCTGACGTTTCCCGATCGCGACGGCGCGGCAGGTACCCTCCCGGCGTGCGTTCGATCCGACCCCGTCTGGCCGTCCTCGCAGCAGGTGTCCTCCTGGCCACCGGGTGCGCGGCCGTGGGGTCCGACGACGGCAGCGGGCCCGGCACGTCCTCGTCGAGCCCGAGCGCCCCGGCGGACGACCCGACCGCCACGGAGACCCCGGACGACCCGGACACCCCGACCTCGTGGGGTCCCACCATCGGTGAGGTCGAGGAGGCCCAGGAGCTGGTGAGCACCTGGTCGCCGGACCAGCTCGCCGGACAGGTGATCGTGGGCCGATTCCACGGCACCGACCCCGCGGAGCCGGCCGACATGGTGCGCGACCTGCACCTCGCAGGCGTCTCGATCACCGCCGACAACGTCACCGACCGCGACCAGGTGCTCGCGATGACCGCCGCGGTCGCGCAGGCGGCCGCCGAAGACGGTCGCGACTTCCCGCCGGTCATCGGCGTGGACCAGGAGGGCGGCTACGTCTCCCACCTGCGCGGCATCGCGACCGACTTCCCGGAGTTCAAGTCCGCCGGCTACGCCATCCAGAACGACCTGAGGTCGGGTCGCAAGGTGACCCGCCTGGCCGCCAGGGCGACCGGTTTCGAGCTGCGCGACCTCGGGTTCACGTGGGTGTTCGCACCCGTCGGCGACGTCACCATCGGTGCGGCCGACCCGACGATCGGACCCCGGTCGGCGTCGGAGGACCCGCAGGTGGCCGCCCTGGCGACGGCGTACGCCGTGAAGGGCTACGACTCCGCCGGCATCGTGTCCACGGTCAAGCACTTCCCGGGCCACGGCACGGCGACGACCGACAGCCACGACGCGCTGCCCGTCGTCGACTCGACGTTGGAGGAGATCCGCCAGCACGACCTGCCGCCATTCGAGCTGGCCATCGCCAAGCACGCGCCGGCGGTGATGATGAGCCACCTCGACCTCACCTCGATCGCCCCCGACGTGCCGGCGAGCATGGCGCCGGAGGTCTACGACCTGCTCCGCGACGACCTCGGCTTCGAGGGCGTCGCCATCACCGACTCGCTCGGCATGGGCGCCGTCGCGGGTCGCCCCACCCCTGCGCTCCAGGCGCTCAAGGCAGGCGCCGACCTGCTGCTGATGCCGGTGGACAACGCCACGACGCACCAGATCATCGTCGACGCGATCAAGTCCGGCGACCTGCCCCGCGACCGGATCGAGGAGGCGGCGTCGCGCGTGGTCGCCCTCCAGATGTGGCAGGCCCGGATCGCAGCAAAGCGGCCTGTGCCCGTCGACGTGGTCGAGCAGGCACAGGCCGCCAGCGGGAACCTGTTGTCCGCGGCGTACTAGTTGTCAGGCCTTCGCTGAACTTGTCAGGCCGTGCACGGGCCGACAAGTTCAGCGATCCCCGGTCAGCCGGGGATCGCTGAAGAGGGCCGGCTCAGGCTGCGAGGTCCGGGTCTCCCGCGCGACGCAGCTTCTGGAGCGCCTCGCGCTCGAGCTGGCGGACCCGCTCGGCGGAGATGCCGTGCCGGGCGCCGATGTCGGCGAGCTTGTGCTGGCGACCGTCGGCCAGGCCGTAACGGGCCCGGACGATGTCCGCGGAGCGCTCGTCGAGGATCCCGACGAGGTCGTCGAGCCGCTGGCGGGCCTCGGCGTCGAGGACGTTGAGGTCCGGACCGGGCGCGGTCTCCTGCGCCATCAGGTCACCCAGCGAGGTGTCCCCGTCCTCGTCGACCGGGGTGTCCAGCGAGACGTGCTCGCGGCCCCAGCTCATCAGGTCGAGGACGCGGTCGACGTCCATGCCGAGCTCGGTGGCGATCTCCTGCGGCTCCGGGTCGCGGCCGAGCTGGCGCTCGAGCGTCCGACGGGCGCTGCCGACCTGGTTGAGCTCCTCCACGACGTGCACGGGAAGCCGTACGACGCGGGCCTGCTGCGCGATGCCGCGGGTGATGGCCTGCCGCACCCACCAGGTGGCGTACGTCGAGAACTTGTAGCCCTTGGTGTAGTCGAACTTCTCGACCGCGCGGATCAGGCCGGTGTTGCCCTCCTGGATCAGGTCGAGCATCGGCATCTGGGAGCGGCCGTACTTGCGGGCGATCGACACGACGAGGCGCAGGTTCGCCTCGATGAAGCGGTCGACGGCGAGGCGGCCCTGCTCGGCGAGCCACTCGAGCTCGGCCTCGTTGGCGCTCATCGGTGCACCGCCCTTGCGGCGGCCGACGCGGCCGGTGTCGAGCAGGTGCTGGGCCAGCAGGCCTGCCTCGATGGTCTTGGAGAGCTCGACCTCGGTCTCGGCGTCGAGCAGGGGGGTGCGGGCGATCTCGTCCAGGTAGAGACCGACGCTGTCGCGGCCCTCGATCTCACGAGTCGTGGTGGTGGTGCGCTTGGCCTGTGCAGTGCTCATCTTCGTCCTCCTGCTTCTCGTGCGATCACCCCGTGTCGCACACCTGTTCCAACACCTGAGTTCGATGCGAGATTCCCGATCGGATGTCGGTGCCTTCACCTGCACTGACGAGCCAGTGCCCCCGGGAGTTGCACGAAACCCGAACTCTCAGGGTCTTCTCAGGGGTTCCCCGTCGAGACGGGGTCCATGCGCAGCCCGGACCGGTCGGCCGTCCACAGCCAGGCCGCAGATCTGTGGAGGGGGCCGGGCTGCCTGTGGAGCACGCGAGAAGTTCTGTGGGCAACCCTGTGGGACCGGAAGTTTGTTCGCCGAACCCCTTGCGGCCCGTGCTCCCGCGGGCATAGAACTCTCCCTACCGAAACCGCCTCCGGGCGGGGTCGGGGATCGGATCGGACGAACAGTTCCACACGGCGACTTGCTCGCCGCGCAGGCCCGGTGACGGGGTCGGCGGGGACAGGGAGACCGGTCCGGTGGTCCGGACGTCACCTTCCCGGACAAACCGAGGGGCTCCTGATGCTCATACCATCTGGAGCCCCTCACCCTATTTCCCCCGAAGGGGCCCGATCATGGTCCCGCGGCCGACCCGTCGGACGCAACGACGGCCCGGTGAACGGCGGGTGACGCGACCGGTCCCGCGATCCGCTACTCCTCCGGCGGCGGGACGTAGCGGTGCAGCGCCGGGTCGTCGGCCTTGAAGCTGCGCACGGGTCCGGGCGGCGTGTCCGCGGTCTCGAAGCGGACCGTGACCACGCCCGAGCCGGAGCCCCAGACCCAGCCGGCGCCCATCTCGTCGTGCACGACGTCGGCGCCTGGCGGCCACGTACGACGTGGGGGCTCGGGCAGCACGACCTCATCCACCTCCTCGGCCTCGGGGGTGTCACCGAAGAGGTCCTCCTGCACCCAGTCGGCGAGCCCGGACACGCCGACGCCGAGCAGCCGCACACCACCGGTGGTGTCCAGGTCGCCGAGGAGCGCGCGGGCGATGCGGGCGATCGTCGCGTCGTCGTCGGTCGGGCTGGAGAGCGTGCTCGAGCGGTTCAGGGTGGTGAAGTCGTAGAGCCGCACCTTGATGGTGACCGTGCGGCCGGAGAGCCCGCCCTTGCGCAGGCGGGCGCCGACCTCGCGCGCCTGACGGGTGAGCAGTCCCTCCATCAGGCGCCGGTCGGTGAGGTCGGTGTCGTAGGTGCCCTCGACGCTGACCGACTTGGCCTCGCGCTCCGCGACGACGGGGCGGAAGTCCTGGGCGCGGGCAAGCTGCCAGAGTCCTTGGCCGTGCGCCTGGCCGAGCAGCCGGACGAGCTCGTCCTCGCTCACCTGCTCCAGCTCGGCGATCGTGTGGATGCCGGCGCGTCGCAGCCGCTCGGTCGTGGCCGGGCCGACGCCGGGGATCACGGTCACCTTCATCGGGCGGAGCAGGTCGAGCTCGGTGCCGGGCGCCACGACCGTCATGCCGTCGGGCTTGTCGAGCTCGCTCGCGACCTTGGCGAGGAACTTCGACGAGGCGATACCGACGGTCCCGGTCAGTCCGCCGGTGACCTCCTGGACGCGTGCCCGCAGCCGCTCGCCGACCGCGGTGACGGTCTCCACCTCGAGGTCGGGCAGGTCGGCCGCGGCGAGGTCGACGAACGCCTCGTCGAGCGAGAGCGGCTCGACGAGCGGCGACAGGTCGCGCAGCACCTGCATGACGAGCTTGCTGGTCGCGCGGTAGGCGTGGAACCGGCCGCTGAGGAACGCTGCGTGCGGGCAGCGGGCCCTCGCCTCGCGCCCCGACATCGCCGAGCCGACGCCGTACCTCCGCGCCTCGTACGACGCCGTCGACACCACGCCACGCCCGCCGGTGCCTCCGACGATCACCGGCTTGCCGCGCAGCGACGGCTTGTCGCGCTGCTCGACGGCGGCGAAGAAGGCGTCCAGGTCCAGGTGGAGGATCGACGCGGTGGTGCGCATCAGGCCCCGTCCCCGGGGACCGGCCGCACCGCTGGAACCGTCCTCACACAGAGCAGTCTCGCAGCGTGGTGGGCCACGAACCGTCCACAGGGGGACCCTGTGAGGTCTTCTCCACAGGGTCGGGGTGGGCAGAGGATCGGGCGTCGGTGGCCGCGGGAAGCGTCCTGGCATGACCTCCTTCCAGCAGCTCCCCGTCCCTGACAGCAGCCCGATCACGACCCTGCGGGCTCGCACGCCCGACGACATCGCGGCCTTCGTGCCGATCGCGCTCGGCTTCGTCCCGCAGCACTCGGTGGTGCTGGTCAGCGTCGGCCGCGGCGGCGGCATGCACGCCCGCGTCGACCTGCCGCACGACCCCGACGACGTCGACGACGTGGTCGAGGCCCTCGTCCGACCGGCGCGGCGCAACGGCGTGCGCGAGGCCGTCGTGGTGGTCTACGACGACGACACCACGGTGGCCGACGAGGCCGCCTGGGCGCTCCACGAGGGGCTCACCGCCGCCGGCATCGGCGTGATCGAGGTGCTGCGGGTCCACGACGACCACTGGTACGCCGTCCTGCCCGGGGCGCCGCTGGCGGCCTACCGGGGCGTGCGGTTCACCCTCGCCTCGCACCCGTTCACCGCGCAGGGGGTCCTCGACGGCCGGGTGACGCACACCAGCCGCGAGGCGTTGCGGGCCACGATCGCCCCGGACGTGGCGGCGGGGGAGCGAGCAGAGGAAGACCTGGCCGCGGCCTCCCCGCTCCCACCGGGGGGCCTGGCCGCGCTGACCCGGCGGCACGTCGAGCGCGGCACGACCTTCACCGGTGCCGAGCTGGCGGCGGTCGCGCTGACCGTCACCACGGGCGAGCTGCGCGACGAGGCATGGGTCTGGCTCACGCGCGGCCAGGCACGGGCAGCGGTCGACCTCTGGTCCGACGCCGTACGCCGCCTGCCGGTCGCCCACGTCGCCGGACCGGCGGCCGTGCTGGCCTTCGCGGCGTGGCTGGTCGGCGACGGGGCGCTCGCCTGGTGCGCGGTCGACCGCTGCCGCGAGGCCCACCCGACCCACTCGCTGGCCGGGCTGGTGGCCCAGCTCCTCGAGACCGCGACGTCCCCGGGCACGTGGGAGTCGCTGCGCCCCGACCCGGTGGGGACCTCCGGTCCCGCCGCCTGAGATCCCCCTCGCGGGCGGTTCCCGGTGGGGGTCGCCGTGACTAGGGTGCCGTCATGGGAGAAGAGGTCGACCAGCAGGAGTTCAGCCGGGCTGACCGGACGCGGCACCGCGAGAAGGTCCGCCGCAACCTCGACGTGTTCGCCCGGATGCTGCGCGAGGCCCGCTTCGACACCGACGACCCGATGACGGGCCTGGAGATGGAGCTCAACCTGATCGACGACGCCGGCGACCCGGCGCTGAAGAACGCCGAGGTGCTCGAGGCGCTCGCCGATCCCGACTTCCAGACCGAGCTCGGACAGTTCAACATCGAGATCAACCTCGCCCCGGCCAAGCTGCGCGAGGGCGGGCTGACGACTTTCGAGGAGAGACTGCGCCGCTCGCTCAACGACGCCGAGGAGAAGGCCGCCGGGGTCGGCGCCCACCAGGTGATGATCGGCATCCTGCCGACCCTGGCCGAGGGCCACATGAGCCTCTCGTCGCTGAGCGCCAACCCGCGCTACAAGCTGCTCTCCGAGCAGATCCTGGCCGCGCGTGGCGAGGACATCACGATCAGCATCTCCGGGCGCGAGCGGCTCACCACGACCGCGGACTCGATCGTGCCGGAAGCCGCTTGCACCAGCACCCAGTTCCACGTGCAGACCTCGCCCGACCAGTTCGCCGCCTACTGGAACGCCGCCCAGGCCATCGCCGGCATCCAGGTCGCGGTGTCGGCCAACTCGCCGTTCCTGCTCGGCAAGGAGCTGTGGCGCGAGACCCGGATCCCGCTCTTCGAACAGGCCACGGACACCCGCAGCGAGGAGCTCAAGGCCCAGGGCGTGCGTCCGCGCGTGTGGTTCGGCGAGCGCTGGATCACCTCGGTGTTCGACCTGTTCGAGGAGAACGTCCGCTACTTCCCGGCCCTGCTGCCGATCACCGACGAGGAGGACCCGCTCGAGGTGCTCGAGGCCGGCGGCACGCCGCGGCTGCACGAGCTGCGGCTCCACAACGGCACGATCTACCGCTGGAACCGGCCGGTCTACGACATCTCCCAGGGCGTGCCGCACCTGCGGGTGGAGAACCGCCTGCTGGCCGCCGGCCCGACGGTCGCCGACACGATAGCCAACGCGGCCCTGTGGTTCGGCCTGATCCGCTACCTCGCCGAGAGCGAGCGCCCGCTGTGGTCGCAGATGTCGTTCTCCGCCGCCGAGGAGAACTTCCACGTCGCCGCCCAGCTCGGTGTCGACGCGCAGGTCTACTGGCCCGGCATCGGCCAGGTCCGGGCCACCGAGCTCGTGCTGCGACGCCTGCTCCCGATGGCGCGCGCCGGGCTGGACGCGTGGGGTGTGCCGGGCGAGGAGAGCGACCGCTACCTCGGGATCATCGAGCAGCGGTGCCTGAAGGAGACCAGCGGTGCCGCGTGGTTCGTCGACCGGGTGCACGCCCGCGGGGGAGAGGACCGCTACGACGCGTTGCGGGCCACGCTGCTCGACTACCGCGAGCGGATGCACAGCAACGCGCCCGTCCACGAGTGGGACTGATCGGCACCTGCGTCAGGGCGCGGTTCGCGGGCGCAGCCGGCGCCACTCGCGTCGTACGTCCGAGACGGGGTCGAACCACCCCCGACGGGTGACGACGACCAGTCCCACCGGCAGGCCGAGCGCCGACGCGGCCCAGCGCGCGGGGCCGAGCCACCGCAGGTCGTCGTCGTGCGGGGTGAGCTCGCCGGGTCGGGTCAGCCACAGGAGCGGCGGCTCCGCGGCCCTCGCTGCATGGCGGAGCAGCGCCAGCACGACGTCGGCGCGCAGTCCTGCGTCCGGCAGTGCCGGGTCCTCCACGTGGCGGACGCTGCGACCCGGGATCCCGGCGTGGACGACGGCGGGGAACCGGCGACGCGGCTCGGCCTCGACGAGCTCGAGCACCGCGGCCCGCAGCACCCGGTGGGTGCGACGGTCGACGGGCGCCTGGACGGTCATGTCCCCACCCTGACGGATGGACGCCGCGCCGACGCGGGTCTCCACAGGCTGCCCAAGCCCGTCGGTTTCCGTTACGGTGCCAACAGGCCAGCCGCACGGACGCTGTGTGGCCGCGAGAGGAGACCCCATGGGCACCGTCGTCGTCGGATACGTCCCCAAGCCGGAGGGCGAAGCCGCCCTGAGCGCAGGCATCGCGGAGGCGAAGCTGCGCGGGAGCAGGCTGGTCGTGGTGAACTCCCACCGCGGGGGCCAGGAGTTCGACGGCACCCGGGCGCGCGCCGCCGAGGACGACATGGCCGCGATCAAGACCACCCTCGACGAGGCCGGTGTCGAGCACGACATCCGCCAGCTGGTGCGCGGTTTCGAGCCGGCTGAGGACCTGATCAGCATCGCCGAGGCCAACAACGCCGAGCTGCTCGTGATCGGCCTGCGTCGTCGCTCACCGGTCGGCAAGCTGATCCTCGGCAGCAACGCGCAGCGGGTCCTGCTCGACGCGCCCTGCCCGGTCCTCGCCGTCAAGGCCCAGTAGCACGCCTCGTCCTCCGTCCGGACGTCATACGGGCGGGGCCGCCGCGTGCCCTGGCCGTATGACCTTGCGGGCGTCTGCGGCAGAATCGACCCATGGGCTTCCAGATCACCGGTGACGCGGCCGCCGACAAGGTCCTCGACGACTCCCCGTTCGCGCTGCTGATCGGGATGATGCTCGACCAGCAGTACCCGATGGAGCACGCCTTCCGGGGGCCGGCCAAGGTGCTCCAGCGCTTCGGCACGTTCGCCCCGGAGGCGATCGCGGCCGCCGACCCCGACGAGTTCGCGGCGATGGCGTCCACGACGCCTGCCATCCACCGGTTCCCGGGCTCGATGGCCGCGCGGCTCCAGGAGGTCGCGCGCATCGTCGAGGACTCCTATGGCGGGGACGCCTCGCGGCTGTGGACCGAGGCGAGCGACGCGAAGGACCTGCTCAAGCGGATCATGGCGCTGCCCGGCTTCGGCAAGCAGAAGGCCCAGATCTTCGTGGCGCTGCTCGCCAAGCAGCTCGGCGTACGTCCCGAGGGCTGGGAGGCGGTGGTCGGCGACTACGCGCTCGACGGGCACCGCTCGGTCGCCGACGTCGTCGACGCCGACTCGCTGCAGAAGGTGCGCGACTTCAAGAAGGCGAAGAAGGCGGCCGTACGCGCCGCCGAGTAGCTCTCGGGTGAGGCGAATGCCGGGACGCGTGGCAGGCCGTGGCAGAATGACGGCGCGGCTCTTGACGTCACCGGGCCTCGCCGCGCCCCGAAGCTGTTTGACGAGAGGTGTTCGTGTCCTCACACGCACGCAAGTTGCTCCCCGCGGAGGTGCTGACGCACCCCTCCATCGCCGCTCTGGTCGCCAGCGGCACCCCCACCGGCACGGTGTCCCCCGAGGACGTACGACGTGCCAGTGACGAGGCCGGTGTCGAGCCCAAGCACCTGAAGGCACTCCTCGTGCACCTCAGTGGCCTCGGCATCTCGGTCCAGGTCGACGCCACGAGCCTGCGCGCGGTCGCCGCGACCAGCAAGCGCTCGGCCACCTCCGCCGCCGCGAAGAAGGCGCCGGCGAAGAAGGCGGCCACCAAGACCGCTGAGGCCCCGGCCGCCAAGGCCGCCGCCAAGAAGGCTGCGCCGGCGAAGAAGGCAGCCGCGAAGAAGACCGCGGCCGCACCCGCCGGCGACGAGGTCGTCGACCTCGGTGCCGAGGCACCCGCGGTGGGTCCCGACGGCAAGAAGGTCCTGCCCGACATCCCGGACGACCAGTTCGAGAAGGACGTCGCGGCCGACCCGACCATCAAGGAGGACGAGAAGCAGGCCTTCACCGTCTCCGCGGCCGACGAGACCGACGAGCCCGAGCAGCAGGTCATGGTGGCCGGCGCCACCGCCGACCCGGTCAAGGACTACCTCAAGCAGATCGGCAAGGTCCCGCTGCTCAACGCCGAGATGGAGGTCGAGCTCGCCAAGCGGATCGAGGCCGGCCTGTTCTCGGAGGAGAAGCTCGGCAAGGGCGGTCGCATCAGCGCGAAGATGCTCGAGGAGTACGAGTGGATCGCGGAGGACGGCCGTCGCGCCAAGAACCACCTCCTCGAGGCCAACCTCCGCCTCGTGGTCTCGCTGGCCAAGCGCTACACCGGTCGCGGCATGCTCTTCCTCGACCTGATCCAGGAGGGCAACCTCGGCCTGATCCGTGCGGTCGAGAAGTTCGACTACACCAAGGGCTACAAGTTCTCGACCTACGCCACGTGGTGGATCCGCCAGGCGATCACCCGCGCGATGGCCGACCAGGCCCGCACCATCCGTATCCCGGTGCACATGGTCGAGGTCATCAACAAGCTCGCCCGCGTGCAGCGCCAGATGCTCCAGGACCTGGGCCGCGAGCCCACGCCGGAGGAGCTGGCCAAGGAGCTCGACATGACCCCGGAGAAGGTCATCGAGGTCCAGAAGTACGGCCGCGAGCCGATCTCGCTGCACACGCCCCTCGGCGAGGACGGCGACTCCGAGTTCGGTGACCTGATCGAGGACTCCGAGGCGATCGTCCCGGCCGACGCCGTGTCGTTCACGCTCCTGCAGGAGCAGCTGCACGCCGTGCTCGACACGCTCTCCGAGCGCGAGGCCGGCGTGGTGTCGATGCGGTTCGGCCTCACCGACGGCCAGCCCAAGACCCTCGACGAGATCGGCAAGGTCTACGGCGTAACCCGCGAGCGGATCCGCCAGATCGAGTCGAAGACCATGTCGAAGTTGCGCCACCCGAGCCGGTCGCAGGTCCTGCGCGACTACCTCGACTGAGGTCCACCTCCCGCACAGCACGCCGAGCAGCGCCGCCCCGCCGGGCGGCGCTGCTCGTCATTTCGGGCCGCCCGCGACCCTTGACGCCTGGTCCGGGCGGGCGCACGATGCAAGAACGCGAATGTCGTTTCGCGTTCATGATCTCGGGAGGGCCCATGCTCGGACGCACCGCACGTGAGGGGTCGGCACTGGCCGGCGTACTGCTGATCGCCGCGGGGGCACTGGCCGCGCTGGCGCCGCCGGCGCAGGCGGACCCGCTGCCACCGACGGCGGTGGCGATGGGCGACAGCTTCATCAGCGGCGAGGGTGCGGGCGCCTACCAGGCCGTGACCGACCAGTTCGGCGTCGCGCAGGGGTTCCCCGGCTGGTCGGCGTCCAACAGCAACCCGTTCTTCTGCCACCGCTCGGCCAACGCCTCGATCCAGGTGGCGGACCTGCCCGGCATCACCCGTCGGGTGAACCTCGCCTGTTCCGGCGCGCAGCCGGCCGACATGGCCGCGGCGTCCAGCGCCCGCCCCGCCGGGCGCTTGGTCGCCGCCCAGATCGCCCAGCTCCGCGCCGTCGCGCAGGCGAGCGACATCGACCTGGTGCTGCTCGGGCTCGGGTCCAACAACAGCCAGTTCACCTTCGGCGGGGTGGCCGCCGAGTGCGCCGGGCGCTTCGTCGCCGACGGGTACACCGGCTGGTGGGAGGTCTGGATCCACTTCATCAATTGGGTCACCGGCACCGAGCTCAACGAGCGGCCGTGCAGCGACGCCGACTTCGCGACCAGCGCCCAGCTCAGCGCGGCGCGAGCGGAGACGACGGCAGCGGTGCGCCAGGTCCTCGACGTGCTCGACGAGATCGACGCGGACGGCGACCACCGCGTCGTGCTCCAGGACTACACCAACCCGCTGCCGCCGGCGTACGTCGAGCAGTACCGCACCGAGGACGGCCGCAGCGACACCCGCGACAAGTACCGCGCGCTCGTCGACGAGAGGTACGCCGCCGGCTGCCCGGCAGACATCGACTCGCTCGGGCCGGCCCACCGGTTCAGCCAGAACCTCGGCAGCCTGGTCTCCGGCGTCGCGACGACGCTCCAGACCGAGCGGCCCTCGGCCGAGATCACCTACCTGAACGTGCAGCGGGCCTTCGACGGCGCGCGGTTGTGCGAGCAACCCGGCAGCCCGGCGAACTCGCTGGCGACGCCGCTGCGGGTGATGGACGGCCCGAGCGGCGTGCACGTGCAGAGCTTCACGCCGTACGACAAGTTCGACATCAAGCGGGTGACCGACACCTGCAAGGACTACTACCAGACCTGCCAGGAGTCGTGGCACCCCAACGCGTCGGGCCAGCGGGCCCTCGGCACCTGCCTGCGTGGCGCATGGCTCGCCGGCGCGCGGGCCGTGACGTGCACCCGCAGCGCGTCAGGCGTCATCATGGTGCAGTGAGCGGCACTCGGCGAAGCCCCCAGCAGGACCGGTCCCGGGAGACCGTGGACCGGATCCTCGTGGCGGCCGAGCACGAGATCGGCGAGCGCGGCGTCGCCGGCGCCAGCACCACGGCCATCGCCGCGCGGGCCGGGCTGTCGGTCGGCGCGCTCTACCGCTTCTTCGAGGACAAGTCGGCGATCGTCGACGCCTTGGCCAACCGCTACCTCGAGGCGGTGGCGCCCGCCTACACCGAGGTCGTCTCCGGGATCACCACCGTCGCCGACCTCAACGACGCCCTCGGCGAGCTGCTCCGGCGCGCGGCAGCCCTCCAGGAGGAGCACCCCGGCTACTACCGCCTGACCGAGGAGCTCTCGCCCGACCGCGGGGACTCCCCGGCACACGCGGTTCGTGAGCACCTGATCGACCTGTTCGCCGAGGCACTGCGCGGCACCGGGGTGGAGCAGTCGCCGGGTGAGCTGCGTCGGGTCGTCGAGCTCTGCATAGAGACCGTGCGCCACACGCTGGCCCATCGCCCGCCCGGGCACCCCGACCGCGAGGCGTCGCTGGCCGAGGTCGAGCTGATGCTCCGGTCCTACCTGGACGTCCGGCTCGGATGACCGGCACGGCCCGGCGCCTGGTCGCCGCGGTGCCGGCTGCCCTGCTCGTGGCCGCCTGCTCGACCGACACGTCCGATCCGTCGCCCGCTCCGGCGACGTCGGCGTCGTCGACGCCGGAGGCCAGCACTTCACCCGAGCCCGAGCAGAGCCCCAGCGAGGCGCCGGAGCCGGTGTCCGCCGACGACCTCGACGTGGCGACGGCCGTCCGGACGGTCCGGCACCTGGCCGGCGACGTCGGCCCGCGAGAGGCGACCGGACCTGCCTTCGCACGCGCGGCCGACTGGGTGGCCCGCGCCTTCACGCGGCAGGGGTACGACGTCGCGCGCCAGCGCATCGACGTACCTGCGGGGGAGTCGTGGGGCGTCGCCGTGCCCGCCGGCCGCTCCGTCAACGTCGTCGCGACGCCACCCGGCCTCGACCCGTCGCGACCGCACCTGGTCGTGGGCGCCCACCTCGACACCGTGCCGCAGGCGCCCGGCGCCGAGGACAACGCCTCCGGAGTCGGAGTCGTGCTGGCCGTCGCCGAGGCGGTCGCCCGCCACGACACCCGCCTCCCGGTGGTCTTCGTCGCCTTCGGGGCCGAGGAGCCCCGAGGACCGAGCGACGACGACCACCACTACGGCTCGCGGACCTACGTCGCCACCTTGTCGGCTGCCGAGCGCGAGGCCGTGCGCGGCATGGTCTCCCTCGACCGCGTGGGTGTGGGCAGCACCGTGCCGGTCGGCTCGGCGGGGGAGTCCGACCCCGTGCAAGACAGCCTGCTCGCGG
Source organism: Nocardioides sp. BE266 (assembly GCF_031457855.1). Classification (NCBI taxonomy): domain Bacteria; kingdom Bacillati; phylum Actinomycetota; class Actinomycetes; order Propionibacteriales; family Nocardioidaceae; genus Nocardioides; species Nocardioides sp. BE266. Next base: position 438,130 of record NZ_JAURTI010000005.1, on the reverse strand, counting down.
CTGCCCGGCGCGTCGGCGTACCGACTGTGCCCGACCCTCGGCAGCGCAGCAGCGACCACTGGTCGTTCGTCCGCGCAGGCCTGCCCGGGGCACGCCTGGGGTCGACGCCGTACGTCGGCTACCACTCGGCCGGCGACGTACCCTCCGTCGTCGAGCGCGCCCAGCTCGAGCGGGTGGGCCGGCTCCTGCTGGAGTGGCTCGCGCCGCGCTGAGCGATCAGGGGGCGAGGCCCGAGCACGCGCGCAGGGACTCGCGGCTGGCCCGGAAGTCGGCGGCGTCCTCGGGCGTGGTGGTCGCCGGCAGTCCGTCGGCGCCGATGCGCTGCGGTGCCCACGCCGCCCGGACGACGTACGGCGGCCGGGAGCCGTGGGTGCGCGGGCGGACCGTCAGGTAGAGCACCCCCGTCCGCGAGGTGTCGGCGTCCCCGGGGGAGTACCAGGCGTAGTTGCCGAGCCCGTAGGCGACGTACGCGTCGCCCAGGCGGCCGTCGCCCTGGAGCTGGTGGGCGTGCGAGCCGACCACGATGTCCGCCCCGGCGTCGACGAGGTGCGCCGCGAGGGAGCGTTGGTCCCGGCTCGGACAGCGCTGCCCCTGGACACCCCAGTGGAGGTAGACCACGACCACGTCGGCGGACCGCCGTGCCCGGCCCACGGCTTCGAGCAGCCGACCGGGGTCGAGGGCGTCGGCGATCCCCGAGCGGTCGCTCGTGGCCGCCCAGTCGCCGGTCGGGTCGGCCGTCGGGTCTTGGTCGGCGACGGAGGCGGCGAGCGTAGCGACTGTGGTGCCGCGGACATCGGAGCGCGCAGGGGCGAACGCCTCATCAGCGTCGCGGCCGATCCCGATGACCGCCAGCGGCGAGTCCGCCCGGGCCGCGCTTCGGATCGCCGCGAACGTGCTCGGGAGGCGGGCGCGGCCGTAGTCGAGGGCGTGGTTGTTGGCCATCGTGGCGACGTCGACGCCCGCGGCGGCCAGGGCATCGAACGCCTCCGGCGCGGCGGAGAAGGTGAAGCGCTTGCCCGGCTCGGGCCGACCTCCTGTCCCCACCGAGGTCTCGAGGTTCACGATCGTGAGGTCGGCCGTGGACAGGGCGTCGGAGACGGGGGCGAGGGCCGTGGCCGGGTCGCGCAGCCGCGCGGCGAGCGGGCCCTCGAAGTGGATGTCGCCGGCGAGCGCGATCCGGATCGGCGGGTCCGGGGCATCGTTGGTCGGCGTGGGTGATCTCGTGGGTGGCGGTGCGGGGGTCGACGACGTGGTCGGCCGTGACGGGGCCGCGGTGCCGGCCGGGTCATTGGTGCATCCGGTCAGCGCCACGACGCCCACCAGCGCAGCGGCCGCACGGGTCCGGCGTACGCCCCGGACCCCCGCTCCCGCCATGTCTCCATCGTGCCACCGGGGTGGACCCGTCCACCCCCGCAAGTGGGTGGACGCGGAGGGGGTGGGTGGTGCCACACTCGGGCCATGAGGACTCGGATCTCACTCGCCGCACTGTCGGCGCTCACGCTCGTCTCCCTCGTCGCGCCGCCCGCCAACGCGGAGTTCTTCGCGATCGACGACCCGGCCGACGCCTCCGGCTCGCTGACCGACATCACCGGCCTCGAGGCCAACCACGGCAAGGAGAACCTGCTGGTCAAGGTGCGCTTCACCGAGCTGATGCGCTCCAGTGCGGCCGGGCTGTCGGTCTTCATCGACACCGATCGCGAGGTGAAGGGACCCGAGCTCGTGCTGAGCAGCGGGCTCGGCGACGGCACCGACTACGTCCTGACCGAGGCCGACGGCTGGCACGGCAGCGACACGCGGATCAAGTGTGACTACTCCGCGCGCCCGAAGTGGGGTCGCGACGTGTTCCGCGCGGTCATCAGCCGCGACTGCTTCGACCGCGTCCCGTCGGTCCGGGTGTCGGTCAAGATGGTCGACCAGGCCGACGGCACGACCCCGATCGTGGACTGGGTGCCGAAGCGGCACCGGTGGAGCCTACCCATCGGGTCGGGGCTCAGCGCCTGATCCCCGTCAGGCCGCTGCCACCAGGCTGACGGCCACCCCGCACAGCAGCAGTCCGACGCCCTGGGAGGCGTGGATCCGCTCGCGCAGCACGACCGCGGCCAGCGCGATGGTGATCGCGGGGTAGAGCGAGGTGACCACCGAGGCGATCGTCAGCAGGCCGGTCTGCGTGGCGAGGAGGAACGCGACGACGGCGGCGGTCGCGAGCACGCCCGCGGCGATGCCCCACGCCTGCGAGACGTCGTACGGGATCCAGCGGCCGCGGAGCACCGCCGCCGTCAGCGCGACGCCGACGACGGCGACGCCCTGGGCGACCGCCAGCGGCGCGAACCCGGCCGAGTCGGGCACCTGGCCCATCGTCGAGAAGAGCAGCCCGAAGCCGAGTCCGGCGAGCACGCCGTCGACGATGCCCGCCGCGAAGTCGCCGCTGCCGCCGGGCTCGCGGCTGACCAGCCAGATCCCGGGCACCGCGGCGGCGATGCCGAGCCAGACCATGACCTCCGGCCGCTCGCCGGTGGCCACCCCGACGCAGACCGGGAGGAGGGCCGCGCCGACGGCCGAGATCGGCGCCACGACGCCCATCCGCCCGGCGGCCAGCCCGCGGTAGAGGAACGCGCCTCCGGCACCGCTGCCGACGCCGGCCAGCGCACCCCACAGGAAGTCGGACCGGGTGGGGGAGCCCTCGACCACCAGGGCGAGCACCACGGCCCCGACGAAGGCCGCGACCGCGCCGACGAACGCCACCGGCCACGCCGACGTACGACGTGAGGCGAGGCCGCCGACGAAGTCCGAGAGGCCGTAGGCGAGGGCGGCGACCAGCGAGAGCAGCACCGCCATCAGGTGACCACCACGCCGACCACCCACGCGACGGCGGCCAGGAACGCGGCGACGAGCTCGATCATGATCGAGACGCCGACCGCCTTGAGGGCGACCTTCGTCGAGGGCCAGGACTGTGCGGCACCGACTCGGGCGCGCTCGGCGACGTAGACGCCGAGCACGAACCCGATGAACATCCCGACCACGGGGATGACGAAGAACCCGACGAAGGCCAGGACCGCTCCGACGAGCAGGGTCTTGTTGGGGACGCCGGACGCCTTCAGCTGACGGCCGGGCACGAGGTACTTCACGACGGTGCCGGCGGCGAGCAGCACCGTGGCGAGCGAGAACACCACCCAGCCCGTCGACGTACCGATCTCGAGCGCCCAGACCAGGATCGCGCCCAGCACCAGCAGCGTGCCGGGCAGGACGGGGACGATGATGCCGGCGATGCCGACGGCGATCGCGACGGCGACGATGATCTCGGTGGGACTCACGGGGCAAGCCTCCCAGAGACGTCCGGAGACGCAGAACGGCCCCGGAGAGCGTGTCCGGGGCCGTTTCTGGAAGTCGGTGGGTGGTGTGCTGCTCAGGCCTCGCTGTCGGCGGCCGGGGCGGCCGGGGTGTCGAGCTTGTGGGTCTCGTCGTGGACCGTCGCGGCGATCTCGCGCAGCTTCTCGCCGTGCTCGCGGGCGTGGTGGGCGCAGAAGAGCAGCTCACCGCCGGACTGGAGCTCTACACGGAGGTAGGCCTGGGCGCCGCAGCGGTCGCAGCGGTCACCGGCCGTGAGGACGGCCTGGGTGGGTGCGGTGGCAGTGGTCACGTCAGCCTCATTTCTGTTCATCGGTGTCTGGCCCAACGTAGCCAGTGGGGCAAAGATTCCCCTCCGGCGTTTCAGCTTCGAGAACTCTTCAAGTCAATCACGTCACACTCTTCCCCGCTGGCGTTGTCCTCAACCCGTGGACGTGCCGTTGCAGAAGTGAGACCTTGTGGCGTCGCCCACGCTAGTCCTGGCAGCCCGGGCTGGGAGGCAGGCGTGCCTCCGTCGCCGTACGGCGTGTCGCGGGTAGTGTCGGGGTGTTCCACATCTGTGGTTCGTAGTACCCGATTCCCTGGATTTCACGTACGACAGGACCTTCGTGGCGGCACCGGCAGACAACACCTACAACGCAGCACACCTCCTCGTCCTCGAGGGCCTCGACGCGGTGCGCAAGCGGCCGGGCATGTACATCGGCTCGACCGACACGCGCGGCCTGATGCACTGCCTGTGGGAGATCATCGACAACGGCGTGGACGAGGCCCTGGCGGGCGTCGCGCACCGCGTCGAGGTGACGCTGCACGACGACGGCTCCGTCGAGGTGTACGACGACGGCCGCGGCATCCCGACCGACAAGGAGCCCAAGACCGGGCTCTCCGGCGTCGAGGTCGTGGCGACCAAGCTGCACGCGGGCGGCAAGTTCGGCGGCGGCTCCTACGTCGCCACCGGCGGCCTGCACGGCGTCGGCCTGTCCGTCGTCAACGCGCTCTCCTCGCGGATGGACATCGACGTCGACCGCTCGCCCTCCCAGCAGGGCCTGTCGTTCCAGCGCGGCGTGCCCGGCGTCTTCGACGGCGACGGCCCTGCTGCGTCGTTCACCCCGCAGTCCGGCCTCACCCGCAAGGGCAAGCGCGTTGCGAAGGGCAGGACCGGCACCCGGATCCGCTTCTGGCCCGACCGCCAGATCTTCACCAAGGACGCCCGCTTCGAGATGGACGGCCTGCTCGGCCGCGCCCGCCAGACGTCGTACATCGTCCCGGGGCTCGAGCTCGTGATCCGCGACCAGCGCACCGACGAGATGGTCGAGGAGAAGTTCCGCCACGACGGCGGCATCGCGGAGTTCGTCGAGTTCCTCTCCCACGGCGAGCCGGTCACCGACATCCTGCGCCTGCAGGGCACCGACACCTTCACCGAGACGGTGCCGCTGCTCGACGACAAGGGCCACATGACGCCGCAGGAGGTCGAGCGCGAGCTGATGGTCGACGTCGCGGTGCGCTGGGACACGGCCTACGACACCGAGGTCCGCTCCTTCGTCAACGTGATCGCCACGCCCAAGGGCGGCACCCACGTCGGCGGCTTCGAGGCCGCGCTGACCAAGACCTTCAACGACGCTATGCGCGGTGCCAAGGTGCTGAAGGCCGCCGACACCGACGTGATCAAGGACGACGTGCTCGAGGGGCTCACCGCGGTCGTCACCGTCCGGCTGGCCGAGCCGCAGTTCGAGGGGCAGACCAAGGAGATCCTCGGCACCCCGGCGGCGCGCGGCGTCGTACGCAAGGTCGTGGCCGGCGAGCTCAAGTCGTTCCTCACCTCGACCAAGCGGGCCGAGAAGGCCCAGGCCAAGCTGCTGATGGAGAAGGTCGCGGGCGCGTCCAAGACCCGCCTGGCGGCTCGCCAGCACAAGGAGAACCAGCGCCGCAAGAACGCGCTCGAGTCTTCCGCCCTGCCGGCGAAGCTCTTCGACTGCCGCAGCACCGACACCGAGCGCACCGAGCTGTTCATCGTCGAGGGCGACTCCGCGATGGGTACGGCGAAGGCAGCGCGCAGCAGCGAGTTCCAGGCGCTGCTGCCGATCCGCGGCAAGATCCTCAACGTCCAGAAGGCCTCGGTCGGCGACATGCTCAAGAACGCCGAGTGCGCCTCGATCATCCAGGTCGTCGGCGCCGGGTCGGGTCGTACGTTCGACCTCGAGGCGGCGCGCTACGGCCGGATCATCCTGATGGCCGACGCCGACTCCGACGGCGCCCACATCCGCTGCCTGCTCGCCACGCTGTTCTTCAAGTACATGCCCGAGCTGGTGCGTGACGGGCGGCTCTACTCGGCCGTGCCGCCGCTGCACCGCATCGAGCTGTCCAACCCCAAGAAGGGGATGGACAAGTACATCTACACCTACTCCGACGACGAGCTGCAGCGGAAGCTGGCCGAGCTGAAGAAGAAGAACCTGCGCTGGAAGGACCCGGTCCAGCGCTACAAGGGCCTCGGCGAGATGGATGCCGACCAGCTGGCCGAGACGACGATGGACCCGCGCCACCGCACGCTCCGCAAGCTCACGATCGACGACGTTGACGAGGCCAGCCAGGTCTTCGAGCTCCTGATGGGCTCGGACGTGGCTCCCCGCAAGGAGTTCATCGTGCAGGGTGCCTACGAGGTCGACGTCGAGACGCTGGACGCGTAGTGGTCGAGGTCGTGCTGGTCACGGCCGTCGCCGACGACGTCGTACGCCAGGACCTGTGGCCGCTGTACGCCCGTGTCTTCGGCGACGTCGACAGCATCGCCACGTGGCGCGAGCAGGTCTGGGACCGCCATGCGTCCCGGACGGGCTTCCGGCTCGCCCTGGCCCGCGAAGGTGGCGTCCTGGTCGGCTTCGCCTACGGCTACACGGGTCAGGCCGGACAGTGGTGGACCGACAACGCCGCTCGGGTGCTGCACCCCGACGTCGCGGGTGACTGGCTCGGTGGGCACTTCGAGCTCGTGAGCATCGGGGTGGACGCGTCCGCCCGCGGTGCGGGGGTCGGGCGGCAGCTCATGGCTGTGCTCACGGCCGGTCTGGAGGAGTCGCGTTGGGTGCTCATGACCTCGGCGGACGCCGACGACCCGGCACGGCACCTCTACCGGTCGATGGGCTGGGCGGTCATCGGACCGGGCCTCTCGCCCGATCAGGTCATCATGGGGCGGTCGTGGCCGCACGGACGGTCCTGATCGTCGTCCGTCGATGAACTTCCGCCCGAGCGCGTGGAAGTTCAGGCCCGATCCGGTCGTCGTACGCTCAGGCCTCGATGGACTTCTGCCCGAGCGCGTGGAAGTTCAGGCCGGGGGCCGTTCTACCCCGTAGTCTTCGCACGTGTTTGACCTTGGCGCGCTGCTGCTGTTCGTCCTGCCGGTGTACGGCGCGCTGGTGTTCGGCGCCTACTGGATCATCCGGCTCGGCGTGCGCCACGGCACGCTCGACGCGTACCGGATCGACCGGACCGACCAGCGCATCGCACGGATGCAGGCCGACACGCAGCGCACGCCGGTCGACTGACGTACGTCCTCCGGCTCCCGGTGACGCTTCACCATGGGATGTCGCTCAATGGGCGCTTGCCATGGTGAATTGACCTGGGGAAGTGCCTGTTCACCGACATCCCATGGTGAAGCAGCAGCAGGTCGGAGCGTACGTCACACGTGTTGGGTGAGGAGCCCGGTGTCGACGTCGTAGAGGAAGCCGCCGGCGGTCGCCCGGCCGGCGATCAGCGGGTGGGTGCGGACCTTGGCGACGTCCTGGCGCAGCTGGTCGAGCTGGTCGGTGACGACGCCGAAGGACTGCCAGCTGGCGTCGGTGCCGGCGGACTCGCCGACCTTGACGCGCAGCTCCTCCTCCGAGGCGGAGGCCATGGCGCAACGGGTGTGCGGGACCACGAGGATCCGCGAGACGTTGAGCAGGTGCACGCCGAGGACCAGCGCCTCGAGGGCCTGGGGCGTCACCCGGCCGCCCGGGTTGCGGAAGATCTTGGCGTCGCCCTGCTTGAGGCCGAGCATCCGGAGCGGGTCGATGCGCGAGTCCATGCAGGTCACCAGGGCGATGCCGGCATGGGCGATGCCGTCGAAGCCGCCGAGGTCGAATGAGTCCGCGAAGTCGCGGTTGGCCTGCAGCAGGTCGGAGAAGTCGTCCACGTCCCGCAGGCTAGCGAACCTCAGGCGTGGCCCGAGAACAGGTCTCGCGCAGCGAGGCGGGTGGGCCGCACCTCGCGGAAGACCACGAGCGCGAGCACGCCCGCGATGACCGCGCAGCCGGCCGCACCCCAGAAGACCGCGTGCTCCTGGGCGATGCCGGCGACCCGGAGCAGGTCGGAGAACGCCTTGCACTTGCTCTTGCCGTCGCAGACCTCCTGCACCGGCGGGATCGCGAGCTGCTCGGAGTAGTAGCGCCGCAGTCCGATGGTGGTGAGCGCGGAGATGCCGATGAGCATGCCGACCATGCGCGAGACGACCACGAACGCGCTGGCCACGCCGTGCACGTCGTCGTCCGTGAACGCCAGGAGCGCGGCGTTGACCGGCGCGAGCGCGAGCCCGAAGCCGAGCCCGCCGACGATGAGCGCGACGTTGGCGACCGGCTCCTCGATGGTGGTGAGGCCCCACCGGGTCATCAGCACGAAGCCGACCGCCGCCATCAGCATGCCGATCGCGGTGACGACGCCGGGGGAGAGCGAGCGGATCAGGTAGCCGCCGAGCACCGCACCGACCGGCAGCGCCAGCAGGAACCGGACCAGCACCAGCGCTGCGGGCAGCTGGTCGTCGGGGTAGACGGTCGTGCGGGCGAAGAGCGGGATGTCGATGAGCGCGGCGATCAGCGCGGCACCGACGAAGAAGCTGACCAGCAGCGCTCCCCACGCCGGCGTACGACGCAGGGCGCCGCGTGGCACGAGCGGGTTGGCCGCACGGCGGACGTGCCACGTGAAGGCGGCCGCGGCGACGAGGGCACCGAGGAGGTACCAGCGACCGCGCGGTGAGAACACCTCGATCTTGGGGTCGGCCGTCGCGAAGGCGAGGATCACGCCGCCGAGCGCGAGGGCCAGGAGGAGCGCTCCCACCAGGTCGGCCTCGAGCAGCACGCGCACCCAGCCGCGCAGGTCGAGCAGCGGCCGCGGGGCGAACCAGCACCATGCGAGCAGCAGCACGAGCGCGCCGACCGTGATCGCGCCGATCGGGGTGAGCCAGCGACCGTCGCCGGCGAACGGGATGAAGAGCTGGCCCCACGTCAGGTCGCGCATCAGTGACGACGGGCGGAGGAAGACGATCGCGCCGGCAGCGAGGGTCGCGAGGAGCAGGAGGGTGCCGACGACGTCGGGGAGTGGTTTCGAGGCTCGCTCAGGGCGCACCTCAACCGCCGATGGCGAGGCCGGGCGGAGGGCACGGACCGCCGCGGCCAGCACGAGGCCGACGGCCAGGTTGATCGCGAAGATGGCGCGCCAGTCGGCGAGCGCGAGCACGACCGCGCCGAACAGCGGTCCCACGACCGACCCGATCTCCTGCACCGCCGAGACGACGCCGAGCGGGATGCCGCGGCGCTCGACGGGGTAGAGGTCGGCGACGAGTGCCAGGGTGGCCGGCACCAGCCCGCCGCCGCCGACGCCCTGGAGGAACCGGCCGCTGACGATGCTGGGCATGTCGTAGGCGAGCGTGGTGATCAGCGAGCCGAGGGCGAACAGCACCAGCGCCATCACCAGCACGGGCACCCGGCCGCGCAGGTCGGCGATGCGGCCGATGAGCGGCAGCATCGCGACGTAGCCGAGCAGGAAGCCGCTGACGATCGGGGCGGCCCGCTGGAGCTGGTCGATCGGGACGCCGACCCCGGTCATCATGTCGGGCAGCGCGAGCACGACGACGTACGTGTCGGCGGCGGCGAACGCGACCGCGACCGCGGCGATCGCGAGGAGCAGTCGCGAGGTGCGCGAGTCCCCGGTCGCGACCGGGTCGACGCTCACGGCGCCGTGATCTCCTTCTCGCTGCCGTAGCCGTCGAACTCGACGGTGTAGGTCATCGGGTCGGTGTGGGGGTAGAAGACGCCCGTCAGGCTCGCCTTGCGCAGCTCGCCGTCGTCGTTGACCTGCCACTCCACGTCGAACGAGTCGCCCGCGGAGGAGGGGATGACGGCGTCCATCGCGTCGCCCGGGACCGTGCCGGAGTAGGTCGTGAGGACCTCCTCGTTGTTGGCGCCGCCGCGCACGCTCTCACCGGCCTCGGGTGACTCGGTGAGCCCGAGCAGACCGGCGAAGCCGTCCTCGCCCACGAGCTGCGACGGGTCCGGGGCGCCGTACTCCTTGGGGTTGACGGTGTCCCAGGCGCCGTTGGTGAAGGGCAGCTGGGCGTAGACCTTGTCGTCGACCGCGATGACCGGGACCTCGGCGGTCTGGCCGGCGAAGACGACCGTGATGGAGCCCTCGAAGGCGGGGGCCTGGGTCACCGTGCCCTCGGCCTTGGCGATGCCGGAGACGCCGTCGGGCAGCGTGCCGGTCGACAGGGTCAGGTCGACGCCGCTGGTCTCGGTGAGCTTGGTGGCGGCCTCCGCGAGCACGTCCTCGGGTGCCGGGCCGTCGTCACCGGCGCCGCCCTTGTCGCCCGAGCAGGCAGCGAAGGCGGGGAGGGCGAGCAGGACCGAGGCGGTGGCGGCGAGACGACGGTGCGTCCGGGCACGAAGAGGCATGGCGTCAGCCTTCCACAGGGGCGGGCGCGGAATCGGCATCCGCGTCGGAGCCGGTGACGTGCAACGCGACCGGAGAGGCGACGGCGGCGATCGGCTGCGGGGCAGGTACGCCGGACCCGTCGCGCTTGCCGGTGGCCTCGGGCAGGTCGATCGGCGCACCGCTGGACGCGGCCGCTCGCGCCGGACCGGGACCGGCCCAGGCAGCGACGAGGGTGTCCTCGCCCTTGAGGAAGCGGTGGCTGCGGACGCCGCCGGTGGCGCGCCCCTTGCCGGGGTACTCCGAGAACGGAGCCACCTTCACCGCGCCGGCCTCCGTGCCCGGCAGGGCGGTGGACGAGCCGCTCGCGGTCACGACGACGGCGTCGGTGGGGTCGAACGCACCGAAGAACGCGACCTGCTGCCCGGCACCGAGCTTGATGCCGGCCATGCCGCCGCCCGAGCGGCCCTGGGGGCGGACGCCGGAGGCCGGGAAGTGGAGCAGCTGGGCGTCGCTGGAGATGAAGCAGAGCTCCTCCTCGCCCGTGTGGAGCTCGACGGCACCGACGACCTCGTCGCCGTCCTTGAGGCCGATGACCTCCCACTCGTCGCGGCCGAGGACCTCGGGGTTGACCCGCTTGACGACGCCCTGGCGGGTGCCGAGCGCCAGCCCGGGTCCGTCGGTGGTGAGCGACGTGAGCGCGAGGGCGCGCTCGCCGTTGTCGAGGGCGACGAGCTCGCTGAGCGACAGGGTGCCGGAGAGGTTGGGGTCGTTGGCGGTCGACGGCAGCTCGGCGTTGCCCAGGTCGAGCACCGAGAGCCGGACCAGTCGACCACGGTTGGTGAGGACGCCGACCTCGCCCCTCTTGGTGGAGCGGACGGCGGAGATCGTCACATCGTGGTTGGTGCGGTCGCCGCCGCGGCCCGGGGGCTCGACGTCCTTGGTGCGGGCCAGCAGGCCGGTCGAGGAGAGCAGCACGAAGCACGGGTCGTCGCTGACCTCGACGGACGCCGCAGCGGTGATCGCGGGAGCGGCGCCGAGCAGGACCGTACGACGAGGGGTGCCGTGCTCCTTGGCGACCTCGGTGAGCTCGTCGGAGACGACCTTCCGGAGCAGCTTCTCGTCGGCGAGGATCGCGTCGAGGTACTCGATCGTGCGCTCGAGCTCACCCTTCTCCTTCTCCAGCTCCAGCTTGGAGAACTTGGTCAGGCGGCGCAGCGGCATGTCGAGGATGTAGTCGGCCTGGATCTCGGAGAGCTCGAAGATCTCGATCAGGCGCTCCTTGGCGGCCGCGGCGTTGTCGGACCCGCGGATCACCTGGATCACCTCGTCGATGTCGAGGATGGCGATGAGGAGGCCGTCGACGAGGTGCAGCCGGTCGGCGGCCTTCTTGCGACGGAACGCGGAGCGACGGCGTACGACATCGAAGCGGTGGCCGAGGAAGACGTCGAGCATCTCCTTGAGGCCCAGCGTGCGCGGCTGGCCGTCGACTAGGGCGACGGCGTTGATGCCGAAGGAGTCCTCGAGCGCGGTCTGGCGGTAGAGCTGGTCGAGGATCGCCTCGGGGACGAAGCCGTTCTTGACCTCGATCACCAGGCGCAGGCCGTGCTCGCGGTCGCTGAGGTCCTTGATGTCGGCGATGCCCTGGAGCTTCTTGGCGAGCACCAGCTTCTTGATCTGGTCCATCACCCGCTCGGTCCCGACGCCGTAGGGGAGCTCGGTGACGACGATGCCCTTGCGCCGCGCCGTCACCGACTCGATGCGCGCCGTGGCGCGCATCTTGAACGTGCCGCGGCCGGTCTCGTAGGCGTCACGGATGCCGTCGAGGCCGACGATCTTGCCGCCGGTGGGCAGGTCCGGGCCGGGGATGAAGCGCATCAGGTCGTCGAGCGACGCCTTCGGGTGGGTGATCAGGTGCTTGAGGGCCTGGACCACCTCGACGAGGTTGTGCGGGGCGATGTTGGTCGCCATGCCGACCGCGATGCCGGCCGAGCCGTTGACCAGCAGGTGCGGGATGGCGGCCGGCAGGACGACCGGCTCCATCTCGCGCGAGTCGTAGTTCGGCTTGAAGTCGACCGTGTCCTCGTCGATCGACGCCGTCATCGCGACCGCGGCGGGGGCCATCCGGCACTCCGTGTAACGCATCGCGGCGGGGGAGTCGTCGGGCGAGCCGAAGTTGCCGTGGCCGTCGACGGTCTGGAGCCGCATGGACCAGGGCTGCGCCATCCGGACCAGGGCGTCGTAGATGGCGCCATCACCGTGCGGGTGCAGCCGGCCCATCACCTCGCCGACGACGCGGGCGCTCTTGACGTGTCCACGGTCGGGCCGCAGGGACATGTCGTCCATCGTGTAGAGGATCCGTCGCTGCACCGGCTTGAGGCCGTCGCGCGCGTCGGGCAGTGCCCGGGAGTAGATGACGGAGTAGGCGTACTCCAGGAACGACGACTGCATCTCGTCACGGATGTCGGTGTCGAGGATGTGCTCCTCGAAGTCGTCCGGGAGGGGCTGCTTCGTCGTACGTCGTGCCATGTGCGCCATTGTCCCCGGTCCCGCCCCGCCTCCACCCGGGGGCACGCCGATCAGGACGTCACAAGGTGGTCGAGTAGCTCTGCGAGCGCCAGCGAGCAGGCGTATCGAGACCCGCCTGCCATAGGTGGTCGAGTAGCTCTGCGAGCGCCAGCGAGCAGGCGTATCGAGACCCATTCTCCGAGGAGGGGTCTCGATACGCCTCGCTCGTTCCTCGCTCGGCTACTCGACCAACTAGGCAGGCCGGCGGCTACTCGACCAACGGCGGGGGAACTGGTCGCCGGCGCTTGGAGAAGTCCTTCTTCGCGAGCGCGGGGAGCCCTTCGTAGTTCCCGTCGATGAGCGCCAGGCGCTTGGCCCGGCCCCAGTTCTGGATCTGCTTCTCGCGTGCGAAGGCGTGGGAGATCCTGCCGTACTCCTCGTACCAGACGAGCTCGACGGGCAGGCGGTCCCGCGTGTAGGTCGATCCCTCGCCGATCTGGTGCTGGTGGAACCGGGTGGGCAGGTCGCGCGTGCTGCCGACGTACAGGGAGTCGTCGGCGCACCGGAGCATGTAGACGTAGCCAGGCATCTCTCGAGCGTGCGGCCTTGCCGCGCGGAGTGCGAGGGGGTGGATTCGATCTGTGGAGGGGTCTCGATACGCCTCGCTCGTTCCTCGCTCGGCTACTCGACCAGCCAGGGAGAGTGTCGCTCGGCTACTCGACCAGCCAGGGAGAGTGTCGCTCGGCTACTCAACCACCTGGGAAGAGGGCCCGATAGATTGCAGCCGTGACCGAAGCGGATGAACTGCCGACCGCTCCGCCTCCGCCGCGCCACTGGGAGGCGGACGTGCTGCTGCGTGACGGCAGGACGGCGCACATCCGACCGATGCAGCCCGAGGACCGGGCGCTGCTGGTCGAGTTCTACAGCCGCGTCTCCGACGAGTCGAAGTACTACCGCTTCTTCTCGCCGATGCCGGAGCTGTCCGAGCGCGACCTCGACCGGTTCACCCGGGTCGACCACCGCGACCGGGTGGCGATGATCCTGCTCGTCGCCGGCCAGATGATCGCCGTCGGCCGCTACGACACCATCCGGCCCGGCTACGCCGAGGTCGCCTTCCTCGTCGAGGACAAGCACCAGGGCCGCGGGATCGGCCAGCTCCTGCTCGAGCACCTCGCCCAGGCGGGCCGCGAGCGGGGGATCGAGGAGTTCGTCGCGGAGATCCTGCCCGACAACCAGGCGATGATCCACACGTTCAAGGACGCCGGCTACCAGGTGAAGAGCGCCTTCGAGGACGGCGTGATGGAGCTGGTCTTCCGGATCGACCCGACCGACACCGCGATCGGCGTGATGGAGCAGCGCGAGCACCGGGCCGAGTACGCCTCCATCGAGCGTTTCCTGTCCCCGAAGTCGGTCGCCGTCATCGGCGCCAGCCGCCGCCAGGACACCATCGGCCACCTGCTGGTGCGCAACCTCGTGTTCGGCGACTTCACCGGCCGCGTCCACGTCGTCAACCCGAGCGCGGACGCCGTCGGCGGCATGCCCGCGTGGAAGTCCGTCGCCGAGATCCCGGGCGAGGTCGACGTCGCGATCGTCGCGGTGCCGGCCGAGGCGGTCCAGGACGTCGTGCTCGACTGCGCCGCCAAGGGCGTGCACGGGCTCGTGGTGATCTCCTCCGGCTTCGCCGAGACGGGCGAGGAGGGCCGGATGCGCCAGCGCCGGCTCGTCGGGCTGTCCCGCTCCTACGGCCTGCGCCTGATCGGCCCCAACGCCCTCGGCGTGATCAACACCGACCCCGACGTCTCGATCAACGCCTCACTCTCCTCGGTGATGCCGCCGCGCGGGCGCGCGGGCTTCTTCTGCCAGTCAGGCGCGCTCGGGTCGGCGATCCTGGAGAAGGTGCAGAACCGAGGCCTGGGCCTCACCACCTTCGTCAGCGCCGGCAACCGCGCCGACGTCTCCGGCAACGACCTGCTCCAGTACTGGGAGGAGGACGACGCCACCGAGGTCGTCCTCCTCTACCTCGAGTCGATCGGCAACCCGCGCAAGTTCTCCCGGATCTGCCGCCGCGTGAGCCGGCGCAAGCCGATCGTCGCGGTGCGCTCCGGCCGCAGCTCCCAGGGCGTGCCGATGGGCCACGCGGTACGCAAGATCGGGGCACCGCCGGAGGCCGTCGACGCGATGTTCCGCCAGGCCGGGATCATCCAGGTCGAGTCGCTGGAGGAGATGTTCGACGTCGCCCAGCTGCTCGCCCACCAGCCGTTGCCGCGCGGACGCCGGGTCGCGATCGTCGGCAACTCCGACGCGCTGGGCCTGCTGGCCGCCGACGCCGCGAACTCCGTGGGCCTGGTGGTCAACAAGCAGGTCGCGCTCGGCGCCGACGCCACTGCGGAGGACTTCGAGGACGCCCTCGACGGTGCGATCGACGACCCCGAGGTCGACTCGGTCGTCGCGATCTTCATCCCGCCGCTCAACGTCGCCGGCGCCCGCGAGGACGTCGCCAACGTGCTCGCCGCGGTCGGCGAGCAGTCGGACAAGCCGATCGTCTCGACGTTTCTCGGCACCGAGGGCGTGCCGGAGCTGCTGCGGGTGCCCGATGTCGCCGGCTCGAGCGCCGGTCGCGGATCCGTGCCGTCGTACCCAGCCGTGGAGGCCGCGGTGCGCGCCCTCGCGCGTGTCGTGGAGTACGCCGTGTGGCTCCGGTTCCCGCAGGCGCAGCCGCTCGAGCCCGACTCCTCCGAGCGCGACAAGGCCCGCCACCTCGTGAACGAGGTGCTGATGCGCCACCCCGAGGGCCGCGACCTCGACTTCCAGGAGCAGCACAAGCTGCTCAGCGCCTACGGCATCGACCTCTGGGACACCTACGCCGTCGAGTCGCTCGACGAGGCCGTCACCGCAGGCGAGGCGCTGGGCTG
The DNA here is from genome assembly GCF_031457855.1 of Nocardioides sp. BE266. Classification (NCBI taxonomy): domain Bacteria; kingdom Bacillati; phylum Actinomycetota; class Actinomycetes; order Propionibacteriales; family Nocardioidaceae; genus Nocardioides; species Nocardioides sp. BE266. The sequence continues at coordinate 422,699 of NZ_JAURTI010000005.1, read as the reverse complement.
GGACGTCGTCCTCAAGGCGACCGCGGACCACCTCCGGGACCGGCCCGACCTCGCCCACGTCTGGCGCAACATCGACACCGCCGACGAGATGAAGGACGCCTGGGCCTCGCTCAACCAGCTGATCACCGACCCCGACAAGGCGGGGTTCGTCGTGCAGCGCAACGCGCCCCCCGGTGTGCCGGTCACGATCAGCACGATGGAGGACCCGCTCTTCGGTCCGGTGCTGTCGTTCGGGGTGAGCGGTCCGCTGACCGAGCTCTTGGGTGACCGGTCCTACCGGATCCCGCCGCTGGCCGAGCACGACGCACAGGACATGGTGCGCGAGATCAAGGCCTCGCCGCTGCTCTTCGGCTACCGAGGCAGCGAGATCGTCGACGTCGAGGAGATCGAGCGCGTCGTGCGCCAGGTCGCCCACCTCCAGAACGACCTGCCCCAGGTGCGCGCGCTCCAGCTGCCGCTCGTCCTCGCCGGCGCGGAGGGGGCGACCGTGCTCGGCGCGAACGTCCGGGTCGAGCCGGTCAAGGACCCGCGCTCCGACTGGTTCGTCCGCCGCCTCAGCACGATGCCTGGGGACACTCTCCCGGACTGAGTCCCGCGTGACAGACTTCACCCATGCCCCGCTCCACCCGTGACCTGGACGTCTCCGACGACCTCCGGCAGGCGATCCACCGCACCGGCTACTACCCCGAGGTCGTCGCCGACGGCGTCTTCTCCGCCTCCGGCGGCGAGGAGGTCGTCTCCTTCTTCGTGCACCACGAGACCACGTTCGACCACGAGGAGGTACGCCGTCACCTGACCGCGCTGATCCTCACCCCGACGCGGCTGGTGATCGCCCACACCGACGAGCACCCGGGCGACGACCTGCTCCCCGAGCCCTACACCTCCACCACGACCGAGGCAGTCACACTGACCTCGATCCGCACGGTCGTCGTGACCCGGATGGTGGCCAACCCGACCAAGGGCGTGGCGCCGCCGGCCGAAGCCGTGCTGACGATCGGCTGGGGCGGCGTCGGCCGGCTCGACCTCGAGCCCGCGGTCTGCTCCGACCCCAACTGCGACGCCGACCACGGCTACACCGGCACGCTCGCCGGCGACGACTACACGCTGCGCGTCTCGGCTGCTGCCGAGGGCGCCGACTCCGTCGCCGGGCTCCTGACCTTCGCCGACGCGCTGTCCGCGCGCACCCGCGGGTGAGCTCCCCGGCCTCCGGCCCGGGCTTCACCCCACCGGCCTACGGTGACCGCTCGCTCGCCGACGTGATTCCGTCGGTCGCCCGCGCGCTGGGTGTCGGCCTCGACGGTCACCCCGTCGGGATCGAGCTCCCGCCCGCGCCGTCGTACGTCGTCTTCCTCGTGGACGGTCTCGGTGCCGAGCTGCTGGCCCGCCACGGCCACTCCGCGCCGTACCTCTCGTCCTTGGTGGACGAGGGCTCGACCGGCACCGCAGGCGTCCCGTCGACGACCGCGACCTCGCTCACCTCGCTCGGCACCGGTCTGGTGCCGGGCGCGCACGGCCTGGTCGGCTTCACGGCGCGGATCCCCGGCACCGACCGGCTGCTCAACCACCTCTGGTGGGACAAGCACATCGACCCGCTGGAGTGGCAGCCGCACCCCACCGCGTTCGGCCGGCTCGCCCACGCGGGCGTCCACGTCACGTCGGTCAACAAGCGAGACTTCGACGGCACCGGCCTGACCGTGGCCTCCCAGCGCGGAGCGGCGTACGTCGGTGCCGACCGCGTCGGCGAGCGGATCGCGGCGGCGGTCACCGCCTCGGCCCACCAGCCGTCGCTGACCTACGTCTACGACTCCGACCTCGACTGGACGGGCCACAAGTTCGGCGTCGCCTCGACGCAGTGGCTCCAGCAGCTGGCGATGGTCGACCACCAGGCCGAGCAGCTGCGAGAGGCGTTACCTGCCTCCACCCGACTGCTCGTGGTCGCCGACCACGGCATGATCGACAGTCCGCAGGAGGCGCGGATCGACGTCGACGAGGTCGACGGTCTGCGCGACGGGGTCGGGCTGGTGGGTGGCGAGGCGCGCTTCCGCCACCTCTACTGCGCGGCCGGTGCGGTCGACGACGTGGTGGCCACCTGGCGCGAGGTGCTCGGTGACCGGGCCACGGTGCTGACCCGCGAGGCGGCGATCGGCACCGGCTGGTTCGGCGCGGTCGAGACCGGCGTGCTGCCGCGCCTGGGCGACGTGGTGGTGGCCTGTCACGGCGACACCGCAGTCGTCTCGACGCGCGACTTCCCCTACGAGAACACCCTCGTCGGGCTGCACGGCTCGCTCACCTCGACGGAGATGCTGATCCCCATCCTGGTGGGGTAGTCCTCAGCCGAAGGGCAGCGGCTCGGGGGCCAGGCTCACGGCCTTGGCCCGCGCCGCGGTCAGCCGGCGGCGGTGGTGCTGGCGGCAGAGCACCTCGTAGGCCACGTCGGCCGGGGGCTCGTCGGCCTGCTCGACGTCGCCGACCACGATCACCTCGCCCTCGACGACCATGGCGCCGTTCTCGGTGCGCGCGTTGTGGGTGGCGCGCTTGCCGCACCAGCACAGCGCCTCGACCTGGAGCACGTTCATCCGGTCGGCGAGCTCGACGAGCCGGGCGCTGCCCGGGAAGAGCACCGAGCGGAAGTCGGTGAGGATGCCGAAGGCGAAGACGTCGATCTGGAGCTCGTCGACGACCTTGGCGAGCTGGTCGATCTGGTCCGCGGAGTAGAACTGGGCCTCGTCGCAGATCAGGTAGTCGATGCGACCGCCGCGGGTCAGCGAGTCGACGACGTACTTCCAGAAGTCGAAGTCGGTGTCGACCTCGAGGGCGTCGTGGGTGAGCCCGAGCCGGCTGGAGAGCACCGCCTGGCCCGCACGGTCGTGCGTGGTGAAGATGCGGCCGACGCGTCCGCGGGCGGCGTGGTTGTGGTTGGTCTGGAGCGCCAGCGTCGACTTGCCGGAGTCCATCGTGCCGGTGAAGAAGTGCAGTTCAGCCATGTCCCGGCGATCTTGTCACAGCGGCCGTCCACCGAGGCGGCTACCGTGCCGGACATGGACGAGGACTTTGGCCGGATCGACGCGATCGCGGCCGAGATCGCCGCCGAGCGCCGCCGGCAGGTGTCGCGCTGGGGCCGTCAGGACCATCCCTCGGCCGGGCCGGCGGGCACCGAGCCGTTCGTGCCTGTCGTGGAGCGGTGCAAGGCCCTCAACGACGCCCGGATGGAGGCCGGCGGCCACTCCTGGGACGCGATCCTGCTCGAGGAGGTCTTCGAGGCGCTGGCCGAGCCCGATCCCGTACGACGACGGGTGGAGCTGCTCCAGGTCGCCGCGGTCGCGGCTGCCGAGATCGAGGCGATCGACCGCCGCGCCGCCGGTCAGGTCGACGGGCCCCTGATCAGTCCCGACCAGCTCGCGGCCGAGCTCGCCGACGTCACCGTCCTCGACGTGCGCTACCTGATGGGTGGTCCGCCCGGAGCCGAGGAGCACGCGGCCGGCCACGTGCCGGGAGCGACGTACGTCGACCTCGACGAGGACCTCGCCGACCCGCCCGGCGTGGGCGGGCGCCACCCGCTCCCGGACGAGCAGCGCTTCGAGGCGGCCATGCGCCGGGTCGGGGTGCGTGCCGACCGCCCCGTGGTGGTGTACGACGACTGGCAGGGCCGCGCGGCGGCGAGGGCGTGGTGGCTGCTGAGGTTCCACGGTCACCCGGACGTGCGCGTGCTCGACGGCGGCTGGACGGCCTGGCAGGAGGAAGGCCACCCGGTCGAGGTGGGGGAGACCACCGCAGCCGCGGGCGACTTCACTCTCTCCGCTGACAAGTTGATGGCCGTGGTCGAGCCCGACGGCGTGCTGGCGGTCGACGTGCTGATCGACGCCCGCGCGGCCGAGCGGTTCCGGGGGGAGACCGAGCCCGTCGACCCGGTGGCCGGCCACATCCCCGGGGCGGTCAACGTGCCGACGACCGCCAACCTCGACGAGCGCGGCCGGTTCCGGTCCGCCGACGAGCTCTACGCGGTGTACGCCCGGGTCGGGGCCACGTCCGGCACGGTCGCTGCCTACTGCGGCTCCGGTGTCACGGCCGCCCACGACTTGCTTGCGCTGGCATCGGCCGGCATCGACGCGGCGCTCTACCCGGGCAGCTGGAGCGGCTGGATCACCGACCCCGATCGTCCCGTCGAGACGGGCTGATCAGCTCGCCGAGACCTCGTCACCCACGGCGACCCGACCGTCGTCGAGCGGCAGGAGGTGGGCAGCGAACATCGTCTTGCCGTCGACCAACCGGTGCCGGGCCAGGGTGCGGATCGGCTCCTTGGCGGTCGTGAGGCTCTCGCGGTCGATCGTGGTCATCACGCAGCGGCTGGTGGGCTTGGCGACCGTGAAGCGCACGCCGCCGACCCGGACCTCGCCCCAGTGGTCCTCCGCGAACGGCTCGTCGCCGTCGACGACCAGGTTGGCGCGGAAGCGCTCGATCGGCAGCGGCTCGGGCACCTCCTCGCCGGTCTCCAGCGCGCGCTCGACGATCCAGTCGTTGAGCTGCCGCAGCGACGCGAGGGAGGCGATCGTCACCGGGAACGAGTCGGCGAAGGCAGTGAGGTCGTCGGGGGAGGAGAAGCCGGGCTGGAGCGTGCGGGACCCCGGGTCGTGGCACCACACCAGGCGTACGTCGTCGCGCCCCAGCACCCGGCGCACCCACGCGTGCGCGTCGTCGCTCGCCGGCACGGCCTTCAGGTCGAGCGAGTGGAGCCGGACCGCGACGGGCTCGGCGTCGGGCACCTCCACGGCCAGGTCGTCGTGACCGGGCGCGCGCAGCCGCAGCGCGCTGGTGACGGTCTCGTCGGTCGTCGGGGTGTCGGCGAGGATCCGTAAGGTCGCGTGCACCTCGCGGGCCGACACCAGCCGCCCGTCGGCGTCGACGAGCATCCACGAGCGGTCGTCCTCGAGCCCCCGTCGCTGCACTCCGGCCGAGTCGAGCGGCCGGATCGCTCCGGACTTCAGGGGGTGGACGTTGAGCTGGACCAGGCGCACGTCAGTCGTTCTTGCCGCCGCCGAACATGATCTCGTCCCAGCTCGGCACCGAGGCGCGCCCGCGCTTCTTCGCCGGCCGGGCCTTGGGCTCGGCGTGCTCGGGGGCCGCCTCGGCAGCGGGCTCGGTCGGCTCGGTGCCGTGCGTGTCGGCGTCGGTGTCGTGGGCGGGGGCCTCGTCGAGGTAGGCCTCGACCGGCTGCTCGGCGCCCAGCGCCGCCAGCTCGGCGGTCTGCTCGTTGGCCGACTCGCCGGTGCCGTCGGACTCCTCCTCGGCGACCATCTCGATCGCGTCGTCGCCGAGCGGGAGCTCCTCACCCGGGATCGCGTTGAGCCGGCGCTGGCGGGCCGCGGCGAGGTCGTCGGCGGCGGGCTCGGCGGACGGGGCCGGCCCGGCCTCGCCGATCAGCCACCGGGCGTCGTCGTCGTCGACGGTCACGAAGTTGCCGCGGGGGTCGTGGGAGAAGGTGGCGGTGCCGGTTCGGCCGGCGACGTCGTACAGCCCGGTCAGGGTCCAGCGGCCGTCCTCGCGCCGCCAGGCGTCCCAGTCGACGATGCCGGGGTCGACGTTGTGCGAGCGAAGGTGGGCGCTGACCGCCTCGCCGAGGGTGCGGGCGCCGGACTCGCTGGCGCGACGTCGTACGGACGCGAGCTGTGCGCGCTCGGCGACGTGGGCACGCTCGGCCATCACCGGAGCCGCGAACGGCATGATCTTCTCGACCGAGGTGCCGGCGGCGTGGGCGACCGACTCGGGAGTCTCACCGGCGCGGATGCGCGTCTGGATGTCGCGGGGGCGGAGGCTTGATTCCATCGGGATCTCCAACTGGCCGTTGCTTGCGGGCACGCCTGACACGGCGCTGCGGAGCTTGGCGTCGATCACCACCGAGTGCTGCTCTCCCGACTCGTCCACCAGCATCAGGCGCTTGCCGTCACCGCTGCGTCCGGTGAACGTCAGCTTGGCCATGGGCGGCGGGCTCCTGACTGCTTCCTGGCTGGGTCGGGCGGTGGGTCGGGTGGTGTCGTCGATGCGCTCGGCATCCGTTCCGGCGAGCCTACGCCAGCGTGTGGCCCCCGCTCGGTTACGCGTACGGCGCGCCTGCGCTCTAGCCTGCGGGTGTGCCATCCACGGAGTACGCCACGACGCTCGTCGTGCTCGACCTCGTCGGCATCTTCGTCTTCGCGGTCACCGGTGCGCTGGTGGCCGTGCGCAAGCAGCTCGACCTGTTCGCTGCCCTCGTGCTCGGCGGCGTCACCGGTCTCGGCGGCGGGTTCATCCGCGACGTGCTGATCGGCGCGACCCCGCCGGCCGCGCTCGCCGACTGGCGCTACCTGATCGTCCCGGTCGCCGCAGGCCTGGTCACCTTCGTCTTCCACCCGACGGTGGGCCGGCTCGAGCGCGTCGTGACGCTCTTCGACGCCTTCGGGCTCGCGCTGTTCTGCGTCACCGGTGCACTCAAGGCCGTCGACTACGGCGTCGGCCCGGTGCCCGCCGCGCTGATGGGCATGGTCACCGGGATCGGCGGCGGCATGATCCGCGACGTGCTCGCCGGTCGCGTGCCGGTCGTCTTCGAGGGTGCGTTGTACGCCACCCCGGCGCTCGCGGGTGCCGCCGTGGCCGTCGTGCTGGACCGCGTGGGCCTCCCGCTGGGCATCGTGGCGGCGGCCGGTTTCGCCACCTGCCTCGGCTGGCGGCTGCTCGCGATGGTCCGTGGGTGGCAGGCACCGATGCCCAAGGGCCCGGCCAACGTCTGATCAGTCGCCGAGCACCTGGCGGAGGTAGTCGTTGGCGAAGACCCGGTCGGGGTCGAGCCGGTCGCGCATCGCGAGGAAGTCGTCGAAGCGCGGGTAGATCGGGGCCAGGTCGGCCGCGGTGCGGGTGTGCACCTTGCCCCAGTGCGGGCGGCCGCCGGCCTCGCGCAGGATCGGCTCGAGCCCGCCGAAGTACGCCGTGTGGTCGGTGTCCATCGGCACGTGGAAGGCCAGGTAGAAGCTGTCGCGGCCGTTGGCCGTGGAGAGCGGGATGTCGTCGGCCGGTGCGGTGCGGATCTCGACCGGGAACGCGATCCGCCAGTCGCTGGCGTCGATGACCCGTCGGCACTCGCGCAGCACGTCGAGGCCGGCCTCGCGCGGGACGGCGTACTCCATCTCGCGGAAGCGGACCCAGCGCGGCGTCACGAAGACGCGGTGCGCCAGGTCGCTGTAGCGGCGCTCCGAGAGCGCCCTGCCCGCGACGCGGTTGATGCGGGGGATGAGGCCGGGCGCGCGCGACCCGACGCGCACCAGACCGCCGAACACGGTGTTGGAGACGAGCTCGTCCTCCCACCACGCCGCCAGCCGCGACGGCGGCTCCTGCTCGCCGGGCTCGAGGTCGGTGCGCACGTTCTGCTTGACCATCATCGCGTCGGTGTGGGGGAACCAGTACATGTCGACGTGGTGCGAGGCCGCGGTCATGTCGTCGTACGCCGCCAGGGCCCCGTCCCAGCGCATCGGCTGCTCGTGGGCCTCGATGACGAAGAGCGGCTCGACGTGGAAGGTGACGCTGGTCAGGATGCCGAGGGCGCCGAGTCCGACCCGGGCCACGTCGAACACGTCGGGGTTCTCCGTGGCCGAGGCGCGGACGACCTCGCCGGTGCCGGTGACCAGCTCGAGCCCGGCGAGCTGCGCGGCCAGCCCCGCCGCCGTCCCCCCCGTGCCGTGGGTGCCGGTCGACGTGGCGCCCGCGAGGGTCTGCTCGGCGATGTCGCCCATGTTGTGCAGGGAGAGGCCGAGGCGCTCGAGGGCGAGGTTGAGGTCCTTGAGCGGCGTGCCGGCGCGGGCGGTGACGGTCATCGCCTCGCGGTCGACGTCGAGGATCCCGGCGAGCTGCTCGGGCCGCAGCAGCGTGTGCTCGGGGGCGGCGATCGCGGTGAAGCTGTGCCCGGTGCCGGTCATCTTCACCGTGGTGCCCTGCTCACGCGACTGGCGTACGACGTCGACGATGTCCTCGACCGACGACGGGCTGAGCACCCGCTCGGGGCGCGCCCCCACGAGTCCGGACCAGTTGCGCCAGCGGGTGCCGTCGAAGGGCGTCGTCATGGCGGGAGGCTAGCGGGGTGACCCACCTGCTCGGGCGGTCTGGGCGACGAGCGCGCCCAGGATCCCGCCGACGAGCGCGACGGAGTACGCCGCCGACGCGCCGCTGTGGTCGACCACGAAGCCTGCGATGCTCGCGCCGGGCGCGACACCGGCCACGATCCCGGTGTGCAGGATCGCCATGCCCTCGGTGAGCCGGCTCGACGGCACCGCCTGCTCGACCATCGTCATCGCACCGATCAATGTGGGTGCGATCGCGAGGCCACCGACGAGCAGCACGGCCGCCATCAGCGGGACCGACTCGATGAACATCAGCGGTGCCATCGCCAGCGCCATTGCCGCCGAGCCCCACCGCAGCCGCACCTCCGGACCGCTGCGCCAGACGATCGCGCCCGTCACGAGCCCTGCGACGAGGCTGCCGAAGGACCACGTGGCAAGGAGCCAGCCGGCGACCCAGCGCTTGCCCGCCTCCTCGGCGAACGCGACGGTGGTGACCTCGGCGGCGCCGAAGAGCGCCCCCAGGGTGAGACAGACGAGCGCGAGGGGGAGCACGAGGTGCCACGGCATCGGTGCCCACCCGCTGGCCTCCTGTGTCCGTCCGGCGGGCGGCTCCGTGCTGCGCTGGGCGGCGAAGGCGTAGGTGCCGACGAGTCCGGTCACGATGGCCGTCGTCAGGCCGGCGACGGGGTGCCAGCTGGTGGCGAGCAGCGTCACGAGCACCGGACCCACCACGAAGACGACCTCGTCGAGGACCGCCTCCAGGGCGAAGGCCGTCTGCTTCTGACCGGGGTCGTCGAGCACGTAGGCCCAGCGCGCGCGGACGCTCGCGCCGACCTGGGGGAGCGCGGCGCCGGCGACGGCTGCGAAGACGTACGTCAGTACGCGCGGCCAGTCCTGCTCGACCGCGACCATCATCAGTGCGAGCCCGGCCCCGAAGAGCGAGATCGCGAGCGGCAGAACCCTGGACTGGCCGAAGGAGTCGACCAGCCGGCCGTGCAGCACGGCGAACGCGGCCTCTGCGAGGACGAACACCGCTGAGACCGTGCCGGCGTACCCGTAGGAACCGGTGCGGTGCTCGACGAGCAGCACGATGCCGAGCCCGACCATGGAGATCGGCAGCCGGGCGACGAGCGCGGCGCTGCTGAAGGCGAGGGCGCCGGGACGGGCGAGGACCCGGCGGTAGGAGTCGAGCATCGAGGTGATCGTAGGGCGCTCTACGCTGGCAGCATGAATCCCGCGGGTCACCCCGACGTGAAGCCGTACGACGCTCTCCTGGTGCTCTCCTTCGGGGGCCCGGAGAAGCCCGAGGACGTGGTGCCGTTCCTGGAGAACGTGACCCGCGGGCGGGGGATCCCTCGCGAGCGGCTCGAGCAGGTGGGGCAGCACTACTTCCTGTTCGGCGGACGCAGCCCGATCAACGACCAGAACCGTGCGCTGATCGGCGCTCTGGAGAAGGACTTCGCCGACCAGGGCATCGACCTGCCGATCTACTTCGGCAACCGCAACTGGGAGCCGTACCTCGCCGACACGGTCGCGCAGATGGTCGCCGACGGCGTCGAGCGGGCGGCGGTCTTCACCACGTCGGCGTACTCGTCGTGGTCGTCGTGCCGGCAGTACCGCGAGAACCTCTTCGACGCGGTCGCCGCGACGCCGGGGGCTCCACGGCTGGACCGGCTGCGGCAGTACTTCAACCACCCCGGCTTCATCGACCCGGTGGTCGACGCGTGCGTCGAGGCCCTGACCGGCTTGCCCGACCACGGCGACCGGGCGCGCCTGGTGTTCGTCACGCACTCGATCCCGACGTCGATGGCGGAGACGAGCGGCGGGCCGGACAACGGAGGGGCCTACGTCCGACAGCACCGCAGCGCCGTCGACGAGGTCGCGCGTCGGGTCAAGCAGGCCACGGGTCGGGCGCACCGCCACGACCTCGTCTACTGCTCGCGCTCGGGCGCCCCGTCCACACCATGGCTCGAGCCCGACGTCAACGACCACCTCGAGGAGCTCGCGACCGACGGCGTCGCGCAGGTCGTGCTGGTGCCGATCGGGTTCGTGTCCGACCACATGGAGGTCATCTACGACCTCGACACCGAGGCGTTGGCGACCGCCGAGCGGCTGGGCATCCAGGCCGTGCGGGCCGCCACCTCGGGCACCGACCAGCGCTTCGTGACGATGGTCCGCGAGCTGGTCGTCGAGCGCGCCGCGGCCGAGCGTGGGGAGCAGCCGGAGCGCCCGGCCCTGGGCTCCCTCCCGCCGGGACCGGACCTGTGCGCTGCGGGGTGCTGTCCCAACCCCCGCGGTCCGCGCCCGGCCCTGTGCGGGGTCGACTCGTGAGCGCCACGCCCGAGGAGCTGCGCGAGGTCGCCCTCACCGTCGGTCGCGAGGCGGCCACCCTGGCGCGCCGGATGCGCAGCGAGGGCGTGGACGTGGCCGACACCAAGTCGAGTGCCACCGACGTCGTGACGCGGGCCGACCACGCGACCGAGGAGCTGCTGCGCGAGCGGCTGCTCGAGCTCCGGCCCGACGACTCGATCCTCGGTGAGGAGGGTGACGACCACGAGGGCACCAGCGGGGTGCGGTGGATCGTGGACCCGATCGACGGCACGGTGAACTACCTCTACGGCATCCGCGACTGCTCCGTATCGGTCGCCGCGGAGCAGGACGGCGTCCTCGTCGCGGGGGCCGTGGTCGGCATCCTGACCGACGTCGTGTACGCCGCTGCGCTCGGCCACGGCGCGACCCGTGACGGTGCGCCCATCTCCGTGCGGCCCAGCCCGCCTGTCGGCCAGCGTCTGGTGATGACCGGGTTCGGCTACCGCCCCGACGTGCGCGCGCATCAGTCCGAGTGCCTGGCGAAGCTGCTGCCCCAGGTCCGTGACATCCGCCGGATCGGCTCGAGCTCGCTCGACATCTGCCACGTCGCCGACGGCTCTGCGGACGCGTACGTCGAGGAGGGCCCGCTGCCGTGGGACTGGTCTGCGGCAGCCGTGATCCTGGGCGAGGCCGGCGGCCGGTTCGGGGTGCTCCCCGGGACGAAGTCGCTCGAGGGGTGGACCAGTCACGGGGTCGTCGTGGCGACACCGATCGACGGGTGGGACGCCTTCGTGGACAAGCTGCGCGAGACCGGTTTCGTCGCCTGAACTACTGTCGCCCCGCACGCCTGGACGGTGGTCAGCGCACGCCCGAAAAGGTGGTCGGGATCACCCCCGACTCGCGGGAATAGCGAGACGTGGCCCACTGTTCATGCGACACGTTGCGGACCGGCTCACCACGGAACCGGTTCATGGTGCACAATCTGGCGCCGACGACGAGCACAACTGGTCTCAGCCCGCCGTGATCCGGCGAGCACGAGCCACAGCATGGGGAGAGGGATCCGATGGCCACCGACTACGACGCACCGCGCAAGTCCGAGGAGGACCAGAGCGAGGAGAGCATCGAGGAGCTCAAGGCCCGCCGCCACGACAAGAACTCCGGCAAGGTCGACGAGGACGAGACCGAGGCGGCCGAGTCCTTCGAGCTCCCCGGTGCCGACCTCTCGCACGAAGAGCTTGCGGTGGAGGTCATGCCGCGGCAGGACGACGAGTTCACCTGCATGAGCTGCTTCCTGGTTCACCACAGGTCGCAGCTGGCCGATGAGAAGAAGCTCATCTGCCGCGACTGCATCTGAGCAGGCACCACCTCAGACAGAGACAGCGCCCGCCCCTCGCCCGAGGAGCGGGCGCTGTGTCATGTCCGTTCTAGGCGGCCGGTGGCAGGCCCCGCCGGCTCCCCAACCTCGCCTCCCGGACCTCGTCGAGGTGCTCGGCCTCAGCAGCCAGCTGGTGGACGGCGGGATGGTCGCACGGGACGCCGAACAACGCCCGCTCCCGGCGCTTGAGGTAGGGGTTCAGCCGGTACCTGATCGCCGGGTCGCGCCGCTTGCGTGAGCGGTCACGCCAGACGAAGTAGTCGACCGTCGTCATCTCGCGGAACTCCCGCGGGATCCACCACCCGGTCGCGGTCAGGTCGGTGTGTGCCGGGAACCGGCTGCCACCGTGCTTCCGCGCCCCGTCAGCACGCATCGGCTCCACCGGCTCGCCGGTCGCCTCGTCCCGGAGCTCGACCTTCACGCCGGCGAGCCGCAGCATCCGCTGCAGCACGTCCACGCGCGGGCTCGTCCGCCCGGTCTCCCATCGCGCGACCACCGACTGGGAGACCCCGAGGATCGCCGCGAGGCCGCGCTGCGAGACGTCCAGGATCCGCCGGATCCGTCGGACGACCCCGGGCACCCCACCTCCGAACGGCCCCATCCAGAAGTACTCCCGCTCGGCCTCGCTCCAGTTGGCCAGGCAGTCCCACGCCGCCGGGTCGATCGTCGGCTCGGCGGAGGTGGCTGTGTCGGTGTGCGGCTCGTTGTCGTCCATCAGGTCGTTCCCCCTGTGCGCCGGAATCTCGTCGTCCCGACATCACACCCCGAGCCACCGACCCTCAGGTCCCAGCTCTCCACAGGACCGACCCCGCCGCCTCGATACGCCTCCCTGTGGACACTTGCTGGCCAGTCTTTCGACATCGACCGCCACTGCCCTCACCCTCCGCGTACTAGCCCTTGAGTCGCCCACAGACTCAAGGTCCACGGTCGGGTCGTCCGGCGCACGCCGTTAGCCCTTGAGTCGCTCAGAGACTCAAGGGCTAGGACGGAGGGCGGATCGGCGGGCGCGTTCTCGACGTTGAGTCGCTCGGAGACTCAAGGGCTAGTACGGCGACCCAAGGGGCGCGGCTCGCGGCAGGGCGCACCACCCTGGCTTCCCAGGTCGTGCCCGCCGCTGGGGCTGTGGGTCAGGACTGCGGGGCGGGGGCCTTGTCGGCGTCCTGGCCGTCCTTCTGGAGCTGCGGGGGCAGGTGGCCGGTGGACTTGGCGTAGTAGTGCGCCGCGCGGCGAGTGGCGAGCATCCGGGCGACGCCGATCAGGGTGCCGCTGAGGGCTGCCCACATGATGGCCTCGGCGATGCTGACGTCGGGGTCGGCGGGGTTGGCCGGCGGGTTCTTGCCCGTTGCGGCGCGCCAGGAGGAGTTGAGGCCCTTCTTGGCGACGGCCGCTGCGCCGAGGGCGGCGACGAGCGAGAACGCCGAGTAGAACTTGCTGTTCGAGTCCGTGGAGGCCATGTCGGCAGCCTAGCGAGCCCGCTACCGGGTCCGGGACGCCTCTAGGGCTGAGACCAGCCGGTCGGGCCGCTTGCAGCTCACCAGCCAGTACGGCGTGGGGTCGGCGGGGTCGGTGATGTCGACCCGGACGCCGCGCTTGAGGTAGGGCCGCAGCAGGAGGTAGGCCCGGGCGTCCGCGTCCACGCCGGCCTGGCGACGCAAAGCCTCGGCGTCCAGGGCGGCGACGGAACCGACGTGCTCGAGCGGGATGTGGGCGCGACCGGCGCGGAGCTGGCCCTCCTCGATGCCCACTCGCGCCCGGCCGTAGCCGACGAACAGGGCGACCATCAGCGCCAGCGCGCCGAACGTCACGGACCAGGCGACGACGCCGGGCGTGGCGGCCAGCACGGCCAGCCAGAGTGACGCCACGAGCATCGTGCCCTGCGCCCACCAGCGCAACGGGACGGTGAGGCGTTCGGCGTAGTCCACGGCGCAGAGCCTATAGATTCACTCCTCGTGCCCGACCACGACCTCGAGATCGCCGTCATCCGCCTCGACCCGGACCTGCCGCTGCCGTCGTACGCCCACCCCGGGGATGCGGGCGCCGACCTGCACACGACGATCGACGTGACGCTGGGCCCGGGGGAGCGCGCCCTCGTCCCGACCGGCATCTCGATCGCGCTGCCGGACGGGTTCGTCGCGCTGGTGCACCCGCGGTCGGGGCTCGCGGCCCGCCACGGGCTCTCCATCGTGAACACTCCCGGCACCGTCGACGCGGGCTACCGAGGCGAGATCATGGTGCTGCTGATCAACCACGACCCCGTGGAGCCGGTCACGCTGAGCCGCGGAGACAGGATCGCCCAGCTGGTCATCCAGCGCTACGAGCGCGCCCGTTTCGTCGAGGTGGGGGTGCTGCCCGAGTCGGTCCGGGGAGCCGGGGGCTACGGTTCTACAGGTACCGGCTCGCGTTCCTGAGCCGGTCGTGACGAAGGAGTAGTTGACGTGAGGTTCCGTCGCAAGGACGAGGCCGCCCAGCCGGGCGAGGAGACGGCCGCCGCCGAGGCGGCCCCCGAGACGTCGGACGCCTCCGGCCCCTTCGACGTCTCCCAGGTCGAGGGCGACGGCGTCGAGCGCGCCGACCTCGGCTCGGTGCTCGTGCCCGCCATCGCCGACCGTGAGCTGAGGCTCCAGGTCGACGAGGCCAGCGGCCAGGTGCGCGCCGTGATGCTCGCCGGCTCCGACGGGGCGTGCGAGTTCCAGGCCTTCGCGGCCCCGCGCAACGGCGACCTCTGGTCGGACGTGCGCCCGCAGATCGCCGAGGACATGACCCGCCGTGGCGGCCACGCCACCGAGCGCGAGGGCCGTTGGGGCACCGAGCTGGTCTGCCAGATGCCGGTGACGCGTCCCGACGGCACGACGGCCACCCAGCCGTCGCGGATCATCGGGATCAACGGCGACCGCTGGATGCTGCGCGCGTCCTTCCTCGGCCGTCCCGCCGTCGAGCCCGATGCCACCTCGGACTGGGAGGACGCGCTCGCCCAGGTCGTCGTACGCCGCGGCGACGCCGCGATGCCCGTCGGTGAGCCGCTCCCGGTGCGGCTGCCCGATGATGCCCGCCGGGTGAGGTGAGCCGTGGGCGAGAAGAGCAAGCTGCGGCAGGCACTCTCGAAGTGGGCCGACAGCCAGGACCAGCACCAGCGCGACCTGCGCCAGTCCCACACCAGCACCGAGGCGGTCGCGATCGCCGACGCCCCCGAGCGTGAGCACGTCATCGTCAACGGCGTCCTCCGCACCGTCACCCTCCGTCCCCGCGGCGGCGTCCCCGCCCTGGAGGCCGAGCTCGACGACGGCTCCGGCGTGATCACCGTCGTGTGGCTGGGCCGCCGCCGGATCACCGGCGTCGACCCCGGCCGGTCGGTGACCGTGGCGGGCTGCATCGGCCGGCAGGGCGGCGTGCCCCTCATGTTCAACCCCCGGTACGAGCTGCGCCCGTGACCGACCAGCCCCACGCAGTGGAGGCCGACACGGTCGAGGCGGTCGTCCGCCAGCAGCTTGCCAAGGCCCTCGGCGGACGCCGCGGCATGGCCGAGGCAGCCGTGCCGACGATCCTGTTCACCGTCACCTGGCTGACGATGCGCGACCTGAACACGGCCCTCTTCGTCAGCATCGGCGCCGCGCTCCTGCTGCTCGTGGTCCGCCTCGTGCAGCGCTCGACGGTCCAGTTCGTCGTGAACGCGCTGTTCGGCATCGGCATCGGCTGGTACTTCGTGCACCGCTCCGCCGCCGCCGGTGGCTCCGAGCAGGACCAGGCGCTGGCGTACTTCCTGCCCGGCATCCTCTACAACGGTGGGTACGCCGTCGTGCTCGCGTTCACGTGCCTGATCGGCTGGCCGCTGGTGGGCTTCATGGTCGGCAGCATCACCGGGGACGCCACCGCGTGGCACTCCGACCGTCAGGTCGTGAAGCTCTGCAGCCGGCTGACCTGGCTGCTGGTCGCCCCGTGCATCATCCGCGTGGCCGTGCAGGCCCCGATCTGGCTGGCCGGGTCGTCCGGGTCGATCGACCCCGACGCGGCCGTGGCGGCGCTGGGGGTGCTCAAGATCGTGCTCGGCTGGCCGCTCCAGCTGGCCGCGCTCGGCTCGATGGTCTGGCTGCTCTCGCGCAACAAGACGCCGGTCGCGAGCGACCCCGCGACTGCCTGAGGCGTCCGGTCAGCCGTGGTGCTGGCTGGGCGACAGCAGGCGCTCGAGCTCGGTCTCGACCTCGGCAGGCACCACGAACAGGAGCTCGTCGCCGGACTCGAGCGGCTGCTCGGCCTCGGGCGTGTAGACCTGCCCGTCGCGCAGGATCGTGACGAGAGCGCAGTTCTCCGGAAACGGGACCAGGCCGGCCGGGGTGCCGACGTAGGGGGAGTCGGCCGACAGGGTGATCTCGACCAGGTTGGCGTTTCCCTGACGGAAGGTGAACAGCCGCACGAGGTCGCCGATGGAGACGGCCTCCTCGACCAGGGCCGACATGATGCGCGGGGTCGAGACGTTGACGTCGACGCCCCACGCCTCGGTGAAGAGCCACTCGTTGTTCGGGTGGTTGACCCGGCCGACGGTGCGCGGCACTCCGAACTCGGTCTTCGCGAGCAGCGAGGTGACCAGGTTGGCCTTGTCGTCGCCTGTGGCGGCGATGACCACGTCGCACTTGCCCAGCTGGGCCTCGGCGAGCGAGGACAGCTCGCACGAGTCGGCGAGCAGCCACTCGGCGTTGGGGACCCGCTCGGGGCGGATCGAGGACGGGTTCTTGTCGATGAGGAGGACCTGGTGGCCGTTCTCGATCAGCTCGCGGGCGATCGAGCGTCCGACGGCTCCGGCTCCGGCGATGGCGACGCGCATGTCAGCAGTGCTCCTGGCTTCTCAGTCGTCTCAGTCGTCTTCGGGGCCGGCCTCGAGCACGGCGTAGGCATGCGCGGCGTTCTCCTCGCGGATCACGATGTGGAGCATGTCGCCCTCCTGGAGCACCGTCTCCCGCGTCGGCAGCATGCCCTCGCCCAGCCGGTCGATCCAGGCGATCCGGCTCCGCGACTGCATCTGGAAC
The DNA here is from genome assembly GCF_031457855.1 of Nocardioides sp. BE266. Lineage (NCBI taxonomy): Bacteria > Bacillati > Actinomycetota > Actinomycetes > Propionibacteriales > Nocardioidaceae > Nocardioides > Nocardioides sp. BE266. The sequence goes on along the minus strand of NZ_JAURTI010000005.1, from coordinate 405,915 downwards.
TCGACCGTCCGGTTGCCGACCCAGACCTCGGGGATCGGGATGTGGTCGACCCGGATGGTGCCCGACGGGTCGCGGAAGTCGGGCTCCGCGCCGGCGGGCAGCAGGCGCCGCAGCACCTGGTCGGCCGTCCACTTCACCGTGGCGACGGTCGTGATGCCGAGGCGCTGGTAGACCTCGGCGCGGCCCGGGTCGTAGATGCGAGCCACGACCTGCTGGAGCCCGAAGGTCTCCCGCGCCACGCGCGCCGCGATGATGTTGGAGTTGTCACCGCTCGAGACCGCGGCGAACGCGTCGGCCCGGCGGATGCCGGCCTTCTCCAGCACCTGCTGGTCGAAGCCGTAGCCGGTGATCTTGTCGCCGTTGAACTCCGGACCCAGACGTCGGAACGAGTCGGGTTCGCTGTCGATGACGGACACCGTGTGGTTGCGGTCCTCGAGGCTGCGGGCAAGCGTCGAACCGACGCGGCCACAACCCATGATCACGACGTGCACGCCAGAACCGTATCCCAGCGAGGAATCTGCCGTCCCCGGGTCTAGGCTTGCCGCCCGTGAGTGTCGGCGATGTCTCCAAGCGGATCCTGCTGGGCCGCAAGCTGCGGAGCAGCCAGCTGGGCGAGACCCTGCTGCCCAAGCGCATCGCGCTGCCCGTGTTCGCCAGCGACGCGCTGTCGTCGGTGGCGTACGCCCCGGACGAGATCTTCATCATGCTGGCCGTGGCGGGCGCCTCGACCTACGTGTGGTCCTGGAAGATCGGCATCGCCGTCGCGCTGGTGATGCTCACCGTGGTGGCGAGCTACCGGCAGACAGTGCACGCCTATCCGTCCGGCGGTGGCGACTACGAGGTGGCCACGGTCAACCTCGGCCGCAACGCCGGCGTCACGGTGGCGAGCGCCCTCCTCGTCGACTACGTCCTGACCGTCGCGGTGTCGATCTCCTCGGCCGCGCAGTACGCCGCCGGCGCCATCAACGGGCTGATCGGCCACGAGGCCACGGTCGCAGCGGTGGCGGTGGTCGTGCTGACCGCCATGAACCTCCGCGGCGTGCGCGAGTCCGGCTCGTTCTTCGCCGTGCCCACCTACCTGTTCATGGTCGCCATCCTCGGCATGTGTGCGTTCGGGCTGCTCCGCCTGCTCGCCGGCGACCTCCCCGAGGCCGAGAGCGCCCACCTCTCCATCCAGCCTCAGGAGGGCTGGGACGGACCGCTGACCCAGGTCGGCCTGTTGTTCCTCCTCGCCCGCGCGTTCTCGTCGGGGTGTGCCGCGCTGACCGGCGTCGAGGCGATCAGCAACGGCGTGCCTGCCTTCCGCAAGCCCAAGAGCAAGAACGCCGCGACCACGCTGCTGCTCCTCGGCCTGATCGCGATCTCGATGATGATGAGCGTCATCGTGCTGGCGAAGCAGATGGCGATCCGCTACGTCGACCCGCACGAGCTCGAGCGGCTGCGTACGGCGTCGGGGGAGGCGGTCCCCGCGGGCTACGACCAGCACCCGGTGATCGCCCAGATCGCGGCCGGGGTCTTCGACCACTTCTCGCCAGGCTTCTACTTCGTCCTCACCGTCACCGGGATCATCCTGGTGCTGGCAGCCAACACGGCCTTCAACGGCTTCCCGGTGCTCGGGTCGATCCTCGCCCAGGACGGTCTGGCGCCGCGGTCCCTGGGCTCGCGCGGCGACCGCCTCGCCTACAGCAACGGCATCGTCTTCCTCGCCACCATGTCGATCCTGCTGATCTGGATCTTCGACGCCGAGACGACCAAGCTGATCCAGCTCTACATCGTCGGCGTCTTCGTCTCGTTCAACCTCAGCCAGCTCGGCATGATCCGGCACTGGACCCGCCACCTGAGGACCGAGACCGACCCTGCGTCGCGTCGTCGGATGCTGAGATCGCGGGCCATCAACACCTTCGGCCTCGGCATGACCGCGGTGGTGCTCGTCATCGTGCTCATCACCAAGTTCCTCGCCGGCGCCTGGATCACCATCCTCGCGATGGCCTTCTTCTTCTTCGTGATGAAGGGCATCGGGCGCCACTACGAGCGGGTCGAGCTCGAGCTCGCGGCCGACGAGCAGGACAAGGTGATGCCCACCCGCGTGCACGCGATCGTGCTGGCCTCCAAGCTGCACAAGCCCACGCTGCGGGCGCTCGCCTTCGCCCGCGCCACCCGCCCCAACGTCCTCGAGGCGATCTACGTCAGCATCGACACCAAGGCCACCAACCGGCTCCTGGAGGAGTGGGACGAGCGGCACCTCGACATCCCGCTGAAGGTGCTGCACTCGCCCTACCGCGAGGTCGTGCGGCCGATCGTCGAGTACACCCAGGAGATCCGCCGGGCCAGCCCCCGCGGCGTCGTCGCGGTCTACATCCCCGAGTACGTCGTCGGCCGGTGGTGGGAGCAGCTGCTCCACAACCAGACCGCGCTCCGGCTCAAGGGTCGGCTGCTGTTCACGCCGGGCGTCATGGTGATCTCGGTGCCCTACCAGCTCCGCTCGTCGCTGATCGCGAGCGAGCGAGAGGCGCGCGACGAGGTGCGCGTCCACGCCGGCGACCTGCGGCGCGGACGGGTGGCCTCGCGCAGCTCGTCGCGGCAGATCGACGACCTGTGAGCCGCACCAACCGCCCGCGGAAGGCGCGCGGTCGCTCGCGCGTCGGTGAGCGCTTCGAGGTCGAGGTGGGCCCGATCGCGCACGGCGGGCACTGCGTGGCCCGCCTGCCCGAGCCGGAGTCGCGGGTCGTGTTCGTCCGCCACGCGCTGCCCGGCGAGCGGGTCGTCGTCGAGGTCACCGAGGGAACCGACGGTGACCGGTTCTGGCGCGGCGACGCCGTGTCGGTCGAGACGCCGTCGTCCGACCGGGTGGCGCCGCCGTGCCCGTACGCCGGTCCCGGCCTCTGCGGCGGCTGCGACTTCCAGCACGTCGCCCTGCCGGCCCAGCGTGACCTGAAGGCCGCCGTCGTCCGCGAGCAGCTGGTCCGCCTCGGCAAGCTCGACGCCGACTCCGACCTGGTGCGCGGACTCGAGGTCGAGGCCGTGCCGGTCGAGGGACGTCCCGACGACGGCCTCCGGTGGCGCACCCGCCAGCGGTACGCCGCCCTTCCGGACGGCAGGCCGGCCATGCGGGCCCACCGATCACACACCCTCGTCCCGGTCGAGGACTGCCTGATCGCGGCCGAGGGCGCCCGCCCCGGGGACGCCCGTGCCGACGAGGGCTCGCTCGACCCCGTGACCCACGACGTCACCGCCGGCGACCAGACCCACCCGTTCTCGGTCGCCGCCGACGGCTTCTGGCAGGTCCACCCCGAGGCGCCCCGCGTCTTGGTGGAGACCGTCCTCGACCTGCTCGACCCGCAGTCGGGGGAGCGGGCGCTCGACCTGTACGCCGGCGTCGGGCTGTTCGGGCGCTTCGTCGGCGAGGCGACCGGTGCCCGCGTGGTCGCCGTGGAGGCGGACCGCACGGCCTGCCAGCACGCCCGCGCCAACCTCGCGCCGCTGAAGCCTGCGGTCGTCGAGTGCGGTCCGGTGGACCGGGTGCTGCGGGGCGGCTTCGACGAGCCGTTCGACCTCGTCGTCCTCGATCCGCCTCGCGAGGGCGCCAAGCGCGCCGTCGTCGAACAGGTGGTCGACCGCCGTCCCCGCGCGGTGGCGTACGTCGCCTGCGACCCCGCCGCGCTGGGTCGCGACGTGGCGATCTTCGCCGAGCACGGCTACGAGCTGGCGGCCATCCGCGCCTTCGACCTCTTCCCGATGACCAGTCACACGGAGTGCGTTGCGCTGCTCGAGCCTGCGACTGATTGCTAGCGGCTGCGGGAACCGAGCGGCTCAGCTGGGGCGCGGGGCTCCCTTGCGTGCGTAGCGCACCCAGGTGATCACGACACACATCACCGCCCAAGCGATCCCCACGGAGTAGAAGGCGGTGGCTCCGATGGTGGTGATCCCGACACCGAAGAAGAACGGCCCGAAGGCGGCGATCGCGGCAGTCCAACCGATCACGCCGCCGGCCTGGCGGCGTTCGAAGATCATCGGCATCTGCTTGAAGGTCGAGGCGTTCCCGATTCCGGCGAAGAGGAAGATCGCGAGCATGCCCCACAGGAACTGGTCGAAGTCAGAGTCGAGGCTGGCGGCCGAGCTGAGGTCCGGGGTCAGCGCGGGGAGGGTGTACGCGATGGACACGATGAGGCCGAGACCGGAGATCAACGTCCACACCGCCCCTCCCATGCGGTCGGTCAGCGGAGCGAAGACCACGCGAGCGCCCGCGCCGATGAGTGGGCCTAGGAAGACGAACTTCACCGGGTCCGGCACGGCGTACCCGTCGACCAGGAGGGTGGCGGTGGCACCGGCGCCGCTCACGATGTCAGCGTTGCCGGAGCCATAGAGGTTCGACATCAACAGCCCGAACTGAGCGGCCAGCCCGGAGAACGTCCCGAACGTCATGATGTAGAGCAGGGTCATCAACCAGGTGTCGGTGTTGTTGAAGATGTCGAACTGCTGGCGGATGTTGGCCTTGATCGGCACCGACTTGAGCATCGTCCACGCCAGTGCGGCGCCGATCACCATGAGCGGGATCCACACGAAGGCGGCGTTCTGGTACCAGACCTCCGTCGATGGCTTGCCTGCGACGGAGAGGTCCTGGCTGTCGCCGAGGAAGGCGAAGAACGAAGCGGCGATCAGGTACGGCGTGAGCAGCTGGACCAGCGAGACTCCGAAGTTGCCGAGTCCGGCCTGGAGACCTAGAGCCGTGCCTTGCTTGTTGCGTGGGAAGAAGTAGGACGTGCTGGGCATGAAGCCGGAGAACGCGCCGCCGCCGATGCCGGCGAGGAAGGCGAGGACCATCAGCTCCCAGTAGGGCGCGGTGGGGGACTGCACGCGTACGCCCCACCCGAGCGTGGATGCGATCAGCAGCAGCGTCGTCAGCGAGACCATCTTCCGGGTGCCGAGGATCGGCGGGAGTGTCATCCACCCGAGTCGGAACAAGCCTGCTGAGAGCCCGGGCATGGCAGCCATCCAGTACAGCTGGGAGCTGCTAAAGTTGTACCCGAGGGCGTTGAGCTTCGGGATGATGGCGCTGGGCAGGAACCAGGCGACGAAGGCCAGGGTCAGACAGAAGGTGGTGATCCACAGGGTCCGCCAGGCGAGTCCCGAGTCCCAGGTCGATTCGTCCTCGGGGTCCCAGGACTCCAGCCACTCTCCGGACGTGGTCGATGTCGTGGAGCTCATACCAGTGTCTCCTCACGGGCCTCGCTCGGCCGCTCGATGTGTCGCGCCAGCTCGGGCGACTCGGTGTGCAACATGTGGACGACAGTCCAGTGCATCCACGCCAGGCAGACGACGGTCAGGACGAACAGGACGAAGAAGGTGCTCGAGGGGAACCCGGACCACGCCTTGGTGTAGGCGAACAGCGGCGGAAGGAAGAAGCCGCCGAGGCCGCCGAGCATCCCGACCAGACCGCCGACGGTGCCGACGTTGTCGGGGAAGTACTCGGGGATGTGCTTGTACACGGCCGCCTTGCCGACGCCCATCGCGCACCCCAGCAGGAAGACCAGGACCGCGAAGGGAGCAAGCCCGATCGCGTAGGCGAGATGCTCGGTCTCGCGGCCGTCGGTGTGATCGATGACGATGTGGCCGTTGGGCATCATCAGCAGCGCCGAGACCAGCAGCATGGTGCTCAGTGACCAGTACATGACCCGGCGGGCGCCGAACCGGTCGGAGAGCCAACCGCCGTACGGGCGCAGCAGCGAGGCCGGGAAGATGTAGGAGGCGGTCAGGTACGCCGCGGTCTGCAGGGAGACGTCGAAGTTGTCCATGTAGTACGTCGGCAGCCAGGCGGCCAGAGCGACGTAGGCGCCGAAGAAGGCCACGTAGTAGAGCGCGAAGCGCCAGACGCGGACCTGCTTGAGGGGTGTGAGCTGTTGGGCCAGTGGTTGTGACGCACCAGGTGCCCGGTCCGCGTGCGGGGCGAGGAACCAGGTCGCCGCGGCCATCATCACCAGCAGAACGGCGTACAGCACCGGGACGAAGCGCCATCCGCCGGGGAAGATGCCCAGGTAGGTCGCCCCGACGGTGGTGCCTGCGATCAGCGGTGGGCCGACGAACTTGGTGACCGAGGCCCCGACGTTGCCGGCACCGAAGATCCCGAGTGCGAAGCCCTGGTGGCGGCGCGGCTGCCAGGCCGAGTTCCAGGCGATGCCAGAGCTGAACGAGTTGCCGGCGAATCCGACGAAGAAGGCCAGCACCAGCAGCATGGCGTAGGAGTCGGCCCTCGAGACGAGGTAGGCCGGCAAAGCAGATCCGAGCAGCAGGAAGGTCATCACCTTCCGGCCACCGATCCGGTCCGTGATCATGCCGGCGGGGAGTCGCCACAAGGAGCCGTTGAGCACCGCCGCCGCGATGATCCACGACAGCTGGACCTCGGACAGACCGAACTCGGCACTGATCGGCTTCCCGAGGATCCCGAACATCAGCCACACCGCGAACATGAGGGTGAAGCCCGCGGTCGAGAGCACGAGCACTCGGGTAGGGCCTGCTCCTACGACGCCATTCGTGCTGTCCTGACCGCGCGCTCGGCTGGGGACCTGACTGGGCGGGCTCACGGACGGCATGGGCTCTCCTGGGCAACGGCTGGCTGCTGCAGCGGCGGGATGAGAAGTGTGCTCCTGCATTTCCTCATCCGTCCGAGTCGGCGGCCACGTCCGAGGGTCCTTTCAATACGGGACTTTGGACCCGTTGCCCGTCCTTCCAATACGGGTGATGGTGAGGGGGTGACCTCCGAGCAGACGCACAGCGCCGTTGCCGGCGCCGGTCTGCTCGCCTCGCCAGCGCGCCGGGCGATCGTTGATGCCTTGCAGCAGCATCATCCGGCCGAGGGCGATGTCGATCCCGGAGGGATGACGGCGGCCCAGCTCGGCGAGGTGCTCGGGCTCCATCCCACCACGGTGCGCTTCCACACCGATCGCCTCGAGGCCGCCGGCATCATCGCCTCGCACCTCACCACCGCATTTGGCGTGGGCCGGCCCCGCAAGTTGTACTCGCTCCCACCCCACGCCCACGACGTGGACAGGGCCACGTACCTACTCCGCCTCCTCGAGCTGATGACGGAGTCATTCAGCACCAATGACACCCCTGAGCAGGCGGGGGAGCGGTGGGCACGCGACCACCTGCCGCTGTCGGCATCTGCTCCGGCGTCGTCTCCCGGAGCATGGCTCGGCAAGATCGGCCCTCTCGTCGACCTGCTCCGGGACTGGGGCTACTCGCCTGAGCTCACCACCAGCGACGGCGGGCGGACGTGCAGCATCGCTCTCGCCGACTGCCCCTTCATGGAGCTCGCGCGCGCCAACACCGCTGTCGTGTGCGGCATCCACCAGGGCCTGCTGCGTGGAGCCCTGCACCAGCTCGGTGAGGACGACATCGGTGTCTCCATCAGCCCTTTCGTCGGTCCGAACCTCTGCCACGCCCAGGTCACCACACGCCAGTCCTTCGCAGACCATCACGTCCACCAGCCAGTCGACCCGCCACGCGAGGAGTCTCCGCATGAGTCTTGACAGCCCGATGCAGCAGGCCCTGATCTCGGGTCGCCAGTTCTTCACCAAGGCGGAGGTCAGCGACGACCAGCGCAGCCTCCACAAGAAGGGCGGCCGCGATGGCGACGCGTTCTACCGGGACCGGTGGAGCCACGACAAGGTGGTGCGCTCCACCCACGGAGTCAACTGCACGGGCTCCTGTTCGTGGAAGGTCTACGTCAAGGACGGCATCATCACCTGGGAGGCTCAGCAGACCGACTACCCCAGCGCCGGCGCCGACCGACCGGAGTACGAGCCCCGCGGATGCCCCCGTGGTGCCGCGTTCTCCTGGTACACCTACAGCCCCACCCGGGTGCGCTACCCCTACGTCCGCGGCGTGCTCCTCGACCTCTACCGCGCCGCCAAGCAGACGTACGGCGACCCGGTCGTCGCCTGGGGTTCCATCGTCCAGGACGAGGAGCAGTCACGCGCGTACAAGAAGGCCCGAGGCAAGGGCGGACTGGTCCGGGCCAGCTGGGATGAAGTCACCGAGATCGTCGCCGCAGCCCATGTGTACACCGTCAAGCGCTGGGGTCCGGACCGAATCGCCGGGTTCTCGCCCATCCCGGCGATGTCGCCCGTGTCCTACACCTCCGGCGCCCGATTCCTCGAACTCATCGGCGCGCCGATGCTGTCGTTCTACGACTGGTACGCCGACCTGCCCAACGCCTCGCCGCAGATGTTCGGCGACCAGACCGACGTCCCGGAGTCGGGCGACTGGTGGGACGCCGGCTACCTGATGATGTGGGGCTCCAACGTCCCCACCACGCGCACCCCGGATGCCCACTGGATGACCGAGGCGCGCTACCGCGGCCAGAAGGTCATCGCCGTCGCCCCCGACTACGCCGAGAGCGTGAAGTTCGCCGACGAGTGGGTCAGCCCGGCGCCCGGGACCGACGGCGCACTCGCCATGGGGATGGGGCACGTGATCCTCAAGGAGTACTACGTCGACAGCACCATCCCGTTCTTCGCCGACTACACCAAGCAGTTCACCGACCTGCCGCACCTGGTGTGCCTCGAGCCGTCCGCGGACGGCTCCTACCGGCCCGGCAAGTTCCTCGTCGAAGGGGACCTCGGCGGGACGAGCGAGAACGCCATGTGGAAGCCGGCGCTCATCGACGCCGGCACCGGCGAGGTGCGGATCCCGCACGGGTCGATCGGAGACCGCTTCGGCGAAGAGGGCGCCGGGAAGTGGAACCTCGAGCTCGGCGACATCGACCCCGCGCTCAGCATGTACCGCGACCACCAAGGCGGCACCCGGGAGGCCGTCGAGGTCGAGCTCCCGCGCTTCGACGCCGCCGACGGCAAGGTCGCCCACGAGCGCCGCGGCGTCCCAGTGGCCCGGGTGGGCGAACGCGTAGTCACCACCGTGCTCGACCTGCTGCTCGCGCAGTACGGCGTGGCACGCGAGGGCCTGCCGGGACAGTGGCCCCGCACCGACGCCGACGACCCGCACGGCTACGACGACCCCGCCGTGCCGGCCACCCCCGCGTGGCAGGAACAGCACACCGGCGTCCCCGCGAGCCAGGTCACCCGGCTGGCTCGGGAGTGGGCGCAGAACGCCATCGACAGCAACGGACGAGGGATGATCCTGCTCGGGGCGGGGGTCAACCACTGGTTCCACTCCGACCAGATCTACCGCGCGATCCTGCTCCTCACCACCATCACCGGCACTCAGGGCCGCAACGGCGGCGGCTGGGCGCACTACGTCGGCCAGGAGAAGATCCGCCCGATCATGGGCTTCCAGCACATGGCGTTCGCCCTGGACTGGCACCGCCCGCCGCGGCACATGAACCAGACGGCGTACTGGTACGTGAACACCTCCCAGTACCGCTACGACACCTTCAGCGCCGACGACCTCGACGCCGGCACGGGGGTCTTCGCGGGGCGATCGGTGATGGACCTGCTGGCCCAGTCGGTGCGCTTGGGGTGGTCGCCGTCGTACCCCACCTTCGACCGCAGCAGCCTGCAGCTCGCCGACGATGCCGAGGCGGCGGGCATGGACGCGCCGTCCTACGTCGCCCAGCAGCTCAAGGACGGTGCCCTCCGCTTCGCGGTGGAGGACCCCGAGCACGAGGACAACCACCCCCGCATCCTGTCGCTGTGGCGCTCGAACCTGCTCGGGTCCTCAGCCAAGGGAAACGAGTACTTCCTGCGTCACCTGCTCGGCACGGACTCGGCGGCGACCGCCGTCGAGGCCCCGCCCGACCAGCGCCCGCTTGACGTGGAGTGGCCCGACAGGGCCGCCGAGGGCCGCCTCGACCTGTTGATGACCATCGACTTCCGGATGACCTCCTCGACGATCTTCAGCGACGTCGTGCTGCCCGCGGCCACGTGGTACGAGAAGCACGACCTGTCGACCACCGACATGCACCCGTTCGTCCATTCCTTCAATCCCGCCATCGCACCCCCGTGGCAGACCAAGTCGGACTGGGACACCTGGAAGGTCATCGCCAAGAAGTTCTCCGATCTCGCCGAGACCCACCTCGGGACGCGCAAGGACGTGGTGGCCAAGCCGCTGTGGCACGACACCCCGGAGGCGATGGCGAGCGAGCACGGCGTGGTGAAGGACTGGAAGACGGGCGAGGTGGACCCCATCCCGGGCAAGACGATGCCGGTGATCGCGGTGGCCGAGCGCGACTACACCGCGATCTTCGACAAGATGACCTCGATCGGCCCGCTCATGGAGAACGTCGGGATGCTCACCAAGGGCGTCGCCTACGACGTCAAGCGGGAGATCGACATCTTGCGCACCCGCAACGGCGTCGCTCGCGGTGGCGCCGGCGACGGGCAGCCCAAGGTCGAGACCGACATCCAGATGGCCGACGCGATCCTCCACCTCGCAGGGGTCTCCAACGGGCACCTGGCGACCCAGGGCTTCCGGTTCCTGGAGAAGCGGACCGGGACGGAGCTCGCCGACCTCGCCGCCGAGCACGAGGGCAAGCAGATCACCTTCGCCGACACCCAGGTCGCGCCTGTGCCGGTGATCACCTCGCCGGAGTGGTCCGGCTCGGAGTCGGGCGGGCGGCGGTACAGCCCCTTCACGATCAACATCGAGCGGAAGAAGCCGTTCCACACCCTCACCGGCCGACAGCAGTTCTACGTCGACCACGACTGGTTCCTCGGGATGGGCGAGATGCTCCCGGTCTACCGCCCACCTCTGAACATGACCCACCTGTTCGGGGAGCCAGAGATCGGCACCACCGGCGAGCTCGGCGTCTCCGTGCGCTACCTGACCCCGCACAACAAGTGGTCGATCCACTCCGAGTACCAGGACAACCTCTTCATGCTCTCGCTCTCGCGCGGCGGGCAGTCGGTCTGGATGTCCGACCGGGACGCCACCAAGGTCGGCATCAAGGACAACGACTGGATCGAGATGGTCAACCGCAACGGCGTGGTCGCAGCGCGCGCCATCGTGAGCCACCGCATGCCCGAGGGCACCGTCTACATGCACCACGCCCAGGACCGGCTCATCGACGTCCCACTCACCGAGCGCGACGGCAAGCGCGGAGGCATCCACAACAGCCTCACGCGCATCCTGATGAAGCCCAACCACATCGTCGGCGGCTATGCCCAGCTGTCCTACTTCTTCAACTACATCGGCCCGATCGGCAACAACCGTGACGAGGTCACCATGATCCGCAAGCGGACCGCGAAGGTGGAGTACTGACATGCGCGTGATGGCCCAGATGGCGATGGTGATGAACCTCGACAAGTGCATCGGGTGCCACACCTGCTCGGTGACCTGCAAACAGGCCTGGACCAACCGCACCGGCACCGAGTACGTCTGGTTCAACAACGTCGAGACCCGACCCGGCCTCGGCTACCCCCGGACCTACGAGGACCAGGACGAGTGGCAGGGCGGATGGGTGCGCAAGCCCAATGGGCGTCTGGCGCTGCGCGCCGGCGGCCGGATGAAGAAACTGCTCACCATCTTCTCCAACCCCAAGCTCCCCTCGATCGAGGACTACTACGAGCCGTGGACCTATGACTACGAGACGCTGCTCAACTCGCCACAGACCGAAACCTTCCCCGTGGCCCGCCCCAAGAGCCTGCTCTCGGGCAAGGACTTGAACGTCGAGTGGTCGGCCAACTGGGACGACGACCTCGGTGGCTCGCAGGAGCACGCGGCGCGCGACGTGATGCTCAAGGGCATCGAGGACAAGGTCAAGCTCGAGTTCGAGCAGACCTTCATGTTCTACCTGCCGCGCATCTGCGAGCACTGCCTCAACCCCTCGTGCGCCGCGTCGTGTCCCAGCGGTGCGATCTACAAGCGAGAAGAGGACGGCATCGTCCTGGTCGACCAGGACCGCTGCCGCGGCTGGCGGATGTGCGTGTCAGGTTGCCCGTACAAGAAGGTCTACTTCAACCACAAGACCGGCAAGGCCGAGAAGTGCACCTTCTGCTACCCGCGCATCGAGGTCGGCATCCCGACCGTGTGCTCGGAGACCTGCGTGGGTCGGCTGCGCTACATCGGGCTGATGCTCTACGACGCCGACGCGGTCCTCGAGGCTGCCGCAGTCGAGGACGAGCACGCCCTCTACGAGGCGCAGCGCAAGGTCTTCCTCGACCCCCGCGACCCCGAGATCGAGCGGGAGGCTCTTGCCGCGGGCATCGAGGCGGACTGGATCGAGGCGGCGAAGAAGTCGCCCGTGCTGCGGTTGATCACCGACTACCAGGTCGCCCTGCCCCTGCACCCGGAGTACCGCACGTTGCCGATGGTCTGGTACATCCCGCCTTTGTCGCCCGTGGTCGACGTGGTCAAGGAGACCGGTGAGGACGCGGAGGACCGGGGCAACCTGTTCGCCGCGATCGACACCCTGCGGATCCCCGTCGAGTACCTCGCCAACCTCTTCACGGCGGGCGAGGTCGAGCCCGTGACCGGGGTGCTCAAAAAGCTCGCCGCGATGCGGTCCTACATGCGCGACATCAACCTGAGCCGTGAGACCGACCCGTCCATCCCCGCCGCTGTCGGCATGACGGAGGAGGAGATGTACGAGATGTTCCGCCTGCTGGCGATCGCCAAGTACGCCGACCGCTACGTCATCCCTCCGGCCCACGCGGAGCAGGCCCACGCGCTCGAGGAGCTGGCCACCGATTGCTCGGTCGACTTCGACGCCGCCGGCTCGTACTACGACCAGGCGCTGCTGGGCGAGGGTGCGGGATACCCGACGCCGGTGGCGGTGGAGAACTTCCGGATGCTCCAGGACCGGCAGACCGCCGACTCGGTCGCCTCACCGGACGACAAGTCGTCGCGGGTGAACCTGCTCAACTGGGACGGCAAGGGGACACCAGAGGGCTTGTTCCCCCCGCGTGAGGGCGGAGGTGACCGATGAGGTTCCGCCGCAGGAGCTCCGCTGATCGTCACGAGGACGCGGCGAGGACCTGGGCCGTCTGCTCGGTCCTGCTCGACTACCCGACCGAGGAGCTGGTCTCCTCCCTCGACCAGCTCGAGGCACTGGTCCCCGACGACGCCTACCTCGCCCCGCTGTTCGCGCACCTCCGTGACACGGACCTGCGCGTGCTTCAGCAGGACTACGTCGCCACCTTCGACCACACCCGCAAGTGCGCGCTCTACCTCACCTACTTCGCCTACGGCGACACGCGCAGGCGCGGAGCCGCCCTGGTGGCGTTCAAGGACGCATACCGCAGCGGCGGCGTCGAGTGGTCCGAGGTGCACGGCGAGCTGCCCGACCACCTGTGTGCCGTGTTGCAGTTCGGCGCCACGGTGGACGCCGCGATCGCCCGGCAGCTGCTCGAGGACCACCGGGCGGGCGTCGAGATGCTGCGCATCGCACTCGCCGGCTGGCGCAACGACGACGGCTCGGTGGGCTCGCCCTGGGCGGGCGCCCTGACGGCTGTCTCGGGCACCCTGCGAGAGCTGGCCGGCGACGAGGCCGAGGCTGTACGCCGACTCGTCGAGCAGGGCCCACCGGCCGAGGAGGTCGGACTGTCCGGCTACGGCGCAGACCCGGCCCTGTCCACCGGCCCGACCCTTATCTCCAGCGCGACGATCCCCGTAGGAGCCCCACGGTGAACACCTTGCTCTGGGTCATCGTGCCCTACCTCTGCCTCGCCACGTTCGTCATCGGACACGCCTGGCGCTACCGCTACGACAAGTTCGGCTGGACCACCCGCTCCTCCCAGCTCTACGAAGACAAGTTGCTGCGCTTGGGCTCGCCGTTGTTCCACTTCGGCATGCTCGGCGTCGTCGGCGGACACGTGATCGGACTGCTCGTGCCCCGGTCATGGACCGAGGCCATCGGCATCGATGATCATCTCTACCACCTCTTCGCCGTCGCCGGTGGTCTCGTCGCGGGCGTCATGGCACTGGTCGGAATGACCATCCTGATCTACCGACGCCGCACGGTCGGCCCGGTCTTCAGCGCCACCACGCCCATGGACAAGGTCATGTACGCCTTCCTCGGCGCCGCCATCGTCCTCGGCATGTGGAACACCATCGCCGGGTCGATCTTCAGCCTCGGCGGGGAGTACAACTACCGCGAGGGCGTCTCGGTCTGGTACCGCTCCTTCCTCGCCTTCAGCCCCGACCCCGACCTGATGGGGGCCGCGCCGATCGGGTTCCAGCTGCACGCCCTCGTCGCCTTCGCCCTCTTCGCCCTGTGGCCATTCACCCGACTTGTCCATGTCTTCTCCGCCCCCATCGGCTACCTCACCCGCCCCTATATCGTCTACCGCTCGCGCGACTCCCGCCCCGGCCAGCCCGGCAGCACGCCTACGCGGCGCGGCTGGGACCAGGTCGGGCGATGAGGTTCGCGAGCCCGCTCGACCACGAGGTGCTCGACGGGACCGATGGCCAGGATCCACCGGAGGTGGGCGTGGCCGGGGACGTCATGGTCACCCATCCCAAGAGCCTGCCAGCGGACGCCTCCATCGACGACGTACGCGCGGCCCTGGCCGACGACCACGTCCACATGATCCTGCTGACCCACGGCGACAAGCTCTGCGGGACGCTGACCCGCAGCGACGCGACGGACGTCCCCGGGGATCATCGGGCCCTGGTCTACTCCGTCCTGTCGGGTCGCACCGTGTCGCCCGACGCGCCCGTCGCTGCCGTACGTGCCTTCCTCGTACAGGCCGAGCAGCGTCGGCTGGCCGTGGTTGATGCAGAGCTCACGCTTCTCGGGCTGGTCTGCCTCAAGCGCTCTGGATCAGGGTTCTGCTCTGACGTCGACGTTGCCTCCAGAGCTGCCGCAACTGCCATCAATGGAAGGACGTCCACGTGAACAGCACCTCCCTGACCGCACTCGTGCTCGCGCACCTGGAGAAGGCGAACAACAGCAGCGCCGGCCGTAGCGCCCACACCCTTCACGGCGGACGAGAACATGCACTTCGCCAGACAGTCGTCGCCCTCGCCGCCGGGCGACGGCTCGGCGAGCACGAGAGTCCCGGCGAGGCGACGCTGCACGTGCTGCACGGCAGCGTCAGGCTTCACGCCGGGAGGGAGACCTGGGACGGTGAGGCAGGCGACCACCTGGTGATCCCGCCGGCACGGCACGATCTCGAGGCGGTCGGCGACGCAGCCGTGCTGCTGACCGTCGCGCTGCCGGGTCAGTCACCAAGCTGACCAGGCTGGAGACGGCGGCAGGATATGGGGAATCCGTTCGAGGTCGGCGATGAGGAGCGCTGGGAGGACCAGTGCTCGACGTACGACGCCCTCCGCGAGGTGCCGGTGCCCGGCCAGGATGGTTGGCTGCAATCGCTTGCGACCGTCGGAGCCCACAAAGAGGAGGGCTCGGAATGGGCTCGCTTTGATTCGCGAAGGCCCGCAACACCGCTCCGTCGCCCGCAAACCGAAGGGACGACATCGCCGCAGGTCAGAGGCCGATTACGCCTCCTGAGTGCAGCCGGCCGCAAAGGATCGCGCTCACGCTCCGGATCTTCGGCGTCTTCCCGATGACCCACCACGTCGAATGCGTGGCCCTGTTGAGGAGAGTCGGCCCCGGAGCGGGCTGATGCGCACCTAGGATCGGGCGGGTGCGTCTCCTCTCGGCTGTCCTCGGCTTCGCGCTGAAGAAGCTGGGACTCTTCGCAGGCGTGGTCCTGACGCTGTTCCTCGGCCTGTTGCTGATGTCGGCGCTGATCCCGGTCCTCCGCGAGGCCGAGGCGGAACGGGACCGTCTCGAGCAGGTGGCACAGCGGCGCGCGGACCTGCAGGCCGAGCTCGACGAGCTGAGCAGCGCCTACGACGAGGCCCAGGCGAAGGCCACGGAGACCCTGACGGCCGAGGTGGAGGCCGAGGTCGATGCGGGAACCGGGCGGGTCGCGGACCAGGAGGCGGAGGTCGACGACCGACGCGGTGACGTCTGCGGCCGGCTCGAGAGCCTGGCGGAGGAGGTCCTGCCCGGCCCGAACCCCTGTGAGGACGCGCAGAAGGCGCTGGACGCGGCAGAGGACGCCCTGGCGACCTTCGAGGAGAACCTCGCGGACGCCCGGGCCGCCGCCGCGGTCCTCGCCGACCCGTCGCTGACGAACGAGCAGAAGCTCGACCGGCTGGGCGAGGACGGAGGTCTCGCGTCCGAGAAGCGAGAGATCGACAACACCTCGTCCGAGCTCGCCCAGGCCGAGGCAGACGAGTCCCGGCTTCGGAAGGCGCAGAACTCCGTGGCCGGACGGGTCGTCGACCTCTGGGCACGGTCGTGGAAGTGGTTGGTGTGGACCGCGCTCCTCCTCGTGCTCGCGCCCGGGTTGCTGCGCGTCGTGAGCTACTTCGTGCTGATGCCGCTGGTGAAGCGGGCCCACCGCCCGATCCACCTGGCCGGCGGCCCCGAGCGCGG
This sequence comes from Nocardioides sp. BE266, assembly GCF_031457855.1. Classification (NCBI taxonomy): domain Bacteria; kingdom Bacillati; phylum Actinomycetota; class Actinomycetes; order Propionibacteriales; family Nocardioidaceae; genus Nocardioides; species Nocardioides sp. BE266. Next base: position 389,573 of record NZ_JAURTI010000005.1, on the reverse strand, counting down.
GCCGACCGTCCTCCGGACCTCCACAGCCCAGCGCACCCTGACGGTCCGGCTCGACGAGGGCGAGGTGCTCTCGGCGCGCTCGGAGCACGTGCGTCCGGTGCAGGGCCAGATCCGCAGCCGGCTCCTCTACGACTGGTCGGCTCCGTTCATCAGCTTCGCCGCCGGGCTCTACGGCCTGAGCCGGGTCACCGGCGACGGTGACGCCACGTCGGCGACCCTGGCGACGCCCGACGACCCGGACTCGTACCTGATGCGGATCGACTTCGAGGACCACCCCGGCCTGGTGATGCGTCCCCGCCACGTCGTCGGCGTCATCGGCGCCCCGGAGCTGGAGACACGGTGGCGGTGGGGCATCCAGTCCCTGGCGACGTGGCAGGTGCGCTACATCATGTTCGCCGGCACCGGCAGCCTCATCGTCCAGGGCAGCGGTGACGTCGTCGCGACGGATCCAGGGGGCAGGTCCACGCGGATGGAGCAGAACCTCGTGATGGGCTTCGACTCGCGTCTGGTCGTGGGGGTCAACCGGACCGAGGTGTTCTGGCCGTACCTGTGGGGGAGGACGCCGCTCGTCGACGACGAGTTCGCCGGCGCCCACCCGCTCTTCTGGCAGAAGTCCAGCGGCGACGGGCCCAGCAACCCGATCGCCAAGGTCTTCGATGCCTTCTACTCAGCCTTCGGCAAGGTGCTCGGCTTCTGAGTCGTGGCAGGCTGTCGGCATGGCCACCTACGAGGTCAACAAGGACGCCGTCGCCCACGCCCGCCGCCTCATCGACGGGCGGCAGTACGTCCTGGACAGCGACTGGGGCGACGTCCAGCCCGACGCCGAGGCGCAGAACGCCTACCTCGAGAAGCACTCGTGGGACGACTACGCCGCCTGGCACCTCGGCCTGACCGAGGGCGCCAACGACGGGACCAAGGCGAGGTACGCGTTCGTGTACGGCGACCTGCGCCGGGTCCACCGCTCCGGGCTGATCGCGTGCGTCTACCGGGCCGCGGAGTGGCGGCACAAGCAGGTGGAGCTCGCCGCCCACGACCTGCTGCAGCGCCTCGACAAGGTGGCCGGGATCGACTAGGCCAGAGGCCGGGCCAGCCGGCCGAGCGCAGCCAGTGCGGCGTCGCGGTCGGTCGTGTCGACCACGGTCCAACCCTTCTGCGGCGCGAGGTCGAGCAGCTGCTGCCGCCCCTCGAGGACGAGAGGGTCGCCGCCCCGCTCCTCGATGATCCGGGAGACGACCGCGGTCACGGGCGTGACCGGACGCGCGTGCAGGCGCTCGAGCAGCACGTCGGGGTCGACGTCGAGCACCGCGGCGACGTACGACGCCCCGGCGTCCGCCGCGGCCGCCTCGAACCTCTCGACCTGGGCCGGGGTGACGATGAGCTGGGGGAGGACCACGTCGCGTCCCGTGCGGAGGTAGGCGGTCATCAGCGCGAGCGCGGTCTGGCGGACCGCCTCGCCGGTGCCGACGAAGTCGTCCTCCCACCCGGACACCCACGAGCGCAGGTCGTCGATGTCGCACACCAGCGTGCCGGGACGGGCGTCGGCGTACGCGCGGGCGAGCGTCGACTTGCCGACGCCCGAGGGACCGTTGAGGTGGAGGAGTGTCGGCACGCGGGGAGGCTAGTCGAGACGTGGTGCCGGTGTGATATCTTGACGTCAAGATAGTGCGACGTCAGAACTTAGGGTCGCCTTCCTTCCCGTCACTTCCCCGACGACGGCAAGATGGACGCGAACCCGCGAACTCCCGAGGAGATGTGGCTGATGGCCAGTCAGGACAGCTTCGGTGCCAAGGGCACCCTGGACGTGGACGGACAGTCCTACGAGATCTACCGCCTGGACGCGGTGAAGGGTGAGGGCCTCGATGTCGAGAGCCTGCCGTTCTCGCTGAAGGTGCTGCTGGAGAACCTGCTCCGCACCGAGGACGGCGCGGACATCACCGCCGACCACATCAAGGCCATCGCCGGCTGGGACGCGAGCGCCGCGCCCGACCAGGAGATCCAGTTCACGCCCGCGCGCGTGATCATGCAGGACTTCACCGGCGTCCCGTGCGTCGTCGACCTCGCCACCATGCGCGAGGCGATGGCCGACCTCGGTGGCGACGCCACGAAGATCAACCCGCTCGCGCCGGCCGAGATGGTCATCGACCACTCCGTCATCGCCGACGTCTTCGGCTCGCCCGAGGCGTTCGAGAAGAACGTCGAGATCGAGTACGAGCGCAACCGCGAGCGCTACCAGTTCCTGCGCTGGGGCCAGGGCGCCTTCGACGACTTCAAGGTCGTCCCGCCGGGCACCGGCATCGTTCACCAGGTCAACATCGAGCACCTGGCGCGCGTGGTCATGGTCCGCGACGGCGTGGCCTACCCCGACACCTGCGTCGGCACCGACTCCCACACCACGATGGTCAACGGCATCGGCGTGGTCGGCTGGGGCGTCGGCGGCATCGAGGCCGAGGCCGCGATGCTCGGCCAGCCGGTCTCCATGCTGATCCCGCGCGTGGTCGGCTTCAAGCTGTCCGGTGAGCTCCCCGAGGGTTCCACCGCCACCGACCTCGTGCTCACCATCACCGAGATGCTCCGCGAGCACGGTGTGGTCGGCAAGTTCGTCGAGTTCTACGGCGAGGGCGTCTCCGCACTGCCGCTGGCCAACCGCGCCACGATCGGCAACATGAGCCCGGAGTTCGGCTCGACCATCGCCGTCTTCCCGATCGACGAGCAGACCGTCGACTACCTCCGCCTCACCGGCCGCTCCGAGGAGCAGCTCGCGCTCGTCGAGGCGTACGCCAAGGAGCAGGGCCTCTGGCACGACCCGAGCGCCGAGCCGCGCTACAGCGAGCAGCTCGAGCTCGACGTGTCCACCGTGGTCCCGTCGCTCGCCGGCCCGAAGCGTCCGCAGGACCGCGTCGAGGTCAGCAAGGCCCAGGACGGCTTCCAGAAGGCGCTGGCCGACTACACCGAGGACAAGGACGCCAAGGCGACCGTCAGCCTCGACGGCCAGGAGTTCGAGATCGGTCACGGCGCGGTCACCATCGCGGCGATCACTTCGTGCACCAACACCTCGAACCCCAGCGTGATGATCGGCGCGGCCCTGCTGGCCAAGAACGCCGTCGACAAGGGCCTCTCGCGCAAGCCGTGGGTCAAGACCACGCTGGCACCCGGCTCCAAGGTCGTGTCCGACTACTACGAGCGCGCCGGCCTGACGCCGTACCTCGACAAGCTCGGCTTCAACCTCGTCGGCTACGGCTGCACGACCTGCATCGGCAACTCGGGCCCGCTCATCCCCGAGGTCAGCGCGGCGGTCAACGAGGCCGACCTCGCGGTGACCTCGGTGCTGTCGGGCAACCGCAACTTCGAGGGCCGCATCAACCCCGACATCAAGATGAACTACCTCGCGTCGCCGCCGCTGGTGGTCGCCTATGCGCTGGCCGGGTCGATGGACCTCGACCTGTTCAACGACTCGCTCGGCAAGGACCAGGACGGCAACGACGTCTTCCTGAAGGACATCTGGCCGAGCCCGGCCGAGGTCGAGGAGACGATCGCCCGCGCGATCAACTCCGAGATGTTCAACGACTCCTACCAGGACGTCTTCGCCGGTGACGAGCGGTGGCAGTCGCTGCCGACGCCGGAGGGCAACACCTTCGAGTGGGACGAGAACAGCACCTACGTGCGTCGCGCGCCCTACTTCGACGGCATGCCCCACGAGCCCGAGCCGGTCACCGACATCACGGCGGCCCGCGTCCTGCTCAAGCTGGGTGACTCGGTGACCACCGACCACATCAGCCCGGCCGGTGCCATCAAGAAGGACAGCCCGGCGGGCAAGTACCTCGCCGAGCACGGCGTGGACCAGCGTGACTTCAACTCCTACGGCTCGCGCCGCGGCAACCACGAGGTCATGATCCGCGGCACGTTCGCCAACATCCGCCTGCGCAACCAGATCGCGCCCGGCACCGAGGGTGGCGTGACGCGCGACTTCACGACCACCGACGGCGACGTCACGAGCGTGTTCGAGGCGAGCGCCAACTACCAGGCCGCTGGCACCCCGCTGGTCGTCCTGGCGGGCAAGGAGTACGGCTCCGGCTCGTCGCGCGACTGGGCGGCGAAGGGCACCGCGCTGCTGGGCGTGAAGGCCGTGATCGCCGAGTCCTACGAGCGGATCCACCGCTCGAACCTCATCGGCATGGGCGTCATCCCGCTGCAGTTCCCCGCGGGCAAGACGGCCGACGACCTGGGCTTGACCGGCGCCGAGATCATCTCGATCTCCGGCATCACCGAGCTCAACGACGGCACCACGCCCAAGACGGTCACGGTCAAGGTCGAGCCGGCTCCCGGCACCGACCAGGCGCACGGCGAGACCAGCGAGTTCGAGGCCGTGGTGCGCATCGACACCCCCGGCGAGGCGAACTACTACCGCAACGGCGGGATCATGCAGTACGTCCTGCGCAACCTCCTGCGCGGATGACCGCACCTCTCGGCTGAGCACCCGCGGCCGCGTCCAGGACCTCCTGGGCGCGGCCGCGCTGCGCTTTCCGGACGTCGGTAGCCTGACGCCGTGAGCGACCTCGACGAACCCGGCCCGGAGACCCCGGAGGGACTCGTCGAGCCGCCTGAGGACGACGTGGTGCCGGGACTCGACGTCGCGCCCGACGACGACGGCGAGGAGAGGACCCGGCTGCCCCTTGCGCTCGCCGGGGCCGCGGCCGTGCTGATCATGGGCGCGGCGCTGGTCGCACCGCTCGTCGACCAGGTGCTGCGCGGCGACGAGGAGGCGCAGCGCGCGCAGGATCTGAGCCTGGTCGAGACGTGGGACATCACCGACCGCTCCCACACGATGTCCGACGTGCACTACCCCCAGACGCCGCCTGCCGGTGGGCCGCACGCGCCGGTCTGGCTCGCCTGCGGCGTCTACGACGAGGCCGTGCGCGACGAGAACGCGGTCCACGACCTCGAGCACGGCACGGTCTGGATCACCCACGACCCCGGCCTCCCGGCCGACGACATCGAGCGGCTCGCCGCCGAGCTGCCCGACAACGGCATCATGTCGCCGCGCGAGGGCCTGCCCAGCCCGGTCGTGGTGACCGTGTGGGGCGCGCAGCTCCAGCTCGACGGTGCCGACGACGACCGGCTCGCGCTCTTCCTCGAGGAGTACGCCGACGGGCACACCGCACCGGAGTTCGGGGTGACCTGCCAGGGCGGCACCACGGACCCGCAGGGTGGGCTGCCCGAGCAGGGAACCAACGCCTGAACGTCCGACGCCCCTCGCTAGCGTGGCCCCATGATCGTCGCCTTCTCCCTCTCGCCCGTCGCCCAGGACCCGAGCGGGTCCGTCACCGAGGCGGTCGCCGCGGCCGTGCGCGTCGTACGTGAGTCGGGGCTGCCCCACGAGACCAACGCGATGTTCACCAACATCGAGGGGGAGTGGGACGAGGTGATGGCGGTCGTGAAGCAGGCCGTCGACGTCGTGGCCGCGGTGTCGCCGCGCGTGGGACTGGTGCTGAAGGCCGACATCCGACCGGGCTACGACGGCCAGCTCACCGCCAAGGTCGAGCGCATCGAGCAGGCGCTGGGGGACTGACGCCCGCCTCAGGGGACCGGGACGTGGTAGACCCGGTCGGCCTTGAACGAGCTCACCCAGGCCTCGCCCCCGGAGACCGCCAGGTCGAGGTTCGCGCTGTCGTAGAGCGCCGACTCCGCGCCGAGCACGAGCTCGTCGGTCACCTCCGCCGAGGTGGGGGCGATGACGACGAGGCGCGGGCCCTCCTCGGCCACGACGACCAGGCGCCCGTCGTGGGCGGTGATCGAGTCGGGGAGCCCCTCGATCGCGATCGTCCCCGTGCGCTCGAGCGTGGTGGGGTCGACGGACACGACCCGGTCCGCGAACGTGCACGTCACCCACAGGACGCCGTCGAGCTCGACCATGCCCTGCGGACCGCTGCACAGCTTGGGCGACCGCGTCACCTCGAGGGTCTTCGGGTCGACCTTCAGCACGCGGTCGTCGGCGAACGCTGCGACGTACATCGCCTTCGAGCCGGTTGCCACGAGGCGTGACCCGACGCCGATGTCGATCCGGTCCACGACCTTCGCGCTGCGTGGGTCGATGCGCACCAGCCGGCCCGCGTCCTGCTCCACGATCCAGATCGAGCCGAAGCCGGCGGTCACGCCCTCCGGCCCGGCGGCGGTGTCGAGGGTGGCGGTCACCTTCCCCGACGGGGCGTCGATGCGCGCGAGCTGCTCGCCCCGGAACGACGTCACCCACACAGCGTCGCCGTAGGCGACGGCGCGCAACGGCGTGCCCCGGACGTCGACGACGAGGTCGGGCTCGCTCGCACCGGCGGGGATGCGGGAGATCTGGTCGGAGCCGCTGCTGACGACCCAGACGGGTCCGTCATCGGCCGAGGTGACACCCACGGGGCCGGTCCCGACCTCGACGTACGGCGCGACCTCGGGCTCGTCGGTCGTGGCGGACTCCGGCGCGGCCGACGACGGCGTCGGCGCGTCTGGGGTGTCCTCCCCACCGCAGCCGGCGAGCAGTGCGGTGACTGCCAGTGCCGCCAGACGGAGTCGCATGGAGGGAGGCTAGACCCGGTCATGCTCGGTGTCGAGATTTCTCGACACCTGATCAGCTGTACGGAAAGGCCGTCGCTGCGCGGGCCATCGCCTCGAACCCCTCCGGACGGAGCCGGTAGACGTTGGCTTCCCCGTCGATCACCTCGATCGAGACCAGCCCTGCCGAGCGGAGCAGCGCGAGATGGTGCAGGAGGGTGGTGCGCGGGCTCGCGAGCTCGTCGCAGAGCTGGGGGAGCGTGCTGGGGCGGAGCCGCAGCGTGTGCAGCAGCCGGATGCGGGTGTCGTCGCCGACCGCCCGGCCCAGCTCCCGGAGCCGCGCACCGGCGTCGTCGGGCGCTCCGTCGGCCAGCGGCGGGTGCAGGATGACCGTCCGGTCCACCTCGTCGACGACGACCAGGATCGGCGACACGGCCGGCGAGGTCACCAGCACGACGTCGTCGAGGACGCCCGTGCGGTAGGTGACGCCGGGCGCGACTTCGGCCAGCAGCGCCTCGGGGCCGACCTCGGCCAGGCGCTCGCGGATGCGGGGGAGCGGCGTGGCCCGGGCGGGCGCCGGCAGCCTGTCGATGACGTCGAGCAGGGTGGCGCGCACGGTCTCCGGCGGCGTGGCGAGCAGCCAGGGCGCGACCTGGAGGAGCGTGTCGTCCAGGGTGTGGCGCCACCGGGTCCGCGCCGCGCGATCACCGCCCGCCACGGCTGCCGCGATGGTCGTGTCGTCGAGCCGCGACCGCAGCTGGCGGCGCCGCGCCCCGGTGAGGACGCGGACCACCTCGTCGGGCTCGGCGGCGTCCACCCAGCCCCGGAGTGCGTCGGTCGACCAGGCGCCCCGCTGCGCGGTCAGCGGGCCGGCCAGGTTGATCCAGCCGTACCTCCCGAACCTGGTCATGTCGCGCGCGAGCCCGCGGCCGCCGGCGGCCACCACTGCGTCGTACGACGTCGGGCCGTGGTGGAAGACGGCGCGCCAGTCGGGGTCGGCGACCGCGGCGGCCGCCATCAGCAGCTCGACACCGGTGCCGGCGCCGAGGCGGACCCGGATCGACATGGGGGACATCCTGCCCGAGGCGGGTGTAGACACGCGGCATGGACCTGGCGCGCGCCACCGAGGACGAACGTCGTACGGCACTCCCGGGCGACGCGCTCGTCGCGGCCGACGTCGTCATGGATCGCGGGTTCGACCTGCCGGCGCCGCCGGACGTCGTGTGGCCGTGGCTGGTGCAGCTCGGCAAGCGGCGCGCGGGGTGGTACCTGCCACGGTCCGTCGAGCGGTACGTGCCGCGCTCGCGGCGGGCGCTGCGACACCTCGACCAGGAGTTGCTCACGCACGAGGTGGGCGACGTGATCCCCGACTGGGGCGGCGCCAACGCGACGTTCACGCTCGCCGCCATCAAGCCGTCCCACCTGCTGCTCTACACCTCGCGCCGCGGCCGGACCGACCTGACGTGGTGCCTGCACGTCACCCCGACCGACGATGGCAGCAGGGTGCACCTGCGCCTCCGGCTCGGGCCGGTACGTCGTCAGCGCCTCGCCGAGACCGTGGGCGGGGCGTTCGACGCGCTGACCATCGCGGGCCTGGCTGCCGGTCTGCGCGAGCGCGTGTCCGGCTAGCGTGGCCGGATGCACAGCGAGACCAGGACCTATCGCACCGGCGGCGAGGAGGTCGTGCTCGACCTGACCCGCGACGCGGCCGACTTCGTGGCCGACCGGGGCGACGGGCTGCTGCAGGTGTTCGTGCCCCACGCCACCGCCGGGCTCGCGATCATCGAGACGGGGGCCGGGTCGGACGACGACCTGCTCGCCGCGCTCGGCGACCTGCTGCCCGCCGACGACCGCTGGCGGCACCGCCACGGCTCGCCCGGACACGGTCGGTCGCACGTGATGCCCGCCGTGGTCCCGCCGCACTGCACCGTCCCGGTGCTCGGTGGGCGGCTCGCGCTGGGCACCTGGCAGAGCATCTGCCTGGTGGACCTCAACATCGACAACGACCGGCGCGAGGTGCGCTGGTCCTTCCTGGAGGGCTGACCCATCGAGATCCGAGCCGCCCAGCCCGCCGACGCGGCCGGGATCGACGCCGTCGTCCGCGCCGCCTTCGGCGCCGCGGGGCCCGAGCACGGCGACCAGGTCGGCGACCTCTGGGCCGAGGTCCGCGACCTCGGGCTGGTGCTCGCCGAGCTCGTCGCGATCGAGGACGACGAGGTCGTCGGGCACGTCGGGGTGAGCCGCTGCTGGCTCGACGCGCGGCGCGAGCTGGTCGACGTGGCCATGCTGAGCCCCCTGAGCACTCAGCCCGAGCGGCAGCAGGAGGGGATCGGCACCGCGCTCGTGGCCGCCGCGATCGAGGCGGGGCGCGCCACTGGCCTGCCGGCGCTCTTCCTGGAGGGAAGTCCGGCGTTCTACGGCTCGCGCGGCTTCGCCCGCGGCAGTGCGCTCGGGCTCTCGCCAGCCTCTCGTCGTACGCCCGAGGCGGCGTTCCAGGTGGTCACCTTCGAGCCCTTCGAGGACTGGATGACCGGCCAGCTCGTCTACCCCGACGTCTGGTGGCGCCACGACTCGGCCGGGCTGCGCGACCCCGACCTCGCCTTCCTCGAGGACCTCTTCGCCCGGGAGTACCCCGGTCCCTGATCCGGCCAGTCTGTCGAACAGGTGTTCGATAGACTGGCCAGGTGTTCCCGACGCCCCAACCACGCCAGCGGCCCACCCCGCCGCAGGGTCACCGCGGCGTCGCGCCGCCGGGGTGGCCGCGCCAGGTGCGCCCGCCCGATGCGCCCGACTGGGAGGTCACGGCGGCGAGCTGGCTGCTCGACCTGTGCCCGCCGGACTACCGACGCTTCGCCGGGCTGCGCCGCCACGTCGTCGTGCTGGCGCGCTTCGCCGTGCTGCACGTCGAGGCGCAGCAGCTCGCCACGCGGCGCGGGCTGAGCGAGATCCGCGGCGACCTCAAGGACGTGGCCGAGGAGTCCGTGGTCGAGGCGGCCGTGCAGACCTTCCAGCTCGAGGACGCCCGCCTGCTCGCCGTACGACGTGAGGTCGGGCTGGTCGAGGAGGCGCTGCGCGGGCGTCGCTACCGGGTGCGCATGTGAGGGCTGGCTAGGGTCGCCCGATGCACCGCTTCGCCGCCATCGCCGTGTTCGACGTCTTCGGACGACTGCTCGTGCAGGAGCGCGGCGACGACGCGCTCCACGACCCCGGACGCTGGGGCTACCCCGGCGGTGACCTCGAGCCGGGCGAGGACTTCGTGGCCGCGGCGGTGCGCGAGCTGGAGGAGGAGACGAGCCTTCGGGTGGTCCCCGACCAGCTCGAGTCGCTCGGCGTGACCCGGTTCCGGAGCGAGAGCTGCGGCGAGGAGGACGAGCTCGAGCTGTTCGCGGCGCGGCTGGACGTCGGTGAGGACGACCTGGTGTGCGGGGAGGGCATCCGGCTCCGGTTCCTCACGCACGCGGAGGTCGACGGGCTCGACCTCCACCAGGCTGTGCGCCTCACCCTCGGCACCGCGCGCGCGTGGCTCCGCCGCCAGCGCCGCGGCGACTTCGTGTGCCTCACGCTGGTCGACCCGCGCGGCTGGTTCCTCATGCAGGAGCGCGACGAGCACGCGCCGGTGTGGCCCGACACCTGGTGCTTCCCCGGTGGCGGGCTGGAGCCCGGCGAGACCCCGCGTGCAGGTGCCGTGCGCGAACTGGCCGAGGAGACCGGGATCGAGCTCTCGGCCGACAGCCTGCAAGACCTCGGTGCGTTCGAGGTGGACTCCCCGCACGGGCAGTTCGGCTACCACGTCTTCGCCGCGCCGACCGTCCTCGGCAACGGGGACGTCGACTGCCAGGAGGGCCGCCAGATCGTGTTCGTCGACCCCGCCACGATCGAGGGCCTTCCGCTCGTGCAGTCCACGGAGACCGCGCTGGTCGCCGTACGCGACTGGGCGGCCGACCACACCCCCGTCCTGCCGGACGACGCGCGCGGCTTCGCCGGCGTCGTCCTGGTCGACCGGCGCGGCTGGATCCTCCTCCAGGAGCGCGACGAGAACGCCCGGATCGATCCGGAGGTCTGGGGCCTGTCCGGCGGGCACCTGGAGGACGGCGAGGCACCCGACGCGGGCGCGCTGCGCGAGCTCGAGGAGGAGACCGGCGTCGTTCTCGACCCGGCGCAGCTGCGGGAGGTCGGGGCGTTCGCCAACGACCACCGGGCGTCCTACGGAACCTGGGACCGGATGTGGGTCTACGCGGCCGCGGTCGACCTCACCGACTCCGACATCGACTGCAGGGAGGGCCGCCAGATCGTCTTCGTCGACCCCGACGTGGCCCGCTCGCTGCCGTTGACCAAGGGGGCCGAAGGCATCGTGCCGGCCTTCCTCCGGAGCGACGTCTACGCCAGCATGGCGCCATGACCTTCACCGTGCACCCCGTCCCGTCGATGGGCGCCGAGGACGTCCTCGTCGGACCTGACGGCACGGTGTGGAGCGGCACCGAGGACGGCGCGATCTGGGCGCTCGACCCGGCCACCGGCAGCACGCGCCGCATCGCCGACACGGGTGGCCGCCCTCTCGGCATCGAGCTGCTGCCCGGCGGCCACCTCCTCGTGTGCGACGCGAGCCGTGGCCTGCTCGACGTGGATCCCGCGTCGGGTGCGGTGACGGTGCTGCTCGACGCCGAGCGCGGCCTGCCGATGCGCTTCTGCAACAACGCCGCCGTCGCCGCAGACGGCACCATCTGGTTCAGCGACTCCTCGCGCCACTACGGCGTGGACCAGTGGAAGGACGACTTCGTCCAGGACACGCGCACCGGCCGGCTGCTCCGCCGCGACCCGGACGGCACGGTCACCACCGTCCTCGACGGGCTGGCCTTCGCCAACGGCGTCGCCCTCGCGGCCGACGAGTCCTACGTCTGCGTCGCGGAGACGCGCGGCAGGACCGTCGTACGCCTCTGGCTGACGGGGCCGCGAGCGGGGGAGCGCGACCTGCTGGCGAGCGACCTGCCCGGCTACCCCGACAACATCAGCCGCGGCAGCGACGGCCTCATCTGGGTGACGATCGCGAGCCCCGTCGACGGGCTCGTGGAGCGGCTGGGGTCGGCGCCGCTCGCGCTGCGCAAGGTGGTCACGAAGATCCCCGAGGCCATGCAGCCCAAGCCGAAGCAGACGATCCGCGTGCAGGCGTACGACGACAGCGGCAGGCGCGTGCACGACCTCGACATCGACCACCCCGGCTACCACATGGTGACGGGCGTGCGGGAGCACGACGGCAAGGTGTGGATGGGCAGCCTCCACGAGCCCGCGGTGGCCGTCTACGACCCGGCATGAAATAGACTCACGCCCCATGGGACACCTCGATTCGATCGCGTCTCCGCGTGACCTCCGCGGGCTCTCGGCGGACCAGCTCGACGAGCTCGCCGCGGAGATCCGCGACCTGATGATCCGCACCGTCGCGACCAACAGCGGACACCTCGGTCCCAACCTCGGCGTGGTCGAGCTGACGCTGGCGATCCACCGGGTCTTCGACTCCCCGCACGACCGCGTCGTCTTCGACACCGGACACCAGTCCTACGTCCACAAGCTCGTCACCGGACGCCACACCGACTTCGGCACGCTCCGCAAGGAGGGTGGCGTCAGCGGCTACCCGAGCCAGGCCGAGTCCGAGCACGACATCGTCGAGAACTCCCACGCCTCCACCTCGCTGTCGTACGCCGACGGGCTGGCGAAGGCCTACGCGATCCGCGGCGAGGACCGGCACGTCGTCGCGGTCATCGGTGACGGCGCGCTCACCGGCGGCATGGCCTGGGAGGCGCTCAACAACATCGCGATCGCCAAGGACAGCCGCTTGGTGATCGTGGTGAACGACAACGAGCGCTCCTACACCCCGACCATCGGCGGCCTCGCCACCGCGCTGACGTCGCTGCGCACCAACCCGCGCTACGAGCAGGTCCTCGACCTGGTCAAGAAGCGCCTCAACGCCGTCCCCGGTGTGGGCCACGCGGCCTACGACGCGCTCCACGCGGTCAAGAAGGGCATGAAGGACGCCCTCGCCCCGCAGGGCCTCTTCGAGGACCTCGGCCTGAAGTACGTCGGCCCCGTCGACGGTCACGACCGCGCCGCCATGGAGCAGGCGCTCAGCAACGCCAAGCGCTTCGGCGGGCCGGTCATCGTGCACGCGATCACCCGCAAGGGCCAGGGCTACGACCCCGCGCTGCGCCACGAGGCCGACCAGTTCCACGCGCCCGGCCCCTTCGACGTGCAGACCGGTGCCGAGAAGCCCAAGGGCAAGATCTGGACCGACCACTTCTCCGAGGCGATCGTCGAGCTCGGTGAGGAGCGCGAGGACCTCGTGGCGATCACCGCCGCGATGATGCACCCGGTCGGGCTCGACGCCTTCGCCGAGAAGTTCCCCGGGCGCACCTTCGACGTGGGCATCGCCGAGCAGCACGCCGCCACCTCGGCCGCCGGCCTGGCGATGGGCGGGCTGCACCCGGTCTTCGCGGTCTACGCGACCTTCCTCAACCGCGCGTTCGACCAGGTGCTGATGGACGTCGCGCTGCACAGGTGCGGCGTGACCTTCGTGCTCGACCGCTCCGGCGTCACCGGTGACGACGGCGCGAGCCACAACGGCATGTGGGACATGTCGATCCTCCAGGTCGTGCCCGGGCTGCGCCTGGCCGCGCCCCGCGACGTCACCCGGCTCCGCGAGCTGCTCGGCGAGGCGGTGGAGGTCGACGACGCCCCGACGGTGGTGCGGTTCCCGAAGGGCCCCCCGCCCGCCGACGTACCCGCGATCGAGCGCCACGACGGGGTCGACATCCTCGTCAGCGAGGGCTCGCCCGACGTGCTGATCGTCGCCGTGGGGTCGATGGCGACCACTGCGGTCGAGGTCGCGCAGCGCCTCACCGCCCAGGGCATCGGCGTCACCGTCGTCGACCCGCGGTGGGTCAAGCCCGTCGCCCCTGCCCTGATCGAGCTCGCCCGCTCCCACCGGCTCGTGGTCAGCGTCGAGGACAACGGCCGCGTCGGCGGCTGCGGCGCCACCCTGCTCCAGACCCTCAACGACGCGGGCGTGCACACGCCCTTCCGCCTGCACGGCATCCCGCAGGAGTTCCTCGACCACGCCAAGCGCGACGCGATCCTCACCCGGATCGGGCTCGACGCGCAGACGATTGCGCGCGGCATCGTCGAGGACGTCACCGCCCTCGACCAGGGCCTCGCCCCGGTCGAGGTCGACCATCCCGCCTGACGGGCAGGCCTCTCACCGGGCGAGGTGGATGCCCGCAGGCAGCTGCCACTGGCCAACGGCGCCGAGGTGCTCTCCCTCGGCGCACGCACCGGTGAGGGCGTCGCACGTCAGCAGGGAGGCATCCATGACCTCGTCCTCGTTGATCCCGTCGAAGGCCAGCACGGCCACCGTCGTCGCGTCGAGCCACTGGTAGCCGATCGCCCACTCGTGTCCGTGGTCGAGCGTCACCTCGACCCCGCTGTCCGTGTCGACGACCAGCCCGCGGTCCTTGTCCTCCACGGACAGCAGCCCCGCGTCCGGCGAGAGGTCGGCGAACTCACGCGCCGCGACGAGGAGCGTGTCACCGTCACGCTCGAGCACCACGGTCCTGCCGGGCGCGGTGCGCACGAGGGTGCCGTTCTCCGCGTCGAGCACGACGGCGCGCGGGTCCGTGCCGAGCGTCTGGTAGCTGTTCAGCTCGGTCGGGCGCCAGGCGTAGACGCCCTCCGTGTCCGCCGCGTAGACCATCGCGCCGTCGATCGCGGTGACCCGGAGCCGGTCACCCGGCATCGCCGGAGCCCGGACGAGGGTGCCTTCGGTGACGTCGTAGCGCACCAGTCGGTGGTCGGCACCGACCCAGGCGACGAAGGTGCCGTCGGTCACCAGCTCGGCGAGGTCACCCTGCGCCAGCGCCGTGCCGATCTCCCGTTCCACGCCGCCCTGCCAGAGGTGGACCCGGCCGGACGGGTCGGTGTAGACGACCGAGTCGCCGACCCAGACCCATGCCCGGACGTCCGCGTCGAGCTCCACGGTCGCACCGTTCCCGGTGTGCAGCACCCGCCCGCTCGTCCAGCTCAGCAGGTCGAGCTGGGCGATGGGACCGGTCGCCACGACGTCGGTGTCCCTGGCGGGACCGCCGCCGAACAGCGCGGCGCCGGTGACGACAGCGAGCACGGAGGCCGCGGCGACGCCGACGACGGCGGTGCGCCGGCGTCGTACGACGCGGTCCCCGTCGCGGGTGATGGCGGCGAGGTCGACCTCGGGTCCGTCGAGGCGGTCGGCGCGGTCGTGCATCAGGTCGGTCAGCAGCCCGGTCATCGGGTCACCTCCAGGAGGTCGAGGGGGACGAGGTCGGAGTCGGTCGCCCGGTCGCCGAGGCGGGTGCGCAGGCTGCGCAGGCCGGCGGAGACCTGGCTCTTCACGGTGCCCACGGCGCACCCCATGACGTCTGCGGTCTGGGCCTCGGTCAGGTCCTCGTAGTAGCGGAGCACGATGGCCGCGCGCTGGCGCGGCGGGAGCGACTGGAGCGCCTGCCAGAGCAGGTCGCGGGTGGCGACGTCGTCGGCGAGGCCGTCGGCGGCGTGGTCGGGCACGGTGTCGATGGGGCGCTCGCCCCAGCTGCGGCGGCGGTACCACGTGATCGCCGTGGTGGTGAGCGCCTTGCGCGTGTAGGCCTCGGCACTGCCGGGGTCGCGCAGCCGCGGCCAGGCGACGTACGTCTTGGTGAGGGCCTCCTGGAGGAGGTCCTGGGCGAGGCCGCGGTCGCCGACCAGGAGGTACGCCGTGCGGTGCAACGAGGCCGAGCGGGCAGCGACGAACTCGGCGAAGGCCGCCGGATCACGTCGTGTCATCAGTGGGTCCTGTCTGCTCGGGAGCGGGTCACCTCTACCGACGATCCCACCTGCCGGTTTGGTTCGTCCGCGTTCCGACATACCTCCAGCGAGGAGGCGCCGAAGGCGGAAGTGGGTCTACGTTGCTGGGATGGACATCTGGCGCACCAAGTCGGTGGAACACTCGATGGCGGACACCGAGGACCCCGAGTTCAAGCTCAAGAAGAACCTCACCGCACTGGACCTCACCGTGTTCGGCATCGGCGTCATCATCGGCGCCGGCATCTTCACGTTGACCGGCCGGGTGGCGCAGGCCTACGCGGGCCCCGGCGTGGTGTTCTCGTTCCTGGTCGCGGCGATCTGCTGCGGCCTCGCGGCGCTCTGCTACGCGGAGTTCGCCTCCACCGTCCCGGTCTCGGGATCGGCGTACACGTTCTCCTACGCCACCCTCGGCGAGCTGATCGCGTGGATCATCGGCTGGGACCTGATCCTCGAGCTGATGCTCGGTGCGTCCGTCGTGGCGCAGGGCTGGTCGTCGTACTTCGAGACGTTCCTCGGCGAGATCGGCCTCGGCTGGCCCGAGAGCGTGGGCTACGGCGACACCTTCGACCTGCCGGCGTTCCTGCTGGTCGCGATCCTCACCGTGCTGGTCGCCTTCGGCATCA
Source organism: Nocardioides sp. BE266 (assembly GCF_031457855.1). Classification (NCBI taxonomy): domain Bacteria; kingdom Bacillati; phylum Actinomycetota; class Actinomycetes; order Propionibacteriales; family Nocardioidaceae; genus Nocardioides; species Nocardioides sp. BE266. The sequence goes on along the minus strand of NZ_JAURTI010000005.1, from coordinate 373,554 downwards.
AGGAGTCGCTGCGGGTCAACCTCGTGCTCGTCGCCCTGAAGCTGTTCATCGTGCTCTTCGTGATCGTCGCGGGCATCCAGTTCATCGACACCGACAACTACAAGCCGTTCGTCCCGCCGAGCGCTCCCGGCACGACGGGCGAGGGCTGGCTCCACACCCCGCTGATCCAGACCGTGTTCGGCGCCCCCGGCGTCTACGGCGTCGCGGGCATCCTGTTCGCCGCCTCGCTCGTCTTCTTCGCCTACATCGGCTTCGACGTCGTGGCGACTACCGCGGAGGAGGCGCGCAACCCGCAGAAGGACCTGCCCCGCGGCATCATCGGCTCGCTGGTCGTCTGCACGGTCCTCTACATCCTCGTCGCGCTCGTCATCACGGGCATGGTCAAGTACGACGACATCAACCCCGACGCCGCGCTCGCGACGGCCTTCATCGACCAGGGCAAGGACGGCTACGCCACGTTGATCTCCGCCGGTGCGGTCGCGGGCCTGACGACCGTCGTGATGACGCTGATGATCGGCGCGGTGCGCGTGTTCTTCGCGATGAGCCGCGACGGGCTGATGCCAACCGCGCTCGCCCACGTGCACCCGAAGACCGGCACGCCCGTGCGCATCACGCTCGCGATCGGCCTGGTCGTCGCGGTCGTCGCCTCACTGACCCCGATCGGCAAGCTCGAGGAGATGGTCAACATCGGCACCCTGTCGGCCTTCGCCCTCGTGTCGATCGCGGTGCCGATCCTGCGCAAGAACCGTCCCGACCTCGAGCGGTCCTTCCGGGTGCCGTTCTCGCCGGTCCTGCCCTGGCTCTCGGCCGCGATCTGCGTGTTCCTGATGCTCAACCTCACGGCCGAGACCTGGCTGCGGTTCCTCGTCTGGATGGCCCTCGGGTTCGCCATCTACTTCGGCTACGGCTACAAGCACAGCCGCGTCGGCCGGGGCATCGGCGTGCCGGCGGAGGACTACTCCGCCCGCAGCTGACAGCACCAGCTGGTCGAGTAGCTGCGCGAGGAACGAGCGCCCATCAGGTGGTCGAGTAGCCGCGCGAGGGACGAGCGCGGCGTATCGAGACCCCTCTTCGGAAGCGGGTCTCGATACGCCGCTCGCTGCGCTCGCGAGCTACTCGACCACCTACTGGTGGACTCAGTGGAAGCGCTTGCCCGTGGCCTTCTCGGAGATGCCCTTCACGTCGAGCATGAAGGTCATGCCTCCGTTCCAGAACGAGAACCCGGCGCCGGTGATCATGGCCAGGTCGATGTCCTGCGGTGCGGCGACGACGCCCTCGTCGAGCATCAGGCGCGCCTCCTCGGCAAGGCCGGAGAGGGTCTTCTCACGCACCTCGTCGGCCGTGAGCACCACCGGCGAGGCCGGCTTCTCCAGCAGCGCCTCGACCTCGGGGTCGAGCGCGCCGTCCGGGCCGTAGTAGGCGCCCTTCCTCGCCGCCACGATCCGCTCGAGGGCGGGGGAGACGTAGAAGCGGTCGGGGAACGCGCCCTTCAGCGTCTCGTTGTTGTGCAGCGCGATGGCCGGGCCGACCAGCGAGAGCAGCACGAAGGGCGGCATCGGCGCGATGCCCGCGAAGGCGCCGTCGGCCACGGAGACCGGGGTGCCCTCGTCGACGATGCGGCCGACCTCGCTCATGAAGCGGCCCAGGAGCCGGTTCACGATGAAGGACGGGCTGTCCTTGACCAGGATGGTCGTCTTCTTCAGCGTCCGGCCGGTGGCGAACGCCGTCGCCAACGTGGCGTCGTCGGTCGCGTCGCCCTTGACGATCTCCAGCAGCGGCATGACCGCGACCGGGTTGAAGAAGTGGAAGCCCACGACCCGCTCGGGGTGCTCGAGGTCCTTCGCCATCTCCGTGATCGACAGCGAGGACGTGTTGGTGGCCAGCACGCACTCGGGCGAGACGACCTTCTCCACGTCGGCGAAGACGGTCTTCTTGACCGACATCTCCTCGAAGACGGCCTCGATGACGAAGTCGGCGTCACCGAAGGCGACCTGCTTGTCGGTCTCGCCGGAGACCAGCGCCTTGTGGCGGTTGGCCTTGTCCTGGTTGATCCGGCCCTTGGCGAGGAGCTTGTCGATCTCGGCGTGCACGTAGGCGACGCCCTTGTCGGCCCGCTCCTGGTCGAGGTCGGTGAGCACGACCGGGACCTCGAGGCGTCGTACGAACAGCAGGGCGAGCTGGCTGGCCATCAGGCCGGCACCCACGATGCCGACCTTCGTGACCGGACGCGCCAGCGCCTTGTCGGGAGCCCCGGCCGGACGCTTGGCACGCTTCTGCACCAGGTCGAAGGAGTAGAGCGACGCCAGGAGCTCGGCGGTCTGCGACATCGCCTCGAGGGCGTCGTCCTCGGCCGCGAAGCCGGTGTCACGGTCGGTGTCGCGCGCCGCGGCGATCAGCTCGACGGCCTTCTTCGCGGCCGGCGAGGCGCCACCGGTCTTCGAGGCCACGAGGCCCTCGGCGCGCGCGATGGCGGCGTCCCACGCCTCGCCGCGGTCCACCTCGGGACGCTCGACCGTGACCTCGCCGCGCAGCACGGACGCCGCCCAGAGTAGCGACTGCTCCAGGAAGTCGGCGCCGTTGAAGACCGCGTCGGCCAGCCCGAAGTCGTACGCCGCCTGCCCGCCGAGCGTCTTGCCCTGGTTGAGCGGGTTCTCGAGGATCAGCGTCACCGCCTTGTCGGCGCCGACGAGGTTGGGCACCAGGTAGGCGCCGCCCCAGCCGGGGACCAGGCCGAGCATGACCTCCGGCAGGCCGAGTGCCGGCGCGGAGTCCATCACGGTGCGGTAGGTGCAGTGCAGCGCGACCTCGAGGCCGCCACCGAGGGCGAGGCCGTTGATCAGGCCGAACGACGGCTTGCCGCCGTCCTGGAGCTTGCGGAAGACCGCGTGGCCGAGCTCGGCGACGGTGCGTACGGCGTCGGGGCCGCCACCCTGGATCGAGGTGAGGTCGGCGCCGGCCGCGAGGATGAACGGCTTGCCGGTGACCGCGATCGCGTCGATCGAGTCGTCGGCCAGGGCGGCGTCGATGGCGGTGTTCAGCGCGAGCAGCGAGGCCGGGCCGAACGTGTTGGGCTTCGTGTGGTCCTCGCCGTTGTCGAGGGTGATCAGGCCGAAGGTCGCGCCCGGCAGGCTGACGGTGCGCAGGTGGGCCTGCGTCACGCGCTCGGCGTCGGAGACGATGCCCCGCGCCCGCTCGAAGATGTCGCTCACTTCTTGTCTCCGTTCCAGTGCGGGTTCTCCCAGATCACGGTGCCGCCCATGCCGATGCCGATGCACATGGTCGTGAGGCCGTAGCGGACCTCGGGGCGCTCCTCGAACGCAGCCGCGAGCTGGTTCATCAGGCGTACGCCGGAGGAGGCGAGCGGGTGGCCCATGGCGATCGCGCCGCCGTAGGGGTTCACGCGCGGGTCGTCGTCGGCGATGCCGTAGTGCTCGAGGAAGGCGAGCACCTGCACGGCGAACGCCTCGTTGACCTCGAAGGCCTCGATGTCGTCGATCGTGAGGCCGGCCAGCTTGAGGGCCTTCTCGGTCGCCGGGATCGGGCCGGCGCCCATCACCTCGGGCTCGACGCCGACGAAGGCGTAGGTGACCAGGCGCATCTTGACCGGGAGGCCGAGCTCGCGCGCGGTCTCCTCGTCGGCGAGCAGGGCGGCGGTGGCGCCGTCGTTGATGCCCGCGGCGTTGCCGGCGGTCACGTTGCCGTGCGAGCGGAAGGGCGTCTTGAGGCTCGCGAGCGACTCCAGGGTCGTCTCGGGGCGCATCGGCTCGTCCATCGTCGCCAGGCCCCAGCCGGCGTCGGCCGAGCGGGTCGCGACGGGCACGAGGTCGGGCTGGATCTTGCCGGCGTCGTAGGCGGCCTTGGTCTTCTGCTGGCTGCGGACGGCGTACTCGTCGACGCGCTGCTTGGTGATCGTGGGGTAGCGGTCGTGGAGGTTCTCGGCCGTCTTGCCCATCACGAGGGCGTCGGGGTTGACGATGCGCTCGGAGAGGATCCGCGGGTTGGGGTCCACGCCCTCGCCCATCGGGTGGCGACCCATGTGCTCGACGCCGCCGGCGATGGCGACGTCGTACGCACCGAAGGCGATGCCGGACGCGACGCTGGTCACGGCCGTCATCGCGCCCGCGCACATGCGGTCGATGGAGTAGCCCGGGACGCTCTGAGGCAGTCCGGCCAGCAGCGCGGCGGTGCGGCCGAGGGTCAGGCCCTGGTCGCCGATCTGGGTGGTGGCGGCGATGGCGACCTCGTCGACCTGCTCCGGCGGCAGGGACGGGTTGCGGCGCATCAGCTCGCGGATGCTCTTGATGACGAGGTCGTCGGCGCGCGTCTCGGCGTACTGGCCCTTGGCCTTGCCGAACGGGGTGCGCACGCCGTCGACGAAGACGACCTCACGCTGTGGACGGGGCACTGGAATCTCCCAGGGATGAGAAGAGCAGGACGGCGACAGGTTACCCCCGGGTAACAAGACCTGCCCAGAAGCACGGGTGTGTGTCGGGTCACTGGCGTCGACTCACTAGGGTTGAGCCATGGTCGATCGACTCGTGCACATCGTGGACGACGCGGAGGTGCTCGCCGACGCGGGCGACCTGACGCTCGTCTGCGTGCTGACCGGCTTCCTCGACGCCGGCAAGGCGGCCGAGCTCGCCGCCCGCCACCTCGCCGAGCTGTCGGAGGGCAAGGTGGTGGCCACCTTCGACGTCGACTCGCTCCACGACTACCGCGCCCGCCGGCCACCCGTGACCTTCGTGCGCGACCACTACGAGGACTACGAGGCGCCGCGGCTGGTGGTCCGCGCGCTGCGCGACACCGGCGGTACGCCGTTCCTGCTGCTCGCCGGCCCCGAGCCCGACATCCGCTGGGAGGCCTTCGCCCGCGCCGTGCGCGAGGTGGTCGACCACTTCGGCGTCGCCCGCGTGGTGAGCCTCGGTGCGGTGCCGATGGCGGTGCCGCACACCCGCCCGATCGCGATCACGCCGCACGCCAACCGCGCCGAGCTGGTGCCGGGGGAGAGCCCGTGGCAGGGCGAGCTCCGGGTGCCGGCCAGCGCGCAGGCGCTCCTGGAGATCCGGCTCGGGGAGTGGGGCCTCGACGCCTTGGGCTTCGTCGCCCACATCCCGCACTACCTCGCGCAGATGGAGTACCCCCAGGCCGCGCTCGTCCTGCTCGAGCACCTCGAGATCGGCGGGCACCTGACCATCGACCTCGGCGAGGTCCGCGAGGCCGCCGAGATCACCGAGACCGAGGTCGACCGCTACCTCGCGTCCCACGACGAGGTGGGCGACGTCGTACGTGGCCTCGAGCAGCAGTACGACTCCTTCCGCGAGGCCGAGGCCGCCGGCTCGTCCCTGCTCGCCGGCGACGGGCCGCTGCCGACGGGCGAGGAGATCGGCAGCGCCTTCGAGGCGTTCCTCGCCGAGCTCGACGACCAGCCCAAGGACAACCCCGACGACCCGGGCTGGGAGGAGCGCTGATGGCGGGCAGTGCCGCCGAGCTCACCTCCCTGCTCGAGCTCGAGGAGCTCGAGGTCGACCTCTTCCGGGGCACCCAGGCGCGCACCGAGCGCCAGCGGGTCTTCGGTGGCCAGGTCGCCGCCCAGGCGGTCGTCGCCGCGACGCGCAGCGTCGAGGGCGAGTTCATCCTCCACTCGCTGCACTCCTACTTCCTGCGCCCGGGCGACCCCGCGGTGCCGATCGTGTACGACGTCGAGCGCATCCGCGACGGCCGCTCGTTCTCCACCCGCCGGGTCTCCGCGCGGCAGCACGGCCGGCCGATCTACTACATGACGGCCAACTTCCAGATCCCTGAGCCGGGCCTCGAGCACCAGGACGGCATGCCGGACGTCGTACCTCCCGAGCAGGGCATGCCGCTGGTGGACATCGCCCGCGAGCGCGGTCCCGAGGCGGCCGAGCACTGGGAGCGCGAGTGGTCGGCGCTCGACATCCGCCACGTCGGGATCACCGGGCGCGGCATCCCCGACGACCCGCAGCACCCGGCGCAGGCCAGGCTCTGGATCAAGGTCGACGGCGAGCTGTCCGACGACCCGACCCTGCAGACGGCCGCGTTCACCTACGCCAGCGACCTCACGCTGCTCGGCGCCGCGCTCGTGCCGCACGGCATCCACATCGCCTCACCGCGGCTGATGCCGGCCTCGCTCGACCACACGATCTGGTTCCACAAGCCGTTCCGTGCTGACGAGTGGTGGCTCTACGACCAGTTCTCCCCGTTCGCCGGAGGCGCCCGCGGCCTCGCGCTCGCGCGGGTGTTCACGCAGTCGGGCGAGCTCGTCGCCACGGTCGCCCAGGAGGGCCTGATCCGGCTGCGCGACGACCGCTGATCTCTCAGGCGGGCGTCGTACGCCCCAGCAGGTGGGGCGAGCCGTCCTTCGGACTGGTCATCGCGAAGGTCCAGCGCTCGTCGTCGCGGCGCGCCGCGAAGGCGACCGTCCCCGGGAGGAACACCGGCTTCTTGAAGGCCACCTCGACGGTGACCGCCTCGGGCAGCCGGTTCTCGATGGCCGCCACGGAGCGGGCTTTGGTCCACATACCGTGCGCGATCTGCCGCGGGAAGCCCAGCGCCTTGGCGGTCAGCGGGTAGAGGTGGATCGGGTTCGCGTCGCCCGAGACAGCGGCGTACGTCCGGCCGAGGTCGGCGGGCAGCCGCCACTCGATGCCGCCCGTGGGCGTGTCGACGATCGCGAGGCCCGGGGCCGGCTCGCCGTCGGCCGGTCGGCCTCGGCGGAGGTAGGTCGAGGTCGACTCCCAGGCCGTCGCGCCGTCGGCCGTGACGGTGGTGACGAAGTCGAGGAGGACGCCGCGTGCGTGCGGCCGGGGAGCGCCGACGGACGTGGTGACGTCGAGCGCCTCGCCGACACCGATCGCGCCGTGCGCGGTGATCGTGTTCTCGACGTGCACCATGCCGATCGCCGGGTAGGGGAACGCCGGGTCGCTCATGATCGCCATGTGCAGAGGGAAGGCGAGCAGGTGCGGATAGGTGAGGGGTACGACGTCCTTGCGCGGGAAGCCGCACACGGCGGCGTACGCATCCACGCGAGCGCGCTCGGCGAGGACGGCCTCGCGGGAGAAGGCCAGGCCGGTGAAGTCGTCCGGCCGGCCCTTGCGGACGCCGGGCAGCCGGTTGACCCCCGGGAGTGCCGGGAGGGCCGCCTTGACCAGGGTGGAGAGGCCGCCCGGCTCGCCTGCCAGCGTCTTCGTCTCGGTCATCAGGCGCCCAGCATCATCTGGCCGCAGACCCGGACCACGTTGCCGTTGACCGCGCCCGAGCCGGCGGAGGCGAACCAGGCGATCGTCTCGGCGACGTCGACCGGCAGGCCGCCCTGGGACATCGCGTTGAGCCGCTGACCCACCTCGCGGGTCGCGAACGGCACGGCCGCCGTCATCTGCGTGATGATGAAGCCGGGGGCGACCGCGTTGACCGTGATGCCGTCCTCGAGCTCGTCGCGCAGGCTCTCGACCAGGCCGATCACGCCGGCCTTGGACGTCGCGTAGTTGGTCTGGCCGACGTTGCCGGCGATGCCCGCGATCGAGGCGACGCCGACGATGCGACCGCCGGCGTTGACGACACCGGCGTCGAGCAGCTCACGGGTGATCAGCTCGGGTGCCGTCAGGTTGACCGCGATCACGCTGTCCCAGCGGTCCGCAGCCATGTTGGCGAGCTTCTTGTCGCGGGTGATGCCGGCGTTGTGCACGACGACGTCGACGCCGCCGTGGTGCTCGCGCAGGTGGTGCGCGATCCGCTGCGGCGCGTCCTTGGCCGTGATGTCGAGGACGAGGTGGTCGCCCTCGAGCTCGGTCATCAGGGTCTGCAGCTCGCTGGCGGCCTGCGGCACGTCGACGCCCACGACGGTCGCGCCGTCGCGGTGCAGCACCCGGGCGATCTCCTCACCGATGCCGCGGCTGGCGCCGGTGACCAGCGCGACCTTGCCGGCCAGCGGCTGTGCCCAGTCGGCGACCTCGTCGGTCGTCGTCGAGCCGTGGGCGCCGATGCGCACGACCTGGCCCGACACGTACGCCGACTTGGGGGAGAGGAGGAAGGCGAGGGTCGAGCCGATCGCACCGTCGGCGGCAGGGGCGACGTACACGAGCTGGACGGTGCCGCCGCGACCGATCTCCTTGCCCAGGGAGCGGGTGAAGCCCTCGAGCGCGCGCTGCGCGACCCGCTCGGAGCCCGAGGTCAGCTCCGGCGGAGTCCCGAGCACGACCACGCGCGGGCAGGTCTCGAGCCGGCGCATCAGCGGCGTGAAGAACTCCTGGAGCGCGACGAGCCCGGTCGTGTCGGTGATCCCGGTGGCGTCGAAGACCAGCGCCTTGGCCCGGGCGTCGTCCTCGAGCGCCTGCGACGAGGCGATGCCGAGCCCGTCGAGGGTCGTCGGGAGCACCTCGGCGAGACGCCCGCCTCCGCCGAGGACGACCAGGCCGTCGACGAGGGGAGCACCCTCGGTCCACCGCTCGAGCGGGGTGGGGTTGGGCAGGCCGAGGTTCTTGACCAGCAGCTTGCCGATCGGCGTGGACACGAAGCCCTGGTAGCGGTCGCTCATGGGTGGCAGGTCCTCTTCGTTGTGCGGACGGACAAGGTCATGTAACTCAGGTTTACACTCGGAGTCCACTCTTCGTGACGAGCCCCTCACACCGTTGGCGGGGAGCCGTCCACCGGCAAGGATAGGAACATGCAGCCCACCACCCGTCCCGTCGCCGTCGTCGGCGGCAACCGCATCCCGTTCGCCCGGTCCAACACGGTCTACGCCGGCGTCTCCAACCAGGAGATGCTCACCGCAGCGATCGACGGCCTGGTGGATCGGTTCGACCTGCAGGGCGAGCGTCTCGGCGAGGTCGTCGCCGGTGCGGTGCTCAAGCACTCCCGCGACTTCAACCTCACCCGCGAGTCGGTGCTGGGATCGAAGCTCGCTCCCGAGACGCCCGCGACCGACATCCAGCAGGCGTGCGGGACCGGTCTGCAGGCCGCGATCCAGGTCGCGAACAAGATCGCGCTGGGCGTCATCGACGCCGGCGTCGCGGGCGGCACGGACACGACGTCCGACGCACCGGTCGCGATCAGCGACAAGCTCCGCAAGAAGCTGATGAAGGTGAACTCGGCCAAGGACACCGCGAGCCGCCTCAAGGCGCTCGGCGCGATCCGCCCGGGCGACATCGGCCTCGACATCCCGCAGAACGGCGAGCCCCGCACCAAGCTGTCGATGGGCGAGCACGCCGCCCTGACCGCGCTCGAGTGGCGGATCACCCGCGAGGCGCAGGACGAGCTGGCCGCGCGCTCGCACCACAACCTCGCGCGCTCCTACGAGGAGGGCTTCCAGGACGACCTGATCACGCCGTTCCGCGGCGTCGAGCGCGACAACAACATGCGCCCCGACTCGTCCGTCGAGAAGCTGGCGACCCTCAAGCCGGTGTTCGGCAAGGGCTCGGCCGCCACGATGACCGCCGGCAACAGCACGCCGCTCTCCGACGGCGCCTCGGCGGTGCTGCTCTCCAGCGACGAGTGGGCCGAGGAGCGCGGACTTCCCGTGCTCGCGCACCTCGTCGACGCCGAGACCTCCGCGGTCGACTACGTCAACGGCCACGAGGGCCTGCTGATGGCACCGGCGTACGCCGTCCCGCGGATGCTGGAGCGCAACGGGCTCACCCTCCAGGACTTCGACTTCTACGAGATCCACGAGGCCTTCGCCTCCCAGGTGCTCTCGACGCTGGCCGCCTGGGAGGACCCGGTGTTCTGCAAGGAGCGCCTGGGCCTCGACGCCCCGCTCGGTTCCATCGACCGGGACAAGCTCAACGTCAACGGCTCCTCGCTCGCCGCCGCGCACCCCTTCGCCGCGACCGGCGGCCGGATCGTCCCGGTGGCCGCGAAGCTCCTGGCCCAGAAGGGCAAGGGACGAGCGCTGATCTCCATCTGCGCCGCCGGCGGCCAGGGCGTCGTCGCCATCCTCGAGCGCTGACCGGGCACGAACTGCCCGGCCGAGCCGGCCGACGGGCACGAAGCGCCCGGTCACCTGTAGGGTCGGGGCCGATCGACATCCTTTAACGAGCCGTCCCGTGAGGCGGAGAAGGAGGTCCGGCGCGCAGATGCCTGCCCCCGAAGAAGCCCTGCCCGAGTCCACGAGCGACCGGGCGGACCGCACCGTCCTCGACGCCCGTGACATCTCCCGGGCCCTCACCCGCATCTCGCACGAGCTGCTCGAGCGCAACAAGGGCGCGACCGACCTGGTCCTGCTCGGCCTGCACACCCGCGGCGTGCCGCTCGCGCGGCGGATCGCCGAGAAGATCGCCGCCGTCGAGGGTGCCCCGGTGGCCGTGGGCGAGCTCGACGTGACGATGTACCGCGACGACCTGCGCTCGCAGCCCACCCGGCGCGCGCACAAGACCGCGCTGCCGCCCGGCGGGATCGACAAGAAGGTGGTCGTCCTCGTCGACGACGTGCTCTTCTCCGGTCGCACCATCCGCGCTGCCCTCGATGCGCTCGCCGACCTCGGCCGCCCCTCCGCCGTACGGCTCGCGGTGCTGGTCGACCGCGGCCACCGCGAGCTCCCGATCCGCGCCGACCACGTCGGCAAGAACCTGCCCAGCGCCCTGGCCGAGCGCGTCAGCGTGCGCCTCAGCGAGGTCGACGGCTCCGACGAGGTGACGATCTCGTGAAGCACCTGCTCTCCATCGACGACCTGTCCACCGACGAGGTCCAGCAGCTCTTCGAGACCGCCGCCGACATGCACGACGTGCAGCGCCGCGAGGTCAAGAAGCTGCCGGCGCTGCGCGGTCGCACGGTCGTGAACATGTTCTTCGAGGACTCCACCCGCACCCGGTCGTCCTTCGAGATCGCCGGCAAGTGGCTCTCCGCCGACGTGATCAACATCAGCGCCAAGGGCTCGAGCACGTCGAAGGGCGAGAGCCTGCGCGACACCGTGCTGACGGTCTGCGCGATGGGCGTCGACGGCCTGGTGATCCGCCACCCCGCCAGCGGCGCGGCCGTGCAGGTCAGCGAGTGGGTCGACGCGGCCGTCGTCAACGCCGGCGACGGCACGCACGAGCACCCGACGCAGGCGCTGCTCGACGCCTACACGCTCCAGCGCCACCTCGGCTCGCTCGAGGGGCGCCACGTCGCGATCATCGGCGACCTCACCCACAGCCGGGTCTTCCGCTCCAACGTCCAGTGCCTGACCAAGCTCGGTGCCCGGGTGACCGTCGTCGCCCCGCCGACGCTGATGCCCAGCGGCATCGGTGCGTGGTCGGCCGCAGCGGGCTTCGAGACGTCGTACGACATCGACGCGGTGCTGCCGGAGGCCGATGCCGTGATGATGCTGCGCGTCCAGCGCGAGCGGATGTCCGGTGCGTTCTTCCCGAGCGCCCGCGAGTACACCGTCGGCTACGGGCTGACCCGCAACCGGCTCGCGCTGCTCAAGCCCGACGTCCCGATCTGCCACCCCGGCCCGATGAACCGCGGCCTCGAGATCGCCGCCGACGCCGCCGACGCGGCGCAGTCGGTCGTGCTGGAGCAGGTCTCCAGCGGCCTCGCGATCCGGATGGCCGTGCTCTACCACCTGCTGGCAGGAGAGGAAGCCTGATGGCGCTCGTGATCACCGGAGCCTCGCTGCTCGGCGAGACCACCGCGGACCTGTACGTCGACGACGCCGGGATGCTCGTCGACGAGCAGCCTGCCGGCGCGGAGACCATCGACGCCGACGGCCTGGTCGCCCTGCCCGGCCTCGTCGACCTGCACACCCACCTGCGCGAGCCGGGCCGCGAGGACGCCGAGACGATCCTGACCGGCTCGCAGGCGGCCGCGATCGGTGGCTACACCGCCGTCCTCGCGATGGCGAACACGACCCCGGTGACCGACACCGCCGAGTCCGCCACCCGGGTCTGGGAGCTCGGCCGCGAGGCGGGTCTCGTCGACGTGCAGCCGGTGGGCGCCGTGACCCGCGGCCTCGGCGGGGAGGAGCTCGCCGAGCTGGGCCTGATGAACCGCTCGCGGGCGGGCGTCACGGTCTTCTCCGACGACGGGAAGTGCGTCCACGACGCGCGCGTCATGCGCCGCGCCCTCGAGTACGTGAAGGCCTTCGGCGGCGTCGTCTCGCAGCACGCGCAGGACCCGACACTCGCGGGCTCCAGCGCCTGCTGCCACGAGGGAGAGCTCTCCGGACGCCTCGGACTCCCCGGCTGGCCGGGCATCGCGGAGGAGGTCATCGTCGCCCGCGACGTGATGCTCGCCCGCCACACCGGATCGCGCGTCCACGTCGCGCACGTGTCCACCGCCGGCTCCGTCGAGGTGGTCCGCTGGGCGAAGGCGCAGGGGATCGATGTCACGGCCGAGGTGACGCCCCACCACCTGCTGCTGACCACCGACCTGCTGACGGGCTACGACCCGACCTTCAAGGTGAACCCGCCCCTGCGCCCGCAGGAAGACGTCGACGCCGTGCGTGCCGCGCTCGCCGACGGGACGATCGATGCGGTCGCGACCGACCACGCCCCGCACGCGCGCCACGACAAGGAGCACGCGTTCGTCGATGCCGCCTTCGGGATGCTCGGTCTGGAGACGGCGCTCGGTGTCGTCCGCACGGTGATGGACGACTTCACCTGGGCGGACATCGCGCGCGTCATGTCGGTCAACCCGGCCCGCATCGCCGGGCTGGGCAGCCAGGGCCAGGCGCTCGCGCCGGGGTCGCCGGCCCACGTCGTGCTCGTCGACCCGGACGCCACGACCACGGTGGACCGCGACGCCTCGGCGTCGCTGTCGCGCAACAACCCGTGGCACGGCCGCAGCCTCACCTCGCGCGTCGTGCACACCGTGTACGGCGGCCGGGTGACCGTCCGCGACGGCGCCCTGGCCTGACCTCGGTCGGTCGTCCCCGCGCCGCTGCCCCCTGAACTTCCACCCGAGTGAGTGGAAGTTCAGGGCTGACCTGGCCCCGCCACGCTCAGCACCCGATGAACTTCCGCCCGAGCGAGTGGAAGTTCAGGGCCGACCGGGCCCCGCCACGCTCAACCCCCGATGGACTTCCACGCGCACGCGTGGAAATCCATCGGGCGGGTCAGCGAGTGGCCGCCTGGACGACGACCGCGGTCATCGCGCGGAGGTGGGTGGGCGTGCGCTGCAGGACGAGCCGGTAGCGCACCTGGCGCTTCTCGGGGAGCGGCACCTGGAACCGGACCGACCCGTCCAGGGCCACCGCCGACTCACCGACCGTCGTCAGGACGCCGTCGACCACCGTGCGCAGCAGCACGCGGTCGCCGGTGCGCGCGCCGAGGACCCGGCCGCCGATAACGGCCGACCGCTCGCCGGACGTGACGGTGGTCGACCACTCGGGCTGCAGCTTCAGTCGGACGACCGGACTGCGGAGCTTGCCGACGCGCAGCCGCACACCAGCGTTGCCGTCGATCTGGCCCGCGGCGATGGAGACCGAGCCGTCGTCGCCGCTCGTCGCGGACCCGAGGCGCCGCCACTCGCCACCCGCCTCGCGCAGCATCAGCCAGACCTGGCGTCCCGGCAGGGCGACGCCGTCGGAGCTGACCGTTCCGCTGACGACGACCGTGTCGCCCGGCCCCGGCGTGGTGTCCGGCACGGAGGCCGTCATCGACGTCGGCGTGAGCGGCACGACGCGCAGCGACGTACGGGCGACGGCGTGGGCGCGGGTGCGCGGGAGGAGCGCCACCAGCGTCACCGGCTTGCGCGTCGCGGGCCCCTGGAAGGTCGCGGTGAGGTCGGCGGCGAGCCGGGATCTCGCGACGAGCACGTCCGGTCCGGGCCGCCGGCTGAACAGCGAGACCGGGTCGCCGGCGCGGGCGCCCCGCGCCGTCACCACGAAGCTGGTGCCGCTTGCCCTGGCCATGGTGAGGGTGGGCACCAGCTCGACCCGCCAGGGCTCGCTGGCGAGCTGGTCGCCGATCCCGAGGCGGAACACGGACGTACGGGTGAGCGCGGGAGCGGAGATGCTCACCGTCCCGCTCGTGTCGCTGGTCCCGGTGGCCACCGGGGTCCACGCCGGGCCCTGCCGCTGCAGCAGGTCGACCTGCTGGCCGGCGACGGCCGCTCCGGCCGCGTCCGTCACGGTGCCCGAGAACGCGACGGACTCGTCCGGGGTCGCCCGATGGCTGGTCGCGGCGCCGGAGACGGCTGCCGGCGTGACCGGGGGAGCGCTGGTCGGCGACTCGCTGGGCGTCTCGGTCGGGCTCGGTGACTCGCTGGGGTCGCTGGAGGGGGAGTCCGACGGCTTCTCGGTCGGGTCGTCGGACGGCTTCTCGGTCGGCGCCTCGGTGGTGGGGTCGGTCGTGGGGTCCTCGGTGGCCGACTGCTCGCGGTCCGGTGAGGCACTGCCGGAGCCGGGGGAGGACGGCGTCCGGTCCGCCTGCGGCTTCTCCGGAGCCGGTACGCCGACGGGGCCGAGCACGCCGTGGACCGCCCGCTGGACGGGGTCGGGCAGGTTCTGGGTGTACGCCGCCGCAGCAGCGCCGGCACCGAGGGCGACGGCGACCACGACGGCCGTCCCGCCGCCACCGAGGCGACGGCCGACCAGGCGCAGGCGTCCACGGCCCGACGGGTGCGCCGTCTGGGCGGCAGGCTGCGCGGCACGGAAGGCGGCGAGGAACTCCGACTCACCCGCCAGCTCGTCGTCGGAGCCCGGGGCGCGCAGCGCGCGCACCAGCGGGTCGTCGTTCCACGGGGAGAGATCGTCGTCGTGACCGGTCATCTCACACCACCTTTCCGAGCGCACGTGCACGCGGGTCCTGGGACAGCTTCTGGAGCGCCCGGTGCACGGCGACCCGCACCGTGCCGGGCTTCTTGCCGACGAGCTTCGCGACCGCGGCCACGTCGAGGCCGGCGACCACGCGGAGCATCACCATCTCCGCCTGCTCGAGGGGGAGCGAGGCCACCAGCTGGAGCGCCTCGTCGGTCGCGTGCCTGGCCACTGCGTCCTCCTCTGCGCTCGTGGTGGTGGGGGTCGAGACGTGGTCGGCGGGTGCCGCCACGGGAGTGGCCGGGCGTCGGGACCGGGCCCGGCCGTGGTCGATCGCGCGGTTGCGGGCGATCGTGAAGAGCCAGCCCCGGAAGTCGTCGATGCCGCCGCCGAAGGCCGGCAGGTCGCGCACCACCTGCAGCCACGTCTCCGAGGCCACGTCCTCGCGTCCGTCGGGGCACCGGACCGCGAGGTAGCGCAGCAGGGGTGGGTGGAGCGTGCGCCAGAGCAACGCGAACGCGGTGTCGTCCCCGGCCCGGGCTCCGTCGAGGGCGCGGTCGAGCACCGCGTCCGACCCGGGAGCGGGCGCGCCGTCGAGCGGCCGGACGGTGGCCATGTCGGCACCACCGTCCGGCCGCTCGCGGCGCTCGGTCGCGTCCAGCTCGTGCTCCTCCACTGAAGAGATCGTCAGGAGACGACCGTGCCGCTCACCGTCGGCAGGAAGCGCGCCTCGCCGTCGTAGACGAGACGGTACTGGGTGTCCGCGACGCGGGCCTGGACGAAGTGGACCCGTCCCTTGCCGTTGGTCACGTCCACGCCGACGGGCTCCCAGGCGGTGCTCCCCGGTGACATCGCCTGGAGGGTCACGTTGCGGCCGGGACGCGTCGCACCGGCAGCGCGCAGCTGCCCGTCGACGACGTACCCCTCACCGACGGTGCGGCCGCGGATCGACAGCGAGCTCGACGCGCGCACCAGCACGCGCGCGATCGGGCTGGTCCCACGGGCCACGCCCGGGCTGTGCGTCACCCGGAGGCGGTACGCCGTCGAGCGCTCCGGCGCCACGGTGAACGACACCGTGCCGTCGGCGGCCGTCGTCCCGGTCTGCTCGGCGGCCCACGCGGCGCTGCTCCCGACCTTGCGGGCGAGCAGGGTCACCGAGGCCCCGGGCGTCGCCGCGCCGGACGACGTCACGACGCCGGACACGGTCGAGGACCCGCCCGGGTCGATCACCCCGGGCACCGCCGAGATGGAGACCTCCGAGGCGGTGCGCACCACGACACGGGCGCTCCGCGCGGGCCGCAGCTTCGGCGTGCCGAGGAACGCCAGCCGGTAGGCGGTCTGGCCCTCCGGCTCGACGCCGAAGACCACGCGCCCGCGGCCGTCGGTCCGGGCAGCGCTCTCGAAGCCCCAGCCGTCGGAGGCAGGGGTGCGCGAGACCAGGATGACCCAGCGCCCGCCGAGCGGCATGCCCCGCGCGAACAGCTTGCCCCGCACGACGTCCTGGTCCTGCGGACCGACCTGCTTGAGCCGGACCGACAGCGTCGTACGGATCCGGACGGCGGGGTGCTGCGGGACGCGGACGCGCACCCGGGCGACTCCGCTGACCGCGCGGTCGGCGTCGGCGGCGCCGGCGTAGCGCCAGCGGTAGAGCGTCGTCGTCTCCGGCGTGACCTTGAGCGTCAGCTTGCCGTAGGTGCCGGACGTGGTGCTGGCGACCGGGATGAAGCCCGGCGTGCCCGGGGTGCGGGCCTCGAGCAGCACGTTGCGACCGGCGGGGTCGGCGCCGGGCACGGCCAGGCGTCCACGGATCGTGCTCGACTTCCCCGGCGCGACCGCGGGCTTGACCGCCCGGATCGACAGCGACGTGTCGGCGCGGGTCGCGGTGGTCGCCGACGCGCTGCCGCCGACCAGGGTGGGCACGACCGCGAGCGTCGCGGCCGTCGCGACGACGGCGGTCGACGCCACCAGCCGCCTCAGGATGGTGAGTTGCATGGCACTCCCTCTCGTCTGTCCGAGGGCCCGGTCCCGGGCCACTCACCACGACAGCGGTGGGGAGCGCGAACGCGTTACAACCGGGTCAGCGACGACGGCGCGGACGCAGGTCGAGCACGTTGTCCTGCCCGCGGTCGCGGACGGTGGTGCGTCCCTTGGTGACCGTCACGCCGTTGCGGTCGCCGGTGAGGACCACCCGCACGGCCCGCGTGAAGCCCACCGCGTTGTCCGAGCCGGTGATCCGCGTGCGGAAGGACTTGCGGGCGCTCGCGGTGTCGGATCCACGCATCAGCAGCTCGTTGATGGTGTCTGCGGTGAGGAACGACGACGAGCCGGCGAGCTCGGCGCGCTCGACGAGTCCGCTGACCCTGACCGTGCTCGCGGCGCCGGACAGGGTGAGGTCCTGGATGGTCGGCGCCATGACCTCGTTGCCCGACCCGACCACGGAGACCTCCCCGAGCGGCTTCGCTGTGATCGTGTTGCCGGTGCCCTCGACGACGAGCTGGGTCGCCGCCGGCATCGTCACGGTCGCGTCGTCGGCCGTCACGCGCACCGCCCCGCAGGTGCCCTGGAGGTCGTACGACACGTCGTCCCACGGCAGCAACGTCTCGGTGCCGATCTCGCACTGGACCGGGATCGTGAGGCCGGCCGCCTGCGCCGGGACGGCGGCACCGGTGGTGCCCACGGCGAGGGCGAGGAGGGCGGTGGCGGACAGGGCGTGGCGGAGAGAGGTCACATACCGACAGTACGCACAGCGGCTCGCGCCCGCCGTGGGGTGGGTCACACCCGCGGCGGCACGGTCCCGGTCGACGGGTCGCGGTCGGTCAGGCAGTAGACCTGCCCGCCCGGGGCCTCGAGGACGGTCCAGAAGGAGTTCACCGCGTGCACCCTCGCGCCGAGGTCGACGTGGGCGTCGGTGTCGGCCGCGCGGTCGGCAGTCGCCAGGTCCGGGTGGGCGCGCACCGTGCCGTCGGGCTCGTCCAGGCGCTGCAGCAGGAGCCGCAGCCGGCCGTCCTCGACGAGCCGGACGAACTGCGGCAGGGATCCGACCTGTGGCTCGCGGCCGGTCAGCGCCGACCAGAACGCGACCTCGGCGTCCCAGCGCGCAGCGGGGATGTCGAGGCACACCTGGTCGAGGATCGTCGACCCGTCCCTGCCCAGGTCGGGCTCGTCGGCGACCAGCGTCTGGCAGAAGGTGAAGCCGCCGGGGGAACGCATCACCTCGACGTCGTGGTAGGTCCACGCCGGCGTCGCGCCGAGGTCGCGGGCCCGGGCGATCGCGGCCGGACGGTCGTCGGAGTCGAGGTCGAGGTGGAGACCGACAGGCCCGTCGACGGCCTGCATCTTGAGGTACGACGTCCCTGCCGCCGGCAGCAGCGTGAGGAACTGGCCGTCCTCGCCCCGGCGCGCGGACGGTGCCCACCCGGTGACGGCCGACCAGAAGGCCAGGGCCTCCTCGAACGTCGGCGCGGGAGTGTCGAGGAAGACCTGGATCCAGGCGGGTCGGGACGACATGGCCCGATCCTGACACCTGGTCCCGACACTCGTAGGGTCGGAGGATGAGCGACGACGCACCTGTGGTCCCACAGCTGCTGCACACGGTCCTCGACGCGGTCGACGTACGAGCCGAGGCGGAGTTCTGGCGGCGGCTGCTCGGGCTGGTCTACCGGCCCGGCGACGAGGCCCCGGCGGACGGCGTCGACGACACCGACTGGCTGGTGCTGACGCACGCCGACGGGCGCCGCTGCCTGGCGATCCAGGAGGTCGAGTCGCTCCCCGAGAGCCGGTGGCCCGAGCCCGGCCACCCGTCGGTATCGCACCTCGACACGACGGTGCCCGACCGGGCCAGCCTCGACGCGGCGCACGACCGGGTGCTCGCGCTCGGTGGCGACCTCCGCTTCGACCGCACGGACAATCCCGACGAGCCGCTGCGGGCCTATGCCAGCCCGGCCGGTCACGTCTTCTGCGTCTTCGTCGGCTGAGGGCGATGATGGTCGCGTGACCCCCTCGCTCCCGTACGACGCCCCTGCCGGACGCCAGTCGGGCACGGCCGACTTCCGGCTGATGCCCACCGACGACTTCGCCGGGGGCCCGTCGATGCTCGACGTCGCCGATGCCGCGCTGGGCCGGGCGCTCCGGCTCGACTACACGTGGCTCCACCCCGACGACGGCGAGCAGGCCGGCACGCTGCTGCTGGGCCTCGCAGCGGAGGACGGCTCGGTGAGCGCCGCCTGGGTCGACAGCTGGCACCAGAAGGACCTGACGCTGCTGTCGGGCCGCGGCGACGCGTCGTCGGCCACGGTCGGCTACGACTACGCACCCGGCTGGAGCTGGGAGATCGAGGTCCGCGTCGCCGGTGCCTCCGTCGAGCTGCTCATGCGCAACGTCGTACCCGAGCGTGACGACACCCCCGCGGTGACGTACGAGGTCATGCGGGCGACCTGGGCCTGAGGCCTCACGCGAGCCCGAGCGCCCGCGCCTCCTCCCAGAGGTCGTCGCGGACGCTGGGGTGCGCGGCGTGCTCGATCAGGTTGTGGGCCTGCGTCCGCTCGTCCCGCCCCCACATCCAGGCGATGCCTTGCTCGGTGACGACGGCGCCGTGCTGGAACGACGTGACCGGCTCGTCGACCAGCGGCACGATCGTCGAGACGTCGGCGCGTGGGTGCCAGCTGCGCAGCGCCATGAAGGCGCAGCCGCCGGGTGAGTGGCTTGCGCCGACGGTGAAGTCGGTCTGGCCGCCGAAGCCGCTGTAGATCCGGGTCCCGATCCGCGACGCGTTGGCCTGGTCGAAGAGGTCGACCTGGAGCGCGGTGTTGATCGAGGTCATCGCGGGCTGCCGGGCGATCTGGGCGGGGGAGTTCGTCGTCTCGGTGCGCAGCATCTGCACCCGCGGGTTGTCGTCGACCCAGTCGTAGAGCTCCTGGCTGCCGAACACGAACGACGTGCGCAACGGGGTGCCGCGGTCCAGGGCGCCGGCCTTCTCGAGGGTGAGGACGCCGTCGCTGAACATCTCGGTCCAGATCCGCAGGCCGCGCCGCTCGAGGACCCCGCCGATGGTGGCGTCGGGCACCTCGCCGATGCCGGCCTGGAGGGTGGCGCCGTCGCCGATCTCGGCCGCGACCCTCGCGCCGATGCGGCGCGCGTCCTCACCGGGCGGGCGGGCGCAGTGCGTGGTCAGGGGGGCATCGACCTCGACGCCGAGGTCGATGGCGTCGAGCGGCAGCACGGCGTCGCCGAAGGTCCACGGCATGCGCGGGTTGAGCTGCGCGACGACCAGGGCGCCCCGTTCGCGAGCGGCGTCGATCGCGGCCGGCAGTACGTTGACCTCCAGGCCGAGGGAGACGTGCCCGTCACGGGGCGTGGTGGCGTGCACGACGACCACGTCGGGTGCGAGCGGTCCGTGGAAGAGGCGGGGGACCATCGACAGGCGGCACGGCACGTACGAGAGGCGGGGGTGACGGCGGAACCCGGGCCCGACGAACGTCGTCTCGGGCACGACGCCGTCGTGGATCGGCAGGTCCTTCTGGGCGTTGAGCGCGTGCAGCCGGGCGGTCGGCAGCTCGGCGAGCAGCGGACCGAGCAACGCCGTCGGCGTGGCGAAGTTCCCGCTGGTGACAACGCGCGGCGTGGCTGCCGTGCTCGTGCCGGCGCAGTGATCGGCGACGAGGCGGACGGCCTGGGCGAGGGTGACGACGCGCATGTGGCCAGCCTCCCGAGCGCACCCCGAAATGCGTTGGGCCATCCGGCCCCCAGCGCCTAGGCTTTGGTCATCATGTGGATCCAGGACTGACCCGACTCGCGTCCGCGGCGGCGCCCTCGCGCGCCCTCATGCCCGGCGAGTCCTCTCCAGCTCCTCGAAGGACGCCCGCATGCCTGCTCCCTCCACCTCCTCCTCGCTCGCCCCGCTCGTGGTGTCCGGCCTCTCCGTCGGCTACCCGGGCCGCGCCGTCCTGACCGGCGTCGACCTGCTCGCGCAGCCCGGTCGTCGCATCGGGCTGGTCGGTGAGAACGGCACTGGCAAGTCGACGCTCCTGCGTGCGGTCGCCGGGCGGCTGCCCACCCGCGCGCAGGTCACCGGCTCCGTGCAGGTGCCCGACGACCTCGTGCTCCTCGGCCAGGAGCCCCCCTTCCCCGACGCGGCCACGGTCGCCGACGTGCTTGCGATGACCCTGGCACCGCTCCGCACTGCCGTGGACGATGTCGAGCGGCTAGCCGACGGGGTCGGCACCGCGGAGGGCGACGCGGCGTACGGCCGGGCCCTCGAGGCGGCCCTCGCGCACGACGCCTGGGACGCCGACCGCCGGGCGACCGTCGCGGCGGCGCGGCTCGGGCTGGACGACCTCGACCCGGCGCGTGTCGTGGGCACCCTGTCCGGTGGCCAACGCACCCGGCTCGCGCTCGCGACGATCATGACCACCCGGCCGACCTGCCTGCTGCTCGACGAGCCCACCAACCACCTCGACGACGACGCCATCGAGGTGCTCACCGGCTTCCTGAAGGACCTGCCCGGGGTGGTCGTCCTCGCCAGCCACGACCGCGTGCTGCTCGACGACGTCTGCACCGACCTCGTCGACCTGGACGCCGGAGAGCTCGGCACCGACGGGAGCGGCGGGAAGCGGTTCGGCGGCGGCTGGAGCGCCTACGAGGCGGCCCGCGCGGAGTCGCGCCGGCGGTGGGAGGAGACCTACGCCGCCCAGCAGGAGGAGATCGGCCGGTTGCGCGACGCGACCCGCATCGGCACCAGTGCGATCGCGCACGACCGGGGACCGACCGACGGCGACAAGTACATCTACTCCTTCAAGGGCGGCCGGGTCGACCAGACCCTCGCCCGCCGGAAGAAGGACGCGCAGCGGCGCCTCGAGGTCGCCGAGCGCGAGCAGGTGCGCAAGCCGCCAGCACCCCTGCGGTTCCGCGGCGAGCTCACGGCGACGTCGAGCGGGCGGCTGGTCCAGGTCCGCGACCTGGAGGTGGCCGGGCGGGTGCGGGCCCCGCGGCTCGACCTGGCAGCAGGGGAGCACCTATTGCTCACCGGGCCGAACGGCTCGGGCAAGTCCACGCTGCTCGGCGTCCTCTCCGGGCGGCTGGCGCCGACGGCAGGCACGGTCGACGTCTCCGGCCGACGGGTGCGCGAGCTGACCCAGGACCCGGACGTCTCCGACCCGTCGCGCTCCGCCCTGATGACGTACGACGGCGCGGTGGGCGCGCTCACGGACCCGCCGGCCCTGCGCGACCTCGGCCTGCTGCACCCGCGCGACCACCGCACGCCCGTGGGCAGCCTCTCGGTCGGCCAGCGACGCCGGCTCGGGCTGGCCATCGCCATCGCCGCGGCACCCGACCTGCTCCTCCTCGACGAGCCGACCAACCACGTCTCGCTGGCCCTCGCCGGCGAGCTGGAGGAGGCGCTCGCGACCGCTCCGGGCGGGGTCGTGCTGGCCTCCCACGACCGCTGGCTGCGGCGTCGCTGGGAGGGACCCGAGCTGTCGCTCGCCCCCTGGTGAGACAGCTCTCCGTGTCGTGGACACGATGCCGGACTCGGCCGCCTGCGCTGGTAGGGTCGGCGTCGGCTCGAACATCCTTTAACGATCCGTCCCGTGAGGCGGAGAAGGAGGTACGGCGTGGCTCTGCCTGCCAGGAATCACATCCCAGCGCTCTTGGTCCTCGAGGACGGGCGCACCTTTCGCGGTGAAACCTTCGGAGCCGAGGGTGAGACCTTCGGCGAGGCCGTCTTCTCGACCGGCATGTCCGGCTACCAGGAGACGCTGACCGACCCCAGCTACCACCGCCAGATCGTCGTCATGACGGCCCCGCACGTCGGCAACACCGGGATGAACGACGAGGACCCGGAGTCCTCGCGCATCTGGGTCGCCGGCTACGTCGTCCGCGACCCTGCCCGGGTCCCCAGCAACTGGCGCAGCGTGCGCAGCCTGGCCGACGACCTGCGCGACCAGGGCGTCGTCGGCATCAGCGGCGTCGACACCCGCGCGCTGACCCGCCACCTGCGCGAGCGCGGCGCGATGCGCGTCGGCATCTCCACCACGGAGACCGACCCCCAGCGCCTGCTGCAGCGCGTGCAGGAGTCGGCGCAGATGGCCGGCGCCAACCTCAGCGAGGCGGTCAGCACGGCCGAGACCTACGTCGTGCCCGCGGTGGGCGAGAAGCGCTTCACCGTCGCCGCCGTCGACCTCGGCATCAAGGCCAACACCCCGCGGATGATGAGCGAGCGCGGCATCGAGGTGCACGTGCTGCCCGCGACCGCGACGCTCGCCGACGTCCAGGCAGTCAGCCCCGACGGCCTCTTCTTCTCCAACGGCCCCGGTGACCCGGCGGCCACCACGGGCCAGGTCGAGCTGCTCCAGGGCGCGCTGCGCGCCGGCATCCCGTACTTCGGGATCTGCTTCGGCAACCAGCTGTTCGGCCGGGCGCTCGGCTTCGGCACCTACAAGCTGAAGTACGGCCACCGCGGGATCAACCAGCCGGTGATGGACCGCACGACCGGCAAGGTCGAGGTCACCGCCCACAACCACGGCTTCGCGGTCGACGCCCCGCTCGAGGGCTCGACGACGACCGAGTTCGGCGAGGCCACGGTCAGCCACGTCTGCCTCAACGACGACGTCGTCGAGGGACTCGAGCTCCGCGACGCCGACGGGAGGCTGACGAGCTTCTCCGTGCAGTACCACCCGGAGGCCGCGGCCGGCCCGCACGATGCGGCGTACCTCTTCGACAGGTTCGCTGACCTGATGTCCTCGGTTTCGACACGCTCGCTGGCGCTCGCTGCTCGACCAGCGGACGACGCGGCAGACGGGAGCAACTGACATGCCCAAGCGCACCGACATCCAGAGCGTCCTGGTCATCGGCTCCGGGCCGATCATCATCGGCCAGGCCTGCGAGTTCGACTACTCCGGCACCCAGGCGTGCCGCGTGCTGCGCCAGGAGGGCCTGCGGGTCATCCTGGTCAACTCCAACCCGGCCACGATCATGACCGACCCGGAGTTCGCCGACGCGACCTACGTCGAGCCGATCACGCCCGACTACGTCGAGAAGGTCATCGCCAAGGAGCGCCCCGACGCCCTGCTCGCCACCCTCGGCGGCCAGACCGCGCTCAACTGCGCGATGGCGCTCGACAAGGCCGGCGTCCTCGAGAAGTACGGCGTCGAGCTGATCGGCGCCTCGATCGAGGCCATCGAGCGCGGCGAGAACCGCCAGCAGTTCAAGAAGATCGTCGAGCAGCTCGGCGGCGAGTCCGCAAAGAGCGTCATCTGCCACTCGGTGGACGACCTCCTCGCCGGCGCCGAGGAGCTCGGCTACCCGATGGTCGTGCGGCCGTCGTTCACGATGGGCGGCACCGGCTCCGGCATGGCCTACGACGAGGCCGACCTGCGCCGCATCGGCGGCGCCGGACTCGCCGCGAGCCCGACCACCGAGGTGCTCCTCGAGGAGTCGATCCTCGGCTGGAAGGAGTACGAGCTCGAGGTCATGCGCGACCGCATGGACAACAGCGTGATCGTCTGCTCGATCGAGAACCTCGACCCGATGGGCGTGCACACCGGCGACTCGATCACCGTCGCGCCGGCGATGACGCTGACCGACCGCGAGTACCAGGCGATGCGCGACCTCGCGATCGGCATCATCCGGGCGGTCGGCGTCGACACCGGTGGCTGCAACATCCAGTACGCCGTCAACCCCGCCGACGGGCGCCTGATCGTCATCGAGATGAACCCGCGCGTCTCGCGGTCCTCCGCGCTGGCCTCGAAGGCCACCGGGTTCCCGATCGCCAAGATCGCGGCGAAGGTGGCGATTGGCTACACCCTCGACGAGATCCAGAACGACATCACCGAGGAGACCCCGGCGTCCTTCGAGCCGACGCTCGACTACGTCGTGGTGAAGGTGCCGCGGTTCGCCTTCGAGAAGTTCCCCGAGGCCGACCCGACGCTGACCACGCACATGAAGTCGGTCGGTGAGGCGATGGCCATCGGCCGCAACTTCACCGAGGCGCTCCAGAAGGCGCTGCGCTCGCTGGAGAGCAAGCACGCGCCCTTCGACTGGCACAAGCACTTCGACGACGACCTGGCCTCGACGGAGTCCAAGGCGGCGCTGCTCGAGGAGATCAAGGTGCCTCACGACGGGCGCCTGAAGAAGGTCATGGACGCGATCCGGGCCGGTGCCACGCCCGAGGAGATCTTCGACGCCACGAAGATCGACCCGTGGTTCGTCGACCAGCTCGCGCTGATCAACGAGGTCGCCGTCGAGCTGATCGACGCCACCGAGCTCACGCCCGACCTGCTCCGCCTCGCCAAGCGGCACGGCTTCTCCGACGAGCAGATCG
The DNA here is from genome assembly GCF_031457855.1 of Nocardioides sp. BE266. Lineage (NCBI taxonomy): Bacteria > Bacillati > Actinomycetota > Actinomycetes > Propionibacteriales > Nocardioidaceae > Nocardioides > Nocardioides sp. BE266. Next base: position 348,547 of record NZ_JAURTI010000005.1, on the reverse strand, counting down.
GCCGGATCCGCGGCCTGTCCGCCGACGTGGTCCGCGGCGTGCGCCACGCCCTCGGCATCCGGCCGGTCTACAAGACCGTCGACACCTGTGCGGCCGAGTTCGCCGCGCAGACGCCCTACCACTACTCGTCCTACGACGAGGAGACCGAGGTGCAGCCGCGAGCGGAGGGCAAGGAGGCCGTGATCATCCTCGGCTCGGGGCCCAACCGCATCGGGCAGGGCATCGAGTTCGACTACTCCTGCGTGCACGCCTCGCTCGCGCTGGCCGAGGCCGGCTACGAGACGATCATGGTCAACTGCAACCCGGAGACGGTGAGCACCGACTACGACACCTCCGACCGGCTCTACTTCGAGCCGCTCACGCTGGAGGACGTCCTCGAGATCGTCCACGCAGAGCAGCAGGCCGGCCCCGTGGCCGGTGTCGTGTGCCAGCTCGGCGGCCAGACGCCGCTCGGCCTCGCCCAGGGCCTCGCCGACGCAGGCGTCCCCATCGTCGGCACCCCACCGGAGGCGATCCACCTCGCCGAGGAGCGCGGCGCCTTCGGTCGCGTCCTCGCCGACGCCGGCCTGCCGGCGCCCAAGCACGGTACCGCGACGTCGTACCCGCAGGCGCAGCGGATCGCCCACGAGATCGGCTATCCCGTGCTCGTGCGCCCGTCCTACGTCCTCGGCGGCCGCGGCATGGAGATCGTCTACGACGACGCCGCCCTCGAGCACTACCTCGAGCGCTACGTCGCCAACGGCCTGATCAACGAGCGCCAGCCGGTGCTGGTCGACCGCTTCCTCGACGACGCGGTCGAGATCGACGTCGACGCCATCTTCGACGGCGAGGAGCTCTTCCTCGGCGGCGTGATGGAGCACATCGAGGAGGCCGGCATCCACTCGGGTGACTCCTCGTGCGCGCTGCCGCCGATCACCCTCGGCCGCGAGGAGGTCGACCGGATCCGCAGCTCGACCGAGGCGATCGCCCGCGGCCTGGGCGTGCGCGGACTGCTCAACATCCAGTTCGCCATGGCCTCCGACGTGCTCTACGTCCTCGAGGCCAACCCGCGCGCGTCGCGGACCGTGCCGTTCGTCTCCAAGGCGACCGCGACGCCGCTCGCGAAGGCCGCGGCCCGGGTCATGCTGGGTGAGTCGGTCGCCGACCTGCGCGCCGCCGGCGTGCTCCCGGCCGAGGGCGACGGAGGGCACCTGCCCGACGGGTCGCCGATCGCGGTCAAGGAGGCGGTCATGCCCTTCGACCGCTTCAAGACCGCCGACGGCCGCACCGTCGACGCCCTGCTCGGCCCGGAGATGCGCTCGACGGGTGAGGTGATGGGCTTCGACGCCTTCTTCGGCACGGCGTTCGCCAAGGCGCAGGCCGCGGCCTACGGCTCGCTGCCGCTGTCCGGCCGGGTCTTCGTGTCGGTCGCCAACCGCGACAAGCGGCACATGATCTTCCCGGTCAAGCAGATCGCCGACATGGGCTTCGAGATCCTCGCGACGGCCGGCACCGCCGAGGTGCTGCGCCGCAACGGCGTCGAGGCCACGGTCGTGCGCAAGCACTCCGAGGGCGAGGGCCCCGACGGCGAGCCGACGATCGTCGGCCGGATCTGGGCCCGCGAGGTCGACCTGGTGATCAACACGCCGCACGGCTCCACCAGCGGCGGCTCGCCCCGCGCCGACGGCTACGACATCCGCACGGCGGCCGTGTCGACCGACATCCCGTGCATCACCACCATCCAGGGCCTCGGCGCAGCCGTGCAGGGGCTGGAGGCGATGCGGCGCGGCGACATCGGCGTGCGCTCGCTCCAGGACTGGGCCACGCACGCACGCGCCGGCGCGCCGGCCGTGGAGGTCGCGGCCGAGTGACCCCGCGTCCGTACGACGTCCTCTTCGAGCGGGCCCTGACCCGGGTCGAGCCTGAGCGGATCCACCACGCGGCGTTCCGCGCGATCCGGGCCGCCGCACCGGTGACCAGCCGGGCGGTGCGGCTGCCGTCGGCGCCGGTGCAGGCGCTGGGGCTGACGTTCCCGCACCCCCTCGGGCTGGCGGCCGGCTTCGACAAGAACGCGGTCGGCATCGACGGCCTCGCGGCCCTCGGCTTCGGCCACGTCGAGATCGGCACGGTCACCGGCGAGGCGCAGCCCGGCAACCCGCAGCCGCGCCTCTTCCGGCTCAAGGACGACCGGGCGATCGTCAACCGGATGGGCTTCAACAACGACGGCTCCGAGGTGGTGGCCCGGCGTCTCGCCGGTTGGCGGTCTCGACTGAGCTCGACCAACGGGAAGGCTCCCGTCCTCGGAGTCAACATCGGCAAGACCAAGGTCGTCCCCGAGGAGGAGGCGGCCGGCGACTACGAGAAGTCCGCCGGCCTGCTCGCGCCCTACGCCGACTACCTCGTCGTGAACGTCTCCTCGCCCAACACCCCGGGCCTGCGCGACCTCCAGGCGGTCGAGAAGCTCGAGCCCATCCTCAGCGCCGTACGACGTCGCGCCGACGAGGCGCGGCCCGACCACCGGGTGCCGCTGCTGGTGAAGATCGCGCCCGACCTCAGCGACGACGACGTGCTCGCGGTCGCCGACCTCGCCCTCGCGATCGGCCTCGACGGGATCATCGCGACCAACACCACGATCTCCCGTGACGGGCTCGCCAGCCCTGCCGCCACCGTCGAGGGGATCGGCGCGGGAGGGCTCAGCGGGCAGCCGCTCACCCAGCGGTCGGAGGACGTCGTACGCCTGCTGCGGGGCCGGGTCGGACCCGACCTCACGCTCGTGGGCGTCGGCGGGATCACCACCGTCGACGACGCCCGCCGCCGGATCGCGGCCGGGGCCGACCTGCTGCAGGGCTACACCGCCTTCGTCTACGAGGGCCCGCTGTGGCCACGACGCATCGTGCGGGGGCTGGCCGGCGCATGATTGATGCGCGCGGTGCGGTCCACGGCCCGGTCCACGGCCCAGTTCATGTGGTGGGCGAGGTGGTCGCCACGAAGCGCATCGGCGGCTACCGCCACCTGACCCTGACGGCCCCCGGCGTGCCGGAGGCGTTTCGGCCCGGCAACTTCGTCGCGGTGAGCGTCGCCGGCCACGTCGCCCGCCCGCTGTGGGTGCACCGGGTTCGGGCGTCCAGCGCCTTCGGTCCGACGCTCGACGTCGTCGTCGAGGCGCGGGGCGAGGGCACGACCTGGCTGGCCGCGCAGCCGGTGGGGGCCAAGGTGCCCGTGACCGGTCCACTGGGCCGGGCGTTCGCGCTGCCCAAGGAGGCCGTGTCCTGCCTGCTGGTGGGGGAGGGCTACGCCGCGGCACCGCTCTTCCCGCTGGCCGAGCGGCTGCGCGAGCGCGGCTGCGCGGTGTCGCTCGTGGTCTCCGCTCCCGACGAGTCCCGGCTGCTCTCCGCCCTCGAGGCGCGCCGCTCCGCCCGGTCGGTGACCGTGCTGACCGCCGACGGCTCGGTGGGCCAGCGCGGGACGGTCACCGAGCACCTCGACGACCTGGTGAGGCGCAGCGAGGCCGACGTCGTCTACGCCGCCGGCCCCCACGGGGTGCTGCGCGCTGCGGCGGCCGCGGCGGAGCGCGCCGGTGCCTGGAGCCAGGTCGCCGTCGAGACCGACACTCCCTGCGGCACCGGCCTGTGCCACGGGTGCCCGCTCCCGGTCGTCGGCGAGGACGGCGTGGACCGGGTGGTCCGCGCCTGTGCCGAGGGACCCGTCGTCCGCGGCGATCGCGTCCGTTGGGACGCCCTGTGATCGCGCGTGTCCCCGGGCCGGTCATGGTCGCGGCCGGCTGCGGTGGCACGGGCCGCGAGCTGGTGCCGTACGCCGGTCCCGGCGGGCTGGAGGGTCTCGACTTCGTCACCCGCTCGATCACCCTCGACCCGCGGCCCGGTGGCGCGGGCCCTCGCCTGGTCGAGGTGCCCGGCGGGCTGGTCAACGCCGTCGGCCTGCCCAACCCCGGGCTCGAGCACTTCCTCGCCACCGAGCTGCCCTGGCTGGTGCGCGCCGGCGCGCAGGTCTTCGTGTCGATCGCCGGCAGCACGATGGGGGAGTACGCCGACCTCGCCCGGCGGCTGAGCCGCGCCCCGGGCGTCGCCGGCCTCGAGGTCAACGTCGGCGCCCCCGACGAGGTGGGCGCCCGGCTCTTCGAGGTGCGCGAGCCCTACCACTCCGCGAGCGTCATCGCGGCCGTGCGCCGGGAGTTCCCGGCCGACCGGCCGGTCCTGGCCAAGCTGCGCAGCGACGTCTCGCGGATCGTCGAGGGCGCCCGCTCGTGCCACGAGGCCGGTGCGACCGCGGTCGTCGTCGGCAACGCCGTACCTGCCGCGTTTCCCGACGGTCGCTCCGGTGGCCTCAGCGGCCCCGCCGTCGCCCCGATCGCGCTGCGGTGCGTGGCCGAGGTCCACCGCGCCCTGCCCGACGTGCCCGTGGTCGGCTGCGGGGGCGTGCACGACGTCGCCAGCGCCCGTGCGTACCTCTCTGCCGGTGCCGTCGCCGTCCAGGTCGGCACCGCCCTGCTCCACGACCCCACCACCGTGGCCCGGCTCCGGACCACGCTCGCCCCGCTCCCACAGGAGGACGCATGACCCCCTTCGGCACCCGGCTCGCCCAGGCGATCGACGCCCGCGGGCGCTTCTGCGTCGGCATCGACCCGCACGCCGCGCTGCTGCGCGACTGGGGCTTGACCGACGACGTCGCCTCCCTGGAGCGCTTCGCCCTCACCGTGGTCGAGGCGGTCGCCCCCGTGGTGAGCGTCGTCAAGCCGCAGAGCGCCTTCTACGAGCGGTTCGGCAGTCGTGGCATCGCCGTGCTGGAGCGGGTGATCGCGGAGTCCCGCGCGGCGGGCGCGCTGGTGCTCCTCGACGTGAAGCGCGGCGACATCGGCTCGACCAGCCAGGCCTACGCCGACGCCTACCTCGACCCGTCCTCGCCGCTCGGCTCCGACGCGATCACGGCGAGCCCCTACCTCGGCTTCGGCTCGCTCGACCCGATGGTCGAGGCGTGCCACGAGCACGGCGGCGGGCTGTTCGTGCTCGCCCTGACCTCGAACAAGGAGGGCCCGGAGGTCCAGCACGCCCGCACCGGCGACGGCACGGTTGCCGGCACGGTGCTCGGCCACCTGCGCGCGCTCAACGCGGACGCCAGCCCGCTCGGCTCCTTCGGCGCGGTCGTCGGCGCGACCATCGGCGAGACCGCCGAGGACCTCGCCATCAACGGCCCGTTCCTCGTGCCCGGCTACGGCGCCCAGGGAGGTACGACGGCCGACCTCGCGCGCATCTTCGGGGCGGCCGCCCGGTGGGCGCTGCCCAGCTCCTCCCGCGAGGTGCTGCAGGCGGGTCCCGACGTCACGGCGCTCCGCGACGCCGCGCTCCGCGGCAACGACGCCGTGCAAGGGTTGGGCGCGTGAGACGTCCCCTCCTCGCCGCGCTGCTCCTGAGCGCGACGCTGACCGGGTGCTCCAGCGACCCGACCGAGGGCTACTGCGAAGCGGTGAAGGACCACCAGAAGGACCTCACCGACATCGCCGCCTCCGAGGACACCGGCGCGCTCTTCGACGCGCTGGACACCTACGACGAGCTGCGCGAGAAGGCCCCGCGCGACATCGCCGACGACTGGGCGTCGGTCATCGAGCCGCTGCGCGACCTCGAGGACGCGCTCGACCACGCCGGCGTCGACCCGTCGTCGTACTCCGCCGAGGAGCCGCCCGCCGACGTCTCGGCCGAGGACAAGGCGGCGATCGAGGCTGCCGCGCGCAAGGTCGGCTCGGAGCGCACGGTCAACGCGATGGCATCCGTCGAGCAGCACGCGCTCGACGTCTGCGGCACCCCGCTCTCGCGCTGACGGCCCCGGCCCCATGTCGTACGTCACGTCCTGGCGGGGTGGGCGGCGCCTCGATTGCCTGCCCCGTCGCGTTCTGACTAGATTGAGCCGAACCACCGCCGGACCCACCACATAAGGATCGCTTTCGTGGCCTTGCCCCCTCTGACGCCTGAGCAGCGCCAGGCAGCCCTCGACAAGGCTGCGGCCTCCCGACGCGAGCGGGCCGAGGTGAAGAACCGGCTCAAGAACTCCGGCGGCTCCATCCTCGACGTGCTCCACGAAGGGCAGACCAACGAGGTCATCGGCAAGATGCGCGTCGTCGAGCTGCTCCAGTCGGTGCCCGGCCTCGGCCGCGTGCGCGCGCGCCAGGTGATGCAGCGCCTTGGTATCGCCGAGAGCCGGCGGGTCCGTGGCCTCGGCGTCAAGCAGGTCGCGGCGCTCGAGCGCGAGTTCGGCCCCGACGCATCGTGAGCGGCACCGGCCACCCCCACCGCCGGTCCCGCCTGATCGTGCTCGCCGGGCCCACCGCGGTCGGCAAGGGCACCGTCGCGGCTGCCGTGCGCGAGACGCACCCCGAGGTCTGGATCTCGGTGTCGGCGACCACGCGCGCACCGCGACCGGGCGAGGAGAACGGCGTCCACTACTGGTTCGTCTCCGACGAGGAGTTCGACCACATGGTCGAGCGCGGCGACCTGCTGGAGTGGGCCGTGGTCCACAAGGCGGCCCGCTACGGCACGCCGCGCGGCCCGGTCGAGCTCGCGCTGGCCTCCGGGCACCCCGCGATGCTGGAGATCGACCTCCAGGGCGCACGCCAGGTGCGCGAGACGATGCCCGAGGCGCTGTTCGTCTTCCTCAAGCCGCCGTCGTGGGACGAGCTCGTACGCCGCCTCGTCGGGCGTGGCACCGAGGACGAGGCCGAGCGGGAGCGCCGGCTGGCCACCGCGCGCGAGGAGCTGGCCGCGGAGTCGGAGTTCGACGTCACCATCGTGAACCACGAAGTTCACGCTGCCGCGGACGAGTTGGTAGCCTTGATGGTTGGATCCGCTTCCCCTTCTTCTGACTAGCGAGGCACCTGCACCGTGGCTTCTCCCACCATCGCCGCCGAGGGCGTCACCAACCCCTCGATCGACGACCTGCTCAGCAAGACCGACAGCAAGTACAAGCTGGTGCTCTACAGCGCCCAGCGTGCTCGCCAGATCAACGCGTACTACTCGCAGCTCGGTGAGGGCCTCCTCGAGTACGTCGGCCCGCTGGTCGACACCCACGTCCAGGAGAAGCCGCTCTCGATCGCGCTGCGCGAGATCAACGACGACCTCCTGACGTGCGAGGACATCGACCCCGCCGCCGAGGCCGCTGCCGCCGAGGCTGCTGCCGGCGACGCCACGGAGTGACGCGAGCCTCGCGATGACGACACGCGTCGTCCTCGGGGTCTCCGGCGGGATCGCGGCCTACAAGGCCTGCGAGCTGCTGCGCCGGTTCTCCGAGTCGGGCCACGACGTCACCGTCGTGCCCACCGCAGCGGCACTGCAGTTCGTCGGCGCGCCCACCTGGGCGGCGCTCTCGGGCAAGCCGGTCTCCGCCGAGGTGTGGACCGACGTCCACGAGGTGCCCCACGTCCGCATCGGCCAGAGCGCCGACGTGGTCGTGGTGGCGCCGGCGACCGCCGACGTGCTGGCCAAGGCCGCCCACGGGCTGGCCGACGACCTGCTCACCAACACCCTGCTCACCGCGCGGTGTCCGGTGGTGTTCGCCCCGGCGATGCACACCGAGATGTGGGAGCACCCCGCCACGCAGGCCAACGTCGCGACGCTGCGCCAGCGCGGCGCGATCGTGATCGAGCCCGCCGAGGGCCGGCTCACCGGCGCCGACACCGGCAAGGGTCGGCTGCCCGACCCGGCCGAGATCTTCGAGCTGGTGACGGGCGTGCTCGGGCGCGGTGACGCCGGGACCGACCTGACCGGCCGCAAGGTCGTGGTCTCCGCGGGCGGCACGCGCGAGTACCTCGACCCGGTCCGCTTCCTCGGCAACCGCTCGTCGGGCCTCCAGGGCTACGCCCTCGCCCGGGCCGCCGCCTCGCGCGGGGCGCACGTCACGCTGGTCAGCGCCAACGTGTCCCTGCCCGACCCGGCTGGCGTCAGCGTCGTACGGGTCGAGACGACGGCGCAGCTGCGGGAGGCCGTCGTGGCCGCGACCGCGACCGCCGACGCCGTGGTGATGGCCGCCGCGCCCGCCGACTTCCGGCCGACGTCGGTGAGCGAGGCCAAGATCAAGAAGGCCGACGACGGCTCGTCGCCGGCGATCGAGCTGGCCCAGAACCCCGACATCCTGGCCGAGATCTCCCACGACCGTGCCCGCGAGGGCGCCGTGATCGTGGGCTTCGCTGCCGAGACCGGCGACGCGACGGGGTCGGTCCTCGACCTCGGTCGCGCCAAGCTGGCCCGCAAGGGCTGCGACCTGCTCGTCGTCAACGACGTCAGCGGGGGAGCGGTCTTCGGCAGCGCCGACAACGAGGCCGTGATCCTCGGTGCCGACGGCGGGTCCGTCGAGGTGCCGCACGGCAGCAAGACCGCGCTGGCCCACGTGATCTGGGACGAGGTCTCTCGCCGATTCGTTGGCTGAGACATGCGTCCCGGATGCTGGGCAGCAGGTACGTTTTGACCGAACCGAACGACTGAAGAAGCGAGTGACGACGTGGCTGGACGCCTCTTTACCTCCGAGTCCGTGACCGAGGGTCACCCGGACAAGATCGCCGACCGCATCAGCGACTCGGTGCTCGACCACCTGATGGCCGAGGACCCCGACAAGGCCAACCTGCGCGTGGCCGTCGAGACGCTGCTGACCACCGGCCTCGTCGTGGTCGCCGGCGAGGTGCGCACCACCGCCTACGCGCCGGTCGCCGACATCGTCCGCAAGGCGATCCTCGACATCGGCTACGACTCCTCGGAGAAGGGCTTCGACGGAGCCTCCTGCGGCGTCCAGGTCGCCATCGGCGCCCAGTCCTCCGACATCGCTGCCGGCGTCGACGCCGGCCACGAGTCGCGCGTCGGCGACTCCGACGACGAGCTCGACAAGCGCGGCGCCGGCGACCAGGGCCTGATGTTCGGCTACGCCTGCGACGACACCCCCGAGCTCATGCCGCTGCCGATCACCATCGCGCAGCGCCTCGCCCAGCGCCTCACCGAGGTCCGCAAGGACGGCACGCTCGCCTACCTCCGTCCCGACGGCAAGACCCAGGTCACGATCGAGTACGACGAGGACGACCGCCCCGTGCGCATCGACACCGTCGTCCTCTCGACGCAGCACGACGCCGACGTCGAGCACGCCACGCTCGAGGCCGACATCAAGCAGCACGTGATCGACCCGGTCCTCGCGACCTTCGAGATCCCGTCCGAGGGCTACCGGATGCTGGTCAACCCGACCGGCACCTTCGTCATCGGCGGCCCGATGGGCGACGCCGGCCTCACCGGCCGCAAGATCATCGTCGACACCTACGGCGGCATGGCCCGCCACGGCGGCGGTGCCTTCTCCGGCAAGGACCCGTCGAAGGTCGACCGCTCGGCCGCCTACGCGATGCGTTGGGTCGCCAAGAACGTCGTCGCCGCGGGCCTGGCCCGTCGCTGCGAGGCGCAGGTCGCCTACGCCATCGGCAAGGCCGCGCCCGTCGGTGTCTTCATCCAGACCTTCGGCACCGGCGTCGTGGCGGACGAGATGATCCAGCAGGCCGTCCTCGAGGTCTTCGACCTGCGTCCGGCCGCGATCATCCGCGACCTCGACCTGCTGCGCCCGATCTACGCCGAGACCTCGGCCTACGGCCACTTCGGTCGTGAGCTGCCCGAGTTCACCTGGGAGTCGACCGACCGCGCCGACAAGCTGAAGGCTGCCGCCGGCATCTGAGCACTCCGTCGGGTCCACAGCCCGGCCCGTTGCCCCCGACCTCCACGAGGTCGGGGGCAACGGCAAATTTGGGGGAGAACTTGGCCGAATGGCACCGCCGTCGTCGGACCCTCGTCCTAGGCTGCCGACGCGTGGCCGGGGGGCCTCGCATCAGACCTCCTGGAGGAACCAGATGATGCTGCGCAAGAAGGTGACGGCTGCCCTGGCAACCGCCGCCGTCGTCGCCGGGGGCCAGCTGGCCTGGGCAGGGGCCCAGGCAGCGCCCGACCCGGCCGGCACCGGGCTGTCCCGGCTTCAGGCCGACGTGACGGCCGGACTCAGGATCGAGCGCAACGGGGTGGGGGCAGTCGACTTCGTCGGCACCGCCGCCGGCAGCTCGATCGTCAACCCGGCCGTCTCGGCCGACAGCGGCATCCGCGACGCGGCCCGCGCCCACCTGTCGCGCTACGGCTCGGCCCTCGGCGCCGACGACGCCGACCTCGCGGCGGCCGGCACGACGCGCTCGCCGTCCGGCCAGGACGTCGTACGGTTCCAGCAGGACGTCGCCGGCGCACCGGTCATCGGTGGCCAGGTGGTGGTCAGCCTGCGCGGTGACCGCCAGCTCGGCTCGATCCTCTCCACGCTCTCCACGGTCCGCGCGCTCCCGGCCGCCACCGTCGCCCAGGCCGACGCCCGCAGCACCGCGCTGCGGTCCGCGTCCCGCAAGGCCGACGCGTCGGGCCTCAGCGTGACCTCGCAGGGCCGCCAGGTCTGGGACCCCGCCGTCTTCGGCGCCACCGCGCCCGCGCGGGGCGTGTGGAGCTTCGAGGTCGGTGACGGCGCCGCCGTACGCCGCCTCGTGCTCGTCGACGACACGACCGGCCGGGTGCTGCTCGACATCGACCAGGTCGAGCACCTCGACCGCGTCGTGTGCGACCGCAACAACGTCCGCGGCGACGCGACCGCGTGCACGTCGGGCTTCGCCCGCACCGAGGGCCAGGCCGCGACCGGGATCACCGACGTCGACAAGGCCTACGACTACGCCGGCGAGGTCGCGACGGCCTACCAGCAGCTCGCCGGGATCGACCTGACCGACAAGCTGGGCGTGGACGTCGGCGGCGTCAAGAAGCTCGCCGCCACCGTGCGCTTCTGCTACACCTCCACGACGCAGGACTGCCCCTACGCCAACGCGTTCTGGAACGGCACCCAGATGTTCTACGGCGACGGGTTCGCCGCGGCCGACGACGTGGTCGGGCACGAGATGACCCACGGCGTGGTCGACCAGTACTCCGAGCTCTTCTACTGGGGCCAGAGCGGTGCGATGAACGAGTCGATCGCCGACATCATGGGGGAGGTCATCGACCACCGCAACGGGGCCGACGACGACTCCCAGTGGAAGCTGTCGGAGGACCTCTCGATCGGCGCGATCCGCGACATGTTGGACCCGACGTCCTTCAACGACCCGGACAAGATGACGAGCACCCTCTACAACGCCGACCTCTCCTACACCGACTCGGGCGGGGTGCACACCAACAGCGGCGTCGGCAACAAGACGGCGTACCTCATCTCCCAGGGCGGCACGTTCAACGGCCAGACCATCACCGGCATCGACGGTGCCGACGCCGGCCTGACCAAGACCGGCAAGCTCTACTTCGACGCGATCACCAAGCTCACCTCGGGCAGTGACTACGCCAACCTGGCGTCGGTGCTCGAGCAGAGCTGCGCCGACTTCGTCACCTCCGGCATCGCCGGCTTCACCTCCGCCGACTGCACCAACATCACGAAGGCCGTGGCGGCCACCGAGCTCCGCACCACGCCGACCAACGCCCCGCAGCCCGCCGACGCGGTCAGGTCCTGCCCGACGGGCACGACCATGCGCGAGCTGTTCAACAGCGAGACCGGCTCCCCGAGCACGAAGATGGTCTCGTCGGCGGCCGGCATGTGGGGCTACGGCGTCAACCCGAGCTGGGGCAGCAACGCCACCTCCGGCAAGGACTCCTGGCTCGGCTGGAACCCCGACCCGTCCGCGGGCGACCCGGCAGCGGCCTCGTTGACCACGGCGGCGGGCATCGCGCTCCCGGCTGGCCAGAAGTCGTTCCTGCACTTCCAGCACTGGAACCTCTTCGAGTGGTACCCGGGTCGTGCGAGCGGCCCGTACATGGACGGCGGCACGGTCGAGGTGGACGGCGTGGACACGGCTGGGCTGCCGTGGACCAACGGCCCGTCGCAGACCCTGTCCGCCTACAACGCGTCCAACCCGAACCAGTGGGCCGGGCTCAAGGCGTTCGGCGGTGACAGCTTCGGCTGGTCGGCGAGCCAGGTCGACCTGTCGTCCTACGCCGGCCGGACCGTCAAGCCGTCCTTCACCTCCCGTGGCGACGGTTCCGACGCCTACATCGGCTGGTGGCTCGACGACATCTCGGTCTACACCTGCGACGTCCCGCCCGTGGTCACGCCGCCGGCCCCGACGCCGACGCCGACGCCCGTCGTCAAGCTGAAGTCGACGACCAAGCTGAAGGTCACCACCGGCCACAAGGTCACGATCGTGGCCACGGTGAAGGCGTCCGGTCCGAAGCCGACCGGGAAGGTGAGCTTCACCCTGAAGGGCAAGAAGAAGGTCACCAAGGCGGTCGCGGTCAAGAAGGGCAAGGCCACGCTCGTCGTCACGGGCAAGATCGCGGCCAAGCTGGGGTCCGGCAAGGTCAAGGTGAAGGCCGCCTACACCGGCTCGACCACCGTCCTCGCGAGCACCGCGAAGGCGCGCTTCAACCTGAGGTGACCTCTCGGACGGCGGCTGCCGGCCTGTCGGCAGCCGCTGGTTGAATGCGCCCCATGAGCGAGCACGAGGCCCCGGGAGCAGACATGCTCCCGGGGCTTCGTGCCGCCGTGGACGACGCCAGGGCCAAGGCTGCCGCGACCCGGCGCCGCAAGGCCGCCTCGTGGGAGCCGGCGGAGTCCGACCCGGTCGCGCGGGTGCTGGTCGACATCGCGCTCGCCCACCTCGATCGGCCCTTCGACTACGCCGTCCCCGAGACGATGGCCGCGACCGCCGTCCCCGGCGCTCGAGTGAAGGTGCGCTTCGCCGGCCAGGACGTCGACGGCTACGTCGTCGAGCGGGGCACCGACACCGACCACACCGGGCGCCTCCAGCCGCTGCGGCGGGTGGTGAGCCCCGAGCCGGTCCTGGCCCCCGAGATCGTCCGGCTCAGCGAGACCCTCGCCCAGCGCTACGCAGGCGCACGGTCCGACGTGCTGCGCCTGGCCGTGCCGCCCCGGCACGCCGCCGCCGAGAAGGAGCTTTCGACACCCGCGCCGCCGGTCACTGCGGTGCCGCCGACGGGCTGGGCGCACGTGGAGCACGCCGACGCCTTCCTGCGGCGGCTCGCTGCGGGGGAGTGGCCTCGTGCCGTGTGGTCCGCCGCGCCCGCCGACGACTGGCCGGCGATGGTCGCCGAGGCCGTGGCGACGGCGTACGCCTCCGGGCGGGGTGCGCTCGTGTGCGTGCCCGACCGCCGCGACGTGGCGCGTGTCGACGCCGCCCTCACCGCGCTGCTGGGGGAGGGACACCACGTCTGCCTGACCGCTGACGGCGGACCGGCCCGTCGCTACCGCGACTTCCTCGCCGTCTCACGTGGTGCCCGCCGCGTGGTGGTCGGCACCCGGTCGGCCGCCTTCGCCCCGGTCCACGACCTCGGCCTGGTCGTCCTCTGGGACGACGGCGACGACCTGCACGCCGAGCCACGTGCCCCCTACCCCCACACGCGGGAGGTGCTGCTCGCCCGCGCGGAGCAGCAGGGCACGGCCACGGTCCTCGGCGGCTTCGCCCGCACGCCGGAGGCCCAGCAGCTCCTCGTCAGCGGCTGGGCCCACGAGCTCGCCGTGCCACGTGACGTGCTGCGTCGTCGGGTGCGCGTCGAGGCGGTTCCGGCGGAGGACCGCTCCGTGGGCACCCGCATCCCCCGAGCGGCGTACGACGCCATCCGCCGCGGCCTGGAGTCCGGACCCGTCCTCGTCCAGACCCCGCGCGCCGGTTATGCGGCCTCCCTGGCGTGCGACACCTGCCGGGCTCCGGCCCGCTGCAGCGTCTGCACCGGTCCGCTCGCGGTCCGCGGGCCTGCGGTGCCGCCGCACTGCCGCTGGTGCGGCCACGTGGAGACCGCCTGGGCGTGCCCGACGTGCGGAGGCCGCGGCCTGCGCGCCCCCGTGCGGGGTGAGGCACGCACGGCCGAGGAGCTGGGCCGGATGTTCACCGGCACCACCGTGCGCAGCTCGAGCGGCGAGCGGGTCGTCGACCGGGTCACCAGCCGCCCCGACATCGTCGTCGCCACGGTCGGCGCCGAGCCCGTGGCCGGGGGTGGCTACGCCGCGGTCGTCGTCCTCGACACCTGGCTGAGCCTGGCCCGCGACGACCTGCGCGCGGCCGAGGAGGCGCTGCGGCGCTGGCTCAACGCCGCCGCGCTGGTGCGCGAGGGCGGGCACGTCGTGGCGGTGGGCGACCCGGCCCACCCGGCGCTCCAGGCGCTGGTCCGGTGGGACCCGGCCGGTTTCGCCCGCCGCGAGGCCGACGAGCGGTCCCAGGCCCACCTGCCGCCGGCGGCACGGCTCGCGACCGTCACCGGCGACCTGGGCGCCCTCGACGACGTGCTCCACCTGCTCGACCTCCCCGACGGTGCCGAGGTGCTGGGCCCGGTCGCGGTCGACGACGAGCACCGACTGCTCCTGCGGGTGCCCTGGTCGCGTGGCGCCGCCCTGTCCCAGGCCCTCGGCGACCTCCAGCGGCTGCGCTCCTCGCGCAAGCTCGACCCGGTCCGGATCCAGGTCGACCCGCTCAGCATCTGACCCGTCCCTAGACTTGCCCTTCGCCCGACCACCCCCGCTTCGCTCCCAAGGAGATCCGTGGCCGTCCAGCCCATCCGCCTCTTCGGCGATCCCGTGCTCCGCCAGCGCGCGATCGAGGTCGACAGCTTCGACAAGGAGCTGGAGCGGCTCGTCGCCGACCTCACCGACACGATGCTGGCCGCCCCCGGCGCCGGCCTCGCCGCCCCGCAGATCGGCGTCGGCCTGCGGGTCTTCACGTGGAACGTCCACGGCGATGTCGGCCACCTGGTCAACCCCACGCTCCAGCTCTCCGACGAGACCCAGGACGGTGCCGAGGGGTGCCTCTCGCTGCCGGAGCTCACCTACGACTGCCTGCGGGCGCTGTCGGTGGTCGCGACCGGCTTCGACGTGCACGGCGAGCCGCTGCGGATCGAGGCCTCCGAGCTGCTCGCCCGGGCCATGCAGCACGAGACCGACCACCTCGACGGGATCCTCTTCATCGACAAGCTCGACAGCGACGCCCGCAAGGCGGCGATGAAGGAGATCCGCGAGTCCGACTGGTTCGGCGTGGAGAAGCCCACCGTGCGGGTCAGCCCCCACCGCACATTCGGCCTCGGCCTGTGATGCGCGTCGTCTTCGCCGGCACCCCCGAGGTCGCCGTGCCCGCCCTCGACGCGATCGCGGAGAGCCGCCACGAGCTCGTCGGCGTGGTCACCCGGCCCGACGCCCCGAGCGGCCGCGGGCGCCGGCTGGTGGCCAGCCCGGTGGCGCTGCGCGCGGAGGAGCTCGGCGTACCCGTCCTGAAGCCCGAGCACCCGCGCGACCCCGACTTCCAGGCGGCCCTCGCGGACCTGCGTCCCGACGCCTGCCCGGTCGTGGCCTACGGCGCCCTGCTGCCGCAGTCGGCGCTCGACCTCGTCCCGCACGGCTGGATCAACCTGCACTTCTCCGTCCTCCCGTCGTGGCGGGGCGCGGCGCCGGTGCAGCACTCGCTGTGGGCCGGTGACGAGGTGACCGGCGCGACGACGTTCCGGATCGTCAAGGAGCTCGATGCCGGTCCCGTCTTCGGCGTGATGACCGAGCGGATCCGGCCCGCCGACACCGCCGGCGACCTGCTCGCGCGCCTCGCCGAGGGCGGCGCGGGCCTGCTGGTGCAGACGCTCGACGGCATCGAGGACGGCTCGCTGGAGGCCCGCGACCAGCAGGAGGACGGCGTGTCCTTCGCCCCCAAGATCTCGGTCGACGACGCGCGCATCGACTGGACGCACCCCGCAGTCGCCATCGACAGGCAGGTCCGAGCGTGCACCCCCGCGCCCGGCGCGTGGAGCACGTTCGAGGGCGAGCGGATCAAGATCGGACCGCTCACGACTGCCGACCGCCCGGCGCTCGGGCCCGGCGTCCTGGAGGTCACCAAGAACGCCGTGTTCGTCGGCACCGCGACCGGGCCGCTCCAGCTCGGTGACGTGAAGGCGTTCGGCAAGAAGCAGATGCCGGCAGCCGACTGGGCGCGTGGCGTGCGGCTCGAGTCCGGCGTCCGGCTCGGCGACTAGGGTCGACCCGGTGAGCACCCCCGCCGACCGGCCGGCCCGCCCCGAGGACATCGACGAGATCTGCGGCAGCCTGCCCGAGACCGAGCTCGGCACCTCCTGGGGCGACCGACCGACCTGGAAGGTGCCGCGTGGCCCCAAGGGCAAGGGGTTCCTGCTCTACCGCGCCCCCGGGCCGACCGCGGTCGACCCCGAGACGGGGGAGCGCTACGACGACCTCGTGGTGATCACGACGCCCACCGAGGTGGAGAAGAACGCCCTCGTCGAGGACGAGTCGACGCCGTTCTTCACCATCGACCACTTCAAGGGCTACCCCGCGGTCCTGGTCCAGCAGTCCCGGCTCGGGGAGATCGGGCGTGACGAGCTCGTCGAGGTGATCACCGAGGCGTGGGCGGCCAAGGCCCCGAAGAAGCTGGTCAAGGAGTACTTCGGTGAGTGACCGCCGCCGCCAGGTGGACCGTCCCCGGCGTGCGGCACTCGACGTGCTCACCGCCGTGCGGGTCGACGAGGCCTATGCCAACCTGGTGCTGCCGCAGGTGCTGCGCAAGCACCGCCTCGAGGGTCGCGACGCCGGTCTGGCCACCGAGCTGGCCTCGGGCGTGATCCGGATGCAGGGGCTCTACGACCCGGTCATCGACCGGTGCCTGACCAAGCCGCGGCTCCAGGCCGCGGTGCGTGACGTGCTGAGGCTCGGGGTGCACCAGCTGCTGTCGATGCGCGTCCCCGACCACGCGGCGATCTCGACCAGCGTCGACCTGGTCCGCGCCTCCGTCGGACAGGGCCCCGCCGGGCTGGTCAACGCCGTGCTCCGCAAGGTTGCCGCACGCGACCTCGAGGCCTGGGTGGCCGAGGTGGCGCCGGACCGCACCGAGGACCTGCACGGGCACCTCGCCATCGCGCAGTCCCACCCGCGGTGGGTCGTCGAGTCGCTGGCCGAGGCGCTCGACGGCGACGACGCCGAGCTCGAGGCCCTGCTGGCGGCCGACAACGCCGCCCCGCGCGTCACCCTGGTCGCCCGCCCCGGGCTCGCGGAGGTCGCCGAGCTGGAGGCCGCCGGCGCGACCCGCTCCGCCCTGTCGCCGTACGCCGCCGTGCTGGCGGGTGGCGACCCGTCGGGCGTCCCGGCCGTGGCCGAGGGCCGCGCCGGGGTGCAGGACGAGGGCTCCCAGCTCGTCGCGCTCGCGATGGCCGACGCCCCACTGGCCGGTCGCGACCAGCGCTGGCTCGACCTCTGCGCCGGTCCGGGCGGCAAGGCGGCCCTGCTGGCCGCCCTCGCGGCGCAGCGCGGCGCCCACCTGGTCGCCAACGAGCGCCAGCCGCACCGGGCCGCCCTCGTCGCGTCGGCGATGCGGGCCGTCCCGCACGGTGCCGTGGACGTGGTGGCCGGTGACGGCGCCCGGCCGGCCTGGCCGCCGGGCACCTTCGACCGGGTGCTCGTCGACGCCCCGTGCACCGGTCTGGGTGCGCTGCGTCGACGCCCCGAGTCCCGGTGGCGCCGCAGCCCCAGTGACATCGACGTCCTCGTCGGCCTGCAGAAGGTGCTGCTCGACAGCGCCATCGACTCGGTCCGACCGGGTGGCATCGTCGTCTACGCCACCTGCTCGCCCGTGCTCGCGGAGACCTCCGGCGTGGTCGCGGCCGTGCTGGGGCAGCGCGACGACACCGAGGAGGTCGACCACTTCCAGCTCTGGCCCCACCGTGAAGGCACGGATGCGATGTTCGCCGCCACCCTGCGGCGCCGACCGCTGGCCTGAGGCGTCGGCTCGTTCAACTGAGTACGAAGAATTGGTCATGTCCGCGTCACCTGTTCCCAACGTTGGCGTACCCGCGCATGATGGGATCCAGCACGGTGCGCCGGAGGGGTGCGCCGTGCGACGGGGAGAGAAGACGAAGCATGCGGTTGCGGTCCACGCTCGTGACGGTCGGAGCGGCCGCGCTGCTCAGCGCGCTGGCGGTGGCCCCCGCGCACGCCGACGGGGTCCAGACCCTGACCGGGCCCGCCACAGGTGATGCCGCGGTCTACCTGACCTACGTCGACTGCACCAGCCTCTTCAGCCCGGGCACCGCCCCTGCGTCCCGCCTCAACCTGGGTCCGTTCGCCGCGCCGATGGGTCGCCGCTCGCTGGGGCTCGTTCCCGCCGGTGGTGGCACCGCGTCGGGACCCGTCGTCTGGTTCGACTCGCTCGCCTCGGTCGGGTCGTCCTTCTCCGTGGCGTCCACCGGCGGCAGCACCGGGGCGTCGTACGTCCTCGTGATCACGCCCGACGCGCCTGCCGGTGCGGCCTGGCTGGGCCGCACGACGCTGTCGGTGCCCAGCGGTGGTTGGCAGCAGGTGTCGGCCAGCGCCCTCACCTACGACTGGTCGCTCGTCGACCTCACCTCGCACGCCCCCCTCGGACCGGGCGGCACCGCGACCCCTGCGGAGTTCGCGGCTGCCCACGGTGACGGCAAGGGCCTGGTCGTGAGCGGGTTCGGCTGCGACGGCGGCGCCTTCAACCTCGACGCGGTGCAGGGCGGTGACTCGACCTTCGACTTCGAGGGCATCGCGCTCACCACGTCCCTGACGGTCGATGGCCAGAAGGCCGACGCCGGCGACACCGTCACGATCACGGGTCGCGTCACCGACGCGCGGTCCCGGGTCACCGGCGACCCGCTCGTGCTCGAGTCCCGCGCTCCCGGCGGCGCCTGGAAGGCGGTCGGCGGCCCGGCGCTCGCCGGCGCCGACGGCCTGGTCCACGTCGACGTACCCGTCACCGAGACCACCGAGTTCCGCTGGCACCGTCCCGAGAGCCAGTACGCCGACGAGGGCTGGTCCGACGCCGTGACCGTCACGGTCGCGCCGACCGTCGAGCCCACGACTCCCACAGAGAAGTAGTCGGTCTCGATACGCCCTGACGCGCCCTCGTGCCTCGGCCGCGGGGCTACTCGACCTCGTTCGCCACGCCGGGCGCGACTGCGTCGCGTCCGGCTAGGCTCCTTGACATGGCGTCGCCCTTCACCGAGATCGAGGTCGACGACCGCGTCGTGAAGGTGACGAACCCCGACCGCGTCTACTTCCCGGAGAGCGGCGCGACCAAGCTCGACCTGGTCGAGTACTACCTGTCGGTCGGGGACGGCATCGTCAACGCGCTGTTCGAGCGCCCGTGCATGCTGCACCGCTTCCCGAAGGGGCTGGCGGGCGACAAGGTGCACCAGAAGCGGCTGCCGGCAGGCGCCCCCGACTGGGTCGAGACGGTGCAGCTGTTCTTCCCGCGGTGGAAGCGCACGGCCGACGAGCTGTGCGTGACCGAGCTCGGCAGCGTCATCTGGGCCGTGCAGATGTCGACGGTGGAGTTCCACCCGTGGAACAGCCGGCGCTCCGACACCGAGAAGCCCGACGAGTGGCGCATCGACCTCGATCCCGGTCCCGAGTGCGAGTGGGCCACCGTCCAGCGCGTGGCCCACGTCGCCCACGAGGTGCTCGACGAGCTGGGCGCCGTGGGCTTCCCCAAGACCAGCGGCGGCTCGGGACTGCACATCTACGTCCGGATCCCGCCCGACCACGGCTTCCAGGACGTACGACGCGGCGCGCTGGCGTTCGCGCGCGAGGTGGAGCGACGGGCCGGGGGAGAGGTGACCACCGCGTGGTGGCGCAAGGACCGCGACCCGGCGCAGCTGTTCGTCGACTACAACCAGAACGCCCGCGACCACACGATCGCGGCGGCGTACTCCGTGCGCGGTGTGCCGAACGCCCGCGTCTCGGCGCCGGTCCGGTGGGACGAGGTCGACGGCTGCACGCCCGACGACTTCACCATCTTCACGATGCCGGACCGCTACGCCGACCTCGGCGACCTGCACGCCGACATCGACGGCCACCCCTTCGACATCGCCCCGCTCCTGGCATGGGCCGACCGCGACGAGGCCGAGGGTGAGGACGTGCCGCCGGAGCCCGAGGAGCAGTAGCGCCGGCGACTCCCTAGGATCGTCCCCGTGGGCATCCAGATCACTCCGAGCATCCTCAACGCCGACCTCTCGCGCCTGGCCGACGAGGTGGCCCGGATCCCCAGCGCCGACTGGGTGCACGTCGACGTGATGGACAACCACTTCGTGCCGAACCTGACGCTCGGGCTGCCGGTGATCGAGGCGCTCAGCCGCCACGCGTCACAGCCGATCGACGTGCACCTGATGATCGAGGACGCCGACCGGTGGGCACCGGCGTACGCCGAGGCGGGCTGCGGGTCGGTGACGTTCCACGCCGAGGCCGCCAAGGCGCCCGTGCGGCTGGCGCGCGAGATCCGCGCCCAGGGCGCCCGCGCTTCGATGGCGCTCAAGCCGGCGACGCCGATCGAGCCCTACGAGGCACTGCTGCCCGAGCTCGACATGCTGCTGATCATGACCGTCGAGCCGGGCTTCGGCGGCCAGAAGTTCCTCGACCTCTGCCTGCCCAAGATCCGCACCGCCCGCGAGCTGATGCGCAAGCACGACGTCGAGACCTGGCTCCAGGTCGACGGCGGGGTGTCGCTGGAGACCATCGAGCGCTGCGCCGAGGCCGGCGCCGACGTCTTCGTCGCGGGCTCCGCGGTCTACTCCGCCGACGACCCGGACGCCATGGTGACCGCGCTCCGCGAGCGCGCCGAGGCGGCAGTCGCGTCATGACCGAGTCGGTGTGGGACTACCCCCGACCGCCGCGGGTCGAGGCCAGCAGCGAGCACGTGGTGGTCACGCACGGCGGCGTGGTCGTCGCCGACACCACCGCGAGCGTGCGGGTGCTGGAGACCAGCCACCCGCCGACGTACTACCTGCCCGTCTCGTCGTTCGCCGAGGGCGTGCTGCGGCCCACCGAGGGAGCGTCGTGGTGCGAGTGGAAGGGCCAGGCGGCCTACCTCGACCTCGTCGTCGGCGACGACGTCGTCCGGGCCGTGGCGTGGACGTATCCCGACCCGTCGAAGGGCTTCGAGGCGCTCCTCGACCACGTCGCGCTCTACCCGGGCCGCGTCGACGCGTGCACGGTGGACGGTGAGGTCGTGCAGCCGCAGCCCGGCAGCTTCTACGGCGGCTGGATCACCTCGCGGGTGACCGGCCCGTTCAAGGGCTCCCCGGGCACGTCCGGCTGGTAGCCCGGTCAGTGCAGGCCGCGGTCGTCGGCCTGCTGGCTGCGCAGGTGCGAGCCGTGGCGGCTCTGCCGGTCGACGCGGCGGTGGTCGGCGACCCAGCTCTCGCCCTCCAGCTCGTCTGCCAGGGACTGGGCGCGCTCGAGACGGGCGTTCCACGCGTCGCGCTCGCGGGCCACGTCGTCGAGCCGCGCGTCGGGTACGACGATGGCGTCCCCGACGGCGTGCAGCCCGGGCTCCACGGCCGCCAGCCCGGCGACCTCCCAGTCCGTCAGCGGGCGGGAGAGCCGGATCGTGACGGGATAGGTCCGCCGGTCGACGTCGGCCGGGTCGACGGCGAGCTCCATGATCCCGAGCTCGGTCCTGTGCTTGCGTCGGATGGGCATCGCGGTCGTCCCCTCACCGGGGTCGCTCGACCCCGTCACCTCGAGTCGAGCACCCGGGGGAGCGGAGCGACATGGGGTCCGCACCCCATCCGACTGCCCCTCGGGTGGAGCGTCAGCCGGCGAAGAGGGTCAGCCGCTGCCGGATGATCTTGCGACGCAGCACCACGCGCCGCTTGCCGTCGTTGCCGATCCGCAGCCGGTCCAGCTCCCAGCCGCCGTGCTCCGCGCGCTCGACGAGCATCCGGGTGACGACGTTGCGGGAGAAGTCCTTGGGCAGCACGAGCGTCTCGAACTCCCACTCGACACCGCGTGCGGGTGGACGACGCTGGATCCGGGCCATCGACTACCTCCTGCTCTCAGTCTGCCGACACGTCGTCGAGCGCGTCGACGATCTCCGCAGGAAGCGTGAGCTCCTCGACCCCGAGCGCACCCTTGAGCTGGGCGGCGGTGCGGGCGCCCACGATGGGCGAGGTGACGCCGGGCCGGTCGCGCACCCACACCAGCGAGACCTCCAGCGGCGACCAACCGAGGCCGTCGGCGGCGCGAGCGACCGCCTCCACGATGCCGCGGCCGCGGTCGTCGAGGTAGGCACCGACGAATCGGGCGAAGTGCTCTGTCGCGGCGCGCGAGTCGGACGGCGTACCGGTGCGGTACTTGCCGGTGAGGACGCCGCGCCCGAGCGGCGACCACGGCAGGATCCCGAGTCCGAGCGCGTGCGCCGCAGGCACGACCTCGTGCTCGACCTGACGGTTGAGCAGGGAGTACTCGACCTGCGTCGAGGCCAGGGGGGTGCGGCCCGGGACGGCGCGCTGCCAGGTCGCGGCCTGGGCGGTCTGCCAGCCGGTGTAGTTGGAGATGCCGACGTAGGACGCGCGCCCGGAGGACACGGCGAGGTCGAGGGCCGAGAGCGTCTCCTCGACGGGCGTCTCGTCGGTCCACACGTGCACCTGCCACAGGTCGACGTGGTCGACCCCGAGCCGCTTGAGCGAGGCGTCGAGCGTGGACAGCAGCGTGCCGCGCGAGGTGTCGGTGACCCGCTCGCCCGTACGACGCGAGATGCCGGCCTTGGTCGCCAGCACGATCTCGTCGCGCGCGACCACGTCGCCGATGAGCGTGCCGATCAGCTCCTCGCTCGCCCCGTCGCCGTACCCGGCCGCGGTGTCGACGAGCGTGCCGCCGGCCTCGGCGAAGGAGATCAGCTGGTCACGGGCCTCGTGCTCGTCGGTGTCGCGGCCCCACGTCATGGTGCCCAGGCCGAGGCGGGAGACCTTCAGGCCGGTGGCGCCGAGCAAACGCTGCTGCATGCAGGTGAGAGTAGCCACGGGCCCGTCAGGTTCGGTGCAGGGACGCGCCCGTAGGCTCCTGCCCTGTGATCGATCTCCTCAAGGCCGTGGTCCTCGGTGTCATCCAGGGGCTCACCGAGTTCCTGCCGATCTCCAGCAGCGCGCACCTGCGGATCTTCCCCGAGCTGTTCGGCTGGGGCGACCCGGGAGCGGCGTTCACGGCGGTCATCCAGATCGGCACCGAGCTCGCGGTGCTCATCTACTTCCGCAAGGACATCTGGCGCATCGGCAGTGCCTGGGTGCGCTCGCTCTTCCAGCCGGAGTTCCGCGGCACGCTCGACTCGCGGATGGGGTGGTACATCATCGTCGGCTCGCTGCCGATCGTGGTGCTCGGCGTGCTCCTCAAGGACGTCATCGAGCGCGACTTCCGCAACCTGTGGATCATCGGCTGCACGCTGATCGTGCTGGGCATCGTCCTCGGCATCGCCGACCGTGTCGGTCGCACCGACCGCGGCCAGAGCAAGATCACCCTCAAGGACGCCGTCGTGATGGGCGGTGCGCAGGCGCTCGCCCTCATCCCCGGCGTCTCCCGGTCGGGCGCGACGATCTCGGCCGGCCGGTTCCTCGGGCTCGAGCGCGAGGCCGCCACCCGCTTCGCCTTCCTGCTCGCCATCCCGGCCGTCGTCGGCGCCGGCCTGTTCGAGCTCAAGGACATCCCCAACGGCCACAACGACTTCGGTTGGGGACCGACGGCCGTCGGCACCGTGGTGTCCTTCGTGGTCGGATACGCCGCCATCGCCTGGCTGCTGCGCTACGTCAGCACGCGGTCCTACACGCCGTTCGTGATCTACCGGATCGTGCTCGGCGCAGCGACGCTCATCCTGCTCGGCGCAGGCGTGCTGACCGCCTGAAGGTGTCGACCAGCAGTCCCAGCGCCAGCGCCTGCGTGACGGCCACGACGACCACGAGGGCGAGCAGGGACCGCTCGTAGAGCCAACCGGCCGCGACGCCACCGACGATCGCGAACATCCCCTGGATCCCTGCGAACACGCCGTAGGCGGTCGCGCGTCGCGGTCCCTCCACGAGGTCGGCGACGACCGCCTTGATCGTCGAGTCCTGCACACCCTGCGCGAAGCCCCACGCCACCACGCCGACGAGGGCGGCCGCGAGGGCCGACCCGAGTGCCAGCGCCGGCACGACGGCCACCAGCACGGGCACGACCAGCAGGACGCGGGTGCCGGTGCGGTCGTAGACCGACCCGACGAGCAGCGCGGCCAGCGCCTCGACCGCCATCGCCGCCGCGTAGACCACCGGCACCGCGGCGACGGGCACGAGGCCCTCGACGGTGAGGTGGTAGCCGATGATCCCGAACGTCACGAGGGCGCCGGTGGTGAGGGAGGCGGCGAACGCGTAGCGGAAGAAGTCGCCCGAGAGTCCGGCGCCGACGGCCTCGGCCCACCAGCCGCGGCGCTCGCCCGGATCGGCAGCCGCCGCGGGGGCGTCGTCGTACACACCGGGGTCGGGGACGCGGCGCCGCAGGGTGAGGAGCAGCACCATCGCGATCGCGCCGGGGACGGCCAGCACGGCCATGCCCCACCAGATCGAGGCGACCGCGACGACGCCGGCGACGAGGAGCGGGCCCGAGAAGGCACCCACCTGGTCGAGGGCCTTGTGCACGCCGAACCCGCGTCCGCGCCCGACGGCGGCGGCGACGTGCGCCAGCAGCGCGGACTTCGAGGGGGACCGGATCGCCTTGCCGAGCCGCTCCAGCAGGATCATCGTCGCGGCGAACGCGATGCCCGCACCACCGAGGCGCGGCGACAGCGCCAACAGCGACACGCAGACGGCCGTGAGGCCGTAGCCGATGATCGTCAGCGACCAGTAGCGCCCCGTGCGGTCGGCGATCGGACCGAAGGCCAGGCGCAGCACGAGCGCCACGGCCTCGCCGGCGCCGGTGACCAGGCCGACGACGACCGCCGAGGCGCCGAGGGCGGCCAGGAGCGGTCCGTAGACCGACCGTGCGCCCTCGTAGACCATGTCGGCGGCCAGGCTGACGAAGCCGAACCACCAGACCACCCGCCAGGCAGGGGGAGCCGACCGCGTGGGAGCGGGATCGCTCACAGCCACCCGGACTTCTTGAACCAGGTGAACAGCGCGACCACCATCCCCGCCATCAGCAGCAGGGCGAACGGGTAGCCGTAGGTCCAGTGCAGCTCGGGCATGTGGTCGAAGTTCATGCCGTAGACGCCCGCCACCAGGGTGGGTACGACGACCAGCGCGGCGCCCGCCGAGATCTTGCGCATGTCCTCGTTCTGCTGGACCGAGATCCGCGCGAGGTGGGCGTCGAAGGCGGTGGACAGCAGCTGGTCGAGGCTGTCGATGACCTCGGCGACTCTCTGGAGGTGGTCGGCGACGTCGCGGAAGTAGGTCGCCGTCTCCGCGGAGATGTCCGGGTGCACGCCCATCGCGAACTTCCGCATCGGCTCGCGCAGTGGCAGCACCGCGCGGCGTACCTCCGCGATCTCGCGCTTGAGGACGTAGATGCGCGTCGAGTCGTTGGTGCGGGCGGGGGAGAAGACCGACTCCTCCACCTCGTCGACGTCCTCCTCGAGGGCGGCGCCGACCTTCTCGTACTCGTCGACGACGCGGTCGCAGATCGCGTAGAGGACCGCCATCGGGCCGTGCTCGAGCACCTGCGCGCGCTTCTCGAGGTCGCGCCGGGAGTTCGCGAGGTCGATGCCCTTGCCGTGGCGCACGGTCACCACGAAGTCACGGCCGACGAACATGTTGATCTCACCGGTCTCGACCGCGTCCTCCTCGTCGACGTACCAGAGGGTCTTGAGCACCAGGAAGAGCGTGTCGTCGTAGCGCTCGAGCTTCGGCCGCTGGTGGGAGTCGCCGGCGTCCTCGACGGCCAGCGGGTGCAGGCCGAAGGTGCGCGCGATCAGGTCGAGCTCGTCGGGACTGGGGTCGTGGATGCCGATCCACTGGAAGTCGCCCGGGTCGCACGGGACGCGCGCCGCGCCGAGGCTCTGGTCGTCCCCGCCGCCCAGTGGGACCCGCTTCCCCCGGTGGTAGAGGGCGTTGTCGACGATCACGCGATCAGGCTAGTCCCACTAACCTGCGGTTCCATGGCAACCGTCATCCTCGTCCGACACGGTCGTTCCTCGGCCAACACCGCCGGCGTCCTCGCCGGTCGCACGCCCGGGGTGCACCTCGACGAGACCGGGGTGACGCAGGCGATCGCCGTGGGCGACCGGCTCGCCGGCGTACGCCTCTCGGCCGCGGTCACCAGCCCGCTCGAGCGCTGCAAGGAGACCGCGAAGGAGATCACCTCGCGCCAGGCGCAGTCACTGCGCGCCGGCACAGACAAGCAGCTCTCCGAGTGCGACTACGGCGAGTGGCAGGGCCGGACGATCAAGGAGCTGGCCAAGGAGAAGCTCTGGAAGACCGTCCAGGCGCAGCCGTCCGCGGTCACCTTCCCCGGCGGCGAGTCGATGCGCGCGATGCAGGACCGGGCGGTCGCCGCGATCCGGCGGCACGACGCCCGGGTCACCGCGGAGCACGGGGACGGCGCCGTGTGGTTGGCCGTCAGCCACGGCGACCTGATCAAGTCGATCCTCGCCGACGCGCTCGGCACGCACCTCGACCTCTTCCAGCGCATCCACGTCGACCCCGCGTCGGTCTCGATCATCCGCTACGGCGAGAGCCGACCGTTCGTCCTCGGCACCAACACCCACGCCGGCGACCTCTCCTGGCTGACGCCCCCGGCGAAGACCCGGCGGCGCCGGTCCGGGGATGCCGAGGTGGGTGGGGGAGCAGGCCCCGGGGCGCAGACAGGGCCGCAGACAGGGAGGTCCTAGGGTGAGTGACATGCCCGTCGTGCACCGCTTCGACCCGCCCGAGCGCTTCGTGTCCGGGACCGTTGGCGAGCCCGGTCAGCGCACCTTCTTCCTCCAGGCGCGCGAGGGCACCCGGCTGATCAGCGTGTCGCTGGAGAAGCAGCAGGTCTCCGCGCTCGCCGAGCGCATCGACGAGCTCCTCGACGAGCTGATGGGCGCGGCCGGCGACGACCTGCTCATCCCGGCGATCGCCCCGCGCGACCTCACCGACAACCAGCCGCTCGAGCAGCCGATCGAGGAGGAGTTCCGCGCCGGCACGATGACGCTGTCGTGGGACAGCGCCGACGAGCGCGTCGTGATCGAGGTCTTCCCCTTCACCGAGGCGGCCGTGGTCTCGCCCGAGCAGCTCCAGGAGGACCTCGAGGACCTCCTCGAGCCGGAGCCGGAGGAGATCTTCCTGGTCCGGATCACCGCCGCGGCGGCCCGCTCCTTCGTGGAGCGCTCGCGCTCCGTGATCGGTGCCGGTCGGCCCGACTGCCC
Organism: Nocardioides sp. BE266; assembly: GCF_031457855.1. NCBI lineage: Bacteria > Bacillati > Actinomycetota > Actinomycetes > Propionibacteriales > Nocardioidaceae > Nocardioides > Nocardioides sp. BE266. Next base: position 321,378 of record NZ_JAURTI010000005.1, on the reverse strand, counting down.
GTTCTGCGGCGAGCCGATCGACCCGGACGGCCACCTGTGCGTGCGGGCCAACGGCTTCCGGCGCCGTGATCCCTGACGAGCTCCGCCCGGTCGTCCCGGCCGGTGAGCTGACGCTGCACGGTCGGGTGCTTCCTGCCTCCAACGCGACCTTCGTCGGCGAGGTCGACGGCGTCCGCGTGGTCTACAAGCCCATCGCGGGCGAACGACCGCTCTGGGACTTCCCCGACGGCACCCTCGCGGCGCGCGAGGTCGGTGCGTACGCCGTCTCCGAGGCGCTGGGCTGGGACATCGTCCCGACCACCGTCCTGCGCGACGGGCCGCACGGGCCGGGGATGGTGCAGCTGTGGCGCGACGAGGTGGACGACCAGTCACCGGTCGACATCGTGGGCGAGGGCGAGGTGCCCGACGGCTTCCGCCACGTCTTCGACGGCCTCGACGCGCACGACCAGCCGGTCTCGCTGGTCCACGAGGACTCACCGCAGCTGCGCCGGATGGCGCTCTTCGACGTGGTCGTCAACAACGCCGACCGCAAGGGCGGCCACGTGCTCCCGATGGCCGACGGCCACCGCCACGGCGTCGACCACGGCCTCACCTTCCACGTCGAGCACAAGCTGCGCACGGTGCTCTGGGGGTTCGTCGGCGAGCCGATCACCGACGAGGAGGCCGAGGGCCTCCACCGCCTGTCCTCCGCCCTCGACGGCGAGCTCGGCGCCACCCTCGCCGACCTGCTCACCCACGACGAGGTCGTGGTGACCGCGCGACGGCTCCGCCGGCTGCTGTCCGACGGCACGTTTCCGCCTCCCGCCACCTCGGCGTACCCGGTCATCCCATGGCCACCCTTTTGAGGCCCCACCGATAGGCTGCGGCGCATGCGTTCCTGGTCGTCGCCCGACGTTCCCCGACTCCCCGTGACGGGCCCCGCGGTGCGGGTGCACGACACCGCGAGCAACGGGCTCGTCGAGACCCGTCCCGAGGGCCCGGCGCGGATGTACGTCTGCGGCATCACGCCCTACGACGCCACCCACATGGGCCACGCGGCCACCTACGTCGCCTTCGACCTGCTCAACCGGGCCTGGCGCAACGCCGGCCACGACGTGACCTACGTCCAGAACGTCACCGACGTCGACGACCCGCTGCTCGAGCGCGCCGAGAAGGTCAAGGTCGACTGGGTCGAGCTCGCCGAGCGCGAGACGCAGCTGTTCCGCGACGACATGGAGGCGCTGCGGGTCCTGCCGCCGGAGCACTACATCGGCGCCGTCGAGTCGATCCCGCAGGTCATCGAGCTGATCCAGCGGCTCGAGGAGGCCGGTGCGGTCTACCGCGTCGAGGACGACCTCTACTTCTCCGTCACCGCCGACGACGCGTTCGGCTCCGTCTCGGGCTTCGACCGGGACACGATGCTCACGATCTTCCCCGAGCGCGGCGGCGACCCCGACCGCGAGGGCAAGAAGGATCCGCTCGACTGCCTGCTGTGGCGTGCCGAGCGGCCCGGTGAGCCGTCGTGGGAGAGCCCGTTCGGGCCGGGGCGCCCCGGCTGGCACATCGAGTGCACCGCGATCGCGCTCGACCACCTCGGCACCGCCTTCGACGTCCAGGGCGGCGGCAGCGACCTGGTCTTCCCGCACCACGAGATGTCGGCCGGCCACGGCCAGGTGGCGCACCCGGGCGAGAAGTTCGCGCGCGCCTACGCCCACGCCGGGATGGTCGCCTACGACGGCGAGAAGATGTCGAAGTCCAAGGGCAACCTGGTCTTCGTCTCGGCGCTGCGGATGAGCGACGTCGACCCGATGGCGATCCGCCTCGTGCTGCTGCGCCACCACTACCGCAGCGACTGGGAGTGGACCGACGCCCAGCTCTGGGACGCCGTCGACACCCTCGCCGACTGGCGACGTGCCCTGGCCCTCGGCTACGGCGCCGACGCCGCTCCGGTGGTCGAGCGCGTCCTGGCCGCGCTGGCCGACGACCTCGACGCTCCGACCGCCGTCGCCGCGGTCCAGGAATGGGTCGAGGCCACCCTCGGCACCACCGGCCTGGCCGACACGACCGACCACGAGGCCGCGACGACCATCCACCGCCTCCTCGACGCCGCCCTCGGCCTCTCCCTCTGACGTACCCCACTCGGGCGGTGCGTGGACACCTTCCCGGCGCCCAGTACCTGCGTCACTCACCGCTCACCGGTGTACGCCGCGCTGGTGGGCGGTGGTCGACCTACGTTCGGACGGCCCAGAATGTGGGTGGACCACCGCCCGAACGACGGTCAGTCGGTGTCGCGGCGCTTGAGGTAGCGCTCGAACTCGCGGGCGATGGCCTCGCCGGAGGCCTCGGGGAGGTCGGCGGTGTCGCGGGTCTCCTCGAGGGCGCGGACGTAGTCGGCGACGTCCTCGTCCTCGGCGGCGAGCTCGTCGACCCCGCGCTCCCACGCCTTGGAGTCGTCGGGCAGGTCGCCGAGCGGCATCGGGGCCTGGAGCAGCTCCTCGAGCTGGCCGAGGAGGGCGAGGGTGGCCTTGGGGCAGGGCGGCTGGGCGACGTAGTGGGGCACCGCGGCCCAGTACGACACCGCGGGGATGTCGAGGTGGGTGCACGCGTCGTTGAAGACGCCGACGATGCCGGTCGGACCCTCATAGCTGGACTGCTCGAGGTTCAGCCGGTCCACCAGCTCGGGCTCGCTGGCGCTGCCGGTGACCGGGATCGGGCGCGTGTGTGGGGTGTCGGCGAGCAGCGCGCCCAGCGTCACCACCAGCTCGGCCCCGAGGTCGTCGCAGGCGGCGAGGAGCTCGGCGCAGAACTGCCGCCACTTCATGTTCGGCTCGATGCCGCGGACCAGGATCACGTCGCGGTCGAGCTCGGCGGGCCGCGCGACGGCGATCCGCGTGGTGGGCCAGGTGAGGCGGCGGTGACCGTTGGCGTCGGTGCCCACGATGGGACGGTTGACCTGGAAGTCGTAGAACTCCTCGGGGTCCACGGCGCCGATGACGTCGGCCTTCCACTGCTCCATCAGGTGGTCGACCAGGCCGGAGGCCGCGTCAGCGGCGTCGTTCCAGCCCTCGAAGGCGGCGATCACCACCGGGGACACGAGATCCTGCACGTCGTCGAACTCGATCACCGCACCAGACTAGCCAGCAGTCGTGATTTCGTGCGTCAGGTCCGCCGGTGCCACGATGTGGAAACCGCGTCCAGCACGCGGACGACGTTCCTAGGCTGGCTTTCCGCCACCGAGAGATAGGCCGAGACCTGTGAATCCGCAGCACCGCCCTGACGCCACCGACGCCCTCACGGCGATCATGAGCGAGCGGATCATGGTGCTGGACGGTGCGATGGGCACGGCCATCCAGCGCGACCGGCCCGACGAGGCCGGCTACCGCGGCGAGCGCTTCGCCGACCACCCCAGCGACCTGGTCGGCAACAACGACCTGCTCACGATCACCCAGCCGCAGATCATCCGGACCATCCACGAGGAGTACCTCCGGGCCGGCGCCGACATCATCGAGACCAACACCTTCAACGCCAACGCCGTGTCGCTGGCCGACTACGGCCTCGAGGAGCTCGCCTACGAGCTCAACTACGAGTCGGCCCGCCTCGCCCGTGCGGCCGCTGACGCCGTGGCGAGCGACGACCGGCCGCGCTGGGTCGCCGGCGCCCTCGGCCCGACCACCCGCACCGCCTCGATCTCGCCCGACGTCAACGACCCGGGCGCGCGCAACGTCTCCTTCGACCAGCTCGCCGACGCCTACCTCGTCGCCGCCCGGGGCCTGGTCGACGGCGGCGCCGACCTGCTGATGATCGAGACGATCTTCGACACCCTCAACGCGAAGGCCGCGATCTTCGCGGTCGAGACGCTCTTCGAGGAGCACGACCGCCGCTGGCCGGTGATCATCTCCGGCACCATCACCGACGCCTCCGGCCGCACCCTCTCCGGGCAGGTGACCGAGGCCTTCTGGGACTCCGTACGCCACGCGCGTCCGCTGGCGGTCGGCCTCAACTGCGCCCTCGGCGCGCGCGAGATGCGCCCCTACGTCGCCGAGCTCTCGCGGCTCGCCGACTCCTTCGTCTCTGCCTACCCCAACGCCGGCCTGCCCAATGCCTTCGGCGAGTACGACGAGACCCCGGACCAGACGGCCGCGGTGCTGGCCGAGTTCGCCGAGGCCGGCTTCCTCAACCTGGTCGGCGGCTGCTGCGGCACGACGCCCGACCACATCGCCGCGATCGCCGCGGCCGTGGAGGGCAAGGAGCGGCGTACGCCCTCGGAGCACCAGCCGGTCATGCGTCTCTCCGGCCTCGAGCCGCTGACGATCACCGAGGAGAGCCTGTTCGTCAACGTCGGTGAGCGCACCAACATCACCGGCTCGGCCCGCTTCCGCAAGCTGATCAAGGACGGCGACTACGACACCGCCCTGAGCGTCGCCGCGCAGCAGGTCGAGGCGGGCGCGCAGGTCATCGACGTCAACATGGACGAGGGCATGATCGACGGCATCGCCGCGATGGACCGCTTCCTCAAGCTCATCGCCGCCGAGCCAGACATCAGCCGCGTCCCCGTGATGGTCGACTCCTCGAAGTGGGACGTCATCGAGGCCGGCCTGAAGTGCGTGCAGGGCAAGGCGATCGTCAACTCCATCTCCATGAAGGAGGGGGAGGAGCCCTTCCGCGCGCACGCCCGCCTGTGTCGCAAGTACGGCGCTGCCGTGGTCGTGATGGCCTTCGACGAGGACGGCCAGGCCGACAACCTCGAGCGGCGCAAGGCGATCTGCGAGCGGGCCTACCGGATCCTGGTGGACGAGGTCGGCTTCCCGCCCGAGGACATCATCTTCGACCCCAACGTCTTCGCCGTCGCGACCGGCATCGAGGAGCACGCCGCCTACGGCCAGGACTTCATCGAGGCCACCCGCTGGATCAAGCAGAACCTGCCCGGCGCCAAGGTCAGCGGCGGCATCTCCAACGTGTCGTTCTCCTTCCGCGGCAACAACCCGGTGCGCGAGGCGATCCACGCGGTCTTCCTCTTCCACGCGATCCGCGCGGGCCTCGACATGGGCATCGTCAACGCCGGCGCGCTGGTCGTCTACGACGAGGTCGACGCCGAGCTGCGCGAGCGCATCGAGGACGTCGTGCTCAACCGGCGGCACGACGCCGCCGAGCGGCTGCTCGAGATCGCCGAGCGCTTCAACGTCGCCGCCGACGCGGTCGAGGAGTCCGAGGACGAGTGGCGCGCGCTGCCGCTGCGCGAGCGCATCACCCACGCGCTGGTGAAGGGCATCGACGCCCACGTCGAGGCCGACACCGAGGCGCTCCGCACCGAGATCGCGGAGGCCGGCGGCCGCCCGATCGAGGTGATCGAGGGCCCGCTGATGGACGGCATGAACGTCGTCGGCGACCTGTTCGGCGACGGCAAGATGTTCCTGCCGCAGGTGGTCAAGAGCGCTCGCGTGATGAAGAAGGCCGTCGCCTACCTGATCCCCTTCATCGAGGAGGAGAAGGCGAACGACCCCTCGCTCGCCGAGCAGAAGGACACCAACGGCACCATCGTCATGGCGACCGTGAAGGGCGACGTCCACGACATCGGCAAGAACATCGTCGGTGTGGTGCTCCAGTGCAACAACTACGAGGTCATCGACCTCGGCGTGATGGTGCCGGCGCAGAAGATCCTCGACGCGGCGCAGGAGCACGGCGCCGACATCATCGGCCTCTCCGGCCTGATCACGCCCTCGCTCGACGAGATGGTCAACTTCGCCTCGGAGATGCAGCGCCTGGGCCTCGACATCCCGCTGCTGATCGGTGGTGCCACCACCTCGCGCGCCCACACCGCGGTCAAGATCGACCAGAAGTACGACGGCCCCGTGGTGTGGGTGAAGGACGCCTCACGCTCGGTGCCCACCGCCGCCTCGCTGCTCAACCCGACGCAGCGCGAGCAGCTGATGAAGGACGTCCAGGCCGACTTCGACTCGCTGCGCACGCGCCACGCTGCCAAGCACGACCGCCCGATGGTCCCGCTCGAGCAGGCCCGCGCCAACGCGACGCCGATCGACTGGAGCGGCTACCAGCCGCCGAAGCCGCACATGCTGCTCCAGCAGGACCACACGGTCTCGCCGGTCATCGGCACGCAGGTCACCCAGCACGTCCGGGTGCTCCGCGACCACGACCTCAGCACGCTGCGCAAGTACATCGACTGGCAGCCGTTCTTCAACGCCTGGGAGATGAAGGGCGCGTTCCCCGACATCCTCAACAACCCGAGCTCGGGCCCCGCCGCCCGCAAGCTGTACGACGACGCGCAGGCGATGCTCGACCAGCTGATCGAGGAGAAGTGGATCCGCGCGCACGGCGTGGTCGGCTTCTTCCCGGCCAACAGCGTCGGCGACTCCGTCGAGCTCTACCTCGACGGTGACCGGACCAACGTCCACACCACCCTCCACCACCTGCGGCAGCAGGGCGAGCACCGCGACGGCGTACCCAACCGGTCGCTGGCCGACTACGTCGCGCCCAAGGAGAGCGGCCTGCGCGACCACGTCGGTGCCTTCGCGGTCACCGCGGGGGACGGGGTGACCGAACGGGTCGAGGCGTTCCGCGAGCAGCTCGACGACTACAACGCGATCCTGCTCGAGTCGCTGGCCGACCGGCTCGCCGAGGCCTTCGCCGAGCGGCTGCACGAGCGGGTCCGCAAGGAGCTGTGGGGCTACGCGCCCGACGAGCAGCTCGACAACGTCGGGTTGATCAAGGAGCAGTACGACGGCATCCGCCCGGCCCCCGGCTATCCCGCGTGCCCCGAGCACACCGAGAAGCAGACCCTCTGGGAGCTGCTCGACGTCGAGGAGCACACCGGCATCAAGCTCACTGAGTCGATGGCCATGTGGCCCGGTGCGTCGGTGAGCGGCTTCTACTACTCCCACCCGCAGTCGCAGTACTTCGTGGTGGGCCGCCTCAACCGCGACCAGGTCGCCGACTACGCCGAGCGCAAGGGCTGGACCCTCGCGGAGGCGGAGCGGTGGCTCTCGCCCAACCTCGGCTACGACCCGGAGGACTGAGTCCACGTGAAGGCAGTGCTCTGGGACATGGATGGCACGCTCGTCGACACCGAGCCCTACTGGATCGCCACCGAGTTCGAGATGGCCGAGAAGTACGGCGGCACCTGGTCGGAGGAGCACGCCCTCAACCTGGTCGGCAAGGCGCTGCTCGACTCCGGTGACTACATCCGCGTCCACATGGACATCGACCGCACCCCGCAGCAGATCGTCGACGAGCTGCTCGACGGCGTGGTGGCCCGGGTCGAGGACCACATCCCGTGGCGGCCGGGCGCGCGCGAGCTCCTCGAGGACCTCAACGCGCAGGGCGTGCCCTGCGCGCTCGTGACCATGTCGTGGCAGCGCTTCGTCGACCCGATCCTGGCGCAGATGCGCGCCGGCACCTTCGCGAGCGTGGTGACCGGCGACCGCGTCGAGTTCGGCAAGCCGCACCCCGAGCCGTACCTCACCGCCGCCGCCGAGCTGGGACTCGCGCCCGAGGAGTGCGTGGCGATCGAGGACTCCAACACCGGCGCCAAGTCGGCCGTCGCGGCCGGCTGCACGGTGCTGTGCGTGCCCAACCACGTGCCGATGCTGGAGGGGGAGGGGCGCGTGTTCGCGGACACCCTCAGCGGCCTCGACACCGACGGCCTGCGCACGCTCACCACACGCTGATCGGTCGCCGCCCGGCATCCTTTTGGTCACGGATCGGCGACGCTCCGGGATCAGAGTGGCGTGGCTCACCCTCGCGGAGTACGTTCCCAGACCGGAGCGAACACCGACGTCCGGCTTCCGGACGGAGAGCGGAGGAAACATGCGTCGACAGAATCTCGTCCGGCTGGGGGCAGTCGCACTGCTCGCCGGAAGCCTGGCCGCCTGTGGCGGCGGTGACTCGGACGACGGCGACGGCGGTGGTGGCTCCGGTGGCGGAGGCGCACCCTGGATCCTCGGCACCACCGACTCGGTGACCGCGCTCGACCCGGCCGGGTCCTACGACCTCGGCTCGTCGACGCTGGAGTACAACCTCTACCAGAACCTGCTGACCGTCCCCGCGAACTCCTCGGAGATCGTCGGCGACGCCGCCGAGTCGTGCGACTACGACGACCCGCAGACCCTGACGTGCACGCTCAAGTCCGGGCTGAAGTTCTCCAACGGCGACGACCTGACGTCGTCCGACGTGAAGTACAGCTTCGAGCGGTCCATCCAGATCCAGGACCCGAACGGTGCCGCGATCTACCTGCTCGGCAGCATCACCAGCACCGACAAGGACGGCTTGGTCACCCTCGACGAGGGCGCGATCGAGACCCCCGACGACACCACCGTCGTCTTCCACCTCAACAAGCCCGACACGACGTTCCAGTACGTCCTCACCTACCCGGGTGCGGCCGCGATCGTCGACGAGGACGTCTTCCCCGCCGACGAGAAGCTCGCCGACGAGGAGATCATCGGGTCCGGCCCCTACAAGCTGAGCCAGTACAAGGCAGGCGAGCAGGCCGTGCTGGAGATCAACGACCAGTACACCGGTGAGAACGTCGGCACGTCCGAGCAGGTCTTCGTGAAGTACTACTCCGAGCCGTCCGCGCTCAAGCTCGCCGCCGAGAACGGTGAGGTCGACGTCGCGTGGCGCAGCCTCAGCCCGACCGACATCGCCGACCTGCAGAACAACGACGCGGTCACCGTCGCCACCGGCAAGGGCTCGGAGATCCGTTACTGGACCTGGAAGGTCGACGGCCCAGTCGGCAAGCAGAAGGCGATCCGCCAGGCTGCCGCCCAGGTGATCGACCGCGAGGCGATCGCCCAGGACGCCTACGACGGCACCGTCGACCCGCTGTACTCCATCGTCCCGCCCGGCTACGCCGGCCAGAAGGACGCCTTCCAGGAGAAGTACGGCGACCCCGACCCCGCCAAGGCCAAGCAGATCCTCGCGGACGCGGGCATCAAGACCCCCGTCGACCTGACCGTCGGCTGGACGCCCACCCACTACGGGCCCAGCACCGAGGACGAGGCCAACGAGCTCAAGCGCCAGCTCGACGAGAGCGGCCTGTTCAACGTGACGCTCAAGAGCACCGAGTGGGAGCAGTACCAGACGATCTACAAGGAGGGCGCCTACGACCTCTGGATCCTCGGCTGGTTCCCGGACTACCCCGACACCGACGACTACCTGTCGCCCTTCATGGTCGACGGCGGGTTCTTCCAGAACGGCTACCAGAGCGACGAGGCCAACAAGCTCGTCGACGAGGAGCAGGGCACCGACGACCAGGCCACGCGCGAGGAGGCCTTCGGCAAGCTCCAGGACCTCGCGGCCGAGGACGTCCCGTTCATCCCGTCGTGGGTGGGCCAGAACACCGGCGTCTACGGTGCTGGGATGGAGGGCGTGGAGGACACGCTCGACCCGGCGTTCATCTTCCGCTTCTGGCTCGTCAGCAAGAGCTCCTGACCAACGCAGCGGCCGTGGGGTGCAGCCCGAGAGGGCTGCTCCCCGCGGCGCCTGCGTGGAGAGCAGCACATGTCACGTTCCGGTTCCGGATCACTCCCGCGCTACATCCTCCAGCGCGTCCTGCTGGTCATCCCGATGATCTGGGTGATCCTCACCCTCGTCTTCGTCGTCCTGCGGGTCGCCCCCGGTGACCCGGTGTCCGCGGCGCTCGGCGGCAAGCTCAACGCCGACGCGCTCGAGCAGCGACGCCAGGCCCTCGGCTTCAACCGCCCGCTGATCGAGCAGTACTGGGAGTACCTCTCCGCGGTGATGCGGCTCGACTTCGGCACGACCTTCAGCGACAACCAGCCCGTCCTGCACGTCGTACGGGACAAGGGCGGGGCGACGCTGAGCCTGACCCTGGCCGCATTCGCCATCGCGCTGGTGGTCGGCATCCCGCTCGGCCTCCTCGCCGGGCGCTACCGCGACTCGGTCGCCGACGTGCTGATCCGCTTCTTCGGCATCCTCAGCTATGCCGCGCCGATCTTCTTCATCGGCTTCCTGCTGCAGGTCTACGTCGCGCAGCCGCTCGGCCTGCCCACCTCCGGCATGGCCAGCCCGATCACCGTCTTCACCGTCGAGCCCAAGACCCACATCCTGCTGATCGACGTGTTCTTCAGCGGTGACGGCACCGCGATCACCGACGTGCTGAAGCACCTCCTGCTGCCCGCGGCGACCCTCGGGCTGCTGATCTGCGGGGTGTTCATCCGGCTGGTGCGCGTCAACATCCTGCAGACGATGCAGTCCGACTACGTCGAGGCGGCCGAGGCGCGGGGCATCTCGCCGAGCAAGGTCACCCGCAAGCACGCCTTCCGCAACGCCCTCGTGCCGGTCATCACGGTCGTCGGCCTCCAGTTCGCGCTGCTGCTCGGCGGTGCGGTGCTCACCGAGTCGACCTTCAACTGGCCGGGCCTGGGCAACGAGCTGGTGAAGTACATCAACGACCGCGACTACGGCGCGGTGCAGGGGATCATCACGATCTTCGCCGTCGCCGTGGTGCTGATCAGCCTGCTGGTCGACATCGTCAACGCCCTCGTCGACCCCCGAGTGAGGTACTGATGCGTGGCGTCCTGAAGCTCATCGCCAAGCCCTTCACCGACACGGTGGGCCTGGCCCGCTGGATGCTGGTGATCGGCGTCGTGCTGACCGCGGTCTTCGTGGTGTGCGCGATCTTCGCGCCGTGGCTGGCGCCCTACGGCTTCGCGCAGTCGTCCGTCGACGGCGCCCGCTTCCCCAAGGTCGGCGCACCCAGCGGCACCCACTGGTTCGGCACCGACCGGCTCTTCTTCGATGTCTTCTCCCGCGTGGTGTGGGGAGCGCGTACGGCGATCCTGGTCGTGGTGCTCTCGATCCTGTTCTGCGTGGTGATCGGGGTGCCGCTCGGCCTGGTCTCCGGCTACTTCGGCGGCTGGCCCGACCGGATCCTGGTGCTGGTCATGGACGCGATCTTCGCGTTCCCGTCGTTCCTGCTGGCGATCGTCTTCTCGTTCCTGCTGACCGGGATCATCGGTGGCAGCGTGATCGCGGTGGCGCTGTCGCTGACCGCGATCTACATCCCGCAGTACTTTCGCGTGGTCCGCAACACGACCGTCAGCGCCAAGGAGGCGACCTACGTCGAGGCGGCGCGCGCCATCGGTGCCACCGACGGCGTCGTGATGCGGCGCTACCTCTTCGGCAACGTCGTGCAGAGCGTCCCGGTGCTGGCCACCCTCAATGCCGCCGACGCGATCCTGACCCTCGCCGGACTCGGCTTCCTCGGCCTCGGCATCCAGTCGACCGACGCCGCCGAGTGGGGCCACGACCTCAACCGCGCGCTCGCCGACGCCGGATCCGGCGTGTGGTGGACCGGTCTCTACCCGGGCCTCGCCATCGTGCTGCTGGTGACCGGCCTGACGCTGGTCGGCGAGGGGCTCAACGAGACCCTGAACCCGACCCTGCGGCGCCGCCGGCTGCTGCCGGTCGTGCTGCCCGCCCGCACGACGACGTCCGAGGAGGTGCGCTGACATGGAGCTGCGCGACGAGTCCGACGCCCACAGCACCGAGCCCGTGATCTCGGCCCGCGACGTCCGCGTCTGGTACGGCACCACCCGCGGCGCGATCCGCGCGGTCGACGGCGTCAGCTTCGACCTCGCGCCGGGGGAGACCCTCGGCCTGGTGGGGGAGTCCGGCTGCGGCAAGTCCACGCTCGGGCGTGGTCTCATCGGGCTGCTGCCCGAGGGTGCCAAGCGCGACGGCGAGGTGGTCTTCAACGGCAAGGACGTCCTGTCGATGACGCCCAAGGAGGCCTATCGCCTGCGCGGCCGCGAGCTCGGGATGATCTTCCAGGAGCCGCTGACCCGGCTGAACCCGCTGATGCGCATCTCCGAGCACTTCGAGGAGACCATCACGCAGCACGAACCCGACCTGGGCAAGGAGGAGGTACGCCGTCGCGGTCTCGAGGCGCTGCGCCTGATGGGCATCCCGCCCACGCGCTACAAGTCGTACCCGCACGAGTTCTCCGGTGGCATGCGGCAGCGGCTGATGATCGCGCTGGCCCTGGTGCTGCGGCCGGCGTTCGTGGTGGCCGACGAGCCCACCACGGCGCTCGACGTCCTGGTCGAGGCGCAGATCGTGCGGATCCTCAACGACCTCCGCAAGAACTTCAACACGTCGCTGCTGCTCATCACGCACAACGTCGGGATCGTGGCCGAGGCCTGTGACCGCGTCGCGGTGATGTACGCAGGTCGCATCGTCGAGCAGGGTCGGGTCGAGGACGTGTTCCGCAACCCGCAGCACCCCTACACGCGCGAGCTGCTGCGGTCGACGATCAGCCTCGACACGACCGGTCTCGACTTCATCCCCGGCGCCCCGCCGGACCTCGTCGACCCGCCGGACGGCTGCCGCTTCCACCCGCGCTGCCCCGACGCGATGCAGGTGTGCGCGACGAAGAACCCGATCGACGTCGAACGGGCCGGTGGCGGGCGCGTGGAGTGCTGGCTGCGCGGTCCCGAGGCGGAGATCCCGGCCGGGGGCACCCAGCCGCTGAAGCAGGAGGAGCTGGCCGTTGCCGACGAAGCCTGAGACCACCACCCCCGCCGAGGTCGGCAGCGACACGGTGATCGACGTCCGCGGGCTGTCGGTCCACTTCGGCCTGCGCGGCGGCAGCCTCTCGCGCCTGGTCGGTCGCGACAGCGGCACCGTCAAGGCCGTCGACGGCGTCGACCTCACCCTGCGCCGCGGCGAGGTCGTCGGCGTCGTCGGCGAGAGCGGAAGCGGCAAGTCGACGCTCGGACGGGCGCTGATGGGGCTGGTGCCCGCCACAGACGGACAGATCGTCTTCGACGGCCGTGACGTGGCCTCGATGCGTCGCCGCGAGCTGCGCGAGGTCCGCCGCCACATCCAGATGGTCTTCCAGGACCCGAGCGCCGCGCTCAACCCGGCGATGACGGTGGAGGAGGCGATCGGCGACGCGCTGCGCGTGCAGGGCATGCGGTCGGCATCGGAGCGTCGTACGCGTGTGGTGGAGACCCTCGAGCGGGTCGGCCTCTCGCCCGTGGAGCTGTTCCTCGACAAGTACCCCCGCGACCTCTCGGGTGGCCAGAAGCAGCGGGTCGTGATGGCGCGCGCGATCGTCATGGGCCCGAGCGTGCTGGTGGCCGACGAGCCGATCTCGATGCTCGACATGTCGGTGCGGGCCAAGATCCTGCAGCTGATGCTCGACCTGAAGCAGCAGCTCGACCTGAGCTACGTCTACATCACCCACGACCTGGCCAGCGCGAAGTTCTTCTGCGACCGGATCGCGATCATGTACCTCGGTCGGATCGTGGAGATCGGCGACACCGAGGAGATCTTCGCCAACCCCCGCCACCCGTACACCAAGGCGCTGCTCAAGGCGATCCCCAACCCGGACCCGTCGGTCCCCGTCGCGCGCGACCTGCCGCGCGGCGAGATCCCCGACGCCGCGCGCCCGCCGCTCGGGTGTGCGTTCCACCCCCGGTGCCCGGTGGCCACGCCGACCTGCGGCTGGGAGTCGCGCGACCTGCGCACCGTGCTCGAGGAGCACTGGCTGCGCCAGGGCGGCGAGGTGTACGCCGAGGAGTCCCGTGTGCTGGGCGACCTCGACGTCCTCGACGAGCCGTCGACGTCGGTGGTGCTCGGCAAGGGCGACCCGGCGGCCGCCACCCAGCTGCTGGCCCGGATCCGGAGCGAGAACCCCGACGAGCCGATGTGGCAGGGCGTGACCTCGATCGACCAGACCAGTGGCGGCGTCGCGGTGGAGTTCCACGCCGGCGAGGACCCGGCCCTGCGTCGGGCGGGCGGCGTCGACGTGGCGTGCGTCCTCTACGGCGAGGACGACTGAGGCCTCATTCCGCGGACTCGTCGGTCGACGCGTCGGTGGCCGGGGGAGTGCGCTCGGGCAGGGGCGGCACGGTGCCGCCCTTGGTCGGGCAGAACTGGTGGTAGGAGCACCAGTCGCACAGCCTGGACGGGCTCGGGCGCCAGTCGCCGGTCTGCTGGGCGAGCTGGATGGCTGCCCACAGCGCCTCCACCTTGCGCTCGGTGGCGCGCAGGTCGGCCTCGTCGGGCTCGTAGCGGACGATCTCGCCGTTGCCGAGGTAGATCAGCTGGAGCACCGAGGGCACGACCCCGCGCAGGCGCCAGATGACGAGCGCGTAGAACTTCATCTGGAACAGCGCCTTGGCCTCGAAGCCCTCGCGGACCGACTTCCCGGTCTTGTAGTCGCTGATCCTGATCCGTCCGTCCGGAGCGACCTCGATGCGGTCGATGAAGCCGCGCAAGAGCAGCTTGGAGTCGAGGAGGGCCTCGACGTAGAGCTCGCGCTCGGCGGGCTCGAGACGGCGGGGGTCCTCGAGGTCGAAGTAGCGGTCGAGGACCGTGCGGCAGGAGGTGAGCCACGACGCGACGTCGGGGCCCTCGTCGCCGAACATCTCGGCCAGACCGGGCTCGGCCTCGAGGATCGCGTCCCACGCCGGCACGAGCATGTCGCCAGCCCGCTCGGGCGTGCGGTCGAGCGCTGGGAGGTCGAAGAGGTCCTCGAGCACCTTGTGGACCACGGTGCCGCGCACCGCGTCGGGAGAGGGCTCCTCGGGAAGCCGGTCGATGGTGCGGAAGCGGTACATCAGCGGGCAGGTCATGAAGTCGCCGGCCCGGCTCGGCGAGAGCGCCCCGAGCACGTCCACGCCGTCCACCGGCGTGGAGATCCGCTCGGCCGGGGACTCGGCGGGCTCGGTGGGAGAAGACGGTGCAGCGGGGATCGACATGACGCGGTCACCCTAGGCGAGGCGTACGACAGTGCCCGCGACGCGGCTCGGCGTGGGTGCCATTCGTTAGGGTCGTACCGTGCCTGATGACACCCCTGGTCCGCCACCTGCCGAGGGGCAGTCCACTCGCCGCGCCCCGCGCCCGCCCGGCACGCTGCGCATCGGGTCCATCGCCGGCATCGACGTGCTGATCACCAGCTCGTGGTTCATCGTGGCGCTGCTGATCTCCATCACCTTCGCGCCGCGCATCGAGCAGGTGGAGCCGGGCCTCGGCTTCTGGAAGTACGTCGCCGGCCTGGTGTTCGCCGTGGTGCTCTACCTCTCCGTGCTGCTCCACGAGGCCTCGCACGCCGTCACCGCCCAGCGCTTCGGCTACGGCGTCACCTCGATCACCCTCCACTTCCTCGGCGGCATGACCGAGATCGACGGTCAGTCGCGCCGGCCACGCCACGAGTTCTGGATCGCCGTGGTCGGCCCGCTCACCTCCATCGCGGTCGGGCTCGTCGCGACCGGGCTCTGGTTCGTGGTGCCCGCGGGGCTCGTCCGGGAAGCGGTGTGGAGCCTGGCGGCAGCCAACCTCGTCATCGGTGTCCTCAACCTCGTCCCGGGCCTCCCGCTCGACGGCGGGCGCGTGCTCAAGGCGATCGTGTGGGGTGCCTCCGGCAACCAGCACCGCGCCACCATCGTGGCGGGGTGGGGCGGGCGGGTGGCTGCCCTCGCACTCCTCGCCTGGCCGCTGGTGCAGGAGCCGCTGACCGGGGTCGAGCCGGCGGTCATGGACCTGATCCTCGTGTTCATCCTGGGCCTGTTCCTGTGGACCGGCGCGACGGCCGCGATGGCCCACGCGCGCCTGCGCCAGCGGCTTCCCGCTCTCGTCGCACGCCCGCTCGCGCGTCGTACGCTCACGGTCCCGGGCGACCTCCCGCTGGCCGAGGCCGTGCGCCGCGCCCAGGAGGCCCAGGCCGGGAGCATCGTCACCGTCTCAGCCGACGGCCGCCCGCAGGGCATCGTCAGCGAGGCCGCCGTGACCGCGATGCCGGAGGAGCGACGTCCCTGGGTGGCCGTCTCCACGGTCGCGCGGGCGATGGAGGAGGGGCTCACCCTTCCCGCCACGGTCGCCGGTGAGGAGCTGATCCTCGCCATCAGCCGGCGCCCTGCGGAGGAGTACCTCCTGGTCGAGGACGACGGCCGGATCTACGGTGTGCTGTCCACCGCCGACGTCGACCGGGCCTTCCGCGAGAACGCCGCCGGCTGAGTGAAACGGCCCTCCGGCCACTAGTCTGCGCGGCATGTCCGAGCAGTCTCCCGACGTCCCCGCCGAGGCCTGGTCCGGCGTCCACCGCGGCCCCCTGAGGGTGGGTGAGTGGGTGCGGCTGACCGACCAGAAGGGCCGCAAGCACAACTTCGAGCTCGTCGAGGGCAAGCGCTTCTTCTCCAACAAGGGCCACCTCGACCACGACGACATGATCGGTCGCGACGAGGGGTTCACGATCACCTCGTCGGCCGGCGGGCAGTACCTCGTCTTCCGCCCGCTGCTCAACGAGTTCGTCGTCTCGATGCCGCGCGGTGCGGCCGTCGTCTACCCCAAGGACGCCGCCCAGATCGTGGCGCTCGCCGACATCTATCCCGGCGCCCGCGTCGTCGAGGCCGGAGCAGGCTCGGGTGCGCTCACCTGCTCGCTGCTCCGCGCGGTCGGTCCCTGGGGTCGCGTGACCTCGTTCGAGCTGCGCGAGGAGTTCGCCGACGTCGCGCGTCGCAACGTCAACCAGTTCTTCTCCGCGCCCGAGGGGCAGACGCACCCTGCGTGGGACCTGCGCCTGGGCGACCTGAAGGAGGGCCTGCCCGCGCTCGGCACGCAGGTCGACCGGATCATCCTCGACATGCTCGACCCGTGGAACTGCGTCGACACCGTCGCCGACGCCCTCGTGCCCGGCGGCATCGTGTGCGCCTACGTCGCGACCACCACGCAGCTCTCCCGCGTCGTCGAGACCCTGCGCGCCCACGGTGGCTTCACCGAGCCGCAGCCGTGGGAGTCGCTCGTGCGCGACTGGCACGTGGAGGGCCTGGCGGTCCGCCCCGGCCACAAGATGATCGGCCACACCGCGTTCCTGGTCACTGCCCGTCGGATGGCGCCGGGGGAGAAGCCGCCGCGCAAGACCCGTCGTCCGGCGCCCGGTGCCTACGGCCCCGACTACACCGGCCCCCGCCCCGCCGACGTACCTCCGCTCGAGGCGACCGACGGCCACCCCGACATCGACCTGTGAGCGGCATCGAGGTCGTCGAGTGGACGCCACGCTGGGCCGAGGAGTTCGAGGCGGTCGCCGCCGTCCTGCGTGAGGCCCTGGCCGACGTCCCGACCGCCGTGGTCGAGCACGTCGGCTCGACCTCGGTGCCGGGGCTCGCGGCCAAGCCGATCCTCGACATCGACGTCATCGTCGCCGCCGACGACGCGTCCGCGGCGATCTCCGCACTGGAGTCGGTCGGCCACGAGCACCGCGGGGACCTCGGGGTCCGGGGCCGCGAGGCGTTCCACGCACCCGGACCGCCCCGCCGCAACGTCTACGTCTGCACTGCGGGCACGCCCAACGTCCGCAACCACCTCGCGGTCCGCGACGTGCTGCGCAGCCACGACGACCTGCGCGACGCGTACGCCGACGTGAAGCGGGCGCTGGCCGACGACCCCACCATGGACATCGACACCTACCTCGCCGGCAAGTCCGCCGTCCTGCAGCAGGTGCTCGAGGCCTCCGGGGAGTTCAGCGAGGCGGAGCTCGATGCGATCCGGCGGCTCAACGGCGGCTGACACCCCGGCAACGGCGACGTTGCGAAACGGTGATCAACACGACGAGATATCCACTTCCGTCCCGTGCGTTCATGGGTAGTGTCGAAACAGGAGGTGCGAGATGACTGAGCCGACACGCGAGCAACTTGCCACTCAGGTGCGCTACCTGGAGGCCGAGGTCACCGACCTGCGCCGCCGCCTCGACGACGCACCCGGGCAGTCCCGCGGACTGGAGACCCGGCTGGCCGACGCGCAGCGATCGCTGGCCGCCGTCTCGAGCCAGAACGAGCGCCTCGCGCAGACGCTGCGCGACGCGCGTGACCAGATCACCACGCTCAAGGAGGAGGTCGACCGGCTGGCACAGCCGCCGGCAGGCTTCGGCACCTTCCTGACGCGCAACGAGGACGACTCGGTCGACGTGTTCACCGGAGGCCGCAAGCTGCGCGTCAGCGTGAGCCCGGCGGTGGACCTCGACGGGCTGGTGCGTGGCCAGGAGGTCATGCTCAACGAGGCCCTCAACGTGGTGTCCGCGCTCGACTTCGAGCAGGTCGGCGAGGTCGTGATGCTCAAGGAGATCCTCGCCGACGGCGACCGCGCGCTGGTGATCGCCAATGCCGACGAGGAGCGCGTCGTGCGGCTCGCCGAGCCCCTGCGCGCCGAGGACGTCACCATCCGCGCCGGCGACTCGCTCCTGCTCGACACCCGCTCGGGCTACGTCTACGAGGTCGTGCCCAAGTCCGAGGTCGAGGAGCTGGTCCTGGAGGAGGTGCCCGACATCGACTACACCCAGATCGGCGGCCTCACCACCCAGATCGACGCCATCCGCGACGCGGTCGAGCTGCCGTACCTCCACCCCGAGCTGTTCAAGGACCACGAGCTCAAGCCGCCGAAGGGCGTGCTGCTCTACGGCCCGCCCGGCTGCGGCAAGACGCTGATCGCCAAGGCGGTCGCCAACTCGCTGGCCAAGAAGGTCGCCGAGCGCACCGGGGCGTCGGGGAAGTCGTACTTCCTCAACATCAAGGGCCCCGAGCTGCTCAACAAGTACGTCGGCGAGACCGAGCGCCACATCCGCCTGGTCTTCCAGCGGGCGCGGGAGAAGGCCTCGCTCGGCACGCCCGTCATCGTGTTCTTCGACGAGATGGACTCCCTCTTCCGCACCCGCGGCTCGGGCGTCTCCTCCGACGTGGAGAACACGATCGTGCCGCAGCTGCTGAGCGAGATCGACGGCGTCGAGGCGCTGGAGAACGTGCTCGTCATCGGCGCCTCCAACCGCGAGGACATGATCGACCCCGCGATCCTGCGGCCCGGTCGTCTCGACGTGAAGATCAAGATCGAGCGCCCCGACGCCGAGTCGGCGCGCGACATCTTCTCCAAGTACCTCACCCCGACCCTGCCGCTGCACGCCGAGGACCTCGCGGAGTTCCACGACGACCGCGGGGCGACCGTGAACGCGATGATCCGGGCGACCGTGGAGCGGATGTACACCGAGTCGGAGGAGAACCGCTTCCTCGAGGTCACCTACGCCAACGGTGACAAGGAGGTCCTCTACTTCAAGGACTTCAACTCCGGGGCGATGATCCAGAACATCGTCGACCGCGCCAAGAAGATGGCGATCAAGGACTTCCTCGACAGCGACCTCAACCCCGCCCAGCGGGGCCTGCGGGTCCAGCACATGCTCCAGGCGTGCGTCGACGAGTTCAAGGAGAACGAGGACCTGCCCAACACGACCAACCCCGACGACTGGGCGCGGATCTCGGGCAAGAAGGGTGAGCGCATCGTGTTCATCCGCACCCTCATCACCGGCAAGCAGGGCACCGAGCCCGGCCGCTCCATCGACACGGTCGCCAACACCGGTCAGTACCTGTGAGTCCTCGTTGACCAGGGAGGACGACCTCGGGCACAGCGACATCGAGGCTGCCCTCGCCACCCGTCGCGAGCTCGGCGCCCGCTACGACGCCGAGCTCGTCGACGGCTTCGCGGAGCGCATCGAGCGGGCTGTCGAGCGGCGGGTGGCCGACCAGGTCGCGCTCCAGCGCGGACGGTCGGCTGCGGTGGCAGGCGGCGGCGCTCGGCAGCTCGCGCTCGGCATCATCTCCCTGGTCGCCTTCATCCCGATCAGCATCGCGCTCGGGGTGAACGACCAGTTCCTGGCGCTCCTCGTCACGCTGGCCGGGATCGTCGCGGTCAACGTCGCGCACGCCTGGCAGTCGCGGCAGTAGCCGGCGCCTCACCCGCCGGGAGGATCCCGCAGGGCCGCGCTCGGGTCTAGGTTGAGCAGATGCGAAGCATCCTGATCATCGTCGTCATCGTCATCGTGGTCATCTTCCTGCTGGGGTTCCTCCGCCGCGGGCGCTGAGGACCCTCAGCACGGACGTCAGTCCGCGAGCAGCCGGTAGCCGTAGGTCCACGGCCGGCTCGCGGCCGGGCCCGGCAGGTACTCCTGCTGGACCTCCGTGACGTGCCACCCGGCCTCCGCCACCATGGCCGGCACGTCACGGGTGAGGTGGCAGCCTCCCGCGATCGCGCGCTGCACCGGCTCGACGCGCCGCTGCCAGCGTCGTACGGACTCGTCGGGCGCCAGCCCGTGCTCCAGCACGTGCAGGCGACCGCCCGCGCGCACCACGCGTCGCGCCTCGTGCAGCGCCAGCACCGCGTCGGGGATCGTGCAGAGGCTGAAGGTCACCAGAGCGCTGTCGTGGGAGTCGTCGGGCAGGTCGAGCCGCTGGCCGTCGAGCCCGGCCCGCTCGATGGGGAGGGTGGTGCGCGCCCGACGTCGCTCGGACAGCCGCCACCCGACGTCGGACGGCTCGATCGCGGTGACGCCCGTGACCTCGGACGGATACCACCGGACGTTGAGCCCGCTGCCGAAGCCGATCTCGAGCACCCCACCGGTGAGGCCGGCGCACGCGACCTCGCGCAGCTCACCCACCTCGTGGCCGCGCAGGCTCAGATCGGTCAGTCGTGGCACGACGCGTTCGTCCCACAGCCGTAGGCTCATGCCATGAGCGTACGACGCGTGATGGGCACCGAGGTCGAGTACGGCATCTCGGTGCAGGGGCAGCCCGCGGCCAACCCGATGGTGGCGTCGTCCCAGATCGTCAACGCCTACGCGTCCTCGACGGTCAAGGCCCGGCGGGCCCGCTGGGACTTCGAGGAGGAGTCGCCGCTGCGTGACGCGCGTGGCTTCGACATGGCCCGCCAGATCGCCGACCCGAGCCAGCTCACCGACGAGGACCTCGGCCTGGCCAACGTGATCCTCGGCAACGGAGCCCGGCTCTACGTCGACCACGCCCACCCGGAGTACTCCTCGCCCGAGGTGACCACGCCTCTCGACGTGGTGCGGTGGGAGAAGGCGGGGGAGCAGGTCATGCTCGACGCGTCGCGGATGGCCGCCCAGATCCCCGGCAGCACGCCGATCCTGCTCTACAAGAACAACACCGACAACAAGGGCGCCTCCTACGGCGCCCACGAGAACTACCTGATGCGGCGCTCCACGCAGTTCGCCGAGATCGTGCGCCACCTGACGCCGTTCTTCGTCTCGCGGCAGGTCGTCACCGGCGCCGGCCGGGTCGGCATCGGCCAGGACGGGCGCGACCACGGCTTCCAGATCAGCCAGCGAGCCGACTACTTCGAGGTCGAGGTGGGCCTGGAGACGACGCTCAAGCGGCCGATCATCAACACCCGCGACGAGCCGCACGCCGACCCCGCGATCTATCGCCGCCTCCACGTCATCCTCGGTGACGCCAACCTCGCCGAGATCTCCATCTACCTGAAGTCGGGCACCACCTCGCTCGTGCTGGCGATGATCGAGGACGGCTTCATCGACGCCGACCTGTCCGTCGAGGGCGCGGTCCGGGCGCTGCGCGACGTCTCGCACGACCCGACGCTGCGCCACCTGATCACGCTGCGCGACGGGCGCAAGCTGACCGCCGTACAGCTGCAGCTGGAGTACCTCGACCTCGCCCGCAAGTTCGTCGAGGACCGCTACGGCGCCGACGCCGACGAGCAGACGCTCGACGTCCTGCAGCGCTGGGAGTCCGTGCTGACCCGCCTCGAACGCGACCCGATGGAGTGCGCCACCGAGCTCGACTGGGTCGCCAAGCTCAAGCTGCTCACCCAGTACCGCGACCGCGACGACCTCGACTGGGACGACGCCAAGCTGCACCTCATCGACCTCCAGTACGCCGACATCCGGCCCGACAAGGGGCTCTACCACCGGCTCGCGGCCTCCGGCCGGATCCAGCGGCTGCTCGACGACGCCTCGATCGAGGCGTCGATGCACGAGCCGCCCACCGACACGCGCGCCTACTTCCGCGGCCGCTGCCTCGACAAGTACGCCGACGCGGTCGCGGCCGCCTCGTGGGACTCGGTGATCTTCGACCTCCCGGGTCGCGAGTCCCTCCAGCGCGTGCCCACCATCGACCCCCTGCGGGGCACCCAGGCCCACGTCGGCGACCTCATCGACCGCAGCGACACCGCCCAGGCGCTGGTCGCCGCGATCACCCGCTGACGCCCACGTCGCTGGTGGAGCAGCGAGCGCCGGCGAGCGTGTCAAAACCGAGACGTCCTCTCGGTGGGCAAGTCGCTTGTGACGTCGGCGGGAGTGGATAGGGTCACTGGTATGGCCCAGGAGCAGAAGCAGCCGCGCAAGTCCTCGCAGGAGGAGACGGCGACCGAGGAGGTCGTCGAGAGCGACGTCGCCGAGCGCAAGGAGATGATCGACGAGGACGTCGACGCGATCCTCGACGAGATCGACGAGGTGCTCGAGACCAACGCCGAGGACTTCGTGAAGTCGTTCATCCAGAAGGGCGGCGAATGAACACCCCATCGAAATCCTCGCTCCGCTGCGGTTTCGACAGGGACCCCGAGTGAGCGACGAGTCTCGGCTGCCCGCGTCCTACATGACACCGGGCACGTCGAGCTTCGCCGACTTCCTCGGAGCGCAGGCGCCCGAGCTGCTCCCGTCACGCCGCGCCGTGCCCACCGGCGACGCCGGTGACCTGGCGCCCCACGGCACCACGATCGTGGCCGCGACCTTCGCCGGCGGCGTGGTGATGGCCGGCGACCGGCGCGCCACGATGGGCAACATCATCGCCCAGCGCGACATCCAGAAGGTCTTCCCGGCCGACGAGTTCTCCGTCGTCGGCATCGCCGGCACGGCCGGGCTCGCCGTCGAGATGGTGCGGCTCTTCCAGACCGAGCTCGAGCACTACGAGAAGATCGAGGGCACCACGCTGTCGATGGACGGCAAGGCCAACCGGCTCGCCGCCCTGATCCGCGCCAACCTCGGGCTGGCCATGCAGGGCCTGGCCGTCGTCCCGCTCTTCGCCGGCTACGACCTCGCGGCCGGCCAGGGTCGGATCTTCAGCTACGACGTCACCGGCGGCCGCTACGAGGAGACCGCGTTCCACTCGGTCGGCTCCGGCTCGCTGTTCGCCCGCGGCTCGCTGAAGAAGCTCTACCGCGACGACCTCAGCGAGGAGGAGGCCGTCACCGCGGTCATCCAGGCGCTCTACGACGCCGCCGACGACGACTCTGCGACCGGCGGTCCCGACCTCACGCGCCGGATCTTCCCGGTCGTCCACCTCATCACGCCCTCCGGCGGCCGACGGATGCCCGAGGAGGAGGTCTCCGCGATCGCCGACCGGATGATCGCCGCCCGGATGCAGCGTCCCGACGGCCCCGCCGCGGCCCTGGTCTGAGCAGGAGCCCTCCCACATGAGTATGCCGTTCTACGTCTCGCCCGAGCAGCTGATGAAGGACCGGGCCGACTTCGCCCGCAAGGGCATCGCCCGCGGCCGGTCCGTCGTCGCGATCCAGTACGCCGACGGCGTCCTGTTCGTCTCGGAGAACCCCTCCCAGGCGCTGCACAAGGTCAGCGAGATCTACGACCGGATCGCCTTCGCGGCGGTCGGGCGCTACAACGAGTTCGAGAACCTCCGCATCGCCGGCGTACGCCTCGCCGACATGCGCGGCTACGCCTACGACCGGCGTGACGTCACGGGTCGCGGGCTGGCCAACGCCTATGCCCAGACCCTCGGCACGATCTTCTCCTCGGGCGGCGAGAAGCCCTACGAGGTCGAGATCTTCGTCGCCGAGATCGGCGACGTGGTCGAGGACGACCAGCTCTACCGCCTGACCTACGACGGCCAGGTCGCCGACGAGCACGGTTATGCGGTGATGGGTGGCGCGGCCGACGTCGTCGCGGGCTACCTCGAGGAGCACTACGAGGCCGGTGCGCCGCTCGAGACGGCGCTGCGGCTCGCGGTCGCCGCGCTCGGCCACAGCGAGACCGACGACCGGGTGATCCCGGCCGATGACCTCGAGGTCGCGGTGCTCGACCGCACCCGGACCCAGCCGCGCAAGTTCCTGCGGCTGCGCGAGCAGCGCCTCACCGAGATCCTCGGGGAGCGTGGCGCGACCGAGCCCGCGGCCACCAACGCGGAGGACGCGGTGGCGGGCGCGGCCCCGCAGCAGAGCGGCCAGGACGACCCCGCCGACCCGACGGACCAGGTCAGCGGCGCCACGCCGCCGCTGGAGAACCCGGTGACGGGGGAGCCCCCGGTGGCACCGCCCGTCGCCCCGCCGGTGGCGCCGCCGGCGCGTCCCTCCGAGCAGGGACCCACCGACCCGGCGTCGCCGGGCGAGGCACCGCCGCCGGCTCCGCAGCCGCCGATCGACCCGCTGGGCTGACCGGCGGCCCGTCCGCCGCATGCGGAGCCGTTGCAACGGCTCCGCTCAGGCGGCGATCTCGTGACCGACTGGCGTGGCCCGGCCGGTCAGCTGCTTCTGCTCCGTGCCGCACCAGCACGTGAACGTGACGACGATGCCGTCGTCGGTGTTGGCCAGCGACGTGAGCTGGCTCGGGAAGATGAGCACTCGGGTGCCACACACCTGGCAGTTGTTGTCGAACATCGCTTGACCTCCTCAGATCGGTTGCGTGCCTCCATGATCGTGGCTGCCCTCCGACAGGAATAGCCTCTGTTACCAGAGGCTTCCCAAGGAGGTTCCTATGCTTTCGCTGCACCAGCTGCGGTGCTTCCTCGCGACGTACGAGCACGGCTCGCTCACCGCTGCGGCCGAGGAGCTCGGCTACGCCCAGCCCTCGGTCTCGGAGCAGGTGCGCGCGCTCGAGAAGACCCTCGGCGTCGTGCTCTTCCGGCGGGTGGGCCGCGGCGTGACACCGACGACGCTCGCCGACACGCTCCGCCCGTACGCCGAGCAGGCGATCGCCGCGGCGGCGGAGGCGCGCAAGGCCGTGCAGAGCGCCGCGTCGCTGGAGAGCGGCACCATCCGCTTCGGGATGTTCGGCGCCGCACGGTTGTACGCCGGTGCGCAGATCGTCGCTGACGTGCTCGAGCGCTATCCCGGGGTCCGCGTCGAGCTGATCGGCCAGCACTCCAACGAGGTCCAGGAGCAGCTCCGGCGCGGCCACCTGGAGGCGGCGATGATCGCGGTCACCAGCGTCGAGAGCGAGGGCATGACGGTCATCCCGGTGGCGCGCGACGAGCTGGTCTACATCTCGGCGGACCCCGAGCGCCTCGCCACGCCCGTGACGCCGGCGCGGCTCGCGCAGGCCTCGCTGATCATGCCGGAGACGACGTGGCGCGCCAGCGACTCGGTCCGGACGGTGCTGCGGCGCTTCCTGCACGAGGCCGGGCACAACCCCCAGACCCGCATCGAGGTCGAGGAGGTCGAGACGGCGGTGGACCTGGTCGGCCGTGGCTACGGCGACTCGGTCATCCCGCGCGGAGGCGCCGAGCAGCTCATCCCGCAGATCGCGCCCCACGTGGGCTACGTGTCGCTGCGGCCGCGCCAGCACGACGTGATGGCGATCGTGCACCGCAGGGGCGCCGTCCTGTCGCCGGCCGCCCAGGTGATGATCGAGGTGGCGACGCGCCACATCCAGTCGATCGCCGAGCCGCTGTGAGCCTCAGCGCAGGTTGAGCCCGGGCCAGTCGGACGTCGCCACCGTGGGGATGCCCCGCAGGCGCCGCTGGTAGCGCACCAGCGGCGCGAACTCGTCGAGGGCGCCCCACAGCCGCTGGTGCGCGGCCCACGGCAGCGGGCCGGTCGGGCGGACGTTGCCGTCGGGGCCGAACTCGTGCCACGCGGCGCCGAAGCCGATCCACACCGGTGTCCATGCGGCGGCGTCGTCCCACTCACCACGGCGCTGCTCGACGAGCCGCCGCCGCAGCTGGAACTCCATCCGGGGCCCGTCCACGACGACGGGAGCCGTGCGCACCGGCCAGAGCCACAGGTCGTCGGTCATGACCCGCAGCTCGAGGTCCTCCACCGCGCTCGGCTCGACCAGCACGGTCGCGACGAGGTGACGAGGTCCCATGGAGGAACGCTCACCCGCGCGGGGGCCGGCCGTCAAGCGCGGTCCGACGGGTGTCGGAGTCCGGAAGTCCGTGGCGGATGACCCCGGCGAGACTAGGGTGGCAGTGTGGACCGGCGGATCTTCGGCATCGAGAACGAGTACGGCGTGACGTGCACGTTCAAGGGTCAGCGCCGCCTGAGCCCCGACGAGGTCGCCCGCTACCTCTTCCGCAAGGTCGTCAGCTGGGGTCGCTCGTCCAACGTCTTCCTCCGCAACGGCGCCCGGCTCTACCTCGACGTGGGCAGCCACCCGGAGTACGCCACGCCCGAGTGCGACGACATCGTCGACCTGGTCACCCACGACAAGGCCGGCGAGCGGATCCTCGAGGGCCTGCTGCTCGACGCCGAGAACCGCCTCCACGAGGAGGGCATCTCCGGCGACATCTACCTCTTCAAGAACAACACCGACTCCGCGGGGAACTCCTACGGCTGCCACGAGAACTACCTCGTCGGCCGGGCGGGGGAGTTCAGCCGGCTCGCCGACATCTTGATCCCGTTTCTCGTGACGCGGCAGATCGTGGTCGGCGCGGGCAAGGTCGTGATGACGCCGCGCGGGGCGTCGTACAGCGTGAGCCAGCGCGCCGAGCACATCTGGGAGGGCGTCAGCAGCGCCACCACGCGCAGCCGCCCGATCATCAACACCCGCGACGAGCCGCACGCCGACGCCGAGCGGTTCCGCCGCCTCCACGTGATCGTCGGCGACTCCAACATGAGCGAGACGACCACCATGCTCAAGGTGGCCTCCTGCGACCTCGTGCTGCGGATGATCGAGGAAGGCGTGGTGATGCGCGACCTCACGATGGAGAACCCGATCCGGGCCATCCGCGAGATCAGCCACGACACCACGGGGCGCCGCAAGGTGCGGCTGGCCAACGGCCGCGAGGCGAGCGCGCTGGAGATCCAGGCGGAGTACCTCGGCAAGGCCCGCGACTTCGTCGACCGTCGCCAGATCTCCACGCCCACCATCGAGCGTGCCCTCGACCTGTGGGAGCGCGGCCTCAAGGCCGTGGAGTCCGACGACCTCGGCCTCGTCGACCGCGAGATCGACTGGGTCATCAAGCTCAAGCTGATCGAGCGCTACCGCGCCAAGCACGGCCTCTCGCTCGGCGACGCGCGCATCGCGCAGCTCGACCTCGCCTACCACGACATCCACCGCGGCCGCGGCCTCTACTACCTGCTGGAGAAGCGCGGCGCGGTCGCCCGCGTGACCAGCGACCTGAAGATCTTCGAGGCCAAGAGCGTCCCGCCGCAGAACACCCGCGCCCGGCTGCGCGGCGAGTTCATCCGCAAGGCCCAGGAGCGCCGTCGCGACTTCACCGTCGACTGGGTGCACCTCAAGCTCAACGACCAGGCGCAGCGCACCGTGCTGTGCAAGGACCCCTTCAAGGCGTACGACGAGCGGGTGCAGCGGCTCATCGACGGGATGTGACCCCGCCAGGACGGCCTCGAGACCACCTCGGGACGTTCTGTGGGCGGTGTCGTCACCCGATGCGTAGGTGTCGCTGGATAGGGTGACCCGGCAACGCTGTCCGATTGATGAGGTTGAACCCGTGTCCCGTGTACGTTCCGCTGCCCTCAGCAGCATTCTCGCCCTCAGCCTGCTCGGCCTCGCCGCCTGCGGATCCGAGGCGAGCGACTCCGACGAGGGCGGCGCCTCGCTGAGCTCGGTGACGATCGAGGGCAAGCAGGGCGAGGAGCCCAAGGTCACCTTCGACGGCCGCCTCGACGGCTCGAAGGAGGAGACCGACGTCCTCGTCGAGGGCGACGGCGACACCGTCGCCGACGGCGACACGGTCGCGGCGAACTGGTGGATCGGCAACGGCTTCACCCAGAAGGAAGCCCAGAGCACCTACGCCAAGGGCGGCGCGACGCAGTCGGTCGAGCTGTCGAAGGACATCCTGCCGTTCCTGCGCGAGGCGATGATCGGGCACAAGGTCGGCGACCGCGTGGCGCTGCTGACCTCCGCCGAGGACGCCTACGGCGAGTCCGGCAACCCCACCATCGGCATCGGCAACAAGGACTCCGTCCTCGTGGTCGTGGACATCATGGGCCGCTCCGACACGATCCCGGCCCTCGACGGCCCGCAGGGCGAGGACAAGAAGCCCGCGAGCTGGGCGCCGACGCTGATCGAGAAGGACGGTGTCATCACCGGCCTCGACTTCACGAACGCGCACGAGCCGAGCGGCAAGCTCATCGCCACCACGCTGGTGAAGGGCGACGGCGCCAAGGTGAAGTCCGGCCAGACCCTCACGGTGGACTACCTCGGCCAGGTCTACGACGCCAAGGCGCCCTTCGACGAGTCCTACAGCGGCGAGCCGGCTGAGTTCCCGATCGGCGTCGGCCAGGTCATCAAGGGCTGGGACGAGCGCCTGGTCGGTCGCACCGTCGGGTCGCGGGTGATCCTCGAGATCCCGCCGGCCGACGGCTACGGCAAGACGGGCAACGAGCAGGCCGGCATCAAGGGCACCGACACCCTGTTCTTCGTGGTCGACATCCTCGCCGCGAAGTGATCTCACCGGACCGGACGTAGGGGGAGCGGAGGATGGCGCAGCCACGTGCAGAACGGCTGATGAACCTGCACATCCTCCTGCTCGGGGCGAAGCGGTTCATCGGCAAGGACGCGATCCGCGAGGCGTGCTACCCCGAGCACGCCCGCGGACCTGCCGGCGACGAGGCCTTCGAGCGCGCCTTCGAGCGTGACAAGGACGCCCTGCGCCAGATCGGCGCCGTGATCGAGGTCGGCAGCGCCGACGCGTTCTTCGACGACGAGATCGGCTACCGGATCCCCACCGAGCAGACCTCGCTGCCCGAGATCCGCTTCGAGTCCGACGAGGCGGCCGTCCTCGGCCTCGCAGCGCAGGTCTGGCAGCAGGCCACCCTCGCCAAGGCGACCGGCCGTGCACTGGCCAAGCTCAAGGGGCAGGGCGTCGAGATCGACCCGTCCCGCCTCGAAGTGGTCGCCCCGTCCATCAGCGCCGACGAGCCGGCCTTCGAGCCGCTCTGGGACGCCGTGGGCAAGCGCCGCCAGGTGAGCTTCCCCTACCAGCGCGCCAGCGAGACCGCGCCGACCGCGCGCCGCGTGCAGCCGTGGGGCCTGGCGCGTTCGTCGGGCCGCTGGTACGTCGTCGGCTACGACGTGGACCGCGGGGCAGAGCGCGTCTTCCGGCTCTCGCGCATCGTCGGCCCGGTCCGCGCGACCGGGAAGTCCGGGGCCTACGACGTCCCGGCCGGCACCGACGTGCGCGCGGTCGCCCGCCGGCTGTCGCCGTCGTACCCGAGCGTGCGCGCCGAGCTGCAGGTGCGCCAGGGGACCGGGGTCGGCCTTCGCCGTCGCGCCGAGTCCGTGGCCGCTGACGCCTCCGGCTGGGACACGCTGGTCGTCGAGGGGCCCGTGCACGAGCTCGCCGACGAGGTGCTCACCTACGGCGCAGACGTCGTCGTCCAGGCTCCGGAGGCGTTGCGCGACGAGGTCGTCACCCGCCTGCGCTCGATCGTGGAGGGGGCCCGATGAGTCACCCCACGGAATTCTCGAGCTCCCCCGCTTCGCTCCTCCGCTCGACAATCCCGAGGGGACCCCGACGATGACCACGCAGCCGGCCGACACCGCGCCCGACCAGGTCGCCCGACTCCTGGCCCTGGTGCCCTACCTCCTCGCCCGTGGTGAGGTCCGGCTCGACGACGCGGCCGCCCACTTAGGCACCGACGCCGCGCAGATCGAGCGCGACCTGCGCCTGCTCTTCATGACCGGCCTCTCGCCCGGACTGCCCGGCGACCTGATCGAGGTGGACCTCGACGCGCTCGAGGGCGACCGGATGATCCGCGTCGACAACGCCGACTACCTCGCTCGCCCGGTCCGGTTCTCCCCGGCCGAGGCCACCGCGCTGGTGGTGGCGCTGCGCACGATGGCCAACTCGGCGCCCGAAGGCGCCGCCGACGTGATCCAGCGGACCCTCGCCAAGCTCGAGGCGGCCGCCGGGGCCGACGGCGAGGACCTCCTGCGCCTGCACGTCTCGCCGACCCCGCTCGAGAGCAGCGCCGTCGTGCCCGTGCTCGAGTCCGCGATCGCCCGCGGCCACCAGGTGGAGATCACCTACCACGTGCCGTCGCGCGACCAGGAGTCGCTGCGGACCGTCGACCCGCGCGGGCTGGCCCGCGTCGAGGACCTGCTCTACCTAGACGCGTGGTGCCACACCGCGCAGGGCGACCGGGCCTTCCGCGTGGACCGCATCCTCGCCGCCCGCGAGCTCGACACCGACGTGGTCGACAAGGGCGCCCGTCCGCGCGACCTGACCGGCGGGTGGTTCACCGACGCCGAGACCACCACGATCACGCTCCGGCTCGCGCCGCCGGCCCGCTGGGTGGTCGAGTACTACCAGGTGACCGGCCAGCGTCCCGGCCCCGACGGCACGATCGACGTGGACCTCGAGGTGGCCAGTGAGCAGTGGGCGCAGGCGCTCCTCTTCCGGCTCGCGCCGCACGCCACCCTCCTCGCACCAGCGGCGTACGCCGACACGTTCACAGCCAGTGCACGGGAAGCGCTCAGCCTCTACGAGGACGACGGCGTAGACTTTCGACGTACTGCAGCACCCATCGCACGGACCCCAGAAGTGACGGAGTGACTTCCATGATCAACCCGATGATCGGCATGCCGCAGGGTGCGGAGTGGCTGGTGATCCTCTTCATCGTCGTACTCGTGTTCGGTGCGGCCAAGCTGCCCGACCTCGCCCGGAGCTCGGGCCAGGCGCTCAAGATCTTCAAGGACGAGACGAAGAACCTCCGCGACGACAAGGACCCCAAGGACGCCAAGGCTGCGCCCGAGGAGCTCCAGACCCGCGAGGAGACGCAGGCCGAGGCGCACAACGAGACCTCCGGCGAGGTGCTCCGTGAGCGTCGCGACGACACCACCGCCTGAGTGAGGCTCGGAGGCCTCGTCGGCCTGTTCAGGGGTGGCCCGCGCCACGACGTCGGGCCCGACGGGCGGATGGCGCTGTCCGACCACTTCCGGGAGTTCCGCGCCCGGCTGCTGCGCTGCCTGCTCGTGTTCGTGGTCGCGTTCGCGATCGCGCTCTACTTCCGCCACTACCTCCTGGACGGCGTCTTCGGGCCCTACGAGGACGCTCAGGAGAAGCTGCCCAACGGCATCACCGAGGCGACGACCAGCGGTGCTGCCGCCGGCCTGATGCTGTGGCTCAAGCTCGCCGGCTTTGCAGCGATCGTCGTCACGGCTCCCTACTGGCTCTACCAGATCTGGGCCTTCGTGCTCCCCGGGCTCTACTCCCAGGAGCGGAAGATGACCCGGATCTTCGTCGCCGTCGCCGGGCCGCTGTTCCTGGTCGGCGTGGCGCTGGGCTACTTCACGCTGCCGGTGGCCCTCGAGGTCCTCATCGGGTTCAACCCCGACGGCGTCACCAACCTGATCGACTTCAACGACTACCTGCAGTTCTTCACCCGCACGCTGCTGGTCTTCGGGCTGTCCTTCAACATCCCGGTCTTCGTGGTGCTGCTCAACTTCGCCGGCGTGGTCAAGGGGCGCCAGCTCGCGGCGTACCGACCCTGGATCGTGATCGGCACCTTCATCTTCGCGGCCGCGGCCACCCCGTCGACCGACCCGTTCTCGATGTGCCTGATGGCGGTGCCGATGATGGTGCTGTTCTTCGCCTCCGAGGTCATCGCCCGCCTCAACGACCGGCGCCGGGCACGCACGGCGGCCGCCAAGCGGCTCTAGCCCCGACGACCTCGCACCGCTCCGACAGGCCACCCGACCCGGTCTGACAGGGTGGACCCATGCAGGCCGTGATCACCGACATCGATCCGTTCGACCTGCCCGAGTGGCTCGGCACCCACGACGTCGTCTGGCACGCCGAGGCCGGTCTCCGCACCGGTCACCTGGTCAGGGGACGACTCGTCGCCGAGGGCGAGACCGACCTGGTGTGCGACCTCCTCGCCGTGGACGAGGCCTATCCCGAGCCGGTGGTCGACGACGCGACCCGGCTCCGCGTGCACCAGGCCTGGCGGCACGGTCAGGTCGTCGTCGGCGACCTCCGCGGCCGGATGGTGCTCGCCGTCCCCGGCACCGGGTTCGGCCCCGAGCTGGTCCTGGACGCCCTCGGCCGGCTCGCTCGCGCCGTCGGCGCACACGCCGAGCGCTACGCGGCGCTGCTGCGACTGAGCGTGTAGGTCACGGGGATAGGGTCGCGCACATGCACGACCCGTCTGTGCCCGCACCCGTGCGGGGCCGCGAGATCGCCCTCCTGACCAACCCCACCTCCGGCAAGGGCAAGGGCGCCCGCAACCGCGACGTGGCGCTCGCCCGGCTGCGCGAGAGCGGATTCGTCGTCCGCAACCTCCAGGGACGTGACGCCGACGAGGCGTCCGACCTGGCCCGGGCCTGCGTGGCCGACGGGGTGGAGGCGCTGGTGGTCTGCGGCGGTGACGGTCTGGTGCACCTCGGAGCGCAGGCCGTGGCCGGCACCGGCGTGCCCCTGGGCCTGATCCCGAGCGGCACCGGCAACGACGTCGCGCGCTACCTCGACCTGCCGCGCACCGACCCGGTCGCCGCGGCCGACCGCATCATCGCCTCGCGCCGGCGCAGGATCGACCTGGCCCGCAGCGGTGACCGCTACTTCGTGACCGTGCTGGCCGCCGGCTTCGACGCGATCGTCAACGAGCGCGCCAACGCGATGACCTGGCCCAAGGGGCAGATGCGCTACAACCTCGCCACGCTGGCCGAGCTGCGCACGTTCCGGCCGCTTCCCTACGTCCTCCAGCTCGACAGTGGTTCAGGGGCTGAGACGATCGAGCACGAGGCGATGCTGGTCGCCGTGGGCAACGGTCCGTCCTTCGGCGGCGGCCTGCGGATCACCGAGGGCGCGCTCCTCGACGACGGGCTGCTCGACGTCGTGGTGATCACCCGGATGAGCAAGACCAAGCTGGTCCGCTCCTACCCGCGTCTGTTCACCGGCAAGATCGACGGCGTCGCGGAGTACGTCCACCGGCGGGTGCGGTCGGTCACCGTCGCCGCGCCCGGCATCGTGTCGTACGCCGACGGGGAACGCTTCGGGCCGCTGCCCCTCACCGTGGAGTGCGTCCCCGGCGCCCTCGAGGTCATCGCATGAGCGAGGACCAGCACGAGCAGGGCCCGGCCGAGCGCTACGCGTCCTTCCAGCGGAGCAAGGACTTCCCGATGCTGCGCGACTTCTCCGGCCTCTACGGCTTCGAGCTCGACGACTTCCAGGTGCGCGCCTGCCAGGAGATCGAGGGCGGGCGAGGCGTCCTCGTCGCGGCGCCCACCGGCTCCGGCAAGACGATCGTGGGCGAGTTCGCCATCCACCTGGCGCTCCAGACCGGCCGCAAGGCGTTCTACACCACGCCGATCAAGGCGCTGTCGAACCAGAAGTACCACGACCTCGTGAAGCGCTACGGCGCCGACAACGTCGGCCTGCTGACGGGGGACAACGTCGTCAACGGCGAGGCGCCGGTGGTCGTGATGACCACCGAGGTGCTGCGCAACATGCTGTACGCCGGCTCGCGCACGCTGCTGGGCCTGGGCTACGTCGTGATGGACGAGGTGCACTACCTCGCCGACCGGATGCGTGGCGCGGTCTGGGAGGAGGTGATCATCCACCTGCCGGAGTCGGTGACGCTCGTGTCGCTGTCGGCGACGGTGTCCAACGCCGAGGAGTTCGGCGAGTGGCTGGCCACGGTGCGTGGCGAGACCACCACGATCCTGGAGGAGAAGCGGCCGGTGCCGCTGTTCCAGCACGTCATGGTGGGCCGTCGGCTGCTCGACCTCTTCGCGTCCTCCGACGTCGACGCGAGCGCGGGCTTCGTCAAGGAGGGCGCCCCGGTCAACGACGAGCTGACCCGGATCGCCCGCGACGACTGGGCCAGCACCCGGCTGATGCGCGACCGGCGCTCGCCGCGCAAGGGGAAGCCGGGCTCGTCGAAGAACCCGCGCTCGGTCGGCAACGGCCGCCGGGTCTGGATCCCGAGCCGGGTCGACGTGGTCGAGCGGCTCGACCGCGAGGGCCTGCTGCCGGCGATCGTCTTCATCTTCAGCCGCGCCGGCTGCGACGCCGCGGTGACCCAGCTGGTGCAGGCCAACACCCGGCTCACCACGGCGGCCGAGCGCGACGAGATCTTCGCCCGCGTCGAGGAGGCCTCGCGCTCGCTGCCCGAGGAGGACCTGCACGTCCTGGGCTACCACGAGTTCCTCGACGGCCTCACCCGCGGCATCGCCGCCCACCACGCGGGGCTGCTCCCGGCGTTCAAGCAGGTCGTGGAGGAGCTCTTCCAGGAGGGTCTGGTCAAGGTCGTCTTCGCGACCGAGACCCTCGCGCTCGGCATCAACATGCCCGCGCGCACCGTCGTCATCGAGAAGCTCTCGAAGTGGAACGGCGAGAGCCACGCCGACCTGACGCCGGGGGAGTACACCCAGCTGACCGGTCGAGCCGGCCGTCGCGGCCTCGACATCGAGGGTCACGGCGTCGTGCTCTACCAGCCCGGGATGAACCCGCGCGAGGTCGCCGGCCTCGCCTCGACGCGCACCTATCCGCTCCGCTCCTCATTCCGGCCGTCCTACAACATGGCGGTCAACCTGGTGCACCAGTTCGGTCGCGCGCGATCGCGCGAGCTGCTGGAGCAGTCGTTCGCGCAGTTCCAGGCCGACAAGGCCGTCGTCGGGCTCGCCCGGCAGGTGCACAAGGCCGAGGAGGCGCTCGACGGCTACGCGGAGGCCGCGACCTGCCACCTCGGCGACTTCATGGAGTACGCCGGGCTGCGTCGCCGCATCTCCGACCTCGAGAAGGGCGCCGCCCGCGAGCGCCGGCAGGACCGTCGTGGCGAGGCCGCCGCCTCGCTGGGCAAGCTCCGCCCGGGTGACGTGATCCAGGTGCCCGCCGGCAAGTTCAGCGGGCTCGCGGTGGTCATCGACCCGGGCACCTCGGGCGACGAGCCGCGCCCCTACGTCGTCACCGCGGACCGGCAGGCCCGCCGGCTGGCGATGATGGACTTCCCGGTGCCGGTCGAGTCGATCGGGCGGCTGCGGATCCCCAAGTCGTTCAACGGCCGCAACCCGGCCCAGCGGCGCGAGCTCGCCAATGCGCTGCGCTCGCGGGCCGACTCCTTCGACGCGCCCGCCCAGCGTCGTACGAAGCAGCGGGACTCGTTCAGCGACACGGCGGCCGACCGCGAGATCGGCCGGCTGCGCGCCGACCTCAAGTCGCACCCGTGCCACCAGTGCCCCGACCGCGAGGACCACTCGCGGTGGGCCGAGCGGTGGTTCAAGCTGCAGCGCGACACCGAGACCCTCAAGCGGCGCGTGGAGAACCGCACCAACACGGTCGCGCGCACCTTCGACCGGGTCTGCGACGTGCTGACCGCACTGGGCTACCTTGAGGGCGAGAAGGTCACCGAGCAGGGCGGCCACCTGCGCCGGATCTACACCGACATGGACCTGGTCGCCGCGGAGGCGATCCGGGCCGGGATCTTCGACGAGCTCGCTCCCTCCGAGCTGGCCGCGGTGCTGTCCGCGCTGGTCTTCGAGGCACGCCGGGCCGACGACGCGTCGTCGCCGAGGCTGCCCGGGGGCAAGGTGCAGCCGGCCCTGGCCGAGCTCGTCCGGCTCTGGGGCCAGCTCGACGCCCTCGAGCGCGACCACAAGCTGGACTTCCTGCGCGAGCCCGACCTCGGCTTCGCGTGGGCGGCCTGGCGCTGGGCCGAGGGCGACGACCTTGACGACGTCCTCATGGTCACCGGGTTGTCCGCGGGCGACTTCGTGCGCTGGATGAAGCAGCTGCTCGACCTCTGCGGGCAGGTGGCCGATGCGGCCGGCGACAGCCCGCTGCGGGGTGTCGCGCGGAGCACCGCGGCGTCCCTCAAACGTGGCGTGGTGGCGTACTCCGTGCTGGCCGAGTAGGGCTGTGGCAGGCTCACCTGCGTGACCGACTCCGGCCAGCGCCTGCTGCTCCTCGACACCGCGTCCCTCTACTTCCGGGCCTTCTTCGGCGTGCCGGACTCGATGCGGGCGCCCGACGGCACCCCCGTCAACGCCGTGCGCGGGCTGATGGACTTCATCAGCCGACTGGTGGGGGAGTACGACCCGACCCACCTCGCCTGCTGCTGGGACGACGACTGGCGCCCGCAGTGGCGCGTCGACCTGATCCCGTCCTACAAGGCCCACCGAGTGGTCCGCGCGATCCCCGGCCCTCGGCCCGACGTCGAGGAGGTCCCCGACCCGCTCGAGACGCAGATCCCGATCATCCAGTCCGTGCTGGCGGCCTACGGCATCCCCGTGGTGGGGCACGCCGAGATGGAGGCCGACGACGTGATCGGCACCCTCGCCACGGGCGCCGGGATGCCGGTCGACATCGTCACCGGCGACCGCGACCTCTTCCAGCTCGTCGACGACGACGCTGCCGTGCGGGTGCTCTACGTCGCGCGCGGCGTCAGCAAGCACGAGCGCGTCGACAACGCCTGGGTGCGCACCAAGTACGGCGTCGACGCGAAACAGTACGCCGACCTGGCCACGCTGCGCGGCGACGCCTCGGACGGCCTGCCCGGAGTGGCCGGCGTGGGGGACAAGACCGCAGCCACGCTGCTCAACCGCTTCGGCACGGTCGGTGCGATCGTCGAGGCCGCGCTCGACCCGGACTCCGACATGGGGCCCGGACCGCGCGGGAAGATCAAGGCCGCGGAGGACTACCTCGCCGTCGCGCCCCAGGTGGTCGCCGTACGCCGCGACCTGGACCTGGGCTCGCCCGACCTGACCCGGCCGCGGACCCCGGTCGACCACGCCGCGGTGGTCGCGCTCGACGAGCAGTGGGACCTCGGTTCATCTGCCGTGCGCCTCGTGGAGGCACTGTCCGGGTCCGACTAGTCTGCCCCCGTGAGTTCTTCCGAGGTCGAGTCCAAGGACCGGCAGATCCTTTCCCTGCTGGCCGCTGACGGCCGCATGTCCTTCACCGACCTCGGCAAGGCGACGGACCTGTCCACGTCGGCGGTGCACCAGCGCGTCAAGAGGCTCGAGCAGCGCGGGCTGATCAAGGGGTACGGCGCGACCGTCGACCACGACCAGCTCGGGCGTCCGCTGACCGCGTTCATCTCGATCACCCCGATCGACCCCTCCCAGCCCGACGACTACCCGGACCGCCTCGTCGGCATCCAGGAGATCGAGTCGTGCTGGTCGGTGGCCGGCGAGGAGTCCTACATCCTCAAGATCCGCGTCGCCACGCCCCTCGCGCTCGAGGAGCTGCTGGCCCGGATCCGGGCGTCCGCGAGCGTCTCGACCCGCACCACGATCGTGCTCTCCACGCCCTACGAGAACCGTCCCATCAGCTGACCCTGGAGGCGCCATGACCGAGCTGACGGACATGGTGAGATCCGAGCGCGACGCGCTCATCGGCACCCTGGAAGGGTTGACCGAGGAGCAGTGGCAGACGCCGTCGCTGTGCGGCGAGTGGCGCGTGCTCGACATGGCCGCGCACCTCGCCTGGGCGCCCGTGCTCGGTCCTGCGGCCGGCGTCGCCCCGCTCGCGGACCCCCGCCCTCGCGACGGCCCTGGCCCTTCCGTCCCACCTCCCCGCCAACTGACGACCACCCGAGTGATCCCCGGCTGACCGGGGATCACTGAACTTGTCAGGCTGTGCAAGGGCCGACAACTTCAGCGACAGCCTGACAACCCGGCTCACGCGGCTGGCTGCTGAAACAGGTTGCGGATGCGAGCCGCAGTGTCTGCTGGCTTGTAGAGGTCCGCCCACACGATCCGGAGCAACGCCATCCGGTCAGCTCGCAGATGCGCGACTCACGTTGCTTCTCCCGGAGGACGCAGTCCACCACTGACTCGCCCTTGCGCCGGTGTTCCTGATACTTCGTCTTTCCGTCGAACTCCAGGAACACGCCGAGTTGTGGCCATGCCAGATCGACGCGCGCAATCTCGACGCCGCGCTCGTCGTGGATCGGATAGTTGGGGATCGGCGCTGGAAGGTGCTGTGCCCAGCAGAGGAAGCGCGCCCGTGTCTCTCCAACAGACTCCGACCGCTCGTCGGCGAGGCGCAGCACCAGGTCGGTGGTGAGGCTCCGCGGCCAGTGGGCCATGGACTCGTAGCGAAGTCGCAGCTTCTCCAATGTGGTGAATCCGTTGTGGAGCAGGTAGTCGATCTCGACCAGCGCGTGTTCAACGTCGAGCACCAGGGTGAGCTCGAGCGCAGTACGGGTACCGCTCATGACCTCGCGTCCGTTGCGGGTCACGACGTCACCCTCGGCGATCACTCCGCGATGCTGGACGATGCCTGCCTCTGCACGCCCGGCGCGCTCGTCGGGCCGGGTGAGGTGCACTGTGGTGAGGTCGCACTCCCACAGCGGCGTGCCGTACTCGTTGGCCGAGCTCGTGTGGCTCAGGACTACTCGCGTGTTCGCCTGACGGACGGCCGCGCGACACAGCAAGGCGTACCTCTGATTCACGCTCAGGTCTGCCCAACCGTCGCCGAAGACATACGCTCCACGCCGCACTCGTACCCAAGCGCCGGCCTTGATCAGACCGGCGATGGCGTGGTCGTGGTAGCCGGCGACGAGGGCATCCTTGCGCGTGAACACACCATGCTCGGCCACCAGAGCTCGTAGTCGTGCCTCCATGGGGTCCACGGTGGCCGCCTCTGGTGGCCTGTCGCGAGCCGCGTACCAACTGCCTGTGGACGAGGGCCCGAAACGCGCGCCTGTGGAGACCTGGTGGAACATCAACAGCGGGTGGACACCCTAGTTGTCAGGCCATCGCTGAACTTGTCAGGCCGTGCAGGGGCCGACAAGTTCAGCGATCCCCGGTCAGCCGGGGATCACTGATCTAGACAGCGGCTCAGTAGGCCTGGAGGGCAGCCGTACGACGAGAGGCCTCGGCCATCTCGGCGGCCTTGAGGGAGGCCTCGTCGAGGCGGCCGTGCTGCTCCCACCACTGCTGGCCGGCGGCGGGGAGGGTGTGGATCGGGTCGTAGTACTCGTAGTAGCGCGACAGCGCCTCGGCGTCGTCGGCCTCGATCGAGGTGCGGTAGTTCTTGGTCCAGTAGGAGATGCCGTGCTCGGTGTCGTAGTCGGCGTTCTGGTGGACCCAGCGCTTGCCGACGAAGGGCACGTCGCACACGATGCGCGGCGTCGCGAAGCCCGGCAGGTAGCCCATGATGTGGTGCTGCAGGCGCTGCGCGTCGGCGAGCGAGACCCGCCAGTGCTCCGAGAACGGGATCATGTCGCACATGTAGAAGTAGTAGGGCATGATCTGCGCGCCGTCGAGCAGGCGGAAGCACAGGTCGAGGAGCGCGTGCGGGTCGGCGTTGACGCCGTTGAGCAGCACCCCCTGGTTGCGTACGTCGCGCAGGCCGGCGTCGAGCATCGCGCGCGAGGCCTCGGCGACGATCGGCGTGACGGAGTTCGCGTGGTTGGCGTGGGTGTGCATCGCGAGCGAGACGCCGCGCGAGCGGGCGACGGCGGCGACGCGCGAGACGCCCTCGACGACCTCGGGCTGCAGCCAGTGCTGGGGGAGGCCGATGAGGGCCTTCGTGGCGAGGCGGATGTCGCGGATGTTCTCGACCTCGAGCACCGACATCAGGAACGCCTCGAGGCGGGGCCACGGCATGTTGGCCACGTCGCCACCGGAGACGACCACGTCGCGCACGGACGGGGTGCGCTGGAGGTAGGCGATCATGTCGCCGATCCGGTCGTTGGGCTTGCCGGCGAACTTCAGCTTGTCGATGACCGGCGTCGAGTTGCCGACGAGGTCCATGCGGGTGCAGTGGCCGCAGTACTGCGGGCACGTCGGCAGCAGCTCGGCGAGCACCTTGGTCGGGTAGCGGTGGGTGAGGCCCTCCGTGGCCCACATGTCGTGCTCGTGCAGCGAGTCGCGGGTCGCGTGCGGGTGCGAGGGCCAGTCGGTGCGACGGTCGCTGAAGACCGGGATCATGTAGTGGCGCACCGGGTCGGCGTAGAACGCCTCGGTGAGCGAACCGGCGCCGGCGGGGGAGACCGTCGGGACCATCGTGTTCATCATCTGCGGCGGCACGAGCATCGACATCGTGGCCCGCTCGGCCTGGTCGCGCTCGAGGTCGGCGTAGAAGCGCTCGTCGAGCAGGTCGCCCATCAGCTCACGCAGCTGCTTGACGTTCTTGATGCAGTGGGCACGCTGCCACTGCACGGAGGCCCAGTCGGCCGCGGTGACGTCGGCCCACCCGGGGAAGCGCGTCCAGTCGGGCTCGACGAGCTCGACCCGCTGGTAGGGGTAGGGCTGGCCGGTGTCGAGTGCCCCTCCCAGTGAGATGGCGGTCTCGATGCTCATGAGGTCTCCTTGAAGCTCGCGTGACGGCGCGCCGGTTGTGTGTGCGGCGACACATCTGGAAGAGTACGCGGAGAACGTCCGGCGAGTCCAATGGCGCGCCGGAAGATTTACGGCTCAAGAGCGTGCAACAAGAAGGATGGCCCGAATTGACCACCCACACGGACATCCGGACCGGTGATCCCACCGGCCTGCACCGCGTCCTGGACGACCGCACCGTCCTGCCCCAGGCCGCCCAGCGCCTCGACACCCGCGCCGAGCTCTGGCCCGACGAGGTGCGCGTGCGCGTCGAGCGGCTCAACCTCGACGCCGCGTCCTTCCGCCAGCTCGAGGGCAAGCACGACCACGACGGCGACGCCGTCCGTGCCGAGGTGCTCGACATCGTCGCCACCCGCGGCAAGATGCAGAACCCCGAG
Source organism: Nocardioides sp. BE266 (assembly GCF_031457855.1). NCBI lineage: Bacteria > Bacillati > Actinomycetota > Actinomycetes > Propionibacteriales > Nocardioidaceae > Nocardioides > Nocardioides sp. BE266. The sequence goes on along the minus strand of NZ_JAURTI010000005.1, from coordinate 280,764 downwards.
ACCGGCTCCGGCGGCATGCTCGTCGGCACCGTCGAGGAGGTCGGCCCCCAGTCGCCGCTCGGGCTCCAGGTCGGCGACCGCGTCGCCACCCTGGTGAGCCTCACGCTGACCCCGCTCGTCATCGAGGACGGCCTCGCCGAGTGGGACGGCCGCAGTGAGCAGGTCCCGTGCGACGGCCACGCCGTGCTCTTCGGTCGCTCCATCGCCGCGGTCATCCCCGACGACCTCGACCCCGCCCTCTCGCTCAGCGTGATGGACGTGTGTGGCGCGCCCGCGCTGACCGCCCGCGTCGTGCGGGAGTACGTCGCCCGCGGCAAGGAGCCGGTGGTCGCCGTCATCGGTGGTGCGGGCAAGTCCGGCTCCCTCAGCCTCGCCGCCGCCCGTGAGGCCGGCGCGGCGCGCACCATCGGCGTCGTACCTCACCAGGGTGAGCACGACCTGCTCACCGGAGCGGGCATCGCGGACGCTGTCACCATCGCCGACGCGCGGGACCCGATCGCGCTGCGCGATGCCGTCACGGCCGCCGGCGGTCCGGCCGACGTCACCGTCGTGTGCGTCGACGTCCCCGGCTGCGAGGGCGGCGCGATCCTCGCCACCGCCGAGGGCGGCACCGTCATCTTCTTCTCGATGGCCACCAGCTTCAGCGCCGCGGCGCTCGGCGCCGAGGGCCTGGCCGCCGACGTCCGGATGCTCGTCGGCAACGGCTACGTCCCCGGCCACGCGGCCTATGCCATGGAGCTGCTGCGCGCCGACGCCGGCGTGCGCGGGCTCTTCGAGCGGAGGCTCTGATGGCGACCGCAGTCAACAAGGCGAAGAGCCAGCTCGGCATCGACCGGGCCGAGGTCCGCCGCGCCCGCACGCTCGCGCGCCAGGTCGGCAAGCCGATCGTCGACCTCGCCACCCAGCACACCACCGTCAGCGTCGAGCGGGCCACGCTGCGCCTGGCCGGCCTCGGCGGCGCCGACCCCGACGGCACTCCGTGGGTCAACCGGCTCGCCGACGCCGTACGAGCCGACGTCGGGCTCGAGCACGGCGTCAGCCTCCCGGTGTGGGACGCGCTGCTCCGGGGTGAGGGCGACGACCTGCTGACGCTCGCGCAGAAGGCCGCGGCCGGCTCGGTGACGTTCCGGGTCCCCGAGGGCAAGGATGCCACCCGCGCGGCTGCTGCGTCCCGCAAGGCCGTCGCCGCCGGCATCAAGCAGATCGACCGCCAGCGCGTCGCGCGCGAGAAGATGGTCGCGAAGGTCGGCGACGCGCCGAGCAAGCCGTGGATCTACCTCATCGTGGCCACCGGCGACATCCACGAGGACATCCCGCAGGCCCAGGCCGCGGCCCGCGAGGGCGCCGACGTCATCGCGGTGATCCGCTCGACCGGCCAGTCGCTGCTCGACTTCGTGCCCGAGGGCGCGACCCGCGAGGGCTTCGCCGGCACCTACGCCACCCAGGAGAACTTCCGCCTGATGCGCGCGGCGCTCGACGAGACGTCGAAGGAGCTCGGCCGCTACGTCCGGCTGACCAACTACGCCTCCGGCCTCTGCATGCCGGAGATCGCGACGCTGGCCGGCCTCGAGCGGCTCGACATGATGCTCAACGACTCGATGTACGGCATCCTCTTCCGCGACATCAACCCGATCCGCACCTTCGTGGACCAGCGCTTCAGCCGCCAGATCCACGCGCGCGCCGGCATCATCATCAACACCGGCGAGGACAACTACCTCACCACCGCCGACGCGATCGAGGCCGCCCACACGGTCACCACGAGCCAGCTGCTGAACGAGTACTTCGCCAAGGAGGCCGGGCTCGAGGACTGGCAGCTCGGCCTGGGTCACGCGTTCGAGATCGACCCGGAGGTGGAGGACTCCTTCCGCCTCGAGCTGGCCCACGCGATGCTCGCCCGCGAGCTGTTCCCCGACGCACCGCTGAAGTGGATGCCGCCGACGCGTCACATGACCGGCGACATCTTCAAGGGCTACCTCCTCGACGGCTTCTTCAACCTGGTCGGCGCCCTCACCGGGCAGGGCATCCTGCTCGTCGGCATGATGACCGAGGCCGTGGTGACGCCGTGGATCTCCGACCGTGACCTCGCGCTGCAGAACGTCCGCTACGTCATGAACGCGGCCGGCAAGCTCCACGAGGACTTCCGCCCCGCCCCGGACGGCTTCATCGCCAACCGTGCGCGCGAGGTGCTCGGCGAGGCGATCGGCCTGCTCGAGGAGATCAAGGCCGACCGCAGCGTTCCCGGTGAGCCGCCGCTGCTCTCCGCGATCGCCGACGGCACCTTCGGCCTGATGAAGCGGCCCGCCGACAAGGGCAAGGGCCTCGACGGCGTCGCCCGCAAGGCCGCCGGCTACTACAACCCGGCCACCGAGATCCTCGAATCTCCGTTGGTTGAGGAGCGAGCGCAGCGAGCGTCTCGAAACCGAGGAGCGAAGCGATGACACTGATCCGCCCCTACGGCGACACCACCGGCGACGGCATGGTGCAGCTGTCCTTCACCCTGCCGATCGAGCACTCCAAGGTGGCCGAGGGCGCCGCGGTGCAGCTGGCCAACAAGATGGGCATGGACCCCGCGCTCGTCGTCCACGCCAAGCCGATGGGGGAGGGCTTCACCTTCTTCGTCGTCTACGGCCGGGTCAACCACCTCGTCGACCCCAGCACCGTCGAGGTCGTCGAGCGCGACTACCCCCTCCTCACGCCCAAGGAGGCCAACGCCGCGATCAAGCGCTCCATGCGTCGCCGCCTCGTGGTCGTCGGCGGCTGCATCGGCACCGACGCGCACACCGTCGGCATCGACGCGATCCTCAACATCAAGGGCTTCGCGGGGGAGAAGGGCCTGGAGTACTACCGCGAGCTCAAGGTCGTGAACCTCGGCGCCCAGGTCTCCGTGCCCCAGCTCGTCGAGGCGGCAGCTACGGAGAAGGCCGACGCCGTCCTCGTCTCGCAGGTCGTCACCCAGCGCGACGCCCACCTGCTCAACACGCGCGAGATGTCCGCGGCCTTCCGCGAGGCCTACCCGGCCGCCAAGCGACCGCTGCTGGTCGTCGGCGGTCCGCGCTTCGACGAGACGATGGCCGACGAGCTCGGCGTGGACCGCGTCTTCACCAGGGGTACGACGCCGGGCGAGGTCGCCTCGTTCATCGTCCACCGACTCACGAACAGGACCGCCTCATGACGCAGGATCGCACCGGCACCGTGGTCACCCACCGCCGCTACGTGCCGTACTCCCACGCCCACTACGCCGGCAACCTCGTCGACGGCGCCTACAGCCTCGGCCTGTTCGGCGACGTGGCCACCGAGATGTGCATCCTCCTCGACGGCGACGAGGGCCTCTTCGCGTCCTACTCCGACGTCCAGTTCAAGGCCCCGGTGCGGGCCGGCGACGTCCTGGAGATCACCGCGACGCTGGTCCGGGAGGGCACCCGCAGCCGGGTGATGGACTTCGCCGTCCAGGTCGTCGGCCGCGGTGCCCCGACCGCCGAGGCGCCCGGCGCGGCCGAGGTCCTCGACCCGCCGGTCGTGGCGACGACGGCGACCGGGACGGTCGTCGTACCTCCCCGTTAGGGCACCGCCCGCACGGGCCTCCGGCGTGTCTGCAACGACACGCCGAGGGCCTGCAATTTTTGTCCGACGACTTTCAACCGAAGTGCAGCCCGTTGACCTGCATGAACGCGCGTCCATGCAGGTCAGGAGCGTGTTGACAGCACCGCGCTCGGGAGGGAGGGTTCCCGGGTCCGCCTGTGCAGCCCGCGGGTGGCGCGTTCGGCAGAGGGGAGCTCGACGTGTGGGTCGCGAAGCCAGCGATGCCCACCGTTCGGCGACCCGTCGATGGTGCCCCGCGGTGGCTGGATGCGGGAGGGACCTCGGGGCGCTAGACAACTTCGTGCGATCGTCAGCCAGGCGGTCGTGTGTTGGTCCGAAGCCCCCTCGTCCCTCCCGCACCGCTGCAGGCTCTCCATGTCGTGAGCAGCCGTCGGCTACGGTCTGTCCGTGCCGCTGCGCTGCCTCCTCGCCCTCGTCGGCGGACTCGTGCTGGCGGCTGCCTTCGAGCCGATCGGCTTCGCCTGGCTGATGCCGCCGGCGATCGCCGCGCTCGTCGTCTCCGTGCGCGGCCTGCGGCCGGGCCGGGCCTGGTTGCCCAGCCTGCTCTTCGGCTTCACGTTCACCTACGCCGTCATGGTGTGGATGCGCTCGGTGGGCACGGACGCCTGGATCGCGATGTGCGCCATGGAGACGGCGTTCTTCGTCCCGCTGGGACTCGGGCTGTCGTGGAGCATGCGACACCGCCTGTGGCCGCTGTGGACGGCGCTGTGGTGGGTCGGCGTCGAGACGTGGCGCAGCGGCTGGCCGTTCAGCGGGATGCCGTTCGGCCGGCTCGCCTACGCGACCGCCGGCACCCCGTGGGGCGACGCCCTGCCGTGGGTCGGGATGACCGGCGTCAGCATGCTCGTCGCCCTCAGCGGTACGACGCTCGCGTGGCTGCTCCTCGAGCGTCCTCGCCCCTCACGCCGGGTCGTCGCCGGCGTCGGAGGCCTGGTTGCCGCGTCGCTGGCGCCCGCTGTGGTGGCGTACCCGATCAGCCAGGACGGCACGGCCACGGTCGCCGCGGTGCAGGGTGACGTGCCGGGCACCGGGCTCAACGTGCCCGCCGTGCACCGCGAGGTGACCGCCAACCACGTGCGCCTCACCGAGGACCTGGCTGCGTCGGTCGACGCGGGGGAGACGCCACGCCCCGACTTCGTCGTGTGGCCGGAGAACTCCACGGCCGTCGACCCGTTCCTCGACGCGGGCGTGCACGCCGGGATCGTCGCCGCGTCCGACGCCATCGACGTCCCGATCATCGTCGGCGGGACCAACACCAACCCGCTCGACGACACCGAGGTGCTCAACCAGGGCATCGTCTACCAGCCCGGCACCGGCGGGGCCGACCGCTACACCAAGCGCCACCCCGTGCCCTACGGGGAGTACATCCCCTTCCGCGACGTCAGCTGGATGCCCTCGACCTACGGCCGGCTCACCGAGGTGCCGCGCGACATGGTCCGGGGGACGAGCCTGGAACCGATCACCGTCGCCGGCGTGAGGCTCGCCGACGCGATCTGCTTCGACGTGGCGTACGACGACGGCATCGGCGGTCAGGTCGCCCGCGGCGCGCAGCTGGTCACCGTGCAGACGAGCAACGCGATGTTCAGCCGCACGGCCCAGCTCGACCAGCAGTTCGAGATCAGCCGGCTGCGCGCCCAGGAGACCGGGCGCTGGGTGGTCGTGGCCGCGATCAACGGCATCTCCGGCGTCGTCGGCCCCGACGGTCACGTGGTGGCCTCGGTGCCCCGGCGCGAGCAGGACGTGCTCGTCGAGGAGGTCGGCCTCAGCACCACGCTGACCCCGGCCGTGCGGGCGGGCCTCTGGCCCGCGCGGTTCACGCTGGTGTTCCTCGTCTGTCACACGGTGCTCGTGCTCGTGACCTATCGTCGTCGCCGACGGAGCGACCGCCCGTCGCCGCAGCCTGTGGAGCGAGGTATCACCGCGTGAGTGTCGAAGGCCTCGGCCGTGTCGTCATGGTCATCCCGACCTACAACGAGTCCGAGAACATCGAGTGGATCGTCGGCCGGCTCCGCGCCGCCCAGCCGGGCGTCGACGTGCTGATCGTCGACGACAACAGCCCCGACGGCACCGGCGCCATCGCCGACCGCCTCGCGGCCGACGACGAGGCGATCAACGTCGTGCACCGCACGGAGAAGGCGGGCCTCGGCGCGGCCTACCTCCATGGCTTCGACGTCGCGCTCGCCGCGGGCTACGACGTGATCGGCGAGATGGACGCCGACGGCTCCCACCAGCCCGAGCAGCTGCACCGCCTGCTCGACGCGCTCCGCTCCGCCGACCTGGTCATCGGCTCGCGCTACGTCCCCGGCGGCTCGGTCGTGAACTGGCCCGTGCTGCGCCTGGCGCTCTCGCGCGGCGGCAACCTCTACGTCCGGCTGCTCCTCGGCATCAGGGTCAAGGACGCGACCGCCGGCTACCGCCTGTTCCGCCGGACCACGCTCGAGAAGATCGACCTTGGCACCGTGAGGTCTACTGGATACGTGTTCCAGACCGACCTCGCCTACCGCACGCTCAACCACGGGCTGCGGCTGACCGAGGTGCCCATCGAGTTCATCGAGCGCGAGCGCGGTGACTCCAAGATGAGCGGCCAGGTCGCGCGCGAGTCCCTCCAGCTGATCACCCGCTGGGGACTGGCCGAGCGTCGCGCGCAGCTGCGCCGTCGCCGGAGGTAGCCGTGTCCCAGCCCCACCCCCAGCCGAGGTCCCCGCGCACGACCCGCCGGCGCCGTCGCGGGTGGGTACGCCCCGTGCTGGCGGCGGCGTTCGTCGTCATCCCGCTCGCCGAGATCTGGGCGATCCTCCAGGTCGGCCAGCTGGTCGGCCCGTGGTGGACCATCCTCCTGCTGGTGCTCGACAGCATGATCGGCGCCTGGCTGATCAAGCGCGAGGGCGGCCGCGCGTGGCGTGCCCTCAGGGAGGCCCTCCAGGGTGGCCGGATGCCGGCGCGCGAGCTCGCCGACGGTGCGCTGATCCTCATCGGTGGCACGCTGATGCTCAGCCCGGGCTTCCTGCTCGACGCGGTCGGGATCCTGCTGATCCTGCCCTTCACACGACCGGTCGCCCGGCGGCTGCTCACCACGGTCGTGGAGCGCCGGCTCGTCGTCGTACCGGGTGCGGCGCAGTTCGGCGCCGGCGGATCCGGCTTCGGGCCGGGCTTCGGGCCCGGCTTCGGGCCCGGAAATGGACGACGCCCCGGACCGGAGGCCGGAGGGCCCGTGGTCCGAGGCGACGTGGTCGAGTGAAGCTCGACTGAGTCAGAGCGTCAGGAGACGCGCTTCTTCTTGTTGGCGCGGTGCAGGTGCGCGGGGCCGATCTCGCCGCCGCGGAGCAGCTCGAGTCGCTCCTTGAGGATGTCCTCGAGCTCCTTCTCGGAGCGACGCTCCAGGAGCATGTCCCAGTGCGTGCGCGCCGGCTTCTCGACCTTCTCCTCGGGCAGGATGCCCGCCGTGCTCAGCGCCTCGGCCCCACACCGGGGGCACTCCCACACGGCCGGGATGTCGGCCTCGACCGACATCGTGACCTCGAAGTCATGTCCTTGCTTGCATCGATATCCGACCTGCTGACGAGCCGCGAACTCGATGCCGCGCTCGTCCTCAAAACTCTGGCCGCCGAGCCTCGCGCCACGCAGTGTGCGCTCCGCCACCGTGCCCACCTCCAGTTGGGTTGCTGACCCCGTTGCGTTGTGTACCGGGTTGTAGGTGAGACGGGCCAGAACCGAGTTCGTGACGCCGCTCGTGACGACGCGGCCCATCCCCTGTGATCCTTCAACGGTAGCGGGGCGCCCCACATTCCGCGGATTCGTGACCCGGGAATCCACGCTCAGGCGAGACGAACTTCACCCCCAGGGGTGCAGTCCACCGAGGTCACGGCCCCGGAACGGGTCAGATGACGGCTGGTACGTCGTTGCCGGCGTCGCGGATTCCCTTGGCGGTGTCGACCCGCATGAGCAGCAGGCCGCCGAGCACGAAGAAGATGATCAGCGCGAAGATGGCCGGCCGGTAGGAGTCGGTCATCTGGTAGACCACGCCGAAGACGAGCGTGCCGAACCACGACGTACCGCGATCCATCGCGTGGTAGAAGCTGAAGTACTCGGCTTCCTTGCCGCGGGGGATCAGCAGCGAGAAGTACGACCGGGCCAGCGCCTGGGTGCCGCCGAGCACGATGCCGATCGCGACGCCGAGGACCAGGAACGGCACCAGGCCTTTCTCGGGCAGGAACAGCGCCGCGGTGACGATCACCATCCAGATCGCCAGCCCGCCCAGGATCGTGTGCTTGGCGCCGAACCGCTTGGCCAGCCGGCCGAAGACCAGCGCGCCGCCGAAGGCGACGAACTGGACGAGCAGGATCGTGCCGATCAGGACCGAGTCGCCGAAGCCCAGCTCCTCCGAGCCGTAGGTCGACGCGGAGGCGATGACGGTCTGGATGCCGTCGTTGAAGAACAGGTAGGCCAGCAGGAAGTTCAGCGCAACGGGGTACTTCGGGAGCTCGCGCAGCGTCTTGGCCAGCTGACCGAAGCTCTCGGCGAAGATGCCCTGCTTGCCGCCGTCGCTCTCGGCGAGCGCGACCGGCTCGTGGTCGTTGAGCCGGAAGAAGGGGATGAGCGTGAACGCCGCCCACCAGATGCAGGCCGAGAGCATGCTGATCCGCGCGGCCTCACCCTTCTCCAGGCCGAACGGCAGCAGCGTCACGAGGGCCAGGTTCACCGCGAGGAGCAGGCCACCGCCGAGGTAGCCCCAGGCCCAGCCGCGCGAGGAGACCCGGTCGCGGTTCTCCTCGTCGGAGATCAGCGGCAGGATCGAGTCGTTCACGACGAGTGAGGCGCCGAGGAAGATGTTGGCGAGGAAGAAGCCGACCGCGCCGATCTGCCAGTTGTCGCCGGTCGCGAAGAAGATCAGCGACCCGGACAGCGCGCCGAGCCAGGCGAAGATCGCGAGCAGGCGCTTCTTGTTGGCCGTCCGGTCGGCGACAGGGCCCATCAGCGGCAGCACGATCGCCGAGAAGATGGTGGAGATCGTGACGAGGTAGGACGGGAGCGAGCCCGGTGCCACCGAGATGCCGAGCAGCGAGATCCGGTTGTCGACCGCGGCTTCCTTGGCGATCGCGATGATGTAGGGCGCGAAGAGCACGGTGCCGACCGTGGTGACGTACGCGCTGTTGGCCCAGTCGTACCAGTACCAGGCCTTCTGCTCCTTGGCCTGCGCCAGCGGCTTCAGGTTCGCGATGCCGTCAGTAGCGCTCATGACTCACCTTCCCGGCTGCCGTCGGCGCCGTTCCACTGTCCGCGGGCGCGGAGCACGTCCCTGAGTATGTCCGTGCGATCGGTCATGATGCCGTCGACACCACGGTCCAGGAGGGCGTTCATCTCATTTGGGTCGTCGATGGTCCAGACGTGCACCTGCAGGCCTGCGGAGTGCGCACGTCGTACGAGCGAGCGCGACGCCACCGTGAGAGCGCCCTGCTTGTGGGGGATCTGCAGCGCGACCGGGCGTCCGCGCGTCAGCAAGCGCGCCAGCCGGCCGCTGGGGGAGAGGACGAAGGCGACCACCTCGAGCGGCACCGCGGACGTTGCGACCCGCCCGCCCGTACGACGCCGGAACGCCGCCATGCGACGACCCGAGAACGAGCCGACCAGCACCCGGTCCCACGCCTCCCGCTCCTCGACGAAGGCGGCGAGCGCCTCGACGGCGCCCTCCGACTTGAGGTCGATGTTGAAACGGGCGGTGGGGAAGGCGTCGAACAGCGCCGCCAGCGTCGGCACCCGCTCCTGACCGCCGATGAGGGCCTCCTGGACCTCCGCCCACGTGCTCTCGGCGATGCTGCCCGTGCGGTCGGTGACGCGGTCCAGCACCGTGTCGTGGAAGGCCAGCAGCACGCCGTCGCTGGTCACGTGGACGTCGGTCTCGAGGTAGGTGTAGCCGAGCTCCACGGCGTGCCCGAAGGCCACCAACGTGTTCTCGAGCCCCTCGATGTCGGGGTGGTAGGCACCGCCCCGGTGGGCGAACGCGAGGGGGAGTGGCTGGTCGAGGTAGCCCGATCTGGTGGGGCGCGGCGCGGTCATCTCGGGGTCCCTGCGGCGTTGTCGGCTGGAGGAGCGAAGCGGGGGAAGACGAGAACGCCGTGGGGTGTGTTCACGGGAGAAGTATGGGTGCGCGGAGTACCTTCAGGGGATGGAGAGCATGACGTGTCCCCGATGTGGCGCCCAGATGGACGAGCGGAACCTCGGTGAGGCCACCGTCAACCAGTGTCCCGAGGGCCATGGGGTGTTCCTCTCCCGCGCCGACCTCGGCCTGCTCGTCGAGGCCGAGAACGACTGGCACCGCAACGCCGGCCAGCACACCGCGCCCATGCCCCGCATCACCGCCGACATGACCGCCCCGCCCGCCGTCGGCAAGGTCTCGCGGGCGTGGGTCGAGACCCTCTTCAACTGAGCCGGTGCTGAGCGGGCCCGCTGCTCAACCAGCGGGGAAGCCCTCAGATGTCTCTGAAGGTCTCGATGTTCGCGCCGAGCTCGTTCAGCCGCTCGGCGAGGTCCTCGTAGCCGCGGTGGATGACGTAGGTCGAGCGGAGCACGCTGCGGCCCTTGGAGGCGAGCATCGCGATCAGGAGGACCACGGCGGGGCGGAGGGCGGGCGGGCAGACGATCTCGGCGCCGGAGAAGTGGGTGGGGCCCTCGACGAGCACGCGGTGCGGGTCGAGGAGCTTGACCTGCGCGCCGAGCTTGTTGAGCTCGGTGAGGTAGATCGCGCGGTTCTCGTAGACCCAGTCGTGCAGGAGGGTCTGGCCGTCGGCGACGGCGGCGATGACCGCGAAGAACGGCAGGTTGTCGATGTTGAGGCCGGGGAACGGCATCGGGTGGATCTTGTCGAGCGGCGCGACCAGGTCGGACGGGTGGGTGGTGAGGTCGACCAGGCGGGTCTCGCCGTTGTTGGCGACGTACTCCTCGGAGCGGTCGTACTGGAAGCCCATCTCCTCCAGGGTCGCGAGCTCGATCTCGAGGAACTCGATCGGCACCCGGCGGATGGTGATGGAGGAGCGGGTCACGATCGCGGCGGCGAGCAGCGACATCGCCTCGATCGGGTCCTCGGAGGGGGAGTAGTCGACGTCCACGTCGATGGAGGACTTCCCCGTCACCTTGAGGGTCGTGGTGCCGATGCCCTCGACACCGACCCCGAGCTTGCGCAGGAAGAAGCAAAGGTCCTGGACCATGTAGTTGGACGAGGCGTTGCGGATGACGGTGGTGCCCGGGTGCAGGGCTGCGGCCATCAGGGCGTTCTCGGTGACGGTGTCGCCCCGCTCGGTCAGCACGATCGGCCGGCCCGGCTCGATCGCCCGGTTGACGCTGGCGTGGTAGGCCCCGTCGGTCGCCTTGACCTCGAGGCCGAAGGGACGCAGGGCCGACATGTGCGGCTCGACGGTGCGCTCGCCGAGGTTGCAGCCACCGGCGTAGGGGAGCTCGAACTGATCGACGCGGTGCAGCAGCGGGCCGAGGAACATGATCACCGAGCGGGTGCGGCGGGCCGCGCCCTCGTCGATGTCGGCGAGGTTGAGCTCGGCCGGCGGGATGATCTCGAGGTCGTTCTCGTCGCCGACCCAGCGGGTGGCCACGCCCAGGGAGTTGAGCACCTCGAGCAGTCGGTTGACCTCCTCGATGCGCGCGACCTTGCGCAGCGTCGTACGCCCCTTGTTGAGCAGCGACGCGCAGAGCAGGGCGACGCCGGCGTTCTTGGACGTCTTGACGTCGATCGAGCCGGAGAGCGTGGTGGGGCCGTCGACGCGCAGGTGCGTCGGTCCGGCGCCGAGGGCGACGATCTCGGAGTCGAGGGCTGCGCCGATCCGCGCGAGCATCTCGAGGGAGAGGTTCTGGTGGCCCTTCTCGATGCGGTTGATCGCGCTCTGGCTGGTGCCGAGCAGGTCGGCCAGCTGGTGTTGCGTGAGGCCGCGGTGCTTGCGCGCGTCACGGATGAGGTTGCCGATGCGGCCCTTGTAGTCAGCCATGCCGACCACGGTATCTCAAATATGAGATAAAGCCATCCGGCTCGCCGCGGTGGTCCTCGTCACCGCGCCGGTCGGGCCGAGATCCGCACCACGACCTGATCGCGGACCAGAGGCGCGATCCGGTCGCGGTACGTCACCACGAGCCGCGCACGGCCCGGGTCGAGGCCACGCACGCGCAGTCGGAGGCGCCCGTCGGCAGCGGCTCGCAGTCGCCTGGCCGTGAGGATCCGGTGGTGCCCCGCGCGACGTACGACGACGCTGCCGGCGGGTGCGGTGCGGTCCGAGCGGCGCACGGCGATCCGCAGCACCACGGGCCGGGCGTGCGTGACCGGTCGGTGCGGGGCACGCACGCGGAGCGACGCGGTCATCGGTGCCGGGGTGGTCGGCACGGGCGTGGTGGACGGCGGTGGGGCGGACGGCCCGGCGCCGTAGGTGCCACCCGCGAGCAGGAGCTTGGAGTAGGCGATCTGCCCGAGGTCGTTGGGGTGGTACCAGAGGTTGGTGTCGGCACCGCTGAACGCCTCGTTGATCCACGTCTGAGGGTTGGTCGACTGGGCGTCCGGCTCGTGCCCGGCGAACTTCGTCGTGACCCCTCCGACGAAGGTCATCTGGCCGGGGTGGCCGACGTTGGCGGCGGCGGGGACCGTCGCGAGCGCTGCCGTGGCGTCGGTGATGAGGCTGCGCACGGCGTCGCCGGCCGGGTAGGGAGTGAGCGGGTCAGCGGGGTCGGGGAGGCTGAAGCCGTTGTCGACCTGCAGCCAGGGGTAGCCGAGCTGGACGATCCGCGCGTCCTCGCGAAGGCCGTGGGCCCGGAGCGCGGCGACGTCGTCGAGGAGCCGCTGCCTGATCGTGGGGATCAGGCCGCGAGCGGTGTCGACCGCCGACCGGCAGGCCGCCGCCGAACGGGTCACCGAGACGAAGCAGCCCTGGACGATGGTGCTGAAGCCTGCGTCGTTGCCACCCATGGTGAAGACCACGAGGTCGGTGCCGCCGGTGACGAAGTCGGCCTGCGGGCGCAGGGTGCGGGTGCAGTCGTAGGTGATCGTGCCGCCCGACACGGAGGTCGCCCGGTAGGTCCAGAACTCCTCGGCCGGGAAGGCGTGCGTGTTGCAGGGGTCGGCGCTGCGGAGGTGGGCGTCGGCCTGGTCGGTGGTCGTCACGTCGGCGGGCGCAGCCGTGGTGCGGCCCGTCTGGGTGTCCATCGGTCGCGGGGTGTGCACGTCCGGCGTGCGGCCGCCGCTGCAGGCGTGGTTGGCCACCGTCACCGGGTGGCCCTGGCTGCGCAACCCGGAGGCGTACCTCTCGCTCCAGTGCGTGGTGTTGCGGTAGCACCCGGAGGGCCCGTACGCCGTCCCGGTGGCGCCGTTGCCGGCGGAGTAGGAGTCGCCGATCACCAGCACGTCGATGGCCTGGTCGGCAGCGGCGGGTGCCGCCTGGGCCGGAGCCACGGACGCTGCGGCGAGCGCGAGGACGAGCGCGAGGACGAGCGATGTCAGGCGTCGGATCACATCGACAGTCAACGACGGCCGAAGGTCGTACGTCACGGCCCCGCAGGGGTGGGTTCGCAGTCCCCGGGGAGCGTGGCAGGATCGCGAACATGCGAGCAACCACGATCCACGCCCCCGGAGACGTCCGCTTCGAGGAGGTGCCCGACCCCACGATCGAGGAGCCCACCGACGCCATCGTCAAGGTGGTCGCCGGCTGCATCTGCGGCTCCGACCTGTGGCCCTACCGCGGCGCCAACGACATCACTGCCGGCTCCACGATCGGGCACGAGTGCGTGGGCGTCGTCGAGGAGGTCGGAGCCGACGTCACGGACTTCTCGGCCGGCGACTTCGTGATCGTGCCGTTCTGCCACAGCGACAACACCTGCGCCCACTGCCGGGCCGGTGTGCAGTCCGCGTGCGAGCACAGCGGCTTCACCCAGAGCGGGCAGGGGGAGTACACCCGTGTGACCCAGGCCGACGGCAGCCTGGTGAAGACCGACGGGATGCCCGACGAGGCGCTCCTCCCGTCGCTGCTGACCCTCTCCGACGTGCTGCCCACCGGTTGGCACGCGGCCGTGTCGGCCGGGGTGAGGCCTGGTGGCACCGCGGTCGTCATCGGCGACGGAGCGGTGGGTCTCTGCGGTGTGCTCGCCGCGGCCCAGCTCGGCGCCGAGCGCGTGGTGGCGATGTCGCGCCACGAGCCCCGCCAGGAGATCGCCCGGGCCTTCGGCGCGACCGACATCGTCGCCGAGCGCGGCAAGGAGGGCAGCGCCCGGATCGCCGAGCTGACCAACGGCGTCGGCGCCGACTCCGTGCTGGAGTGCGTGGGCACCGACGAGTCGATGAAGACCGCCTTCGCCATCGCCCGTCCGGGCTCCACCGTCGGCTTCGTGGGCGTGCCGCACGGCGTCGAGCTGCCGGTGCGCCGGATGTTCCAGAAGAACATCGGCCTCGCCGGCGGCGTCGCTCCCGTGCGCAAGTACCTCCCCGACCTCCTCGAGCGTGTGCTCTCCGGCGCGATCGACCCGGGCAAGGTCTTCGACCTGACGCTCCCGATGTCGGAGTCGCCCGAGGGCTACCGGGCCATGGACGAGCGCCGCGCGATCAAGGTCCTCCTCCAGCCGTGACCGGCACCGACGGCCCGCTGGTGCTGGGCCCGCTGCTCCGCTATGTCGACGACACCTCGGCCGCGGTCTGGGTCGAGACCCGCGTCCCCGCGTCGGTGTCCGTCACGCGCGGGGATGGCACGGCGACTGCGCGGACGTTCGCCGTGCACGGCCACCACTACGCGCTGGTCGAGCTCACCGACCTCGCCCCGGGCAGCAGCGAGACCTACACGGTCGACGTCGACGGCGAGCAGGTGTGGCCCGAGCCCGGGTCGCCCTTCCCGGCCCCGGTCATCGCCACCCTCGAGCCCGGCCGGCCGCTGCGGATGGCCTTCGGCTCGTGCCGTACGTCGGTGTCGCACGACGAGGCCGGCAACTCCACCCACGGCGTCGATGCCCTGCGGGCCTGGGCGCTGCGGATGGCCGACCAGGTCGCGCCCGCCGACCCGGACGACCCCGACCTGGCGCCGCAGCTCCCCGACCTGCTGCTCTTCCTCGGCGACCAGGTCTACGCCGACGAGACAACCGACGAGATGCGGGCCTTCATCGAGTCGCGCCGCGACATCGAGCAGCCGCCGTGGACCGAGCTGCAGGACTACGAGGAGTACGCCCACCTCTACAGCCTGGCGTGGTCCGACCCCGCCAACCGGTGGCTGCTCTCGACGGTCCCGAGCTCGATGATCTTCGACGACCACGACATCCGCGACGACTGGAACACCTCGCTGGAGTGGCGCCGCGAGATGGAGGCCACGTCGTGGTGGCACGGGCGCATCGTCGCCGGGCTGGCGTCGTACTGGGTCTACCAGCACCTCGGCAACCTCTCGCCGGCCGCGCGCGCGGACGACGAGATCTGGCAGCACGTGGTCGCCCACGCCGGTGACGACGAGTACGACCTCGGCGAGGTGGTCGACGCCTTCGCCGACCGGGTCGACCAGAAGCCGGAGACCTACCGCTGGAGCCACGTCCGCGACTTCGACACCCAGGCCCGCCTGGTCGTCGTCGACTCCAGGGCCGCGCGCGACCTCCATCCCGAGTCCCGGGCGATGCTCGACCCCGACGAGGCGGCCTGGCTCGACGAGCAGCTGCGCGGCGACGTCGACCACCTGCTGGTCGGCACCTCGCTGCCGTTCCTGCTGGCACGCGGCCTGCACCACCTCGAGGCCTTCAGCGAGGCGCTCGCGGACGGCGCGTGGGGCGAGCGCGGCTCGCGGGCGGGCGAACGGCTGCGCCAGACCGTCGACCTCGAGCACTGGGGCGCGTTCCAGCGGAGCTTCCAGGACGTCTCACGACAGACGATGGAGGTGGCCGCAGGGGAGCGGGGCCGGGCCCCCTCGACGGTGACCTTCCTGTCCGGCGACGTGCACCACAGCTACGTCAGCGAGGCCCGCCCGGCGCGGCACCGCCGACCGTTGCAGTCGACGATCCTCCAGGCGGTCTGCTCCCCGATCCGCAACCCGCTCTCGCGCAACATGCGCTTCGCGACCGCCGTGCTGTCGTACGGCGTCGCGGGGCCGGTGGGACGGCTGGCGTCACGCTCGACGAAGGTCCCCGACTCGCCACTGACGTGGCACTACGCCGAGGGGCCGTGGTTCGACAACAACCTGGCCTGCCTGCAGGTGAGGGGACGGAGCCTGCGGATGTGGTGGGTGACGGGCGAGGTGGTCGACGACCACGCACGACCGCGGCTGGCGAAGGTGGCGACCTACGAGCTGGACGAGCAGGGGAACCCGCCGCCGCGGGAGCGCGTGGCGACGAAGGTCCGCAAGCGGATCAGAGGACGCTGAGCACCCGGTCGCGCCCGTGGGCGCAGTCGCACGTGTCGGAGCACGGCAGGTAGGTGTGCATGGCGTGCCCGCACCCGTTGCACGGCAGGTCGTGCGAGAGATGGACCGAGCTGGTCTCGACGGTGTCCCACATGGTTGCCCCCCACGGCATTTCTGGCAGTTCCGAGATGTCTTGCTGGTATGACGTCGAGAGTCGCACCGCATGACGCCGCTCACGGGCGAACACCCCGGAAGTGACCGATATTGGGGCACGAATGGCCCTTTGTGACTAGACGGGCGTGATCAGTCGACACCGCGGTCCGCTGACCGTTCGGTGTGGGTGCGGTGCCCTACGCTCCGGGGCATGGGTCCGGGGTGGGTGTGACGTGTCGGCCGCACGGGTGAAGCCCCACGAGCTGAGCCGCGCGCAGGCGCGCCGGATCGCCGTCCGGGCCCAGCTGCTCACCGCCGACCGACCCGACGACGTGCTCGAGGTGCTCCGCCACCTCGGCTTCCTCCAGGTCGACCTCACGCGGGTCGTCGCCGAGCACGCCGACCTCGCGCTGTGGACCCGCATCGGGTCGTCCTACGACCCCGGGGACCTCGAGGACCTGGTCGGCGACGGTGCGGTCGTGGAGCACAAGGCACACCTGCACCCGGCCGAGGACGTCGCGCTGTTCCAGGCCGACATGGACGCCTGGCCCGGGGTGCCGCCGCTCAAGGAGTGGCAGGAGGACCTCGCCGACTGGGTCGCGGCCAACGACGGCTGCCGCCGCGAGATCCTCGCGCTGCTGCGCAGCGAGGGACCGACCGCGGCCCGTGACCTGCCCGACTCCTGCGAGGTGCCGTGGCGCTCGTCGGGGTGGACCAACAACAAGAACGTGATGAAGCTCCTCGAGTGCATGGAGTCGCGCGGCGAGGTCGCCGTCGCGTCCCGTGAGGGCCGCGAGCGTCGGTGGGACCTGGCCGAGCGGATCCACCCCGGCGACCCGGCGGTGCCGGGGGAGGAGGCCCACCGCACCCTGGCCGCACGGCGGCTGCGGGCGCTCGGGCTGGCGCGGCCGCGGGCGCTGGAGGCGTGGCACGAGCCCTACGACGTACGGGACGCGGGCGAGAGCGCGCGCGTCGAGGGCGTCCGCGGGCTCTGGCGGGTCGACCCGGCGCTGCTGGACGACGACTTCGAGGGTCGGGCCGCGATCCTCTCGCCGATCGACCGGCTGGTCTTCGACCGCAAGCGGATGGAGGACCTCTTCGCGTTCGACTACCAGCTCGAGATGTACAAGCCGGCCGACCAGCGGCAGTGGGGCTACTGGGCGATGCCCGTCCTCGACGGCGACGAGCTGGTCGGCAAGGTCGACGCCACCGCCGACCGCGAGGGCGGGGTCCTCATCGTCGACGCCGTCCACGAGGACGGCGACTGGTCGGCACGACGGCGGGCCCGCGTCGACACGGAGCTGGACGCTCTGGGCGAGTGGCTCGGCGTCGAGGTCGCCCGGGCGTGACGCCTCAGGGCGTGCGCAGGACGGCCAGGACGCTGCTCTCGCCGGACTCGACGACCGTCCCGGTCAGCTGCTCGCCCTCGCCCAGCGGCGCACCGACGACGCGGGCCAGCGCGATCACCGTGCCGCCGGCGGACACGGTCGTGACGTCGCCGTCGTCGCCCACCGCTTCGACGCGGTCGACCGACTCGGAGGCCGCCGCGCTGCCGCTGCCGCGGACCTCCATCCGGGCGGGGATGTCGACTCGCTGGCCGTCCTGCTCGAGGAACATCTGCGACTGTGACCCGCCGGTGCGGATCGCGGCCACGAGCGTGGTGGCCCACACCGGGTCGCCGCACCCGTCGTACACCCAGCGCTCACCGAGCACCGAGTGGTCGGTCGTCCCGACGAGGTGCGCCTCGGCGCCGGCGAGCGGCTCGGCGCGGTAGGTGAGCGGCGTCTGGATCACCGCTCCGTCGTCGGTGCGCCACAGGATGGTCTCCACGCCGACCTCGCCGGCCGGGTCGTCGAGGCGGTACTCCGCGACCTTCTCGGCGATCGTCCGGCCCGCGGCCCAGCCGCGCGACGGCAGCCAGGCCTCGACGAGCTCCTGCTTGGACGGCGTCAACGTGGCCCTGTGCACGATTCCCATGTCACGACCCTAGTCGCGGGCGACGAAGGAGCGCGCGGCTAGACAGGGCGGGAGGTCGAGTAGCTCCACGGCTGAGCCTGCGAAGCCGTGACGGGCGTATCGAGACCCGCGACTTGTCAGACGTCGAGGCCGAGCGCCTCCGCGAGCCCCTCGGGGTCGGCGACCGAGATCGTGGCGCCGGGGTGCGTGATGGTCGCCGTCGGGTCGATGGAGGGGACCGGCTCGTGGAAGGTCAGGCAGAGGGCGCGGTCGCCGTTGGTGGTGAACGAGATCCCGCGGTCCTCCAGCGACAGGTGGGGCGGGCCTGCGGTCTTGATCCAGGCGAAGCCGCCGGCGACCTCCGCGGAGGCCACGTTGTCCACGGGCGTGACGAGCCGCCAGGGCCCGTAGGCGACGTAGAGCCACTGCGGGCCGACCTCGACGGTGGCCGTGGCCGGGGTGATGCCGAACGCGCGCCCCGCAGCGGCGTACGACGCCGCGAACGCGAAGTCGAACACGCGCACGTCCTCGACCGACCCGTCCCCGCCCGGCTCGGCGACGAGGCGTCGCAGGGCGCGGGTTGCCGGCAGCCGGTAGGGTTGGAGCACCGCGGAGGACCGGCCGGGCACGCGCAGCACGGCGCGGGTTCCGCCGCCGGGCGCGGGCAGGACGAAGTGGTCCATCGCCGACTCGGCGAACCGCGGCCCCACGGTCCACGACCAGGAACGCAGCTCGGCGTCGAGCGCCGTGACCGTGAAGCCCACCGGGACGCCACCGGGCCCGTGGATGGTGCCGGTGCTGCCCACCGCGAGCACGTCGTCCGAGCAGTCCACGCCCTGGATCAGGTGCGCCCACGTCTGCCAGGTCTGGGGTCCGGTGAAGCGACGCCAGACGTCATCGGGGAGGGAGGGGCCGTGCGCGTCGACCAGCATGGGGAGAAGGTTTACAGGTCGACGGTGTCGTTGTCCCCGAGATCGGGCTGACCGTCGCCGATCAGTCCCTTGGCGACCTGGATCGCCGCGGCCACCTTGCCCGGGGACTCCCAGTACTCCGCGGTGCGCCCGTCGATGCGCAGCAGCACGTTGGACCGGTCCTCCGGCCCGCCGGACATGAAGACGCCGGCCGAGGCGTCCCAGAGCTCCTCGAGCTTCGCCCGGTCCTCGCTGACCGTCGCGGTGCCGGTCAGCGAGACCCAGCCGGAGCCGCTGGAGTAGCTCACGTTGACGCGCGGGTCGGCCTGGATGGCGTGCACCTTGTCGGTGTTGCGCTCGGTGAGGAACCAGACGGTGCCGGGGTCCACGAAGTCCTGGGTGCCCATGGGGGTGGACACGAGGGTGCCCTCGAGCGAGAGGTAGGTGAGGACCGCGATGCGGGTGTCCTTCATGATCTGCGCAACGGTCCCGAGCTGGTCGTCGTCAGTGGTCATGCCTCCGACCATCTCAGGCGCCTCGCGACCGGCGCCTCATCCCCACGGGCGGTCGCGCGTCCGAGACCTCCGGTCACACTCGGGGCCGCCCGTTCGTCGGGCTGGCAGGATTGCCCCGCAGCCGAGGGAGCGATCGACACCACAGGGGAGACGAGCACGCATGACGACCGCACATCCAGCCGACGAGCACGACCTGATCCGCGTCGAGGGGGCCCGCGAGAACAACCTCAAGGACGTCTCGGTCGACCTGCCCAAGCGCCGGCTCACGGTCTTCACGGGGGTCTCCGGCTCGGGCAAGAGCTCGCTGGTCTTCGCCACCATCGCGGCCGAGTCCCAGCGGATGATCAACGAGACCTACAGCGCCTTCGTGCAGGGCTTCATGCCGACGCTGGCCCGGCCGAACGTGGACCACCTCGAGGGCCTGACCACCGCGATCATCGTCGACCAGGAGCGGATGGGCGCGAACCCTCGCTCGACGGTCGGCACCGCGACCGACGCCAACGCGATGCTGCGGATCCTCTTCAGCCGGCTCGGCGACCCCTACGTCGGTCCGCCGACGGCGTACTCCTTCAACGTGCCGACCCGCAAGGCCAGCGGCATGATGACCACCGAGAAGGGCGGACGCACCGAGCGCCGGATCGCCAAGCAGGAGGTCTACCTCGGCGGCATGTGCCCCCGCTGCGAGGGCATGGGCAAGGTCAACGACATCGACCTGACGGCGCTCTACGACGAGAACAAGGCGCTGAACGACGGTGCGCTGACGGTGCCCGGCTACTCGATGGACGGGTGGTACGGCCGGCTGTTCGAGGGCATGGGCCTGCCGATGGACAAGCCGATCAAGTCCTTCACCAAGAAGCAGCTCGAGACGATGCTGTGGTCCGAGCCGACGAAGCTCAAGGTCGAGGGCGTCAACCTGACCTTCACGGGGATGATCCCGCAGATCCAGAAGTCGATCCTGTCGAAGGACCCCGAGGCGATGCAGCCGCACATCCGGCGCTTCGTGGACCGCGCGGTGACCTTCCAGACCTGCCCCGACTGCGAGGGCACCCGGCTCACCCCCGAGGCGCGGAAGTCGAAGATCAACGGCAAGTCCATCGCCGACCTGTGCGAGATGCAGATCAGCGACCTGGCCGGGTGG
Source organism: Nocardioides sp. BE266 (assembly GCF_031457855.1). Taxonomy (NCBI): domain Bacteria; kingdom Bacillati; phylum Actinomycetota; class Actinomycetes; order Propionibacteriales; family Nocardioidaceae; genus Nocardioides; species Nocardioides sp. BE266. Next base: position 260,144 of record NZ_JAURTI010000005.1, on the reverse strand, counting down.
ATCCGCGACCTCGAGGAGCCGTCGGTCGCTCCTCTCCTCAAGGGGCTCCAGCACCTGCTCGACTCGTTCTCCGAGATCGGCCTGGGCTACCTCTCGCTCGACCGTCCGGCCGGCACGCTGTCGGGCGGCGAGGCCCAGCGCACCAAGATGATCCGGCACCTCGGGTCGTCGCTGACCGACGTCACCTACGTCTTCGACGAGCCCACGATCGGTCTGCACCCGCACGACATCGAGCGGATGAACAACCTGCTGCTCCAGCTGCGCGACAAGGGCAACACCGTGCTCGTCGTCGAGCACAAGCCCGAGACGATCGAGATCGCCGACCACATCGTCGACATCGGCCCCGCGGCCGGCGCGGGCGGCGGCACGATCTGCTTCGAGGGCGACATCGAGGGCCTGCGCGGCAGCGGCACGATCACCGGCAAGCACCTCGACGACCGCGCGCGGCTCAAGGAGTCGGTCCGCACGGCGAGCGGGAAGATCGAGGTCCGGGGGGCGTCGACGCACAACCTGCGCGACGTCGACGTCGACGTGCCGCTCGGCGTGCTCACCGTCGTCACCGGCGTCGCCGGGTCGGGCAAGAGCTCGCTGATCCACGGGTCCCTGGCCGGGCACGACGAGGTGATCGTGATCGACCAGGGCGCGATCAAGGGCTCGCGGCGCAGCAACCCGGCGACCTACACCGGGCTGCTGGAGCCGATCCGCAAGGCCTTCGCCAAGGCGAACGACGTGAAGCCGGCGCTCTTCAGCTCCAACTCCGAGGGCGCCTGCGAGACCTGCAACGGCGCGGGCGTGATCTTCACCGAGCTCGGCCCCATGGCGACCGTCGAGTCACCGTGCGAGGAGTGCGAGGGCCGCCGCTTCAAGGCGGAGGTGCTGCAGTACACCCTTGGCGGCAAGGACATCGCCGAGGTGCACGAGATGTCGGTCGTCGACGCGCGCGAGCTCTTCGGCGACGGCGAGGCGAAGATCCCCGCCGCGGTGAAGATCCTGGACCGGCTCGCCGACGTCGGCCTCGGCTACCTCTCGCTGGGCCAGCCGCTGACCACGCTCTCCGGCGGCGAGCGCCAGCGGCTCAAGCTGGCCACCCAGATGGGCGAGAAGGGCGACGTCTACATCCTCGACGAGCCGACGACCGGCCTCCACCTCGCCGACGTGGAGAACCTCCTCGGCCTGCTCGACCGGCTCGTCGACGCCGGCAAGTCGGTGATCGTGATCGAGCACCACCAGGCCGTGATGGCCCACGCCGACTGGATCATCGACCTCGGCCCCGGGGCCGGCCACGACGGCGGCCTCGTGGTCTTCGAGGGTCCGCCGGCCGACCTGATCTCGGCGAAGAAGCCCACCCTGACCGGCAAGCACCTCGCGGACTACGTGAGCGCCTGACCGCGAGTCACCAGTCGGAGGCGCCGCCCGGCTCGAGCGGCACGAGGCGGTCCGACAGACGCTGCCTCGCGAGAGCCGCGGCGAAGCGGCGACCGGGCTCCGACAACCAGGCGGGCCAGCGGCGCGACACACCCGGTGCATAGGTGCCCCAGTGGATCGGCAGGACCGCCGCGGGGTCGATCAGGCGGACCGCGTCGGCCGCCGTCTCGGGATCGAGGTGTCCCTTCGACACGCTGCGCCACCACCCGGAGATCGGCACGCAGGCCAGGTCGAGGGGGCCGAGCGCGGCCATCTCGTCGAAGAGGTCGGTGTCGCCGGCGAAGTAGCAGCGTCGTCCCGCGCCCTCGACGACGTACCCGACGGCGGGCATCGCGGGGTCGACGAGCTTGGTGCGTCCGCCCGGGTGCACCGCGCGCGTGACGGTCAGCTCCACCCCGGCAACGGTCAGCCGGTCACCGGGGGAGACCTCGTGGACCTGGCCGAGCCCCAGCCCTTCCACGAACCTGCGCGCGTTGGTGGGCACCACGACGGGGATCCCGGGCGAGGACTCGGCCAGCCGGCGGAGCGATCCACGATGCAGGTGGTCGGCATGCGCGTGGGAGATCACGACCAGGTCGACGTGGTGCAGGGTCCGTCCCGGCACCGGGTGCCGGCGATGCAGGTGGGCTACGCGGGTGGTCAGGAGGGGGTCCGCGAGCACGCGAACCTGGCCGAGGTCGAGGCGGGTCGCCGCGTGCCCGACCCAGGTGACACGGCAGGCGTCCGGGGACGAGGTCGCCACGGGTCGATGCTCCCACAGCCAGGGCTCTCATGGGGGTGCCACACTTCGACCATGGCCGAGCGCTCGCACCCCCACGAGGGTCAGGTGGTCACCGTGTTCCGCAACCGGCTCCGCGAGCCCGCGCTGGACGCGTACGCCGCCGAGCTGGAGGTCGTCGCCGCCCTCGCCCGGTCGATGCCAGGCTTCGTCGAGACCAAGACCTTCGTCGCCGAGGACGGCGAGCGGGCCACGGTCGTGACCTTCGCCGACCCCGACTCCCACCGCGCCTGGCGCGACCACCCGCGCCATCGCGAGGCCCAGCGCCACGGCATCTCCGACTACTACTCGGAGTACTCCATCGCGGTCGGCACGACGTCGTACGCCAGCGCGTTCGTGCGGGACGACATCAGCTCCTGAGGACGACCAGCCGCTGCGTGGCCCGCGTCATCGCGACGTAGCGGTCCACCGCGCCGGTCACGCCCTCGCCGAACCGGTCGGGATCGACCAGCACGACGAGGTCGAACTCCAGGCCCTTGGCGAGCTCCGGCGTGAGCGAGCGGACCCGCTCTGTCCCGCCGAACGACGGGTCGCCGATCACCACCGCCGTACCCTCCGCGTGCTCGGCCAGCCACGCCTCGAGGATCGCGTCGCGATCCGACGCGGGCGAGTGGAGCACCGGGATCCCGCTCTCCCGGATCGAGGTCGGCACATTGGCCTCGGGCAGCGCGGCGCGGATCACCGGCTCCGCCTCCGCCATCACCTCGGCGGGCGTGCGGTAGTTGATCGTCAGCGGTGCGACGGTGGCGTCCGGCAGCCCGATGCGGGCCAGTCGCTCGGTCCACGACTCGGCGAAGCCGTGCCGCGCCTGGGCGCGGTCGCCGACGATGGTGAAGCTGCGCGAGGGGTTGCGGCTCAGCAGCATGTGCCACTCCGCGTCGGTGAGCTCCTGGGCCTCGTCGACGACGACGTGCGCGAACGGTCCGGCCAGCACGTCCGCATCCGCAGTGGGCAGCGCGCCCTCGTCGACCAGCGCGGTCTGGAGGTCGCCGTGCACGAGCATCGACACGAGCCCGTCGCCGAACTCGTCGGCCCCGGTCTCGCGCGCCGTGGTGCGCAGGTCGTCGATGATCTCGCCCATCCGGGCCCGCTCGCGCGCTTCCGCGGCCGCCGTACGACGCCTCCGCCGCGAGGCCTCGGGGTCGCCGAGCCGCAGCCGGGCGGCGTCGAGCAGCGGCAGGTCGGCGTACGTCCAGGCCTCGGGGTCGCGGCGCCGCAGCGCCTGCACGTCGTCGGGCTCGAGCCACGGGGCGCAGTGGCGGAGGTAGGCCGGGACGGTCCACAGGTCGCCGACGAGGTCGGTGTGCTCGATGAGCGGCCAGGCCCGGTCGAAGGTGTCGCGGAGGGCGCCGTGGCGCTCGAGCACGGACCTGAAGTCGTCGGGGGAGACCTCGTCGCTGTCGAGCTTGTCGACCAGGATCGTGACGACCTCGTCCCAGACGTCGTCCCGGGCGAGGTTGTGGGGCGTGCCGGGGTCGGCGGAGCCGAACGCCTCGGCCCATTCGGCCACGGTCAGGCGCACGTCGGCCCACGGTGTCTCGACGACCAGCGGCTCGGTCGGCGGCTCCTCGTAGAGCGCGACGGCGGGCTCGATGGCCGCGACCATCCGCGCGTCCGCCTTCAGGGCGGCCACGCGGTCGTCGGCCTCCGGACCGGCCAGCGGCGCCTCCGGCACGAGGTCGCGCACCGTGCAGGTCTGCACGCCCTCCTCGCCGAGGCTGGGCAGCACGTCGCTGACGTAGGCGAGGTAGGGCTGGTGCGGTCCGACGAACAGGACGCCACCGCGTCGGTGCCCGAGCCGCGGGTCGGCGTAGAGGAGGTACGCCGTGCGGTGCAGCGCGACGACCGTCTTGCCGGTGCCCGGGCCTCCGTCCACGACGAGCGCGCCCTTGCTGCCGGCGCGGACGATGGCGTCCTGGTCGGCCTGGATGGTGCCGAGGACGTCGCGCATCCGCGCGGTGCGGCTGCCGCCGAGGGTCGCGATGAAGGCGGACTGGTCGTCGAGCGCGGCGGTGTGCGTCAGGCCTTCCTCGGTGAACGCCTCGTCCCAGTAGTCGACGATGCGACCGTTGGTCCACCGGTAGCGGCGCCGGCTGACGAGGCCCTGCGGGTGGGCGTGGGTGGCGGCGAAGAACGGCTCGGCGGCGGGGGAGCGCCAGTCGACGAGCAGCCGCCGGCCGTCGGGGTCGGCGAGGCCGAAGCGCCCGATGTAGGTCGGTTCGTCCTCCTCACCGTGGGTGTCCTCGTGGACGTTGCGCCCCAGGCACAGGTCGAGGTCGTAGCGGCGCAGCGCCCGCAGCCGGGCGGTCAGGCGGTGCACGTCCTGGTCGCGCTCGAGGGCGGCGGTGCCGTAGCGCGCGGTGGTCTGCTTCGTCTCGGCCAGGCTCGCCTCGAGCTCGGCGACGGTGTGCTCGAGGCTGGTGGCGATCGCGCGGAAGTGGGCGCGGTCCTGGTCGATGAGGGTGGGGTCGGTCTTGGCTGCGAGGGAGTCGGGAAGGGCGAACGGTGCGGTGTCGAGCTGTGGTCCGGGGTGCATCACGCCGTGCAGTGTGGGCCACCACCGGGGCCTTGCGGCAAGCCCCCTGATGGCCTATACGTTGAGAGTGGAGGCAGTCCAGGCCGTCGGATCCGTGCCGATCCTCGAGGCCATGGGGATCCGCGTCGTGGAGGTCCGTCCGGGCTTCGCCGCGGCCGAGCTCCCGCCCGAGCCCAACGTCAACCACTTCGGGGTGACCTACGCCGGGTCGCTGTTCAGCGTCGCCGAGATGCTCGGCGGCTTGCTGGCCCTGACCACCTTCGACTTCGAGGGCGAGCTCGCCGGGTGCGTGCCGCTCGTCAAGGAGTCCACGATCAGGTTCCGGCGGCCCGCGCTGGGCGTCGTACGCGCCTCGGCGTCGTTGTCGGAGCCGGAGATCGCCCGGGTGCGGGCCGACGCGCTGGCGAGCGGCAAGGGGGAGTTCGTGCTGGAGGCGACGCTCACCGACGCCCAGGGCGAGGTGGTGGCCTCGACCGTCGGGACCTACCAGGTCCGTCGGCTGGGATGAGCAGCACCCGGGGGAGCACCCCGGTGCAATACTGACCGGAAGGTCAGGAAGTCAGCAGGAGGTCGCCGTGCCCGCACCCGTCCCGCCCGACCACGGGCTCGAACCGATCGAGCAGGCCTCCGTCGACGAGCTCCGCGCCGTCCAGCTCGAGCGGCTGCAGTGGTCGGTCCGCCACGCGTACGAGCACGTCGACCACTACCGGTCGGCACTCGACGAGGCGGGGGTGCACCCGGACGACATCGGGGAGCTCGCCGACCTGGCGAAGCTGCCGTTCACCACCAAGGAGACGCTGCGGCAGAACTACCCGTTCGGGATGTTCGCCGTGCCGCGCTCCGACGTCGTACGGCTGCACGCCTCGAGTGGTACGACGGGCAAGCCGACCGTCGTGGGCTACACGCGGGCTGACCTCGACGTCTGGGCGACCGTCGTCGCGCGGAGCATCCGGGCGGCCGGCGGCCGGCCGGGGGACATCCTCCACAACGCCTACGGCTACGGCCTCTTCACCGGCGGACTCGGCGCGCACGCGGGTGCCGAGAAGCTCGGCTGCACCGTCGTACCCGTGTCAGGCGGGATGACCGAGCGGCAGGTGCAGCTGATCGCCGACTTCGAGCCCGACGTGATCATGGTGACTCCGTCCTACATGCTCAACATCGTCGACGAGATGGAGCGCCAGGGCCTCGACCCGCGGGTGAGCTCGCTGCGCGTCGGCATCTTCGGCGCCGAGCCGTGGACCAACGAGATGCGCACGGCGGTCGAGGAGCGCCTCGACATGCACGCCGTCGACATCTACGGCCTGTCCGAGATCATCGGCCCCGGCGTGGCCCAGGAGTGCGTGGAGACCAAGGACGGCCTGCACGTGTGGGAGGACCACTTCTACCCGGAGATCATCGACCCGGTGACCGGTGACGTGCTGCCCGACGGCGAGGAGGGCGAGCTGGTGCTCACCTCGCTGACGAAGGAGGCGATGCCAGTCCTGCGCTACCGCACCCGCGACCTGACCCGGCTGCTGCCCGGCACGATGCGGCCGATGCGACGGATCGAGAAGATCACCGGCCGCACCGACGACATGATCATCCTGCGCGGGGTGAACCTCTTCCCGACGCAGATCGAGGAGCTCGTGCTCGGCGTGCCGGAGCTGACGCCGCACTTCCAGTGCGTCCGCGGCCGCTCGGGCAACCTGGACACCCTGACCGTGCGGATCGAGCGCCGCGAGGACATCGGCGTCGACGCGGGGGAGGCCGCCGGCCGGCACGTCGCCGACCTGGTCAAGCGCGTCATCGGTGTCACCGTCGGCGTCGAGGTCGTCGAGCCGTTCGGCATCGAGCGCTCCGTCGGCAAGATGCGGCGGATCGTGGACCAGCGCCCGACGTCCTGACGCCCACACGTGTCCACGAAGCCGCCCTCGAAGCCGCGATCCGGGGGCGAGAAGTCGGACACGTGTCGACGTACGGCGCCGGGGGAAGCGTCCGCCGACGTTATGTCACTTCGCGCGGGTTGACAGTGTCAGTCGCGCAGTGCCCAGCGGAGGGCGTCCGGGAGGAGCACGCCGGCGTCGTGGCTGTCGTGACCACCGTCGCCGAGCTCGAGCCGGACGTCGTACCCGGCCTCGTGGAGCGCGGCGGCGGTCCGGAGGTTCTCGGCGACCCAGTTGTCCTCGGGCTCGTCCCAGCCGAGGTCGCGCCGACCCACGTGCAGGAACACCCGGATCGGCCTGCGCGCCTCGGTGGCCAGCAGCCGTGGGAACGGGTTGCCGCCGCACACCTGCGGGAAGCTCGACGAGAAGCCGACGACGGCACCGAAGGAATCGGGCCGGTGCCACGCCGCGGTCAGCGAGGCGTTCCCGCCGCTGCTGAAGCCGCAGAGAGTTCTCTGAGAAGGATCCTCAGCGAGGTGGACGTGCTCACCGACCAGCGGGAGCACCCGATCAGCCAGGAGATCGGCGTAGGTCGCGTCGAAGGCGTCGTACTCGCCGTTGCGGTCCTCGGCGGCGTCCACGAAGACGCCGACGGTCGGCCTGATGGACCCGGAGGCCACGAGGTCGCCAAGGACGATCCCGGCGCGCAGGTCGTCGTCCGGGTCGAGGAACCCGGCGCCGTCCTGGAACACGACGCACGCCCAACCGTCGGGAGCCTCCGCCTCGGGCACGTGCAACCAGACCCGCCGATCGTCGAGGTCGAGCAAAGTCGTGCGTCCCATGCGCGAGAACCTACCGAGAGGGGCTCAGGAAGGGGTTCTTGAGTGTGGATATATCGCCGATAACTGACATTATGTCAGATAGCCCGGATTCCCGGCGCCGAGAGGGGCTCCCCCTCAGACCGCCTCCAGGACGAAGAACAGGAAGCACAGGAACGACGTCCGGTCGCCGATGCCGTCGGGCAGCAGCTCGCGCGGCGTGTCCGGCGCGTACGGCGGCTCGCTGACGACCGAGATCCGGAAACCGGCGTCGGTGAACGCGTCGGTCATCGCGTGCAACGGCCGGTGGAAGAACGTCAGCGGCACGACGTGTCCGTCGAACGTGTAGTCCTCGGTGTAGGCCGTCGTGGCGAAGTAGTCCTCGTCCGGGTAGACCACGGGACGGATCACCGGGTGGTTCACGACCACCACGAGGCGGCCTCCCGGCCGCAGCACCCGGCGCAGCTCGGCCAGCGGTCCCGACCAGTCCTCCAGGTAGTGGAGCACCAGCGACGCCACGGCGTCGTCGAACTCCCCCGTGCCGAACGGCAACGGCTGGGTGAGGTCGGCCACGAGCAGCGTCGCGTCGTCGCCCAGGCGTCGACGTGCGATCTCCACCATCTCCGGGCTCGCGTCGAAGCCGGTGACGTCCGCGCCCCGCTCGACGAAGTCCGCCACCAGCGGCCCGGAGCCGCAGCCGGCGTCGAGGATGCGACGCCCCGAGACGTCGCCGAGCAGGTCGAGCACCGCCGGACGTGCGTAGTGGGCGTTGAACAGCCCGGTCTCGTTCTCGCGGGCGTAGGCCTCGGCGAACCCGTCGTAGTGGTCGGCCTTCATGTCATCCACTCCTCCTCCGGCACGCGCGGCCGTCCGTCCGGGTTGCGCGGTCCCCGCAGCCCCGAACGCTGTACGACGCGCTGGATCGCGAGGTCGCGCTGGTCCACGCGACCGACGTACCGGATGTCGCGCAGGCCCTGCTCCTGGGCGGCCGACTCGAAGCAGAAGTGCCCGAAGCCGAGCAGCCGCCCGTGCAGCGGCTTGCGGACCGTGATGTCGAGGATCCGCGACAGCGGCATCGTGGCCAGCTGCTGCGAGAGCACCCCGTGCACCCGGAAGACGCGCATGTTGGTGACCACGAACCGGTCCATGTGCTCGCGCATCGCCCGCCACCAGGCGTGCACGAGCACGACCATGCCGACCGAGAACGGCAGCCAGGCGAGGTCGGCGCGCACGACGGCACACCACAGCACCAGCGCCACCCCGACAGCCGCCTCCAGCGTTGGGAGGACGTAGACGATCCCGTGGTGCCGGACCTCGTCCACGACCACCTCCCCCTCCTCCCGCAGGAGGTGCCTCCTGATGTCAGGCCCGGACAGCATCGGCGCGTCCTAGAGCGCGCCGAAGAAACGGATCAGAGCCTGGAACAGCTGCGTTGCCATCCCCCAGGCCGCATCGGCGCTGGTGCCGGCGGTGTCAGCGAGCCCCTTGGGGTCGTTGAACATCCAGAACCCGAGGAAGACCACCCCGAGGGCAAGCAGAAGCTTCTTGGCGTCCATGAAAGGGTGACTCCCGAGTGTGTCGACGACATGGGCCGCGGACATGCCTACCAGAACTGCCGCTCGCATCGGGTCAGGCACGCCTAGGCCTCCGCACTCCCCTGCTCCAGCAGCCCGGCGTACACCGGGACCATGTCGACCCAGCGCGCCTCGTCGGCGTCCCGCTCCCTGCCGGCGACGTGCGAGGCGAGGTCCTCCGCGTGCACCTGCCACCCCGCGCCGTAGGCCGCGAGCTGGTCGACGGGCATGCCACGCTCCTCGATCACGAGGCGGGTGCCGCCGTCGACGGAGGTCAGGATCGCCTCGATCGTGGACTCCTGGTCGGGACTCTCGTCCTCCCACGTCGTCACGAGCAGCCTGTGCGGACGCTCGCACACGTCGACGCGACCGGAGCCCTCCCAGCCGCTGGTGAAGCGCGCGGTGAACGACCCGCCCACCGCCATCTCCCCCGAGACGTCGGCGATCCACCGCACCAGCCGGTCGGGATCGGTGCAGGCCTGCCAGAGGTCGTCGATGTCGGTGGCGTAGACGTCCTCGACCCGGACCGCTCCCCTCTGGTCGTCGAGCCGGTGCAGCGTCCCCAGTGTCCTCACGAGTCCTCCTCGGTCCGTCGCGCGCGCCTGCCGCGCGCGACCTCGGTGTGCAGTGCGTCGAGCCTGTGCTGCCAGAGGGCCCGGTAGCCCTCCAGCCACTCGTCGACCTCGATCAGCGCCTCCGGGCGGAGGCTGTAGATGCGGCGCTGGGCGTCCTGCTCGACCGAGACCAGCCCGGCCTCGCGCAGCACCCGCAGGTGGCGCGAGACGCCCGGCCGCGCGATCGGCAGCGCGTCGGCGAGCTCGCCGACGGTGGCCGGGTGGTCGCGGAGGATCTCCAGCATGGTGCGACGGCTCCCGTCCCCCAGTGCCTGCAGTACGGCGTCCATGGACCGAATGTAACAGGTGTGGTACGTACCCGCAAGGGTACGCACTGCAGCATGCGGAGCGGCCACGCCGGCCGTGGGCGGCGACCCGCACGCCGGCCTCTTGCCGGGCGTCCTACGTTGGAGCCATGGCCACCACACCGACGTACACGCTCAACGACGGCACCACGATCCCCGCGATCGGCTTCGGCACCTACCCGTTGAAGGGGGAGGACGGCACTGCCGCGATCGTGGGCGCGTTGGAGGCTGGCTACCGTCTCGTCGACACCGCGGTGAACTACGAGAACGAGACCGAGGTGGGCGAGGCGATCCGCCGCTCCGGACTCCCTCGTGACGAGGTCCTCGTCGCCAGCAAGATCCCCGGTCGCCACCACGCGTACGACGACGCCATCACCTCCGTGCGCGAGTCGCTCGGCCGCCTCGGCCTCGAGCGCACCGACCTCCACCTGATCCACTGGCCCAACCCGAGCCAGGGGAAGTACGTCGAGGCGTGGCGCGCGCTGGTGCAGCTGCAGAAGGACGGCCTGGTCCGCTCGATCGGTGTCTCGAACTTCACCGAGGAGCACCTGGAGCGGATCATCGACGACACCGGGGTCGTGCCGGCGGTCAACCAGGTCGAGCTGCACCCTCGCTTCCCGCAGGAGCGCATGCGCGAGGTGCACGCGAGGCTCGGGATCCGCACCGAGGCGTGGAGCCCGATGGGCAAGCGGCGCGCACCGCTGGAGGAGGACGCCGTCACCGCGGCGGCGCAGGCCCACGACGTCACCTCCGGGCAGGTGATCCTGCGCTGGCACGTGCAGCTCGGGTCGTTGCCAATCCCGAAGTCCGGCGACCCGCAGCGTCAGGCGCAGAACCTCGACGTCTTCGGCTTCGAGCTCACCGACGCCGAGGTGGCGGCGATCTCCGGGCTCGGGGAGGACGACGGGCGGCTCTTCGGGGGCGACCCCGACACCCACGAGGAGATGTGAACGGGCGCTGGCTATCCTCGGCGCCATGCTGAAGCGCCTGGCCACCGTCGCCGCCTGCCTGTCCGTCCTCGCCCTCGCCGCCTGCGGCAACGAGAGCGACGGTGCCGACTCGGCCAAGGACACCTCCTCGGCGTCCCCGTCCGAGTCGACGTCCGAGTCCACGGACGCGGGGGCCACGGGCAAGACCACCTCGTGCGAGTACCCCTCCGACGGCCAGGAGCCGGCCAAGAAGGTCGACCCGCCGAGCGAGGACGCGCAGGCCGAGGGCACGGTCACGGCCACGATGACCACCAACTTCGGCGACATCGGGCTCACCCTCGACGCCGGCACCACCCCGTGCACGGTGAACTCCTTCGTGTCGCTGGCCGAGCAGGCGTTCTACGACGACACCCCGTGCCCGCGCATCGGCGACCAGGAGGGCTTCGGCATCCTCCAGTGCGGCGACCCGACGGGCACCGGCGCCGGTGGCGCGGGCTACTCCTTCGCCGACGAGCTGAGTGGCGAGGAGACCTACCCCGCGGGCACGCTGGCGATGGCCAACGCCGGGCCCGACACCAACGGCTCGCAGTTCTTCCTGGTCTTCCGCGACTCGCAGTTCCCGCCGAGCTACACGGTCTTCGGCACGATCGACGACGAGGGCCTCAAGACGATCGACGCGATCGCCAAGGAGGGCAACGACAACTCCAACCCGGCCGGCGGCGGTGCCCCCAACAAGGAGGTCACCATCGAGAAGGTCACGATCGGCTGACCTGCTCGTAGTCGATCCCGGCGCCGAGCTGCACCGTCCGGGAGACGGTGCACAGGCGGTCGTGCGACATCTCGATGGCGCCCGGCACCCGCTCGCGCGCGGCATCGCCCTCGGCCCCCTCCGGGAACCGGACGTCGAAGGTGACGCGCAGGTCGACCAGGTGGTTGCCGTGCTCGTCGCGGACCTTGCGGCCCTCCGCGTGGGCGTCGTACGTCGTGCTGGAGACGCGCTTGTGCGTGATCGCCTCGACGTCGAGGGCGCTGCAGCCGGCGATGGCGGCCAGGAGCAGCTCGACCGGCGTGAAGTCGGAGTCGTCTCCCCCGGTGCCGAAGAACGTCTCGCCGCCGCGGGCGTTGGTCGCCTTGAAGCGGGCCGGACCGATCCGGGTGAGCTCGACGCTGCGCAGGTCGTCAGTCATGACCGACACCCTGCCAGAGGGGGGATCGGGCAGGGTGCCGGCTGCCGCGCCGCCCGGCGTGCGGCCGGGCGTGCGGCTGGGTCCGACGTTGGGGGCGTCGGACGAGGGGCCGCGCTGGGTCAGCGGGTGGCGCGACGCGCGGCGCGACGGGCGCGGCGCTCCTCACGGCGGGCGATCTCCACGGTGCGCAGGAGGGCGCGGTCCTCCGCCGAGTGAGCCCGTGCGTCGACGAGGCTGAAGGCGAGGTGCAGCTGCGTGGTCATGGAGATCTGTCCTTTCGAGGGGGGACCCTCACGTGATGAGCACTGGAAGTCCTACACAGCGATGTGTAAGAAGTAGCCGCTCCTTTGCGGCTCTTACATTCTACGGCCGCAGAATGTCCCGTCCCCCATCCACGACGGGGTGATCTCGGACACCAGTCCCGGGCCTCGCGCGGGGGTCCTCCGGCTAGGGTCGGGGGCGTGACGAGCGAGCGGGTACGACGGCCGGGACCGTCCGTGCGCACCCGCGTCGTGGAGCACTCCGACGGGTCGGAGGTGCCGCGCGAGGACCGGCTGATCACCGAGGAGCCGCTCGAGATCCGGGTCCGCCCCGACGGCCTCGAGGCGCGTCGGGTGTGGGTCACCATGCGCACGCCCGGCCACGACTTCGAGCTCGCCGCCGGCTGGCTGGTCAACGAGGGCATCGCGACGCCCGCCTCGATCGCCCAGGTCGCCTACTGCACCGACGCCGACCTGGCGCCCGAGCAGGAGTTCAACGTCGTCACGGTCGCCCTCACGGGCGCCACCGACGTGCCCCACCGGCACGTCGCCGCGTCCGCCGGGTCCTCCGCCTGCGGCGTGTGCGGCAAGGACAGCGTGACGGAGGCGCTGGCCGTCCGGGCCGCTGCCCCGTGGACGGGTGACCTCCCCGGCGCTGACGTCGTACGACGCCTGCCGGACGCGCTGCGCGAGCGTCAGTCCCTCTTCGACCGCACCGGGGGTGTGCACGCCGCCGGGCTCGCCGAGGCCGACGGCACCCTGCTCGTCGTCCGGGAGGACGTCGGCCGGCACAACGCCGTCGACAAGGTCGTGGGCGCACGCCTGCTCTCCGGCGAGTCCGCGGCCGCCGCCTGCCTGGTCCTCAGCGGCCGCGTCGGCTTCGAGCTCGTCCAGAAGGCCGCCGCCAGCGGGATCGGCTCGATCGTCGCCGTCGGCGCCCCGACCAGCCTCGCAGCGAGTCTCGCCCAGGAGGCCGGCATCGCGCTGTGGGGCTTCACCTCGCCGGGTCGGACCGTCCAGTACGTCTGAGCCCTCGGTGGCCCGGCGTGGTGGCCCGGCGCTGTCGGTGCGGCCGCCTAGGTTCGTGGTGTGCGCATCCTCCACACCTCCGACTGGCACCTGGGAAGGTCCTTCCACCGTGAAGGGCTGCTCGGGCACCAGGCGGCGTTCGTGGACCACCTCCTCGAGGTGGTGGAGTACGAGGGGGTCGACGTCGTGGTCGTCTCCGGCGACGTCTACGACCGCGCCCTCCCCCACGTCGACGCGGTGGCACTCGCCGACGAGGCGTTCGCCCGGCTCGCCGCGTCGCGGGCGCAGGTCGTGGTGAGCAGCGGCAACCACGACAGCGCTCAGCGTCTCGGCTTCGGCTCGCGCCTGATGGATGCCGCCGGTGTCTTCGTGCGCACCGACGCCGGCACGGTCGGCACTCCCGTCCTGCTCGGCGACGAGCACGGCGACGTCGCGATCCATGCCCTTCCCTACCTCGACCCCTCCGCGCTCCTCGAGCCCTGGGGACTCACGCACCGCAGCCACGAGGCAGCGCTGTCCGAGGCGATGACCCGCGTGCGGCGCGACCTCGCCGCCCGCCCTGCCTCGACCCGGTCGGTGGTGCTCGCCCACGCCTTCGTCGCCGGCGCGACCCCCAGCGAGTCCGAGCGCGACATCAGCGTCGGCGGGGTGTCCCGCGTGGCGACGAGCACGTTCGACGGCATCGACTACACCGCACTGGGCCACCTCCACGGCCCGCACGTCCTGTCCGACGCGCTGCGCTACTCCGGCTCGCCCCTGGCCTACTCCTTCTCCGAGGCCGAGCAGGTCAAGGGTTCCTGGCTCGTCGAGCTGGGCGCCGGTGGGTTCGAGTCCGCCCACTGGGTCGACGCGCCGGTGCCGCGGCGGCTCTCGCGCATCCGCGGCTCGCTCGACGACCTGCTGCTCGACCCTGCGCTGGCCGACCGCGAGGACGACTGGGTGCAGGCCGTCGTCACCGACGTGCCACGACCCGCACGAGCGATGGAGCAGCTGCGGCGACGCTTCCCCCACACCCTCGTGCTGCAGTTCCCGGCGGCCGCCGTCGAGGCGAACACCCCTGCTCCCCCGGCGCCCGGGCGCAGCGACCACGGCATCACGCTCGACTTCCTCGCGCAGGTCCGCGGCGTGCCGGCCACCGACGCCGAGTCCGCCCTGCTCCTGCAGGCCGTCGACGCGTGCTGCCACGACCCCGACCAGGACGTCCTGGTGTCCGCCGGGAGTGGCGCGTGAGGCTGCACCACCTCGAGGTCACCGGCTTCGGCCCCTTCGCCGACCGGGTGCGCATCGACTTCGACACGCTGTCCGACGCCGGACTGTTCCTGCTCAGCGGCCCCACTGGCGCGGGTAAGTCGAGCGTGCTCGACGCCGTCTGCTTCGCGCTCTACGGCGACGTCCCGGGCGATCGCGCCACGGCGAAGCGGCTGCGCTCCGACCACGCCGGCGACGACGTCGTGCCGCGCGTGGTCCTCGAGGCCACCCTGTCCGGCCGGCGCTTCCGCATCGACCGGTCACCGGCGTGGACCCGCCTGAAGAAGCGCGGCACCGGGCGCACGACCGAGCAGGCGCGCGTGGTGATCTCCGAGCGTCGCCCCTCCGCCGAAGGCGACGACGCCTTCGAGTGGCACCCGCTGAGCACCCGCCTCGACGAGACCGGCCACTTGGTGACCCGACTGGTCGGGATGACCCTCCCGCAGTTCTGCCAGGTCGCCCTCCTCCCGCAGGGGCGGTTCCAGGCCTTCCTCCGGGCGCGCTCCGAGGAGCGGCACACCCTGCTCCAGCAGGTGTTCCAGACCGAGCGCTTCGACCGGGTCGAGCGCTGGCTGCGCGACCGCAGGGTCGAGCTCCGGCGGACGTCCGAGACCCACCAGGCGGCGCTCGCCGACCTGGTGAGCCGGGTCAGCGAGGTCGGTGCCGCGGAGCCTCCCGACGACTGGGCGGCGGATCCGGTGCTCCTCACCCCCTGGATCGAGCAGCTGGCCGCCGGCACCACCGCCTCGGCCACCGCCCAGGAGATCCAGGTGGCCGCCGCCGAGTCAGCCGAGGCCGCCGCTGGCGAGGCCTCGACGGCCGGCCACGAGCTGGCCTCCCTGCGCGCGGCCCACGCGTCGGCCCTCCGCGCCGCGTCCGCGCTCGAGGCCGAGCACGTCGCCCACCTCGCCCGGCAGGACCAGGCGTCCGCCGCCCAGCGCGCCCTCGCCGTACGACCCCTCCACCAGGTCGCCATCGCCGCGCGCCGGGCCGAGGAGCAGGCCGCGGCGGACTTCCAGCAGGTCCGCCTGGCGCTGGCGGAGCTCGTCGGCGAGGGCGACCTCGACGACCACCAGGTCGCCGACCACCTCCGCTCGGCCACCGCGACCCTCACCGACGTGGCCCGCATCAGGCCCCTCCAGCAGGAGGTCGACGCCCTCTCCGTCGAGCTCGACGGCCTCGCTGCGTCCCGTGACGAGGCGCGCAGTGCGCTCGCACGCCTCGCGGCGCGCGCCGAGGAGCTGCCCGCCCGGTTGGCAGCACTCGCCCCGCAGCTCGAGGAGGCCACCGCGGCGGTGGCCCGCGCCGCCAGCCTCGAGGCTGACGTCCAGCTCGTCGACACCCGGATCGCGGCAGCACGGGCGGCCGAGCGGCTCACGACCGAGCTGGCCGGCGCGGAGCAGGCGCTGCGCGAGGCGACCGAGGCCCGGCTCGAGGCGCGCGAGGTCCTCGTCGTCATCCGCGAGCGCCGGCTCGACGGCATGGCCGCTGAGATCGCCGGCAAGCTCGCCGTCGGCGCCTGCTGCCCGGTCTGCGGATCGGCCGACCACCCCTCGCTCGCCGCCCCGGCGCCGGGCGCACCCGACGAGGTGGCCGAGCGGGAGGCCCGACGCGGGGTCGACGACCTCGAGGCCGTTGTCGAGGCCCACGCACAGCAGGTGCGCGGCCTGGTGGCCCGGCAGGCCGCGGCGCTCGCCGAGGCCGGCGACACCGTCGAGCGCCTCGCGGCCTCGCGCAGCGACCTCACCGCCGCGCTCGACGAGGCGCGGCGCGACGCGGGTTCGGTCGACTCGCTCGCGGCTCGGCGCACGGCCCTGGCCGACGAGCTCGATGTCCTCGTCGGTGAGCGCGACGACCTGACGGCCGCGGCGACGCGGCTCGACACCGACGCAGCGGTCCTGGCGTCACGGCTCGACGGGCTGCGCGACCAGGTCGCCGCCGTGCTCCCCGACGGCACCGACCTCGACTCGTTCACGGCAGGGCTCCAGGCGATCGAGGCGCTGGCCACCCGGTGCCTCGACGCCACCGCCCACCTCGAGCGTGCCCGCGCCGAGGCCGAGCGCGCGGACTCAACTGCTGAGACGTCGGCGGTCGACGCGGGCTTCGAGAGCGCGGACGACGCCAGTGCCGCCTGGTTGTCGACGAGCGACCTCGCAGCGCTCCGGCACCTCATCGAGCAGCACGACCGGGACGTTGCCCGGATCGACGAGCAGCTCGCCGACCCCGACCTGGTCCGGGCTGCCTCGGCCGAGCCACCCGACCTCGAGCGGCTGGCCCGCGACCTCCACCGCGCCCGGGAGGAGGCCACAGCCGCCCGCGCGCTCGAGGCCCGGCTCCACGACCGCCGCCGACGGCTCGACGGACTCGCCGACGAGATCAGGTCCGCGCTCGCCGCCTGGCTGCCGGTGCGCAGCGACCTCGACCTCGTCGCCGACCTCGCCGCGATGGTCGAGGGGAAGCATCCCGACAACCACCTCCAGATGCGGCTCTCGGCCTATGTCCTGGCCCACCGGCTCGGCCAGGTGGTCGACGCGGCCAACCTGCGGCTCTCCACCATGAGCGACCAGCGCTACTCCCTGGTCCACACCGGCAGGCGCGGCGCGGGCGAGACCCGCGGTGGCCTGAGCCTGCTCGTGCGCGACGACTGGACCGGCGACAGCCGCGACCCGGCCACACTGTCCGGCGGCGAGACCTTCGTGGTGTCGCTGGCGCTCGCGCTGGGCCTGGCCGACGTGATCACCGACGAGGCCGGCGGCGCCGACCTCGACACGCTGTTCGTCGATGAGGGCTTCGGCTCGCTCGACGCCGAGACCCTGGAGGACGTCATGGACACCCTCGACACCCTCCGCGACGGCGGCCGCGTCGTCGGCGTGGTGAGCCACGTCCCCGAGCTCCAGACCCGGATCCCGACGCAGCTGCGGGTGCACCGCGGGCGCCACGGCAGCCGGACGTCCCTGCAGACCGCCTGACATCCTCTTTCGATAGGTTCCTTTCATGAGTGCGCCCGGGCTCGACCCGACCTTCACCGACCTGCCGCACCGTCGCCTCGGCGACGTCGCCCTGGCCCGAGCCCAGGAGCTCGGCGCCAGCCACGCGGACTTCCGGTTCGAACGCAACCGCTACCAGTACCTCGGCGCCCGCGACGGCGTGCTGCAGACGGCGAGCGACGCCGAGGACCTCGGGTTCGCGGTCCGCGTGGTGCACGGCGGTGCGTGGGGCTTCGCCTCCGGCGTCGTGCTGACCGACGACGAGGCCCGGCGAGTGGCCGAGACGGCCGTCGCCGTCGCGAAGGTCGCCGCCGCGATGACCACCGTGCCGGTCGAGCTCGCGCCCGAGCCGGTCCACGACGACGTCACGTGGGTCTCCGGCTACGACGTCAACCCGCTCGACGTACCCACTCCGGAGAAGGCGGCGCTCCTCGTCGAGTGGACCGAGCGCCTGCGAGCCGGAGCGGCGGTCGCCCACGCGACCGCGTTCCTCCAGCAGGTGCAGGAGAACAAGTACTACGCCGACCTCACCGGCACCCGCACCACGCAGCAGCGGGTGCGGCTCCAGCCGGGCTTCGAGGCGACCGGCGAGGACGCCAAGACGGGCATCTTCGACTCGATGGCGTCGATCGCCCCGCCCGTGGGTCGCGGCTGGGAGTACCTCACCGGCGCCCACTGGGACTGGGACGCCGAGCTGGCCGAGGTGCCCGACCTCCTGGCCGAGAAGCTCAAGGCGCCCAGCGTGGAGGCCGGCACCTACGACCTCGTCGTCGACCCGTCCAACCTCTGGCTCACCATCCACGAGTCGATCGGCCACGCCACCGAGCTCGACCGCGCCCTGGGCTACGAGGCCAACTACGCCGGCACCTCGTTCGCGACCTACGACAAGCTCAACACCCTGCGATACGGCGCCCCGGTGATGAACGTCCAGGGCGACCGCACCCAGGACCACGGCCTGGCCACCATCGGCTACGACGACGAGGGCGTGCAGACGCAGGCCTGGGACATCGTCCGCGACGGCGTGCTCGTCGGCTACCAGCTCGACCGGTCGATGGGCCACCTCAAGCCCGAGCTCAACGAGGGCCGCTCCAACGGCTGCGCCTACGCCGACTCCCCCGGCCACATCCCGATCCAGCGGATGGCCAACGTGTCCCTGATGCCCGGCACCGACGGGCTGTCGACCGACGACCTCATCGGCAAGGTCGAGCACGGCATCTACGTCGTCGGCGACAAGTCGTGGTCGATCGACATGCAGCGCTTCAACTTCCAGTTCACCGGCCAGCGGTTCTACAAGATCACCGACGGCAGGCTCGACGGGATGCTGCGCGACGTGGCCTACCAGGCAACCACGACCGACTTCTGGGGCTCCATGGAGGCGGTCGGCGGCCCGGACACCTGGGTCCTCGGCGGTGCCTTCAACTGCGGCAAGGCCCAGCCGGGCCAGGTCGCCTCGGTCAGCCACGGCTGTCCGTCCGCGCTGTTCCGCGGCGTCAACATCCTCAACACCATCGACGAGGCAGGCAACTGATGACGACCTCCCCGGGCAGCACCGCACAGCAGCTGGTCGAGCACGCGCTGGCGACCTCGACGGCCGACGACTGCATCGTCCTCGTCCACGAGGTGACCAGCGCCAACCTCCGGTGGGCCAACAACACGCTCACGACCAACGGCGTGATGACCGGGGTCTCGGTGACCGTGGTCAGCTTCGCGGCCGTCGCCGGGGGCATCGCCACCGGCTCGGTGTCGGGCAGCGCGGCGACCACGGAGCAGGTCACCGCCCTCGTGGAGGCCGCGGACGCGGCCGCTCGCGCCGGCTCCCCCGCGGAGGACGCCGCCGAGCTGCTCGCCGACGTCACCTCCCCCGACTGGGACCTCGAGGCCGAGACCACCGACATCGGGGTCTACGACGCGTTCGCCCCCGCGCTCGGCGACGCGTTCGGGCAGGCGGCCGCCGAGAACCGGCTGCTCTACGGCTTCGTCAACCATGACGTCACCACGACCTACCTCGGCTCCACCCGCGGCCTGCGGCTGCGCCACGTGCAGCCGACGGGTCACTACGGCTGCACCGGCAAGGACGCCTCGCTGACCCGCAGCGCCTGGGTCGGCGGCGCCACCCGCGACTTCCGCGACGTGGACGCCACCCGGATGGCCGAGTCCGTCGCCCAGCGGCTCGCGTGGGCCGAGCGCCGCATCGACCTGCCCGCCGGACGCTACGACACGATCCTCCCGCCGTCAGCGGTGGCCGACGTGATGATCGACGCCTACTGGGGCGCCGGCGCACGTGTGGCCCACGAGGGCGAGTCGGTCTACAGCCGTCGCGGTGGCGGCACCCGCATCCACGACAAGGTCGCCGCCCCGGGCGTGAGCCTGTTCTCCGACCCGGCCTACCGCGGCCTGGAGTGCGCCCCGTTCGTGGTGGCGGGCGCGTCCGACAACACCGACTCGGTCTTCGACAACGGCCTGCCGCTCGAGCGCACCGACTGGATCCGCGACGGCCTGCTGACCGGCCTCCTGCAGACCCGTCACTCGGCGGGGATGACCGGGCAGCCCGTCACGCCGATGATCGACAACCTGGTCCTCGAGGTCGGCGACGGCGCCGGCACGATCGACGAGATGGTCGCCGGGATGAAGAGCGGCCTGCTGCTCACCTGCCTCTGGTACATCCGTGAGGTGGATCCCCAGACGATGCTCCTCACCGGTCTGACGCGCGACGGCGTCTACGTCGTCGAGGACGGCGAGATCGTCGGCGCGGCCAACAACTTCCGCTGGAACGAGAGCCCGATCGAGCTGCTCAACCGCTTCAGCGCGGCCACCACGACGGTGCCCAGCTTCAGCCGCGAGTGGGGCGACGACTACTTCTCCCGCACCGCCACGCCTGCGCTGCGGATCCCCGACTTCAACATGTCGAGCGTCTCGCAGGGCGTCTGAGGCCCGACCTGAGTCGGGCCGTACGACGTCAGCGCAGGCGTCGTACGCGCTCGCGGTGGCGTGAGCTGTTGTCGCCGTCGATCCCGGACTTGCGGGTCTTGGAGATGTGGTCGATCTTCTCCCGGCCGCCCTGCACCGGCTTCGCGTCGATGAGGGTGTCGCGCTCGTAGGCGTGCGACTTGTCGGTATTGCGGTAGTAGCGGAACAGCGCCCAGTAGGTCGCCACCGCACCCGCCGGCCCGGCGGCGAGCAGCCAGACGGGCGGTCCGTCGGTGGCCATCACCACGACGTCCACGACGAGCCCGCTCACGAGAACGCCACCAGCAGGAACCCGGCGAGGCCCTCGAGCACCGTGCCGACGGTCATCGCGGCCAGCACGAGCCGCCACTGCGAGACCGGCACGCTGCCCATGGTCTCGCCCGTGCGGGCGTTCACCGCGATGTAGTGGAGCATCTTCGTGTCCTCCTGGAAGTAGGAGTAGATCCACACCGGGAGGTACATCGAGACCCACCGGGAGCCGCCGACGTCGAGGCCCTCCTGCTCCCAGCGCACCCCGCGGTCGAACTCGGAGATCGAGCCCTCGACCTGCGACCGACCGATCGAGAGCAGCTGGGTCTCCAGGATCGGCTGGAGGTCGGCGACGTCGAGGTCGCGCTTCTCGCTGGTGAACCCGACGAGATAGCTGGAGTTCCACTTGACGGCGTTCTTGGTGTCGAACGGCAGCACGGTGTTGACGATGTTGTTGGTGGTCGACCCGCCGAAGTCGGCCCGATCGGCGGCGCCTTCGATGGTGAGGTCGTCGACGTTGAAGGCGACCGTCCGGTCGACCCGGAACACGTCGGCGGCGTAGTAGGTGACGGTGTCGTCGCCGTTCTTCTCCGTCCAGCGCCGGGTCTGCACCTCCCCCGTGCCGGTGTACGACGCCTCGGCGCGCGCGTCGATCACGAGGTAGGGCAGGTAGACGCCGAGCACGTTCTCGGGGACGAACTCCTTCTTGAACCGCGGGTGCGCGAACAGCTGGCGCTTGGACGCGAACTCGCGGATCTTCGCCACGGCCTCGTCGTGCGTGAGCCGGAACGGCAGGACCGCGTCGGGCACGGCCCCGTTGGGCGTCTGCTGCTGGATGTTGAGCGTGTGGCGGCACCAGTGGCAACGCGCGTTCATCGCGTGCGCCGTGTCGATGACCACCTCGGCGCCGCAGCCGCCGCACTTCAGGGTCATCACGTCGCTCGCGTCGACGGCGATGTCCTCCGCGCCGCCGGCGATCACCGTGCCCTGGAGGTCGTCGATCCCCTCACCGAGGCCGAACTCCTCCTCGACCCGCGCCTCCTGCCACTCGTGGCGGCAGAACAGGCAGACCAGCATGCCGGTCGACCCCCGCAGCCGTACGTCGGTGGAGCCGCACTTCGGGCAGCGGTTCAGGCCGTCGGCGAGGGACTCGTTGACGGTCGCGATGTCCGGACCGGGCTCGGGCTCGGCGCGCGCGGCGGCGAGCTCCTCCTCCAGGGACAGCGGTGGGCCGTCGAACGGAGAGCTCCCCGGCTCGCGGGGAGGTGTGGCGTCCTGCGTCATCTCACGTGTTCCTCGTGGGTCACAGACCGAGCGCCTTCGCCTTCGCCGCGTCGTAGTCCTCCTGGGTGATCAGGCCGGCGTCGAGCATCTCCTTGGCCCGCTTGAGCACCGCCACGGGGTCGTCCGCGGCCGGGGCCGCAGGTGCCGCCGGGGCAGCAGCCGGGGCGGCGGGCGCGGCGGGCTGGCCGGCAGGCTGCTGGAGCCCGCCGAGGCCCATGCCGCCGGTCGCCATGCCCATGCCGATCAGGCCGCCGGGACCCGCGTTCTCACCGGCCGACTCGATGCCCGCGGCGACCGAGGCCTGCAGGTTGGAGTTGCCGCGCGAGCCCGAGAGTGCGTCGGCACGCTGGACGTTCTTGAGCAGCTCGCGGGTGTTCTCGTCGTACTCGATCGAGATGATCGCAGTCTTGACGATCTCCAGGCCGCGGTCGGTGCGCCACTTGTAGTTCTCCTCGACGGCGGCCGAGAGCGACTGTGCGAAGCCGATGGAGTCCTGCTGGAGGCGGGCGATCCGGTTCCCCTTGGCGGGGTCGTTGGTGTACATCGAGAACGCCGGTGCGAGCGAGCCGACGACCTCGTTGAACAGCTGCTCACCGGCCGGGTTGTCGATGTCGGTGAAGTCGAACACGGCGTGGCCGCTGATCACGGCGGCGGAGACGAAGTTGCGGATGAAGGTCAGCGGGTCGGTGATCTTCAGCGTGTAGGTGCCGCGCGTGATCGCGCCGACCTGCGTGTTGAGGAACGCGTCGTCCCAGTAGATCTCCGACTGGGTGCCGAACTTGTTGTTGGGCAGCTCCTTGAGCGCGACGAAGATCGCCGTCTGCTGCGAGCCGGGGCGGCCGCCGAACTTGAAGCGCTCCCAGCTCTGCTTGATGATCGAGTCGACCAGGCCGCCGCCGGAGAAGACCGACTGCGAGGCGGTCTCCTCGGAGTCCCAGATGTAGCCGCCGGGCTGGGCGGCGAAGCCGGTGAACGCACCGTCCTCGACCAGCACCAGGCCGTAGCCCTCGGGCACGACGATCTTGGAGCCGTTGGTGATGACGCCGTCGGACGCGCCCGCGTTGGCACCGCGTCCCTCGTTCTGGTCCCGGCGCACCGCCGGGAACAGCGCGGCCGTGGCCGGAAGACCGTCGGGGACGGTGTAGAAGTCGAGCCACTGGTCGGCGAGCGTCCCGCCGATGGCTCCGCTGACAGCCTGGAAGAGTCCCATGCCCGTTCCCCTCTGGTGGATGCAGTAGGCGGCGGCAACACTAGCGCCCGTAGAGGCACCCGGGCAGGTGAATCGCGGTCAGCCTTCGCCGGCCTGGAGCGCTGCCCAGGTCTCGGGCGTCACGACGCCGGTGGGGTCGAGGCCGACCCGCCGCTGGAGGCGGGACACGGCGGTGGTCGTGCGGACGTTGACCACGCCGGTCGCCTTCACGGCGCGAGCCCCTGCTGCCCGGAGCGCGCGCTGGAGTCGCAGGGCGGACTCGCCCGCCGAGCCGACCTTCATCAGCGGCGTCGACCCGGCGCTGAACAGGACGGTCCACGTGGCACGGTCGGCCTTGCCGGTCGGGCGCAGGTCGTGGCGTCGCTGGAACCTCGTCACCGCCCGCACGACGTCGCGGTCGTAGCGTCCGTCGAGCTTCGAGTGGTAACGGGCACCCTTCCTGAGCAGGCACTGGAGCGCCGCGACCCGGGGGCCGCGACTTCCTGTCCTCAGCCGCGGGTAGGAGCCGAAGTCGAGGCGCGTCCGACCACAGCCGAGGAACGAGCGAGGCGGCTGCGAGCCGCCGTCGAGCTCGAGGTAGTTGCGGTCGATGGTCAGGAGGACCCCGCCGTAGAGCGCCGGGACGTGGGCCTCGTACTGGTGGATGCGCTGGCCGGCCCAGGTGCTGCCACGCACCCACTGCGGATCGATGTCGGCGGTCGCGCGGCCGTTGTACCAGGCGTACCAGACCTGGTCGGGCATCTCGTAGGAGCCGGGCGAGAGGTTGTCGGCGTTGTCGAGGGCGTGGATGCCGGCCGAGACGCTCGAGTAGACGCCGGACCGGAAGCCCAGGGCGTGCAGCTGCGAGGTCCAGCCGCTCAGGAACCGGAGGGCCGAGCGACGGCAGTCGTCGTTCGCCACGTCGAAGCCGCCCTCGAGGTCGTACCAGAGCGTGGTGCGGGACGGGAGGCCGAGCTCCCCGGCCCGCGCCACCGCGGCCGAGGCCTCGGCGCGCCCCTGGGCGTCGGCGGCCGCGTAGGCACCCGTCGGGTCCGGGGTGATCAGGTCGCCGTAGCCGGTCTGGCACGAGGCCTGCGGTCCGACCCAGATCGGCAGCACCCGCCAGCCGTGCGCACGCTGCGCGGCCACCCAGGTGGCGTCGAGGTGCGGCTGCCCCGGGTCAGTGGGGGTCGGGCGGCACGAGAGCGTCGACCCACCGATGTAGACACCGACGCCCCAGAAGGGCGACGACGTCAGCCACGCGTCCATCTGCTCCTGCGTCGGTGCGCAGCGGGCGTCGAAGGCATAGCCGGTGAGCCCGTCCTTGCGTCGTTCGGCGGCGTCGGCACTGCCGGCCGTGAGCAGGGTGGCGCAGAAGGCGACGAGCACCGCCACGACGACAGACGTGCGGGCGCGGGCGTGACCGGTTGGGCCGAGGCGCATGAGTTTCTCCCCCGAGAAGTTGGCGTGCGCAGACCCTAGCCGACGCCTGCGAGCCGCTCAGCGAGGGTGGCCGCCTGGGATCTCGACGTCGGGGTCGTAGGGCGTGCGCGTGTAGACGAACGTCGCGCACTCCAGGTTGCGGATGGTCCCGTCCGGTCGTCGTACGACGTGCAGGGTCTCGCCGCGGTGGTAGCCGAGCACGCCGACCAGCTCCCCGTCGACCAGCTCGAACCGGTCGGTGACCACGCCACCGCGCGCCATCGCCCGCAGCTCGAGTCCGTCGTTGTGCCAGCGCACGTCGTAGGCCGTGTTGCCCCAGAACCACAGGCCCGGCACGCCGTGGACCTCTCCGGGCAGCACGATCGTCGGGCGCCACGGAGCCGGCCGGTCGTCGTCGGCGTCGGGGTCGCCCTCGATCAGCGAGACGGCGAGGTCGCGCGGGTTGACGCCCGTGGTCGCGTTGGTCAGCACCACCGCTCCGATGCCGCTGCCCGGGTCGACGTGCAGCGCCGCGAGAAAGCCCGGCATCGAGCCGTTGTGCCCGACCAGGCGCCCGCCGGGGTGCAGCCCGAGCATCAGTCCGAGACCGTAGTCGGCGGTCACCGGCTGCTGCATCTCCGCCAGCGTGGACGGGGCGATGACCTCCGGCCGCGCACCGCCCAGGACCTGGCCCCACGTCACCAGGTCGACCAGCGTGGACCAGAGCTGGCCCGCCGGTGCCATGGCACCGGTGTCGGTCAGCGGCTCGTGCACCCGGATTCCGGTGAAGTGGTCGACGCTCCAGCCTGGCTGCGCACCCGGCCGAGGGAGGTACGACGTCGCCCGCATCTCCAGGGGCTGGAGCAGCCGTTCGGCGACGAGGTGGCGCCACGGCGCGCCGAGCCGACGGGCGACGAGCTCGCCGAGCAGGCCGTAGCCGAGGTTGGAGTAGTGGAACCACTCCCCCGGGCCGGCCACCCGGCCGGCGCCGTCGTTCGCCGCGGCGAGCGCGGCGAAGTCGCCGCCGCGGCTGCGCTCCCACCACGGACCGCGGGGCTCGCTCTGCATGCCCGAGGTGTGGGCCAGCGCATCGCGGACGGTGGCCTCGCCGTAGCCGACGTCGCCCAGGTGCGCCGAGAGCGGGTCGGACAGGTCGAGCATCCCCTCGTCGCGCGCCTGCATGACCAGGACCGCGGTGAGCGTCTTGGTGATCGACCCGATGCGGTACTGCCCGTCGAGCCCGGGAGCCTGCCCGGCGCCACCGGCCCACACCGCGCCGTAGCGGTCGAAGACCGCGCCGACCACGGAGGTCAGCCGGCCCTCGGCCTGCGCGACGTCGAGCAGTCGCTGGCGCTGAATACTCATGCACGTACTCGCTTCGCTCCGTGCGCGCACGAGGCACGTGTCACGCTGTGCTCGATGGCTCGCTCGCTCCGCTCGCTCACGCCAGCGACCCTAGAGGCAGCAGTCAGTCCTGCGCGAACGCCTCCGGCGGCGGGCAGGCGCAGACCAGGTTGCGGTCGCCGTAGGCCTGGTCGATCCGGGCGACCGGAGGCCAGTACTTGTCGGGGTCGATGCCCTGCGGGAAGACCGCGAGCTCGCGGGAGTAGGACCGGTCCCATTCGCCGACCAGCGCGCGGGCGGTGTGCGGCGCGTGGCGCAGGGGCGAGTCCTCGGGCGTCCACTCACCGGCCTCGACCCGGGCGATCTCGGCGCGGATGGCGATCATCGCGTCGCAGAACCGGTCGATCTCGGCGAGGTCCTCGGACTCGGTCGGCTCGACCATCAGCGTGCCGGCGACCGGGAACGACATCGTCGGGGCGTGGAAGCCGTAGTCGACCAGCCGCTTCGCCACGTCGTCGACGCTGACGCCGCTGGCCTTGGTCAAGCCGCGCAGGTCGAGGATGCACTCGTGGGCCACCAGGTCGCCGTGGCCGCGGTAGAGCACGGGGAAGTGCTCCTCGAGCCGGTGCGCGATGTAGTTGGCCGAGAGCACCGCGACAGCGGTCGCGCGGGTCAGGCCCTGCGCGCCCATCATCCGGATGTAGGCCCAGGTGATCGGCAGGATGCCCGCGGAGCCGTACGGCGCCGCGCTGATCGGGCCGATGCCCTCGCGCTTGGCCGTCTCGGGGTGCCACGCGTGCGAGGGGAGGTACGGCGCGAGGTGCTCGCGCACCGCGACCGGCCCGACGCCCGGACCGCCGCCGCCGTGCGGGATGCAGAACGTCTTGTGGAGGTTCAGGTGCGACACGTCGCCGCCGAACTCACCGGGCCGCGCGTAGCCGAGCAGGGCGTTGAGGTTGGCGCCGTCGACGTAGACCTGGCCGCCGTGGTCGTGGACCACCTTGCACAGGTCGGTGATGGTGTCCTCGTAGGCACCGTGGGTCGAGGGGTAGGTCACCATGATCGCCGCCAGCGTTTCGGCGTGCTGCTCGCACTTGGCGAGCAGGTCGTCGAGGTCGACCGAGCCGTCGTCGGAGGCCTTGACCACGACGACCTTCATCCCGGCCATCACCGCCGAGGCGGCGTTGGTGCCGTGGGCCGACGACGGGATCAGGCAGATGTTGCGGTCCAGGTCGCCGTTCGCCCGGTGGTAGCCGCGGATCGCAAGCAGGCCGGCCAGCTCGCCCTGCGAGCCGGCGTTGGGCTGCACGGAGACCGTGTCGTAGCCGGTCACCTCGGCGAGCCAGCCCTCGAGGTCGTCGACCAGCTCGCGGTAGCCGGTGGCGTCCTGGGCCGGGGCGAACGGGTGCAGGTCGGCGAAGCCCGGCAGGCTGACCGGCTCCATCTCGGTGGTGGCGTTGAGCTTCATCGTGCACGAGCCCAGCGGGATCATGCCGCGGTCGAGCGCGTAGTCACGACCGGAGAGCTTGTGCAGGTAGCGCAGCATCTGCGTCTCGCTGTGGTGCGAGTTGAAGACCTCGTGGGTGAGGAAGTCCGTGGTGCGGCCGAGCTCGGCGGGCAGCCCCGAGTCAGCCTCGTCGACCGCGGCCACGCCGAACGAGCGGAGCACCGCGGCCACCGTCGAGGTGGACGTGCGCTCGGAGGTGGACAGCCCGACGTGGTCGTCGTCGATCAGCCGCAGGTGGAGGCCCATCGAGCGCGCGGCGGCGACGACCTCGCCGGCCCGGCCGGGCACCGAGACGGTGAGCGTGTCGAACCAGGTGTCGTTGACGACCTGCACTCCCCCGGCCCGCAGCGCGGTCGCGATGCGCGAGGCGTGGACGTGGGTGCGCTGCGCGATCCGCCGCAGGCCCTCAGGCCCGTGGTAGACGGCGTACATCGACGCGACGACGGCGAGCAGCACCTGCGCGGTGCAGATGTTGGAGGTCGCCTTGTCGCGGCGGATGTGCTGCTCGCGGGTCTGGAGCGCGAGGCGGTAGGCCGGGCGACCCTCGGCGTCGACCGAGACACCGACGAGCCGGCCGGGCAGGTGGCGCTCGAGGCCGGCGGAGACGGACATGAAGCCGGCGTGCGGGCCGCCGTAGAAGAGGGGTACGCCGAAGCGCTGCGACGAGCCGACGACGACGTCCGCACCGAAGGCGCCGGGCGCCTCGAGCAGGGCGAGGGCGAGGAGGTCGGCGGACACGACGGCCAGCGCGCCGCGCTCGTGGGCCGCATCGATCACGGGACGGGGGTCGGCCACGGCGCCCGAGGCGCCGGGGTACTGCACCAGCACGCCGCACAGCTCGCCCTCGGGCAGTCCGTCGCTGAGGTCGGCCACGACGACGTCGATGCCCATGCCCTCGGCGCGGGTGCGGACCACGTCGATGGTCTGCGGCAGCGCGTCGGCGTCGACGACGAACGGACCGGCCGCGTTGCGCTGCGCACGTCGTACGAGCGTCATCGCCTCGGCGGCGGCCGTGCCCTCGTCGAGGAGGGAGGCGTTGGCGGTGGGCAGGCCGGTCAGGTCCGCCACGACCGTCTGGAAGTTCAGCAGCGCCTCGAGGCGCCCCTGGGAGATCTCGGGCTGGTAGGGCGTGTACGCCGTGTACCAGGACGGGTCCTCCAGCACGTTGCGGCGGATGACGGGCGGCGTGATCGTGCCGTGGTAGCCCAGGCCGATCATCGCCTCGGCCGGCCTGTTCTGCGAGGCGAGGGTGCGCAGGGCGCGCGCGGTGGACTCCTCGTCGAGCGGGTCCGGGAGGTCGAGCGACGCCGCGGTGCGGATGCCGCCGGGAACGGCGGCGGCCATCAGCGACTCGAGCGACTCGTGGCCGATGGCGGCCAGCATGTGCGCGACGGCCGCGTCGTCAGGTCCGATGTGGCGGGGCACGAACTCACCGAGGGTGGTCGTCGTCTCGCTGCTGGTCGAGGTGGCGTCGGGCACCGGGGCTCCTAGAGGTCACTGACAGGACCTCCCCTCTGTCGGCCGGTGCCTCCAGATTGCCAACCCGTGCGGTCCGGGTGCCTGAGAGGTTCCGGGAGGAATTGCCCCTTCGGCGCACTGCGGACGGGCTGCTCGCCCGACCGTCGTGACTCTCCCGCACGGGATGTCAGCAGGCCCCAGTCTAGCGATACGCAACAGAAATGGCCGAAGCCGCCCGGTGTCGCGGGCGGCTTCGGACCAGATGTCTGGAGGTGTGGAGCAGGACCGGAGGGTCAGCCGGTCTGGCGTGCGGCCCGGCGGGCGGCGAGCATGTCGCCCTCCACCGGAGCGGCGGGCTCGTCGGCGGCACGCTCGCTGGGCAGCTCGGCCAGGGTGCCCTCGATCTCGCGCCAGACTCCCCCGATCGCGATACCGAAGACGCCCTGGCCACCCTGGAGCAGATCGATGACCTCGTCGTTGCTGGTGCACTCGTACACCGAGGCGCCGTCGCTCATCAAGGTCACGCGGGTGAGGTCGTCGGTGCCGC
Organism: Nocardioides sp. BE266; assembly: GCF_031457855.1. Taxonomy (NCBI): domain Bacteria; kingdom Bacillati; phylum Actinomycetota; class Actinomycetes; order Propionibacteriales; family Nocardioidaceae; genus Nocardioides; species Nocardioides sp. BE266. The sequence goes on along the minus strand of NZ_JAURTI010000005.1, from coordinate 230,625 downwards.
GCTCACGCAGGTGGGCGGTGGCGGTGCGGATCTGCTGGAGCGAGATGCCGGCGTCGAGGAGACGCTTGACGACCTTGAGGATCAGGATGTCTCGGAAGGAGTAGAGGCGCTGCGAGCCGGACCCGGCGGCACCGCGCACGCTCGGCTCGACGAGGCCGGTGCGAGCCCAGTAGTCGAGCTGGCGGTAGGTGATGCCGGCGGCGTTGCACGCGGTCGGACCGCGGTAGCCGGTGTCGCTGGGCAGCGGCGAGACGTCGTCGTCGAAGAGCAGCCCCTGCTCCTCGGCGAGGTCGGCAGCCTCCGCGGCAGCCTTCATCCCGGCGGCGTCGGCGCCCTGTTCGTTCTCGTTGCTAGCCACTGCGACCCTCCAGGTCATTTCCTCCGTTGTGCGGTAACTCCCGGGGGGAAGGGCCCGCCGCGGCGTCGGTGACAACCACAGCGGTGGAGTTACAACAGAGACAGTTCAAGGTAAGCCTGAGACTTCGGCTTGTCCATCCACGGGTCGGCGTGTCGCAACCCTCAACCTCAACTTGAGGGTGAGTGTTTCGCGTGAGGTCAGTGGGACTCGAAGTCGTCGGGCGAGACGTGGTCGAGGAACTCGCGGAACCGCTCGACCTCGTCCTCCTGCTCGGCCGGCACCGCCAGGCCCGCCTCCTCGAGCACGGACTCCGCGCAGACGATACGGGTGCCGGTGCGCAGCGCCAGGGCGATCGAGTCCGAGGGCCGCGCGCCGACCTCGGCTCCCCCGTCGAAGACCAGCTGGGCGTAGAAGATGCCCTCCTGCATGTCGACGATGCGGACCTCGTCGAGCCGCTGGCCGGTGGCCTCGAGCACGTCGCGCATCAGGTCGTGGGTCAGCGGCCGCGGCGGCGTGACCCCCTGCTGGGCGAAGGCGATGGCCGTGGCCTCCACGGCACCGATCCAGATCGGGAGGTAGCGCTCCCCCGTCACCTCGCGCAGCAGCACGATGGGCTGGTTGGAAGGCATCTCGACACGGACACCGACGACGTCCATTTCCCGCATGCCACCACCCTACTCACGTGCCGTGAGGCGGGGCGGCGAGGTCGTTCAGCCGCGGTCGAGGCCGACCTTCACCAGCGTCGCGTGCAGGCGCACGGAGAGGGCCGCGATCTCCGAGGTGGCGTCCTCGGCACGCCCCCGCGCGGCCGCGTCACGACCCCTGGCGAGGGGTGCGACGACCTGCTGGACCAGGCCGACCTCGCGGTCGGCGGCGGTCTTGAAGGCGCGCAGGTGCCGCGGCTCGAAGCCGAAGTCAGCGAGCTCGCGGGCCGTCTGGGCGACGACGAGCGCGTCGCTGTCGAAGTGCCCGGTGCCGGTGCGGGCGCTGACCAGGCCGAACTGCTCGAGCTGCGAGAGCAGGTCCTCGGAGATGTCGGCGACCTTGAGCAGCTCGCGTCGCGAGAGCCGCAGGTCGCTCGTACGGCGGAACGACTCGGGGCTCGGCAGGCCGTCGGCGCTCAGCGCCACCTTCGGCACCGTCGGCACCACCGACTCGATCGGCGGTGGCTCCATCCCCCGGTCGATGGCGTCGAGGTGGTCGCCGATGACCTTGAGTGGGAGGTAGTGGTCGCGCTGCATCAGCAGGATGTAACGCAGCCGGGCGACGTCGTCGCCCGAGAACTTCCGGTAGCCCGCGGCGGTGCGCTCGGGCTTGACCAGCCCCTTGTCCTCGAGGAACCGGATCTTGGGGATCGTCACCCCGGGGAAGTCGGGCCGGAGCTGGTCGAGGACCTGCCCGATGTTGAAGCGGGCCCCGCGACTCGCGCCGGCGGGCGTCGAGGCACTCACGGATCAGTTGTCCGGGTGGGACGAGAAGAAGACGAGGCGGTACTTGCCGATCTGGACCTCGTCGCCGTCGTTGAGCTCGACGGAGTCGATGCGGTCGCGGTTGACGTAGGTGCCGTTGAGGCTGCCGACGTCGCTCACCGAGTAGCCCGGGCCGGAGCGGCGGAACTCGGCGTGGCGACGGGAGACGGTCACGTCGTCGAGGAAGATCTCGCTGTCGGGGTGGCGGCCGGCACCCACCACCTCGGTGTCGAGGAGGAACCGCGAGCCGGCGCTCGGTCCGCGCTGCACCACGAGGAGCGCGTGCCCGGCGGGCAGGGCGTCGACGGCCGCGGCGTCGACCGCACTCAGCTGGCGGTCCGAGGACTCGCGCTGGTCCGGGGCACCGAACGTGATGGTGGCGGTGGTCTCGACCGGCGTCGCGCCGGTGTCTTCCCCGCCGAGCAGCTTGGTGCCGCACTGGGCACAGAAGCGGGCATCGTCAGGGTTCTGCTTGCCACAGGCGGTGCAGAACGGCATGGAAACTCCTCGACGGATCGACACTGAACCCTCAGCCGAGGGTTGAGGTTGACGGTTGCTCCGAACCTACCAGCCCCTGGCTGAGGAACGACGGCGAATCAGCCGTCGAGGCCTGCCTGGTAGGCCGCGGCGTCCATCAGGCCGTCGACCTGGGAGGCGTCGGACACGGAGACCTCGAACAGCCAGCCGGCCTCGTAGGGGTCGCTGTTGACCAGCTCGGGCGTCTGGTCGAGGGCGGCGTTGGTCGCCACGACCTCGCCCGTGACGGGTGCGTAGATGTCGCTGACCGACTTCGTCGACTCCAGCTCGCCGCAGGTCTCCCCGGCGGTCACCGCGTCGCCGACCTGCGGCAGGGAGACGTACACGATGTCGCCGAGCGCGTCCTGCGCGAAGTCGGTGATCCCGATCCGGACCGAGCCCTCGGCCTCGCCGGGCGTGCGGACCCACTCGTGCTCGCTGGTGTACTTCAGGTTCTCCGGATACACGGTGGCTCCTCGATGGTTCCTGGGGTCTGGTCGTCTGTCGGGCAGGCTACTCACCCGTGCCGGACTCCGCATACTCGGGTCGCGGGGCCTCCCGGACGCTGCGGATCTCGACCTGCTCGAGCTCGTCGATGTCCACTGTCGCCCCGTCCTCGAGCTCGAGCGTCTCGACCGGACCGGTCGAGAAGGTGAGCGCGGTCTTGAGGATGTGCGGGTCGCCGATCACGTCGAGGACGTACGGCGGCTCGAGCAGCTGGTCGTCGAGCTCGATCCCCCCGACGGCGTTCTGGAAGGAGCTGTCGGCGCCGAGCCGGATCTCGTCGTTGAACTCCATCGCCTCGGCCCCCGCGGTGCGGAGCTCCTGGACGGTGTCGAGCAGCGAGCCGACGTTCACCCGGCTGGTCGACTCGGTGATCGTGATCCGCAGGCCCTGCCCCGACACCGGCACCAGCCCGGCGATGATGTTGAGGGTGCGCACCCGCTTCTCGGCCTCGTCGAGCGCGGCCGAGCGGGCGCTGGTCTCGTCCTGGAGCTCGTCACGGCGGGTCTCGAGCCGGTCGACCTCCCGCCGCGCGCGCTCCGCGGTGCCGGTCAGGCCGTCGAGCACCTGGATCAGCTCGCTCTCGCGCAGGCCGGCGTAGGTGTCGTTGGCCTTGGTGTCGCGCACCTGCACGACGAAGGCGAAGCCGAGCACGGCGAGCAGCACCGCGACGACGGCTTGCCGCCGTGAGGGCTTCAGGAGCGCGCCGCGCAGCCGCTCGCGGCCCGGCTCGTCGCGCTGGGACCCGCCGTCAGGGGCTGGTGCCGAGGAGTCGGACTCGTCGTCAGGCATGGAAGACGTGTCTCCGGATGGCAGCGACGTTGGAGAAGATCCGGATGCCGAGCACGACGATCACGCCGGTGGTGAGCTGGGCGCCGACGCCGAGCTGGTCGCCGAGGTAGACGATCGCGGCGGCGATGACGACGTTGCTCACGAAGGAGACGACGAAGACCTTGTCGTCGAAGATGCCGTCGAGGTAGGCACGCAGGCCGCCGAACACCGCGTCGAGCGCCGCCACCACCGCGATGGGCAGGTAGGGCTGCAGGCTCAGCGGGACGTCGGGCGCGAAGACGAGTCCTGCGATGATGCCGAACAGCAGGCCGAGGGCAGCAATCACGGCGCGCTCCCCCCTCCTGTTTGTCCGTCGGGATCTGCGTTGAGCTCGATCACATCACGCAGGTCGGGCTGCGGCGCAGCCGGCAGGCGGATGTCGTCGACATTCTCCGCCGAGTAGTCGAAGTCGAGGCCGTTGACGAGCGCGAACCACTCCTGCCCCTCGCTCGACTGGAGCAGACGGGCCTGGAGGGTGCGGTTGTCGCCGATCACGGAGACGACGTAGGGGGCGTTGACCGGCCGTCCGTTGACGTGGACCGCGCGGTTGGTGTTGCGGATGCCGCCGAGCAGGTTGATCCGCTGGTCGTTGATCGCGATCGCCTCGGCACCCGCCTCCCACAGCCCGTCGACGAGGAACGCGAGGTCCTCGTCACGGATCTCGCTGTCGACGTCGACGCCGGGCTTGTTGTCGACCGTGATCCGCACGCCAGGGCCGTGCACGGCGGTGTAGCCGGTGGTCAGCTCGGAGCGGCGTACCCGTGCCTGGAGGTCGTCGAGCTGCCCCTGGGTCCGGGTGCTGGCGGCGGCGACCGACTGGTTCGAGCCGGTGAGCTCGGCGACCTGCGACTGCAGGTCGCGCACCTCGTCGCGCAAGGTGTCGATCTGCTGGGTCAGCGCGGCGCGGCTGAGCTCGTTGACCGCGGCCTCGCGGTCGGTCTGCGCGGCCACGACGGCGCCGAGGATGCCGAGTGCGGCCACCGCCACCAGGCTGATCCAGTGCGGGCGGTTGCCCTGCGCCGGCCGCTCCCCCGCCGCCGCACGCTTCTGGGCGACGTGGGCGTAGTCCTCGTCCATCGACCGAGCGGTGATCAGCGTCAGCAGCGGGGTGGTGACGTGGTCGGGGAGCCGGCGCCCGGTGGCCGGTTGCTCGCGGGTCTCAGCCATGGTCGGTCGCGGCTGACGTACGACGTGGGGTGTCGCGCAGCAGCGTGCGCACCTGCCAGGCGTACAGCACCCCCGCCCACCAGTACAGCCCGATCCCCCACCAGGCGAAGGCCCAGCCGAAGTTGCGGGCCAGGGTCGCGACCACGCCCGTGCCCTCGCCGAGGAGCAGCAGCGGGAAGGCGTAGAGCAGGTTGAACGTCGCGGCCTTGCCGAGGAAATGGACCGGCAGCGACGAGAAGCCACGGGTGCGCAGGAACGGGACCAGGCCCCAGAGGAAGGCGTCACGCAGCGGCAGGGCCACCGCGAACCACCACGGGATGATGTCGCGCAGGAAGAGACCGACGACGACGGCGAGGATGTACAGACGGTCGGCGACGGGGTCGAGGATCTCGCCGAGCTTGGAGTACTGGTTGAGCCGGCGGGCCAGCCAGCCGTCGAGGAAGTCGGTGAACCCCGCGATCATCAGCACGGCGAGCGCGATGGCGTCCTGCTCGGGTCCGAGGACCAGCCACAGGAACAAGGGGACGCCTGCGAGCCGCACCAAACTGATGACGTTGGGCACGGTCCAGATGCGGGTCGCTTCCTCGGACACGTCCCGACCCTATCCAGCGCTCAACCGAGGTCCGCGCCTGACACGTCGTGGTGTGCCGCGTCGCGGATCTCGCCCACGAGCTCCTCGAGGACGTCCTCGAGGGTGACGAGTCCGATGACGGCGCCGTCGCGCTGCACCACGCGCGCCATGTGGGCGCCCTTGACCTGCAGGCTCTCGAGGGCGTCGTGGAGGAGGTCGTCGGGGTGGACGGAGGCGAACGGGCGGACCCACTTGCCCTCGATGACGCGCGAGCGCTTGTCGTCGTCGGACTCCAGGGCATCTTTGATGTGGAGGTAGCCCAGCAGCGAGCCGTCGGGCGCCTCCACCGGGAACCGGCTGAAGCCGGTCGAGGCGCACAGGGCCTCCACGTCGGCCACCGTCGAGCCGGGGGTCACCGTCGCAAGGGTGTCGGGCGTCATCAGGATCGAGGCGACCGACTTCTCGGTGAAGCCGAGCGCGCCGGCGAGCCGGTCGTACTCCTCGGCCTCGATCAGGCCCTCGCCGCGTGACTCCTCGACCAGGGCGGCGACCTCCTCGCGCGTGAAGCTGGAGCTCACCTCGTCCTTGGGCTCGATCCGCAGCGTCCGCAGCACACCGTTGGCGACCATGTTCATGCCCGCGATGACCGGCCGCAGGACGGTGACGATGGCCATCATCGGCGGGCTGAGCACCAGCGCGGCGCGGTCGGGGCCGGCGAGCGCGATGTTCTTGGGCACCATCTCGCCGAGCACCACGTGCAGGTAGACCACGATCGACATCGCGACGAGGAACGAGATCGGGTGCAGCAGGTCGTCGGGGATGTGGAGACCGTGGAAGACGGGCTCGAGCAGGTGGGCCACCGCGGGCTCGCCGATGGCACCGAGGCCGAGCGAGCAGACGGTGATGCCGAGCTGGGCACCGGCCATCACGAGGGAGACGTTCTCCATCGCCCGCAGGGTCGTGCGGGCGGCGCGTGAGCCCTCCTGGGCGCGCGGCTCGATCTGGCTGCGGCGGGCCGAGAGGAGCGCGAACTCCGCGCCCACGAAGAAGGCGTTGAAGGCGAGCAGGACGACGGCGAGCACGACGCCGAAGAGGTCACCGTTCATCGTCGGCCCCCTCGGCCGCAGTGTCGGCCGCGGTCTCGGCCGGCGTCACGAGGCGGAGGTCGAGGCGGTCGATGCGCAGGCCTTCCATCCGCTCGACGGTCAGCGTGACCAGCCGCTCGCGCAGCTCGTGCGGGTCGCTGCGGTCGGGGACCGGCACCTCGATCCGGTCGCCCGGCGCGGGGATCTTGCCGAGCTCGCGCATGACGAGGCCGGCCACGGTGTCGTAGTCCTCGTGGTCGGGCAGCTCGATGTCGGTGGCGTCCTCGACCTCGTCCGGGCGCAGCAGGCCGGAGAGGGTCCAGCTGCCGTCGCGCCGCTGGCGGATGCGAGCGCCGAGACGGTCGTGCTCGTCGGAGATGTCGCCGACGATCTCCTCGACGACGTCCTCGAGCGTCACGATGCCGGCGTGGCCGCCGTACTCGTCGAGGACGATGGCCATCTGGAAGCCGTCCTGGCGCAGCAGCGCGAGCAGCGGGTCGAGGCGGAGGCTGTCGGGGACGACGACCGGCTTGACCATGATGTGCTTGATCCGGGTGGTGGCCCGCTCGTGCACCGGCACGGCGACGGCGTGCTTGACGTGGACCGTGCCGACCACGGTGTCCTCGAGGTCGAGCACGGGGAAGCGCGAGTGGCCGGTCATGCGGGCGAGCTCGATGACCGAGGAGACCCGGTCGCCGTCCTCGACCGTCGTCGTACGGACGCGGGGGGTCATGATCTCGCCGGCGGTGCGGGTGCCGAACTCGACCGAGCGCTCGACGAGCTCGGCGGTCTCGGCGTCGAGGGTGCCCTGGTCGGCGGAGCGCTGGACGAGCGAGGCGAGCTCCTGCGAGCTCCGCGCCGAGCGCAGCTCCTCCTGGGGCTCGATGCCGAGGCGGCGCACGATCAGGTTGGCGGAGCCGTTGAGCGCGCGGATCGGGCCCTTGGTCAGCGCCGTGAAGCCGCGCATGAAGCCCTGGGTGGTGCGCGCGGTCTGCAGCGGGCGGGCGATGGCGATGTTCTTGGGCACCATCTCGCCGAAGATCATCGTCAGCACGGTGCCGAACGCGAGGCCGAGGCCCAGCGACAGCGGCGTGACCACGCCCTCGGGCATGCCGGCCGCGGCCAGCGGGTCGTCGATCAGGTCGGCGATCGCGGGCTCGGCGAGGAAGCCGATCGCGAGGTTGGTGACCGTGATGCCGACCTGGGCGCCGGAGAGCTGCGTGGACAGCGAGCGGAGCGCGAGCTGGACGCCGCGCGCGCCCTCGTCACCGCCGGCGGCAGCGCGGTCGACGGTGGGGCGGTCCACGGTCACGAAGGAGAACTCGGCGGCCACGAAGAGGCCGCAGGCGGCCACGAGGGCCAGCGAGACGAGCAACAGCACGACGGGGGTCACGACGCGCTCCTGGTGGTCAGGGCGGTCGTGCGGGGACTTTGACTCTCCATGGCGGGTGCTGCGGGTTCCTGTTCGTCGGCGTCTCTGCGGCGTCGGATCACCGCGTCGGCGAGCCCACAGAGTAGCGGTTCGGCCAAGGTTCGCCCCACTCGTCGTGTCGCTTTGGGGAGGGGTGGCCCGGCGTCCTACTCTTGGCGCGACATCGGGGCGGTATGTGCGCCTTCAAGGCTTCGGGCGAAGGAAATTGGCGTAGATGCGTGGGTGGGCCCAGTCGATCACGGCTGCTCTGCTGGTCGTGCTGGTCGCCACCCTCGCGACGGTCACCGCCAACGGCGACACGAGCAGCGCGGACTCGGTCAGCCTCGTGCAGACCACGCAGAACCCGTCGCGTACGCCGGACGCGAAGCCGTCGCGACCCAACATCGTCTTCGTCCTGACCGACGACATGCGCGACGACGACCTCGACCACATGCCGATCACGCGGCGGCTCCTCGCCGACCAGGGCATGGAGTTCACCGACGCGATCTCCCCGCACCCGCTGTGCTGCCCCGCGCGCGCACAGCTCGCGACCGGCCAGTACGCCCAGAACAACGGCGTCCAGCACAACCGGGGCGTGCACGGCGGCTTCCAGGCCCTCGACCCGACCCACGAGGCGAGCTCGTGGTTCCGTGACGCCGGCTACCGCACCGGCTTCGTCGGCAAGTTCCTCAACGGCTACCACCCCAACGACGTCCGCCCTGCCGGCTGGACCCGCTGGGACGCGCTGACCCGCGGCGTCTACGACTACGTCGACTTCACCATGACCGGTGACGGTGACCCGCAGGACTACACCGACAGCTACATCACCTCGGTGATCGAGAAGCACGCCAACGACGACATCCGCGACTTCGCCGCCACCGGTGACCCGTTCGTGGTCTACGCCTGGCACCTCGCGCCCCACTACCGGATCTCGCCCGAGGGCGGCCGGGGCCTCCCGCCGGCCGCGCCGCAGGACGAGGGCCTGTTCGAGGACGACCGGCCGGCGTCGTTCGACGACCCGGCGTTCAACGAGGACGACGTCACCGACCAGCCGGCGTACCTCCGCCACCTCTCCCCCGTCGAGCCCTCCGAGGTGAAGGCCGAGAACACCGCCCGCCTCGAGGCGCTGCAGTCCGTCGACCGCGCGGTCGGCTCGCTGGTGCAGACGCTCGACGAGCAGGGCGTGCTCGACAACACCTACATCGTCTTCTCCTCCGACAACGGCTACTCGCTCGGCGAGCACCGCTTCGTCGGCAAGGACGTGCTGACCGACGAGGCGCTCCAGGTGCCGCTGCTGGTCCGCGGCCCGGGCATCGCGCCGGGCTCCACCTCCGACCTTCCGGTGACGCTGGTCGACCTGCCTGCGACGTTCGCCGGGCTGGCCGGCGTGACGCCGGCGTGGATGGTGGACGGCACCTCCCTCGTGCCCACGCTCCACGGCGAGACCCAGGCCTTCCGCGACACGACCCTCATCCAGACCGGACGCACGCTGGGCAACGGCTGGTCGCACCGTGGCGTGCGCACCGACCGGTACCTCTACGGCACCGACGGCGCCGACGGGTTCCTCTACGACCGGCTCCTCGACCCCGAGGAGATGGTCAACCGGATCGACGACCCGGCCTACGCCGAGGTCCGCGCTGCCCTCGAGCTGCGCCGCAGCGAGCTCGTGGCGTGCGCGGGCTGGACGTGCAACCAGGACTTCGGCCCCGTGCCGGACCCGGTCGCCGTCCTCCGCCGTCAGCGGTGACGCACCGAGACCAGCTCGAACACCTCGTCACCGCCCGTGAGGTCCTGCTCCCGGACGATGCCCAGCCCCGGTGCGTACAGCTTCACCGAGACGACCCCCTTCTCCAGGCGGCTCCACTCGAACGTGCGCACCACGTCGTGGACCGCGCCGTACGGCACTCGGGTGGTCACGCCACGCTCGACGACCCAGGCCTGGTCCTCCGCCTCGTCGCGGAGGTACTCCTGACGGTAGGCGTCGGTGGGCGCCGGGTCCGCCGGCATGATGATGCCGGCGACGGCACCGTCGACCCCCGCCTGCCACGATCCCTCGCGGCTCGCCACGTGCCCGCGCCCGTCGTACGTCGCCGTGTCCTCGCCGAAGTACCAGACGTTTCCCGCGTCGTCGGCGGCGTACCAGTCCTCCGTCCTCTCCGAGAGCGTGCCGTCCGCCCGGCGCACGACGTCGCGCACGACCGTCGTGGTGACGCCCTGGATCACTTTCGTGCGGGCCGTGACGACGACGCGTTCGCGGAAGTGCCGGCCCTCGTCCGTGCCGCGGTACGTAGCGAGGGTGCCGGGCACGAGCGGGAAGTACGCGTTGGCGAGCGGCCGGTCGAAGTCGGCCGGGTCCGCGGTCGTCGGCGGCGTCGTGCCGACGCTCGCGGCGGACACTCCGCCCACCAGCGTGACGGCCGCGGCGAGGAGTGCGGTGTGGATGGTCCTCATGGCGTCCTCCGGGTGCGGGCTCTGGTCGGACACCAGCCTGCGATGTCGTGGCTGAAGCCAGCCTGAACCCCCGCTGTCGCCGCTGTCGCACCCAGCCGTCATCCTGATCCACGTGTCCGAGGTCCTCCACCAGGTCGTGCCGGTCGCGGTCTTCCTGGTCGCGATCACCGTCACTGCCGAGGTCGCCCAGCTGGCCGGCGTCTTCGACGTCGCCGCGCATGCGATGGCGCACCGGGCGCGACACCGCGTCGTCCTGCTCTGGCTGACCTTCGCAGCGCTGGCCGTGGTGAGCACGATCGTGCTGAGCCTCGACACGACCGCGGTCCTCCTGACACCGGTGGGCCTGGCGATCGCTCGGCAGACCGGGATCGCGCCGATGCCGTTCGCGCTGACGACTCTGTGGATCGCCAACACCGGCTCGCTGCTGCTTCCGGTCTCCAACCTCACCAACCTGCTGGCCGTCCACCGGTTCGAGGATCTCGGCGCCAGTCACGGCGACTACGTCCGCACGGCGGCGCTGCCTGCGGCGACCGCCATCGTGGCCACGCTCCTCCTGATCGCCTTCCTCCAGCGCCGCGCGCTCCGCGGGACGTACGACGTCGACCCGCCCGCCGACCCCCATGACCGCACCCTGCTGGTGATCTCCGGCGTGGTCTGCCTGGCCGTCGGCCCGCTGTTCGCGGTCGGCATGGAGCCCGCCGTGGTCGCCCTCGCCTCGGCTGTGGTCCTGACAGCAGCACTGCTCTGGCGGGCGCCGTCGATGATCCACGAGGTGAAGCCGCCGTGGTTGATGGCCGGTGCCTTCGTGCTCGTCGCCGGCCTGCTGCGCGCCGCGCAGACCGAGGGCCTGCTCGACTGGCTCGCGCCCGCGGTCGGCACCGGCACCCGGCCGCTCGACCTGCTGCACCTCTCCGGCGCCTCCGCGCTCGCGGCCAACCTGGTGAACAACCTGCCGGCCTACCTGGTCGTCGAGCCCGCTGCCGCGGACGACGTACGACGTCTGGTGGCCACGCTCGTCGGCGTGAACGCCGGAGCGCTCGTCACGCCGTGGGCGTCGCTGGCGACCCTGCTCTGGCTCCAGCGCTGCCGCTCCGCCGGCCTCGAGGTCCCCCTCCTGAAGCTCGCCGGCTGGGGCGCGATCTGCGCCGTGCTCTGCGTGACGACCGCGACGCTCGCGATCCGCTGACGCAGCTCCGGGATACTGGGAGTCGTGCTCCTCACCCGTGACGACGTGCTGGCCGCCGGCGAGCGGATCGGGGGGCGCATCCGTCGTACTCCCCTGCTGGGACCGGGCGGGAGCGACACCCTCTGGCTCAAGTGCGAGCACCTGCAGCACTGCGGCGTCTTCAAGACCCGCGGCGCCTTCAACCGACAGCTCGCCGCCCTCGAGCGCGGTGAGCTCGGCGACGCCGGCATCGTCGTCGCTTCCGGCGGCAACGCCGGGCTGGCCCAGGCCTTCGCCGCGAGCGAGCTCGGCATCCGCGCCACGGTGTTCGTCCCGGAGGCGGCGCCGGAGGTCAAGGTCCGGCGCATCGAGGCGTACGGCGCCGAGGTGCGCCGCGTCGGACGTGAGTACGCCGAGGCCTACGAGGCCGCCGTCGCGTTCGGCGAGGAGAGCGGCGCGACCTTCGCCCACGCCTACGACCAGCCCGACGTGGCCGCCGGAGCCGGCACGCTGGCCGAGGAGGTCCTGGAGGACGAGCCGGGCATCGACACGATCGTCGTCGCGGTGGGCGGCGGCGGGCTGTACGCCGGCGTGGCCGCCGCCGTACGCGATCGGGCCCGGGTCGTGGCGGTCGAGCCCGAGCTCGCCCCCACGCTGCGCCGGGCGATGGAGGCCGGGGCGCCTGTCGACGTCGCCGTGTCCGGCGTCGCCGCCGACTCGCTGGGCGCGCGGCGCCTCGGCGACCTGGCGTTCGCCGCCGTGCAGGCCGAGCCACCAGTCTCGGTGCTCGTCAGCGACGACGACATCATCGAGGCACGCGCCCGCCTCTGGCAGGACTACCGGATCGTCTCGGAGCACGGCGCCGCCACCGCGATGGCAGCCCTGCTCTCGAGCGCCTACGTGCCCGCGCCAGGCGAACGGGTCGCGGTTGTCATCTGCGGGGCCAACACGGACCTGGCCACGCTGGGCTGAGAAGACGGCGACGTAGAGGGCACGGCGGTCACGCCGAGCGCAACAGCCAGGGCTTCCTGCGGACGAGGTCGCCGACCTGGGCCCGTCGCGTCAGCTCCAGCTTCGAGAGCACGGCGTGCACGTGGTTCTTCACCGTCGCCACGCTGAGATGGAGCTCGACCGCGATCTCCTTGTTCGTGTAGCCCTGCTCGATCAGGCGGACCGTCTCGGCCTCGCGCCGGGTGAGCAGCTCGGCCGCCTCGACGACCTCGCTGGACTCGCGCCGCCTGCGGAGCTCGTCGACCAGTGACCTCGTCACCCTCGAGTCGCAGGACGTCTCGCCTCGAAGCGCCATCGCCAGCACGCCCACGAGCTCGTCCAGGGTGGAGTCGCGCGGGACCCACGCCACCAGCCCGGAGTCGACGTACGCGATCACGTCGTCGGCGTCCGGCGAGGCGGTGAGCGCGACCACCGGTAGCTCCATCAGCTGGTCCGTCAGGGCGCGCACCGCGGCGAGTGCACCGCCCGCCGTGATGTCGTAGAGCACGATGTCGACCTGGGAGCCACGTGCGGTCCCGGCGACGGCCAGCGCGTCGTGGACGACCACCACACCGTCAACCAGCTCCTCGCGCCGCAGGCACGCGCCGACGGCCTCGCCGAACAGCTGGCCCGTCGCGTACAGCAGGACCCGAGCCACGGCTCAGCTCTGCGTCGTCGTCGGCTCGCCGGAGGGCGGGGCGCCCTCACCGGTCGGAGGTGCCTGTTGGGTCGGTGACTGGTCTCCCTTCCCGCCCTCCCCTCCGTAGGGGTCCGGCTCGGGGGTCGGCTGCGGCTCCGGCTGCGGCTCCGGCTGCGGCTCCGGCTGCGGCTCCGGCTGCGGCTCGGGCACGTCGGGACACGGGTCGAGCTCGTCGACCTCGTCCATGTCGTCGGCGGGTGGGGGGGTCGGCTCCTTCTGCTTTGCGCACCGGAGGACCTCGTCGATGAGCGCGCTCTCGGCGTCCGTGCCCTGGGCTTGCTCGTCGGCGAGCTGGGCCTTCTTCTCGAGGAAGGCGATGGCACCCGCGACGCACACGTCATAGGAGTAGAGGGTGAAGAGCTCGTCGAGGAGGTCGTAGATCCGACAGACGAACGTGGTCGGATCGGTGAGCTGGTGGCGGAGATCGACGTAGGCCCGGCGGTAGTGCAGCTGCATGACGAAGGCGCGTTCGGGCTCGATCACCTTGTCGCAGATCCTGGTGTTGAGCTCCTTGACCTTCGCAGCCAGCTGGTCGACCTTCGCCTTGATCCCCGATGGCAGCCCGGTCAGCTCGTCGAGGGCACGCTTGCGCGCGTCGATCGCCTTGGTGATCGCGGTCTGCGCGGTACGCAGCGACTCGAGGTCGTCGGGATCCCGCTCGGAAGCCATCGGGCACGGGTCGTCCGGCATCGGTAGCGGCGACGAGCCACCCGGCGCCTTCTCCCACGTGCAGAAGCATTCGAGGAGGTCGTCCTGGTCAGTGACCAGGCACTCGACGGTCTTCCTGATCGCCTTCAGGTCTTCGAGCAGCTGGACGAGCGCGGGCATCTGCGCGGCCTTCGCGTCCTCGTAGGCGACCTGGATGCCCGTGATCGCGGCCATGCGCGCCTTCATGTCCTCGAACGCCTTCTTGCGCCGCTCGGTCACCGCGACGTCGTAGGCGTTGAAGCACTGCAACGTGACGTAGGCAGGAGCCGGATCCGTGCAGGTCTGACCCGAGCTGCCGGTCTGCGCCGGGTTACTGGTTCCGGAACTGCCTTCTGTCGCCATGGACCCCGCCTCTCCACTGGCGCCGGCTCGGCACGGCGCACCCGGACCTCGAGGCTTCCAGCGCCCCGTCACGCCACCGTCGCCGCGCCGTCACCAAAGACGGTCTCGTACGCCTACTACTCAACGCGCGACACAGAACCGGCTACTTCTTCGCCACGATTGCCCAGGTGATTTCAAGTCGTGGAGTCGTCCGCGAATACATCGACAGAAGATCGTTGACCATCTTCTTGCTGTCCTTTGAAGGATCCTGATCCGTGATGATGGTGTAGTGAACGAGCGTGACCACTCGGCCCTGCTTGGCGGCGTTCTTCACAACGCCGTTCATCGCGTTATCAACGGTGTAGAACAGTTGCTGTGCCTTGATCTCCTCCGTCGGACGGCGGTCGTCCTCGATTGGCTTCATCTCCCCATAGGACTTGGAGCCGAGCGTCGGATCGAACATGTGGATCTCATCGGTGCGATCTCCCACGGGTACCACCGATGTGTAGTCGGGAATGCGTACCCCTACGGTCTTGCGCCCGCTCCGCATTGCCCTTCGTTTGTCGATCCGAGTCTTGTCAAAGGTCGACCGCCCGCGGCCCCGAGATCCGGGCAGTGTGTAGCCGGGAACAACCGGGCGATCGCCGATTCGTTCCTGCATCATCGTTTCCACGACACGCGCGGCCTGTCCCTCGTACGAATGCCATTCATCTTCCGTGCCGGAAACGTCTTTCGGGATCGTGATCGCCTCTGGACGTCTCTCAACCCAGGTGGGATCGAGCTTCAAGAGCGCGCCACCCTCGCCGGACTTTGGTAGTTCCGCCTTGTTCTTGACGTCTGAGGCGACGACGTGGAAGTGCCACGAGTCTTCTGCGTCCACCACCTCGACCTGCTTGAGTATGGGGTGCGCACTCTGCACTTGAACGGCGATCGCCTCGGCGTCGGACCGGGCGGCCTCGCCACCCGTCCTTTGGGCCACAGCCTCCTGGAGCGCGACCAGCGCCGCCGACACCTGGGCATCGTGCTCCGGCCCCTCCTTCGAACCCTCCTCCTTCCCGATCCCCAGCAGCTTGCCCGCCGCCTTGACGAGGTCGACGGCCTTCCCGATGAGCCACCGGATGGCTTCCTCGACGGGCTTGCGGATCTTCTTGATGAAGGTGGAGATGGTCTCGCTGAGGTCGCCGAGGCCGAGGAGGTCTGCAAGGAAACCGATGGCCACCGGGATCGCCCTGGCAAGGGCGTCCTCCACCCGTTGCGCGGCCGCGCCGAGCGAGCCCTTCGCGATCGCACCGATGGAGGAGGTGACGGCCTTGACGAGGTCGGCGATCTGCTGCGCCTTATCGACGAAGAACATGACGATGTCGTAGATGGCCATGCACGCCTTGATGAATGCACCGGCAGGCGTCAGGAGCCCGATGATCCACTTGATGCCGGCCTCGACCACGTTGGTGATCAGCCAGCTCTGGATCTCCTCGAGCAGCATCGACTTCAGGTCGGTGAGCTTCTCCTTGATCCACTCCCACAGGCCGGCCGGCCCCTCCCGGACGAGCACGATGACCGGCTCGGCGAACATCTCCAGCCCGCGGACGATCGGCTCGCCGACCATCTCGACGGCGATGCGGCGGATGTTCTGCCACGTCAGCCCGAGGATCTGCAGGACCAGGCCCAGGATGCCCTGGAGGTCGAACTTCGCGGGCATCTGGATCCCGGCACCGGCGACGGCTCCGAAGATCCAGTCGAGCAGACCCTTCTCGAGGTGTTCGACGATGTGGTCCTTGAAGTTGGTGACCCCCTGCATCACCGCCTCGATGAGGTTCGAAAGGAACCCGATCGGGTCCTCGATGATCAGCGTGATCACCGAGGCGGCCTCGGCGAGGGCCGACAGCAGCATGTCCTTGAACTCGAGGAT
Organism: Nocardioides sp. BE266; assembly: GCF_031457855.1. Lineage (NCBI taxonomy): Bacteria > Bacillati > Actinomycetota > Actinomycetes > Propionibacteriales > Nocardioidaceae > Nocardioides > Nocardioides sp. BE266. Next base: position 214,469 of record NZ_JAURTI010000005.1, on the reverse strand, counting down.
CTTCTTGATCAGCCCCACCGTGGCGTCGTAGACGCGCTGCCAGAGCGACTTGTTCTCCTCGCGCAGCCGGTTCTCCGTCTCTGACATGCGCTGGTAGGAGTCGCGGTACTGCTGGGTCAGGCGCTGGACGAGGCTGTCCCTCCGGTCGTCGATCGACGACTCCAGCGCGTCGAAGTCGGCGCTGACCAGCTGACGTGCCTCCTCGCCGGCCGAGCGCAGGCTCTCGTCGAGCCCGGCGACGTACGAGTCCAGCTCGGCGCGTCCGGCCGCCACGCGTTGCTTGGCCGCGGCCAGCCTGGTCTCGACCAGGGTCGCGACCTCGTCGATGGCCCTGCCCACGCGCGCGAGATAGGCCGCGCGACCGGTCGCGAGGGCGTCCTCGATGAGTCGTTCCCAGTCGTCCCCCCACTCGGTGAGCCAGTTGCCGACGCCGCCCTTGGCCTCCTCGAAGGCGTCTTCGTACGCCGCTTCGGCCTCGCGCAGCCCGACGTCGAAGATCGCGACGGCGGCAGCATCCATCGCGGCGAGGATGACGTCCACGTCGTTCCTGGTCGCCTCCTTGATGGCGGTCACCCGCTCGGTGACGAGGCGGCGCTGCTGCGACTGGTTCGTGCTGGTGGACTGCTGCTCCCCGACGACCTGTCCGACCAGGTCGAGCCGTTGCGCACGCATCCCGGCGAGGCCGCCGCCGATCCGTTCCTGCGCCTGCGCCCGCGACTCGCCTCGCACCGCAGCTTCGTCCTCCCTGTACTGGGCCCCGGCTGCGGCCTCGTGCGTCTCGGCCGTCGATCGTGCCTCGAGCGCCGGCGCGAACTCGGGCTCGTTCCCGCGCTGGAGCTGCTCGGTGCTCACACCGGCCCCAGCCATGGCCTGGTCCGTCGCCGACCGGTCCGAGGAGTAGTCCAGGCGCTCGGCCGGCAGAGGCGCTGGGACGACTGCGTCCGGCCCGACCGGGTCGGGCGCGGGACCGGGTGCCTCAGGCACGAGTGCGGGCGCCGGCGTCCCGGCTGCGGGATCGGGCGCGGCCTCGGTCTGGGCTGTGGACCGGAGCGGGCCGGCCGCCTCTTCCCGCTGGACACCGAGCTGCGCGTTGATCCGCGCGCTCGCGTCGGTCGCCCCCTGGGCCATCACACGGTCGGCCTCGTCCTCAGTCTTCGGCTTCGGTGTGGCCTCGTCGATGGCCTGCCGCAGTGCTTCCTTGAAGGACTGGCGAGGCACCTCGCCAGCCGGCACGGAGTCGATGGCGTCGACCGTGCGCTCAGCGGCGGAGCGCTGCTGCTCGACCGCTGGCTGGCGCGCCGACGCACTTGCGTTGGCCACGGGTGCCTCGGCGGGCGGATGGGTCCGCTGTCCGCGCGCCCGGTCGGCCACGGCGTGCACCACCGGCGCCACCGCCTCCTCCGGCGTCGGCACCGCAGGCACCTCGGCCGCTTCCGGAGCCGCTGTGCCTGCGGGCGCAGCGGTCGTTGCGGCGTCGGACGTCGGGGCCGGTGGCGCGACCGGTGGCGCCGCTTCCGGAGCCGCCGCTGGTACGTCGCCGGGCGGAGCGAGCGTGCCCGCGCCCGAGACGTCCACCACCGGCGTGCGGTCGTCGACCGTCCCGGGAGCGGACGGCGCACCCCCCGTCTCCGCCATCCAGGCTGGCGTGCCCCCGACCAGCTCGGGAAGAGCGACGACCGCGGGAGCGGTCCCTGGACCCACTACGGGTTCAGCTGAGATCGGTTCGGGCAGTGGAGCCATGGTCGGCGGGGTGTTCGGCAGCCCCCCGTCCCCCGTCGCGCGGGCCAGGAGCCGGGAGGTCCCCCGGTTGCCCAACCGCTGCTGCAGGTCGGCCGGCGCCGGTGGGCGCACGCCCGGGGACGCGACCCGCCCGACCACGGGCGGCCGCGGTCGGGCGCCCGGGCGCTGGACGCGCTGCCGTGTGACCGCCATGGACGTCAGGAGCCACCCTTCGTGGCCGCGACCTTCGACGCTGCCGCTGCGGCCTTCACGGCTGCCGCCTTCGTCGCCGCTGCTTTCGAGGACGCTGCCTTCGACGCCGCCCCTCCCGCCTTCGTGGTCACCGGCTTCGACGCTGCCGCTGCCGCGGTGGTGTCGGTCATCTCAGCTGTCTTCGTCGCAGTTGCCCGACGGTGCGTCCGGCAGCACTCGATCGGCTTGACGTACTTGCGACCCGTGGAGTCGACCTGGCTCAGCGTGTAGCCGGACTCGCACCCGTCGTCGGGCGCCGGGATGACGGTGACGCACGCCAGCAGCACCCAGCTGCGCTCGGCGCAGCATCGCTCGGCGCAGGCAGTCAGGCACGCGCACTCGTCCTCGGCGTCCTCGTCGGCGCCTGCGTCCATCGTGCCGGCCACCGCCTTCGTCTTCGGCGAACCTGAGCCCGCTCCGGCGTCGTCCTTGGCGCGGTCCTTGGCGTTGTCCACCGTCGTCTCGCACACGTGGTCACGCACGTCGTCCAGCCCGGTCCGGTCGACCGCCTTGATGAGGACCTGGTCCCGCACCCGGTTGCAGTCGTCGTGGGCTCCCTCGGAGCACCCGCACCCGCCACCACTGCCGCCACCACAGCCGCCACCGCACCCGCCACCGCACCCGCCGCCGCAGGACCGTCGAGAGGCGTCCTCGGACGTCGCCCGACGCATCAGGATGCAGAGCGTGCGGGGCTCGGTCTCACAGGCACACGGGTCGGGAGTGAGGTCGAGCACCACCTCGCGGCAGAGCTCGAGAGGGTAGCCGTGGCAGTCGACCATCACGCCCGGACGGATGCGGACGCACGCCCGCTCCTCGTCCGGCTGGACGACTTCCAGGCCGCACACGATGCCGCAGCCGAGGTAGGAACGCAGCACCACCTGCAGTAGCGAGACCGGGAACATCATGGCTGCGGTGAGGGCGTCGGCGTCGACCAGCTGGCCATCGCGGAACTGGACGCGCTCGGTCGAGGTGGGCACGAGCCTCTGGGGGTCGGCAGTGGTCTGGGTGCTCATCACGATTCTCCTGTTCGTGTCGATTCGTTCTGGCCCGGCGCGCCCCCGGAGTCGTACGGCGCACGTTTCCCGACCTCGAAGGCCCAGATCAGGTCGTCGCCGGGGCGGCGCTGGCAGCGCGTGCAGTCGACGTCGGTGGGTACGGCGTCGAGCATGTGGCCGCAGTCGTCCCTGAGGAGCTGGCCGCGGAGGGTGATCTCTAGCCGGAAGCCGCCGGTCAGCGACGACCTCCTGCCGGTGACCTCGGCGGCGAGCCACTCGCTGTCGGCGACCAGCTGCACGCCGCGCGCCACCTCGCCGACGAGCTCGAGCGGGCGCACCTCGATCGGGACGCGCCCCGACTCCCAGTAGTCCGCCAGCTCCTCCTGCCTGAAGGCGGTCAGGAGCACGGATGCCGTGGTCAGCGTGTCGGCCCGGACGGGACGGGTGAACCAGATCGCGAACCCGTCCGCGGCGCGGCTCTCGTCGCCGACTTGGACGCGGGTCGAGAACTCGTCCCAGGGAACGCCGCCGGGCGGCCCGGTCCACTCCGACCAGGAGACCCTCTCGACACGGGGAAGGGTGACGTCGCAGCAGTTGAGCAGCTCCAGCAAGAGCGGGTTCCGGTAGACGTGGGGCACGGGTGAGCACTCGTCCGTGCAGACCTCCTCGATCACGAGACAGCGCGCGTCGGGCGCCGACGAGCCGGTGCCTCGGGCCCTCGTGTGGCCCGCGACTGGGGTGGCGTCGGGCTTCCCGCCCCGCTCGCGGATCTCCACGCACGCGATCGGGACACCCGCGGCCGGGTCGTAGCACCAGGAGCCGCACCGCGTCGCCCGCAGGGAGCCCGGACGCTCGCACGCGTGATCGAGGTCCTTCGACCGGTCGGGCACCTTCCCCCTCACCGACCCGATCCTGCGACGGACGTAGTCGGTCCGGGACAGGCACTCGCCCTCCGGCAGCGGAGGACACCTGTCATCGTGCGGCTCGCATCCGTGCTGCAGCGTGTAGACGACGTCGTACTCGCGCCACTGGGGACCGGTGCCGCCGCACGAGTCACCATGAGGCGGATCGAGGCGCTCGGCGTGGTGCGCGACGAGCGTGTACCTGCCGCCGGACTTCGGTGGCGGGCCCTCGACGTCGTTGAGGGAGAGCCAGCGATCATCGGTGCGCAGCATCCGTCCGAAGGGGTCGAGCGCCACCCCGCAGCCGACGAGGAGGCGTTTCCTCGGCTGCTGGCCGTCGCGGCCGAGCTCCCGGACCTCCACGCCGAAGCCGGAGACGACGCCCCACCCGTGGAGGGCGAGGTTGAGGACCCGTTGGCGCTCGAGCTCGTCGTCCAACGCGGCGTTGAGGCGAGCGGCGTCGAGGAGCTGTCGGGGAGCGAACAACGGTCGCTTCGACCAGGGCTCGTGGTGTGCGGCGACGGTGGTGTTCATGATCGGCTCCTTGGTGGTGGGGCGTCGTCAGGTCAGGTGGGTCGGGTCGTCGCCCAGCACCGCGGCGTCGAGCACGGCGACTCCGGTGGTGGGCGCCGGGAGGGACCAGGCGCCGAGCTCCGTGCTGGCGCCGAGACGCCAGTGCTCGTCGCCGTGGAGGCGGGAGTCCGGTCCGTCCGAGGGGGACCCGGCGAGGTGCAGGTCGACGCCGATCGCCCGGGAGCCGGACAGGCCCGGCCCCGGTCGGTCGTCGATGAGGACGCGGCAATGGGCGGGCGCGAACACGGTGAGGATGCGGTCGACGATCGGACGCGTTGCGGCGCGCTCATCGGCGGGCAGCTCGACGCGGATCTCGACGAGTCCGTTGCGCTCGTCGATCACGCGTCCCGGGTCGACGCATGGGACGCCGAGCGGGCTCTCGCCGAGGATCGCGGCGCCGGCATGGAACGGCTGCGGCATCGCACCAGCGACGACGGTGTCGACGCCCAGCCGGGCACCGATGGGCCGACCGGCGCGTGGGAGGAACCACCACGCCGCCTCGTCGCCATGGTCGCGCACGCGGACGGTGCTCCCGGTCACGATCTCGAGCGCACGCACGAGGGCGCCTGGGGTGCCCCGGTCCTGCTGGAGCCGCGGCAGCTCGCGCAGGAGCGCGCGTCGCCGGTCCGGGACGAGATCCTCGAGGAGCGGCATGCCGAGCCACCCGAGCAGCACCGTCGTCCACTCATCGTCCGCCGTCGCGGGGTCGATCCGCGCCGGCAGCCTGTCAATGCGCGCGTCGAGCCCGTCGAGGAGCACCTCGAACGGGGCGAGCAGCCGCCGCAGCTGGGAGGCCGAGGCCGCGTCCTCGCAGTAGACGGCCGGGAGGTCGTCGAGGAGCGACGTCGACGGGTACGACACGTGCAGGCCGGCGAGGGTCGGTGGCTCGGCCCCGACCGCGGTCGTGAGGGTGACCCGCACCCAGAGGTACGGCTCGGGTCGGTCGATCGTCGCCGCCAGCCGCTCGGCCACAGTGACCGCGCCGTCGTCGACCTGTGCCGACTCGTAGACCACGCGGTCCTGCGTGTGCCACAGGAGCAGCGAGTCGAGCGCCGCCAGCCGGTCCCCGGGGGAGAGGCTGGCGTCGGCGAGGACGGAACCGGTCTCCTGGACGACCGCCTCCTGGTCCGTCGCCGCCCACGCCAGCTCCAACGTCGTACCCCATGGCAGGGCGACGTCGACCTCGGCACGGTTCCAGCCCCCGAGCATCTTGCCGCGCCGCCCTCCCGGACGGCTCCGGCCCAGCGGGGAGTGCAGCGCCGGCGTCACGAAGGTGGAGACCCGCCGTGTGGTCGAGGTGGACGACGGGTCGAGCAGTGCGAGACCACCGGCACCGACGAGTGCCAGCTGCTGACCGGCGACCACGGCCGACACGGGTCCGAACCCGCGGGGCAGCTCGACGACGTGCCGCTCGTCCTGGTCGCCGTCGATCGTGATGATCTCCACCACGGCGCCGGCGTCGTCGGCACGCAGCAGGACCACGCGGTGCTCGCGATCGAGAGCGACCGCGAGCACGTCGGGACCGGCCGCCAGGGGCACCGGTCGCACGTCGGCGGTCGGGTGAGGACGGACGAGCACAGCCACGCGCGACGACCGCGACGGTACGACGACGACCCTGCCGTCCGGAGCGGCCGCCACAGTGCCGGTGAGGTCGCCGGCGAGCGGCACCCGAAGCGGGCGGCCGACCACGGCGCCCCAGCAGTCGAGGTGGACCAGCGTCAAGCAGCCCGACTGCCGCGCCACGAGCACCCAGATCCCGTCGGCACCGTCGCGGCACACGCCGATCGGACGCAGGTCCGTCCCCGCCACGTGGTGCGTGGTGACGCCCAGTCGTTGCAGGTCGTGCGCGTCATGACGCTCCACGCCGCGTGGCGTCGCCAGCCAGAGCAGGCCACCGTTGATCGCCAGCGCCACCGGAGTCGGGCCGCGGACCAGCCTGCCCACCTCCGCGACGCCTAGGTCCTCCCACCGTCGTACGGACCGGTCACCCGGACGCACCCACACCAGGCGACCACAGGCGTCGACGGCGGTCCGTGCGCCGCCGTCCGCCGGGCCGGACCCCTGCAGCGGCAGCGCCCGGAGAGCGTCCAGCGGACGCACGGCACCACCGTGCACCCTCAGCCCATCGCGAAGTCCGGCACGCCACTGGGCCTCGGTGGCGAAGTGGTAGGCGAGGTCCGGCGAGCGACTCATGGCCTCAACACCTCCAGCAGCAGGTCGGGTTCCCCGAGCACCGCGACCTCGTCCGGATGAAGGACGATCGGCCCCTCGCCGCGCGGCTCCCCCGACCGACTGATCGCGCAGGACTCGACCGCGAGCACGCCTTCGCACCCGATCGCGAGTGAGGCCACCTCCTCGCACGTGACCGTCCTGCCGAGGGGCCACGGAGCGACGGCGTCGTCGCGACCGACGTCGGTGAACCGGGCCAGCAACCGCCCGGTGACCCGGGCCCGCACGGCATCCGGCAGGACACCTGGGTCCACCCGGACGGTCAGGTCCACGGCCACTTCCGCAACGACATGGCCTGCGATGACGAGCCGCTCGCCGAGCACCCGCCGGTCGGCGAGCAAGCGACGGACCGCGGCCAGGTACGCCGGTCGAGCCGACGCCGCGGGATCCTGGCTGCGCCGCTGTGGGATGACGACGAGGGTCCTGGTGCCGTCGGTCCGCCGGTCCGGTACGTACGGGTGGAATCCGTCGATCACCTCGGCGCGAGCCACCGCGAACCCGGGCAGGGCGCGGGCGGCGATCGCGAGCTCGTCGTCGGTGAGCAGCGCGTGGCGCTCGGTGGCCGTGCTCCGGGCCGTCGCCAGCAGATCAGCGAGGTCGGACGGCCCCTGGCCGCCATCGATCGGGGCGATGTTGGTCGCGAAGGCCGGGCCGTCCGATCCGAGGGCCGGGAGATGCCACGTGAGCCCTGCGCGGACGCGGGCCCGGTCGCCCCGCGTCCGGGTGATCGGGCCGCGCTGGATCGCCGACTCACGGGGCGGGACGCGACCGTTGACGCCGTTGCCGAACACGATCTCGCTCGCCCCGCGGACGAACACGCGGTCATCGGGTCCGGCGTTCTCCAGCGTCGGTATCTGCTGCCACACCTCTTCTCCGACCCGGATCTCGAGGGCATCGGCATCGACCAGATCGGTGCTGTCGAACGCCACCGACTGGTCGGGCAGGCCGGTGCCGGGGGGGACGAACGTGGCGGCCACCTCGGTGGCCTGCTGGACGACGGGGAGCACGTTGAGCGCGACCCGGGTGATCCGCCGCTCGAGGGGCACCAGGTCGGCGTCGAGCACCAGCCGGAGCTCGGACGGATCGGGCGACGCGCTGGTGTCGTCGCTGGGCACGCGGACGACCAAGGCACCCGCGCACGCCAGCGCTGCGGTGTCGTCGGTGACCACGTCGGCGCGAGCCCACGCCTCGTTGCCGCGCCGATGCTCGACACGGAGGGGACCCCATCGGTGCTTGCCGGAATCGGGGGGCGGTCCGGGTGGCGGCTCGACGACGAAGCCGATCGACACCTGTGCCGGCGGCACGGCGACCAGCGGCCGGTCGAAGCGCAGGACGAGGGTCGCCCGACCGCCAGGGGCCGAAGGGACGAGTGAGAACGGCGTGGTGCGCTCGCCCTCGTGGGCGATGACCACGGGTTCGTCGCTGCCGCCACCACCGACGACGAGCTCGGTGAGTCGCGCCGGCGAGAGATGGAGCGTCGTCGACAGCTGGAACGGCAGGTCCGGGTCCGTCGCGCAGGTCACCCCCGTGCCCACCGCGACCACTCGTTCGGCGTCGATCGACCGCCGCGGCCAGAGCAGCCCGCGGGCCGGGGAGGGACCGTGAGCCCGCGCGTCCAGCAGGGCGGCGAATGCCTCGAGGTGGTGATCGCCGACGAAGCCGGTGCGATACACCTGCTGGTCGATGATCCACGCCAGGAGGTCGAGCAGGGTGATGCCCGGGTCGTGCAGGTTGTGGTCGGTCCACTCGGGTGCGTATCGCGGGATCAGACCGCGGGCGCGCTCGACGAGCTGCTCGAAGGTCGTGGTGTCGAGGTCGGGAACGATGGAGGTCATGGGTCGACCACCAGCTCGACCTGGACGTCCACGTCCGCCGCCGCGGCCCAGACCAGACCGTCGGCCGGCATGTCCGCGAGCGCACGCCCGTCGACGCGGCGAAGCTCGACGCCGTCCACCCGGTCGATGCCGTCGACCGCGCCGAGGGTCCGCAGCACGTCGCTCTCCCAGAGACGGCGCCCGAACGGCCACCCGCTGCCGTCCGGTCCCCCGTCCGAGGGGTGCAGCAGCGCGAGGAGCCCGTCCGTGGCGGCCTGCTCGACCTGCGCGGCGAGCGCGGCCGAGGCCCGCAGCCTCGCGGTCACCGCGACGGCGACGTACGTCGGTGGCTCGACGACGAGCCGGCGAGGGGGGAGGCCGCCCCACCCGGCGGAGCGCAGCCTCCGTGCCACGGCAGTCCGAAGGGCGAGCGTCGGCATCGGGCGACGGGTACCGTCGCGGACGACGATCGCCACCCGGATCGGGTCACCTGCGCGCGTGGGCGGGGTACAGCGGGCGCGGACGACCTGTGCCGCGGCCGCGACGGCCTGGGACTCGTAATCGGCAGCCGAGACGACCCGGCCCGCGGTGCGCAGGCGTGCAGGCGCATTGTGCAGGAGCGCGACCGGGCTCGGACTGTCGACTCCCCCGGCCGCGTCCACCGGCAGCACCGCCGACTCGATGCCCTCCAGCGCCGACTTCACCGCCACGGCGCTCCACGCGGCCGCGTTCCCGCCTGCTCCCCCGCCTTGCTGGTAGCGGAAGGCGCGGACCGCGTCGCTCCCGGCCGGCGGGACCTTCCCCTGCCGTCCGTCGCCGAAGGACACCCGCCCGGTCCCCGGATCGAGCCGGTACGCACGGGCGTCCCCATCGGTGCCGATGAAGGAGTCGACGCGGCGCCAGAGCACCCAGGCTCCGTCGACACCCGGCACCGTCGCGACGACCGGCGGTGCCTCAGCCGGGCGACCGGTGATCCGGATGGAAGGGCGGCGCTCCTCCTCGAGCGCCTCCCGCTCGTCCTCGCTCAGCTCCTCGCGCACCCGGAGCTCCACGGTCTCCGGCAGGACCGGGACCTCGGCGAGCTCGAGGACGAGCGAGGGCTCGCCCAAGCTGGAGCCGAGGATCTCCTGGACGACGGTCCTCGCCTGCGTGGCAGGTACGCCGTTCACGAACAGGCCGCGCACCACCGGCCGCCACGCGCCGGAATCCATGCCCTCCGCGTCGGGCGCGGGTCGGAGCCGCAGCCAGAAGCCGTCCCGGCCGAAACGCGTTGCCCGGGCGAGCGGCGTCGACAGGAAGACCTGGACGAGGCCGGTGCGGCGGAGCGCGTCGCTCTCGTCCTCGACGGTCGCGCGCCGCCATCCACCAGCGGTCAACGCTTCCACCGCGAGGGTCCCAGGGATGGGCTGGTCGTCGGCCACCGCGAGGAGCACCAGCGGACTCACAGGCTGGCGGCTCAGGCCCACGTAGATCGCCGGACCATCGACTCCGGGGTCGATGTCGCGGGCGCCCACGAACAGGCGGAAGCGTGCCTGGTCGGCAGCGCTGGCCCCCGTCTGGTCGAGAGCGGCCAGGTTGTCGACGACCAGGACGCTCTCCGGCGCCGTCTCACCGTCGAGGACGAATCTCGCCTCGATCGACTCGATCTCCGGCGGGTGCAGGTCGCTCGTGTCGACGCTCGTCGACTGGGTGACGGTGGTCCCGACCGTCGTCGACGTGACGACGTACTTCGGTCGCCCGTAGTCGCCGCCCACCAGCCGGGCCCGGATCCAGAGGTCCTCCCGACCCCCGATCTCGGTGGCAGCCAGGGTGGCCGGCACCCGGAACGAGATCGTTCCACTCGTCGCCAGCTCTCGGGTCCCGTCGACGAACCCGCTCTCCAGCAGGCGCCACCCGTCGCCGTCGAAGAACTCCCACGAGAGCGCCGGATTGTCGTAGCCGCGCTCGAGCGCTCGCACGGTCCACTCCCCCACGGTCGGGTCGCCGAGCACCTCCGCAGCTGCCCGCGTCGGAGTCGTCGTCCACGGCTGTCCCAGCCGCCACCACCGACCGCTGGTGCTCAGCGAGTCGGCGGCTACGACGTGCTGGCGGGGATTGCCGTCGGTGAATCGGACGACATCGCCGTCCTCGACGGCCGGAGTCACGTGCACCAGCGTCCGGATGTCGGCCGCCTCCACGGGCGCGAGGGCGCTGAGCTGCCGCGTCGGGGTGTACGTCACGTGAGCGTTGACCGGGACGCCCGTCAGAGGAGGGTCCAGGGTCGCGACCCGGCGTACCGGCGCCGTGAGATCGGTGATGACGGTGACGTGGTACGAGCGGTCGCCGATGAACAGCCAGTGGTCGATCTGAGTCGTCTGGTCGGTGTCGTCCAGCTGCAGTTGTCCGCTGCTTCGCGCCGTGCCGTCGAGGTCCTCGACGGCGGCGTCCACACGCCGGAGGAATCGGTACTGCTGGGCCCCGCGGAGGCCACCCGGGACCTCGTAGACGCGGTCGGGCACATGCGTGATCCTGGACGCCTCGAGCTCCGTGGTCCCGGGCGCCGAGCCGCCCACGAGGTCCAGGTAGTGGGAGGACTCCGGCTCGTTGCGGATGACCAGCCCGTCGCGGAGCACTGTGCTCACCTCCTCGTCCGGGAGCTGGTCCACAGTGGCCGCCACCAGTGCCTCGCCGGTCGCGGGGAGGACCAGGAGTGGTCTCGCCGATCCCGGTTCCGCCGGCGTCTCGACGATCACCAGGTCGGTGGGCGGCTGATCGGTCGTGTCCCGTGGCAGCATCGAGCGGTCGGCCGACCCTTCGTCGAACCAGACGAGCACCGAGCGGTGGCCCAGGTTGTCGCGGGCCACGGCCGCGGTGACCGGTTGCGTCGTGGACGGCTTCCACGGCTGTGTCCCGACCTGCACGGAGCTCCCCGCCACGGCGGAGAACCCTGGGCTCGCGGCGACGCGCACATCACCACCGGCTCCGTCGGTCGGTCCCCACCAGCCGGCCACACCGTGGTTGGTATCGGCCCACGCCACCCAGAGGTGGGTGTGACCGTCCGGGAGCCGCACGTGGGTGGCGGCCGGGCGTACGTCGGCGCGGGCGCTCGCAGTGGGCAGCTGCTTCCAGGTGACCCCGAGGCCCGCGGGCGCCGTTCCCAGGCGCCCGAACCACACCGTCCCGTCCTCAGCGGCAAGGACGACGTCGGTCCCACCCTGCCCCGGCGCCCGACTCACGGGAACGAGCGAAACACCCTGGTCGAGGTCGGGACCGGTCCCCGAGGTCGCCACGGTCACCCAGGACGGGGCTGGTCCACCGGCCCCGATCGGGAAGGCCTGGAGCTGGCCGCCATCCACTCGGAGAAGGCCGACGGTGCTCGAGCCGCCCGCGCCGGCGGTCGGCACCAGCACCAGGTCGCGGATGGGGGTCTCGAGGTCAGCGGGGAGCTGCTGCCACGCGCCGGTGAACTGACCGACGATCCCGATGTACCAGAGCTTCCCATCGCGATCGCGGGCCACGAGGAGGTCCAGGACCAACGACCCGAACGAGGTGCCCACGCTCGCGGCGAGCATCCCGGCCGACCCGTCCAGCAGCACCGGCGGACCCTCGGGGCTCACCGGGGTGGGCAGCCCCCGCCATCGCACGTCGGACTCGGCCGAGATGGTGAGGGAGTAGGGCAGGCCGTTGGCACCGATCCCGTACGCGGTCGTGCCCGACGGGCCGACCTGCCGGTTCAGAGGCGCCACGAGCGTGAGCAGCGAGGCGTCGGCGAGGCGGACCTCCAGGTCGACGCGGGCACCCGGCTTGGAGAGGGCCTCCGGCGCCGCGAGCGAGAAGATGTCGAAGCGGGCTGGCGTCGGCCCGAAGGGCAGGAACCGCCCGGTCACGGCCAGCGGCGCGGCATTGTGGAAGGCGTTGGTGATGGTGGTGCTGCCAACCAGCGCCGACGGAGTCGCGGGCGCAGGCGGCGCCTCGGACGCGACCCGCAGCGCGACGTGGTCGACTGGGGCCGTGACGTCGACGGTCGCGATCGGCACCGGGTGCACGATCCGGAGCCAGCGGTTCTTCCGGCCGTCGACGGCGACCTTCTCCACGGTTCCCGTCCATCGCTTGCGCAGGGTCAGCGTGGTGGACGAACCCCCGACGAGCTCGAGTGCGTGCCACGCCGGTGCGTCGGCGCCCTTCAGGGTGCCCCACATCGCGTACTGGAGGTCGAGCCGCGCCAGCTGCCGGGCGAGGCCGGCCGGCGTGAGCACGAGCTCGATCCGTGCCGGCTGTTCGAGGTTCAGCAGCGAGCTGTGACCCACGTACACCGCGTGCTCCTGGAGGTTGCGCAGGGTGAAGGTCTCCAGCGCCTCGATGCGATCGAGCTGGGTCGCGGCGGGGACCGCGGACTCCAAGGGGTCGTGCAGGGTCACCAGGTCACGGTCCACGCCGGCGACGCGATAGGCCGAACCCAGGATGCGGACCTGGTCGCCCGGCTCCAGCCCGATCGCCGGGGCGACCTGCAGCACCGTGCTGCCCGCCGAAGCAGCCGTCACCACTTGGTGACCCGCGACGGGCTCTGGCGGCGGCTCGGTGGACACCACCCGTCCGGGTGCTCGCTCGAGGTGGTCGGCGCCGGGGTCGACCGCGATCACGTCGGTGATCCGGAGCGGGCTGGACTGCAGTGCCCGCACCGTCTCGAAGACGACCTCCTGGTCGCCGACGGTCACGCCGACCTGCGTCCGAGGGGGGATGTACGTCGCCGAGGACCGCGACTCCTCGGGAACGAGGACCAGTGCGGCGGTCGCGGCCTGAGGTGACGGCGACGGGATGTCGAGGGTGTCGGCGAAGGCCAGTGCGTCACGCTCGGCGGTGCGGTCGAGCTGGGTCGTGGTCACCTCGGCGAGGGCTGCCGCGATCTCGAGGAGAGCACGCCCGAAGGAGTCCGGCGCTGTCGCGACCTCCCACCCGGGCGTGGTGGCCGCCCCCACCCGGTCGAGCTCGGCACGCAGCTGCCCGGCCCGTCGTGGGTCCGTGCCCGGCAGTGACCTGGCCATCGTCCTCACGCCTCCCGGAAGTAGAAGGGGTAGACGTAGTTGCCGGTCTGGTTGGTCGCCCGCACGCGGTAGTCGATCTCGACGTCCAGCCGGCCGACGTCCAGGGCCCGGGTCCCGACGGCGACGCGCAGGACCTCGATCCGGGCCTCGTAGGTCCGCAGTGCGTCCTCCACCTCGCGTCGTAGCCGGGTGATCAGCTGCGTGCTGACCGCGGCGAACACCAGGTCGTGGATGCCGCACCCGAAGTCCGGTCGCATGACCCGCTCACCCTTGGCAGTCGCGAGGATCAGCTGGATCGACTGTCGGACGTCGTCGTCGCCGCTCACCGCGCCGATCGCGCCCGCGTCGATCGTGACCGGGAAGGCCCACCCGGTCCCGCGGAAGTCGTACGACGACAGCTCGGTCATGGCTACCCGATCAACACCGTCGGAGCACCCGCGGCGATCACGTTCGGGGCGCTCGCCTCGACCACCTGGTCGCCCTGCCGGGCCGCTGGGAGGCCGCCGATGAGAACGGTGGCGCTCCCCATCGCCACCACGCCACCGACGTGGGGCTTGGGTCCATCGGAGAGCGGGCACGTGTGGGCGTCCGATCCCGCCCGCCATGCCGGCATGCCGCCGACGAGCACGGTTGCCGAGCCCGGCCCCGGTCCCAACGGCGTGCCGTGACTGGTCTGGTCACCGACCCGTGCAGCTGGCTGTCCCATCGTTCCTCCTAGTTGATCTGGACCGTCGCGCCCTTGAGCGTGAGCGTGCCCGTCGCCGTGACCTCCGCAGAGGCGTCGGCGTCGACAGAGACCGTCGAGGCCTTCAGGGAGACCTCCTGCGAGGCCGTGATCTCGATCGTTCCGGAGGACCCGATCGAGATGGAGTTCCCGTTGCCCGCGTCGATGAGGACACCGTCGTTGTCGAGCCGTATGTGGGCGCCGTCCTTCAGCGCGAGGTCGATCTCCGGTGCCGCCTCGTCGTCGACGAAACGCAGCCGGTGTCCCGATCGGCTGTGGATCAGTCGCTCGTTGTTCTTGCCGTCGTCGTTGGACGTCGGCGGCTTCGCCTTGCCGTTCCACAGCGAGCCGAGCACGTAGAGGTGCGACGGGTCGCCCGCCTCGGCGATGACGAGCACCTCGTCGTCGACCTCGGGGAGGAAGTACGTGCCCCGAGCGTCTCCGCCCATCGGCACTGCCAGCCGGGCCCAGTAGCTGGTGGACCCGTCCTCGTACCACGGCAGGCGCACCCGCACCCGGGCCAGCCCGTCCGGGTCCTGGTTGTCGGTCACCACGCCCGCCATCGGACCGCTGAGGTAGCCGTCTGCCTCGCGCTCGGTCTGGTCGCTGCCACCGAAGATGCCGTGCATCACACCGTCGTCTCCTGCACCTTGAACGACGTGCTGTAGCCGCCGCCGTCGAGCTTGTGGGTGGCCTCGGAGACCCAGTACGTCTTGCTGAAACCTCGGCCCATGCCACCGAGCTCGATGTTGACGTCGGGGACGATCTCGGGCAGGCCGATGCACTCACCACTGCCGGTGACGAAGTCCTGGGCCCGCTCGTCGAGGATCGCCTTCGCGCGCTCGTCCGCCTCGGCCTGGGTGTGGACAGGAGCCCGGACGCTCAGGACCGGCGAGGACGAGAGCGCCTTGACGACCCGCTCGGCACCGCTGGAGGCCCGGGAGTCGCGACCGGTCTCGTCGCCGCGCTTCGCGGTGCCCACGATCTCCTTCCCCTCGGTGGCCGACCTGCCGTGCACCTGGACCTCGGTGACCTGACGAGCGAGGTTGGCCTCGGGGGCGAACGAGACGAGCCCGAAGCCCCACGAGAGCGACACGACGGCGCTGTCCTGGCTGTGCCGACGACCGAAGTAGAGCTGGTCCCCACGCATGTAGAACGTCGCCTGGTTGCGCTCGGCCAGGAGCTCGATGAACGCCATGTCCGTCTGCTGGCTCTGGTCGATGCGCGGCCTGACCGGCTCGGTGCGCTCGGGATCGGCCGCGACCCCGCGGCTCCGGGCGACGTCGGTGACGGCGTCGCTGTCGCGCCGGCCCTCCCAGTTCCTGGTGCTCTTGCCGATCGTCAACGGGTAGAGCGCGTCGAATCCCTTGATCGTCAGCTCCGGCGTCCCTCCGGACGTGAAGCTCGTCGAGAGCTCGGTCACCAGACCCGACAGCTCGACGGCGGGGCCGGAACCGTAGCCGAGACGGACCCGCACCGGGCTCCCGAACGCGAAGAGCTCGAACAGGTCGATCGGCCGGTCACCGCGCATCGCCTCGAACTCGCGGCGCTCGAGGTCGAACGCGTTGGCGACGGTCAGGGAGAACTGACCCGGCGTGCGCTCCTTCAGGTCCAGCTGCACGCTGGACACGGTGAGGAACAGGTCGCGTACGACGTCGCGCTCCCCCACCGTGACGGTGAAGGTCGGCACGTAGAAGTCCGCGTGCTCCCCCGCCAGCTCGTCAAGCGCCTTGGCTGCCACGCCGCACCTCCACCGTCTCGTCGTCGAGGGGCGGGAGCACCAGGACGGTCCCTGTCGCCAGCCGGCGCGGGTCGTCGATCCGGTTGGCCCGGGCGATCGTGCGCCAGTGGGCAACGTCGCCGTACTCGCGGTCGGCGAGCAGCCACAGGCTGTCCGGGCCTTCGACCACCCGGTGCTTGGTCTTGTCGGCCGAGTTGCGCCGCGGCTGCTCCAGCTGGTCCTGGATGGTGCGGTACTGCGTGAACGTGACCGAGAGCGTCGCGCGGACCGGCGTGCCGTCGGCGCGGAACATCGTGAACCTCTGGGTCACCTTCTCGATGACGGCGTCGAAGAGGAACACCCCCCACGAGAACCGGACGGTCGGCGGTGCATGGAGGTCGCCGTCGATGTGGACCAGGTCCGTGAGCTGGCGGGTGAGCTCCGACACGTCCTCGCCGCCACCGTCGGTGTAGGTGTCGAACAGCAGGTCCATGGTGAGGACCTGCGCGTTTCCGTTGACGAACTGGGTGATGGGGTTGTCGAGGCCGGGCGGGGCGGTCTGCCCGAAGCTGGCGGAGTGCTCGACGCTGTACTCGGTGGGGTTGAAGAGCACCTCGACGATCGTGCCCTGCGCGCTCCCCGCGAGGACCTCGACCGTTGCTCGTGTCAGCTGCTGCCGCATGGCGACCTCACGCCCGCCCGCGACGCTCGCGCTCGGTGCGGGCGCGCTTCTCGAACCGACGCCAGAGCTCACGGTCGAGGTGGTCGATGTCGATGGTCGGATGCGCCGCGGGTGCGTCGAGAGAAGGCGTCGACGGCCGCGCCGGCGTCGTGACCTGTGACGACGGCTGCTGACGGTAGACGGTCGCGACCGGGGCGACGTGCGGAGCGTGACGCAGCTCCTGCCGGGCCGGCCTACCTAGCGCGAGCTCGACGCGTGGCATCGCGCGGCGCGCCGTGGGACCGGGGGGTCCGCCGGCGTCTCGCATCCCCGCCCGATCCCGTGCCGGCAGCTCCAGGGCCTTCCGTCGTGGGTGGAGGTGCTCGGTGAGGTCGAGCCCGCGTCGACGGCGGCGGGCCGAGATCTCGCCGGTGTATGCCGGACCCGGTCGGCGGCCCGGAGCAGACGTGGGGACGTCGCTCGACCACCAGCCGGTGGTCGCCCGCGGCCCGACGGGGGCTGGGCTCGGCACACTGGTGGTCGCGCCGGACCAGACAGGCGGCCGGTCGACCGAACTCGACGGAGCGGGCGTCGCGCGTCGTGAGAGCAGCTGCGCAACCGTGGTGCGATGCACCAGCAACGCGGTCGGCCGCCCCGGCCAGGGCGCCGCCTGGGCCCGGCGCTCGTGCACGACAACCGACCGTGCGGCCGTGCCTCGGGTCCCGGTTGCACGCTGACGACCATCGGCGGCCGGTCGCTCGGGACGGTCCACCACCGCGGCGGCGGCGAGGAACTGCTGGAGGACCACCGTGAAACGCGGCGCCAGCGTGACGGTGACCTGGTCACCGGCACGAATCGTCTGCCGTGGAGCGGCGGGCTCTGGTCGCGACGGACCTCGGAAGACGAGCGCGACCGGGCGGCGTCGTACCCGCCGGTGCCGGAGTGGCCGGCCAGCGAGCCGGAACGGGAGTGCCGGGGGGTTCATTGGCGCCTGATCCCGTGGTGCACGAGCTCGACCGACTCGGTGGCGATCGACCCGGACACCGCGTCGAGGTCGGCGCCGGACCACTTCGAGGGAAAGGCACCCTGACAGACCCAGCGCCACGCCTGCTGGCCGGACTCGTCGAGAAGCTCGATGGTGATGTCCCGCCGGGTGACCGAACCGTCGATCACCTCCTGGTGCCAGTCCCACAGCGTCGACTCGACGAGGCCACGCTGCAGGGTGAGCGGCGGGAAGGTCGTCTGGACGACCAGCTGGTGCTCGAAGTCGTTCACGCCGCCCTCGCGGTACGGCTCGACGGTCGTGGTCCTCTCCATGCCTCCCACCGAGCGGAACCCGCCCTGCACGAGTCCTTGGATCTCGATCCGGAAGCGGAAGGCCCGGTAGGGGTCGGGGCGCGCCATGACCGGACCTCACACCACGTCGAGCAGGCTCGGGGCCCGGTCGTTGAAGCGACGGTTGATCGACGAGATCTCCTCGCACCAGCGACGTCGCTCGCCGTGCTCGAGGGCCATCAGCTCGTCGCGCGACCAGTGGAAGTGGAAGGCGATGAACGCCATCTCCTCGTAGAGCTGGTCGACCGGGTAGAGGATCACCGGACGACACCTCCAGCCGTGTCGAACCCGTTGAGCCCGACCGGCTCGCGTGGGTCTGCCTCCTCGCCCGGGGCGAAGGCATCGGTCGAGTCGCCGTTGAGCCGTTCGTAGAGGCCCTGGAGGTGGCTCAGGTCCGACGCGAAGAGGCCCTCGACGACCTTGGTGTTGATCGACTGGACGGAGCCCAGCCGGGTGATGACCCGTGCCAGCACGATGATCGTGAGGTAGGCAGGATTCTGCTGCACCCGGGGGTCCTTGAGCGGCAGGATCTCGTCGGCCGCGGTGGCCAGGCGCATCACACCGTCGCGGTGGAGCGACCCCTCGTCGTCCAGGTAGCCCTTCGGCAGGGTGAACTCGACCTCTGTCTGGAACATCTCGTCCCACCTCCTCTCACTGGATCCGCTTGATGCCCTCGTTGCACAGCTCGAGCGTGTCGATGGCGACCTCGTTGCCCTTGCCGTTCAGGTCGGTGGGGTCGTACTTGCACGGCCACGCCTTGGTGAGCTCCCACGCCGCCTTGTCCTGGCCGGCCTCGTCCTGGAGCCGGATCACGACGCTGCGCCGGGCGTCGTCGAGCGGCGTGACGCCGTCGACGACCAGCTGGTGCCAGTTCGCAAGCTCGAGGTTGTCCGTGACGCCCCACTTGAGTGTCACGTTGGCGTACTTGGTCAGCCCGTTGAGCTTGCGCACCGTCATGAAGCTCTCGTCGCCCTCGCGGTACTCGATGGGCTCGTTGGAAAGATCTCCGATCGCCACCTCCGCGAAGCCGGCCTGCTGGATCTGGTCGATCTCCAGTCGGTACCGGAAGTTCCGTAGTGGGTCTTGGCGTGCCATGGGGTTGCTCCGTTCTCGGGTCCGGGCTACGAGGTGGCTTCCTGGGTCTGCTGGTAGACCCGGAAGATGACGAACTCGGCGGGACGGACGGGCGCGATGCCGATCTCGACGATCAAGCGGCCGTTGAGGATGTCGTCCTCGGTCATGGTCGCCCGACCGACGACGACCCGGAACGCCTCCTCCTCCTTCTCGCCGAACAGCGCTCCCTCGCGCCACTGGGTGCGCAGGAAGAGGGTGATGGTCTGCTGGACCCGGGCCCACAGGCGGGGGTCGTTCGGCTCGAAGACCACCCACTGGGTCGAGTAGTAGATCGAGGCCTCCAGGAAGATGAACAGCCGCCGGACGTTCGTGTACTTCCAGAGCGGGTCGCTGGAGAGCGTCCGGGCACCCCACACGCGGATGCCGCGGCCCGGGAAGCGTCGGATGGCGTTGACGCCCCGCGGGTTGAGCACCTCCTGCGTGCCGGTGGTGACCTCGTACTCGAGATCGATGGCCCCGGCCACCACCTCGTTGGCCGGCGCCTTCCACACCCCGGTGGTGTTGTCGGTCAGAGCGTAGATCCCGCAGACCGCGCCGCCCGGCGGGATCTTCCTGCGCGCGCCGCTTCGCGGGTCGCTGACGAAGATCCACGGGTAGTAGAAGGACGCATAGGTGCTGTCCCGGAGGGTGGTCCGTGGGTCCAGGTTGCTCGCGTCGGCCTGGTCGGCGTCCGAGTCCACGACGGCGAAACGGAACCGGTTGCGCTCGCAGTGGGTGATCACCGCCTGGACGACGTCGGACGCCGCAGCGGGGGCGTGGACGATGGCGACGTCGCGATAGCGGTCCAGGGCGAGCGCGGCGAGCCCGGTCCGCTGGTTCGGGTCCTGGGCCTCGCCCAAGAAGCTCGGGAGCGTCAGCGCGTCGTCGTCGGCTCCGTCGGCGAGCACCGCTGACGTCGCGCCGCCGGGGAGCTGAGGAGGTGCGGCACCCGACGCCTCGATCTCCACGAACGCCGAGTTTCCGTTGACCCGCTTCTCGAAGTACGACGGCGACGCGGGGTCGATGCTGAGGTCGTCGA
This sequence comes from Nocardioides sp. BE266, assembly GCF_031457855.1. Classification (NCBI taxonomy): domain Bacteria; kingdom Bacillati; phylum Actinomycetota; class Actinomycetes; order Propionibacteriales; family Nocardioidaceae; genus Nocardioides; species Nocardioides sp. BE266. The sequence continues at coordinate 194,372 of NZ_JAURTI010000005.1, read as the reverse complement.
AGTCCTCGGTCACGTTCGGCCGGGGGCCGGGCGGGTCACCGCCGGCGTCGTCTGCGGCCTGGACGTCGTACGGGATGTTCGGCGCGGCCTTCGCCCAGTACCAGACCCGTAGCCGGAACCCGATCGGGTCGCCCGCGGCGTTGCGCGTCGTGCCGGGCTCGATACGAGCCTGCACCCGGTGGTACGCCGTGCCCACTCCGGTCGCGGTCAGGGTGAAGCCCGCCAGGTCGACGTTCGCCGCGACGGCATTCGCCCCGCTGATGCGGGCGATGTAGACCCGGCGGCCGCCGTTGTCGAAGAACGCCCGCACCGAGTACGGAAGGAAGGCGCTGTCGCTGAAGATGTCACCGAAGTAGCGCAGGTACTCGCTGTAGCTGGTCACGAGGCGGGGGCGGCTCGGCCCCAGCTCGGTAGCGCCGAGGAACGCGGCCGTGCTGGTGGCGACCCCTTCGATGGGCTTGGGGCCACGTTCGATCTCCTCGACGTAGACACCGGGTGCTAGGTACTCGGGCATCAGTTACCTCCTCGGGAACGGGATGGACGGGTGGGTTGGCCGGTCGGGATGCGGGTGTCGGCCACGGTCAGGACCCGTCCGTGAAGGGCGGCTCGTTGGCGCCGTCGAGGACGAGGGGGTCGGCGAACACGTGCTCGCGGCCGTACCGGAGCTGCACGACCAGGTCACGGCGCGGGTTCGCGCCACGGTTGAGGGTGATCGTGGTCTCGACCGGGTCGGCCAGGTCCCCGTCGTCGGCCGGCTCCAGACGCAGGGCCACGGCGAAGCCGCCACGCGCGTCGGTGATGCCGACGAACTCGGGATCGCCGGCCGCGGGTGCTGCGCCGTCACCCCGGCGTGGCACTGCCACGACCTCGATCCCGGACGCCGACGCGCCGGCAGCACTCCGGGTGACGACACCTCGCACCGTGGTCGTGCCCGGGTCGATCGAGGAGTCCGAGCGGCTGGCCAACCACACGATCCGCCGGCGGCTCGCCTCGACCGGTCGGAAGGTCACGGGGAACGGCCCGGCGTAACCGGCCGCGGTCGGGTCGATCCGGAACGTGTAGTCCTGCCCGAGCGGCCGGTTGAGCAGCACCAGCCCGCCGCTCTGGTTGCGGATCATGCGATCCGGGAGCGCGCGGTCGGTCGTCGGGTCCCAGAGCACGGCCGTCACCCCGGACGTCACGGCCCGCCGGCTCGCCCGGTCGGCCGGCACCAGCACGGCCGTGACCTCGTCGACCCGCGGGCCGAGGGCCGGGAACTCGATCGCGCCCGTCACGGTCCGACCTCCGGGAGCGAGCGGTCACGGAACACGTTCCCGGTGCCGGTGAGCACGCCGCCACGGAGGCGTCGCTGGGTGACCGGCGCTGCGGGTGTCGGCGCCGCGAAAGTGATGACGACGGGGCTCGCCAGGTACACGATCGACGACTGGTAGGGCGTCGTGGGGAACAGTCCCCAGACCCGACTCATCTCCTCCATCGGGTACGGCTCTGGCGTGAGGCGCACGGTCTGGCCGGGGAGCACAGGGTCGGTGTACGTCGGCTGCGCGGCCAACGCCTGCACGAGCTTCCCGAGCACCCGCAGCTCCACCGGGTCGGCGGCGTTGGGCGGTCGACGGAAGACCGAGACGACGTAGCGCAGGTCCAGCGGCAGACCCTCGGACACGGCCAGCAGGTCGTCGGGTCCACCGCCGGGCGGGTCGACGTACTGGTCGACGTTGCGCAGCTCCCGGTTGGGCTCGACGTGGAAGAGGAAGAGCGTGATCGACTCCGCTGCGGTGAGGTCGGCGCCGACCGGGGGTCCGACGTGCACTGCGCCGGCTCCCACGACGGCCTCGATGCGGACGCGGATCGCCGAGGTCAGGTCGGCGATCGCATCGGCGCTCATGCCGCACCTGCCCGTGCCGCGCGACCTTCGAGTGCCCGTCCGGCATCGAACATCCCGAGCTTGTCCAGCTCACGCTGGGTCGCGGCCAGGACGTGGCGCATCTCGATGGCTCCACCGTCCACCGCCGCGAAGGCGGCGTGCAGCGCGATCTGTTGGATCGTCCCACCGGTCAGCTGCAGGCGACGCCCCAGGAAGCCGAAGTCGATGTCGTCCGCCAGCGGGGCACGGACCGGGAACGCCTGGCGCCAGATGACCTCTCGCGCCGCGGCGTCGGGCAAGGGGAAGTCGACGAGGAAGCGCAGGCGCCGGAGGAAGGCATCGTCGATGTTCTGCTTGAGGTTCGTCGTGAGGATCGCGATGCCCTCGAAGGCCTCCATCCGCTGGAGCAGGTAGGCGACCTCCACGTTGGCATGCCGGTCGTGTGCGTCCTTCACGTCGGACCGCTTGCCGAACAACGCGTCCGCCTCGTCGAACAGCAGCAGTGCGCCGCGCCGTTCCGCCACGCGGAAGGCCGTGTCGATGTTCTTCTCGGTCTCGCCCAGGTACTTCGACACGGTCCGTGAGAGGTCGACGAGCAACAGCTCCACACCCAGCTCGCGCGCGAGGACCTGGGCCGCCATCGTCTTACCGGTCCCGCTCGCACCGCTGAACAGCGCCGACACCCCCCGTCCATAGGTCAACCGGTCGACGAAGCCCCACCGGTCGAGCACCGAGGCCGACCAGGTGAAGTGGGCCGCGATCGAGCGCAGCTCGGTCTTGGCCTTGTCCGCCAGGACCAGGTCGTCCCAGGTGAACCTGGTCGCGACGCACCTCACGCTCGGCGGTAGCGCGTCCTTGTCCTGGTCGACGGCGATGTGCCGCAGGAGCGGGGCGATCGGCTCCCCCGCTTCCCGTGGCTGCCGCGCGAGACTGGCGACGGCGTCGGCGATCTCGGACGGGCCGAGCGGGAGGGTCGAGGCCAGCGCGGTCGCGTCGACCTCGGAGAGGACGAGCCCGTTGCTGGCAGCCGCGGCTGACCACATGTCGATGCGCTCGACGACGTCCAGCTCCGGTCGGGACAGCACGACTGCCCTGGTGTCCACCTCTGCCTCGGGGCACGGTCCGTCGTACGCAACCGCGACGACCGACCCGTCGAACGCGCCGAACGACTCACCCAGGCGCCGGCGGTCGGGCGCTGTCAGCTCGCGCACCCCCCGCAGCTGGAGCCCGGCACCGGTCAAGGCCGCGCAGCAGAGCCAGCCGGCGACGACCTCGTCCACCGGGAGACCCTCCACCGCGGCAAGATCACCGTCGATCAGCATGAGCCCCGCAGCGGACGCAACTCGTTCGAACCACGGTCCACCGGGTTCGGCCAGGCGTACGAGCGCAGTGCGGTCGGCTGCCTCGACGGCGGCGACCAACCGCTGGGCCGTCAGCCCCTCCGCGCGGCTGGCCGTGACGACGGCGCCTCGGGACGACACGAGGCGGGCCCCGGTCGCCCGGACCGCCATCTCGGCGGTCGGCGCGTACAGCGCCGCGACCAGCGCGGGGAGGGGCAGCAGACCCGCCTCGACCAGGGGGACGGTCGGATCCCGTCGATCCGGGAGCAGGAGCCGACGGTCCAGAAGTGACCCGGGGGCGCCGAGCTCCTGCCGGCAGTGCCACGCGCCGGATCGTGTCGTGAGGAGCTCGTCGAGCAGCGTGAGGCTGGGCCTACGTCGGTTCAGGTCGTCATGGAGGACCCCGATCGCGACCCCGAACCGGCCATCGAGCTCGGGGGCCAGCGCCAGCAGCAGCGCCCGCAGCTCGCCGTCGCCCAGCCCGAAGACGCGGGCGGCCGTCGTGAGGACATCGGGGAGTCCACGCCGATCGACGACCAGGTCACGATCGACGTCGGCCAACCGGCCTCTCAGCTCGTCGATGGAGCAGGCCGCGAGCCCGAGTCCGGCAAGGGCGTCACCCGGCGAGGCCGTCCACCCGGCGAACGATGGCTCACCGGCCTGGTCCGCCCGCTCCAGCAACCGCGCACCGAGGACCAGCTCGAGCCACGTCACCATCGGAGCGAGGTCGGCCGGAGGGGTGCCGGCCGGGGTCGGGTCGGTGTCGCCCGGGTGGTCGGTGGACTCGACGTCTCCCGACGGCGTGGATCCGTCTCCGGTGCGGGACGGATCCACCAGGTGCAGACGTGCGCCCCTCCGCGTGCCGGCGCCCGCGGCGTCCCTGCCACCCAGCTCCTCGATGAGCCGCACCAGGTGTTGGGCGCTGGGATCGTCGACGGCGATCACCGCCCGTCTGCCGGCGTCGTTGAGAAGGACGACCGACACGTGCTCGGCGCGGTCCAGCAGGTCGAGCGCCCAACCCAGCTCGACACCCTCTCCGATGACGACGACGGGGCGGTCCCCCACGATCAGGTCGTCCACGGCGGCATGGTCGGCGGCTTCCACCGTGTCGAACTGGCCCGAGTCGGCAAGGAACATGCGAAGGCCGTTCGCGAACGGTGAGCTCGCGAAGGGTCCAGCGATGATGGCGCGCGTTCGGCTCATGGAGGCGGTCTTCCCGGACGGTCAGCTCGGTCACACGATCGTGCGGCGGGCCACCCCCGGCGAGCCATGGATCGCAGGATCCAAAACCGATCCAGGAGGATCCAGCCGTGGTCCCGGTCCGGTGACGCGCGTGTGACGCGCCTCCCCCACAGTGCGTCGGTGCCTCCAGACCGGCCCATGGACCACGACGTGATCGTGGTGCTGCGACTCTGGACGGAGGCCCACGACCCGCGACCCCGTGCGCGTCTGCTGACCGGCGCCGGCGAGGCCGGCGAACCGTTGATGGGCACCACCGCCATCCTCGAGGCGCTCGAGCGGGTGGTGCGGTCCTTCGAGCTGGACGCGACGTCCGGTGACGGCGGGCACGCTGAGACGCGGGTGCAGCGTCCGCGGTGACGCTCCCGAGGCGCCTGTCGGGGCATCCTGAACGCTCGCTGCGACCGAGGGGGCCGAATGCCCGACGTTCGACTTCACCTGCTGGGCGGGTTCGAGCTCACGATCGACGGCCACCGCGCCCCGACGCTGCAGCCCGGTGTGCAGCGGCTTCTCGCGTTCGTCGCACTGACCGCTCGTGGCGTCGAGCGGGACTTCGCCTCCCAGCAGCTGTGGCCGGACAGCTCGGAGCCGCGCGCGCGGGCCAACCTCCGCTCCTCGCTGTGGCGACTGCGGAGGCTGGACGTGGAGCTGATCGAGACGAGCCCGACCCGGCTCAGGCTGGCGGAGTCCGTGTGGGTCGACACACGTGACGTCGTCGGCGAGCTGACGGCGTCCGCGAAGGGCGGGCTCGACAACCCGGTCGCCTTCGACTTCCTCTTCGTCGATCTGCTACCGGACTGGTACGACGACTGGCTCACGATCGAGCGCGAGAAGGTGCGTCAGCTGACCCTGAGGGTGCTCGAGACCCAGGCCCGGCGCGCGCTCGCCCGTGGTGATGCGTCGGAGGCGATCCAGCTGGCGTTGACGGCCATGGCGATCGACCCGCTGCGCGAGACCCCGTGCCGGCTGGTGATGGAGGCACATCTCTCCGAAGGCAACGAGTTCGACGCGCAGCGCACCCTGGACAGCTACCGGCAGCGACTGGCCTGCGATCCGCGGCTCGCAGGGTCGGCCGACGCCCTGACGCTCCTCGCGCGAACGCCCCGCCCGCCGGCCCTGTCATTCGGCGAGTCCGTCGCGGGGTGAGCGTCCGGCGACCAGGGCACTCAGCACCGGCGACGGTCGCACGCCGAGGTCCCTCGAGAGGAGGTCGCAGAACGCGGCGAACTGCCGTCGCGCGTCCGCTGCGTTCCCCTCGGCCAGGTGCGCCTCGATCAGCACGCGCTGGGCGCTCTCCCGCAACGGGTCCGCGGCCACAGCGGCCAGGCCCGCCTCGACGGCCTCGGCATGACGGTTCTCTCGACTGAGCCGGACCGACATCGCCTCGATCGCGTGGATCCGCAACTGCCTGACCCGCTCACGCTCGAAGACCACCCAGTCGTCCTCCCAGCTGGGGAGGACGTCGTTCGAGAACAGCTCGAGGAGCTCGGCCGACTCCGCAGGCTCGCCGACGCGCGTGTCCCGGGCGACATCCAGCAGCTCCCGGGCCCGATCCAGGACGTCGGCCACGTCGACGCCCACGTCGAGGCGGAGGGAGAGCCGGTCCGTGGGAGCAGCGATGACCCGCTCCCTGATGGCGTGGAGCTTCCACAGGGCAGCCCTGAGGTTGGCGATGGCACGCTGGTCCGTCATCTCGTGCCACAGGATGCGAGCCACGTGGGGGCGCTGCTGCGGTCGCGTGTGCAGGCCGAGGAACGCCAGCACGCGCTGGCTGCTCGCTGGCACGACCACGCCCTCACCGTCGATGACGAGCTGGAACCCCCCGAGGAGGCTCAGCCGCACGTGAGGTGCGTCCGTCCGCCCGACCGTGCCGAGCGTGGCCGCCCGACTCCGGGTGTCAGTCCCGGGCGGATCGGGTGCGGCGCCTTCATGGCCCATCGCAATCGCCCCCGAAGGCATCCCTCGTCACGGCGGTGGCGCCGCGGCGTCGCCCCGCTCCACTCCCAATGGCTGGTCGACTCTCATCTGACACGATGCCGCTAGGTAAAGAGATGGTCAATGCGAGCGACCACCTGCTCTGGACCAGCCTTGACGGACGGCGCAACACCCGCCCCTGACGGGGTCGTGACGGCGGCGTGACGCCGGGTCCCGAGACTCGTGCTCCCGCTGTCCCCTGGACGGGAGAAGGTCAGATGCCCATTGATCCCACACTCCCGGTCGTCGCGATCTTCGGCAGCAACTTCGGTGACCCGGCCCCGCCCCAGGAGGTCATGGCGGCCGAGCTGCTGGCGGCTGAGCTGCTGGCAGCGGCGATCCACCGCGCGGGCGCCCTGGTGCTCTGCGGTGCCGCGCCTGTAGATCCGTACGACGACAAGCCCGACACGGTCAAGGACCGGGCGGCCTACACCCTGAGAGACTCAGGCGACGGGGAGCGGGCTGCGTGGATCGGCGTCGCCAGCTCCGGCAAGGCCCGAGCGCCCCTAGATCACGGGACGTCGGGGGTGGTGGTCACCCCGGGAGGGAGACACCGACGGAACTTCGTCGAGGCCTGCCTGTGCGACGCCGCCGTTGCGATCGGCGGCACCAGCCCCGGGACCGCCTCGGAGGCCCTGTTCTCCCGGTACCTACGGCGCCGTGTGGCGCTCGTGGCACACCAGCCTGACCCAGCGCGGACGCTCGGCGACCTGAGGGACCGGATGGGCGACCGAGTGCTGCCGAAGGGCGACCGGCAGGTCCTGGACCGCGGGATCGCCCGCGCCCTCAGGTGGGCCGAAGCGTCCACCAAGCACATCAAGGAGCGGGCGCTGCCCACCGACGACGCCAGCGCCGACCAGATCGTGGCGAAGCTGCTCCGCAACCTCGAGATCCGTCAGCCCAGACCTGACTACCCGACTCTCGTCGACGAGTCGACATGGGACGACTACCTGCGCCTGGCACTCGTCACGGCGATCCCTTCGCGCACAATGCCGAACCGGCTCTGACCAGCGTTTTCGCTGGCCAGAGCCGGTTCACTCGGTCGGGCTGACAGGATTTGAACCTGCGACCCCCTGATTCCCGGCCACCGTCGATGCCGTACCAAGACATGTGCCCTGTTTTGCTCCGATGTGGCTCTGACCTGCGACAACTGCGCGTACTCCCCCACTACCTCCTCGGCGTGTGCGTCCCCCTCCGTTCCCGTATGCGCGGATTTGAGCGGGGTTTACGGTCCATAAACGTGCCACGGTTCAAAAGCGTCCACGCTCCAACCCAGCACTGCCTCGGCGGGCTAACGGCCGCACCACCAATTGTTGGCCCAGTGCGCGGAAGCTCCGGTCAGCGTCGCGCACAACGAAGCGCGACGCCGGGCCCGCGAGGTATCGGCGAGAACGTCGGCGCCAACGAGTTCAGCCGGCCATCGGCGTCCCGCGACTTTCTCCTGGATGACTCCTACTCCCCCGGCGGCGTCGTCCTCGGCGGCGGATACATCCGCCGCAACCTTGCCGCCTCGCGGCCGCTCAACTGCCCTCCACACCACTCCACGGCTTCGGCCATGGGAACACCCTCGACTCTCGCCATCTGGTCAATCGCAGCAGCCGCGCGAGACTCGGCTGTCGCAACAGCAGCATCTCGATCCGCCAGCGCCGTGAGGACTTCAACAGCGAGATCTTCGAGTCGCTTAGCTCTTGCAAGGAGTGACGCTCTCCGCCGGGACGCGACAGTTCGTGCCTCACGACGAGCGCGCTGTCTGTCGACCTGCTGACTCACGACCGCCCTCCACAGTCCGGGTTGCAGACCTACGTGTCCGTCGCGGCGGCTGCGTTCAGTCACCCAAGAGAAGGCCGAGCAGCAAGCGCTCGATTTCGATGAGCTCTGGGTGCGCAGTTGACTTTGCCTGCACGGCCCCCGGTTCTCCCCTGACCGACTCACCCCGGATGGGACGCGCGACTGATCGAGACAAGCATCTGCATGGGGTTCCTGTCGATGCCACGAACTAGCCCGTCGATGCCCGGGGCCGCCATATGGGAACTTCTCATGCCGTCGTCGCCTGGGCTTTCCCGGCAGCCTTTTGGCGATGCGCTCGTGCTGCGAAGCCTTGGTCCGCAGTTCTACCAACAATCTCATCCTGCATAGCCACCACAGGATTCGCGCGCAGACGCCGGACGTAGATCCGGGCGCCCTGGTGACGACCTGCCCAAGATGCTCTTCAGCCGAAGGCGAGGCGCACGCGCCGCCGCCCGGAGGTCCCGACCGCGTGCGAACAATTCGCACGCATGGCGCCACTACTACGCATCGGTCTTGCTGGTCGCAGGCAAGAACAGGCCCTGGGCAATGCCTCGGTCACCCCCGACCCCGAATTCACCATGAGGACGTACACCCACCTGATGCCGAAGTGCTCGGAGCACACACGGGCAGCAATCGATGCCGCCTGGGTTGAAGAAGGACCACATCCGACATAGCGTCTATTTCATCAACCGATGAAATAGGAGTGGATCCTATGAAACCGTCTGTCCTCGTGGCTGGTGCAGGTCCCACAGGTCTCACCGCCGCACTCGAGCTCGCACGAGCGGATCACGACGTCATGATCGTGGACGCAAAGCCGTCCGGAGCAAACACCTCTCGTGCCGCTGTGATCCACGCACGAACCCTGGAGGTCCTCGAACCGTCCGGGGTGACGAGTGAGCTGATCGAACGCGGGTTGAAGGTCTCCACGTTCACCGTCCGCGACCGCGATCGCTCGCTTCTCTCGATCGGGTTCGGGAACCTCGACACGGCGTATCCCTACACGTTGATGCTGTCCCAGGCAGAGACTGAGTCCGTCCTGGTCAGCGCACTCGCCGACCACGGAGTCGCGGTGCGCCGGCCAGCCCGGGTCGTCGGGGTGAGCCAACGATTGACTGGCGTGCAGGCCATGCTGGAGGACGGATCCGTCGTGGCGGCGGACTACCTCGTGGCAGCCGACGGTGCGCAGAGCACGGTCCGCGATGCTTTGGGCATCCCGTTCACGGGAGGCACCTACGACGAGTCCTTCGTGCTGGCTGACGTACGCCTGACCGGTGGGATGCCGCGCGACCAGGTCTTCTTGTTCTTCTCCCCGGCTGGACTCGTGGTCGTGGCTCCGCTGCCTGGTGGATTCCACAGGGTCGTTGCCACGGTGGACGAGGCGCCGGAGTCCCCGGGCATCGAGTTCGTGCAGTCCATCCTCGACACTCGAGGACCGGTCCAGCAGCCGGCCTCGGTGCAGCAGGTGCTCTGGGGCTCCCGCTTCCGCGTCCACCACCGGGTCGCAGACCGGTTCGGCGAGGACCGCATCCTCCTGGTCGGAGACGCAGCACACGTGCACTCCCCGGCGGGCGGCCAAGGTATGAACCTCGGTATCGAGGACGGTTCGCTGGCTGCAGCGGCCGTGGATCTGGCGGCTGCCGGGCACCCTGATGCGATGTCTCGTTACGCGACCGACCGACCGCAGGTCGCAGCGTCGGTGGTCTCGCTTGCGGACCGGCTCACGCGGCTCGCCACCGCACCGCACATCGTCCGTCCCGTCAGGAACACAGCCATCGGGCTGCTTGACCACTCATCACGGTTCAAGGACACCCTGGCCCAACAGCTGGCCGGTCTCTCGAGAGGCGTTGCCTGATTCGCGATCAGACGGCTGAGATGCCCCCGTTGACGCTGATGGTCTGTCCGGTGAGCTTCGCGGCGGCGGGCCCAGCCAGGTAGACCACGAGGGCCGCGACGTCCTTGGGCTCGCACACACCCAGATGCGCCTGCTCAGCCGCCTTCTCGAAGAGCTTCTTGCTGAAACCCGTCTCGAGCACTTTGGCGGTCGTCTCGGTCCCCATGACCAGGGAGGGCGTCACGGTGTTGACTCGGATGCCGTCCCTCTTGCCCTCGACGGCGGCCACCCGACTGAACATGCAGATCGCGGCCATGCCGGCACCGATGGCGGCCTCTCCGGGCGTTGCCGTCTTGCCGGCGTCCGAGGCCACGTTGATGATGCTTCCACCCCCCTGCCGACGCATGATCGTCATCGCGGCATGCGTGAGCACGAGTGCGGGATCGGCAAACGCCGCCACGGTCGCCACGATCTCTCCTGCGCTTTGACGGAGCAGGAGCTCCGGACGGACGTCCGGGGCGACGGAGCAGACCACGACGTCGACGGCTCCGAAGTGTTTTTCGACGTCTCGGAAGGTAGCCGACACCTCGTCCGGGTCGGCGGCGTCTGCCGACAGGAAGAGGACTTCCGCCTCGGGGCACGCCGCTGCCACCTCGTCGCGCGCGACGACGCCACGTTCGGTGCGTCGACCGAGGAGGACCAGGCGTCGTACGCCGGCGGCGGCGAAGGCGTGGGCGCTGGCCAGACCGATTCCCGAGGTCCCGCCAGCGATCACGACCACGGCGTCGGAATAGTCGCGAACCACGACCGCGCCGGTGCCTGTCATGCGAGTTCCGTCGGCGTGCTACCCGTACGCCCTTTGTCGACCCGGTCGAAGAACTCCTGCGACCGACCCATCACCGCGGGATTGGAGGCACACAGGGCGTATCCCCACATCGCCTCGACGCGGAGCTGGTCATGGAGGGGTCGGCCGATGATCTCGAGGATTGTCTCCTTGGCCGACTCGACCGCGGCCTGGTCGCACCGGAGGATGTTGTCGACGACCTTCTGCACCTCGTCCATCAGCTCGTCGTGGGGTACGACGGCGTTGATCATGTTCGCCGTGTAAGCACGTTCGGCCGACACAGGGTTGCCCGTCAGGAGGAGCTCCATCGCGAATCCGACACCGCAGCTGTTGACCAGGCGCACGATCCCCCCGTCGGCCGGGTGCATTCCGCGGCGCACCTCGAAGGTCCCGAACTGGGCTCGGTCGCTCGCGATGCGCAGGTCGCACGCCATCGCGAGCTCGACGCCGTGACCAACGCACCACCCGTTGATGGCGGCGACGATCGGCTTCTTGATGCTGGCGAGAGGACCCCGGGTGATGCCGCTGACGCCGTCGTCAAGTCGCTCCCGACCGACCATGGGCCCCACCGTCTGCCACTCGGGTGCGTGGGTTCGCAGGTCTGCTCCTGAGGTGAAGGCATCGCCCGCACCGGTGATGACGGCCACGCGCAGGTCTTCGTCATCGCGGAAGTCTGCCCATATCTCACAGAGACGCTCGTGCGCCTCGATGTCGACGGCATTCTTCACTTCTGGCCGGTTCAGCGTGATCCAGGCGATCGGTCCGCGCTTCTCGTAGAGCACCTTCTCGGTCGACGCGTCCGTGCGTCCATCGGCGGATACTTCTGTCGTCACTGTGATGTCATCCCTTCACGCACGGCCTGCTGCCGTAGCTCGACCTTGCGGACCTTGCCGGACGAGGTCATCGGGAGCCCGTCGACCACATGGATCACCTTCGGGACCTTGTAGGCGGCGATGAGGCTGCGTGTGTGCTCCTTCAACTCCTCCGCGAGCTCGGCGGGATCGGCTTCAGTCGCGGACGGCGACGGCACGACGTACGCCGTGACCACCTCACCCCACTTCTCGTCGGGCGAACCAACGACCGCGACCATCGCGACCTTGTCGCTCCGCTGCAGCGCGCGCTCCACCTCGACCGAGTACACGTTCTCCCCTCCGGTGACGACCATGTCCTTGAGCCGGTCCACCAGGAAGAGGTAGCCGCCCTCGTCGAGGTAGCCGAGGTCACCCGTCGCGTACCAGCCGTCGTTCATGACGTTCGCGGTCTCGCTCGGCTTCCCGAGGTATCCCGCCATCACCATCGGCGACCGGACGAGGACCTGGCCGGTCACCCCCACCCCGACCTCGGCACCGTCGAGGTCGACGACCTTGATCTCGACAAGGGGTACGGGCTTGCCGGCCGATGCCTTCACGGGGAGTCGTTGCTCGTCGGTGGTGGCGTGGTCGTCGGGCCGCAGGATGGAGATGATGTAGGTCTCGGTGGTTCCGTAGAACTGCCGGAGCTCGCAGCCCAGCACCTCGAGGGCCCGGTCGATGACGCTCGTCGGCATCGGCGACCCCGCGTAGATCAGTGTGCGCAGGCTGGAGAAGTCGGTGGACGAGGCCGCGTCGCTCCCGACCAGGAACTGGATCGCCGTCGGCACCAGGCACGCCACCGTCGGGCGCCATCGCTCGACGGCAGCGAGGACTGCTGCGGGCTCGAAGGCAGGCACCATGGCAACGGTCGCGCCGTGGTAGAGCGCTGGGAGCGAGACCCAGGTGCCGGCCAGGTGGAAGTTCGGCATGACCATGAGGAGAACGTCGTCCGGTGACCACGAGATGGTCGGCTCCAGCTCGTCGCTGAGGATGCTGAGGCTGAAAGCCTCGTTCAGCACCATCGCGCCCTTGGGACTGCCAGTGGTTCCCGAGGTGTACGCGAGCAGTGCAACGTCGTGTCCGCGGGCAGGCGTGACCTCTCCCCCTGCTCGGCTACTCGCCCAGGGGGCCAGGCCGGGTCCGGAGTCCGCGACCGAGGTGAACGGCACGACCTCGATGTCGTCTTCAACGATCGCGGCGACAGCCTGCATCGTGTCGGCGTGGTCCGCATCGACGAAGACCACACCTGGAGCTGCATCGCGGACGACGTCGGCGAGCTCGGCCACGGGGCTACGCCAGTTGAGGGGTACGAACGGAAGACCTGCGCGCCCGGCGCCGAACCAGACCTCCCACACCTCCGGGACATTCTTGCCCAAAAAGCCCACCGGACGACGCACGTCCGCACCCGCGCGCCCTGTCAGCGCTGCGGCCAGCCCGGCGACGCGTGCCTCGAGCTCGGCGTACGTGACGTCAGCATGGCCTGCCCGGACCGCCACCTTGTCGGGGGTCCGGTCCTTCCAATAGGCCGGAATCTGGTGAAGTGCCCTGATCTCGGGGTGCAGCCACATGACCGATCTCCTGTCGCCGAAAACTGAATCCAGATTCAGTTATCTCGTCGAGTGTCGACCGGCTGGCTTCGGCGCGCAAGGAAGCCGAGGGTCGCGGACTGTGACGATCTACACCGGTACGTATCGACCGGGTTCATGCAGTCGTGGACAACGTGCGGAGAGCAAGCCCCACGAGGAAGGTCTTCAACTCTTCGTCGTCCATGTGCGACCGGTACTGCAGGGTCGACTGCACCGTTCCAATGGCAGCGTGAACCAGGGCCGCGACAGTCGCGTGCTCTACCTCCGGACGCAGGTCGCAGACCAGCTCCACGAGGCCGTCGACGTATGCGCGCTGCTTCCCGCGCAGGCGCCGAAGGTCGTCCGGAGCCAGGCTCGTCGCCTCCCGGTAGTAGACCTGCGCAAAGCCACGCTCGTCCACGACGAAGTCGACCTGCCGCGCGACGATCTCCTGCAAAGCCTCCAGCGTGTGACCCGACCGCATCAGGATCTCCCGCTGCTCGGACACCAGGCGGTCCATGCACTGGTCGAACAAGCTCACCAGCAGCTGCTGCTTGCTCGGGAAGTGCCAGTACAGCGCGGATGCGGCGACCCCGACCTCCGCGCCGATGTCCGCCATCGAGACGCCGACGTAGCCACGTCTGGCCAGCAGCAGAGCGGCGGCGTCGAGGATCGACTGACGGCGGTTCGGATCGCGCTTCCGCGCCCTCGGGCCGGGGGTGGTCGAGGCCATGACTCGATCCTAGGGAAGGGAGCTCAGCTGTGCTGGCTCAACTGACGGCCCGCTGGGGCTGGCTCTCGCGGCTCGCCGCCACGGCATCGACACACCCCTGGCAGAGTGGGCCTCCCGCAGCATCGAAGGGCACCTCCCAGAGCTTCGGCCACGAGATCGCCAGCTCGCCACACGCGGTCAGGGATGTCCCCATCCGCTTGGCGTGGAACGGGCCGCCCTCTGCAGCGAGTCCCCCATCGCTTGTCGCTCCCACTCGCGCCGCGGGGGCAGTGACGAAGAAGGTCGCGAGCGTGCCGGCTGGGGGGACGATTCCGCGCTGACCGAGCCAGGGGAACTCTCGTCCGGCCGGACGTGACCGACGAGATCGCGTCACTGGGCCTCCTGACTGACGAGCTTTCCTGTCGTTCGGTACGTCATCAGGCCGTCGTCCGCCACCGACTCGACGATGGCCGTGCGGGCGACCAGCACCTCGAGATGCGCGTGCGTCTCGAGGATTGCCATCCCCTTGTTGAAATGGTCCAGCTCGGTGAGGTCGCGCTCGTGCCTGGTCCATGTGAGCTGCCGTGCGACCTGCGCAACCGTCAGCTCACCGGAGCCGATGGCTTCGAGGCATTGGTCCAGCCGATGTTCGTGGTGCTCGAGAAGCTCATCGACCCGTGCGTGCGACGAGGGTGCAATGGGACCGTGCGCGGGTAGCACCTGGAGGTCCGGCAGGGACCGCACCTTGGCGAGAGACCTCATGAAGTCGCCCAGCGGATCCCTGGGCGGCGGGAAGATGAAGCCGATCGACGGTGTGATCGTGGGGAGTACGTGATCTCCAGCGAAAAGTGTGCGAGCGCCGTCGTCGACGAAGACGTAGTGGCCAGGGGTGTGGCCCGGGGTGTGCACGGCCCTGAGCTCGCGGGCGCCTGCATCCACGGGGCCCTCACCCAGCCAGGTGTCCGGATAGCTCCACCACGCTGACGCCTGGTCGGGCGCCGTCGAGTGCTTCGCCCACTGCTCGGCGACCTCGGGCGCACCGCATGCGACGAGGTCCACGACGAACGGCGCCGGGCCAGTCGCGTCGAACTGCTGGAGCGCGTCGATGCCCGGCTTCTCCTCGAGCCCCATCGAGACGTGGATCCCGAGCTCTGTGCCGAGCACCCTCGCCATCGAGTAGTGATCGCGGTGCATGTGGGTGACCAGGAACGAGGTGATGTCCCCGAACCCCGCGTCGAGGAGCCGCAGAGAACGCTCGAAGACCTCGCGAGCCTCGGGGATCGCCCAGCCGCCGTCGATCAGCGTGAGGCCGCGGTCATGCTCGAGGACATAGACGTTCACCGCCCTGAGGCCGTCCATCGGCAGGGGCAGCGGGATGCGATGCAGGCCCGGCGCGACCTCCCACGCGCCCTCGAAGGTCCACAGCTCGCCGGAGTCCTCCGATATGGATCGGCTGGTGGAGCTCGAAGTCGTCACGTCAGGCCGGGAGCACCCGGTCGAGCCAGGCCAGCACGCCGGCCACGACCTCGTCGCGGTTGGACTCGTTGAAGACCTCGTGGCGCGCGCCCGGCCAGGTCACCAGCGTGACGTCCTCCAGACCCGCCTCCTCGTAGCGTCGTACGAGCTCGTTCACGAGCGCCAGACCACCGTTGACAGGGTCCATGTCCCCCACCACGACGTACAGGGGGAGGTCCTCGCGCATCCGTGACACCTGGCTGGGGTCGGCCATCCGGCGGGCGCCGGCGAACATGGCCTTGCCCCCTAGGATGTCGAGCCCGAAGCCGCACCAAGGGTCGGCGATGTAGGCATCGACCTGGGCCTCGTCCCGACTGAGCCAGTCGAACTCGGTGCGCGGCGGGTCGAAGGGAGCGTTGAACGCACTCAAGTCCATCGGCTCGTCGAGGTTCATGGCCGGCTCGAGGAGGTCGATCACCGCCGTGCCGGAGAGCACGACTGCCGTCACGTCATCGCTGTGGTCGAGCAGCCACTGCTGGGTCGCGAAGCTGCCCAAGCTGTGCGCAACCAGTGCCAGCGGGAGGCCGGGGTGATCCTGCTGGGCGACCTCGCCCATGCGCCCGATGTCTGCCACCAGCTCCGACCAGCCGTCGTCACCCAGCATTCCGAACTCCTCGGGCGTGGCGGCTGTGTTCCCGTGGCCGCGGTGGTCGTGGCTGTACACGACGTAGCCGCTCGCGAGCAGTGCTGCCACCAGAGGCTCGTACCGACGCGCGTACTCCCCCACGCCGTGGGCGATCTGTGCGATCGCGCGCGGGTCCCCCTCCGGGTCCCACCGGTAGGCCGCCACCTGCACGCCGCCGGTGCTCTCGAAGTCGACGCGAGTGGGTTCGGCTGTCATGTCTGCTCCCAGCGTTGGCAATGGTCGTACCTTTCGTGGTGATACTCGTCGCCCGTCCGAGCCGAGTCAACGATCCCGGACCGCGGCGTCGACTGGTCAGATGCGTCTGAACAGCGCGGCGAGGGCCTGACCGCCGCCGATGCACATCGTCACCACTCCGAGCTCGCCGTCGGTGCGAGCGAGGTGCTTGGCCATCCGCAACGTGAGGATGGTCCCGGTGGCGCCAACGGGATGTCCCAAGGCGATCGCGCCGCCGTTGGGGTTCGTCGTCGCGGGATCGAGACCAGCGTCGCGGATGACCGCGATGGCTTGCGCTGCGAAGGCCTCATTGCACTCGACGACGTCGAGATCAGCCGGCGTGGTGCCGGTCTTCTCGAAGAGGGCGTTCAGGGCGAGGACCGGGGCGTAGCCCATCAGGTGGGGTTCCATCGCACCTGTGGCAACGGCCTCGAGCCGAACCAACGGCTTCAGTCCCCGTTCTTGCGCTGCGGACTCGGTGGCGAGCACCACAGCTGCTCCCCCGTCGTTGATGCCGGAGGCGTTGCCTGCGGTGACCGTGCCATCGCTCTGGAACGCCGGACGCAGACGTGCCAAGTCGTGGACGGTGGTCGACGGCTTGGGGTGCTCGTCCTTGCTGACGGTGACCGGCTTGCGGGCGCCGTCCTCCACAGGGACGATCTCCTCTGCGAACGCGGCCTGTGCCTCAGGCGTCGCGGCACGACGCTGCGACTCAGCAGCGAACTCGTCCTGCTGCTCGCGCGAGACGCCGTACTTCGATGCGACGTTCTCGGCGGTCACGCCCATGTGGATGCCGTGGAACGGGTCGGTCAGCATCATCACGGTGCCATCAGTCAGCGACCGGTCGCCGAGCCGATATCCACTGCGGGCACCGAAGTCGTAGAAGGGCATGCGGGTCATCGACTCAGCGCCACCGGCGACGGCCAGGTCGAGGTCGTTCCACCGCATCTCCATCGCCGCCGACCAGATCGACTGCAGTCCCGACCCGCAGAGCCGGTTGACGGTGTAGGCCGGAGTCCTGAAGGGCAGCCCGGCAGCGATCGCGACGCGCCGCGCCAGGTAGGCATCCGATCCCACCTGGCCGATGCAGCCCATCACGACTTCTCGGACCTCGTCCCCGGCAACCTGGCTGCGCTCGAGGGCAGCTCTCGTCGCCGCGGCTCCGAGCTCGTGCGCCGGCACGTCCTTGAGCGCCCCGCCGAAGCTACCCACCGGCGTGCGCGCTCCGTCCACGACCACGATCGGCTTGCTCATGCACTTCCCTCCCTGACTGCTACATGCCGAGCCCCCTGCGTACGGGCCCTCCGCTCCTCCGACACCGCCACGAGGCAGGCGCGGCAGTTCTCACCTGCGAAGGGGAACGGGACCTCGAACAGCTTCTTCATCGTGGTCGTGAGCTCCCCGCATGCCGCTGACGTGCCGCCCAGTCGCTTCGCGTGGGCGACCGAGGCCGGCCACAGTCCCGTGCCCTGCTGGCCGGGGCGCGGGTAGGCGACCTTGCAGGCCACGAACCAGTCGATCTTCATCGCATCCGCCATTCCGGTGACCGCTTCTCGCGGAAGGCCGCGACGCCCTCCTTGATGTCCTCCGTGGTGAACGCGAGGGCGAGCTGCGAGCGGAGTGCCGACAGCGCATCCGGGAGGCTCATGTCCCGCGTGGCCTCGATGGCGTCCTTGCCGAGGCGCATGAGGAGCGGGGACTTGGCGGCCACCCTGTGTGCCCACTCGGTGACGGTCTCGTCGAAGTGCTCGGCCGGCACCACCGCATTCACGAACCCCAGCCGCTCGGCCTCGGTGGCGTCGACGAGGTCGCCGAGCATCATCAGCTCGTTGGCCTTCATCCGGTCGATGTTGCGGTAGATCAGGGCGGAGATCATGAAGGGGAACACCCCGACGTTGATCTCCGGACAACCGAAGCGGACGCCTTCCTTGGCGATGACCAGGTCGCAGGCCAGTGCGAGACCGAACGCTCCGGCGAGGACGTCTCCTCCCGCCGCGCAGATCACGGGCTTGCCCATCCCACCGATGAGCTCGTAGAGCTTGGGGAAGCGGTCGAGGCCGGCGTACTTGGTGATCGTCGCGGAGTCCGACGCGAAGGCCTTGAGGTCGCCGCCTGCAGAGAAGACCCGGTCGTGCGACGAGCCGATGACGACGACGCGCACGTCATCGTCGTCGCGCGCCTCGCGCAGGCGCTCGAGCAGGTCGTCGAGCAGCTCATCGCCGAGGGCATTGCGCGTCTCCGGGTTGTCGAGGACGACGAAGGCGGCCCCCTTCTCGTCGACGTCGTAGCGAACTGGCACTGCGTCACACCTCCAGGACGAGCTTGCCGAACGCCTGTCCGCTCTCCAGGCGTTGGTGGGCGGACACGACGTCGTCGAGCGGGAGGACCCGGTCGATGACCGGGGGCGGCACGTCGTGGTCACGAATGAAGGCAAGAAGGTCGGCGAAGTCGGCCGGGCTCCCCATGGTGGTCCCGAGGATCGAATACTGGCCGAAGTAGTACGGACGGACGGCGAGGTCGGCCTGCTCGCCGCGTGAGGCACCGAGGACCACGAGCCGTCCGCCCGGCCTGAGCGCCCGCAGGGACTCGGACCAGGTTCCGACCGAGTCGAGCACGACGTCGAAGCCCCGACCGCCGTTCACCTGGCGAGCTGCTTCCGGCCACCCTTCAGCGTCGTACCGGACTCCCCCGAGGGCGCCGAGACCCTGCGCCTGCTCGATCTTCTCTTCGCTGGAAGAGGTGACGACGACACGGGCGCCCAACGCCGCCGCGAGCGAGACAGCCATCGTGGCGACCCCACCTCCGGCCCCCAGGACCAGCAAGGACTCCCCTGACTGCAGCCCACCGCGGGAGAACAATGCTCTGTAGGTCGTCACGCCGACCAATGGCAGCGCAGCAGCCTCGGCCCAGGAGAGGCCGACGGGCTTCGGAAACACGCACTCGTCGGGTACGGCGACCAGCTCGGCGTAGGTGCCTGGCCTGTGGTCCCCGAGGATCTCCCACGACTCGCCGGGCGCCGACTCGTCGCCGCCCCACCAGAGGGAGGGCAGCACGACGACCTCGTCACCGGTCCCGTCCACGACACCGGCGCCGTCTGCGCCCGGGACGTGCGGAAGTGGCGAGCCGTACTGGCCGCGACGGACGAGCACGTCGTGCCAGTTGAGCGCCGCCGCGCGGAGTCGTACGAGGGTCCACCCGGGTCGGGCTGTCGGATCGGGGACGTCCTCGACCTGCAGCACCTCGGGCCCCCCGTAGGAACGCTGGACTGCAGCCCTCATGCTTGGCGCTGCTCCGTCAGCAGGCGGCGTACCTCGCCGGAAAGCTCGATCGCGGTGTGCACGTCGCTGGAGACCGGGATCAGGGTGATGGTCCGTGCGCCCGCCTCGACATACGGCGTCAGGAACTGCACCACGTCCTCCGGTCGCCCAGCAGCAGTGACGTGCTGGAACTTCTCCGGGGGAAGGTTGTAGAGAGCGGACATGCGCTCACCGAGCTGCGCCCGGGCGGTGGCGGCGTCGTCGCCGAGGCCGACCCACATGTTGAGCCCCGCGAAGGTCGGGGCGCCACGGCCGGCGTCGACGAAGGCCTCGAGGATCTGCTGGTGCGTGGCGCCGTACCGGCGGGCTGAGCACCACATGCCGAGCCAGCCGTCGCCGTAGGCAGCAGTGCGCTTGACCGCGACGTCCCCGGCGCCGCCGATCACGATCGGCACACGTGGCTCGAGCGGCGGCAGGATTCGCGCCGACTTGAGCGAGAAGAACTCACCCTCGTGGTTGATGGCATCACCGCTGGCCAAACGCCTCAGTAGCCCGAGGGTCTCGTCCATCCGGCGACCGCGGGTGGCGGGGTCCACGCCCATGTTGCTGACCTCGGTGCGGTCCTCGCCCGCCACGCCAACACCCAGGGTCAGGCGTCCGGGTGCCAGTGAGCTGAGCGTGGACAGCGACCGAGCCGTCGCCATGGGGTGCCTCAGTCCCGCGA
This sequence comes from Nocardioides sp. BE266, assembly GCF_031457855.1. Taxonomy (NCBI): domain Bacteria; kingdom Bacillati; phylum Actinomycetota; class Actinomycetes; order Propionibacteriales; family Nocardioidaceae; genus Nocardioides; species Nocardioides sp. BE266. The sequence goes on along the minus strand of NZ_JAURTI010000005.1, from coordinate 174,012 downwards.
GGTAGACGCCGATGAGCACCTTGAGCGTGTCGTGTGACGCGAGGGCGGTCGTCGCCGCTACGAAGCCATCGAACCCCGTGCCGCCGTGGAAGCTGATGTGGTCCCCCACAGTGAGGTGGTCGAGCCCAACCTCGCCCATGTGCGACAGGAGCGCACGTCGCGCACCCGGGTCGGGGTTGAAGAGCTCGTCGTTGACGGCGATTCCCAGCTGCAGGGTGTTGTCCACCGTCGCATCGTGCCTGCATCGACGACACCTGGCCACGGTTTGGCCTGACCAAAACTGGTGACCTCTCCAGCGCAGCCGCCACACGTTGCTTGCCGGAGACCTCGACGCCCTCGATGCTGAGCCCGTGACGACCAGAGGAATCACCGTTCTCGCCGGAGGTCTGAAGGACACCCGGGACATCACCGTCCGCGCCGAGCAGGCGGGCTTCGACGCCGCCTGGTCGGGCGAGTTCCTGAACCGGTCGGCGGTGGTGTCGGTCGCGGCCATGGCGGCCGCCACGTCCCGCATCGGTGTGGGATCGGCCATCGCCTATGCCGTCGGGCGCTCCCCGCTCGTCCTCGCCAACGACGCCCGCTTCCTCGACGAGCTCAGCGAGGGACGCTTCACCCTCGGCCTCGGCACCGGCACCCGCGGCATGATGGTCGGCTGGCACGGTGTCACCGATCCGGACGGTCCGGCGACTCGGATGGAGGAGCTGATCCCCCTCTTGCGCCGGCTGTGGCACCTGCACGAGGAGCCGGTCCAGCACGAAGGTCGCTTCTACTCCTGCAACATCACGCCCACCGCCGACATCGAACCGCCGTTCCGACCAGACATCCCGATCTACACCGCCGGGGTGAACGCCAGGATGATCGAGGTGGCGGGCCGCGTCTCCAACGGGCTCATCTGCCACCCCACGATCACGGACACCTACCTCGACGAGGTCGCCCGCCCCGCCATCGAGCAGGGCGCGACCAAGACCGGACGCTCGGCCTCGGACGTCGCCCTCAAGGGCGTCATCATCACCGCGATCGCCGACAACGCCGAGCAGGCCCGCCGGGAGGCTGCAGCCCAGATCGCCTTCTACGTCGCCCCTAAGGCCTACACGCCCGTCATGGAAGCCTCCGGCTTCGGCGCCGAGACGGAGGCGATCCAGTCGGCCTTCCGGGCCAAGGACCACGACGCGATGGTCGCCGCCGTGTCGGACAGGATGCTCGACGAGATGGCGGCCGCCGGCACGCCGGACGACGTGCGCGACCAGGTCGCCCGCCTCGAGAAGCGCTACGACCACGCTGCTCTCTACTCCCCCAGCTTCACCCTCAGCCCCGAGCGCGTGGACGAGAACACGACCGCGATCATCGAGACCTTCGCGCGGTGAGCACCGGGCTCGCGGGCACCGTCGCTCTCGTCACGGGTGCGACGAGCGGCATCGGCTATGCCACCGCCGTCGCGCTGGCGGATCGTGGCGCGTCGGTGGTGGCCGCCGGCCGCCGCGGTGACCGCCTCGACGAGCTCGTCGCGAGGATCGGCGGAACGACGTGCGTGGCGGCCCGCGCAGACATCACGGTGCGGGCAGATGCCGAGCAGGCCGTGTCGCTCGCGGTCGACCGATTCGGCCGACTCGACACGGTGGTCAACAGCGCTGGGGTGATGCTGAACGGCCCGAGCCTCGAGGCCGACGTCGAGGACTGGGAGGCCATGGTCGACCTCAACCTCAAGGGCCTGATGTACGTGACGAAGGCGTCATTGCCCCATCTCGTGGCGTCGGCGGCCGAGGGGCCCAGGGGCGTGGCAGACATCGTCAACGTCTCGTCCATCGCAGGTCGCTTCGCCAACCGCAACGTGGCGATCTACAACGCCACGAAGTTCGGTGTCACGGCGGCCTCCGAGTCATGGCGCCAGGAGTTCTCACCGCTCGGAGTCCGCGTGTCGGTGGTGGAGCCGGGTGTCGTTGACACCGAGCTGTTCGGCCACCAACGTGAGTCTGTCCAGGAGCACTACGACCGGCTGTTCGCCGAGGTCGAGCGCCTGCACCCCGGCGATGTCGCCGACGTGATCGCCTACATCATCGACGCGCCACGCAGGGTGGCGGTCGCTGAGGTGGTGGTCCGACCGACGGATCAGGCCTGAAGCTCGAGCGGACACTCAGGCCACGGGGTAGGTGACGTAGATCGACTCGCCCACCATCGCAGGGCGCTCCTCTCCCATGATCTCGATACGTAGCGCCACGCGGTACTGCACTCCGCCGTCGTCGCGCATCGTCGCCTGCGTGACGGTGGCGGCCAGGCGCACCTCAGCGCCGACCGGCACTGCCGACGTGAAACGCACCTTCTCCAGGCCGTAGTTGGCGCCACGACCGTGGTCCGTGATCACCATCAGCTGCTTCAGCAGGAACGGGACCAAGGACAGCGTCAGGTAGCCGTGCGCGATGGTCCCGCCGAACGGACCGTCTGCGGCGCGTTCCTCGTCGACGTGGATCCACTGGTGATCACTGGTGGCGTCGGCGAACGTGTTCACCCGGTCCTGCGTCATCTCCAACCAGGGCGTGGCACCCAGATCGAGGTCGTGGACCTGGGACAACTCGGCAACCGTGATCTCCAACATGGTGGACAGCCTGAGGCATGCTCCACCCCGGCGTCGCGACACCTCGACTGCGCTCACTGTGGATGCCCACACCTTGCTGGTCGAAGGCGCCGTCCCGTTCCCGAGGCACCGGGCTAGTTTCGACGGCATGCGGGTGGGGTGGATCGGCCTCGGGGAGATCGGCATGCCGATGGCTGAGCGACTCGGCGCCGACCACGAGCTCGTCGTCTGGAACCGGACGCCGGAGCGGATGGCCGGATTGGCCGCGGCCGGTGCCGGCACGGCAGGCTCGGCGGTTGAGCTCGCGGAACGGGTCGAGGTCGTGCTCACGTGCATCGACACGCCGGAGGGTCTGGACGAGGTCCTCTTCGGGGACCGCGGCATTGCCTCCGCGGCCCGTCCGCCCCGGCTCGTGATCGACCACTCGACGATGCATCCGGCCGTCTCCTGCGACCAGGCCAACCGGCTCGCCGAGGCGGGCATGGCGTTCGTCGATGCTCCCGTGTCCGGCGGGCCCCGCGGGGCGCGAGCGGGCACGCTCGCACTCTTCGTGGGCGGCATGACCGCGGACGTGGAGGTCGTGCGTCAGGTCGCGTCGTCCTACGCCGGGCGCATCACGCACCTCGGTCCGCTCGGCTCGGGTCAGGTCGGCAAGCTCTGCAACCAGGTCGTCAACTTCGCGACCATGGCGGCCATTGCGGAGGCAACCGCGCTGGGGGCGGCGTTCGGACTCGACGACGCGTTGCTCCCCGAGGCCATGTCGGGCGGCCTGGCGGACTCGCACATGCTGCAGGAGTACGCCAGGGGTCGCTCCGCAGGTGAGTCCACGAACATCACCGGGATCATCACCGGACTGCGTGGCATGTTGCTGGGCGATGACGACACACTGTCGGGAGGCCGCGTCGACATCCTCCTCAAGGACCTGGGTGCCGCCCTCGAGGTCGCCCGCGAGGTCGGGTCCCCCGCCCCATTGTCAGGTCTCCTCGACGGGCTCTACCGGATGCTTCTCAACGAGCAGCCGACTCGACCTCAGTGAGGATCGACCAGGCGTCGGTCTCCGCCTGCACCGGGTCCACGCCCCACGGCACCCCCGTCAGAGACAGGTGGTCGTAGTCGACCGCGTGCTCGGCGACCCGGGACACAAGCTCGCCGGGCCGACACACCACGCCGATCGCGTCGATCGCCGCGTCGGGAACCGCCGCAACCATCGCGTCCACGTCGCGCTCGCGGGCCGCCTCACGGATCCTGGCCTGGTCCGCGCCCCACCCGTGGAGCTCGAAAAGACGGTCGTAGACCTTCGACGCGGCGTACTGCGCGATGGCGTAGGCGAGCTGGCGGCGACCGAGCTCGACGTCGTGGGTGACCTTGCACATCAAGATGCCCATCATCGTGAGGTCACCCGGCGAGCGCCCTTCTGCGGCGGCAGCGGCGTCGACAGCCGGCCGTACGACCTCGCGCACGTAGTCGCCCGTGTACATCGGATGGCCGATGAGGCCGTCGGCCGACCTCCCGGCCACCGCGACCATGCGCGGGTTGACGCCGGCGATCCAGATCGGCAGGTGCTCCTGCAACGGAGGAGGCGTGTCCGTGGTCGGCTTGAGGTGGACGCGGTAGAAACGTCCCTCGTGGTCGACGGGCCCTTGATCCAGCCGCCACAGCTTCCGGATCACCTCGATGAGCTCTGCCATCCGTTCGGCGGGCGCCGTCCCGTCCACCCCGTGCCAGTTCTCCATCATCCCGCTGGTGCCGTTGCCCAGCCCGAGACGGAGCCTCCCGCCGGACATCTCGTCGAGGTCGCGTGCCTCGGCCGCCCAGATCAGGGGTGAACGTCCCACTCCGTAGGCGATGTTGGATCCGATGCGGACCCGCTTGGAGGCGAGGGCGAAGTTGGCCATCGCGATCGTGGCGGATCTGTTGTACAGCTCGCCCGTCCACACTCCGTCGAACCCGGCGGCGTCCGCGCGGGCGACGAGCTCGGCTGCCCGGCGGAACCGCTCGGTCCCCCGGCCCGAGCTCGCGACGTTGAGCCCCAGACTGGCCGTGATCCCGCTCATGCGCCGATCCCCTCGATTCCTGCGCTCACCCGTGCCCGGAGCTCGCCCTTCTGCACCTTGCCCATGGCACTCAGTGGCAGCGCGTCGACGACCTCCAGCCGCTCCGGCAGCTTCTGCCGCGATATCCCGCGCTCGGCCTCGAGGAAGCTGGTCAACGCCGCCAGGGTGACCGCAGTTCCCGGCTCCGGTACGACGAAGGCGCAGGCCCGTTCGCCGAGGCGGTCGTCGGGCATTCCGACCACTGCCACGTCCCGGACGAGAGGCGAGGCGAGCAGGTGCTCCTCGACCTCCCTGGCGCTGATGTTGACCCCGCCGCGGATGATGATGTCCTTGAGTCGGCCGGTGATGCGGATGTAGCCGTCGGCATCCATCTCGGCCAGATCACCGGCGAGGGAGAACCCGTCCGCGGTGAGCATGCTCGACGTCAGGTCGGGTTGGTTGAGGTAGCCGAGCATGTGCCCAGGACCTCGGTAGCCCACATCACCGGGTCCACGATCGGTGCGCGCGCCGTCCTGGTCGAAGAGCGCGACAGTCACGCCGTCGGGCGGCTGTCCGTCTGAGGTCAGCGACTTCTCCGGGGGGCTCCCGACCGGACAGTTGGTGGTCAGCTGGTTCTCGCTCCGCCCGTACTGGCTGAGGATCTCGCAGTCCGGCATCGCCACACGGGCCGCTTCGATCGACGGCGCCGGCACGGTCGTTCCCGATGCGACCCACAGGCGCATGCTGGACAGGTCTCCACCGTTCATGCTCTGGGCAGCAACCGTGGTGGTCAGGAAGGTCGTGGCAGTGACGGTGGTCGTGCATCCGCGGTCCTGGATCATCCGGACTGCTGCGCCCGGGTCCCATCGCTCCATCAGCGCTGTGCTGGCTCCGACGCGCAGGGGCACCAGGAAGTGGTTGAGGTAGCCGTTGCTGTGCACGACGGGGGTCGGACCGAAGGCGATGTCGCTCCGCGTCCAGCCGTGGGTGCGCTCGATCGCGCGGACGCTGAAACCGATCGTGTTGTACGTGTGGAAGCACCCCTTGGGCCTCGACTCCGTACCCGACGTGTGGATGATCACGTGGCCGTCATCGGCCGAGGGCAACAGGCCGAGCACGTCGACTCCGGGTGCGTCGACGCCGAGCTGGGGTTGGGACATCGCATCGAGCCGATGATCTCCGTCGTCGCTGCGGGCCAGGACGACGGTCTCGAGCGCGCCCGGCTCGACGACCAGGTCATGGAGCAGGGCGGCGTGGTCGAAGCCACGGTAGGAACCAGTCGCGATAGCGAGCCGCGCACCCGTGTTGTCCACGAGGTGGCGCAGCTCGTCGATCCTGTACGTCATCATCGCCGGCACGAGGATGCCCCCGATGCGCGTCACCGCGGCCATCGAGATCAGGAGCTCGGGCCAGTTGGGCAGCTGCACCACGACCCGGTCCCCAGCCGCGACCCCCAGACGGCGCAGGCTCAGCGCCAGCCGCCACGCCTGACCGCGCAGGTCTCCGAACGTGAGATCACCGGTGGGGTCTTGCACGAAGACCTCTTCACCTCGTGTCGACGCCCAGTGCTCGAGCTGGGACGACGGGGTCTCATCTCGCCAGAAGCCTCGTCGACGGAACTCCGCGACCTGCTCATTGCTGTAGAAGTCCTCGACCTGCGGCAGCGTGATCTCGTGGTCCGGCACCGGGCCAGACGACCACCGGTGTCGCACGCCGTAAAGACACGGCCAACCAGCCGGTGTCGAGCCCCACATCGGCGTGGTCACCGGCGCGGGACGCAGCCGACGGACCCTCCTAGGGTGCGGACATGAGCCCCATCGCGCCGCCTGCCTACGTCGACGTCGAAAGGTTGCCCGCCTTGCTCGAGGGCACGGTCGAGCCTGGCTTCATCGACCTCAACGGTCACATGAACATCCGCCACTACCTCGATGCCGGGGCCCAGAGCGCGGACATCATCTGCCGACGCATCGGCATCGACGACGACTACCGGGCCCGACGCCGCCTGGGGGTGTTCACCGCCGAGCACCACATCTCCTACTTCACCGAGATGCACGAAGGTGACCGGTTCACGGTGCACACGCTGTGGATCGACCGTTCGGAGCGCGCCGGCCACTTGGTGGCCATGGTCCTGGACCGCACCGACGAAGTCCTGTCCTGCGTCGTCGAGATCGCGCTCGTGCACGTCGGCATGGACTCACGCCGGCCCGCACCGTTTCCTGCAGACATCGCCGCAGTGATCGACTCCTGGATCGACGATGCTCGTCGCGTGAACTGGGACCTCCCACTGAGCGGAGCCATGGGAATCCGGCGGCCGGACGCTACTGCGCGCTGACGCGGGCTGACGCGCAGAGCCGCCCGTCAACCAGCATGGACACCTCGGACACCTGCAGGCTCCGCGCGGTGAACGTGGGACGCACGACGACCTCTGCAACTGATCCGAGCGGAGCCGGCCTCGTGTGCACCACGTGGATCGAGCTGGTGGCCAAGGTCGACCCGGCTGCGACTCGTGCGGCGGTGGCAGCGAGCTCGCACACGGCAAAGGACACGCCACCGTGCAGGAAGCCACGTGGGTTGACGTGCTGCTCGTCCACCACCAGCCGCGCGCCCGTCCGCTGCAGCTCGACCCCGAGCAGAGCGGCAAGGTCTCCGGACGGCCCCGCCGGCACATCGGCTGGCCGACGCTCGGCCCCCGCCGGGTCGAAGTCGATGCGTCGGCCGCGCTGCCTGGTCGATGCCACGAGCCTGCCCTGTGCGTCGGCGACGCCGCCCACGGCGAAGGAGCCGTGCTGCAGGCTGGTGCCGTCGGCGAACAGGCGACCGTCGCTCGGCAGCGCCCCCACCACGTCGAGCCACAGCTCGGTGCTGATGGACCAGGCGTCCGGTCCGAGCCCGGCCATCACGGCGTACCCCAGGACCTCGTCGATGAGCACGCCGAGCCCGCCCACCGCCGTGCGACCGTCGGGGCCGATGAGGTGCGGCCCCACCGCCATGTCGGCGGCCAGCCGCCATCCGTCCTGGGTCGGCGGCGTGATCCCGAGTCGTGCCCCCGGCGCATCATGGACGACCCGCACGCTGGAGGGTTCGACAGTGTGTGAGACAGGGGACGGCGCGTGCTGGTCGGGCATCGAAGCTGCTCCTCGATCGGGCTTGTAAACGATCGTTCCGCACACTAACGTCTTCAATGGTCAGGCCAAATGTTCTGGCGCCCATCGCCGAGAGGATCGCAGGTTCACATGGACGAGTTCACCGATGTCACGTACGAGGTCGAGAACGGTCTCGCATGGATCACCATCAACCGTCCCGAGCGCTACAACGCCTTCCGCGCGCGCACCGTCGACGAACTGGTGCTGAGCTTCAAGCGCGCCTGGGCCAGCGACGAGGTCGGGACCATCTGCCTGACCGGCGCCGGCGAGAAGGCGTTCTGCTCCGGCGGCGACCAGAAGCAGCGCATGGAGACCGGCGACTACGGCCCGTCCGTCAGTGGGCTGTTCGAGGTCGAAGCACTGCACCGCGTGATGCGCGACGTCCCGAAGCCGGTGATCGCGGCGGTCAACGGCATCGCGATCGGCGGCGGCCACGTGCTGCACGTCCTCGCCGACCTCACCATCGCGGCGGACACCGCCACCTTCGGCCAGAACGGTCCCCGCGTGGGCAGCTTCGATGCCGGCCTCGGTTCGGGCTACCTCGCCCGCGTCGTGGGCGAGAAGCGGGCCCGGGAGATCTGGTTCATGCTGCGGCGCCTGTCTGCCGAAGAGGCGCTGGACTGGGGGCTGGTCAACAAGGTCGTGCCGGCGGCGGAGCTGAAGTCGGCCGTGCGCGAGTGGGCGGACACCATGAACTCCTACTCCCCCACCGCGCTCAAGGTGCTCAAGCAGTCGTTCAACACCGACACCGAGCACCTGATCTCGATCGGCAACATGGCTTACACCACGCTGAAGATGTTCGGCGAGACCGCTGAGTCGAAGGAGGGCATCACCGCCTTCAACGAGAAGCGCCAGCCCGACTTCTCCGCCTACCGCGGCAACTGACGGACAGTGGCGGCCATGAGGCTCGACGCAGACCGTCGCGAGTTCGCTGCAGCCATCGCCGACTTCGCGGCCCGCGAGTGCGGTACGAAGGCCCAGCTCGACGAGCTGACGCTCGACGACACCCGGGCGCACAGCCCGGAGATCCTCGCCAAGCTCTCCGAACTCGGCTGGCTGGGTGTCTCGCTCCCGGAGGAGTACGGCGGAGGCGGGGCGGGGTTCGTCGACGAGTGCGTCTTCATCGAGGAGGCCCACCGGGGTCTGCTGCCCGGCCTGCTGGCGTACACGACGGGCCTCACGGCCGCCCAGACCTACTTGAAGTGGGGCAACGAGGAGCAGAAGAAGCTCATCTGCTCCAACCTCGCAGCTGGGCGGACCGAGGCCATCGCCCTGTCGGAGCCGGGCACCGGCTCCGACCTGGGCGCGGTCCGCACCAAGGCCGTCCGCGACGGTGACGCCTACGTGCTCGACGGGCAGAAGACCTGGATCTCGGTCGCGCACATCGCCGAGCACATGCTGGTGCTGGCGCGCGAGGACTCCTCCGGACCGAAGCACAGCGGCCTCACGCTGCTCATGGTGCCGACCGACACCCCGGGGATCGAGATGCGCGAGGTGCGGACCATGGAGGCTCGCACCTGCAACGACGTGTTCTTCACCGGCGCGCGTGTGCCGGTGGCCAACGTCGTCGGCACCGCAGGACAGGGCTGGAAGCAGCTGATGCGGGGATTGAGCGTCGAGCGCATGATCATCGCCGCCTTCTCGGTCGGGGCCGCTCAGCGCTCCCTCGACGACGCGGTGGCCTACATGAAGCAGCGCGACGCGTTCGGGCAGCCGATCAGTGACTTCCAGGCCCTGCGCCACCGCGTGGCCGACCTTGCCACCGACATCGCCACGACGCGTTCGTTCGTCTACGACGTCGCCCAGGCGATCGACGACGGTCACGAGGACGGCCTCGCAGCCGAGTCCGCGATGGCCAAGATGCGGGCGACGGAGGTGGCCAAGAACGCCGCCCTCGAGGGGATGCAGCTGATGGGCGGAGCCGGTTACGCCAGGGAGTACGGCATGGAGTTCCAGGTCCGCCGAGCGCTGGCCCCGCCGATCTTCGGCGGCACGAACGAGATCCAGCGCGAGATCATCGCGAAGTCCCTGTTCTGACCTCAGGCCCAGATGGGACCCGGTCGCCCGCCGTCGAGGCTGATGACCGAGCCGTTGGCGACGGCGGCGAGGGGTGAGGCCAGGAAGCAGACAAATGCGGCGACATCGTCCGCTGTCACCATACGCGCGAGCCCGTTCTGGGAGGCCTGCTCGAGGTATGCCGGGTCGTCAGCGACGCGCTCGGTGACGGTGAGACCGGGATGGACGCACGTGACACTCACGCCTTGGGGTCCGAGCTCATCGGCGAGGTTCTTCGTGATCGCGACGACCGCGATGTTGCGCACCGATCCCGTGATCGACCCGGTCGCGCGAGCGTTCATGCCGCTGACGTTGACCACGCGACCGCCACCGTCGAGCAGGTACGGCGCAGCCGCGCGCACCACGCGCACGTAGCCAAGCGCCTTGGTGTCGACCTGCCGCAGGAAGTCCTCGTCGTCGACTCCCTCGAGGCCGGCGACCTGGCTGGGCCGGGCGCGCGGCGCCGCTGCGTTGACGACCACGTCGAGACCGCCGAGCAGGTCGGCAGCCTCCGCCACGGCGGCTCGTACGGCGCCGTCGTCCGTCGTGTCGGCTCGGACGGCGACCGCCCCCGTGATACCGGCGCTGGCCAGGTCGAGGGCTGCGCTGTCACGGCCGAGCAGGGCCACCCGCGCCCCTTCCGCCGCCAGCGCCCGGCCGACCGCGAGGCCGATCCCGCGAGTTCCGCCAGTGACGAGCGCACGGGCGCCGTTGAGGCCGAGGTCCATGCCCCGACCCTAGAGCGTCGGCACGTAGGAGTACGACGACGAGCGCGACAGGGCGAACTCGAAGATCCCCGAACCCGGGACCCCGTCCCACTCAAAACGGGCCAGCCGGTCCGTCAGCGACGAGTCGAGCGTGCGCTGGGACACCGACCCGTCCAGTGGGTAGACCTCGCCCTCGACGTGGTCGACACCCTTGTCCTTGCCGTGGTGCCCCCCATAACCGCCACCGGCCATGTAGCCACCTCCAGCGGTGGCGTCGGTCTGGATGCGGTAGACCGCACCAGACGCAGTGGTGACCTCGACCACGCCCGACCCCAGGTCGAGCTGGTCGTCGAAGACCAGGTCGTGCCGGACGTCCGTGATGTCGTCGAGGTGACCTCCGGACTCCTCGGTGTGCATGACGGCGCCCTCGAGCATGATGCGGCTGCCGTCGCGCCGCTCGACGAGGAGGAAGCCGACCGAGCGGTCCGGGAACTGTGCCTGGTACCAGATGTGCAGGCCTTGTCCCCCGGCCATCGTCCGGACCCCGCGGGAGCGGTCCCGCTGTGAGTACCAGCCGCCGACCTCGGTCGCCGTCCCGTCGATGGTCACCGTGCCCTCGGCAAGGCCGGACTGGAACAGGTGGTCGAAGGACGTGGTGCCTCCGGCGGGATTCGCCACATCGACAGTGCCCGCCCAGTAGGGGGTACGAGCACGCCACGTCAGGTCGAACGTCATGCCCGTCGGGTTATCGGCCAGCCCGATCCGCCACGTGCGGTTGGGCTCGACGACCTCCCACGACAGTGGGCCGCACGAGGACCAGTCCGTGGCGGCGAGCTCGGTGTAGAAGCGCGCGTTGCGCTGCTCCTCGGGCGTCACGAGGATCGCGAACCCGTCGACCGTGCCGCGCACGGGGTGAAGCCCGCAGCCGATGAGGATCGACGGAGCCGTGGCGTCCACGGGGTGGAAGTTGACGACGAAGCGGTCGAAGAACGCCTCAGGCAGACCCGCTGCGTGGGGGGTGACGAGTGCGTCGTGGAAGTCGGTCTGGGTCATCGGTCCTCCGGGGGCGAGGGTGGTGCCGCAGGCAGCCCCGCGACGTGGTGGGCGGCATCGAGGAAGGACTGCACGAGCGCTTGGTCGGCGTAGTAAGGGTCGCCGACGCCGCGCACGGCCCGTCTCCGGCCGTACTCGTAGAGCACCGCGAGCTTCCACAGCGCCAACGCGGTGTACCAGGACAGGTCGGTGAGGTCCGCGCCGGTCCGGGCGGCATACCGCTCGGCCAGCTCGGCGCGCGTGGGCCACCCCTCTTCGAGCATGGCCGTCCCCAGCTCCTCGGTCGGCGTGAACGGGGTTCCCGGCTCCGGAACCGACGACAGGAAGTAGCCGAGATCGAACAGCGGGTCTCCCAGAGTCGCGAGCTCCCAGTCGAGCACTGCCTCGATGGTCCCGGGGTGGTCGGCGGAGAGGACCACGTTGCCGAGCCGGAAGTCGTTGTGGACGATCGACGCGCCGGACTCGGCAGGAACGCGCTCGGCCAGCCAGGAGTCGATCACGGCGAAGTGGGGTGGTGGTGCGCCGGCGTCGTCTGCGACGAGACGTCCCATGCGCTTGAGGTGACGCTCGTTGAAGCCCTCGGGACGACCCATGTCACCGAGGCCGAGACCTCGCCAGTCGACGGCGTGCAGGTCTGCGAGCGTGTCGACCAGTGACTCCCCCACCGACCTCCGCGTTGCAGGGGTGTCCAGCGGAGCGGGCATCTCGGTGGTCACGACCGGGCCCGACGCGAACGACATCACGTAGAGATGCACGTCGATCACCTCGTCCGCCTCCGCCGTCGCGAGGAGTCGCGCGACCGGGACAGCCGTGTCTGCGAGCCCGTCGATCAGGCGCGCCTCGCGCAGCATGTCGTGTGCACCGGGCGGTGTCGGCGGCGGTGGTGGACGACGTACGACGACGCGCGTGCCCGCGTCGTCCTCGACGAGGTACGTCAGGTTGGAGTGCCCGTCCCCGATCCGTCTGGTCGTCACAGGGCCTCGGGTGATCCCCCTGGCCTCGAGGAACGATCCGAGCCGTTCGAGGTCGGCGCTCGACCAGTCCCAGTCGCTCACTCGCCCGTGAACCTCGGCTCGCGCTTCTCCTTGAACGCCGCCAGCGCCTCCGGCATGTCGGTCGTGCGCGACATCAGCGCCTGACCACGGTTCTCGAGCTCGAGTGCGGCGGCGTACGAGGTGATCTCCTGGTTGCGCTGGATCGCGCGCTTCGACATGCGCACGCCTCCGGGCGAGTTGGTCGCGATCAGACGTGCCATGGACACGGCCTCCTCGAAGAGGTCATCGGTCGGCACCATCCGGTTCGCCAGACCGATGGCCACGGCCTCTTCGGCGCCGACGATCCGGGCTGTGTAGCCGATCTCGGCGGCGACTGCCGGCCCGAGCAGTCGCGTCAGGTGGTAGCTGGTGCCGAGCTCCCCGACCGAGAGGCCGACCTTGACGAACGCGGCGCTGAACTTGGCCGCCGGGTCGATGAGCCGGATGTCGGCCGCGAGAGCGAGGGCCATCCCACCACCGGTCGCAGGGCCGTGGATGGCCGCGATGACCGGGAACGGCAGGTGGCGGATCCCCTGGATGCCACCGGTGGCCGTCTCCTGGAACTTCAGGAACTCGCGCACGCCCATCTCGGTGATCCGGTGGATCTCGTCGAGGTCGAAGCCGGCGCAGAACGCGCGCGTGCCCGCCGCGGTGAGGATGAGAGCACGGAGCGGTGCGTCACGGAGCGCGAACGCGGCCTCGCCGTACTCGCTGAACATCCTGATGGTCTGCGAGTTCATCCGATCCGGGCGGTTGATCCGCAGCACCCCGATCGCACCGCCGTTGCCCTCAGCCTCGAGGACCTCGAAGGTCAGGGTCTCCAAGTCTGGAAAGTCGATCCCGGAAGCGTGCGTGGCTGGTGTGTCGACCATGGTCATCGGCTCTCACTCTCCCTTGAACACGGGTGCACGCTTCTCCTTGAAGGCCGCCAAGGCCTCGGGCATGTCGCTGCTGCGGGTCAGGAGAGCCTGTCCCCTGTTCTCCAGTTCGATGGCTGCAGCGAACGAGCCGACCTCCATGTTGGCCTGAAGGGCGCGCTTGGACAGCTGCACACCTCCTGGACTGTTGGACGAGATCTGCGCGGCCAGATCGAGCGCCTGCGCGAGTAGCTCACTTGGGTCGACGACTCGGTTGACGAGCCGGATGTGGGCCGCCTCGTCGGCGTCGACCATGCGGCCGGTGAACCCGAGGTCGCTCGCAACTGCAGGCCCGCACAGCCGCGACAGGAGCCACGACGTGCCGAGGTCGCCCGACGACAAGCCGATCTTCACGAAGGCGGTGTTGAACTTCGCCTCGGGAGCGGCCAGGCGGATGTCGCAGGCCAAGGCCAGCGCCAGGCCGCCACCCGTCGCAGCACCGTTGACCGCGGCGATGGTCGGGTGTCGCACGGTTCGGACGGCCAGAAGGGCGCGGGCTGCCCGCTCCTGCTGACTCAGCATGCCCATGGCGCCGAGGCCTGCGAGGAGGTCGGCGTCGGCAAGGTCGTACCCGGCGCAGAATGCGCGACCGGCACCCGTGAGCACGATGGCCCGGCAGCCGTCCTCGTCGTTGAGGTCGATCGCCATGCGCTCGAGCTCGTCGAACATGGTGTTGGTCATCGCGTTGTAGCGGTCCGGTCGGTTCAGCGTGACCACCACGACGCCGGGCGCCGACTCCTCCAGGATCAGCGTCTCGTAGGACCTGTCGAGCGCCTTCACACGTGTTCTCCTTCTGTCTGCCGGATCGCGCCGTCGCGCTCCAACTCGGTGATCCGGGTGGGCTCCACGCCCCACGCAGCCAGCACCTCGCGGGTGTGCTCGCCGGGGACGGGCGGCGGACGGTCGACCGACGCGGGAGTCCTGCTGAATCGCGGCGCGGGGGCAGGCTGGACGACGCCACCCACGTCGACGAACGACCTCCTCGCGACGTTGTGCTCGTCCGCGATCGCTTCGTCGGGGTCGAGCACCGGGGTCAGCGTGCTCTCGCGCCCGGCGGCCAGGCCGAGCCACTCTTCGCGGGTGCGGGTCCTGATGGCGTCCGCGAAGACCTTCTTCGTCATCGGCCAGGTAGCAGGGTCGTTGCGGTCCGGGAGGTCGGCGGTGTCGATGCCGAGGACGTCGACGAGCTCGTCGTAGAACCTCTGCTCCATGCCGGCGATGGCGACGAACTTGCCGTCAGCGGTCTCGTAGGCGTCGTAGAACGGCGCTCCAGTGTCCACGATGTTGGTGCCGCGTTCGTGCGACCACGCGCCCGTCGACCAGTATCCGTAGAACGCCGCCCCGAGGAGTGCGGAGCCGTCGCACATCGCCGCGTCGATGACCTGACCGCGTCCGGAGGTGCGCGCTTCCCATGCCGCGGCGAGGATCCCGAGCGCCAGCAGCATTCCGCCTCCCCCGAAGTCGCCCACGAGGCTCAACGGCGCTGTCGGGGCCTGACCCTCACGACCGAGAAGGGAGAGCACACCGCTGTGGGCGACGTAGTTGATGTCGTGCCCGACGACCTGGGACATCGGGCCGTCCTGGCCGAACCCGGTCATCCGGCCGTAGATCAGGCGTGGGTTGCGCGCCAGACAGACGTCCGGGCCGATGCCGAGGCGCTCGGCCACCCCGGGGCGAAAACCCTCGATGAGCGCGTCGGCGCCCTCGACGAGGTCGAGCACGAGGTCGCGACCGTCGGGGTGCTTGAGGTCCACTGCCACGGACTGGCGTCCACGGTGCAGCACCTCGGTGCGGAAGTCAGCGCTCGGACCGACCAGCGCCGACCCAGCAGCGCGGTCGACGCGGATCACGTCCGCACCCAGGTCGGCCAGCACCATGGCGCAGAACGGCCCCGGACCCAGTCCGGCGATCTCGACGACCTTCATGCCGGCGAGCGGGCCGGTGAATGAGCGTGCAGGTTGCGTCACATCACACCTCCGATGCGAGCCTAAGCGACCTGCCAATGGTCAGGCCAATACGTCGAAGCAGTCGCACTGGTGACCTCCACACCGGGTCGACCGGCACGGGTCTCAGAGGGCGATGAGCTCCTGGACTGCCCGGTCCGCGAGCTGCGAGACCGGCCCCTCCCCCACCACCTGGCCCGATCTGAGGGCGATGTAGCGGTCGGCGACCTTCTGGATCATGCCGATGTGCTGCTCCACGAGGAGGAGCGCGGCCCCGCGGGACTGGATCTCCTTGAGCGCCTCGACGATCGCGTCGATGATCACGGGTGCCAGACCTTCGGTGGGCTCGTCGAGCATCAGCAGAGCCGGCTCGCTCATCAGCGAGCGTGCGATGGCCAGCATCTGCTGCTCACCACCACTCAGCGATGTGCCCGGCCTGCCCTTGGCCCTGGCGAGGTTGGGGAACAGGTCGTAGACGGCTGCCAGGCTCCAGCTGCCCTTCCGGCCCGAGGCACGGCCGAGCTCGATGTTCTCCTCGACCGTGAGGTTGCCGAATATCCGCTTGCCCTGCGGAACCAGCGAGACGCCGCGCGACGTCGGCACGTGCGAGCGCCCCTTGAGAAGGGTGCCGGCCACGTAGATCTCGCCGGTGACCTGAGGGACACCGTAGACGGAGAGCAGGGTCGTGGACTTGCCCGCACCGTTGCGCCCGACGAGTCCCACGGTCTCGCCCTCGTCGATCGCGAACGAGACGTCCTGGAGGATCGTGGCGCCCGCGTAGGACGCGGAGACGTTGCGGAACTCGAGGATGGTGCTCATGCGGCGCTCCCCAGGTAGGCGCGGACGACGTCGGGATTGGTGCGCACCTCGGCAGGTGTACCGCTGGCGATGACCTTGCCGAGGTCCAGCACCGTGATCACGTCGCACGTCCGGAACACGCCTTCCACGTCGTGCTCGACCAGCATCGCGGCGACGTCACGCTCGGTGCAGAGTGCTCGCACGTGCTCGAGCATCTTGACCGACTCGTCGGCCACGAGCCCTGCGCACGGCTCGTCGAGGAGCACGACCCTCGGCCGGCCGATCAGCGCAATGGCGAGATCGACGGAGCGCTGCGTGCCGTAGGCGATCTCCGAGCACACCTGGTCGGCGACTTCGTCGAGGCCAAGGGTGGCGACGATCTCGTCCAGGTCGGGCTCGTCGTTCTTACGCGCAACCATCTCCAGCTGGGTGCGCACGGTCATTGACCCGAAGACGCTCGTGCGCTGGAAGGACCGGGCGACGCCGTTGCCTCGCCTCCATCGTGCGCTGCGACGGGTGATGTCGTCACCGTCCAGCGACACCGTCCCGGACGAGGGGCGCCGGCGCCCGGAGAGCGCGTCGATGAACGTCGACTTGCCGGCGCCGTTGGGGCCGATCACTCCGTGCACGACTCCCGGCTCGAGTGCGATGTCGACGTCGGTGAGCGCGGCGATCGCGCCGTACCTCACCGTGAGGCCCTTGCCTTCGAAGATGGTCATCGCCGCACCTTTCGGTAGATCCGCTGGACGGCGCCGGTGAGACCACCGGGCATGAAGATCAGCACGGCGATGAGCGCCATCCCGGTGAACATGTGGAGGTTGCCGCCGAAGTTCAGGTGGGCCTGGGCCCACACGAACAGCCCGGTGCCGACCAGCGGCCCTGCCACGCTCGCGGTGCCGCCGATGAGGACGGCGATGAGGGAGTCTCCTGCTCGGGTGAAGCCGAGGATGTCCGGCGAGATGTAGGCAGCGTTGATCGCGAAGAGTGCACCACCCAGGGACGCGACGGCACCGCTGAGCACGAACGCAGCCAGCCGGGGGCGGAACGTGTTGTAGCCGGAGAAGCGCATGCGCTCCTCGTTCTCGCGGATTCCTTCGAGCACGATGCCGAATCGGGACCGGCCAACCAGCCACAACCCGAGGGTGCAGACCATGAGGCTCACCCACACGATGGGCCAGAAGAGCCCGGGGTTCTGGATGTCGGCCGGAGTGAGCCCGAGGAAAGTCGAGTCGAAGGGCATGTTGATGAGCAGACCGTCGTGTGCTCCGGTGATCGGTCGGAACGACGTCTGGAGTGCGAGCTGGGACAGGGCCTGGGACAGCGCGAGCGTCAGCATGAGGAACCCCATGCCCGATGCCCGGACGACGAGCACCCCCATCAGCAGTGCCAGCAGCGTGCCCACGACGACCGCGAAGCCGACCGCCGCGGTGAGGCTCAGCTCCCACCGATTCACCCCGATGCCGACGCTGTAGGCGGCTCCACCGAAGAACGCGGTGTGGCCCAGGCTGATGAGTCCGAGGTGCCGTGCAAGGAATGCGATGCCGACACCGAGCAACGCCATGAGACCGGCTTCGAGGAAGAGGCTCATCGTGAAGGTGTCCTTCACGACGAAGGGAACAGCCAGGCCCAGCAGCAGCACGGCGATACCGAAGCCCAGCCCGACCAGCGTCCACCTGGGCTTCCGGCGCGCCTGGGCCGGGGCGATTGCGGCCGGCGCCGCATCGGGAATGGTGCTCACGCTCACGACACCCTCTTTCCGGCGAGACCCTGGGGCCGCCACAGCAACACGATGACCAGGGCGAGATAGGGCACGACGACCGCTACGGGCGGCGACCAGACAGTCGTGATGGTCTGGATCGTGCCGAGCCCCATCCCGGCCAGCATGGCGCCGCCGATGCTGCCGATGCCGCCGACCACGACGACGATCAGGACGATGATGAGGAAGGCGTTGCCCATGTTGGGGTCGAGGGACACGTACGGGGCGGCCAGGGTTCCGGCGAGACCGGCGAGGGCAGCGCCGAGGCTCACGACGATCAGGCTGACCCGGTCGACGTCGATGCCCATGATTCCGGCGGTCTCGATGTCCTGGCTGGCTGCCCGGATGTGCAGTCCTGTGCGCGTGTTCCTGAGCCAGAGGACGAGGCTGGCGGCCATCACGAGAGCGACGACGATGATGCCGAGCCTGTAGGTCGGGTAGTCAACGCCGAGCAGCGACGTCGTGCCGGCCAGGGCCGCTGGCGGATCGACGCTCAGGGTCCGCTCACCCCAGATCACGATCACCAGTCGCTCCGTGATCATCGCCAGTCCGAACGTGATGAGGCCGAGCTCGATGTGGGACCGGTTCTGCAGCGGCCGGAAGAACACCAGCTCCAGGACCACACCGATGACAGCCAGCGCCAACGGCACCAACAAGATGGCAACCCAGAAGTTGAACCGGTCGGACAGCGAGTAGGCCAGGTAGGCGCCGGACATGTACAGCGCACCGTGGGCGAAGTTGGTCACGCCCCGCAGTCCGTAGATCATGGCCAGCCCCGAGCTGAGCACCATCAGTAGTGATCCCAGCGCGATGCCGTTGAGCACTTGTGCAGCGTTCACGGCGGTCCTCCTCCGGACGTCAGTGGTCTGGTGCGGTGAAACGGACGGGCCGCCGCGGGATGGTCCCGAGCGGCGGCCCGTCCTCGATCACATGGAGCAGTCGGGGTTGGCCTCAGGCGTGGTGACGTCGGCCCCGGACCCGGTGATGATGTTGAACGCGAGGTCGTCGCCCTTGCCCTCGACCTGACCGAGGTAGGAGTTGCGCAGGAGCTGGTGGTCAGCGCCTCGCATGGTGACCTCTCCCTCGATGCTGTCGAACGTCAGGTCGTTGAGGGCCTCGGCAACAGCATCCGGCTCGATGCTCCCGGCCTCCCGGATGCCGGCGAACAGTGTCTCCGCCGCGAGGAAGTTGTCAGCTGCGACGTAGTAGGGCGTGGTGCCGTACTCCTCGGTCCACGCCTCCTTGAAGGCCGTGTTGAGCTCGTTGTCGCCGCTGGGGTCGTAGCCCACGTTGTTGTAGAAGCCGGCGATGCCGTCTCCCAGGACCGGGAAGAGCGGCTCGGACACCATGTTGAAGCCGAGCACGGTCTTCACCTGCGCCGGAAGGTTGAACTGAGTGGCCTGCTTGACGAAGGCGACCCCGTCAGCCCCGTACTCCACCGCGAACACCGCGTCGGCTCCGCTGTCCTTGATCTTCGTGATGTAGGACCCGAAGTCGGTGGTGTTGAGCGGGGCGAACTGGGTGGAGACGACCTCCTTGCCCTCGGCCTCGGCCGCCGCGGTGAACTTGTCCGCGGCCGTGTGGCCGGTGGCGTAGTCGACCGCCATGATCGCCCACTTGTCGCCCTCCATCTCCGAGATGGAGTCGGCCAGGGCGTTGATGTCCATGGCCGTCGACTGGACGACGTGGAACGCGTTGGGGACGCACTGCTCCCCGATGAGGGCGTCGTCCTTGCCGAGCCCGTTGAAGTCGAGTGCACCCATGCCGGCGAGCTGGGCGTTGAGTGCCGCGTGCTCGGGCGAGGTCATGATCGCGCCGAAGAACTTCGCGCCGTCCTGGCTGACCGCTTCCTTGGCGACGCGGATGGTGGTGGCCGGGTCGGCATCGGTGCCCTTCTCGATGATCTCGACCATGTGGCCGTCGACTCCGCCGTCCGCGTTCACCATCTTGGCGGCGAGCTTCCACGCGTTGGCGGCGTCGGTGCCGAACTGGGCCAGGGCACCGCTGGTCGGCGGGATCAGTGCGACCTTGATGGGCGCGTCGTCCGCGCTCCCCCCGTCCGCCGAGCCGTCGCTGGTACTCGCCGATCCGCAGGCAGCGAGCGTGGTCCCCATGGCAAGTGCGACCGCAGCGGCCGCGAGTCTGGTCTTCAATGCAATCCCCTACTCAGGACAGGTCCCCGGCGGGTCCGGGATGTGATGCGTGGCACAGATTGTGGTCTGATAGTTGGATCAAAAACGACCCTCATGTGAGGGGTTCGCCTCCCCCCAACGAGTGATGCTGATCACAGCCGATCAGTGATGGGCCGTCCGAGCCAGAGGCCGGGCCATCAGTGCCTGTCGACATCCCCAGTCGCTAGACGGGGTGCTCGGCCACCGCGTCGTCGACGGCGGTGGGTGAGCTGGTGGCACGGTTCTCGGCGGTCACGATCACCACGACGGCAGCGACCACGACAGCGCCGCCGACGGACACGGCCACGGTGATCGGTTCGCCGAGCACGAGCCACCCGAGGAGAACAGCGACCACGGGGTTGACGTAGGCGTGCGTTGCGGTAAGCGAGAGGGGGACGTGCGTGAGCAACCAGGCGAAGGCGAGGAAGCCCACGATCGAGCAGGCCACCACGAGGTACGCAAGCCCGAACCAGCCTCGCGCGGTGTAGTCGGTGCTCAGGTGCTCACCCGACGCGACCGCGAGCGACGCGCTACACAGGGCTGCGATGAGCTGTTGATAGGCGGCGATCGCGAAGATGTCGTCCGGCAGGCTCAACCTGCCCTGCAACCAGGCACCGATCGTCCAGGCGATGCTCGACCCCAGACACAGGACGACGCCGACCACAGGTAGCGCGCCACCCATGCCGCGCCCGAGCGCCACCAGCAGGACCAGTCCCGAGAATCCCACTGCCACGCCGACGACGGTCGCGCTGCTTGGCCGGTCGCCGGTGCAGGCACGAAGAATGACCGCCCAGGCCGGAACACTTGCCACGATCAGTGCGGCCACACCTGAGGGCAGGCCCTCGACCTGCGCAAGAGCCTGGAACCCGTTGCCGAGCCCGAGCAGGAGGACTCCGGTCACGACCAGTCCCACGAGCTGTAGCCGCGTGACCTTCAGACCACGCCAACCTCGTCGCACCAGCACGACGATGCTGAGGATCGTTCCCGCGAGCAGGAACCTCTGTGCCATCGCCTGGAACGGGTCGACCTCCTCGACCACCAGCCGGATGGCCAGGTAGACCGAACCCCAGAGCACCCACACTGCAGCGAGGCATGCGGCGACAGTCGCCCGACTGGTGCCTGGCGCCAGCGCGGGCATCCGAGGCCCTAGGCGAAGCGGGGCTGCCGCTTGGCGACGAAGGCGGCGATGCCCTCTGCGGCTTCGCCGTCCTCGAAGAGCCCCTGCTCCTGCTGCGCCTCGAACGCCATGCCGTCGACGAGCGACATCTCCGCTGCGGCGTCCACGCTGCGTACGACGGCGAGCTGGGCTGGCAGGGACGGACCGACCAGCTCGTCGGCGAGTGCGAGCGCGCCATCGAGCGCGTCACCCTCGACGAGGCGGTCGACGAGACCGATCTCGAGTGCCTCAGCCGCTCCGACCTGCCGGGCCGTGAGCATGATGTCGAGGGCGCGGCTGCGACCCACGAGCCTCGGGAGCCGCTGTGTTCCGCCGGCACCCGGAATGAGGCCGATCTTCACCTCGGGCAGTCCGAGCTTGGCCGATGGCCCCGCCACTCTCAGCGTGCAGGCCATCGCCAGCTCGAGCCCACCCCCGAGGGCGAGCCCGTCGACGGCGGCAACCGAGAGCCAGGGCGAAGCGGCCAGGCGGTCGTTCACTGCGCGCATCGCCCCGCCGTAGGCCAGGAACGAATCCGCGTCGATGGTCGAGAGGTGTTTGATGTCCGCGCCCGCTGCGAAGAAGCCCGTGATCGCTGATGAGATCACCATGACCTTCACGTCCCCCGCCGCCGCGGCGGCGTCAATGGCCTCGTCCAGCCCCTCGAGCAACGGGATTCCCAGCGCATTCGCGGGTGGGCGTTCCATCGTGACGACAACGACTCCTGACGAATGCGTGCGCCAGGTGACGACCTCGGACATGACTCTCCTCTCAACCGGATGTGCCCGACCGTAACGACGTTGCGCGAGCGGTCAACCGCGGTCGCACCCGCACAGTGGAGGAACCTCCTGCGAGCTCAGGGGCGACGCGGAAAACGGTCGAACTCGGGGGTGCGCTTGGCCTTGAAAGCCTCGCGGCCCTCCTGTGCTTCGTCCTGACCGTAGAACAGCAGGTTGGTCTCGTGGGCGAGCTGCTGGATGCCTGCGTAGCCGTCCTCGTGCGCGTGGAAACTGAGCTTCGACAGGTGCAGTGCCCACGGCGAGAGTGCGAGCATCTCGCGGCACCAGCGCAGCGTCTCGGCCTCGAGATCAGCGAGAGGCACGACGGTGTTGATCAGGCCCATGTCCATAGCCTGCTGTGCGTCGTACTGCCGGCACATGAACCAGATCTCCTTGGCCTTCTTGGGGCCGACGAGGTCGGACAGGATGCTTGAGCCGTAGCCGCCGTCGAACGACCCCACCTTGGGGCCTACCTGCCCGAAGCGCGCGTTGTCTGCAGCAATGGTGAGGTCGCAGACCAGGTGGAGGACGTGGCCGCCACCGATGGCCCAGCCCGCCACCATCGCAACGATGGGCTTCGGGCATCGGCGCATGGCGACGTGCAGGTCGGTGACGTGGAAGCGACCGGTCGCCTTCTCGTCGAGCTTGTAGCCGCTGTCGCCGCGCACCCGCTGGTCGCCGCCCGAGCAGAACGCCTTGTCGCCCGCGCCGGTCAGGATGATCACGCCGACGGATTCGTCCTCACGCGCCAGGGTCAGTGCCTGGCCGACCTCGACGAGCGTCTGCGGCCGGAAGGCGTTGTGCACCTCCGGCCGGTTGATCGTGATCTTCGCGATCCCGTCCTCGGTCGTGGAGTAGAGGATGTCCTCCCACTCACCGTGCTCCTGCCACACGCTCGTCTCAGTCATGGCACGCATGCTGTCACTTGGCACGAATCAGGACTCACTCAGGCCATGGTGAGGCCGCCGCTGACCGACAGCGTCTGCCCTGTCACGAAACCGGCGCCGTCGGAGGCGAAGAACGCGACTGCCGGACCGATGTCCGCGGGCGTCCCGAGTCGCTTCATCGGCACGGCGTTGGTCATGCCGGCGATCACCTTCTCGGCGTCACCGCCGCCAGCACCGTCGGCGAACTTGCGAAGTGCAGGGGTGTCGGTCGGGCCGGGGCAGACGGTGTTGGCGGTGACACCCTTGCGTGCGACCTCACGCGCCAGGGTCTTGGTGAACGCGATGATGCCGCCCTTCGCACCGGAGTAGACGGCCTCCATCGACGAACCCACCCGACCCGCGTCGGAGCCGATGTTGACGACCCGGCCGAAGCCACGCTCCATCATGCCGGGGACCACGGCGTGAATCACGCGGAGCGCTCCCTTGTAGTTGATGTCGAGGATGCGGTCCCAGAACTCCTCGGTGGTCTTCACGAACGGCATGAAGTCGTCCCAACCCGCGTTGTTCACGACGACCTCGATCGGGCCAAGCTCGCGCTCGATGGTCGCTACGGCCGCGTTCACCGACTCGGTGGACGTCACGTCGATCTCGACGGCGATCGCCTCACCGCCGGCCGCACTGATCTCCTTGGCGGTCTCCTCGGCCACGGCGAGGTTCAGGTCGGCGACCGCGACGCGGAAGCCCTCCTGCCCCAGCGTGGTGGCGATGCCCTTGCCGATGCCCTGGGCACCACCGGTGACGATGGCGACGCGGTTGCTCATGTTGTGTCCCTACTTCTCGATGTGACTGGAGTGGTTGGTCAGACGGCCGGCTGCCAAATGACTGGCCCGGCGACGATGGAGTGGCTGGTCAGCTTGCGCCCGAGGACCCCCTGGGCCTCGCGTGCAGCGTCGATGACCGCCTCGAGATCGAGCCCGGTCTCAACGCCCATCTCGTGGAACATGCTCACCAGGTCCTCGGTGGCGATGTTGCCCGTGGAGCCCTTCGGCACAGGGCAGCCGCCGAGCTCACCGAAGCTGGACTCGAAGCTGTTGCAGCCAGCCTCGAGCGCGGCGTATGCGTTCGCCAGTCCCTGGCCGCGCGTGTTGTGGAAGTGAGCCGTGACCTCGATGCCGGGAAGGCGCTCGATCGCTGCTGCGAAGAAGCGCGAGGAGTACGCCGGGTTGCACATGCCGGTCGTGTCGCCGAACCCGATCTCGGTGGCGCCCGCCTCGGCGAACTGCTCGGCCAGGTCCAGCACACGATCCATCGGCACCTTGCCCTCGAAGGGGCACCCGAAGGACGTCGCGATGACGGCGCAGAAGGTGAGGTCCTCGGCAACGATGCGCTTCCCCATGACCGCGACGTCGGCCATGGTCTCCTCGACCGTGCGGTTGATGTTGCGCTTGTTGTGGGTCTGGCTCGCCGACACGAAGAGGGTTGCCTCCTCGAACAGCTCGCGTACGTGCAGCGCGTTGTCCAGACCCCGGCTGTTGGGGATCAGGACCATGCGGGCCACATCCATCGGAACCTGGATCTGACGCAGGACGTTGACCCCGTCCGAGAGCTGCGGGATCACGTCAGGCCGCACGAAGCTCGCCACCTCGATCCGCTTGAACCCCGCCCTTCCGAGCGCGTTGATGAGTCGGACCTTCTCGTCCGTCGGGATGGTCTCCGGCTCGTTCTGGAAGCCGTCTCGAGGACCGACCTCACGGATGTGGACCCTTCGGGCGTCGTGGTCGACCGCGTTGGGGAACGTCTGGCTCATGATGTCTCCTGTTCGGCGAGGGCCCTCTCGAGCTCCTCGCGGTGTTCGGGGGCAGCGACCTCGACCAAGCGCAGAGCGCGCTCGGCCACGGTGCACCCTGTGAGCATGGCGACGCCGTGCTCGGTCACCACCGCATCGACGTCCACCCGAGCGGTGGTGACCACTCCGCTGCGAAGCGCCGGCACGATCGTCGACTCGGCGCGCTCGCCCGACCCGTTGGTCGAGCGAAGGGCGATGATCGAACGGCTCCCGGTCAACGACGCCGCTCGGCTGAAGTCGACCTGTCCGCCCACCGCGCCGATGTGGACTCCTCGGGCCAGCTCGGCGCCGACCTGTCCGAGCAGGTCCACCTCGATGGCCGAGTTCACCGACACGAGCGAGCGCAGCTGGGAAAGGACCATCGGCGAGTGCGTGTAGCTGGCCCCTCGGAAGTCGACGGCGAGGTCGGGGAGGCGCGCATAGCCCTGGGCACTGCACAGAGCGGCTCCGGTCACGGCCGTTCCCACGTCGATCTCCTTGCGCGACCCGGTCATCACGCCCTTCTCCACCAAGGCCAGCACGCCGTCGGTGATCATCCCGCTGTGGAACCCCAGGTCCTTGTGGCCCGACAGCGAATCCAGCACCGCTGCCGGCAGGCTCCCGACGCCGATCTGAATGGTGGCGCCGTCGTCGATGATCGACGCCACGTGGTCAGCGATGCTCAGGTCGACGCTGTCCGGAAGCCGTGACGGGGCCTCGCGAAGGGGACGGCTCGTGTGGACGACCGCCGCGAAGGCGGAAAGCGGCAGTCGCGGACCCCCACGCGTCACTGGCATCTGGTCGTTGACCTCGGCGATGAGGGTGCGCGTGAACGGGATGGCGTCGGCGACGTACTCGACACCGATCCCGAGGGTCACCATTCCATCGCCGTCGGGCGGCGACACCTGAAGAAGCCCGACGTCGTTGGGCAGGGCTCCGGTGGCGAACATGCGCGGGATCGCCGAGTAGTGGCACGGCACCACGTCGAGCCGACCATGGCGGCTCAGCTGTCGGAGCTGCCCCAACCCGCCGTAGGAAAGCACGGTGAGACCGTCCGGCAGGTCGCCGGACAGACGCTCATTCCAGGTCAGGCCCGAGAACGCGCGGATCGGACCGACCCGGTCGACGGCGTCGAGCACCTGGTTGACCAGCGCTTCGGGCTCAGCACTTCCCTGGCCCCACCAGACGCCGTCACCCGGGCGCAGGAAGTCTCCGACGTCGAACACGGCAGGACCTCAGACCCTCTGCACGATCGTCGCCGTGCCGAGGCCACCCCCGCAGCACATGGTCACGAGCCCGATCTCGACGTCGCGCCGCTCCATCTCGGCGAGCAGTGTCGCGAAGAGCCTGCTGCCCGAAGCGCCTACGGGATGACCGAGCGCGATGGCTCCGCCGTTGACGTTGACCCGGTCCATGTCTGGCTTGAGCTCGCGCTCCCAGGCGAGGACCACCGAGCTGAAGGCCTCGTTAACCTCGACGAGGTCGATGTCGTCCATCGTCATGCCGGTGCGCTCGAGGAGCTTGCGGGTCGCCGGGATGGGGCCGGTCAGCATGATGTCCGGGTCCACACCGACCGTGGTCTGGTCGAGGATGCGTGCGCGGCGAGTCAAGCCGTGTGCCTCGATTGCAGCGTCAGACGCGACGAGGACCCCGGCGGCGCCGTCCGTCAGCGGCGAGGAGCTCCCGGCCGTGACGTGGCCACCCTCGGATCTGAACACCGGCTTCAGCGCCGCAAGGCTCTCGGCCGTCGTACCGGGGCGGATGCCCTGGTCACTGTCACGACGCTCACCGTCGAGGTCGAGAGGGATCATCTCCCGATCGAAGCGGCCGGCCTCGACCGCGGCGGCAGCGAGAACGTGGGAACGGGCGGCGAACTCGTCCATCTCGCGACGGCCGATGCCCCACTGGTCGGCGATCCGTTCGGCGCTCTCGCCCATCGTCGGGAAGTCGTAGAGCTCGCGCAGCTCGGCGGGCCACGCCGCGCCGTAGAGCTTCTCGACCTCGACGACCGCCGTCATCGGGATCCGGCCCATGTTCTCCACACCGCCGGCCAGCACGACATCGTGGGTGCCGGACGCCACCAGCGCCGCCGCCATCTCGACCGCGGTCTGCGCGGATCCGCAGCGACGGTCGAGCACGGTGGCGGGGATCTCAGGCGGGTATCCCGCCTGAAGCCAGGCGTTGCGAGCCACGTTGCGCGACTGCTCGCCGAAGGGTGCCGTGCAGCCGACCACGAGGTCCTCGACGTCGTTCGGACTGATCGACGTCGCCTGCAGGAGCGCGCGGTAGACGTGGCCGAGCATCTCGTTGGGGTGGACGTCGCGGTACCACCCCTTCTCCGGGTGCGCCTTGCCCATCGGCGTACGCAGCGCCTCGACGATCCACGCCTCCCGGCCGGTCCCACCGAAGACGCCCATCAGATGACCGTCCCTCCGTCGACCGCGAGCACCTGTCCCGTGATGTAGGACGCCGCGTCCGAGGCGAAGAACACGAAGGTGGCCGCGATCTCCTCGGGGTCTGCCCAACGCCCGAGCGGGATGCGGGCGAGAGTCATCTCCGCGAGCTTCTCGTTGCTCCGGATGTTCTCGGTCATGTTCGTCGCCGCCAGGGGCGCGACGGCGTTCACCGTGACCTGCTTGCGCGCCAGCTCCTTCGCGAGCGACTTCGTGAGTCCGATGACGCCTGCCTTGGCGGCGCCATAGTTGACCTGACCGATGGTGCCGACCAGACCGGCAGCCGAGGTGACGTTGATGATCCGGCCCGACCCGTCCTGCGCCAGGAAGGGCAGCGCCGCCTGGCTGACGGTGAAGGTGCCGCCGAGGTGTACCCCGACCACGAACTCGAATGCCTCGGGCGTCATCTTCGAGAACATCGCAGGCGAGATCGCGCCTGCGTTGTTCACGACGATGTGGAGCGTGCCGCCGGCGAGGTCGGCCGCCTGGCTCGCCGCCTGGGCCGCGGCATCTGAGTCCCGGACATCCAGCGCCGCTGACGCTGCGACCCCACCGGCCGCGGTGATCCCCTCGGCCACCGCAGCAGCCGCGTCCTTGTCGAGGTCGGTCACCATGACCGAAGCGCCCGCGCGCGCGTAGGCACGAGCCACCGCGGCCCCGATCCCGTTGCCAGCGCCGGTCACGAGCGCAGCGCGGCCCCCGAGGGCGAAGGCGTCGGCCATCTCAGTAGCTCCTCGGCATGCCGAGAACGTGCGAGCCAAGGAAGTTGAGCACCATCTCCTGGCTGATCGGCGCGATGCGGGTCAGTCGCGCCTCCCGGAAGTAGCGGGCGACGTGGTACTCCTCGGAGTAGCCCATCCCACCGTGCGTCTGCAGCGCGCGGTCGGCCGCGTCGAAACCGGCGTCGGCGCAGAGGTACTTGGCCATGTTGGCCTCACGCGCGCACGGCAGGCCCTGGTCGTAGAGCCACGTGGCGCGTCGCAGAACGAGCTCAGCTGCGTCGAGCCGCGCCAGCGAGTCCGCAAGAGGGAACTGGATGCCCTGGTTCATGCCGATCGGCCGGCCGAACACCTCGCGCTCGTTGCCGTAGCGAACCGCTCGACGCAGCGCTGCGCGACCGATGCCGAGCGCCTCGGCGGCGACCAGGCACCGCTCGGGATTGAGGCCGTCGAGGATGTACTTGAACCCCTGGCCCTCCTCACCCACGCGGTGTTCCTCGGGGATGCGGAGATCGTCGATGAACAGCTCGTTGGAGGTCACCGCGTTTCGACCCATCTTCCTGATGGGCCTGATGTCGACGTGATCCCGATCGAGGTCGGTGAAGAAGAGCGTGAGGCCGTCGGTCTTCTTGGCCGAGTCCTCGTACTTGGCAGTGCGAGTGAGCAGAAGGATCTTCTCGGACTCGACGGCCTTCGAGATCCACACCTTCTTGCCGTTCACGACGTAGTCGGTGCCGTCGCGCTTGGCGAACGTCGTGATGCGGGTGGTGTCCAGCCCGGCGCCCGGCTCCGTCACGCCGAAGCAGACGTGCAGGTCACCCTTGGCGATGCGCGGCAGGTTCTCCTGCTTCATTGCGTTCGAGCCGTGCACGATCACCGGGTGCATGCCGAAGATGGACATGTGGATCGAGCTGGCGCCGTTCATCCCGGCTCCGGACGCGGCGACCTCCTCGAGCAGGAGAGCCGCCTCGGTGATCCCGAATCCGCTCCCGCCGTATTCCTCGGGGGTGGTGATTCCCAGCCAGCCCCCTTCGGCGAAGGCGTCGTAGAACTCGGTCGGGAACTCGTGGGCCTCGTCCTTCTCCATCCAGTACTGGTCGTCGAACTTTCCCGCGAGCTCCGCGACGGCGGAGCGAATGAGGGTCTGATCTTCCGAGAGCTCGAAGTCCACGGCGTTCCCTTCACTGTCATCCCTCGATTAGAGGGCTATTGGCTCGACTGTAACAAAAGGCCTGACCAAAAAACTAGCCAGTCACTCACCCCACGAGGGCGAGTCCTCGAGCGATGCGCTCGTTCCATTCAGCGGCCGTACCGGCGAGGTGCGCATCGAGCTGCGCCCTCTTGTAGAACAGGTGCAGGTCGTGCTCCCAGGTGTAGCCGATCGCTCCGTGCATCGTCAGGGCGGAGTCGGCCGCACGCGCGGCCGCCGCCGTCACCTGGGACTTGACAGCTGCGGCGTGCAACGACGCCTCCCCGAGACCGGCCTCGAGCGAGGCCGCCGCGTAGTAGACCGCACTGCGGCTCGCCTCCACGTCGACCTCGATCGTGGCCGCCGCGTGCTTCATGGCCTGGAACGACCCGATCGGGACGCCGAACTGGCGACGCTGGAGGCTGTAGCCGACAGCCAGCTCGAGCATCCGTTCCATGGCTCCGAGGGCGTCGGCAGCGAGCAGGACGGCGCACAGGTCGACGCTGCTGGCGATGGCTCGCTCGGCGTCCGCGTCCAGCTTTATCGACGAGGTGGCATCGAGTGTCAAGTCGGCGACGGTCCTCGTCCGGTCGAGGAGCTGCCTGTCGCTGCGGGAGACGCTGTCGTCGACCTCCACGCGCCGCAGCTCTAGACCTGCCTGGGTGCTCACGGCGACAACGAAGGCTGACACCTCGGAACCGGCTAGGACGCGCGGCACAGTGCCGGTGAGTGCACCGTCGGGTGAGACGTCGAGCTCGACGGGTGCCGGGGGTGCCTCGGCCGGGCACAGCCACGCGGCGGTCCGATCCGGCATCGCACCCAGGGCCGGAACTGCCAGCATCGTCGCGAGCCACGAGCTGTTCGGGGCGACAGCGCGGCCCAGCGCCTCAGCGGTCAGGGCGAGCTCGACCACCCCGCCACCTTGGCCACCGAGCTCCTCGGCGACGCCGACGCCGAGCCAGCCATCGGCGGCCATCCGGTCCGCGAAGGCACGGCGGTCGCCACCGTCGGACCACTCACGCACGCGGTCAAGGGGCGCGACGTCGGTCAGCCATTCGCGCAGTGTGTCCCGATATGCCTCTTGCTCCTCGGCGAGCTTCCACTCCATTGCTGAGCCTTTCGACTGATAGTTTAGGTATGACCAAATACCTCAGGATTGCGGGGAACCATGTCTGAGCAGGCTCACTCGGATTCCGGGACGCTGCGCGTCCCGGTGCAGCTCGCCCCCATGCAGGTTCCCAAGGCCTCGGACGTCCTGG
The DNA here is from genome assembly GCF_031457855.1 of Nocardioides sp. BE266. Taxonomy (NCBI): domain Bacteria; kingdom Bacillati; phylum Actinomycetota; class Actinomycetes; order Propionibacteriales; family Nocardioidaceae; genus Nocardioides; species Nocardioides sp. BE266. Next base: position 143,566 of record NZ_JAURTI010000005.1, on the reverse strand, counting down.
CTGACGACCTCCGCGAGCGCATCCTGAGGAGCGAGTTTCCCGAGGGCACGGCGCTCCCGCCCGAGCGGGAGCTGGTGACGCAGACGGGAATGAGCCGGACCACGGTCCGCGAGGCGCTGCGCATCCTCGAGGTCCAGGGCCTCGTCCGCATCAAGACGGGGCGTGCCGGTGGGGCCTTCGTGCAGAAGCCGGGCGAGGAGTCGATCGCGAGCACGGTCAGCCTGCTGATCCGTGGACGCAAGATCCGGATGGCGTCGCTGCTCGACACGCGCGAGGCCATCGAACCCGCATGCGCCCAGCTGGCCGCGGTCCATCGCCAGGACGCTGACATCGAGGCCCTGGACCGTGCCAACGAGGCCATCGCCGCCGATGGTTCCTTGTCCGACTTCCTGCAGGCCAACGTCGATTGGCACGTAGCAGTCGCCGTCGCGAGCCACAACGAGCTCCTCAACGGCTTCATGCTCGCGCTGTCGCGAGCGATCTACACCTCCACCGACAACCAGGGCTTCGTCGACGCCGAGGTCCGCCGCACGACCGTCCAGGCACACAAGAGCATCACCGAGGCCATCAAGGCCCAGGATGCGGCCGCCGCCGTGCGACGCATGCAGCGCCATGTCCATGCCTACGCCGAGGCCGTCAAGGAGGTCGACGTCCGAACCTCCATCGACGTCGACACCGACACCGACGACTGACCAGCTCACCGAGACCTCACCGGAGTCCCTTCACCTGGAGGCGGATCTCCTCCACGGCCTGCGGGTTCTCGGCACCGCTCAGGTCACCGGGGTCTGCGTCGAGGACGGCAGCCCTGATCGCTCGACGCAGGATCTTCGCGGAGCGGGTCTTGGGGAGGTGTGCCACCCGGACGACCTGGCTGGGCGCGAACGGCTTGCCGACCTCCGACGCGACGCGAGCGCGGACGCGATCCGCCACCACAGGGGCGTCCTCATCGCCGCGACCCACGTAGAACACCCAGACAGCCTCGCCCTTGGTCGGATCGGGAATCCCCACCACGGCGGACTCCGCCACCGCGTCGTCGACGGCGACTACTGACTCGATCTCGGCAGGGGCGACCCGCTTTCCAGCCACGTTCATGACGTCGTCCGACCGCCCCAGGATGAACCAGTTGCCCTCGGCGTCGACCAGCGCGTAGTCACCGTGCCTCCAGAGTCCCGGGAACGTCGACCAGTAGGACTCGAGGTAGCGCGATCCTTGCTCGTCGTCGTTCCAGATGCCTCGAGTCATGGCCGGCCAGGGCTGACGGCACACGAGCTCACCGATCTCACCACGGATGGGAAGTGCCGCGTCGTCGACGACGTCGACGTCCATCCCCAGTGCAGGTCCACCGAGCGAACAACTGGCGATCTCCTCGACGGGATACGGGCACAGGAAGGAGCCGCCGACCTCGGTGCCGCCCGAGAAGTTGATGATCGGGACGCGCCCGTCGAAGACGTCGCGCGCCAGCCACTCGTAGGACTCCGGGTCCCAGGGTTCTCCGGTCGAGCCGATGATCCGCACCGACGACAGGTCCCCGGCCGCCGTGGCGCCCGCAGAACGAAGTGTGCGCGCCAGGGTGGGGCTCACGCCCAGCATCGTGATCCGGTGCCGCTCGACGAGCTGCCACAGCCGTGTGGCGTCGGGCATGTCCGGAGAGCCTTCGTAGAGAAGGAGCGTCCCGCCCGTGCCGTGTGTGCCGAGGATCGACAGGGGTCCCATGATCCAGCCCATGTCGGTGATCCAGCAGAACGTCCGGCCCGGCCCCATCTCGAAGCCGTAGGCCACTTCGCAGGCGGTCTTGGTGACGAAGCCGGCGTGGGTGTGGACAGCGCCTTTGGGCTTGCCTGTGGTGCCGGATGTGTACGCCAGCAGCAGGACGTCCGAGGCACTGGTCGGCTCCACCACCGGATCGGGCTCTCCCGCCAGCATCGTCTCCCACGCCACCTCACCCGGAGCGAGCTGCCCGCGCTCGCCGACGTTGTCGATCACGACGACGGTCTCCACCGAAGGGCACGAGGCCAGCGCCTCGCGCAGCTGGGGCAGCATCGGCGTCTTGCGACTACGGCGCACTGTGCCGTCCGCCGTGATCACCGCCTTGGTTCCGGCGTCCTGGATGCGCGAGGCGATCGCACCCGGAGCGAAGCCGGAGAAGAGTGGGACCAGCATCGCCCCGATGCTGGCGACGGCGTACACGGCAGTGACGGCGTCGACCGTCATCGGGACGTAGAGAGCGACTGCGTCACCCTTGCCCACGCCCAGAGCGCGCAACCCACGGCGCAGCCGGGCCACCTGGTCGGCAAGCTCAGCGTATGTCACCGTCCGGGTCGTGCCGTCTTCCGACTCGTGCACGACCGCCGCCTGGTCGGGAGTGCGCTGGACCCACTTGCCCAAGCAAGCATCCGCGACGTTGAGCCCGCCTCCGACGAACCACCGGGGGTGCTCGATGCCCCGCGAGACATCGACGACGTCCGAGTACGGGGTGTGAAACGGGATCTCTAGATGGGTCACGACCGCGTCCCAAAAGGCTCCGATGTCCGCGACAGATGCAGCGCGCAGCGCATCCACGTCGTCCACCTCGAACCGCTCCATCAGCCGGGTGATGTTGGCGTAGGCGAGGTAGTCCTCACCAGGTTTCCACACATACGTCATGACGTGCTCCCCCGCGGCATGCCGAGGATCCGCTCGGCGACGATGTTGCGCTGGATGAAGGTCGACCCTCCGGCGATGGCCGTCCCGCGCGACTGGTTGGCCAGCCGGAGCCAGGCAGCTGTCTCCGAGAGCTCGTCGTCGAGGTCGAAGAGCCCTCCTAGCGGCTCCAGCGACAGCCTGAAGTCGGCGAGGTCCTCGACGAGGGGACAGAAGTAGAGCTTGCCGATCGAGGTCACCGGACCGGGCGGCCCACCCGCGTCCGCTCCAGTGATCACGCGCATGGAGATCGCCCGATGGACGAGCGCACGTGACCACAGGTCAGCGACCTGCTGGCGGACATGTGGATCAGCGCCGAGCGGGCGGCCAGTGGCATCCTTGCGCGATCGGATGTCACCGATGATGTCGCGAACTGCCTTGGTGGTATTGACCCGGCCGGTCGCGATGGCGACGCGCTCGAAGCCGAGCGTGCCCATCGCCACCTTCCATCCGCCGTCGACATCCCCCACCACTGCGCTGTCGGGCACGAACACGTCGTCGAGGAAGACCTCGTTGAACTCTGCCTCGCCGAGCATGTGGCGCAGTGGTCGCACCGTGATGCCTTCGCTGTCCATCGGCAGGAGGAAGAACGTGATCCCGTGGTGTCTCGCCTTCTCGGGATCGTCGCCGCCCGTGCGCGCCAGCAGAATCGCGTGCGCGGCGATCTGGGCCCTGCTCGTCCAGATCTTCTGTCCGGTCACGCGGTAGCCGCCTTCGACCTTGGTCGCCTTCGTGCGCAGCGAGGCGAGATCGGACCCCGAGTCAGGCTCGGAGAAGAGCTGGCACCAGATCTCGTCACCCGTGAGGATCGGGCGCAGGAGCTTGTCCTTCTGCTCGGGCGTTCCGTAGTGCGCGATGGTCGGGCCGCAGAAGTCCTCGCCGATGATGTTGAGTCGCTCCGGCGCTCCGGCGCGGTCGCACTCCTCCGAGAACACGGCGCGCAACCGCTCGTCGAGGCCTTGGCCCCCGTAGTCCTGCGACCACGTGAGTCCGGCATAGCCGGCGTCGAAGAGGTGCCGCTGCCACTCCTGCCAGAAGGGGACCCGCTCGACCATGTCGTCAGGCTGCGGCCAGGCGAGTGATGGGAGCGTCTTCTCCAGCCACTCCCTGACCTTCGTGCGGAACTCGGCCTCGTCGGGTGCGTCGTGGAGATCCACTACACCGTCACCTCCGCCGGCTCGGATCCCGCGAGCTTGCGAGCGATGTCGGCGCGCAGCACATGCTTCTGGATCTTGCCGGTGGCCGTCGTGGGGAGGGACTCGACCACCTCGAGGCGCTCAGGCACCTTCTGGATGGCCAACCCTTCACCGAGAAGGTAGTCGCGGACCTCGTCGAGCGTGAGGGCGGCATGACCGGAGGAGGGGACGAGGTACGCGCAGACCTTCTCGCCCATGCGCTCGTCCGGCATCCCCACGACCGCGATCTCGCCGACCGCTTTGTGGGCGGTGAGCAGGTCCTCGACCTGACGGACGGAGATGTTGAGACCGCCCCGGATCACGATGTCCTTCAGGCGCCCGGTGACCCGGACATAGCCATCCTCGTCCATGGTTCCGAGGTCGCCGGACCTGTGGAACCCGTCAGCCGTGTAGTTGGCGGCGGTCTCCTGCGGCTGGCCGATGTACTCCAGGCAGTTCATCGCGCCGCGGTAGGCGATGTCGCCCTCGCCTCCCCTGGGCACCTCTAGCCCGTCGAGGTCGACGATCCGCACCTCCTGGAGCGGGAGCGCGCTGCCGTCCGAGGTGACCGAGCGTTCAGGATCGTCCTCGAGGGTGCACATCGTGGTGGTGATGTTCTCGGTGCGGCCGTACAGGCTGAGTACCTGCATGTCCGGGAACGCGGCGCGTGCGTTTCTCACGAAGCTCGCGGGGATCGGTGCGCCCGCAGAGGTCCAGAACCGCATCGTGCTCGCGTCGTGGACCGCCGGGTCGTAGACGTTGAGCACCATCTGGAGGAACGTCGTCGCACTGACGCAGCCGGTGCAACCGAACTTCGCAATCCGCTCAAGCCCTTCCCTCGGCTCCCACTGCTCCATCAGGTGCGAGGCTGCGCCGTGGATGAGGGGCAGGATGAAGCTGGTCACGAGGCCGGTGGTGTGGGTCACGGGCGATGGGCCGAACTGCACGTCGTCCGAGGTGTACGCCCACCCCTTCCCGAGCAGTCGCGCTCCGCATGCCATCGTGTTGAACGTGTGCAGGCAGCCTTTCGGTCGCGAGGTCGTTCCGGAGCTGAAGACGATGACGAACGAGTCGTCAGGGCCCGCGCCGGACCCGATCTCCTGCTCGGCGGCACTCGGCCCGTCGCCGTCCTCGAGCGCGACGGGTATGTCGCCGAAGGAGGTCGCGCCCGACGGCACGGTCTCGCCGCGTACGACGATGACCTCGCGCAGATCGGTGCCGACGCGGAGGTCGAGGAACATCTGCGCGTGGTCGAAGCCGCGGTAGGTATCAGTCGTGAAGGCGACCTTCACGCCGGCGGCCGCGAGGATGTAGCCGACCTCGTCGCGGCGGTAGATCGGCATGATCGGGACGATCACGGCGCCGATGCGCGCCAGCGCGGCGGAGATGACGAAGAACTCGGTCCAGCTCGGGATCTGCACGGCGACACGGTCTCCCTGCGTGACGCCCCGTCGTACCAGGCCCAGGGCGAGAGCGAGCGCGCGGTCGTGGAGCTCGCGATAGGTGATCGAGGTCGTCGAGTCGGTCCCGAACACCTTGTCTGGCTGCTGCGCGTACTGATCGCGCACGGCGTCGAACAGCGTCTGGTCCTGCCACAGGCCCTGCTCGTAGTAGCGGACGATCTCCTCGTCGCCGTAGCGGTCGCGCACCGTGGCGAGGGCCATCGGGTTCCTCCTCGTGGCAGTGGTCACTTTCGGTACTGACGTTACAATGGTCAGACCGAATCGACAACGGTCAGTCGTCGCGAGCCCCGATGGTGAGTCGGAGGTACTGCGAGATCGCCTCGGCGCGGTTCTCGACCCGAAGCTTCCGGAGGACCTGCTTCACGTGTGACTTGACCGTCTGGGTGCCGATGACGAGTCTCTGCGCGATCCTGTCGTTGGTCGCTCCCGTGGCCATGAGCGCGAGGACTTCGAGCTCACGCGTGGTGAGAAGCTCCTCCAGGACGCGCGGTCGCTCCGCCACCACCGGGTGGACAGGGCGACTTGCTGCCAGCGCAGTCGTGCGCTCCCTGGTGGAGAGCTCGATCTCGGAGGAAGCGAGGTCGTCGAGCACGTTCTCGACGGATTTCATGGCACGCATGACCTCGGCACGCTGGTCGCGGAGCCTCCCGAGCAGCACTGCACGCTCGAAGACCTGGGCGAACCCCAGTGCGAAGGACCAGAGAATGTCCCGGTCGAGCTCGCCGACGGCGGCCTCACGGTTGTCGGCGTGCAGGAGGCCGATGACCCGGTCGCCGGCAACGACCGGCGCCGCCACGAAGGACTCCATCCCAGCGAGGTCCGCGAGTGGCCGGTAGGCACGTGGGTCGGCCGCAGCGTCGAGCACGAGTGCAGGCTCACCCCGACGCACCATCTCGCTCTCGAGCATCATGTGCGAGAGCAGGATCCTCGGCACGTCGTCCATCCATACGCGGAAGGAGCGCTCGATGCTCCGCGCCGACCGTGCGTAGCTGTGGGTGGGGCGCCAGACGTCCTCGTCCACCTGGGAGAGCATCACCCGCTCGAACCCGCACGACTCTGCTGCCGCCTCGCATGCTCCGGAGAGCAGTTGATCCTGGTCGGTCACCCGTCTAAGCCGCGACAGACCTCGGTCGAGCTCGTCCATGCGGACGAGTCGCTCGTGGTTGAGGTGGTCGTGGATCCCGAACCGGACGGTGTGCAGATCGTGCAGCGCATGGCTCATCGCTGCCACTCGCGTCCTGCTCATGGCGATGTCCGCAGCACTGAGGCTCTCCCGCATCAGGCCTCCCAGGATCGCGAGCTGCCCGTCGAGCGTGCGAAGGTCCGAGGACGGCAGGTCGACAAGACTCTCGAGATCCTCCGCATCCGCGACTTGATCGAGGAGGTCGACTCCGGCCCGGAGCGTCGTCGTGCCCTGCGCGACCAGCTCTCGACGTCGCCTCGCGGCGACGGCTGACGTGGACTCCACCACCACTCCTCACGCTCGTGGCACGTCACTGTAACTGAAACGGTCTGACCATTCCACGGTTGCCGTCAACGATCGTTCTCAGCCAGTGCTAGCGTCCCGATGTGCCCGAACCCGGCGTCGTACGCCCCACCGACCAGTTCTCGGCGCGTGACCGACAGATCCTCGACGCGGCCGGCCACGCATTCCACGAGCGCGGCTTCCACGGCGTCGGCATGGATGAGCTCGGACAGCGCGCCGGGCTGAGCGGGCCGTCGCTCTACCGGCACTTCTCCGGCAAGGACGAGATCCTGGCGACCCTGCTCAACGGCGCCATGGACGAGCTCACGGCTGCCACCCGCCCGGCACCTGGGGAGGCTCGACCCGAGCTCGAGCAAGCCGTCGACCACCATGTCCGCTTCGCGCTGGAGCAGGCCCACCTCATCACGCTCTACCAACGGGAAGTGCGGAACCTCGTCGAGCCGTGGGCCAGCATGTTCGCGCGGCGCATGGGCGACTACACGCGGGCGTGGGAAGAGCTGCTCGCTGCACGCCGACCCGACGACTCGCCGGAGACAGTGGCGGCCACCACCCAGGCGTGCCTGGGGCTGGTCTTCTCCGTCTCCGGCTGGCCGGGACGCGCCCGTCGTGTGGGCGACCCCGACGACGTCGTCGCTCTCGTGTGGCGCCTCGTCGAACGCGGCGTGGCGAGCTGAGGGGCCGAGACCTCCTACTTCGACCGGAAGTCCCACATCGCGTTGGCGATACGTCGGTACTGCAGCTCGTCCGACCCTTCGGTGATGCGGTAACGGCGGTGGTGTCGGTAGATGTGCTCGAACGGGTAGTGGCGGCTGTACCCCACTCCCCCGTGCACCTGCATCGCCCGGTCGGCTGCATCGCACGCGAGGCGGTTCCCCCGGACGTTGACCATCGACACCTTGTCGCTCACCGCGGTCTTGCCGTGGACGTCCATCTCCCACGCGGTCTTGAGGATGGTGTTGCGCACGAGCTCGGCCTCAGTCTGGAGCTCGACGAGCTGCCACTGCACGCCCTGGTAGTCGCGCATCTTCTGCCCGAACAGACGGCGCTCGTCGGTGTACTCCCGGGCCTTGTCGATGCAGAACTGGGCCGCACCGAGGGACGACGCTGCCTGCCGGATGCGGTTCTCGTGGACGAACAGCTGGGCACAGTCGAGGCCGCGACCCTCCTCCCCCACCATCGCGGAAGCAGGGACGCGCACGCCGTCGAGGCGCACCTCCGCGTGGTCGGTGGGCATGTTGAACGTCCACCAGTAGAACGGGACCTCGAAGCCGGGTGCGTCGGTCGGGACGATGAACGCCGAGATTCCTTCTGCCTTGCCGTCCTCACCGCCGGTGCGGGCGAACACGAGGTCGATCTCGGAGACGTCCACGACGCTGTTCCACCGCTTCGCACCGGTGATGATCCAGTCGTCGCCGTCACGGACCGCGCGGGTCTCGAGCCAGGTGGCGTCGCTACCGTGGTTCGGCTCGGTGAGGCCGAAGGCGATCTCCATGTCACCAGCGAGGTAGCGCTCGAGGTACTGCTCCTTCTGCTCCGGGGTGCCGTACTCGTGGAGCACCAGCGCCAGCGGGACGTTGGCGACCATCGAGGCCTCGTGGCTCAGCTCGGCGTGCAGGCCGGGCCCGCGGTGCGCGAGGTGCTCTCGGATGACCGCCATGGCGACGTTGGTTCCGTCCTGGCCACCGAGCTCCTTGGGCAACGGGTACCGGTAGAAGCCAGCCTTGTCGGCGAGCTTGCGAGCCTCGGTGATGAGCTCACGCCAGCGCGCCGTCGGGATGCCGCCGCGCTCCACGTCCGTGCGCGAGAACTCACGCCGGTGGTCGAAGTACTCGGGGTTGGCCTGCTCGATCGGCACGATCTCCGTGTCGATGAAGTGGTCCAGATCTGCGAGGAACGTCGTGACGTCCTCGGGAATCGACATGTCCATGTGTCGCAACGTAGGTCGACCACCAGATGTCCCTCGCCCGCCTCCTCTCGAGGCGATGTGGAGTTCTCCACCTCGTTGTTCCCGCTGGCTCGCGGGGGCACGGACGCCGTGGGTTCATGGGCGCATGCTGAAGATGACGAGTGTCGATGACCTGCGTGACCGGGTCGGCCAGGTGCTGGGAACGAGCGCGTGGCACGAAGTGACGCAGGCGAAGATCCAGGCTTTCGCCGACGCGACCGAGGACTGGGAGCGGCTGCACGTCGATCCCGAGCGCGCTGCCAGCACCCCGTGGGGCGTGACGATCGCGCACGGCCTCTACACCCTGGGGCTGGGTCCGAAGTTCCAGTACGAGATCTTCGAGATGTCCGGCCACTCTCTCGCGCTCAACTACGGCTACGACAAGGTCCGCTGGCTCACCCCGGTGACGGTGGGCTCGCGACTCCGGATGACGCAGGAGCTCCTCGCAGCCGAACCGATCGAGGGCGGGTCGAAGTTCCGCACCCGGCAGACCTTCGAGCTCGAGGGGCACGAGAAGCCGGCCTGCGTCGCTGAGTCCCTGTTCGCCTACTTCGACTGAGGAGACCACCATGCGCGCTGTCGTCGTCGAGTCGCTCGACGGTCCACGTTCCGCCACCTTGAAGGACCTCCCCGAGCCCGAAGGAGCCCACCGCCGAGCCGAGGGGCGTCGTGTGCTGGTCGAGGTGCACGCGGTGGGCCTCTCCTTCATCGACCCGTTGCAGACCCGCGGCCTCTACCAAGCCGGAGTTCCGGCGCCGTACGTCTGCGGCAGCGAGCTCGCCGGCGAGGTGCTCGAGGCGCCCGACGACTCGTGGGTGAAGCCCGGCGACCGGGTGTCGGGCATCGTGTGGCAAGGCGCCATGGCCGAGCACGCCCTGGCGATCGACGACTTCCTCGTCCGCATCCCCGACTCGATGTCGTACGTCGAGGGGGCGGCGGTGTACATGAACTACGCGACTGCCTGGTACGCCCTCGACCGCGCCGGGGCCTCGTCTGGCGAGACCGTGCTGGTGAGCGGCGCAGCGGGTGGAGTGGGCAGCTGCCTGCTCGATCTCGGGCCGGCGTTCGGTGTCGACACCATCGCCCTGGTCTCGTCCGCCGACAAGGCCGGCTACGCGAAGGCGTCGGGGGCGACACACGTCGTTCGCACTGATGGCACCGGCGGTCCTTGGCTCGAGCAGGTTCGCGAGCTGACCAGCGGGCGTGGCGTAGAGGTCTTCGTCGACCAGGTGGGCGCCGACCTGTTCCTCGACCTGGTGCGATCGCTGCGCATCGGCGGTCGCGGCGTGATCGTCGGATTCGCCGGCGGCAGCATCCCGGAGATCAAGGTCAACCGGCTCCTGCTCCGCAATCTGACCCTGACTGGCATCACGATGGACGTCATGGAGACCGAGCACCCCGGAACCCTGAAGCGGGTACGAGACGGGGTGCAGACCCTGCTCGACTCGGGACGCATCCACCCGCGGATCGGGGCCACATACCCGCTCGAAAAGGCCGCCGATGCCCTCGCCTCGCTAGAGGAGCGCACCGCCGTTGGCAAGGTCGTCGTCGAGATCACCTGATCGCAAGTGTCAGAAACTGACACTTGCCGAGGTAGAGTCGCGCCGTGACCACACGTCGCAACAGCGCCAGCGTGCTCGCCGCCTCCGAGCGCGTCGCCTGGTACCTGATCGAGGTGGGCAACTTCTCCGCGCCGGTCTCGCAGATCGCCACTGCGATCGACGTGAACGAGCGGACCTTCTACCGGTACTTCCCCACCAAACCCGACGCCCTCAGACCGCTCTTCGACTGGGGAGCCGCTCTCCTCGCTGATCGGATCGCCGAGCGCACCGACCTCTCGGTCAAGGACGCGGCTCTGGACGCCTTCGCCGAGATCGTCGACGGACAGCACGCGAGGCGGACCCGACTCCTGTTCCCCCTGGTGTTCGCCGACACGTCCCTGCGTGCCGTGCTCCTCGCGGTCTACCACGATGCCGAGGCCGAGCTGCGGGGTGCGCTGTCACGACGCACCGGCCTCGAGCCCGGCTCACTGGCCCTCCATGGAGCCGCGGCGAGGATCGTGATGTCGACACGTCTCGCCCTCGAGCTGCACGTCGAGCAGGGCCTCGACCCAGTCAGCTCGCTCCGAGAGCTCCTGACCCCCCTGCCCGACCAGTTGGTGGGGGACATCTCAACGGAAGAGGAATCACCCGCATGACAAGACTGCAGGGCCGCACGGCCTTCATCACCGGCGCAGCGTCCGGCATCGGCAAGGCGCAGGCACTGCGCTTCGGAGCCGAAGGTGCGCGTGTCGCCGCAGCCGATCTCGACGTCGACGGCGCCACGCGCACCGCGGAGGAGATCGTCACCGCCGGAGGTACCGCCATCGGCGTGGCTGTTGACATCACCGACATCGCCAGCGTGGAGGCCGCCGTTTCCACGGCGATCGCCGAGTTCGGAGTCATCGACACCCTGAGCAACACCGCCGGGATGTTCGACGGCTACGAGCAGCTCCTCGAGACGACGAGGGGTGCCTTCGACAAGGTCCTCGACGTCAACCTCGACGGGATGTTCAACGTGAGCAAGGCGCTCGTCCCCCACTTCATCGAGCACGGCAAGGGAGTCATCGTCAACATCGCGTCAGGCGCCGGACTACGTGGCGGCGGCGGAGGCATCGCCTACACGACGTCCAAGCACGGCGTCGTCGGGTTCACCCGCCAGCTGTCAGCGACGTACGGTCCGCTGGGAGTCCGCGTCAATGCGGTCGCGCCTGGGCTGATCGACACCCCTATGGTGGCCGCGTTCTCCGAGGGCGAAGCAGCCCAGACCATGCTCCGCAGCAACCCCGGACAGCGGCTCGGCCGTCCCGACGACATCGCAAGTGCCGCCCTGTTCCTGGTCAGCGACGAAGCCGACTTCATCCACGCCGCAACGCTGCCTGTCGACGGTGGCATGGTCGACACCTTCTGATCGCGCTGGTCATCCGACGTCGAGGGCCCGGTGGCCGGCCGCCAGGACCCGGTCGAGCCCCTCAGCCGCGACCACCAGCTTCGGGTCCGGCGTGTCCCGCTTGCGCTCTCGCTTCCAGATGACGGCGATCGTGGCCGCCACCTTGAAGTGGGCGACGCCGAGGAACCAGTCCAGGTCGCGGGTCGCGTCGTCGACGTCCAACGGCGCGGCTCCGTGACTCATCCGCGCGTGGACGTAGGTCGTGCGCAGCTCGTCGACGCTCGGCATGAGACGCCCGGCCTCGAGATCGTCCGCGGACCGATCAGGGTGGAAGACGTGGGACGGGGACGTGTGCATCAGGACCCACGCCAGGTCAGGCCGCGGGTCACCGACGGACCAGATCTCCCAGTCGATCACCGCTTCGAGCCGCGGGCCGACGAAGAGCGCGTTCGCGGCGCGGTAGTCCCCGTGGACGAGGCGCGGGGCGATGTCCCGCGGAATGCGCTCGGCCAGCCGCATGGCCAGGTCGTCGTGACCGACGCCGATGTCGGCGTCGACGGTTGCGAAGAGGGTCCGCCACCGGTCCAGCTCATGCGCCGCGCCGTGAACAGGCTCGTCCTCGAGCCCGAGCTGGGCAGGCGTACGTGACTGGAGCAGCGCCAGCGCCCGGGTGAGCTCGTGCTCACGCGCGGCTGCCTCGCGGGCGGACGGAGGCTCGTCCGAGACGTCGAGGAGCGGCTCGTAGGCCTGGCCGGGCCGCAGCTCCATCGCGAACATGGGGGGCACCTCCGGTGGCTGTCCCGCGTCCCGCACGAGCACGCGCGGCACGGGGAAGCCGTCAAGCCCGGCGAGCGAGTCGAGCACCCGTGCTTGCCGCAGGACGTCGCGGTTGCGGACGGGCTCGAGCCCGGGCGGCGCGAACTTCAGGACGACGTGCTGGGCCGTCCCCTCAGCCCGCAGCCGGGCGGCGTACGTCAGGCTGGACACCCCGCCCTCGAGTCGCCGGATCGTGTCCACGTCGGCGTCTGGCCAGGTCAGCCGCGCAGCTTCGGTGGCTCGCTGGGCAACCTCGTCGTCGGTGATGTCTCGGGCAGGCACCCCGACACTGTCGCGTTGCGAGGTCGCCGCGGCAAAGGACATGGGCACAAGCAGTGGAGAGACCGACAGGTCCACATGCGACGACCCCTGCGGACCCAACCGCGCCCGGGTAGAACCGATCCATGAGCTACGACGACGCCTCATGGCGTGACAGGTTCCGACTCGACGGCAAGGTGGCCGTGGTGACGGGCGCGTCGAGCGGCCTGGGTGTCGCCATCGCCCAGGGCCTCGCTGCCTCGGGTGCCTCGGTCGTGATCGGCGCCCGACGGACCGACATGCTCGAGACCACGCGCTCGCTCGTCGAAGATGCGGGCGGACGGTGCATCGCCGTCGAGACCGACGTGACGAAGGTCGACGACTGCGACCGACTCGTCGCAGCGGCGGTCGACGAGCTCGGCGGGTGTGACGTCCTCATCAACAACGCCGGCATCGGCGGTGACTACAACCCGGCCACCGAAGACCCGCCGGACCACTTCCGCCACGTCGTCGACGTCAACCTGATGGGGTCCTACTGGATGGCCCAGGCAGCAGGCCGCGTCATGCCACCCGGGAGCTCGATCGTGAACTTCTCGTCGGTCATGGCCCTCACCACGGCACGGATGCCCGCGACGGGCTACAGCGCAGCGAAGGCTGGAGTGCTCGGTATGACGCGCGACCTAGCCGCGCAGTGGGGCGGGCGCGGGATCCGGGTGAACGCGATCCTCCCCGGCGTCTTCCTCACCGAGGCGACTGCCAACTACAGCCCCAACTACCAGCGCAAGCTCATCGACGCGCGTGTGCCGATCGGTCGCCTCGGCGACCCGATCGAGATCGCCAGCACCGTGACCTTCCTGGCGAGCGACGCATCGGCGTACGTCACCGGCGTCGGCATCCCGGTCGACGGCGGCGTGCTGCTGCTCTGAGGATCAGACCGGAAGGTGCACCATCATTCCGCCGTCGACCGGGATCACCTGACCGGTGATGAACGAGGACCGCTCGGACGCCAGGAACAGGTAGGCCTCCGCCAGTTCCTCGGGGCGTCCGAATCGACGCAACGGCGTGTTGGCCCGCACTGCAGTCGCGCGCTCCTCGGGGAACCGCGCCAGTGCCCGCTCGGTCGCGGTCACTCCGGGTGCCACGCAGTTGCAGCGGACACCCTGGGGGCCGTACTGCGTGGCGACATAGCGAGTCAGTGCCTCTACGCCCGCCTTCGCGATGCCGTATGACGCCCAGGCATCGTCGGCCGCACGCGCCTGCGTCGACGACGTCATCACGACCGCGCCCTTCGACTCGACGAGCAAGGGGATCGCTCGAGCGGTGAGGTGATGAGTGGCCCTGAGGTTGACGTCGAGGGACAGGTCCCACGTCTTGCGGACGCTCTCCTCGACCTTCGCCTCCGTCCCGACGAAGACCCCTGCAATGTTGACCAGCGCGTCGAGCCGCCCGTGGCGATCACCGAGGTCGGCGACGAGATGGTCGATCGCGTCCTCGTCACGGAGATCGAGCACGGCCGCCTCTCCCCCGATCTCTCCGGCCAGCGCCTCGACCGGACCCGTGTCGCGATCCACCAGCACGGTCGTCGCCCCCTCGGCGGCGAAGAGGCGCGCGGTGGCACTGCCGATGCCACCCCCAGCCCCGGTGATCACGACTACCTTGCCCACGAACTCTCGGTCTCTGGTCACGCGGCGACAGTAGGCGCGGCGACCGCAGCGCTGCTGCCTGCGGACCGGTGACCATGTGGACTGCCACAGTCGACGTGCATCGGCTCGGCTGACAGGCCCGGGCGATGCTCCTACCGTCGGCCTGGTGACCGATCGCCACCTCGACGAACGGATCCGGACCGCCGAGCTCGGGGCTTATCTCGCGCATGGCCGTGCCGTGACGGATCGGGTGATCGAGGTCGGAGACCGGCACCAGCGCATGCAGGTCCGCGTCACCGAAGCCACCGGCGAGGGTGTGCCCGTCGTCTTCCTGCACGGCATCGCGTCGGCCTCGGTCCTGTTCGCCCCACTGGTCGGCGCACTTCCACGCCGCCGGGTCTTCGTCGTCGACTGGCCCGGACACGGCTTGTCCGGTCCGATCCGTGTCGATACAGCGCCTGGGTGGCTCCGCGAGCAGGCGGGCCGCATTCTGATCGACGTGCTCGACGTGCTCGGCGTTCAGGAGGTCGACGTCGTGGGGCACTCCCTCGGAGCGCAGTTCGGTCTCTACGCAGCCATCGACCATCCCGACCGCGTACGACGCCTCGTCACCCTCGGCGCGCCGGGTGCCGGCCTGCCGGGAACCCGCCCCGTTCCGGTGATGCGTGCGATGTCCACGCCGTTGCTCGGCCGGTTGGCCCTGTCGTTGCCTATGTCGGACTCGCAGTTCCGCCGCGCATCAGCGATGGCCTTGGGCCCGGGGATCATCGAGCGTCAAGCACCCGAGGTGTACGAGGCCGCGCGGCTGGTGGCCGGACGACGGGGCAACGCAACGGGCACCGCGTCGTACTTCCGGGCGCTGCTGCGCCGCGGTCGGGTCCGTCCGGGGGTCGCCCTCGGGGTGGACGAGCTCGCCCGCATCGCGGCACCGGTCCTGCTGGTGTGGGGTGAGCTGGACGTGTTCCTCACCCCGTCAGAAGCAGCAGCCTCGATCAGGGCACTTCGCCAGCACCGGCTCGTCACCCTTCAAGCAGGACACGGGCCCTGGCTGGACGATCCCACGCTCGTCGCCGAGGAGGTGTCGAGCCATCTCGGATGAGGGAGGTCCGGTCATGCGAGGAACGAACCTCCCCCACCGATGGATCAGGAGTCGTTCGCCTGGTCCAGGTAGATGGTCTTGACGGACTGGAACGCCACCAGACCCTCAGGGCCGAGCTCACGACCCATGCCACTTGCACGCACACCGCCGAAGGGCGAGAACGGGTCGTTGGAGTAGTGGTTGACGCCGATCGTTCCGGTCCGGATGCGCCGGGCGAACTGCTCACCCCGATCGGGGTCCGCGGTCCACACCGAGCCACCGAGCCCGTAGTCGGTGTCGTTCGCGATGGCGACAGCGTCGTCCTCGTCGTCGTAGGGGATGACGGCCAACACCGGGCCGAAGATCTCCTCCTGGGCGATCGTGGCCTTGCGGTCCACGTCGGCGAACACCGTCGGCTGGACGAACCAGCCGGCGTCACGGTCAGCCGGGCGACCGCCGCCGACCACGAGCCGTGCTCCGTCCGACAGTCCCTTCTCGATGTAGCCCTCGACGCGGTGACGCTGCCGTTCGGAGACGAGGGGGCCCACCTGGGTCGTCTCGACGAGCGGATCCCCCACCACGAGGGACCCGGCGAGCCCGGCAACGGTGTCCACCACCTCGTCGTAGCGGGCGCGCGGTGCGAGCACCCGGGTCCCGAGCCAGCAGATCTGACCGTTGTTGAGAAGCGTGGCGCCGAAGAAGGACTCGATGGTGTCGCCCAGGTTGGCGTCGTCGAGCACGATCGCGGCGGACTTGCCGCCGAGCTCGAGGGTCACTGGACGGAGCAGACGACCGCAGGTCTGTGCGATGGCCCGACCGGCGGCAGTGGATCCGGTGAAGGACACCTTGTCGATGCCGGGGTGCTCCACGAGGTAGGCGCCGACCTCCCGTCCGGCAGGCACCACGTTGAGCACGCCGGCAGGGAGACCGGCCTCCGCCGCGGCCTCGGCCATCAGGAACGCGTCCAGGACCGTCTCCGGCGCCGGCTTGAGCACCACGGTGCACCCCGCCGCCAGCGCGGGGGCGAGCTTGAGGAACGTGATCGCCTGCGGCACGTTCCACGGCACGATGGCGGCCACCACGCCGATCGGCTCACGCGTCACGACCGCCTGCTTGCCGAGCATGCCCTGCCGACGCTCCTCCTGGCCGGCCTCGACGAGGCCGGCGTAGTAGCGCAGGAGCACAGCAGGGAAGCCCGCCTCGAACTGTTGCGCGAGCCAGATCGGCATGCCGTTCTGGATCGTGACGCGTCGAGCGGTCTCACCGCCGCGCTCCTCGAGCGCCACGGCGAAGCGCTCCAGCACCTCGGTACGGCGCGAGGGCGACCAGTGCGCCCACCCCTCGGGGTCGTCGAACGCGTCCCGTGCGGCACTGACGGCGGCGTCGATGTCCGCCTCCGATGCCTCCGGGACGCTCCCGATCAGCTGCTCGTCCGTGGGCGAGTGCACCTGGATGCGTTGGTCGGTCGCGGGGGCGTTCCAGGTGCCTCCGACGTAGAGCCGGTCGTAGTCGATCGTGGTCATGTCAGCTCCTCCGGTCATTCGTGGACGAGGACGACCTTGACGGCCTCCCCGCGTGCTTGGGCCGCCACCGCGTCGTTGATCTTGGCGAACGGCATGGTCGTGACGAGTCGGTCGAAGGGGAAGCGCCCTGCCAGGTGCAGCTCGACCAGCTCGGGCAGGAATGTGTCCGGGTCGCTGTCGCCCTCGACGATCCCCATGAAGCGCAGGCCGCGCGCCTGCATCTCGATGAGCCCCATCGTGAGGGTCGCCTCCGGGTTGGACGGCACGCCGACCATCCCCAGAGTGCCGAGCTGCGCGAGCGAAGCGATGACCTCGGTGACGACGGGGTCAGCGGCCGTGGTGTCGAGGGCGTAGTCGACGCCCTGCGGCAGGATCGCCCTCACCTGCTCCGACACCGGACCGGCCGAGGGGTCGATGACATGGGTCGCCCCCAGCTCCAATGCCAGCTGCCGACGGGCTGCGACCGGCTCGACGACGACGATCGTGCCGACCTCGCGAACGACGGCGCCCATCACGCCGGAGAGGCCGACGGAGCCGCCGCCGGTGACGAGGAGCGACGACCCGGGACGGCAGGCCATCGACCGCATCACGGCGCCTGCACCCGTCTGGATCCCGCATCCGAGCGGGCCGGCGATGGCCAGGTCGATCCCTTCGGGGAGCTTCACGACATTCCGCTCCCGCGCGATCGCGTGGGTTCCGAACGTGGACTGCCCGAAGAAGTACGACCCGTAGCTGTTGCCGTCCTTGGTCAGGGTGCTCGACCCGTCGGGCCTGCCGCCGCTGAAGTTGCGGGGCATGAACTCCGCACAGTAGGACGGGGTGCCATTCGTGCACGGACCGCACGACCCGCAGGTGTTGAACGTGGCGCCGACGCGATCGCCGACCCCCACCTTGGTGACGCCCGAACCCACGGCGACGACCGTCCCGCTCCCCTCGTGGCCCACGACGCCCGGGAACGGGAACGGCAGGTGGCCGTGCTGGACGGCGAGGTCGGTGTGACAGAGCCCGACGCCGGCGATCTCGATCACCACCTCGTCCGGGGCGGGGTCGTCGAGCGTCAGCTCCTGCAGGACGAAGTCCTGGCCCAGCCCTTCTAGCACCGCTGCTGTGATCTGCATGGTTGATCCATCTCCTTGTCGGGACGAGGTCCTCAGCCGTTGGTGGCGGGGACGACCACTCGGACACCTGCGCAGGCGTCCGAGACGATGAGCTGGCACGACAGCCGTGATCGGTCGCAGGCGCCCTCGAGGAACTCGACGAGGTCGACTTCCTCGTCGATCGGCTCGTCGAACAGCGATGCGGCCTCGGGGTCGACGAATACGTGGCACGTGGCGCACGAGCAGCTGCCCCCGCACTCGGCCACGATGCCGGGCAGGTTGTTGCGTACCGAGCCGTCCATGACGGACTGGCCCGTGGGAACGTCCACTGTCTCCTCACGCCCGTCCGGGAGGACGTAGGTGATCTGGGGCATGGGGCTTCCTTTCTTAGGCGAGCGCGAGCTCGCGCAGGGACACGTCGCGGTCCGCCCACCGCCGAGGGTCGACCGGAGTGGCGGACGCGAGCATCCGGCGGGCCGCCATGAAGTCGGCGTTGGCGTTGGCGGTCTCGACGGCCACGGGGATGCCATCGCGGTGGTGCAGCAGCGCGATCGAGGCACCGCCTGGAGCGCCCCGGAGCGAGGTCTCGTAAGGCTGCTCCACGATCCCGGCGATCTTGATCTTGAGGTCGAGCTGGTCGGACCAGAACCACGGGACCTCGCAGGTGGTCGGTTCGGCGCCCGTCAGCATCGCCACCGCCTGCCGTGCCTGCTCCATCGCGCTGGGAATGCTCTCCAGGCGCATGGGCGGGCCGCCGTGTCGCGGGCGGACCGTGACGTCCCCGATCGCCAGGACGCCCGGAGCTGAGGTGCGGGCACCGGCGTCGACCACGATCCCACCAGCGCTCCCGCACTCGATCCCGGCCGCTGACGCGAGCTCGTCGCAGGGCACGGCACCGACGCCCACGACCACGAGGTCGGCCGCGACGCAGGAGTCGTCATCGAGGTAGACGCGCCGGACGCGACCCTGGTCGCCCTCGATCGCGATGACCTCGGTTCCCGTCAGGATCCGGGTACCCCGTTCGCGGTGGCGTGACTCGAGCACATCGCCGAACGTGGGGCTGGCCACCCGGGCCAGCAACCGGTTCTCACGCTCCAGGACGGACACAGGGAGTCCACGGGAGCGGGCCACCGAGGCGACCTCCAGCCCGACGTACCCCCCGCCGACCACGACCATCCCGGAGCCGGCGAGAACTGCCTCGCGCAGGAGCTCGGCGTCGTCGAGCGTGCGCAACGACAGCACACCGCGGAGGTGGGCGCCGGGCACCGCGAGCTGACGCGGCCGGGCTCCCGTCGCCAGCACCACGGTGTCGTACGAAAGGACCCGGCCCAGGTCGGTGGTGACGGTGAACGCCTTGGGGTCGAGCTCCGTCACCGTCTCCGCGAGGCACATGGTGATGCCTTGCTCGTCGTAGAACCCGGCCTCGCGGAGCCACGTGTCGGGCCCGACGAGTGGGTCCCCGAACTTCTTCGACAACGGCGGGCGGTGGTACGGCAGGTGCCGCTCGGCTCCGACGACGACGATCTCGCCCTGATGTCCCGCCTGCCTCAGCAGGCTGACGAAGGTGCTGGCAGCCGTCCCGCCGCCGACGACCAGGACCCGCCCAGCCGTCGGGGCGCTCATCGGAGCTCCAACCTCAGCGGGAGCTTGCGAAGGCCGCCCACGAAGTTGGTCTGCACCATCTTGCGCGGACCGGTGAGCTCGAGACCGCCCAGGCGAGGCAGGAGCTCCTCGAGCATGACGCGGAGCTCGAGCTTGGCCAGGTGCTGCCCGATGCACATGTGAGGCCCGTACCCGAAGGCGATGTGCCGGTTGGGCTTGCGGTCGAAGTGGAACTCGTCCGGGGCGTCGAACACGTCCGTGTCCCGGTTCGCCGACTGATACATCAGCGCGAGCCGGTCCCCCGCCTTGATCGTCTGGCCGCGGAGCTCGTAGTCCTCCAGAGCACGTCGCGTGAACTGCTTCACCGGCGAGGCCCAGCGCAGTCCCTCGTTGACGAGGTCCGGGATCCGCTCCGGCTCCTGCTGCACGGCGGCAAGCTGGTCGGGGTGCTGCGCGAGCGCCTCGAGGATGCTCGCGAGGGTGCTCGAGGTCGTGTCGTGGCCGGCGGTGGCGATGGCGATGAACCAGCCGTAGGCAACCTCCTTCGGGAAGTACTCGCCGCTCTCGGGGTGCTTGGCCACCGCGACGATCGTGGCGAGGTCGTCGCGGGGCGCGGCCCGGCGCGCCTCGACCAGCGCGTCGAAGTAGGCGTAGAAGTCCTGGATCGCTGCCGACCACTGCTGAGCCGCGGCCTCGGGCGTGAGTGGCTCGACGTCCGCGCGCTGCGCGTCGGGATCGTCGGTCCCGAAGAACTCCTGGGTCAACGCCATCATCCGGGGCTCGTCCTCGGCGGGGACGCCCAAGAGCGTCATGATGACGTGGAGCGGGTAGGTCAGGCAGAAGTCCTTGACCGCGTCGATGTCGTTGTCGCCGACGCTGAGCTGGTTCGCGATGGCCTCGCGCGCCAGACCCCGGATCTCGTCCTCCCACTTCTTCAGGACCGCGGGACGAAACCACTCTGCGGCGATGTCCTTCACCACGGTGTGCTCGGGCGGGTCGAGGTAGGTCAGCGTCTCGAGGATGCGGAGACTGCCACCGGTCAATGACTTGGTGAACTCGTCGCCGGCCTGGTTCTGGAGGATCGGGTTGTGCGAGCCTGGCTCGTCGCCTCCACCACTGGTGAAGATGTGGGGCTGCCGCTCGACCTCCATGATGTCGGCATGCTTGACGACCAGCCACACGGGGTCGTACCCCTCGACCGCGACCTGGGCGAGCGGCGCGTTGTCCCGCATCCACCGGTACGCCTCGAAGAGTGGCCCGTCGTCCTTGTGCCCCTCCGGCAGGACGATCCGTCGTGCGATCTCCTGCGGGACGTCGGTGGTCTCCGTGGGTGCAGTCAGCGTCATGAGCGTTCTCCCGATGTGTGATGCCGGTCACTTGGACTGGTCCATCGTCGCGACGTGACGCCCGTCACTCATCTCCCGCCAGGGAGAGATTCCTACCCCCGGCCCTGCTCCCAGTGCTGTCGATACATCGCGCCGGCCTGGACGCGGTTGTCGGCTCCCAGCTTTCGCAGCACGTTCTTGACGTGGGTCTTCGCAGTTCCCTCGGTGACGTAGAGGCGTTCGGCGATCTGGGCGTTGCTGAGCCCGGCCGAGATGAGCGCGAGAACCTCTTCCTCGCGGCGCGTGACCGAGTCGGCCCAGCGAGGAGCCGGGCTCCTGGAGTCGGCGATCTGAGGGTCCGCAACAACGCTCGGCAGATCGCGCGACACGAGGTCTCTCAGCGCACTGGCTTGCTCCCCGATGTGCTGGCGTAGCACAGCGAGCTCCTCGAGCATCGCGACCCTGTCGAGTGCCAGGCTCACCCCCTCCGCGAAGAGCTGGAGGATGCCGCGGTCGAGCTCGTCGACCGCGTCGTTCTCCACGTTCTGGTCTGCATGGACGAAGCCGACGACGCTGCCACGGCGAACGACCGGTGCTGCGACGTAGGAGTGCGAGTGCATGACCGCCTGGATGTCGAGGTGGACCCGCGGATTGTCCAGCGCGTTGCGCACGAGCATGGGCTGACGGTGCATGACCATCTCACCCTCGAGCAGGCTCCTGGTGTGCCAGTACGGCGGCTCGCCCGCGGCCATGACGGCGCGCGCCTCTTCCGGACCATTGACCGTGCGGAACGACACCGGGACCCAGCGTCCGTGGTCGACCCACGAGAACAGCACCCGGTTGAAGCCCAGCTTGGCGACCTCTTGGGGGATCTTGTCCGCCAGCTCCCGCGAGCTGTCGGCAGATTGAAGAGCTCGCAGCGCCCCGTGCAGGCGATCCGCCGATTCCCTCCGCCGCACGACCTCGGCCGAGTGGAGCCTCAGCGCGACAGCGCGCAGCTCCATCAGCACCGGGGCGGCACGGCCTCCTCGAGAAGGGCCCTGCACCACCCAGTCGGCGACGGCGCGATCTGCCGCGTCGAGGCGCTCGACGAGCCCGTCCCCGGACCTCGAGAACTCGCTCGATCCCAGGAGGGAGTCCGCGCACCGCAGGACTCGTTCGGCCTCAGCCCGGAGCTGTTCAGCCGTCATGTCTCGCCGCCGGGCCCGGCATCTCCACCACGACCTTTCCGAGCGCCTCCCGGCCGTCGAGTATCTCGAGTGCCTCGTGGGCCCGGGCGAAGGGGAGTCGGTGGCCGATGTGGGGCGTCACCCGACCGGCGATCGCCTCGAGCTCGGTGGTCAGCTCCTCGGCGAATCCGGGGAAGCGCTGTTGCCAGGGCTCCAGCGCGACCCCGACGACGCTGAGGTCCCGCAGCAGCAGGCGATTCACCTTGACCTCGGGGATCTCGCCGTCGGCGAAACCGACGACCATGAGTCGCCCACCGACGTCGAGGGCGCGTAGCGAGTCGGTGAACCGTCGGCCACCCACCGGGTCCACCACGATGGAGACCCCGCGGCCGTGCGTGACCTCGCGGGTCCGGGCGAGCCAGTCGTCGGAGGTCAGGACGACCTCATCAGCGCCGCACGCGCGCGCGACCTCGGCCTTCTGCTCGCTCGAGACCACGGCGACGACCGGCTTCCCCCGGCCGGCCAGGAGGTCGAGCGTTGCCGTGCCGACGCCGCCGGCCGCCCCGTGCACAAGGACTGATTCACCGTCCTCGAACCCAGCGCGGTGGAGGGTGAACCACGCGGTGACGTAGTTGAGGTAGAACGCTGCCCCCTGCGCCCAATCCATCGAGTCAGGGATCCGCACGGTGTGGCGTGGAATGCCGACCACACGTTCGGCCATCGCGCCCCACACGCTCAGACCTGCGACCCGGTCACCCTCGCGGAAGCGCGATCCGGAAGGCGCTTCGAGGACCACGCCCGCGTACTCACCTCCGACGACATAGGGCGCCTCCGCCCCATGCTGGTAGAGGCCTCTGCTCTGGAGGAGGTCGGGGAAGGAGACTGCCGCGGCATGAACCTCCACGACGAGACGCTCCCCCTCGGCCCAGGGGTGTGCCTCGCTCGGCTCTGGCACCTCGGCCAGGCGAGCGGCGGCGGGACCGTCCTTCGATGGCAGGAGCAGCCCGCGCATCAGGTCCGGTCCTTCTCTGCGTGGACGTTCACGCCGAGTGTTCCTCGCCCTCGGCGGCGTCGTCGTGGCCATCGAACGGCGGGATGGCTGGGTGCCCCTCGAGCCGCAGCACGAGCAGCGCCGTCTGGGCGCTCAGCTGGTCGTTGGAGTTGCTGGCCACGTCCAGGCCGGTGAGGTCGTGGATCTTCCCCATCCGGAGCCGCACGGTGTTCTCGTGGATGCCCAGCCGAGCCGCAGATTCACGCACCGAGCGCCCCGTGTCGAAGAAGCACTGAAGAGTCTTGAGCAGGTCGCTCGACCCTGGCACGTCGCCCAACAGGGCGCCGAGGACGTCGTCGACGTAGCGGCGTACGGCGCCCACATCTCCGTTGGCCACCAACAGCCTGGCCGGACCGAGGTCGTCCACGGCGATGACCCTGTCCCCACCGCGCGCGAAGCGGTCGACGCAGAGCACCACCTCGCGTGTCTCCCGGTAGGAGCGCTGAAGGGCATCGGCCCGGGTAACCGCGGACACGCCGACGATGGCGTCGGGCTCGCCGAGGTCACGCACGACCCTTCGCATCGCGTTCTTGACGTGCTGGACGAGCGAGACGTGGGGCTCGTCGGCGAGCGCCTCGACCAGCAGGATGGTCCCCTCGCGCCCACGCGCGCCCAGCACCTCGACGCCGAGCTCGCGGGCGACCAGGTCAGAGATCGTCTGCTCGTCGCGCGGGTCGTCGACCGCAGCGTCGGCGAGGTACACGAGGACCCGGTCCGCGTCGACGCGTACGCCGAGGTAGTCGGCGGCAGCGGTGACGTCTTCGTCGCGGTTCGAGCCGCGCACGAGCTGGCGCGCCAGCGCCGCCCGGGCGTTCCACGAGGCACTCGCGAGCCTGCGCTGGACGGCGTACTCCCCCGCGAGGTGGAAGGCCGTGCGATGGGTCAGCCATGCCGCCTCGGGGGCCAGCCTGCTGGAGACCTCCGCCACGACCAGCCACGCAAACAACCTGTTATCCCTGGCGACGGGGACGAGGAGGTGTCGCCGAGCGATTCCGCGAGCAGGTCGTGCCGGGATCAGGACCGGTTCCAGCGACGCCAGGTCGACCGGACCATGCTCCTCCAGCAGGAGGTCGACGTCGGGTGCCTTGAACTCCGATCCACGGACCTGCGCGGAGCGGGCGACCACCCTGCGCCGCGGGTCGATCAGCCAGATCGGGTTGCTGGAGCGATCGGCCGCCGCCTGCACGAGGGCAGCGATGCCACCCCCCGAGGCGCAGACACCCGCGAGGCCGAGCTCGATGCTGAGCCGGTGGGACAGCTCCGCGTTGCGTCGCTCCAGCTCGGACACAGGTCCTTCCACGGCTGCGGTCATGCGGTGGCTTCGCCTTCGAGCTTGGAGGCGATCTCGGCCCTCAGGACGTGCTTCTGGATCTTGCCCGTCGCGGTCATCGGGAACGCCGGGACGATCTCGAGGCGCTCGGGAAGCTTCTGGGTCGCGACCTTGTGCTCCTTGAGGTAGGCGGTGATGTCGTCCAAGGTCATGTTCGACGTGTCGTCCGCGAGCACCACGTAGGCGCAGACCTTTTCGCCGAGTCGCTCGTCGGGCATGCCGACGACCGCAACATTGGTGATCGACGGGTGCCGCAGCAGGTGTTCCTCCACCTCCCGCGCGCTGATGTTCATACCGCCGCGAATGACGATGTCCTTGATTCGTCCGGTGACCCGAACGAAGCCGTCGTCGTCCATCCGCCCCAGGTCGCCCGACCTCGAGTAGCCCTCGGGGGTGAAGAGAGCGGTCGTCTCGGCGTCGTTGAGGTAGTACTCGATCATGTGGCTGGGACCCTTGTAGCTGATGTCGCCCTCCTCCCCACGAGGCAGCTCGTAGCCGTCGGGACCGACCACCTTGACGGTGGCGCCCTCGAGGGCCGAACCGTCGGAGGTGGCCGAACGCTCGGCCGGGTCGCCGACGGTGCACATGGTGGTCAGGAAGTTCTCCGACCGGCCGTAGAGGCTCAGGGTCTGGCACCCCGCGAAGAGCTCGCGCGACTTCTCGACCACGGAACCGGGGATCGGAGATCCCGCGCAGACCCACAGCCTGAGGCTGCTCGCGTCGTGCTTCTCGGGGTCGTAGGCGCCCATCAGCATCTGGAGGAAGGGTGTGGCCGTCACGGACGCCGTGCATCCGTGCTCCTTGATGCGGAGCAGTGCCTCGTTGGGCTCGAAGGCCTCCATCAGGTAAGACTTGGCACCCACGAGCAGCGGCAGGATCACGCTCGTGACCAGGCCGGTGCTGTGGGTGATCGGCGAGGGGCCGAACTGAACGTCGGAGCTCTTGTAGTCCAGGCTCTTGCGGATCGCCTCGGAGCTCGAACGGATCGTGTTGAAGGTGTGGTAGCAGCCCTTGGGCCTCGAGGTCGTGCCGGACGTGTAGACGATGAGGAACCCGTCGTCGGGAGAGCTGTCCGCACCGGCTTCGGCGGCGAGGTCGCCGAGGTCTCCGTCGACCTCGATCGCTGCCAGCGGCGTGGCGACGGCGGGATCCAGTTCTCCCCCCCGGGCGACGTAGACCGCTCGCACATCGGGGCACTCGGGAAGAAGTGCGGTCATCATCGCCAGGTGGTCGAAGCCGCGGAACTCGCCGCACGTGACGATCGCCGAGGCGCCCGAGTGCCTTACGACGTAGCCGACCTCGTCGTCGCGGTAGATCGGCATGATCGGCACCAGGATCGCGCCGATGCGCGACGCCGCGGCGGCCACCAGCGGGAACTCGGTCCAGTTCGGGAGCTGGACCGCGATGCGATCACCCTTCTCGATGCCTCCACGCTTGAGGCCCACAGCGATCCGGAGGGCACGCTCCTCGAACTCGCGATAGGTGCAGGCGGTCGTCGAGTCGAAGACGAACGTGTCGTCCGGCTGCTCGGCGGCGCGCGAGGCGACCAGCTCGTTGAAGCTCGAGGTCTGCCAGAAGCCGGCGTCGTAGAACGCCTGGATCTCTGCGTCCGTGTAACGGTCGTGGACGGTCTTGCTCGGAGCGGCCATGGAGAACCTTTCGTCGGCGCCTGCAGTCACGGTGAGGCGAAGGTCACATGTGCGCACATTAGAATGGTATGACCGTTTATTTCAAGGGCGCTTTCCTGCAAGTTCGCGCAAGGACCTCAACGCTCGACGAGCGCCAGACGCGCATTCTCGAGCTCCCCTTCGGTCATTCCATGTGCCAGCAGCCACTCCTGCGCACCGCCCTGCTCGTGGAGGACCTCGAGGAACTGCTCCATCCCGGCGGCTCGCGGCCGTTGCTCCTCCCACGTCGTGGTCAGCAGGCGCTCGCGATAGGGCTCCGCCTCGACCAGCCGAGCCAGGATCGCGGCTACCGAGGCGTCGCTCAGCACGTAGTCGTCCACCACGTCCTGGTCCGCGACGCCGAGGATCCCGAGCACCAGCGCCGCCACGACACCGGTCCGGTCCTTGCCTGCGGCGCAGTGGAAGAGCACGGGCTGTGACGAGGGATCGAGGACGCGACGGACGGCACCCACGACCGTCTCCGGCCGAGCGGTCAGGTACGCCGCGTAGCGAGCGTGCCAGGACGACTCGACGTCCGCCACGATCGGCCAGCGCTCGTGCGCGATCCCCAGCGCAGCCCAGTCGACCAGCTCGAAGGCGGCCTCGGCACCGCGACGCAGGTCGACGACCGTCCTCAGCCCGAGCTCGCGGGCCAGGTGCCCGCCTTCGTGCTCGGCGAAGCCTGGGTAGTCGCTGCGGAAGATCCGTCCCGATCGGACCTGCCCACCATCAGCCGTGGCCAGCCCGCCGAGGTCGCGCACGTTGTGGGATCCGGGAAGCTGGTGGATGCGGGACGCCATGTCTCCGAGGCTTCCTGAGAAGGCAGACGGTGACCACTCGTCATGTCCCCGGACCATGTCGAAGTCCCCATCACAACTGGCGGTGAGCGGGTCCGGCGTTCCAGCCAGTTGAACTCCCCGCTGGCAAGCGCGCGTCACCCGGCCACCGTTGACCTCATGCCCTCCACCGACACGACGGTGCCCACGCAGGCGCGGCAGGCGGCCCGACGCCTGCTCGACGCAGCCGCCGCCGATCAACCCTGTCCGCCCGTGCGTGACCTCATCGGCGTCGACGACACCGGCCTCGCCTACTCCGTTCAGCAGCTCGTCAACGCCGAGCGGGTCGCGCGAGGGTCGCGAGCCGTGGGCCGGAAGATCGGGCTCACCTCCCCTGCGGTCCAGCAGCAGCTCGGCGTCGACCAGCCCGACTTCGGCGTGCTGTTCGACGACATGGCGTTCGCCGACGGCGACACCGTGCCGTTCGGCCGCCTGCTCCAGCCCAAGGTCGAGGGGGAGATCGCGTTCGTGCTCGTCGACGACCTCGCCGAGGGCTCACTCGAGCTGCCGCAGGTGCGTGCCGCCGTGGCGTACGCCGTGCCAGCAGTGGAGATCGTGGACAGCCGGGTCCAGGGCTGGGACATCACCTTCGCCGACACCGTGTCCGACAACGCGTCGAGCGGCCTGTACGTCCTGGGCGAGTCGCGAGCATCGCTCGAAGCATTCGAGCCGGCGGAGGCAGAGATGACGCTAGAGGTCGACGGGTCCGAGGTGTCGAGTGGGAACGGCCGAGCCTGTCTGGGCGATCCGCTCCTCGCACTGCAGTGGCTGGCCCGGACCGCGAGAGACCTGGGCGATCCCCTGCTGGCCGGACAGGTGGTGCTCTCCGGGGCGCTGGGCCCGATGGTCGCCGTGTCGGCAGGAAGCGCCGTCCGCGTCCGCATCCGTGGGCTCGGCGAGGTGGCGTTCACGTTCAGCGGGGAGTCCGAGTGAGCACCCGCACCAAGGTCGCCATCATCGGGTCGGGAAACATCGGCACGGACCTCATGATCAAGGTGGTGAGGCACTCGGACGTGCTCGAGATGGCTGCGATGGTGGGAATCGACGCACGGTCCGACGGGCTCGCCCGCGCTTCGCGCCTGGGAGTGCCGACCACCCACGAGGGCGTGGACGGGCTGGTCGAGATGGCTGGCTTCGACGACATCGAGATCGTCTTCGACGCGACGTCTGCCGGAGCCCACCGCGCCAATGCGGCACGGCTCGCGCCGTACGGAAAGCGGCTGGTCGACCTCACACCCGCCGCGATCGGTCCCTTCGTCGTTCCGGCGGTCAACCTCGACGACCACCTCGACGCGGCGAACGTCAACATGGTGACCTGCGGTGGCCAGGCGACGATCCCGGTCGTAGCAGCGATCCGGAAGGTGACGCCGGTCCCCTACGCCGAGATCGTGGCGTCGATCGCCTCGCGCTCCGCAGGCCCCGGGACCCGGGCCAACATCGACGAGTTCACCGAGACGACCAGCCGGGCCATCGTCGAGGTGGGAGGTGCCAAGCGCGGGAAGGCGATCATCGTGCTGAACCCGGCCGAGCCACCCCTCATCATGCGCGACACGGTGTTCGCGCTCGTGAGTGCCGAGGACGCCGCGACGCAGGACGCGATCCGCACGTCGGTCGCGCAGGTGGTGGCGGACGTCGCGGCCTACGTGCCCGGCTACCGGCTGAAGCAGGAGGTGCAGGTCGTCCCCGTCCCAGACGACCAGCCCCTGCACACGCTCTCGGGCGGGAGCCCCGTCACCCACCAGGTGTCGGTGTTCCTCGAGGTCGAGGGAGCGGCCCACTACCTCCCGGCCTATGCCGGAAACCTCGACATCATGACGTCGGCAGCCCTGCGCGTGGGCGAGGTCATCGCCCGGAGCCAAGGTGCTGAGCTGGAAGAGGTCTCCCGATGAGTGACAGGACGACCTCTGCACCAGGGGTGTTCGTGCAGGACGTGACGCTGCGCGACGGCATGCACGCCATCCGCCACCGCATCTCCCCCGCCGATGTCGCACGCATCGTCGCCGCCCTCGATGCCGCCGGGGTGGACGCGATCGAGGTCGCGCACGGTGACGGACTGGCGGGGGGCTCGCTCAACTACGGCCCGGGCAGCAACACCGACTGGGAGTGGATCGAGGCCGCTGCTGACGTGATCACGCGTGCGCGGCTGACCACGCTCCTGCTGCCGGGCATCGGGACGATCGACGAGCTGGTGCACGCCTTCGACCTGGGGGTGCGCTCCGTCCGCGTCGCCACCCACTGCACGGAGGCCGACGTCTCGGCGCAGCACATCGCCAAGGCACGCGAGCTGGGGATGGACGTGTCGGGCTTCTTGATGATGAGCCACATGGCACCGGCCGAGGAGCTCGCACGACAGGCGGTCCTGATGGAGTCCTACGGCGCCCATTGCGTCTACGTCACCGACTCCGGTGGGCGACTCACCATGGGCGCGGTCCGCGATCGGGTCCGCATCTATCGCGACGCGCTGTCGGACGAGACGGAGATCGGCATCCATGCGCACGAGAACCTCTCGTTGTCCGTCGCCAACTCCGTCATCGCGGTCGAAGAGGGAGCGACGCGCGTGGATGCCTCGCTCGCCGGCCATGGCGCCGGCGCAGGGAACTGCCCCATCGAACCCTTCGTGGCGGTCGCCGACCTCCAGGGGTGGCAGCACGGGTGTGACCTCTTCGCGCTCCAGGACGCGGCCGACGACCTCGTCAGGCCTCTGCAGGACCGTCCGGTCCGGGTCGATCGCGAGACCCTCACGCTCGGCTACGCCGGGGTCTACTCGTCCTTCCTCCGGCACGCCGAGGTGGCCGCCGAGCGGCACGGCATCGACGTGCGCTCGATCCTGGTCGAGGTGGGGCGACGTGGTCTGGTCGGTGGCCAGGAGGACATGATCGTCGACATCGCGCTCGACCTCGTGGCGGCGTCCTGAGGGGCGGCGCCGTGGGGCACCGCTCCTGGATGTACGTCGCACCCGCAGCCTTCGTGCTCTCCTACGGCGGCAACCAGTTCACCCCTCTCCTCGCCATGTACCGCGACCTGGCTGGGTACTCCAGCGCCGAGGTCAACCTCTTCCTCGCGATGTACGTCGTGGGGTTGGTGCCGGGATTCCTCGTCGTCGGCCAGGCGAGCCTGCGGTGGGGACGGAGGCGCGTGATGCTGGCCGGGCTGGTGACGGGCCTGATGGCGAGCGGCGTGCTCGCGGCATCGCTGAACCAGCCAGCTTTCCTCTGCATCGGCCGCCTTCTCGTGGGAGTGTCCGTCGCGATCGCGCTCGTGGTAGGGACGGCGTGGATCGATGACCTGACACCGCCGACCGCGGCGCGCGGCACCGCAGCACGTCGCGCCGCCATGACGCTCACGGCGGGCTTCGGCGCCGGAGCCGGGGTTGCAGGCACTCTGGCCCAGTGGGGGCCTTCGCCCCACGTGACGCCGTACGTCGTCCACCTGGTGCTCGGCGCGCTGGCGATGCCCAGCCTGGTGCGGGCACCGGACCCTGCGCAGCGGACCCCTGGGAGCCGGCTCGCGCCGGACCTGCGACTTCCCGGTCGATCGAGACACCGCTTCGACCTGGTGGTTCTCACCACGGCGCCGTGGGTCTTCGCGTCGGCCGGCCTGGCGTACGCGATCGTCCCGGAGCTCGTCGCCACTCGGACGGCATCGCTCGCGGTCGCCTTCGCAACGCTCCTGACCGTCCTGATGCTGGGGTCGGGTGTGCTCGCCCAGCGCGTCGCCGGTCGCTTGCACGTCAGGCTCCGCGGCTGGGAGCTGGTGCTCGGCATGAGCCTGATGACGGCGGGCGCAGCCATGGTCGCCCTCGAGACGGCGGCGAGGTCCCTCGTCCTCGCCGTCGGGGCAGCGGTGGTGCTCGGCGCCGCCTACGGAGTCACGGTCGTGGCAGGCTTGGTCGAGGTGCGAGCCATGGCTGCGGCGGAGCAGCTGCCCGGGCTCACCGGGATCTTCTACGCCCTGACCTATGTCGGATTCGCGCTACCTGCGGCGTTGGCGACCGTCGAGCACGCGGTGTCGTACGCCGCCTCCCTCACGCTCGTCAGCCTCGCGTGCGCCACCTGCACCGCTGTCGCCGCTGTCGGGCTGAGGAGCACCCGGCCGGCATGGCTCGACTACGACGAGCGGGCGGGCTCGCCGCCGGTGAGCTCGGGGAAGTCCTCGTCGCGCCACTCCTGACCGTTGCGCCCGGCGGACTCCGCCGCCAGGTCGACCTCGCGGGTCCGCAGCTCCACCCGGCGGATCTTCCCGGAGATCGTCTTCGGAAGCTCGAAGAACTCCACCCGTCGCACGCGCAGGTAGGGCGCCAGGTGCTCGCGAGCATGCCGGAGGATGTCGAGGGCCGTCTCCCGGGTCGGCTCGTGGCCGGGCGCGAGCGCGACGTACGCCTTCGGCACAGCGAGCCGCACCGGGTCCGGTGCGGGCACGACGGCCGCCTCGGCGACCGCCGGGTGCTCGATGAGCACGCTCTCGAGCTCGAACGGGCTGATCTTGTAGTCGGAGGCCTTGAAGACGTCGTCGGTGCGCCCGATGTAGGTGATGTAGCCGTCGGCGTCGCGGGCGGCCACGTCGCCGGTGTGGTACCACCCACCGGCCATGGCCTCGTCGTTGCGCTCGGTGTCGCCCTGGTAGCCGGTCATGAGGGGCAGCGGCGACTGCGCGAGGTCGAGGCAGATCTCACCCTCGCCGACGCCCTCGACGAGGGCCCCGGAGAGCGGGTCGACCAGGACGCTCGGCACGCCGGGGAGCGGGCGCCCCATCGAGCCTGGCTTCACCGGCGACCCGGGGGTGTTGCCGATCTGGCAGGTCGTCTCGGTCTGCCCGAACCCGTCGCGGATCGTCAGTCCCCAGCGCCGCTCCACCTGTCCGATGACCTCGGGGTTCAGGGGCTCCCCCGCCCCGACGAGCTCGCGGAGCTCGGGCGGGCGGTCACCGAGGTCGGCGTTGATGAGCATGCGCCACACCGTCGGTGGCGCGCAGAAGGACGTGACGCCCTCGGCGACGAGACCCTCACGCAGCGTGTCGGCCCGGAAACGGGAGTAGTCGTGGACCACGACGGTCGCCTCGGCGTTCCAGGGCGCGAAGAAGCACGACCATGCGTGCTTGGCCCATCCGGGCGAGGAGATGTTGAGGTGCCGATCCCCCGGACCGATGCCGAGCCAGTACATGGTGGAGAGATGGCCGACCGGGTAGGACACCTGCGTGTGCCGGACCAGCTTCGGGCGGGACGTGGTGCCGCTGGTGAAGTAGAGCAGCAGCGGGTCGTCCGGCGTCGTTCCCGGGTGGGGCTGAGGCTCGGCATCCAGCGCGTCGGCGTCCGACAGCGAGTGCCAGCCGGCGCGCGACCCCACGACGACCTTGGCGTAGTCGCCGGGCACCTCGTCGAACTTGACGGCGTCCGCCTCGTTGCAGACCACGAGCACGGCTCCCGACCTCTGCATCCGGTCCACCAGCTCGGCCGGCCCTGCAGCCGTTGCGGTGGGCACGATCACCGCGCCGATCTTCATCACGCCGAGCATCACGGCCCACAGCTCGGCCTGGTTGCCCAGCATGACCATCACGCTGTCGCCGGCGCGGACACCGTGCCCGCGCAACCAGGAGGCCATCCGGTCCGACCGATCGGCCATCTCGTCGAAGCTGACAGCATCCCGGCCGCCGTCCTCGCGGAGCACCACGAGCGCCTCGCGGTCCACACCGCGCGCCACGGCGTCGAACCAGTCGATCGCCCAGTTCCACTGGCCTTGCAGCATCGGCCACTCGAAGTCCTGGACGGCGGTCGCGTGGTCGCCGCGCCAGCCCAACAGCCGGTCGCGGGCCGCCCGGAAGGAGTCGGTGTTCGCCGTCACGCCGTCGCCGTCGCCGTCTCGTCGAGACCGAGGAACTGCGTGACCACCGCGTTGAAGTCACTGGCACGCTCGATCTGGGTCCAGTGCCCACAGCGTGCGAACACGTGCAGATCGGCGTCCGGGAGGAGACCCAGCATGTTCCAGGCCACGTCCACGGGCACGATCCGGTCCTCGCGCCCGTGCACGAGCAAGGTCGGGCGGTCCACCGCGCGCACCTGTTCCTCGGTGATCGCAAGCTCACCACCCTTGTGGTCCGGGTGGAAGAACATCAGCCGATACGCCTCGTGGGCCCCGGCCGCGGCGCTGGCCTTGTAGCGGATCCTGACCAGGTCGTCGCTGATCAGGGTCGGGTCGACCGCGAAGTAGGTCCGGAGGAGCTCGCGCATCGCCTCGGGCGAGGGCTCGTACGCACGCAGGGCCTTCAACCCGTCCGTCAGGGTCATCCCGACCCCGGGCGACCCCATCAGCACGAGGCGGTCGAGCCGGTCCTGGTCGTCCTCCGCCATCTGCAGTGCGATCCGTCCCCCGAGCGAGTTGCCCACGACCGAGACGCGCTCCAGGCCCAGCGCGTCGAGGAAGCCCCACACGTGGTCGGTCCAGGTCCGCAACGAGTACTGCACGTCGTCGGGGCGTTCGGTATGGCCGAACCCGACGATGTCGAGGGCGATCACGCGGGCGTGCTGGGAGATGCTGGGGATCGCGTGCTGCCAGTTGGCCCAGGCAGAGACACCCGGCCCCGAGCCGTGCAGCATCAGGACCGGATCGCCCGCGCCCGCGTCGTGGTAGTGCGTGGAGACGCCCGCGACGTCGAGGAATGCGCCTTGCGCGAGATCGGACAACGTCACGGACACGGTGGCTCCTGTGGTGGGGGAACGGTGCTTTGGTCGGACCGACGCTAGGAACCGGGGCAGCACGCGACAACGCGTCGTTCCGGCGTCCGGAATGCCGGTGTCACCAGGTCGTCGTCGCGCCCTCGAGCTCTCGGCCACGCATGAGGACGTCCCGGCGCACCTCCACGTCATCGAGCGCTCGCCGGAAGTCCTCGAGCTCGAGCGCCAACCGTGACGGGTCGTGGATCTGCGCCACGAGGTTCCTCCGGCTGATGCTCGCCGGGACCGCGTCCGAGAGGTATCTCCGACGACGTTCGTGCGCCCACGCGTCGAGGCGCGACGGAGCGACCGCTCCCGCGACCACTCCGGCGAGCACCTCCGCGAGCGTGAAGGACTCGAACCACGCCGCGATGGACGAGTGCCCGATCAGGCGGTGCGTGAGGTGGGCGCTGTCCCCCACCAGCACGGTCCTGCCCCGTCGGAAGGTCACGGCAGTTCGCTGGTGGGTCCGCTCCACGTCCCAGTCGAGGATCCGCGGCGTCGTCCCGGTGACCTGGCCGAGCACGTCGGCGATGCGCCCCGGTGCTTCCTCCTCCGACCACTCGAGAGGCTCCTGGAACACGTAGCGCCACGTGGTCCCACCGATCCTCTCGACCACCGCTCCTCTCTGTCCGTCGAGCTGGAACGTCGTCTCCGCATAGTCGTGGCCAGCGAAGTCGTGGTCGACGATCGCGACGACCGTGCGCTCGGCGCCGCTGGTGCCCGGAAAAGCGATGCCGGCCTCACGCCGAGGCACGCTCGACGGTCCGTCTGCGGCGACGATCCAGCGACCGCTCACCTCACCGTCGCCACCTCGGCCTCCATAGGTCACGGTGGCGGCGTCCGGCCCGGTGGTGACGGCACGCACCGGACCCTGCAGGACCCGGGTGCCCGGCAGGGACAGCAGGTGCTCGGTCAGCACCTCGAGGAGGTCGGTCTCCGAGACTCGCAGTGCATACGGGTGTGGCACGTCGTCGCGCAGGTCACCGAGGTCAAACGGGATCCGCTCGCCCGAAGCCAGGACCCGCAGCTCCCATCGTGTGCAACGGGTCCCCCGCCGGAGCAGGTCGTCGAGGACACCGAGGTCGTGCAGCCCCGCCAGCACGGACCAGTGGTGCACCTCCGTCCACGGCACCCGCTGCGGGCGGGCGACATCGACCACGTCGACGCTCACGCCTCTCCGCGCCAGCCCGAGAGCCGTGGCGAGCCCAGCTGCGCCCGCCCCCACCACGACCACGTCCACGACATCGGTCGGTGTCACGAGGCCACCGCTCCCAGTCCGGTCAGCACCGCGCCGTTCGACGAGAAGACCCGGTGGGCCGCTCCGCGGCGCAGAGCCCCGCTCTGCTCGGCCTCCGAGAGGAAGGCGCGTGCCTGCTGCGTCACGGCCGGAAAGAACGGGTGGTCGGTGCCCAGGACGACGCGATCCTCGCCGAACCGGTGGACGAGCAGCCTGAGGTGCTCGGGGTCGAGCACCAGGGAGTCCACCCACAGCCGGCGGACCAGCTCGTCGAGCCGCCCGGCGTCGATCCCCTGGAAGACGTTCGCCCCCAACCGCATCCGCGGGTAGGACCACGCGAATCCCCCGCACCCGTGTGCCAGCACGACGCGCAGTCGCGGGAACCGGTCCAGCACGCCGCCGAAGACGAGGGCGGCAGCCGCCAGCGCCGTGTCGGTGAGCATGCCCAGCCCGAAGTCGTAGGGCTGTCCGCCACGGCGCACGGTCCCGCTGCCTCCGTCACCCGGATGCACCATGACCAGCGCGCCGAGCGACTCCGCGGCCTCGAAGAAGGGCAGCAGCAGCGGGTCGTCGAGCTCGAGCGCGCCGATCCGGGAGCTGATCTCCACCCCCAGCATCGGCCGGGTGCCGGTCATCAGTCCCTGCAGGGCGTCCACTGACTCCCGGACGTGCGGCAGCGGGACTGCCCCGAGCCCGAGCAACCGTCCGCCGGAGGCCGCGACCGCGGCGGAGACGGAGGCCGAGCAGGCTCGTGCGTACTCGATCGCGCGGTCGCGGTCTGCCCACGTCGCCAGAGTGACCGGGACGGGCGAGATGACCTGGTGGCGCACGCCGGCGGCGTCGAGGTCGGCCAGACGTGTCTCGACGTCCCACAGCGAGCTACGCACGTCACGGAAGGGCGTGCTGCCCAGCATCAGTCGACCGTGGTCGGACGAGTCGACGGTGAGGGTCGGCCACCGATCGTCCTGCATGCGATCCGCGACCTGGAGGTCGCGCCCGAACCAGTGCGCGTGCAGGTCGACGCCGTCTCGCGGCGATCCGGCCTCCTGCATGCCGACACCTCCGAACCCTCGACGTGGGGTCGCCCAGCTGGGACGGCCGGCACCCACCTTGTCGCCGACAATCGCCGTTCGCAGCCCTGCGTTCCGGCGCGTGGAACTGAGCTCTCCCGCGGGCACCGCTCGACGCGTAGAGTGACGAGGGTCACGGTTGAATGGTTGGACCAGTGAGGTGACGATGCCCCCCACCACTACGAAGAGCGCGCCCGGCGCTGACGCTGTCGAGCCGCCGTCGATCCTGACGAAGGCGTTCGACCTCCTGCGGGCGTTCAACCCGCACGAGCGCGTCATGACGCTCAGCGAGCTGGCCCGGGCGGCCGGGCTGCCCAAGTCGACCGTCCATCGCCTCCTGATCAGGCTCGTCGAGCTCGGGGCGGTGGAGCACCACCGGTCCGGCTACAAGCTGGGCCTGGGCCTGCTTCAGCTCGGGGCTGGCACCCCCGCCGGGTACATGCGTGACCTGGCGCTCCCCCACCTCGCTCAGCTGCACCGCTGGAGCGGTGCCACCGTGCACTTTGCCGTGCTTCGCGAGTTCGACGTGGTCTACCTCGAGAAGCTCGCCAGCCGGGACACCCGCGCCTCGATCACCTCCGTCGGTGGTCGTCTCCCCGCCAACTGCACGGCGATCGGCAAGGCGCTCCTGGCGTTCGAGGACTTCGACGACCTGGCCAACTTCCTCCCCTCGCCGCTGCCCGCGATGACGGCTCGCTCGATCACCGAGGTCGACACTCTGATCAGCGAGCTGCGCAAGGTCCACGACGAGGGGATCGCCCGCGAGAGCGGTGAGGCGCAGCCCGGCCTGGCCTGCGTCGCAGCCCCTGTCCGGATGAACGGCTTCGCGATCGGGGCCGTGTCGGTGGGCCACTGCGCGGAGGACCCGCCGCCTGCCCGAGTGGACCAGGCGCTGCGCATCACGGCCGACCGGATCGCCGACGACGTCGGAGAAGGCCTGGCCGAGGGGCGGGGGCACTGGTTCCCGCGTGACATCTGAGGGGCTTGCGACACCTCAGCGGAAGATGGCGAAGGCCTTGTTGGAGTTGAAGATCTCCGTCACCGCCCAGTCGGTCCACTCGAGCTTCATGCCGAGCTCGTCCATCGCCCCGAGCAGGCAGAACCAGTTGAGCATCTCGTGCTGCCCCGAGTCGATGATCTCCCGACTCGTCCGCGCGTTCCAGGTGTCGTAGTCGCCGGCCAGCATCGCGTCGAACAACACCTGGTCGGACTCGGTGTCCGGGCGCAGGTGCCACCCCTTGTCGTAGAGGAACGCGTGCGACCAGCTGGACGACGCCACGAGCGCCACGCGCTTGTCCGACGCCGCGACAGACCGGGCGACGGCACGGCCGAACTCGAAGCAGCGACGAGGGCTGGGGCCCGGAGGGTCGAGGTCCTCGCCGGCCTGGATGTCGGCGAAGCGGGCGATGCCGCCCTTGCGGGCGATCACGTGCTCGCCGTAGCAGTTCACGGCCATCGGCACGATCGGGTAGGGGAACTCACTGCCCACGTTGTCGAAGTCGAGGAACACCTGGGTGTTGCCGAACGCGTGCGGGAAGTGGATTCCCTGGCGCTTCTCGTAGGAGTACGCCACGTCGACTCCGTCGTTGAGGACGTCGCTGGCGAGCTTCTTGGCGAAGTCCGGCATGCCTCGCATCGTGAAGACGGTGTCGTTCGGC
The DNA here is from genome assembly GCF_031457855.1 of Nocardioides sp. BE266. Lineage (NCBI taxonomy): Bacteria > Bacillati > Actinomycetota > Actinomycetes > Propionibacteriales > Nocardioidaceae > Nocardioides > Nocardioides sp. BE266. Next base: position 105,821 of record NZ_JAURTI010000005.1, on the reverse strand, counting down.
AGACCCCAGTAGTTCGGGATCTTGAGCATGTCCAGGACGCCGAACGGCTCCACTGGGGTGTCGCCGTAGGCGAGCACGCAGAAGGACGGGATCACCTCTTCACGGAAGTTCTCGTACTGGTCGTCACCCCAGACCAGCAGCACGTCGGGCTCGAACTCGTCGATCGCACGGCGGCACATGTCGAGGTCGTCCAGGAGCCGCTTGCGGTGCCGCCCCGCCGCCGCCGTCCCGCCGTCGTCGCCCCACTCCTCGCGTGCGAGGTCGCTCCACGAGTCCGGGTCCTTCGCCGCCTCGGGGATGTCGGGATCCTTGAGCGCACTCTTCAGCAGGTTCGCCATGTGCGTGTCCGCGCCTGCCAGCAACGGGTAGTGGGTCAGGCCCACGCCGAGCACCTCAGCCATGTCGCATCTCCTCTTCGTGTCTCACGTGTGTGGGGTCGTCAGCCGGTCAGGCCGGCAGGAAGAATGTCTCGTCGAGCTCGGCCGCCGTGGTACCGGCGGTCACCGCCTTGCGGAGCTTCATCAGCAGACGCGGATCGTCCACGACGATCGCGCCCACCACCGCGCCTGCGTCGGTGGCGTACACCGCCACGAGGTCACCCGCCTCCATCGAGCCCCGGCGCCGGGCGAGTTCGCCCTCCCCGGGCCGTCCGACGATCTGGATCCGGTGTCCGTACTGGTCGGACCAGACATAGGGCACCGTGGGGCGGGGTGGCCGGGCCCCGGTCAGGTGCGCCGCCACGATCTCGGCGTGGTCGCCGGCATTGGTCCAGTGCTCGACCCGGATCGGCGTGGGATACGACGGATGGGGCCACCGAGCGACATCGCCGACGGCGTGGATGTCGGGCCATCCCACGACCTCGAGGTCCGCCGAGCACTCGATGCCGTCCATGACAGGCAGCCCGGATCCGACGAGCCAAGCTGTGTTCGGCACGGCACCGACGCCGACCACGACCACGTCGGTCGGCAGCACCCGACCGTCGGCCAGGACCACCTCGGTCGTGCCGTCCGCCGCCGTCCGGACTGCTTCGACGCCTACGCCCGTCAGGAGCTGCGCGCCGTGAGCGGCGTGCACGCCGGCCACCTCGGCTCCCACCTCCTCGCCCAGGAGCTGGGCGAACGGGTGCGGCTGCGCCTCCACGAGTGTGACCTCCATGCCACGACTGCGCGCGGCGCTGGCGAACTCGGCCCCGATGAAGCCGGCGCCGATGACCACCGCTCGCCGTGCGGCGCCCAGTGCGTGGCGGAGCCGTGCGACGTCGTCGAGGCACCGGATGACGTGGACAGCGTCGAGCTCGGGTCCGGGGAGGCGCCGGGCGGCGGCCCCTGTGGCGATGACGAGGTGGTCGTAGGAGATCTGTCGGACCTGGCCGAGGTGGTCGACCGTCACGGTCCGTCCCAACGGGTCGAGGCCGGACGCACGAGTGTCGAGGAGGACCTCGACATGTAGGTCTGCCGCCTGCTCGACGGTCAGCAGCGGCACAGGGTCTCCCGCGTGGTCCTCGGCCAGCAGGTCCTTGGACAGCGGGGGACGGTCATAAGGCATGTGCGACTCGTCAGAGACCATCGTGAGCCTGCCATCGAAGCCCACACGGCGTAGTGCCTGCACCGTGCGTACGGCCCCGGTCGAGCCACCGACCACCACCACGTGCTCGTCAGGCGAGGACATGCACGCGGCCGTCCTCGACCACGACCTCGAAGGTCTTGAGGGCGACGGTTGCCGGGAAGCAGAGGGCCTCACCGGACGTGATGTCGAAGCGCGCCATGTGGAGGGGGCACACCACCTCGTTTCCCTCGAGGTCGCTGTCCTCTCCGAGCGACCACTCCTCGTGGGTGCAGGTGTCGGCGGTCGCGAACAGCTCGCCGTCCTCGTTGCGGAAGACCGCGATCGCCACGCCACCAGCATCCTCCGCCGGGATCGTCATCGACTCGCCGGGCGCGAGGGCATCGTCGTTGCACGCGAATCGGCGTTCCACGGCTCGTGCTGTCTCCATGCACGCCACTGTCGCCAGCGGTGGGGAGCACCGACCACCGCCCGTTCCGTCGACCGGAACCAGCCGCTGTCGCGGCACCCGGCTGTGCTGCACGGTGAGGACCATCACTGGCTGCGCGGCGCTGCCGGTGGATCGACGATGTGAGGAGTCGCATGTCCACCTTCGTGAACGACGACCGGGAGATGCCCCGGTTCCAGGTGAACCGGTCGGCCATGGTCGATCCTGAGGTCTTCGCGCTCGAGCGCGACAAGATCTTCAACCACAGCTGGCTCTATATCGGGCACGAGACCGAGCTGCCCAAGAAGAACGACTACAAGACGCGCAAGGTCGCCGGTCGCCCGCTGGTGTTCGCCCGTGACGCGACGGGGACGATCCAGGTCTGGATCAACAGCTGCCCGCACCGGGGCGCGATGCTGTGCCGCGAGGACAGCGCCAACGCCCGGTTCCTCACGTGCTTCTACCACGGGTGGAGCTTCAGCACGGCCGGCGAGATGGTGTCGATGCCGGGTGACGACGCCTACGGGGAAGGGTTCGAGCGACCCGGGCTCGCCAGCCCCGCGAAGGTCGACTCCTACCGAGGCTTCGTCTTCGTGTCGTTCGACCCCGACATCGTCGACCTGAAGACCTACCTGGCGGGGGCAACCGAGTACATCGACCTGGTCTGCGACCAGTCCGAGCAGGGGATGGAGATCCTGCACGGGACGCACGAGTACTCGATCAAGGCGAACTGGAAGCTCCTGGTCGAGAACAGCATGGACGGCTACCACGCGGTCTCCACGCACCAGCGTTACTTCGAGATGGTCCTCGCCGCCCGCGGCAAGCTCGACCCCAGTGCGCTGGCCGACTCTCGCGGGATCGACCTCGGCAACGGGCACGCCGTGATTGCAGGCGCACCTGCCACCGAGGGTCTCTTCGGGCGCCCGCTCTCCGACGCCGGAGCCGAGGAACGGGCGGCCCGCTTCGACCGGTTCCGCGAGCTCTACGGCGACGGCTGGGTCGACCGGATGATGGGCAACCGCAACATGGTGATCTTCCCCAACCTGGTGATCATCGACCTCGTCATGGGGGTCGTGGTCCGCAAGATCGACCCGATCAGCCCGGACTACATGGAGGTCACCGCCTGGGAGCTGGCGCCACCGGAGGAGGGCGACGAGCTCCGCAAGCAGCGACTGGACAACTTCCTGACCTTCTGGGGCCCGGGCGGCCTGGCGTCGCCGGACGACGTCGAAGCGCTCGAGACCTGCCAGACCGGCTATGCCGCCGCACGCGAGCTGCCCTGGTCAGACATCTCGCGAGGCATGAACAAGGACATCAACTCCACCACCGACGAGCTGCAGATGCGGACCTGGTGGCGGCGGTGGAACGAGCTCGTCACCGGCGAGCGGCTCCCGGTGGAGACCAAGGCTCCCCTCGATGAGATGTTCCGGGCCGAGCGGCGCCACAGGTCGACCGAGTCCACCAACGCATGAGCACGCCGAGAGCCCCCGGTGGACCGACCGGTTCCCGGGGGCTCTCGATGTGTCGGTGTCGGTCAGACGCTGGGTGCTGCGTGCTGCCGGTTGCGCCACGCCACCGCGAGGGGCGTCAGTCGGGCTGCGACGCGGGCGTTGAGCCACTCCGTTGCACGCTGCCAGCTGTCGTACGACGCGGCGAACGCCACACCGGTCTCCGTCCGGCGGTGGAAGTCAGCGCCCACCCCCGGATAGCTCACGACATGGCTGAAGACGTCGGAACCGCCTCGCAGCGTGCCGCGCAGCCGGTGGACCTCGCCACGGGTCAGGCCCGCAGCGTCCTCACCGAACATGCCGAGCCACGGGGTGCGCAGGGCGGGCTCCGCAGCCAGTCGATCGAGGTCGGGGGTGGGCGAGAACGCCACTGCGGCACCGAGCTCGCGACGCAGGGCGAGGTCGAGGGCGAGGGTGGCGCCGGCGCCCAGCCCGACGACGCCGACCTGGTCGTCGTGCCAGCCGCGTTCGGCCGCGCGCCCGAGGACGACGTCGACACCATCGAGGTCCACACGTGCTGCGATGGACTCGTAGCCCTCCATGACGAAGTGGTTCATCGACTGCACCACGTCGACGTCCGGGACCTCGTCGTCGGTGAGCAGGACGACCAGGCCGCGTGGCGTGCCACCGAGGCTGATCTCCGTGACGTGGATCGGACCGCCGGGTCCCTCCAGGACGTGCGGGGTGGGGTGGACGAGGATGACGTCGGACATCTGCTCAGCTCGATTCGGGATGGGGAGTCCACGGCCAGTACTTGGCCGTCGCTCCGGCGTCGACGGTGATGTTGGTGCCGGTGACCATGGCCGACTCGTCGGAGGCGAGGTAGACGACCGCTCCGACGTAGTCCTGCGGCGTGGGCAGGCGTCCCAGCGGGAGCTGCGCACGGAAGTCGTTTGCGTAGTGCGACGGCTTGCTGAGCAGGGCCTGCATCGAGGCCAGCGCGGCCGGATCCGTCGGCGCCGTTGCCGTCGGGGTGAAGCCGTTGACCCGGATGCCGTGCTCGGCGAGCTCCATGGCGACCGACCGGGTGAAGTTGATCATCCCGCTCTTGCCCGTGGAGTAGCCGACGTTGCCGGGCTGGCCCTGCCACGCCGCCGTCGAGAGCACGTTGACGATGCTCCCTCCGTGACCGGCCGCGATCATGCTCCGGGCGGCCTCGCGGGTGAGCAGGAACGCCCCGCCGAGGATGACCTCGAGCTGGCGCATGTAGTCGGCGTACGGCATGTCGAGCACGCCCTGCTGCTGGAAGAACACCGCGTTGTTGACGAGGACGTCGATGCCGCCCCACAGGTCATGGGCCTTCGCCATGATCTCCCGCGCGTGCTGGTCGTCGGTGACGTTCCCCGCGATCCAGTCGGCCGTACCGCCGGCGGCGCGGATCCCCGAGGCGGCCGCCTCGGCGACGTCCGGCACCAGGTCGGTGCACAGCACGCGCGCGCCCTCGGCGGCCAGTCCGGCCGCCAGCGTGCCCCCGATGTTCGGGCTCGCCCCGGTCACCACCGCGACCTTGCCCGCCAGCCGGCTCACAGGATGATGCTGACCTTGCCGTGGGGGCGCAGCGTGTCGAGGTCGAGGACTGAGCGGCGGACGAGGAAGCGCAGGCCACCCTCATCGTCCCTCGCGAGCACGTGGCGGTACTGACCGACGTAGGTGTCGAAGGCACCCGATCGCATCCGGAAGACAGCGAAGTTGGCGCGCACGACGACGTGCCCTTCTTCATCGAGGTAGGCCCTGACGTTGCTGATCATCCGACGGGTGCGCGAGTGCGGGTACTCGGCGTGGGCCGAGCGCTTCATCAGGGAGCCGATCCGCTGCTCGAGGAGGAAGCGGTCGTCCTGGACGAGGAAGAGGTCGCGACCCGGGTCCCCGTCAGGCAGGTCCGTGCTCGGGACGAGGTACTGACCCTCCGGCAGGAACAGCTCGAGCCACTCCGGAAGTCGCCAGTCGTCGAGCAGGTCGGCCTCACGGTAGAGGTAGTGCTCGATCTCGGAGGAGAGACGAGTGTCCGCAGGCACGTCTGCGGCGATGGTCGAGGCTTCGGTCACGATGGCTCCTCAGGTCGGCGGTCGACGCGCTGTCGTACGGCGATTCCTCAGGCTGCCCGGCGCCTGCGGCGTCTGCCACCGGTCGTTCCGAGGTGCGGAACCGCTCAGGTCGTCGGGCTGGCCAGCTCCGATCGGAGCTTGTACTTGAGGATCTTGCCGCCGACCGTCTCGGGCAGCGCGTCGACGACGACCACGCGCTTGGGGGCCTCGTATCCGGCCAGCCTCTCCCTGGCGAAGCCGATCACCTCGTCCGGGTCCAGGACGGCACCTGCGACGGGGACGATCACTGCCGTGACCTCTTCTCCCCAGCGGTCGCTGGGCACGCCGACGACCGCGACCCGGCCGACCGACGGGTGCTGCGCGACCACCGTCTCGACCCGAAGGCTGGACACGTTCTCTCCTCCCGACTTCACGATGTCCTTGAACCGGTCGACCATGATCTGCAGGCCGTCCTCGTCGTAGGTGCAGCTGTCGCCGGAGTGAAACCATCCGCCCTCGAACGCCTCGCGGGTCGCCTCCTCGTTGCGGAAGTAGCCGGCCGTGATGGCGGGCGAGCGGTAGACGGCCTCGCCGGCGGTGCCCGGCGAGTCCCGCAGGAGCCTGCCCTCCGCGTCGATCACCTTGGCCGCCAGCATCGGGTTCGGAACACCGACGTAGTTGACCCCGTGCATGGACTGCTCGTGCTTCTCCGGGTGCTGGTCCGGATAGAACCGGTAGCACGAGAGCGACTCGGTCTGGCCGAACACCTCAAGGGCGGTGAGCTCGGGGTTGCGTGCCTTGTCCTTGAGCCGGGCGATGAGGTCCGGGCGCATGGCGCCCCACGAGAAGAAGACGACAGTGAGGGTCGAGAGGTCGTCGCCCTGGGCATCGTTGGCGTCCACCAGGGCCTGGAGGAAGGCCGGGGAGCCTCCCCAGACCGCGGTGATCCGCTCGGATGCGATCGCCTTCGACAGCTCGGGCGGGTTGGGACGCCTGCCGATCACGGCTGTTCCGGCGGCGAACCACGACTGGAAGAGGACCGCGTAGTGGCCGACGTGGTAGACGATCGGGAGGAAGGTGCCCGTTCGCAGCTGGTCCTCGTAGCGCAGACCCCGGGTCGTCGAGAGCGTGTAGGTGTACGACGCGAGGTAGCCATAGGTGTGGCTGATCATCGACGCCTTGGGCATCGCCGTCGTCCCCGACGTGAACATCAGGCTCCAGATGTCGTCAGCGTGGATCGCGATGTCCACGTCCGTCGTCGGCCGGTCCGCGATCCAGTCCTCGAAGAGCAAGGTCCCCTCGACGGCGCCACCGCCGATAGGGATGGTCACTGAGGGCGCGAGCCCCGACTCACTGAAGGCTGCCTCGGCTCGGGGCCACAGCTCGGCGTCGACGATGGCAAACGTCGCGCCGACGTGCTCGATGGCGTACGTGACGACGTCCGGGGCCAGGAGCGGGTTGAGGGGGACGCACACCAGGCCTGCCTTCGCGATCCCGAGCATGGTGACCACGGCCTCGACGGAGTTCTCGCAGTAGAGCAGCACCCGCGCCCCACGCTCGAGCCCGGCTGACAGGAGGGCGTGCGCGACCTGGTTGGCGGCCTCGTCCCCCTCCCGGTAGGTCAGGCGCTCGAACCGCGGCGACCCGAACGCCCCCGACCACCCCACGATCGCCTCCCTATCGGGCTGGCTCCACGTGATGCGTTCGAGCACGTCACCCAGGACCATCCGGTTCCAACGTCCCGTGGCCGGGCGGTCGTAAAGGCTCTCGACGTCAATGTCCACGTGGCGACGTTAGGCACGAAGACCGGCTGGCGCACGGCCTTGATCTCGCGGCCACTGTGGACCTCCCCACCACGCCGGACCCTCTGGCATGGCCACGCCCACGCATGTGGAGGTAGAGGTGACGCGTGCTGTTCGAACCCGCGGTGGCCGCCGACGACGTCCTCGACCTGCGCCGCCGACTCGCCTCGGTGCGCTGGCCGTCCGCTTCGCTGGACCCCGGGCACGGCACGTCGCTGGAGCGCATGAAGCATCTCGTGTCGCGATGGGAGAGGGACTACGACTTCGAGCGACTGGAGCAACGCCTGCGCACTCACCCGCAGATCAGGCTGGAGGTCGACGGCGTGCTGCACCACGCCGTCTACCTCCGCTCCCCCGACCCCGCGGCCGTGCCCCTCCTGCTCGGCCACGGGTGGCCGAGCACCTGCTACGAGTTCGACCGGGTCGTCGAACGTCTCACTCAGGCCTCGGACCATGCGCCTGCCTTCCACGTCGTGTGCCCGTCCCTTCCCGGGTACGCCTACTCCGGCAAGCCGACTGAACCGGGATGGGGTCCCGCGCGGACCGCGGACGCGTGGGTTTCCCTGATGAGCGCGCTCGGCCACGACCGCTTCGTGGCCCACGGTGGCGACTGGGGTGCATCGGTGTCCACCGAGCTGGCGATCCGGCACCCGGATCGGTTGCTCGGACTGCACCTGAGCATGCCGCTCGTGCAGGTCACCGAAGAGGACCGGGCAGCGGTGACAACGGAGCTAGGGCGCGCAGGAGCCGAGCGCGAGCGTGCATTCCGGCGCAGTGGCTACGCCTATGCCCTCCTCCAGATGACCCGGCCCCAGACCATTGGCTACTCCCTCGAGGACTCCCCCGTCGGGCTGCTGGCGTGGCTCACCGAGAAGTTGGACGCCTGGTCGGACTGGCACCCTGACCGGTCATCGTTCCTCGACGACGACGCCGTACTGGATGTCACCTCGGTCTATTGGCTGACGAGAAGTGCGACGTCAGCCGCCCGCATGTACGCCGAGGGGCTGCGCTCGGACCTCGGTCGTGCCGTCACTGAGGTGCCGACCGGTTGCTCGATCTTCGGTGCCGATGTGATCCAGCCACCTCGGAGCGCCGTCGAACGGCGCTATCGACGACTCGTGACGTGGAGCGAGCTCGAGCACGGCGGGCACTTCCCGGCCGCCGAGGTGCCGGACATCTTCATCGACGAGATCCGGGCCTTCGCCCGGGGCATCGGACTGACCCGGGCGACCTGACGACAGTCAGACGGTCAGGAGGGAACCTCGCAGTGCTCCGAGGTCATCGGGGGTGTCGAGGTCGAGACGCAGTCCTCGAAGGGGCCGCAGCGCTGCGACGTACCCCAGACGCCGGTGCAGTCGTGCGGAGTCCGGTCCGAACGCGAGCCCTGGTCGTCGGGCACCGTGGACCAGGCACGTGGTGCCGGACCCGAGGTGGTCGGCGACGAAGATCGGCTCTCCCACGTCTGCGTGCTCGGAGATGACCGAGTCGAGGTCACCCAAAGTCAGGTCAGGGAGGTCGGCGACGAGGATGGCCACTGGACTCGTACGGTGCGTGGCGAGGGCGCGTCTCCGGCCGAGAGCGGCGGCGGCGTTCACGCCGAGTGGTCGCCCTTCGGGGACGACGACGGCTCCGGCCGCGGAAGCCCGTCGAGCGATGAGCGGATCGCTCGTCACCACGAAGACCGATCGCGCGCTGCGCGACCTCAGTGCCGTCGCGATCGTGTGGTCAGCCAGGTCCACCGCCACCCGTGCGGCCACGTGACGGTCCGCGGTGAGTCGCGTCTTGGCCTCGGTCGTGTCCTTCGCGAGAACAACGAACGACGCAGCGCCTGGCAGGAGACCGCTCACGCGGCCCTCGCCGGTGTGCCGTAGGTGGTCGTGCGTTCGCGCACCGGTCGGTCGATGCCCGCGGCGATGTCGGTGAGCTCGGCGATGGTCTTGGCCGAGCCGTGCTCGGAGCCAGCCATCCGGGAGATGGTCTCCTCCATCAGTGTGCCGCCGACGTCGCTCGCGCCCGCGCGCAGCATCGCGCGCGTGCCGTCGACGCCGAGCTTGACCCAGCTCGTCTGGATGTTGCTGATCCGGCCGTGCAGCATGATCCGGCCCATCGCGTGGACTGCGAGGTTGTCGCGCATCGTCGGTCCCGGTCGGGCGACGCCGGCGAGGTAGATCGGCGAGCTCGTGTGGACGAACGGCAGCGGCACGAACTCGGTGAACCCACCCGTCTCGTCCTGGATCCGGGAGAGCACCCGCAGGTGCTGCACCCAGTGCCGCGGGTTGTCGACGTGGCCGTACATCATCGTCGAGCTCGACGGCAGCCCGACGCGGTGTGCCGTGCTGATGACGTCGATCCACGTCGCGGTGGGCAGCTTGCCCTTGGTCAGGATCCAGCGGACCTCGTCGTCGAGGATCTCCGCCGCCGTGCCCGGGATCGACCCGAGCCCGGACTCGCGCACCTTGATCAGGAAGTCCTCGAACGACAGGCCCGTGCGGTTGGACCCGTTGACGACCTCCATCGGGCTGAAGGCGTGCACGTGCATCTCCGGCACCCGCGCCTTCACCGCCGCGGCGAGGTCGAAGTAGGCCGTGCCGGGCAGCTCGGGGTCGATCCCGCCCTGCATGCACACCTCGGTCGCGCCGAGGTCCCACGCCTCCGCCGCGCGGTCGGCGACCTGGTCGAGCGAGAGGGAGTACGCATCGGCGTCCGTACGCCGCTGCGCGAACGCACAGAAGCGGCACCCGACGTAGCAGACGTTGGTGAAGTTGATGTTCCGGTTGACGACGTAGGTGACCTCGTCGCCGACCACCTCGCGGCGCAGGTCGTCGGCCAGCCGACACACCTCGTCGAGCAGATCGCCCTCGGCGGTCATCAGCGCGAGCGCGTGCTCGTCGGACAGGCCGGCAGGGTCGCGTTCTGCCGCCCGCAATGCAGCCCAGCCGTCTCCGCTGATCGCGACTGCCGGTGCGGCCGATGCGGCGGCGTCGCGGACCGATTCCCAGTCGCCGTACACGCTGTCGAAGTCGGCCCGCCGGTCGTGCGTGCGGCCCTCGGTGTCGATCGAGGCGTGGAGATCGGTGCGGCCGGCCGACTCGAGCCCGCCGTCGGGTGCCTGCCACGGCAGCCCCGTCGGTCGTACGCCGTCCAGCGCGAGGCCGTCGGGACCCGCGAGCGCGGCGACGTGGGCGTGCACGCGCGGGTCGAGCCACGGCTGCCCGTCGCGCAGCGACCCGACGACGTACTCCGGGTGCACGGTCAGCCGCGCCCGCAGCTCCATCCCTGCCTCCGCGGTCAACGACCGGAGCCGGTCGAGGGAGGGCCACGGGCGCTCGGGGTTCACGTGGTCGGGCGTCAGCGGCGAAACCCCGCCCCAGTCGTCGACACCGGCGTCGAGCAGCGCCGCGCACTCCGTCAGGTCGGTGAGGTTGGGCGGCGCCTGCACCCGCGCCTTCGGGCCCAGCACGATGCGGGTGACGGCGATCGCCGCGCGGTACTCGTCGAGGTCGAGGTCGTCGGTGTGGCGCATCGCGGTGTCGGGCTTGGCCCGGAAGTTCTGGACGATGACCTCCTGGAGGCCGCCGTAGCGACGCGCGACCGCGCGTAGCGCGAAGATCGTCTCGGCCCGCTCGGTCAGGGTCTCGCCGATGCCGACCAGAAGCCCGGAGGTGAACGGCACCGAGGTCCGGCCCGCGTCCTCGAGCACCCGCAACCGGACGTCCGGATCCTTGTCGGGCGAGCCGAAGTGCGCCTCGCCCCTGGTCTCGAAGAGCCGCCGCGAGGTGGTCTCGAGCATCATCCCCATGGACGGCGACACCGGCTTGAGCCGCGTCAGCTCCTCCCACGACATCACGCCCGGGTTCACGTGCGGCAGCAGCCCGGTTTCCTCCAGCACCCGCACCGCCATCGCGCGGACGTAGGCCAGCGTCGAGTCGTAGCCCTGCTCGTCCAGCCACTCCTTCGCCTCGGGCCACCGCTCCTCGGGTCGGTCACCCAGCGTGAACAGCGCCTCCAGGCAGCCGATCTCCGCACCCTGCCGGGCCACGTCGAGGATCTCGTCCGGCGACAGGAAGGGACCCCGACCCTCGCGCGCGGCGTGCCCCGGCGTCTCGACGAACGTGCAGTAGTGGCACCTGTCCCGACACAGGCGCGTGATCGGGACGAATACCTTGGGCGAGTACGTCACCACGCCGGGTCGCCCCGCCGCCACCAGACCTGCGCCCCGCACCCGAGCCGCGACTGAAGCCAGTCGGTCGAGGTCCTCGCCCGTCGCAGCGAGCAGCGCCGTCGCCTCCGCCACGTCGACCGCCGCACCGCGCTCGACACGCGCCAGTGCGCGGCGTACCTCCCGGGAGGGCGGGCGATCGGACGGGGAGCCGGTCATCGCGGGACTCAACTCAGACGTCCGTGACCCGCACGCCCGCGTGAGCCTTGTAGCGCCGGTTGATCGAGATCAGGTTCGCCGTCAACGCCTCGACCTGATGGGCGTTGCGGATCCGGCCGCCGTAAACACCGCGCATGCCCGGAACGGTATCGGCGAGGGCCTGAACGGCGTCGGTGGCCTCACGGTCGTCACCCAGCACGAGAACGTCGGTCTCGATGGACTCCACCGAAGGGTCTTCCAGCAATACTGCCGAGACGTTGTGGAACGCGCCCACCACCCGCGACTCGGTGAGGATCGCGGCCGCCTGCTGGGTGGCCGAACCCTCGGGCACGAGAAGGGCGTAGGGGCCCTGCTTGTCGAACCCGAGCGGGTTCACGCAGTCGACCACGACCTTGCCGGCCAGCTCGCCCTTGAGCGACTCCAGCAGCTCGGCGTGGCCGTCCCACGGCACGACGACCAGCACGATGTCGCCCTGCGCAGAGGCGTCGGCGTTGGACGCTCCGCTGACCGCCCCACCGGTGGCCTCGGCGAGCTCGGCAGCCGCCGCCTCGGCGCGCTCGGCAGTCCGGCTCCCGAGCACGACGGTCAGGCCGGCGACGGCGAAGCGGCGGGCCAGACCGCGCCCCTGCGGGCCGGTGCCGCCGAGGATCGCGATGGTCAGGTCCTTCAGATCGTCCACGTTGCTCGCTCCTCTTCGATCCGGTCCCGTGGTGCGGCCCCAGAGTGCCCGGCCCCGGCCTTGCCGGCCATCGCGGCTCCCACGAAAACTGTGGATCGCCACAGCAGAAGGCGGTCTGTGAGACGTCCGACTGTCAGGAAAGGCCGTCTGCGATCAGCTTCGCTGCTCCCCGAAGAGCCTCAGCCATCTCGTCGCGGCGGGCCTCGATGCGGCGGGTGGGCCCTCCGATGGCTAGGCAAGCAGTCAGTCCGAGCTCCCCGAAGATCGCCGAAGCGACCGCACTCAGGTCGGGGAACGTCTCGCCGTGGTTGTAGGCAAGTCCGGTGGTTCGCGCCTCGACCACCTCCTGCCGCAGGCCATCGCGTTCCTCCGGCCTGGTGTGCTCCTGCAGATGCCGCTCCAGAAGTGCCTCCGGAAGCTGCGCGAGGTAGAGCTTGCCGATGGACGATGGACGTTCGGTCGGCGGCCGGACCTTCGGCGGTGAATAGCGGACCATCTGGCTGGATTCGACCGTGTGGAGATAGACCAGCGTCTCCCCCACCATGCCGCCGAGCATCACCGTCTCGTCGAACTGGTCGACGAGGTCCTGCATCAACGGGCCGGCGACCGCGACGATGGAGGGGCCACGTGCCGCGGCCAGCGTGCCGATCGCCGGGCCAACGCGGTAGCGGGATCCGTCGTACACCAGGTAGTCGCGCACCAGCAGCGCACGCAACAGCGGGTGCAGCGAAGACTTGGGCGCGTCAAGCTCGCGTGCGAGCTCGCCGAGGGAGAGTCCTTCAGGCGATGCCACGACGCGCTCGAGCGCGATCAGCGCGCGACCTACTCCCCGGTGACCTTCTGCGCTCACGAAATCGACCTCTCCTCACTGATCGCCCGGCGTCATCCTAGGAGGGTGCACGTCGGCTCGCGGGTGAGGACGCCGTGCTGCGGAGCACCACTCCCCTGCTCTCCAGGTCGTCCGCGGCGGCCTGGTCGCGGCCAAGCTCGGCCAGAATCTGGCGGGTCTGGTCACCCAGTCCGGGCACGGGTCGTACGGGGTAGGTGCGTCCGCGCTCGGTGATCACCTGTCGCAGCGTCGGCACCGGGCCGATCGGCGTCGGGGTCTCGACCCAGCGGTCGCGCTCGACGAGCTGGGGATGGGTGGCAACGTCCTCGAGGTCGTTGACCCGAGCGCAGGCGATGCCGATGTCGTCGAGGACGGAGGTGAGCTCGCGGCTCGTCCGCCAAGCGCAGGCTGTGGCCACCATCCCGTCGACCTCGGCGCGTCGAGCTGCGCGCGCCACGTTGGTCGCGTAGCGCGGGTCGTCCGCCAGGTCGACGTCGCCGAGGACGTGCTCGGCGAGCCTTCGCCACTCACGGTCGTTCTGCACACCCACGACGACGGGGGTGTCCCGCGTCGGGTACTCGCCGTAGGGAACCAGCGACGGGTGGCCGAGGTTGAGTCGCTCCGGCGGATGCCCGGTGTGCTGCGTGAAGTAGATGTTGTTCGCGATGAAGTCGGTCATCGCGTCGATCATCGCCACATCCACGACCGTGCCCGCCCCCGTTCGCTCGCGTTGGAACAGGCCCATGAGCGCGGCCTGAGCCATGTACATCCCGGCAGCGACGTCACAGGCCGAGAATCCGGGCTTCACCCTCACGTCGGGCGTCCCGGTGACCGCGACCGTGCCGGACTCCGCCTGGACAAGCGCGTCGTATGCACGCTTGCCGGCGTAGGGGCCGGGTTCTCCGTAGCCGGAGTTCGAGATCACGATCAGCCGTGGGTTGCGAGCGGTCAGCGCATCGGCGCCGAAGCCAAGTCGTTCGGCGGCACCCGGCGCCAGGTTCTGCATGAAGACGTCAGCGGTGTCGATGAGGTCGAGCACGACCTCCCGGCCCTCCTCGGACTTCAGGTCGACAGCCAGCGACTCCTTGCTGCGGCCCACCCAGAGAAAGACGCTCGACAGCTTGCCGCCGACGACGTCGTCGTACCCGCGTGCGAAGTCGCCCCCGTCGATCCGCTCGACCTTGATCACCCGGGCGCCGAGGTCGGCAAGCTGTCTCGTTGCTATCGGAACGGCTACCGCGTGCTCGATCGTGACGACCGTGATACCGGCGAGCGGCCCCCCGTCCGTCCCGTCCCGCGCGACGAGTTTGCGTACCGTCATCGGGCCTCCTCCTTGTCCTCGACGGCGGACGGCTCAGACTCGTCCACCGGGAGATCGGCGAGCAGCGCGCGGCGGCGACGTGCGGCAACGACGCTGACGATCGCAACCAGTGCGGCAAGGGCGAGCATCGAGCCGGAGATCGGCCGGGTGACGAACACCGTCAGGTCCCCTCCACTGAGCAGGAGCGACTGGCGCGCGGCCGGCTCGAGCAGCGCGCCGAGGACGAATGCCAGGACCAGCGGGCCGGGCTCGAAGCCCACCTTGCGCATCCCGTAGCCCACCAGTCCGAACGCCAGCACGACCCACAGGTCGAAGATGCTGTTGTTGATGCTGAAGACACCCAGCATCGTCACGACGACCGCGAGCGCCACCAGGATCGCGACCCGGATGTCGAGGATCCGGATGAAGACCCGGACCAGAGGCAGGTTGAGCGCGAGCAGGATGACGTTGCCGACCAGCATGGAGGCGATGACGCCCCAGAAGATGTCGGGGTGGTCCTCGATCAGGCGCGGACCCGGGGTGATGCCTTGGATCAGCAGTGCTCCGAGGATCAGGGCGAGCACCGGATTGGGCGGAAGGCCGAGCGTCAGCAACGGGATGAACGACGACTGCGACCCCGCGTTGTTGGCCGTCTCCGGCCCGGCGACGCCTTCGATGGCTCCCTTCCCGAATCGCTCCGGGGTCCGGGAGCGCCGCTTCTCGACGGCGTACGACGACAGCGAGGCGACCATGCCGCCACCGCCGGGCAGGAGACCGAGCACGAATCCGATGACGCTGCCTCGCGCGATGGGGCCCCGACATTGCCTGAGCTCGTCACGAGACGGCATCACGTGCCCCACCGGGATGACCTCACCGGTGCCTCGGCGCGAGCGGTCGAGGGTGTGCAGCAGCTCACCAAGGCCAAACAGCCCCATCGCCACCGCGACGAAGTCCAGACCGTTGAGAAGCTTGAGCGATCCGAAGGTGAAGCGCGGGCTGCCCTCGATCGAGTCCTGGCCGACCGTGGCCAGGACGAGACCGCATGCCGCCATGGCCAGGGCCGCAGCGAAGCGTCGCGACGCGAGGTAGGCAGCGAGCACGATGCCGAGCAGGGCGAGCACCGTGAACTCGGGCGGCCCGAACCGCAGCGCGAACCCGGCCATCAGTGGAGCGACCAGCACCAGTCCGGCAACGGACGCGAGCCCGCCGATGAAGGATCCGATCGCGGCGATCCCGAGCGCTGGGCCGGCGCGTCCTTGCTTGGCCATCTGGTAGCCGTCGAAGGTGGTGACGACCGATGCTGCCTCTCCCGGGAGGTGGAGCAGGACCGAGGTGATGGTGCCGCCGTACATAGACCCGTAGTAGATGCCCGCCAGCATGATCACGGCCGTGGCGGGATCGAGGCCGTAGGTGAGGGGAAGCAGCAGCGCGATGGTCGCCGTCGGGCCGAGCCCAGGAATGACGCCGATGACCATGCCCACGAGGACGCCGATCAGGACGAACAGGAGGTTGGAGGGAGTCAGGGTCGTCTCGACCCCGACGAGGATTCCGGAGAAGTCCATGTCGTCACCACCCTCCGGGGGCCAGAGGTCCAACGGGCAGCGATACGCCGAGCAGGTCGACGAAGACCACCTGCAGGGCGACCGTCCCGAGGACCGCGGTGAGCATCGCCAGACGCCAGGTCTCGCCGAACAGGCGCATCCAGGCGGTGATCATGAGGGCCGCAGGCACCGGCATACCGATCAGGGGCAGGAGCACGACGAATCCTGCGGTCGATGCCACCGCCAGCCCGACGTGGGCGAGGTCGGACCTGTCGGTCTCCTCAGGGGCCTCTATGCCCGTCACCACCAGCCAGGCCGAGGTGAGGACAACCCCGACACTCGCAAGCAGAGGCCACGCGCCGGGACCAGGCTGGGTCACGTCGCCCAGTCCGAGGCGTACCGAGGCAACGACCGCCACCACGCCCCCGCACAGCAACAGCAGCGGGGCCCAACGGTGGGAGCGCTCCGCACCTTCTTCTGCAGTCAGTGAGGTCATCGGCTCAACGCCTCCGCCCACTGGCTCTCCGCCGTCTCGAACTCCTGGCCCAGCACCTCGTGCCCCGCGTCGTCGTCGCGCACGAACTCCTCACCGAGCACGTCCGCGGCGCCGGATGCGATGCAGTCGTCGAGAGCCCCCTCGAGCATGTCGCGGATTCCGGCATCGAGGCCTGCCGGACCGAGCAGCGCCACGTTGACCATCGAGCCGGGCAGGTCGTCGTACCCCACCTCGGCGAAGGTGGGCACTCCTTCGAGGAAGTCCACGGGCTCCGTCGCACCGGTGGCCACGGCCCGGAGCTCGCCCGACTCGAGTTGCTCCAGCAGCGTGGGTGAGGTGCTCAGGTAGGCGCTGTCGGCGTTGCCGCCGAGCACCGCGGCCGCCGACTGGTCATTGCTCTCGAACGGCACCGTGGTGAACTCGGGACCGCCAGCGTCCGTGATCGCGTCCATGGTCAGGGCGAAGATCCCCCGCGCCCCGGGCATGGCGACGGAGAACTTGCCGTCCTCGGCTTCAGCGGCTGCCATCACCGCGTCCGCGTCCTGCCACGAGGACGATCCCTTGACCACCAGCACCGAGGGCGCGAGGGTGATGCCCCGGACCGGGGTGAAGCTGTCTCCCGAGAACTCCGCGCCGTCCGTCGTCATGGGGACCAGAGCAGCGGTGGACATCGACGAGACGGCCAGGGTGGAGCCGTCCGGCTTGGCCTGCGCGACCTGGGTCATGCCGATTGCACCGCCACCTCCGTCCTGGTTCTCGACGATGAAGGTCCCGTCGAGCTCCTCCTCAAGGCACGAGCCTGCGACGCGGGCGGTCGCGTCCGAGATGCCCCCGGCCGCGAACGGCGCGATGATCCGGATCGTGCCGGACGGATAGGTCTCCACCGTGCCGACCGTGGATTGGGCGCACCCACACGCCGCGGTTACCACCAACCCGGCGCACAGGGCTGTCGCTCGCTTCTGCATGACATCACGTTCCTATTTACGAATCGCCTGTTCGATATCAGGAACACCTTCACATGTGCTGTGAGTGACGTCAATCACCTCGGTCGCCGACTCGGAGGTTTGGCGCCGCGCTTGGCCCCGTTTCAGGGCTGGAGGAGTTGCTCGGCGCCACTTCCCACACGATGTGGGCTGCGTGTCGCGACGCGATCGGACAATCGGCTCGCGTACGAGCGTCCAGATGCGTGGTCGCGTTTGCCACCTCGACGCATACCGAAGTAGCGAAGGATCGCAGTTTTGACGTGTTGCCCGTCGCCAGCGCGCCGTAACGCACCACGACGAAGGCGTCTCACGAGACACACTTGACCGAACGCGGCACAACCTGTTGAAGTCAAAAGCTAGGGCTGCTCAGTGGTCTCGGCACGGGATGAGGGATTTACGCTCGATTGCGACGCGTGTGCGCTGATCTCTGCGAGTTTCCACAATCTGGTCGCTTCGCGAAGACTGACACTGCTGCCACACCATTCGACGGCCTCGCGGATGGTCAGCCCTTCCGCTGCCGTCATCTGCCGTAAGGCTTCTCCTGCCTTTCGTTCGGCCACCGCCGAGAGCAGATCGCGCTCTCCGATTGCGCTCATCACCTGAACTGCCAACTCCTCGAGCCGTCTACTGCGCTCCAGCATTTCGGCCCGTCGCCTGGCCGCGATCGAGCGCGCGTCCCGCCTGGCAACTTGTCGCATCGTTTGCTTTGTCATCGAGAACTCACCCTTCCGTTTCGTGCCTGCTCACCTACGACAGATGGATGCAGTCGGCGCTTACCCACACCCCACTAGCGGACACACCGCCGCGAGGCTCTCCTCGAAAGTCCGTGCGTATCCCGACCCCCGACGTCAATGCCGGATTCGAAGCGCCACACACCTCTTGCATTGCCGGTACGCCCCTCCGATGACGCTCAGCGTCCCCCACCCCCGCGTGCTTACCGCGGGGTGACCCTCGCGGGTCGAGTCGGGCACGTAGGTGCGGGTGACCATGAGCCTGCACAAGCTCACGGCCGGGTCGGGATACGACTACCTGACCCGGCAGGTCGCCGCGCTCGACGCCACCGACAAGGGGCACGTCGGACTCGCCTCGTACTACACCGAGAAGGGCGAGACACCCGGCGTCTGGATGGGCTCCGGGATGGCTGGTATCGACGGCCTCGACGCCGGAGAGGTCGTCACCGCGGAGCAGATGCAGAACCTGTTCGGCGCCGGCCACCACCCCCTCGCCACCGACCGCACCCACGCGCTCGACGTCCGCATCGGCCGTCCCGGTCTCCCCCGCCCCACCGAGGCGGACTACCGGACAGCGGCCAGGCTTGGGGCGCCGTTCAAGGTGTACGACCACGACGTCAGCGCCTTCCGGACCGAGGTCGCCAAGCGACTAGCCGCCCTGAACTCCGAGTTCGGGGTCCGGCCCGACTGGGCCGTCCCCGCCGCCGAACGAGCCCGGGTGCGCACCGAGGTCGCCCGCGACTTCTTCCGCGCCGAGCACGGCCGCGACCCCTCCCCCGGCCCCGACGGCGCACGCGAGCTCGCCGCCACCATCGCCAAGCACTCCCGCCCCAAGACCACCGCGGTCGCCGGGTACGACCTCACCTTCTCCCCCGTCAAGAGCGTCTCGACGCTGTGGGCGATCGCCGACCCGACCACTGCGGCTGCCATCGAACGCGCCCACCAGGCCGCCGTCGACGACGCCCTCACCTTCCTCGAGACCACCGCGCTCTACACCCGCGAGGGAGCCAACGGTGTGCGCCAGGTCGACGTCCGCGGACTCGTCGCGACCGCATTCACCCACCGCGACTCCCGCGCCGGCGACCCCGACCTCCACACCCACGTCGCCGTCGCCAACAAAGTCGAAACCCTCACCCCACGCAACGGAAAATCCGGGGCTGGGAAGTGGCTAGCGATCGACGGACGACCGCTGCACAAAGCCATCGTGTCGGCCTCCGAGACCTACAACACCGCCCTCGAACGCCACCTCACCGACACACTCGGAGTCCGGTTCGAGGAACGCCCGGACACCACGACCGGCGGTAGCCGGAACAAGCGCCCAGTGCGGGAGATCCTGGGAGTGGACCCTCGTCTCAACGCCCGGTTCTCGAAACGACGGGCCAGCGTCGAGGCCCGACGCGCGGTCCTGGCCGGGGCTTTCCAAGCCACGCATGGGCGGCCCCCGACTCCGGTCGAGACCCTCCAACTCGCCCAACAGGCGACCCTCGAGACCCGCGACGCCAAGCACGAACCCCGCTCGCTGGCCGAGCAACGCGAGGCATGGAACCGCGAGGCCATCGAAGTGCTCGGCACCCCCGCACAGGTCGCCGCGATGGTGCGCACCGCACTAAACCCCACGCACATCGGCCTGTCGCAGACGGCGGGCGAAGGTGTGGCGGCGGACTCGGCATGGTTCGCCGCGACCGCCGACCGCATCACCACGACGCTCGAACAGGCACGCAGCACCTGGCAGTACTGGCACGTCTACGCCGAAGCCCAGCGTCAGGTTCGCTCCGCGACCGTGCCCACCCACCAGGTCGCCCGGGCCGTCGACCTGCTGGTCGGCGAGGTCCTCGACACCGGATCTGTGTCCCTCGCACGACCCGCGATCAGCCTTTCGGCGGATGCAGACGGGATCGTCGAGCCCGACGTGCTGCGCCGCGCAGACGGAACCTCGGTCTACTCCTCGGCCGGCTCAGAGCTCTACGCCTCGGAGCGGATCATGGCTGCCGAACAACGACTGGTTGACGCCGCCGGCCGCCGCGACGGCCACACCGTCGACGCCAGCACGGTCGACCTGGCGCTCCTGGAGTCGACCGCCAACGGCGTCACCTTGAACGCAGGCCAAGCCACTCTCGTACGAGAGATGGCCACCTCTGGGGCTCGGCTGCAGCTCGCGATCGCGCCCGCCGGATCCGGCAAGACCACCGCTATGCGCGCACTCGCCCGCGCATGGACCGACGCCGGCGGCACCATCGTCGGGCTCGCCCCGTCCGCCGCCGCAGCCGACGCCCTCCGCACCGCCATCACCTCCCCACCAGCATCTGTCGACGGATCGACACCGGCACCCACAGCGGCGCACACGGGGGTGTATGCAGGGGTGCGGACCGAGACGCTGGCCATGCTCACCCACGCCCTGCAAGGACCAGACGCCACGAGCGGCGGATCAGCAGCCGGCCCACTCCCGGCCTCAACCCCACACCCCCCTGCGGCCGTCGCAGGGATGCCGGAGTGGGTCGCCGACATCGGGCCGACGACGCTAGTGGTGATCGACGAGGCCGGGATGGCCGACACCCTCTCCCTCGACACGGCCGTCTCCTACGTCCTCGAGCGCGGCGGCAGCGTCCGGCTCATCGGCGACAACCAGCAGCTCACCGCCATCGGCGCAGGCGGCGTCCTCCGCGACATCCAGACCACCCACGGCGCCCTCCAGCTCAGCGAACTCGTCCGGTTCACCGACCCCGCCGAAGGAGCAGCATCCCTCGCCCTACGCGACGGCAGGACCGAGGCGCTCGGGTTCTACCTCGACCGTCAACGCATCCACGTCGGCAACCTCACCGCTCTGAGCGAGGACATCTTCGACGCCTGGCTCTCCGACAGCGAAGACGGCCGTGACTCGATCATGCTCGCCCCGACCCGCGAGCTCGTCAGCGACCTGAACCGACGCGCCAGAGCACACCGCCTCCACCAGTCATCCTCCGATAGCGCCGGATCGCCCCGTCCGATCGCCGGCCCGACCGCTCGGCTCGGCGATGACAACGATGCGTCTACCGGAGATCTGATCATCACCCGGGAGAACGACCGCCGCTTGCGCACGTTCTCCACCGACTGGGTCAAGAACGGGGACAGGTGGACCGTGCTCCGCATCCACGACAACGGCGACCTCACCGCGCGCCACATCCGGAACCACCGCACGATCCGGCTCCCCCACGACTACGTCGCCCGCGCGACCGGCCTCGGCTACGCCTGCACAGTTCACGCCGCCCAAGGTGTCACCGCCGACACCATGCATGGCCTCGCCACCGGCGCCGAGTCACGCCAGCAGCTCTACACGATGCTCACCCGCGGGTCGGCTGCCAACCACCTCTACCTCCAGATCGTCGGCGACGGCGACCCCCACACCGTCATCCACCCCACCCTGATCCATCCCCGCACGCCGACCGACATCCTTGAGAGGGTCCTGGCCCGCGACGACACCCAGCACTCGGCCACCAGCCTTCTCCACCAGCAGGCAGACCCCGCCCTTCGGCTAGGACTGGCCGCGCAGCGGTACCTCGACAGCCTCCATGTCGCGGCCGAAGACATCCTTCGTCGCCATCCAGCCGCCAGCACCACCGCAGAAGCCGCCGACGATCGTGGCGCGGCAACCGGAGACAACGCTCCCGCACGAAACGTGGTCGAAGCGCTCGACGTCACCGCCGACCTCGTCGTGCCAGGTCTGTCCGACGAGCCGGCGTGGCCGACCCTCCGCGCCCATCTCCTGCTCCTCGCAGCCGACGGCCACAACCCCGTGGCGCTCCTGACACGAGCGGCCACCGCCGGCGAACTGAACACGGCCACCGACCGCGCCGCCGTGCTCGACTGGCGACTCGACATCGACACCGCCACCGCCAGCCACGCCACCACGCGTCCCCCGCCGCTCGGATCGCCGCCATCGAGCGTGCGTCCCGGTCCGATGCCGTGGATGCCGGGCATTCCACGGCTACTCGCCGAAGACTCCCAATGGGGCCGCTACCTCACCCAGCGGGCACAACTGCTCGAGACTCTCGTCGCCGACGTGCGTGCCCAGGTCGCCGAGCAGACCAGCGCGCCCGTCTGGGCGCAGAACGGCGTCCTCCCCAATCTCCACGCCATCTGTGACGTCGAGGTCTGGCGCGCGGCGATGCAGGTCGCCGATGACGATCGCCGACCCACAGGTCCGCGACAGCTCCAGAAGGCCGCCGCCACCTACCAGCGACAGCTCGTACGCGCTATCACCGCCGCCAGCACCCCTGCCCTCTCCGAGTGGCGCCACCTCCTCGTCTCGCTCGCACCACAGATCCACGACGACGACTTCACGCCCCTGCTCGCCGAACGCCTGGCCGCGATGTCGCGAGCAAGTCTGCCCGCGCACCAGCTGCTGCGGAACGCAGCCTCCACCGGCAGCCCACTCCCCGACGACCACGCTGCTGCCGCTCTGTGGTGGCGGATGGCACGTCACCTCACCCCCGCCGTGGCCGCCCACATCGTCAGCCCGGACGCGGCACGTGCCTCCGGCCCGTGGTCCTGCATGATGCCTGACCTCCTCGGCGTCGACCTGACCGAGCGCATCCGGACGAGCACCTGGTGGCCCGCGTTGGTCACCAATATCGACCACGCGATCGAGCGTGGGTGGCGACTCGAGGACTTGCTCGGCGGCCGCGCAGTAAAGACCGTCGATGGCGGCAGCACCTCTCTCGCCGAAACGGGGATGGATGAATGCCAGGTGCTGGTCTGGCACACCTCGATCGCACTCGACCCCGTCCCTGACGAGAAAACGGTTGATGACCAGCTCGACCCGCCGCCCGCGGACCTGTGGTCCGGTGTCGAGGTCGACCCCGGGACCTACGTCCAGTTCCCCGCCGATCACGACCGTGACTTCGACGGGATTGACGACTTCGAGCCGGTCGGTGCCGACACCAACAGCGGGGCACCCGCCGTACCCGGCGACTGCGAGACAGACGTCGACTCGCAGGCCTTCGTCGAGCCGGACCTCACCATGGCGGGCCTCGTCCGCGACCTCAGCACCGGGCCGCTCGAACTCACCTCGGCTGAACTGCGGGTGATGTTCCGGCGCGCAGAGGACTGGTACCTCTCCCCCGTCACCCGCGAACGCATGCTCCAGGTCAACGAACTCGCTCAGTCCTACTTCGAGGCCAACTTCAACGACTCGTGGGGACGACGCCACCTCCACGAACGCGTCCGGGTAGACCTCGCAGGCGACGCACACTTCCGTCCCGGGCACGCCCCCGCCGGCTGGACCAAGCTCGTCGACCACCTCCGAACTCGAGGCGTCACCGACGCTGAGATGCTCGCCGCCGGACTCGCGTCCACCTCATCACGAGGCCACCTCTTCGACCGGTTCCGCGACCGTCTCATCCTCCCCATCACCCACCACGACGAGATCCTTGGATTCGTCGGCAGACGCCATCCCGACCTGGCCGACGACCAAACCCATGGCGGGAAGGTGGGACCGAAATACCTCAACACCCCCAACACCCCGCTCTTCCACAAGGGCGCCCACCTGTACGGCGCTTCCGACGACCTCATCATCGACGGCGCCATCCCCGTCATCGTCGAAGGCCCCATCGACGCCATCGCCGTCACCCTCGCCACCGCAGGCCGCTACCTCGGCCTCGCGCCGCTCGGAACAGCGCTGACCGATGAACAAGCTCGACAGGTCGTCGCCATCACGCGTGCCACGCGCCCAGTTGGGATGGGCCCCGCCGCGCCAGTGATCGCGACCGACGCCGACCTCGCCGGCCAGGTCGCCGCAGAACGCGACTACTGGATCCTCACCCCCCACGGACTCGACCCCACCTACGCCCGCCTTCCCCTCGGCCTCGATCCCGCAGCATTCATGACGTCCGCCGGCCCCGCAGCACTCACGGCCGCTCTCGACCGAGCGCTGCCGCTCGGCGACCGCCTGATCACTGAACGCCTTGCCAACCTTCCACCCGACGACGCCTACCAAGCAGCCACACGCGTACTCGCAGCCCGCCCCCGGCACGCCTGGACGGGTGGAGCCGACCGCATCAGCACCCGGCTCGACCTCCCCCAACCCGATACAGCTCGAGCGCTCCGCGACGCCGTGAAGGCATGGAACCTCGACCCACGGCAGACCGCCCAACTAGACCTAGCCAACGTCCGCCACGTCCAGGCGCGCATGCAGACCGCATCCACCCGGCCTCCAGCCCAACGATGGGCTCCGCTCGCCCACAGCCTCGACACCAGACTGGTGGGGCAGCCCGACTGGCCTGTTACGGCTGACGCGATCCAACGTGCCGAGTACCTGTGCGACGACGTTGAGACGACGATCAGGATTGCCATCGGAGACTCGCCACTCGACGACCGGCCCGCCAGGGACCTTCGTTACCGACTCGCCGCAATCCTCGACACAGATTCTGAGTCCAACCACGCGCCAGAAACAGTCGCAGTCAGCTCCCTGCGACCAGACACCGACCGTACCGCTAGCCCAACAGCACGAGCACCCGAGCCCCCACCACCGCAGCGCTAGGCCGCCCGCCCGCCTCGCCAAGAACACGCGGAACCGCTACAACACACGCACCAGCCGTCACGGCGTGTATCCGAGGCATCGGGAAGCGCCCCGATTCGACCAGATTGACGTCGCCTTGGTACGCGACGGGGGGTTGCACGCGCAGACGTGGGGATTTCCCACTTCGCGTGCAAGACACGTGCTTCGCCGCGGCGCCCGGACGAGACCCTCATCGCTGGGTTCGATGGGGTGCGTGACCGCCGGTAGGTGTCTGGCAGGTGACGGTCAAAGGTCGGCGACAGCTTCGGTGCACAGGTCGACGGCCCACTGGGATGGGAGGAGGCGTTCGTCTCGTAGGGCCTTAGCCACGCCATCTTCGTCGATACCCGGTACCGCCCGGATGACGCCCCAGGCCCTGATGGCGCGGTCTGCGAGGTCGACCATGCGGTCGGGGCGCAGGCGGTACAGGTGTGGTTCGGCGAGCTTGACGCCGGCTGAGTGGACGGTCGCCTCGGGGGTGACCAGGAAGCCGACCGAGCCGCCCGGGATCGGTTCCTTCCGGTCGTTGCCGGTGTAGCGGAGGTGGTCGCTGGCCTGGCGGACATAAGTGGCACCGGTCTCGCCTGTGGGACTCGCTTCGCTCTTGGCTTCGAGGCTGACCCACATCTGGTTGCCGAACATCCACACGGCGTCGGGCGCTGCGGATGCGCCGCCGTTTCCGAAGGATTCGGATGCGCCCAGGAGCGTGCCGATGGTGACGAGTGCGTTCTCGAAGGGGATGGCGTCGGCGACGCGGACGTTGGTGCGGAGTTCCTCCACCAAGGGTGCGAACTTCGACTGCTTGCCATGGTTCGGCAGGTGGGTAAGGACGCCTTGGACTGCTGCGGCGTCGAGGTTGTCGAGCTCGGTTGCGGCGGGCGTCGGGACTTCGTCGGCCGGTGAGGCGAGGTGACTGAGCCAGGTGGTTCCACGGCCGCAGGCGCGTGCGGCCTTGTAGTAGGCGCGGATGGCGTCCTGGAGCTTGGCGGCTTCGGCTGGGGTGGCCCTGGATGCGAGCTTCGAGGTCCAGCAGGCAGCGAAGTAGTTCCACATTGCGGCGTAGCGCTGGGGTGCGCGCGCGCCGCCGATGGCGTCGATGACGGCCTTGGCCTGGGTGAGCGCGAGTTCGGTTTCGCCGGCCCAGAGGGCGTCCCATGCGGCGACCTCGGCGCGGGCGGCTGCGGCGAGTTCGGCAGTGCCGGGCGGGTCGCGACGTTCGACGTCTTCGCGCATGTTAGCGATGTCGGTGTCGACCTCTCGCCAGTCGTCGTCGTGCTCCAGGAACAGGTCAATGTTTTCGGTCATCTCCGCGGAAGAGGTGTCCATGCTGTGGAGCCAGCCGAATTCGAGTTCAGCATGGATTTCGGGGTGCATGGCCGAGCGGACGTCGCTGCGGGTGGCGAACTTGATCAGGTTGGTGCCGAGGACGATCACGGTCGCGTAGTCGCGGGAGTTTCGGGTGGCGCGGCCGGCACCCTGGGCGAGTCGGGCGCGGATGCGTTCTTGCAGGACTTCGTGGGCGCCGAGGGATGAGTATAGAAACTTCTCTTGGAGGTCTCCGCCAGTGGGGAATCCGGCGAGGATGACGAGTCGGCAGTCGTTGTCGGGCAGGTCGATGCCGTCGTACCGGTTGGTCAGTACGAGGACTGCCTTGTCTTGGTTGGTGAAGACCTTGAGGTCGTCTTCGACCTGGTTGGCGGTGAGAGTCGGGGTGCCGGTGGGCACGACGATGGATGTGACCTGGCTGGCCGTGCGTCCGTCTGGGGTGAGAAGAACGGCTCGTCCGTGGCGTGTGATTTCGCTTTTCACCCACTCGGCGACGGCGGGGCCGTTGCCCGACATATCGCTGGTGAGGTCGGGGACGCAGAAGAGGCGTCGGCCGGTTCCTTGCTTTTCCCAGCCGGAAGGGATGGGGATTCGGGTGATCTTGCGGCGACCGAAGGCGCGTTCAAGTTCACCGCCGGCGCCGAGGGTGGCGGACATGTAGATGCGGCGCGCGGGGGTGTCGAACGCAGGGTGGTTGGCGGTCGGCGGGATGAGGGGACGGATGAGGATTTCGCGGTGGGAGACGTAGAACAGGCACGCTTCAATGTGGTCTTCGATGAGCCGCAGGGTGTACGTGGCGGACTTGGAGAGTGCGGCGTATTCGGGGACCGAGGCAGCTCCGCGGAGAATCTTGCCGATTTCGGTTGCTGTGGCGCGGACTGCGACAGGTGAGGCGAGGTAAGTGGAGGTTCGGTACTTCTGGTCGGCGCTATCCTCTCCGAGGCGGGTCACGACGAGGGGGTCGAGGCCTTCGCTGAGTTGACCGATGACCTCCATGTAGGTGGCGTGGTGATCCTCACGGCCGATGTTGAGGCTCCACGGACTTGCGACGGCGTCAGCTGCTGCGTGGGCGTCGTCGAGGATGAGGAGTTGAGCGTCGTCGATGGCCGGGTAGGCGTTGAACACGTGCGCGTAGGTGGTGACGGCAACGGCCATGCCTGAGCGGTATCGGGCGGTGTCCGCGTCGGGCCAGTTGCGGGACTTGCCTGTGAGCGCGACGGCTGGGATGCCGTAGGTGTTGAGGCGTTCTGCGGTCTGGCGGGCGAGCTGCCGGGTCGGGCAGAGGTAGGCAGTGCGCTCGTTGGCGGTGCGTCGTTGGAATTCGGCGATGACTCCGCCGACGAGGGTCTTGCCGGCGCCGGTGGGGAGTTCGAGGGCGACGTCGGACTCGCCGTGGTGCTTGGTGTGCCAGGTGGAGAGGACCTCGCCTTGGTGGTACCAGAGGTTCTCAGGGGCGTCCGGGTTCTGGGCAGCGAGCATCCGGTACAGGTGGGCCGGGTCGGTTGGTACGGCTTCCTTGGTGGGTCGCTTGTTGAACGCCATGGGGTAAGCCTTTCACTACGTGGTCGGTTAGCGAAGCAGGCTTCACCTCTTTGGGATACCCACCAGCCACGTGAACATCGTTCCAGCCAGAACCCGCCGTCCTAGCCGATCTGGAAGTCCCAATCCATGCAGCAAACCTGACTTAAGAAGCTCCGTGGATTCTCGGTTTGATATGCCTTTTGTCAGCCTTCGTAGGCGTCCGGATCCGCGGCGATGAGGGTGCGTCATTCCGCCGCCTGCCGGGGCACTGCTCGAACATCCGGACATGCCGAGATGCGGACGTTGCCGAACCAGCCGGTGGCGATTCCGGGATACAACCGGCCGCGGTGCAGCGGATATCCCGCAGGGGCTGGAACCATGACGGCGTGGACAGCAGCGAGTTCTTCACTCTTGAGACGGACACAAGCCCGTGGGGATCCACGGAGGTCACGCGGCTCCACACGGACCTGCTCGACCAGATCGCAGCAGCACCTACTCCGTCCTGGTCAGACCCTGAGATCGCGAAAGCGCTGGCCGAGCTCGCTCACGACGAGTATCAGAGGTTCGGCACCAACGGCAGCGAGCTCGACAACGTCGAGGCACGCAAGCTGTTGGCTAGCTTGAAGGCCGTTCTGGGTCGCATTGGGATGCGCAGCATCGACTTCGGCTTTCGGGACTTCGAGAGCTTCCGGAACTACTGGATCCGCAAGGGTGCTTCCGGACCTGGCGGGTGGCAGGCTCGTCGCGATCTGCTCGCCGATCTGTTCGACCCGATCCACGATCGCCTGGATGCTCTGTCCTCCGGAGGGGTTGGACCGAAGCTGACAGATGAGGCCCTTACGGCCCTTTCGGACCCCGGTGCGATTCGCGATCACCTGGATCGGATCGAGCGCAACCTCGACGACGACCCCAGGCTCGCGGTCGGGTCTGCCAAGGAGCTTGTCGAGTCCACCGCAAAGTTGGTCCTGATGAGGTGCGGGGTCCAGTACGGCAAGAGCGACGACTTGCCCAGCCTCGTGAGCAAGGCACACACAGCCCTGGGCATCAACGCCAAGCAGGTGAACGAGGGCGCGGAAAACGCAGTCGGCATCCGCACTCTGTTGAGTGCGGTTTCGCGGATTGGGGTGGGCATGGCAGAGCTGCGTAACCAAGTCGGAACCGGCCATGGGCAGACGGAGGTGCCTACTTGGGTGACTCCCCGTCACGCCCGGCTTGCGGTCGGGGCAGCGCACGTGTGGTGCCAGTTCGTCTTGGAGACTCTGGAACAGCGCTCGTCGTAGGGGTCCACCACATCTACCTCCAGCGCTCACGACTGCTCACGCGACGGTTTTGCGAACCTCCATGTCTACGACCCCTGCGACCGGGCATGCCGATGTGCGAGCGTTCGGGCATGTCGACGTACTGGGATCCGACCTCGGCCCTCGCCGAGGTCCTGGGTGGGCCACCTCGCGGCCGCCGTGCTCCGTGGACGTCACCGGGATCGAACGATCAGCGCACGATCTTCACTGGCGCTTGGCCTCAGCGGGATTGGCGCAACTTGCCAGGTCCGTTCTATACGTCAGAGACGGACACGTGTGGTGGCGGTCGGCACGTCGCGCCCGATCTCATTCTGGTCAATGAGAACTGGACAGAGTTCGTGTTCAGACAACCCGCGAGCGCTCGGCAGGTGTTGCAACTCGTCGACGCCGCCTACGACGACCCGTTTGCGGCCTACGGTTGTGATGGGGATCAGCACTGGACCCTGCAGTCGATACGCGTTTGGTGGCGCGACAGAGACCAACTACTTGCGTGGATCGACACCGCGCGTCTCCTGTTTACGAGCGAGGGCGCTGCTAGAGAAGTTGCGAGCCTCGACCAGTACGCAGCAGACATTCGAGGACCGCTTGAGGAGCAGCTTCGACGGTATGCGCACTGGCTTGAACAGGGTCGAGGCCCAGATCCCGGTGAACCGTTGCCTGACATCTGATGTGCGATGGCGGGCCCGCACATGCGCGCTAGCCACTTCAGTCGACGTCCGGATCTGCCGCATTGAACGTGCGCGGTGGGTTGAACGCGCCCGCGCGGTTGCGCCCCGCAGGGCGGCGAGAACAGAGCTCGGGCGATTCGACCGCGGGTAGGTCATCTACGACTGCGACGCGATCCGGCCGTCGCTGAGGTGAATGATGCGGTCGCAGCATGCGGCAACGGAAGCGGCGGTCGTGTCGACCGCGCGTCGGGTGTGTGAGTTCTGGTCGCCATCCGCCCCATCTCGTCGAGTTTCCGCAAACCTTCGGACAGCCCAACGCTCTCGATTAGGGTGCGTCTTGCAGGACTGATTGCTCTCGCAGCGTGGCACGAGAGCGAGGGATGCGCCGTGGGGGACGCAATGACGATTCAGGTGACGGCACACGACGGCAGCGTCGAGATAGACCGAAGCACCTTCACCAGCTTGCTGGAGAACTCGGTGGCTCACGATCGGGCCCCGGTTCGAGACGCCTTGCTGGCCGGGAAGATCGCGCTGTCCGAGCTCATCAAACTGAGTAGGACTGCTGAGATCCCTTATCCGTTGTTCTTCGCGCCGCGCGCCGTGGTCGACGCCCAGCTCAAGCACAAGTCGGACACCCTCTTGGCGGGCATCAGCAAGCGGGAGTTCTCGATGAACTCTCGTAGCCCTGTCGACGTACGCGATGTCGAGCTGATCGTGAAAGACATCCTGCGCAAGCAGGAGTTTCTCAAGGAGCACGACTCGCTCGCCAACAACACCTTCATCGGCTCGCTGGGTCGAGCCAGGTCGAACGGGGCCGCGGCGGCGCACGTGCGCGCCACTTTCGGGATCGACACCGCACAACTCCGCGCGATCGAGACGAAGCGCGAAGCCCTGGAGTGGCTCATCAAGAAGTTCGAGGCGCAGCAGCTCTACGTCTCGCGTAGTCAGCAGCAGCAGTACATGCCGCAACGCCTCAACGGCGTGAAGTTCAGCGGGCTGTGCGTCAAGGACAAGAAAGTGCCCTACATCTTCCTCACCGGAGGCGACGCTGGCGAGTCCTTCGAGCCGGACGGACGGAAGGTGTTCACGCTGGTCCTCCTTGCGTGCCTGGTCGGGTTCGGCCGCTTCGCGCCGGTCACCTACGACGACCACACGACGGAGTTCATCAAGGACAGGGAGTACCTAGTCGCCCAAGAAGTCCTCATGCCTGCATCAGAGGTGCGCGCCCTCACGGTGGCGACCCTTGATCAGGTGGTCGACCACGCCGCGAGGTTCAAGGTCACTCCGAGCGCATTCGTGATGCGCGCGAGTCGGCTGGGCATGGTCGAGAGTGACCTCGCGGCCGACTTCTTCAGCGAGCTGCGCGCCGAGTTTCTCGGCAGGGAGGAAAGGACCCCGCGCCGGGCCAACCCGCTCAATGCCATCCGTAGATACAGCGGCGCGGAGTTCTCGCGGCGCATGCTCGCGCTGCTGGATCAGGGCACGATCACGCCGGGCGAGTTCTGCCGCGTCACCTGCCTGAACAACATCAAGCCGGCCCAGATCCCGGACTTCCGCGCCCGTTTGGAGCGGTCGCGATGAGCGACGTTCACTACCTGCTCGACACCAACGCAGTGAGCCGACTCACCAGGTCTGAGCGGGCTGGCCGGTTCGTGCGGGCGCGGTGCGGCATCACCGAAGACGTGCTGTGGGAGTCACGCGACCTAGCCGACGCCGAGCAGTTGAAGTCGCTCGTTCAGCCCATGACGGTCCACGCACTGACGGTGATCCAGGAGATCATGGCCGAGGTCCCCATCGGTGACCTGAAGCTAATCAACCTCTACGCCAACAAAGGTGCCGCCGACCCTGGCCTCGTCGCCTGTGCGCTCGCCGCGGCAACTCGCTCGAACGACACCCTGTTCCAGCAAGACTGGGTGGTCGTCACCGACGACGGCGAAGTGCGAACGACGGCTGTGCGATTCGACGTCGGCTGGATGTCGTCGTCGGACTTCGTTGCGACCCTCCGCGCCGGATCAGCCGCGGGCTAGGCCGGGATCACGGCTGCGCAGAGCTGTGCGTTGCGGTGATGGTCCGCCGAGCGCGCGCTGTCTACCGCCTCGATGAGCTCGCCCTTAGGCCGCGCGCCTCGAAGCGAGTGGCGTCCGCGTGCCTTCCGTCGGCGAGGAGCTGGAATGTCGAAAGTTCTAAGCCGTCGCGGCCGCCTCGCGCAACATCCGGATCTGCCGCGGTGAGCGCGTCTTAGCGCCGCGAGCCGGGGTCGCCTCATTCCCAGGACCAAGGCTGCCCGGGACTCAGCGAGTGTGACCGCGGGTGTACGACGTGGGCACTGATCGAGGGCCTTCTCGTTCGTGTCGGCGGGGCCGTGGATGGGCGACTGTTTCATCGATGTCAGTGGCAGCGTCGCGCATCTGGGTGTTGAGGCGTTCCCATTCTCGGGGATGAAGGCCGTGTTCCAGTACAGACGCGACGAGGGCGGCCATGGAGTAGGGCGGTCCTGGGGGGATCTGGTCGAGCGCGCACCAGGCGCGGGCTCCGTCTCCGCGGAGCCAACTGCTGAACGCGAGCAGGGTCGACGGTGCCGTGCGGACCGAGTCTGGTGCGCGGCGGGTCAGGTCGCTCCACAGTGCAACGTGTGACGGTGCGTTCTGTCGGGTCATGTCGGACCAGAGCGCGTCTCGGGTGTTGATGTCTTCGACGGCGACGAGCATGCGGGCGCTGTCGGTGTCGGACAGGCGGTTGCCGTCGTCATGGAACTGCTGCAGTCGTGCATGCGCCCAGCTGCGCTCGGCCGGCACCGTGTTCGCCGATGCTGCTGCGCGCACGCCGGCAAGGACCTTGGCCACGGGATCTCTGTCACCGACGAGTGAGGCGGCGAGCGCTTGCCGACTACCGACCGGTTGTGCGGCCCCGGCCAGCACCATCTGTGCCGCCAGGCGGTCGGTTGCGGAGGTGGCGAGCGATCCGTTTCGGCCTGTGTTGAGGTCGCGCCAGGTGTCGGCGTGCGCAAGTAAGCGCAGTTGAGTCGTCACACCGATGGTCTCGAGGTGGGTGCCCAGGTGGCGGCTCGCGTGCTCGGCGTTGGCGTCGTCGGAGGTGAAGCAGATCAGGGCGACTTGAGCGCCGGGGTGTACGTGACGGTGGAGGCCCTCATGGATGGCTTCCCAGACGTCGGCCCTTGCTTGAGTGGTGGTGGGGAGGTCGACGCGCAGGCTCGGGAGACCCTGCCCGAACGGGACGAGGACAACGGACTCCTCGGGTTGGAAGCCGAGCATGTGAGGGACTGCCGCGAGCAGTTCCTCGGGTGATCGGACGACGAGCTTGACCGGATCCATGACGCTCACCCGACCTCGACGACTAAGGCTGCACCGAGGGACGCCAGGGTCGCGGCGCCGGCGTGAGCCGCAACGACGTGTTGGAGTCCGGAACAGTGCCGCGTGGGCCTGGTGCACCCAGACGATGTTCTCCGCGTCGGGCGTGCGCGCCCGTCTCGGCGGCGAGGTCGGGGTCGCCGTCCTCCTTGGACGTCGTATGCATCGAAGGTTCTTGTGGGGCTCTCATCTGACGTGGTGGCGGACATGGCGTTCCCTTCGAGTCGCTAGCACCTGGGTTCGGTGTCCACTCCCCTAGGTCCGTCGCGTGGTCTCCGGCGATCAGCTGGGCCGGTGTCGCGTGCACGCGCTGATGGGTCTCGTGGTCAGCCTGTCGCTGTCGCGGGTGCCTGGCTCGGTGACGGTGTGCGGACGGCACCCAAGCGGCTCATTCGTGGGGGCCCTTGAGGGTGCGGGTCCGTGGGAAGGCGCCGGGCGGGGCGTCGCCGATGATCTCGCCTGTCTCGAGGTCGACCATGCCCAGCCGCGGAGTTGATGGCGTCGGGCCGGCGGATTGGTCGGGTCGTGGGCGGTCGGTGTCGGCTGCGTAGAGGTCGTGGCGACGTTGTGTCCACGCGGTGTCGGTGTGCTCGTTGTGGCTGGGACGTCCGGGCCAGGGCGAGTGAGTGTCGGTGCAGTGGCCGCTCAGGCGGCTGCTCAGGCGGTCGATGAATGCCGGGAGGCAGTAGCGGTGCCATTCCTCGAGGGCGTCGCTGGTCTTCGCGAGGCTGGCGCGTCGGCGCTGGTCGGCGATGACGGCTACCTCGTGGACGAGGTGTGGATGTTCGGGCCAGCAGGGCGGGATGAGGGCGGCGGTATCCCAGGTGTATTCGTGGTTCAGCCAGATCACGACTTGGTCGAGCCATCGCCACAGCTCTCGCCGTAGGTCGGGTTGGACGCAGGTGTCGGGCGCCCACGGGCGAGGCAGGAGTGCGTGCGGTCCGAGGGCCTTCTGTTCCTCGGGTGTGCCGTTGGCGGCGGTGTGGATCTCTCGGTAGGCAAGTCGCACCAGTACACCCGGTTGTGGGAACGGGAGCACGATCGGTGTTCGTGGGAGAGGCTCTCGGTGGACGCTCACGAGTGGTGGCCGCTCTCACCGTGGCGAGTGGGCTGGAGGCTGGAGGGTCCTGCCTCGGGCGATTCGCTGCTTGTGGCGTCGCCGGCATCGGTGGAGACCTCGGGGTCGTCGTTGAGTCCGAGGCGGCGTGCTTCGGCGAGGGCATCGAGGGTGCGTGCGTCGAGCGTGCGGCGGGGCCCGCGGTCCTGGGTGAGCTTTGCCCTGTGGTCGCGTTGTCGAGCAAGGAGCGTGGCGCCCTGCTTGTCGTCGACGCAGCGGTCGAGTGCAGCGACGATGGGTTTGCCGTTCTCGGCGATGACGAGGGCCTTGCGTTCGGGCAGGCGGCGTACTTCTTCGGGACGCATGATGGCGATGTCGTCGCCGGAGAAGCTGCGGGCGGATCCGTGCCCACCGGAGTTGTGGGTGACGCGTCCGACGCGGACGGTGCCGAGGAGGTCGGAGATCTCCTGGTTGAACGCGACGTCTTTGGAGCCGCCGAAGACGACGAGGACGTTGGTCAGTCCGACCAAGGCGCGGGATTCGTGCTCGCCGAACAGGGAGGTGAGCTGCGCGCGGGTCTGGGCGGCGTAGATGAACGAGAGCCCGAGGGCGCGTTCGTTGGCCATACGGGTGCGTAGCGTCGGCAAGGGTGCGGTGGACGGGAGCTCATCGAGGCAGGCGAGCATCGGTGGGCACAGTCGACCGCCCCACGGTGACTGATGAGCGAGGGCGAGGGCAGTGTCGAGCACGTGCTCGGCGACTGCGGTCATGAGGGGGCTTGCTGAGGCGTACGGGTCCTCTCGGCCAAGGAGGTAGATCGTTCCGCGCCGTCGGATGACGTCCGTCAGGTCGGTGGCGGGTCGAGTGGGGGCGGGGACGCAGCGCCGGCGGGTGGAGGCTTGGAAGAACAGCGACATGGCCTGCTGGACGGTGGTGACGGTGTTGCCGGCGGTGCGGTCGTCGCCTCGCAGCGCACCGTGCAAGAGGCCGTGCCAGAAGGGTTCGGCGTAGGGGTGGCGGCGCAGGATCTCGGTGGGTTCTGTGGCGACCGGGGGGTTGGCGACCCAGCGGAGCACGTCGTCGAGAGTCTTCCCAGACAAGGCGGCGGCGTGGAGGTAGCCCTGAAGGACCTTGGCTGACTCGGCGGCGTAGAAGCGTGCGGCGTCGTCGCCGGTGCCGCCGTTGACGGCGCCGCTGACGGTGCCGGCGGTGAAGGCCTTCGCGCGGCGTTCGGCCACTTGGGGATCGACACAGCCGGCGACGGGATCCCACACGAGCTCGCGCACCGTGTCGTCCCACAAGCCGTCGGCGAGTCCGAAGGGATCCATCACCACGCACGGCCGGCCGCCGGCTGCGCGGTCGGTGAGGCTGAGCAGGAGGTCCTCGACCTTGGTGAGGGTCACCAGCGCTGCGCCGGGCGCGGCAAGGAGGGCAGGTGTGAGGATGTCGAGGGTTTTCCCGGAGCCTTGAGGGCCGATCACACCGGCGGTGCGGTCCCACGGAACCCACAGTTCCCCGCCGCGCGGCTGGTGAGCCTTACCGATCCGCCACCCGACCTCGCGCGATGCAACCCGGAGCTTCATCGCGACTCCGCGCGAGCGCGACGCGCGAGCCACGACGTCAGACGGTCGTCGCGCTGATCATTGGGCGGAGGGTGCACCTGCCTCCCAGTTGTGGCCTCCGTCCCGACCGGCGCCCGTTCAGGCTGGTCGACTTGAACCGTCGTCGACGTGCGTGGTGGTCGCCGGCGTGCGGCGGGACGTCCGTACAGGTCGGGTCGGACCAGGGGCGCCACGCGGCGGATCCGTCGGAGTCCGAGGAGCTGCTCGGCCTCGGCACGTGAGGCCATGCCTCGCATGCGGCCGGGACCCCACCGCAGGTAGCACTGGACGCACGCCCATGTCGTGGTGCCAAGGATGAGCAGCTCCGTGAGTGCCAGGCTGACCCAGACGAGCCACGGCGGTGCGAGTCCGGGCGGGACCGGTTGGGGCAGGCCGGCTGCGGCGTCGCCGGTGATGATGGCGGGCAGGCTGGTCCAGAACGCGGCACCAATAGGCGATGGCGTCGGGATGGGTGATGCGGCGGCCCCATCCGCCACCTGCTGGGCGGCAGGCCAGGTCAGTCCTGCTCCGTACACGATGTTGGCTACCGTCCGGCCGACCTGGATCCCCGACACCAGGCCGGTCAGGACGACGCAGGTGACGGCAGCCGGGATCTCCCACGTCCACGGGTAGGGCGTTCTGACACGTTCACGCTGCATGCGGGTCGTCCTCTTCGATTGCCGTCGGACGTTCCGCCCGACGTTGCTTTCGACCTACGGCGTGGACACTTGCGCGGGCGAGCACTCTGGTCGGCTCCGTGCTGCGATCGACGACGGGCCCGGTCGGACCGTCTGCCGTTGCTGCAGGGTCGGCATGTTCGGCAAGCCAGAGGCTGGGGTCGACGTTGTCGGAGGCGTAGATGGTGCCGTTGTGCTCGTGGACCTCGAAGTGAAGGTGGCAGCCTCGGGCGTTGCCGAGGTCTCCGGTGGTGCCGATCTGGTCGCCGGCGGAGACGGTGTGGCCGCGGCTGATCGTGACGGTCTCCAGGTGGGCATACCAAGTGGCCAGCGAGGTGGGGCCGGTAGTGATCTTGACCAGCTGGGGTCCGGCCCAGGTCTGGGTGGTGTCGATCTCGACCGTGCCGGCGTGCGTGGCGTAGACGGGGGTGCCGCAGGGCATCGAGAAGTCGGTTCCGGTGTGCCAGGACGACCAGTCCGGGCCGGCGTCGTGCCAGTTGTGCCGGTCGGCGTCGATGTAGGGCGCGGGGACCGGGTAGACCACGGGCCCGCATCCCGCTGCTGCGCTCTCGGCGGCGGTAGCGAAATCGTCGACTTGGGCGGTGGTCGGGAGTGCGTTGATGTGGACGTGATCTTGGTGGTTCTCCGTCGGGCTCCCCCGGTCCTTCATGGCCCGCCAGCCTTCGTCCGCCCGCGCGCGGGACCAGATGTGTTGGCGCCAGATGATGTAGTCGATCTCGAGCTCGGTGGCGTGGGCGCGGGCGTACTCGGCGAGCGCGGTTCCTTGCTGCTCCCCTACCGCGGTGAGAGGCACCGTGAAGTCGGCGGCGAGGCCGGCGGGGTGACCGTCCGGGTCGCGGGCGGAGGGTCGGTATCCGCCGACGGTGGTGATGTCGAACCGGGGCGCCAGGATCGACACGAGCCGTGCGAGCTGGGGCTGCACCGGGCCGAGCTGGTAGGGGTCGGGCTGCTGGGCGCACGCGTTGATGACGACCGTCCCGATGCGGCCGCAGTCCTCGGGCTGGGTTTCAACGGCTGCTCCGGGTGGCGTCGTGGAACCCGGTGTGGTCGAGGTCGGGGTGGAGCTCGAAACGGGTCCGGCGCCGTTCATGGCGAGGCGGGCGGCGATCCAGGGGTGGTCGGACTGCATGGGGCCGGACCAGCCTTGGGTGAGGGTGACGCCGAGGTGGCGCGGGTAGAAGATGAAGTCGATGGCGACGTCGTGCCACGCGTAGCCCGCGGCAGTCATCTTCGCGGCGGCGGACCAGGGCAGGTCGGTGTAGCTGGCGTGGGTGTTCATGTCGCCCGCGACGAGGACGGGCCCGTGGGCGGCGAGCGTCGTGGTGAGGGCGAGCAGGGTGTCCATTCCCTGGCCATACTGCTCGGCGCGGGTCAGGGGCGGGGTGCCCCACTGGCGGGGGTACTTGTGCGGGTTGATCATGTGGTGGACCGACAGCATCGACACCACGGCGCCGTCGACGCGTTGGAGCATGGTCCAGGTGACGTAGCGGTCCCAGAGGATGGGGTGGCCGTCGTAGAAGCCGTGGTCGCCGTTGACGATGGTGACCCGGCCGCCGGCGACGCGGGTCCAGGTGTCGGTGCGCCAGGCGACGACGTTGCTGATCGACTCCCGGGCGCTGGAGCCGGGGACGGGGTCGGGTTCGCGGTAGGCGGCGTATCCGGGGGCGGCGGCTTCGATCTGGGTGAGGCTGCGGCCGGCCATCTCGTTGAGGGAGATGAAGTCAGGGTGGGTGAAGAGCACGCGTGGCATGGAGGCGTTGAACCCCGCGTCGCCGACGCGGTCGGGGATGTTGGCCTGGGCGACGGTGACGGTGCCGGTCACGGGCGCGCCGACCGGCGGCTCGGCCGGTAGCCCGTCAACGACCATCGTCCCGGTAGTGACGGGTGCTGTGGGTGTGGTGATGGCATGTCCGGTGCACGCGGCTCCTGCGCCGACTCCCATGGAGACGATGACGGCTGCACCGAGTGGCAGGCCGAGTAGCAGGACGAGGGCGGCGCTGGCAGCGGCGAGTGCCTTCGTCATGGCGTCCACCGTCGCGTCCACCGACGAGGAGTCAGTGCGAGCTTCACGGCTTCTCCCTGGGGTGCTGAGGGTCCTTCACAGGCAGCGGCGGGACTGACGTGGTGGCCGGTGGTCAGGAGGCGGCTGCGATGGCGTCGTTGGTGTAGAAGAGGTCGCGCTCGATGGGGTGCAGGACGGTTTGCACCTTGTAGGCGGAGTCGCCGACGCTCCACAGGGCGCGGCCCTTGCCTTGCATGGCCCAGCCGCTGATGAGGGATTGGGCGATGGGTCCGAGTCCGAGCATCGACTCGAGCTCGTCGGCGACGCGGGGTTTCTGTCCGCCGAGGATCTTGATGTCGGCGAGCTCGAGGAGGTCCTTGGCGATCATGGTGGCCTGGGATCCGGCGTCGCCGACCGAGAGCAGGTCGGAGGGCTTGTGGAGGTTGGCGAACTGGATGTCGCCGCCCTTGCCGGCCATGCCGCGTGAGAGGCGCAGGTCGGCGTCGAAGCTCATCACGGCGGCCACGCCGAGGCGCATCTGCTTCCAGACCTCGTCGCGGACCACGATGCGGAGGTCCCCGGGTTCGGCGATCTCCCGCAGTCCGCGTCCCCAGGAGTTGAGGCACAGCAGCGCGATGCCCATCGCCTCGTCCCCGAGGGGGTCGAGCCGCGACAGGCTCAGGGACTGGATGGGGGCCCGCCAGTCGATCTCGATGTTGGTGTGGGCGTCGAAGAGGCCGGCGAGGGTGCCGGTGACGAGCTGGCCGAGGGCGTTGCGCAGCAGCCGGGTCTCGTCGAGGAACTGCCGTTCGGTGTCGTAGCGCGACCGGGTCAGCAGGTCGGGTGTGGGGTTGTGCAGCAGCTGCCACAGCTCGGGGATGGTGGTCTCCCGGATGTGGGTGTCGCCAGCGGCATAGCCGGTGAGGATCTGTAGCCCGATCCGGACGACGTCGCTCTCGTCGGGCCCGAAGGGCACGTGGTCCTGCCCGATGCGCATGCTCCCCACCAGCCCGCGCACGAGGGTGAGCCATCGGCCGAAGATGATGGTCGCGCGCCGTCGGGCCTCCTCCCCCGACAGCGAGTCCCATCCTTGGGCGAGGGGTCCCATGGCGAGCGGGTTGATCCGTGTGGCCATGCCGGGGCCGACGACGAACGGTTCCACGCCGTGGGCGCGGCACAGGGCCTCGTACTCGTCCTTGGGGTCGCCCAGGATCAGGGTCCGGTAGCCGAAGGGCATCATCCGGTTGCAGAAGCTCTTGGTAGTCCCGGACTTCCCGGTTCCGGGTTTGGCGAACTGGAAGATGTTGGGGTTCGTGACGGGGACGTCGTCGCGCAGCACCCACCCGAACGGGTCGCAGTAGAACGAGCCACCGGAGAGCTGGTCGATCCCCATCAACGCACCCGTCGGCGG
Source organism: Nocardioides sp. BE266 (assembly GCF_031457855.1). Lineage (NCBI taxonomy): Bacteria > Bacillati > Actinomycetota > Actinomycetes > Propionibacteriales > Nocardioidaceae > Nocardioides > Nocardioides sp. BE266. Next base: position 66,078 of record NZ_JAURTI010000005.1, on the reverse strand, counting down.
GAGCGACGGCGCGGAGATGAACGGCCACAGCACGGGCGCTTGGTCCGAGGTCATCCGCCACGTCGAGGCCGGTGCGTCGGCGGCAGCCCAGCCCCTGCCGCGCCGAGGCGCACCGCGCCGTGGAGCGTGGCGCCACAACGCGGGCTCCTTCACCGGCGGTGCGGGTGAAGGAGTGGTGGGGAGGTCGTGGCCGAAGTCGGCCAGCAGCGCGGACACTCCCCTGCTCCCGGAGCGCACCGAGCGCATCGAGCGCACTGCGCGCCGCCCGCTGGGTTGCTGGGTCGTGCGTCCGGTCGCCCTCGCGCCCGCGTTCCGTCGACGTTGGCGGAGTCGTCGTGTGGTCATTACGCTCCTCCTCTGCGGGTGAGGCTGATGCCCATCGGGACGGTGGATGCGGCGAATCCGACGTCCTGGGCGAGGTCGAGTCGCAGGGGCGCGAATCCGGCTCGTCGCACGTCTGAGTCGAGCCGGCGGCCGTACTCGGTGATCCGGGCGGTCTTCGCGACGGTGACCGTGACGACCGCGTGCGGGCGGGTCATGGCGCTGCCGCGGGCGAGCTTGGCGTCGAACGCTCGCGTGGCGTCTTGGGCGTCGCGTTGGGCGGCTCGTGTCTTGCGTCCGAGCTTCTCGTTCATGCCCTGGGCCAGGTCGGCAGCCCACTCGGCGTTGCCGGACTGCCGGTCCGCCTTGGTCGGTGACACCAGTGGGTAGGCGACCAGGAAGGACCGGCGTTCACCCGGTTCGCTCGGCGTGAGGACGGGCGCGAGCGCTCCCATCACCGCTCCCCTGCTGGGGAGCTTGATGGTCGAGCTGATGGAGTTCCACGCGTCGTGGCTGTAGTGCCGCACCGTCGCGTCCGCACCGGACGGCCCGGCCAGTGCCCACGGCACGTCAGCGTTGACGCCCGGATGCGTGGGGCGTGCGGCCAGTGCCTCGATGATCCCGGCCCGGTCGCCTGGCGCGAACCCCGTGCGGCATGCGGCGGCGAGCTCGGGGCTCGTCAGCCACCGCACCGAGGTCATGCCCAGCGGCCCGGTCAAGTGGGCTCCCACCTCGCCCATCAGCAGGTGCAGCTCGCGGCAACGACCCTCGAGCCCACCGCCTGACTCACGAGCCGACCGCGCGATCCGGGAATCGGGCACGACCAGCGTCACGAACATCTCGGTCCGTACCGACGCGAGTGACAGGCCGCGAGCGAGTTCGGCATTGATCTGCTCGGCCAGGACCGGCGCACCTGGCCGGCGATGCCCCGCGACCCACAGATCCCGCTCGGCACCGTCCTCGGGGACCGTGCGCACCACGATCAGGAGCTCGTCGATTTTCTCCGTGCGCGCTGCCACGTCCAGCAGCGACGACAACGCCTGGCCCTGCACGTGGCGTGTGTGCGGGTCCATCATCCCCACCCCGGGATGGACCACCGCCGCGGTCACCGCCCACGTGCGGGTCGCGTGGTTCTGGATGATCGCGACCCGCGTCATGTCCGCCCCGTGGGGCGGTCCCTCGTGGACGTCGATGGCCTGCAGCACACCCGGCAGGTCCGGACTGGCGAGGTCGGCTGCACGTCCACGTGCTGCCGCAGACTGGAAGGTCGTCCAGCCCGCCAGACCACCTGCGGCGAATCTGGTCGACGCGGCGATCCAGCCGATCGCGGACCTGCCACGCACCGGCACGGCCGTCACCAGCGCTGCACCCGCCCACACGAGCGCGAGAAGCATCCCCGACGACCAGGCGCCGCGGCTGATCGACCAGAACACTGGAAGGACGGCGACGGCCAGGAACCCCAGCTGGAGTCCCGATAGTCCGAAGAACCACCCGATCCGATCACGGGTGTAGGAGCTGTAGGACGTACTCACGAGATGTCTCCTTGCTAGGCGACCGGCGGAATCGGGACGACGGCCGCGGAACCGGCCGCACCGGAACCCGCGGCAGCACCGCCCGCTGCAGAGCCGGGCCCAGCGGACGGCGGCGCCGGCACCGGTCTCGCCCCGGCGCCCGGCACCCCTCCGGGCAACGACGGGGTCGGTGGCACCGGCAAGGCAGCACCAGATCCCGAGGGGCCCGACCCGCCGCCGTCAGCCCAGTCGCCATACCCGTCCCCATCGCTGCCGTCGCCGCTGTCGTGAGACATGTGGGCGGCGGGGCCGGGGGTCGACTGGTGAGCGTTCCTCCCTGAGCGGGCGCCGAGTGAGCTGAAGTCGGGTCCGTAGGTGCCTTGCCCGGCGCCGGCTTGGTTGGTCTGGTCCGACATGAGGGAGGCGGCGAGCGCTCCGGCCTTGGTGACGACCCCGATACCGGCAGCGGCTGCCTGGCCAACGGGGCCGAGCAAGCCTGCGGCGCCTTGGGTGGCCTTGGCGAAACGCTCCCCGGTGGCGTCTTCGGCGCCTTGTTCGCCCGAGGACCGGCCGGTGCCGTCAACGGCGGAAGCGCCACTCGCCCCACCAGCTCCCGACGAGGCATTACCCGTGAGCAGGCCCTGGACGCCGCCGGCGGCGGCCATGCCCTGGCGGAAGGAGGCTCCCGACGGGGTGCCGGGATCGACGAAAGCCAACAGCTTGAACAGCGCCATCGGAGCGATGGTGCTGACCAGGATCAGCATCACCGCAGGAAGTGCTGTCGCGACGGCCTGCTGGGCGCCTTCTGCCATCGATGCGGCGACACCATTGGCGAACTGCACGCCGATCCCGAGGACCAGCACCATCAGCACCGGCGTCAGTGCAGCGGCGTGGAACCAGCGCAGGCTCTTCCAGAACCACGACCTGGTGCTGTCGGCCACCAGACCGGCCGCGGCCACCGGACCGGTGGCGGCCAGGACCAGCAGAGATGCGGCTCGAGCGAGGTAGACGAGGATGTGACCGATCGCCGCGAGCCACAAGAACACCCCGAGGAACGCCAGCACGGTGGCCGTTCCGGAGTCGGTGATGTCCTCCGCGTCGAACCCACCCAACGGGTCGAACTCCGGCCAGGTCTCGATGCCCAACAAGCTCCCCATCAGCGCTCGCGACAACGTGCCGCAGGCAGCGACGAGGATCGAGCAGTAGCCGAGCCAGCAGGCGTAGGCGAGGACGAACTGGCCCGCGCCGATCGCCGCGCGGGCCAGTCGCTTGCCCTCGCGGGTGAACGCGGCCCGACCCAGCTGAACGAGCGCCAAGATCGTGGCAAGACCACCGGCCATCCAGAGCGTGAATGCATAGACGTCGCGTCCCGGACCGTCGGTACTCAGGTCGGGGGTTAGGAAGGCTTCGGCGAAGGTGAGCACCACGCGGAGCACGAAGAGCCCCGAGGCCCAGACCGCCATCATGGCCGACGTCCACGCGTCGGCGGCGGCCTTGGCGATGACAGAGCCCAGGTCGTCCAACGGGTTCAGGTCGGGCCAGTCGATGCCGCGCTGGCTGATGTCAGGCAGTTCGATCGTGACGGCGGGATCTGCGTCCCAGGCGGCTGGGGACGTCGGGCCGCCGGGGCGTCGTTGGGGTGTGTTGGACGAGAGGGCGGGCGGCGTGGCTGAGGGGCTGCGGACGGTCTCCCAGCGCTCCCACCCGGCCTCCGTCGCGAGAGGGCTGCCCGGCCAGGTCGATGGCGCAAGTGCGGGCGGGGTGCCCGGAGCGATCATCCAGCGACCACCTGCCCATCCGCCTTCCCCTCCACCCACTGGCTTGTCCACCCACTGCATGCGTTCGCAGTGGCCGAGGGCAACCTCGCCGGTGCTGCGGTAGGTGGCGCTCACGTGGAGGAGCACGCACACGGTCGTCCAGTCGGGTCCGTCGGTTCCCTTGACCAGTGCGGCCGCCGGCTCGACCTGCACCCACGCGGCGGGGTCCTTCGCCGTTCCCATCGACGCGGCGTCGAGGAACGCGCGCACGCTGGCGGTGATCCACCACTCCTCCGAGGTGGTGCCCCCCGGGAGTGCCCATGCGGCGTGGACCTCGCGGGCGGTGCGCAGGTCCATGGCTTGCAGGACCGCGACATCGATCTGGGCGAGCTGTCCGATCGCGCCCTGCGGCGTGCGGGGGAACCCGCTTGCCACGAAGGCTGGACCCGGTGCATCGCCGGCAGGGATTTCGATCGGGGGCGTGCTCGTCGTGCTGGGGACCGTCTCGCCGGGCCCCGTGTTCTCACCGATTCCACTGAGCCCACCGGGCCCGCTGGCGTCGGTGGGAGGGCGGACTGCTGAGGGCGGGGCGTCGAGCATCGGGGCGCCGGCGATGGCATCACGTCGCTCGGGGCCCGTCACATCCAGCGACCCCTGGTCGAGACGCCAGCCGTCCGCCGGAGAGGTCGAGTGGATGTCTGCCGAATCCGGGGTAGGCGTGACCGCGCGATAGACGCCGTAGCCGAATGCTGTCACCAGCAAGGTCGCCGCGAGCGCGGCGGCGGCGAGGATCGCGATGAGCCGTCGTCGACTCCACACGCCGTGCTCGACGAGGCCAACCCTCAAGTCCGGTGGGGCGGTGCGAGGCATCAGATGCATCCGTTGCCAAGGAGGCCGCTGAGCATGCTCGGGAGCACGAGGTAGCCGATGGCGGCCAGGAAGACCACGACCACCGAGATGACGCCGACCTTGGAGGCGTGGGGCATGGCGAAGACGCGTCCCGCGATGATGGCGCCGATCGCGATGATGATCCCGACCACGAAGAGGATGCCGACTCCCCAGAGCACGTAGCCGGTGATGGTGTCGGTGGGTACCTGGGCTCCCGGTGGTGCCTTGGGGCAGACCGCGAGCACGGTGACCGACACCCGTCCGGGGAGGTGCTCGACTGCGGAACCCAGACCGGAGGGCGAGGCGGAACCGGCGATCGGGGCGCCGACAGCGACGTACATGGCGTGGGTGAGGGTGGTGAGGTCCATGACGGGACCTCCTTTCTCGATGGTCGAGGTGCACACCGGGGCGTGCGGGATCGGGCGGGGCAGCTGGGATTGGCGGGATTGGCGGCCCTCAGCGGCCTCGCGAGGACGGCTGCGATTGACGGACGGATCCGAAGCTCACGTGCTCGGGCCGCTGCCCGAGCCCCTGCCCGAGCCCCTGCCCGAGCCCCTGCCCGAGCCCCTGCCCGAGCCCCTGCCCGAGCCCCTGCCCGAGCCGCTGCCCGAGCCGCTGCTCGGCACGCAGCTCAGAGCGCTGCTCCGGGATGTCCTCCGGGATCTGCTCGAGACGCTGTTCAAGATGCTGACCGAGAGGCTGGTCGGGTGGGTCGAGGCGGTGCAGGACGTCACGGGCGGCCGAGGTCAGCGGCGACGGAACAGGGCGGGAGTCGAGGCCTCGCACAGCGACGTCGCGGCAGTGGGGAATCTCGACCAGGGCACCGTGGGCGAAGAGCCTCGCAGCGTCGGGGCCGGCCTCATGTTGGAGGCTTCGATCCCAGCGGCGCTGCGAGGGACCGCGCACCCCCAGCACGACTTGCGTCGTGGGCTGCGTGTATCCGGTGCGTCCGTCGAGACGTTCGCTGCGACGTTCACCGAGACTGCGTGCGAGAAGAGTGGGATCGGTCAGCAGGTTGATCGCGCCGGCCATCCGCCGCATTCCCGCGGTGGTCGCGGGCGTCACGAAGACCAGAACGTCGGCGTTTGCGACCGCGTCCGAGATCCACCCGCGGGTGGCCGCGAGTTGGGTCGCCTCCCATCCCACGTCGAGGATCGTGAGGGTGTCCGGGGCTGCGGGTGGGGGTGGCAGGACGTGATCGACGGTGAGGAGCGGAGTGTTGCTGCGTTGCAGGAGGACGTGGTCGCGGCGGCCCTGGCGCCAGCCGTGAGCGTCGACGCCCAGCTCAGCAGTCGCGGCCGCGGCCAGCCCGGATGTGGTCGAGGAGCAGCACTCGACGACGCGTGTCGGACCTGGGCTGGCCAACGCGGCGGCCAAGGCGAAGGTCGTGGCGCCGGCGGACCCCACGCACCCCACCACGGCGACGACCCGTTCCCCCGCGGCTCGTTCCCGGCCCAGCCCTGGTCCGTACCCGTCGGCGACGTCCTGGGTGAGGTGGGCGCGACGTTGAGACAGGTGTTGGAAGTCGCCCGCCGCGATGGACCGCCAGGCGCGCTTCAGCTCGTCGACGTCGACCGGCCGCGGCGTCGGCGCATCCGCAACGGACATGTCGCCGTGCAGTCCGCTTGTCAGTTCGGTGTCGGCGGAAGAGTCCGGGTCGGGGCGGGCGCCGGGGATCATGCGCTGACCCCTCGAACCGTCGCGAGACCAACCAGGGCACCAGCCGCGACACCAGCCGGAGGACCACCCGACAGACCGGCCGACAGCCCGGCCGAGGCATCGGTGGGCTCAGTTGTGAGTCCAGCCGCGAGGTCGCCGACGGCGGCGTGGCGGCTCTCGACCGCCTCGCGGATCTCCGCAGCCGTCAACCCGGACAGCTCGCGCTTGGCGGCCTGCGCGTCGATCAACTCCTGGAGACACGTCGTGATCTCGTGGATGATCTGCTCCTCACGAGATGCGGTCGCGAGCAGTTCCGTCACCCGACCGGGATCGCACGTGCCGGTCGTTGTGCCGGAGCAGCCCGAGCTGTGGGAACTGTCGGGAGTGCGGGGTCTGGGTGCCTCGTCGAGAATCGGCAGCATCAGTTGGCTCGACCGTCGTGCCGCGATCACGCGCGGCGCGTGGATCCTGTCGGGCATGCGGATCACCTCCGCTCCCCTACGTCGACTAGCGCCGGGCTGGCGTTCAGCAGGCATCGCTCAGCGCCTCGGTGAACCTTGGAGCGGCCTTTGCCAGCGCCTGGACGGTGCGTGAGGTGCGACGTCGCACGGTGCTCTCTGAGACACCCATCTGTGCCGCGACGCGGCGCGAGACCTCGTTGCTCAACAGGCCACCGCAACCGCGGCGCACGTTGCGCGTCTCGACCTCCGCCGCTGTCTGGAGCACGGCCGTCAGGAGAGTGCCCTCGGACGGGGTGATCACCTCCGCGGTGCCGGCCCAGTCCAGGAGCTCGGTCACCTCCAACCGCGCCCGGTCCTCCGGCTCGGACTCCCCAGGAGCGCTGTGGCCGGCGATCCTGCTCGCGGTCTCGACGACCGCCTCGAACGTGGCCTGCTCACCACTCACCATGGTGCGGGCCCAGGAGCGGTCGCGTCGCTCGAGCTGGAAGTGGTCGCCGAGCTCGAGCAGTACGGCGGCGCGGGTGTCGAGCAGGATGTTGGCGGCCACCCGACGGATGCGTCGCCACCGAACCGTGCGCACCTCGATCCACAGCTGCGAGGCGACCAGCTCGTCGATTGCGCCGGCCGACCGCAGGGCGCCGACCGGCTGATGGTCGCGGAACCGCTGGCTTCGCTGCTGGCGCTGCAGCCGCGCCGCCAACTGACACGCGCCCGGGAGCAGGCACTTGGCCAGCACGCTCGCAGCCACGCTGTCGTTGCCGCCATCGAGCGCGCCCAGCTCGGCCAGCGCGAGCAGGACGTCATCGACATCGTCGTAGTCGGCGTGACGAAGCCACGGCCGGAGCTGGTCGAACCCACCAACGGCCAGCAGGCGTTCGTCGCGTGCGCACCAGTCCTCCCAGCGCGTGCGAGCGACCTCCAGCAGCTCGCCCCCGTCCTCCAGACCCAGCAGCTCCTCGACAGCACTCATCACGACGACTTCCCTCCGGCTCGCGTTACCAATGCCGCAGAAGTTGGTCGACCGAGGTCCCCGCACCCGTCCCCCGAGAGCACAGCCACCGCCTGCTCCGGTCTTGGGGACGGGATGGGGACGGGGGTGGGGACGGGGTGGGGACGGGTGGGGATGCCACCACGCGGCTGCCGTTTGCGCAGGTCAGAAGCCGTCCCCCCGAAATTCGCGCCGTCTCTTCGTGGTGACGGCGGTCCACGGTGCCGCGCGGCTCCTCGGCGGGCTGGGCGTGGATCGTGGAGGGTGTCGCCCGCTGGCGGATGCGCATCTCGACCGTCGTCGACTGACCGGGATGTGGGCCGCGAACGGCCATTACCGGTGACTCGGCGAGGACTTTGCGGCGGTGGCACGTCACGCGCGCCCCGCGAGGTCGAGGTCGAGGCCGCCGACTACCTGCCGAGCGCTCACCGACCACGTCGGCGTGACCGGCTAGTTCGGGAACGGGGTTGCGGTGGTTCTACCGGGGTGCTTTGCCGGAGCGTCTCTGCCGCTTAGCCCACAGCGGAGCTGCGGCGATGGCCGACGCTCGGCTGATGGAGGGCTTCCAGTGCGGCCCGGGCCGCTGCACGAGCAGACCCTCTGCGATGAGGGCAGGTATCGGGAACGGACTGCACCCAACGATGCGCGCAGCCTCCTCCCAGTTGACCCAGGCGTCGGCCTCCGCGGCCCGTTCCGACTTCACCTTCTCGACCGACGTGCTGGAGCACACGACGGCCGGTCGCTCGCCCGCAGACCTGCGCGCCAACCTGGCGTCGAGGCGGCCCGCGCGTGCCCACCGCAGCACCGAGCTCTCCGAGCACCCCAGCGCGCCCGCCGCCTCGGCAACGGTCAACCAGTCACCGCTCGCAAGCTCGGTGGCGTCGATGCGCTGCCAGCTGGCCGCCGTACGTGGCCGGCTCGAGGTGCGCGTGCCCTTCGCTCGCACACGTGTCGCGCGACGCTCGGCTTTGCCCGCCCTCACGGTGCGGTACCAGGTCGCCCAATCCAGGACCGAGGTTCGATCCAGAGTCGGCCGCGAACCGTGGGTGGTCCGGCGGTTGATGCGGCCGACCCTGACCGCGTGCTCGACGGTCGGCACGGGCAACCCGGTCAGTCGTGCGGCCTCCTCCCACGAAACCCACGTCTCCGAGTCGCTCACGCCGACATCATGCACCGGTCGCGGCACGCGGATGAGCGCTGCGGCTCGATCCGGAGCGTTGATCTCGGCATCCGTGAATAAGACGGCGCGGGACCAGAGGGGCACGACCGACGCCGGAGGCAGGACAGGCTCGGCTGCGTCGGGAGCGTGCCGGGGTCCAGTGCTCACACGGCACCCACGACCCGCTGGCCTACCTGGACTTCTGCGCGCGAGAGCCTCCCTAGACTCTCGAACAATTGTTCGATCTAGAGGTGGTGGGTGTGGCCGGCGGAATGGGCAGGCGCGACGACGACGCGTTCCCACGCGAGACACTCGCCGAACGAGTTGCCAACACTCGAGCCCGCAAGGCCGAACAGGAAGCCCCGTCAGATGCACCCGCCGCAGCGCACTCCACGGCCGGGTTCAACAGCCGACACACCGCTTCGCCACCCAAGTCCTGGGCGGCGCCGCCTGCCCTGCCTCCCTCGCCAACCTCACCGGCGCCGCTCATCCGCCACTGCTTCTATCTGAGCCCCGACTACGGGCGCCTCCCGGCGCTCTTCCTCAAGTGGCGCCGAACCAGCCAACCTGGGACGCCGCCGCACTTCGACGGCTTCATCTGCACCATCACGCTCGACGAGAGCGGGACCTGGTGCCTTACGGAACTCTGGGTCGATTCCGCCATGCTCGAACCAGCCTGACCAGAAGCATTGGTCGGCGCACAAGCTGACACTCAACGGTCGGGGCATTGCCAACGGCGCTCGGTACCCGACGAGAATGTCTCCATGGTCACCATCAACTGGGAGCGGGAGAGCGGCGACCGGATCGAGGAGTTCGTTGCGGCTGCGCTCGTGATGCGCCACGGCGCCGGATGCCGGGTCACGCCATCGCGGGGGGACGGCGGGATGGACGTCAAGCTTCCGCTGGCGAACGGCAGGTGGTGGGTCGTGCAGGTCAAGCGGTACAGCGGCCCGCTGACGTCTCGACAGGAGACGAGCATCGAGAAGAGCTACGGCGCGCTGCTCGCCGAGATCGCCAGAACTGGCCTCGAGGTTGAGCGGTGGACCTTGGCCACGCCGTGGGATCCCACCCGCGAACGTCTCGGCTGGCTCGAGGGCTTCGACAGGTCGCCCGACGGCCTTCCCGCCACGCTGGACTGGATGGGTCGGGTGTCGCTGGATGGATTGGCTGCCGACTGCCCGCAGCTGGTCGACTACTACTTCGGCGACGGTGCCGAGAGGCTGACAAGCCTCATGGCCCTCGCGTTGAAGTCGAGCATCACGCTGAGCGGCTCCGGTCCCGAGCAGCTGCTCGAGGCCGCGATGGAACGCATGAACGACCTGGCCAAGGCGATGGAGGAGATCGATCCCTTCTACCGCTACGAGATCTCAGCGATCGACGCCATCCCCGATCACTCGAAACTCGCGGAGCACGGCGAAGGGGCAGCGATGGTCCGCTTCGGTACTGGCCCGGACGGGCGCGCCGTCCGGCTACGCATCGTCCCGATGAGCGACCTGTCCGCCCACTTCCGACCAATCCGACACAAGGTCCGGCTCCATGCCGCGCCTGGCAGCGGCGAAGAGGCGGCACTGCGCGACTTCGCGGCCACCGGCAAGCCCTTCGCTAACGTCCGCGCCGAGGTCGTCAAGTCCGTTGGACCACCTGGAGCCACTTTGGGCGGACAGTCGCTGCTCTCCCTCTACGTCGAGGAGCACGACCATCTCCCGCCGATGGAACTAGTCCTGCTCGACGACGACGAGGTGGAGGTCGCCGCGCTGAAACTCGAACAGGCGCGGGGAAACCTGAGTCCGGCGGGAAACGGGTTCTGGATGGCCACCTCGGATATCGCGGGCGCCGTAGACGTCGAACTCAAGCATCCGGGCGAAGCCCGGGAGATCACGCTAGGTGTCACCTTCAACAGACCGGCGGACGTCCCGGTCGCATCCCTTGTCCCCGTGGTGAAGTTCGCCAATGCGCTCGCCGAAGGTGGCTGGCTCTTGATCCGTGCCGTCGCTGGGCGCCCGCTCGTGGGCCCGTTTGGCCGGGTCTGCCTCGACCCGAGCACTGCGAAGTTCTGGGAGTTCGCCGACCTCTACGTGAGGCTCCAGGCGCACACTTTCGATGTCGTCCGCCTGCCCGACCTCAGCACCGTGAGTCCGGATGACTTGGTCCGGCTCCAGTTCACAGTCCGTGCACTCGACGGTGACGCGCCCGAAGGCATCTGGGCGACACAGGTCATGCAGGCAAACGGCATCGATTGGCCCGCAGGCGACTTCGAAGGACGGCTTCTGCGAGAGATCACCATGCCGCTCGCGGGGGTGGACGTCGCGCTGCACAAGATGCTCCAGCAGCGTTTTCACTCATGCCGCGTCGACCCGAACGCAGTACTGCCCGCCGGGGCGACCGTCTGTTTGGTGCCCGGAGAGTCCAACACGATGTCCATGCACGCCCTCAACTTCGAAGACGGCATGGAAGACGGGCTCTGGACCATCGAGAGTGAGTGAGCCGCCACGGCCACGGCGACCGTCCTGACTGGTGCTTTGGCTCCACGGCCTCACGCGTCCCAGCCTGGCCGCCTTCTCTTCACACGCCAGCGTGATCAGCTGCCTGGATCTCCGAACACCACGACGACTCTGGCCTCCAGGGCACGCTCCGCGAGCCGCCCGGCCATCGCTTCGTTCTCCGCAGTCTCCGTCTTTATTAGAACTTTGGATCCAAACATGACTTCGCCATGCCAGCTCTCGGGGTCAATCGAGTCGCAGACTGCCCAAAACGTGAAGGCAACCTTCTCGAGGTTGGAATGGTGCCTGTCGCGGGCGCCGGGTACTACCTCGACACCGGCCCCAGTGAACCGCTTGCTCTCCAGATACATGTAATTGACCGTAGCTCTGGCCGCTGACATCGGCTTGTCATGGGCCGAGCGCTCGCAAGGCACGGGAACGTGCTCGCTAGAGCTGCTGTACTTCTAGTGAGGCAGACGCAGTCCCGCAACGACTGCCACGATCCGCCGAACGAGCACCGTGTGGGTGGCATCGGGAACGATGGCCGTGTGAGGTACTCGATCAACCAATTCATGTGGGGCTTCCAGCAGCACTTCCGTGCCGGTTTGGAGAGAGCGACCCGCCGTGTATTCGACGACATCGGATTCGGCCTCGGGGCGAGAGCGTTTCTAGTCGGGTTCACCGATGATCCTGACAGGCCGTTCTCCGTCTGCTTCGAGCCCGAGGAGGATCCGATGGCCGCTGTCGATCTGTCCGATGTGGTGGCGCAGGCGCGAACCGGATATGCGGAAGATCCCGAGTCGCGGATGCTGATGAGCAGCGCGCGACACCGGGAGCGCTTCCATCGTTCGCTGTTCGACTCCCACCGTGCCGAGGCCCTTCGTAGAGCCCTCGCCGATTCCGCGCCCGGCAGCGAAAAGACGTTCTTCGTGGGTAGGTCGGTTCTAGTGGATGGACGCTACGAAGTGCACCCAGTGATCTCCGTCCCCACTGCCCGATGGAACTCGAAGCCAAAGCTCAGTCGCTCCCGCATTGACCGTTATGCCGTTGTCCCGTCGTTCCAAGATGCGCTCATGCAAGAGATACTCGCCGCCGCCACTGCCGACCTCTCAAGGAGCACACCACCGGAGGACTTTTCGGTCTACTGGTCCGACCGATCAGAACTGATACGGAAGGCGGCGCGGAGCTTCGTCCAGTCAGTGTCGCTCTACGCCGGCCACGAGTTTCCGTCAGAACTCGCGGTGGCTCTCGACGAAGTGTCTGCACAGCCCTACGAGGGCCGCACCGGAGTGGGTGGCATCCTCCTTGCCGCGACCGATCACCCGCACATTGAAGTCGTCATGGAGTTCGTCGACCCGATCCACCTCTCCGAATCCCGTTCCCTGCGCAAGGCGCTCGAGATGACCGACCCGCGGCACCAACTTCTATGCGACGGCGAGAAGGTCCGGGGACTCGCACGCATGTTGGAGACCTACGATCCTCTCGGTGAGAGCGCATTCAACTTCACTGTCGCCGCCCGAGGGACTTGGGAGCTGAGCCACCACGGTGAACCCCTACTCCGGGTAGCTAACACACGCCCAACACTCCCCCGCCCACCGCTGGACCCCGCCCGATTCAAGTCAGTCGCCAAGCGAGTCTTTTCCGAGGTCGGCGAAGTCGAAGCCGACACCCTCTGGAACCTCAGCCAAGAAGCGTCTCGCGCCTCACACGGAACCATGCTGGTCGTTCACCGACACGCCGACCGTGAGGCCGCGCGGCTCGTGCCCCAAGCCCAGCAGATCCGTCCCCAGCCCCTCGACCCGACGACCTTGGGAGCAGTCACCACTATCGACGGCGCCGTCCTCGTCGACACTCAAGGCGCATGCCACGCCGTCGGAGTGATCCTCGATGGCCATGCCACCGGAAGCGGCGACCCAAGCCGCGGCGCTAGGTTCAACTCGGCGGTTCGCTATCAAGCCGCCCAGGCAGGCGACACGATCGTGATCATCGTCAGCGAGGACGGCATGATCGACCTGCTACCCGACCTCCGCAGGCAGGTGTCCCCCAGCTCCATCGAAGCGGCCCTCGACAATCTCGAGCAGACCATCGGCGAAGACCCGGACTTCGAGGTTTTCTTCAGGCACTGGGAGCACCTAGAATCCTTGGCCTTCTACCTCTCCGAAGACCAATGTGGCAGAGCGAACGCGGCAAGATCCGCACTCGAGGAACACCGCGCCAAGCCAGACCCGCGCGACACCAGCGGCCTGGGACGAATCACTCACGTCTCGTGGACACCCCTCGAGCCCGATCCCGCCATGAACTCCAGCTACTTCCTCGCCGAGGGTGACGACTCGGGAAACTAGAGGCCGCTCCAGCCGTCGCAACACAGGGCTCTGGCGCACTTGCCGGTGGGCATCACCAAATGCTCGCCGCACGTGCGATGACATTCAGGGCGCCGGACGAGAATCTCGTCCGGCGCCCCCCGCCTTGTGGCGGTCGCGGATCTACTGGGTGAGGACCTGGGCCTCTCCCACACGAATGGCAGCGACGCTGGACAGGTCGAACTCAATCACTCCGGTCATCCCTCCCCCGGTCCACTCCACGATCCAGTAGGAGGTCGCCGATATCTGGTACGCACCGTGGGGTTGATCGGCGCTGGTCCGCTGGTAGCGGTACCCGCATGTCGGAGAGTCCGACTTCCCGTAACGGTCCGCGTAGGGCGTTCCTGCTCCGCAAGTGATCGGGTCGGAGCCATCTCCCATGTCCCACACGACCTTGGAGACCGATGCCGTTGCTGTGACGGTCACGCCGGCGGCTGACGCCGACCTCGTGATGGGGCCGAACGTGTTGGGGGCGGGATTTCCCACCCACATCCACACCGGGAGCCCGATCAGACCCATCCGATCTTCGCCCGCCTCGGGGACGATCCCGATTCCGATCGGCTCAAGGTCCATCGATGCCACCGCTCGCGCAGCAAGCTCGCCGGGGTTCACCCACTCCGTTGCGGGCCCGTCGATCCACACCTTCGGTGGCCCACCTGTCGGGGCGATGTAGGGCGGGGGCGGTGAACAGAAGTACCAGTCGCCGTCCTCATCGACCTTGCCCTCCGGCGGCGGGTCCTGAGGATCCACACGAGTCACCCAGCAGTTGTGAACTGCGCTCCATGGAGCGCCTTGGTTCTCGCACGGAACCTCGTTCCCCAGGTAGAAGCATTTGACGGTGCCACCACCCGGGTTCTCGCCGCCCCCACCGGGTGTGCCGGGACAGACGATCTTGATCTTGATCTCTCCGGTCTTCGGATCCTTGTAGGTGACCTTGTAGCAATCGTCATCACCGCCTTGGGACGGGCTAGCGTGGCTCGCGACTGCATTAGCCGTGAGGGCCAGCGCCACCACTGCGATCCTCGCGAGACGGCTCAGCACTCGGCCACCTCATTGGGCAATGACTCTGCGGACGAGACCTTCCACCGGCCACCCGTCATCTCGACGCGGTAGACCTGCTCAAGCCTGCGCGGGAGTTCCTTTCCTTCAAACTTGATCCACGGCAGGACTGAGGAATCGGCAACACGAACGACATTGACGTCGCTGCCATCTTCACAGTCGGTCACCAACGCGCTGCCACCTGATTTCAAATCGACGTTGATGACGTCGTGATCCCAAGCGCCCTGGAAGCGCGTCTCGGGAGGTGAGGTCAACTGTTGTACGAATTGCTGCAGTGCGAAGTGCTCTTGGCCGGTCGCGTACTTGTTGAGCTTTTTGCTGATGCGACCTGTGGCGTATGCCTTGTCGCGAACGTCGAGGTAGCCGAGAAGGGCGGCTGCGGCCTTCTCTTCATCCGTCGCCGGCTCTGACGTGGTCGGTTCGGTCGGTGTCGGCTCGGTGGTGTCTGAAGTGGCGCTCGTCGGGCTGGGGTCAGTGGGCTGATTGCCGTTGTCCGGTTCGTTGCCGCCGCAGGAGGCGGCGCACATCAGCGTGCTCACCACGCTCAGCGCAACGACGGCGCGTTCTCGGCGGGACCGCCGTGCCGTTCCGCTGCGGGTTCGATTGGTCATGCCGCTACTCCTTCGCGCATCCCCGCTAGCTCGCGAGCCATTGGTGGTTGCGGATGATGGTCTCGGTCCGTTCGGGCAAGTCGGTGGGGGCCTCGTCGCTGTCGGTGCGGTTGCAGACCTGTTCGCGGAGGATCTGCTGGGCGCCGGCTGCGTCGCCCTCGGCTTCGGTGATGCGGACAAGGCACAGTCGGGTTACTTCTTCGTCGGGGGCGGCGAGCATCGCGATCTCCGTCGCGGCGCGGGCTCGGACGAGATCGCCGGTGGCGAGGTAGGCGGTGGTGAGAGTGAATGCCACGTCGGCAACTGCGACCAGGGCGTACTCGTCGTGGCGCTCGCCTTCGAAGAGCCAGGTCCAGCCGCCGGGTCGCAGTTGGTCGAACGGTCGCCCGGTCACAAGTCGGAGCGCTGTGGCGAGATCTCGTTGCCCGTCTGCTCCTCCGCGGGTCCTCCCACGCAGACTGAGGCGCTTGAACAGGTCCGCGTCGACGAGCAGTCCGTGATCCACCTGGTAGAGGTTGAGGCCACGCGCCTGGGCTGCGGGTGACTTGTCGGCGTGCGGGAGGTGTGGCTCGTTGATGCTGGGGTTCGTTCCGAGCCAGTCGCGGACGATGTTGATGTAGTCGCGGCACTTGCCAGGCGAGATGCCGAATGCATCGCACACCTCGTCGCGGGTGACGCCGTGGCGGCGCCTTAGGGCGAGGTAGGCCAGCAGCTCGGTGAAATAGGGCTTCCGCTTCGTTAGGGCTTGGCCGTGGGTGCGCGCGGTGACGGGCCCGAGAAGGATGAGTCGCGGCCGGGGGCAGTCTGGGTCGAACCAGTCTGTGACGTCTTGGTCGAGATGTGGGTCTGCTGTCTCGACGTCGGTTCGCAGTCCGGCCGAGACCTTTGGTGCCACGGCTTGGAGGTCGTCCTCGGTCAGGGCGCCAGTGCGGAGGTAGTCCTCGTCCGGGCCGTCTAGGAGGCTCACATAGCCGGACTCCTCGCCCCCGTCGTCTTCATCGTCGGCCCGGTCTGTGTCTCGGGGTCGCGTGTATTCGTCACGCAGGGCGCCGGCCTTGTCGGCGTAGATCTCCCAACCGACCGCGTTGTCGTCGGAGGCAGGTTCGTCGTCGACGGGAACCGCGACGTCGTCGAGATCTGCGCGCTGGGCGTAGAGCTGGGCGCAACCGCCAGCTTCATCGGCCGTCAGCCCGACGGCGATCAGGTCGAGGCCGGCCTCTTCGAGAGCGAGGCGCCCGGTCGAGGTGAGGGTCAAGGTGACCACGTGGTCGCTTGCGCCGTGGGCATTGTGATTCGGGTCGTTGAAGACAATGGCGGTGGAGGCTTGGCCGGGGTGATCGGCGATGAGCTGGGTGAGGTGCTCGAGGAGCTCCAGCGTTGATGGTTCGGCCGATGCTGCTTCGATGAGCAGGATGCGTGCGGGCCACGTGTCGTCGTCGACGTAGCCGGTCCGAGCCGTGGCGACGTCTGTGGCGTGGGCGCCTGCGCGCGTGATGCTCGCTTCGGCCGCGGTGATCGTGTCTTGGACGAGCGTCTCGATGTCCTCGGCTCCGGCGATGTAGGTCAGTCGCTCGTCCATCGACGCGGCCTCCGCGGCGACCCCGACACAGGTCGCGGTGACGCGCGATGACCATGGGTTGACGGCGATCTGCGCGCCGAGATGTCGGATGAAGTTCTGCGCGTTGTCCCGGTCGCCCGAGATAGCGATGGCTCCGAGCTCCTCGCAGTTCAGCATCCATGTCTCGCCGATGTCGCTGGTGCCGATGTTGACGAGGAGCGGATACGGCGCCTCCAGGTCCGACACACTCGACTCCGGACCATCGGCGGACCGACCATGGCCGCTCTCGTCCGCGATGCCGAGACCGTCCACAAGAACGTTGCCTGATCCGCTGCCAGGGCTGACGTCGAGATCGGTGCGAGGCCCGTCGATGTGCCAGTGGGTTCGATCGACCGATCCCATCCATGGCGACGGAAGGTCGGAGGGTGCGCTGAGGTGCAGCGTCAACGTTGAGTGACCCAGTTCGACAGCTGCCAGCGGCGGCATGCTCGACCGCGTTGCGGCGACACTGACAGCGAGGTGACGCAGGGCGTGGTCGAGGAACTCAACCGTCACTGCTGCGCCGGTCGCGGCGGCGATGGACTTCTCAACCGGAGCCAGTGCAGGGTCCGGTGCTGCGATCGTCCGGCCGGGTCGACGGGCGCGGACCTGCGAGCGTCGTCGCGCCCGTAGAGCCATGAGGAGGCCACCTGCCAGCAACATCCCGCCTCCGGCGAGCCCGGTGACGAACCAGGGCGCCGACACGATGGAGTCCTGTCCCGCTTCATCATCGACCCGAACGCGATTACCGGATCGATCGTCGCGATCAGCAGAGTCTCCGATGCGGTCCGGGGTCCGAGAGCGATCTCCAGATCGTGTCGACTCGTCCGAACGAGACCCCAGCATCGAACCCGCCGTGGTGTCTTCATGGTTGACGTTCCCGCGATCGACGTGGTTGTCGGCCGTGTCCTCGGCTTCCCCGTCGGGACGTGCGTGGTCTCCCCCACCATGCCGGCCCTCTGTGGGCGCTGAGTGTGCTGGGCTGGTGGTCACTCCGGGGATCGTGAGGGTCCAGCCGGGTCGAATCAGGTCGGGGTCGGTCAGCCGAGAGCCGTCGGCTTGGAGAGTGCTGGCGGAGGCGTGAAAGATCTCGGGGTAGCGTCTGGGATCGCCGAGGTAGTGGTCAGCGATGGCAGTGAGGGTGTCACCGGGGTGCACGGTGTGGTGCCGTGGTCCCGTCGGCGCGCCGGTAGCCGTGGTGTTGGCGGGGATGCGGAGCACCCATCCGGGCTGCAGGAAGCTGGGTTTGTCGCCGAGGAGGTCGCGGTTGAGGTCCACGATCTCGGTGAATCGGGATCCGTTCCCGAGGTGCTGGGTTGCGATCGACCAGAGGCTCTCTCCAGGCTTGACGACGTAGTCGAACGCTTGCGGCTGCGCGGGCGTGCGCGCGTGCTGTTGCTGAGCGGTCTGACTGGGCGCTCGTGCGGACGGGGAATCGCTGGCGTAGTCGTTGAGCTGCGTGGCGGCGCCACTCGTTGAGGTCGAGGGGTCGTGGAGTGGGCGGGCGGTGGTCGGTGCTGAGGATGCGACGCCTAGGGGTGTTGCTGCTGCGGGAGCGGCTCCGGTGACGTTGGGTGCGGCCACGAAGAGCAGCGTGGCGAGGCCGAGGAGTGTCCTCGCCATCAGCTGTGAGGTGCCCAGTCCGGGCAGTCGTGGTGCGGGAACGCCGCGCAGGAGTGCGGTCAGCTCGGCCAGCAGGCCCGCTGCTGCGAAGGCCCATGCCGCCCATGCGACCACCTCGAGTGTGGCGAGGACGAGGGAGCCGTCGTCGGGTGCGAGGAGGCGGTCGGTGAGCGATGTCAGCGAGGGTGAGGCGCCAGGCAACGGGGTCGCACCGATCGTCAGCAGCAGCGCCGGCAGTCCCACGAGGATGCCGACCACCGCGAGGCTGGCCACGAGTCCGAGCATTCGACGACTGGCTCGGTCCACGAATCGCGACGCGTCGTCCGCACGCTCGCCTTGGATCTTGCGCTGGATCTTGCGCTGGACGTTGATCTCGTCCTGACGCAACCCGTGGTGGGGAGGGGTGGGTGGGGTCATGTCCGGCTCCCGAGAGTCTGGATGAGGCGCGCGGATCCTTCGCCTGTGACGGTCATGCGGGTGAGCCCGATGATGCTGAGGAACTTGGGCCGGTAGGTGTCGGTGGTGCGCACCGTGAGGAGAGTTCCGTTGCTGACGGTGACGGTCCCGGTCACGCCTGCAGCGCGGAGGTAAGCGGTGGCGGCGGCGCGGGCACTGGTGGGGTCGATCGCCAGGCCCTGGCCTTTGACGGAGGTGGCGTCGAGCTCCTGGGCGCCGGCGCGGGCGGCCTGCGCGGCGACCGCGCGGGCGCGCTGCTGGGTCTGGACCTGTCCGCCAACGTCGACGACCAGGCCGACGAGCACGACCATGATGAAGGACGTCGTGGCGAACCAGATCGTGATCGATCCGCGGTCGTCGCGACCTCGGCCCACCGCGGTACGAGCGCACTCGACGGAGCGGCTGGAGATGTTCTTGCCTGCGCTGCGGTCCGCGGGATGCACCAGGCACGGGGCGTAGGTCATCGGCGCTCCCGGTAGGCGTCGACCGGGCTGTAGGCGGTCTCGGTGATCACGCGGTGGCCCGGGACGCCGGGCAGGGACAGGTCTGCGAGACCGACGCGGCACGTGATGGTGACGCCGACGAGCACCGTGGTACCGAGTGGGGCGTCGTAGCCGGCTGCGTCGACGACGATGCTGCTGGTGCTGCACGGAAGGCCGGCGAGGCTGGTGGCGACTCGTGAGCGTGCGGCTTCGGCGGCGTCGGTTCGGGTGCGTTCCAGCGATGCCGTGCGGGCGCCGTCGTAGGCCGCAGCTTCGATGGCTTGGCGAGTGACCTCGATCCGGCCTCCCATAACGATGAGCGCGACGAACAGCGCGAAGGCTGGGAGGCCGACGACGGCCTCGATGGCGACCGACCCGCGGTCGTCGCGGCGATGCCAGTCCTGGAGGATGGCGTCGTCGGTGAACTGTGAGCTCAGCGCGGGGCTCATGGGGTAATCCGTTCGACGGGCATGCTCGCGTGTTGGGTCACGGTGCCTCGCCAGCCGGGGATGACGCTGAGGGTCTTGCCGGTCACGGTGACCGTGGCGGTGGCAGCAGTGCGGGTGCCGGTGATGCCGGTGTCGGTCATGACGTCGTCTCCGCCGGCATCGCGCAGGAAGGCCGATGCGACCGCGATTCCGCTGTCGCGGGTGCCGGTCTGTCCGGCTGCTTCGCGGGCGCCTTCCTCGGCGGCGGCGAGGGCGACGCTGCGTGCGTGGTAGTACAGGGATGCCTGCATGCCGAGGAACATCACCGCGAACAGGGCAGGGAGCAGCAGCGCCATCTGGATGGCGACGGACCCGCGGTCGTCACGGGTGCGGTGCTGCTGGGTCGGGCCCTTGCGCGGCGACATCGTGGACGGGCCTACTTGATCTTGTCGGCCTGGGTCGTGACGTAGCCGGTGATGGCAGCGACCACGATGCCCACGATCACGATGACGGCGCCGGCCCAGATCACCTGCTCGATCGTGACCGAGCCGCGATCGGTGCGTCGCCGTCCCGCGTGTCGTGGTGCCGCGACGTCGCTGGTGGAGGCGCGGTCGAGCGAAGTGGCCCTGGCGTTGAGCATGTGGAGCCAGAGGTAGAGCTGGGTGTGGAGGTGGAGGAGAAGCTTCATGGCTGCTTCCTTTCGGGCTGAGTGGGAGGTGTGTCGTGGACCGGTGGTGCTCCTTGGTGTGGGCGGGATGTGTGCGGGTCAGGTGGTGAATCGGAGGAGTGCGGGGGTGATGAGGATCGCCATGAAGACGATGCCGAGGAGGCTGGCGGGGATGTACATGCGTTCGGAGGCGGCGTTGGCCTTGCCGATTTCGGCGCTGAGCATGGCGGAGCGCAGCGCGGTGGCTCGTGCGCGGAGGTTGGTGTAGATCTGGGCGCCGTCCTGGCTGGACTGCTGCATGATGTCGGCGAGGTCGTCGAGTTCGGGGACGCCGAGCTCGTCGGCGAGGTCGTGGAGCGATTCCCACGGTGCGCGTGAGGCGTAGCGGGCGCGGCGCAGTTCGGTGGCGATGCGGGTGAAGACCCATGAGTCGCCGACGTCGGCGGCGGTCGCGAGGGCCTGGTGGCCGCTGGCGCCGGAGCGGCGTTCCAGGGCGACGAGCTCGATGTAGGCGCCGAGCGCGCGGAGGAACTCGACCCGTGCGCGTTTGGCGTCGTCGACGGCGTTGTAGTTGGGGACGAACCAGCCCACGGTGGCGAGCACGATCGACCCCAAGGCGGGGACTACGAGTGGGATCGGCAGCCCGAGGAGCGCCCAGATGGTCGACAGCACGGGGAAGAAGATCAGGCCAAGTCCAGCCCAGAGGACCTTCTCACCGTAAAAGCGGGTCTCACCGATCTGCAGGATGGCCAGGTCCCGGCGCGGTGTACGCGCCCAGGCGCTGCCGGGCAGGGTGCGCATCGCCCAGACGCCGAGCCGGTCGGCGAGGGTCGCCGACGCGATGCCCGCGCTGGCGCCGCCATCGCCGTACGCGCTCCGGGCCAGGGGTTCGGGGCCGAGGCGGTCCAGGACGTCACCCAGGTGCGGGTCGGACGGCGCGAGGCGGTAGGCCAGCAGGGCGCAGGCCAAGCCGATCGTCAGACCACCACACAGGGCGACTTGGAGGCCGGTCATGAGACGTCCCCCGCCCCTACTCGACGTGCGGGAGGGCTGCCTACGACCAAGGCTGATCCCGGTCCTGCTTGGGGTCCTGGGCCGGCGTGGGCTCGCTGGCGGTCGGCGAGGTTGAGGAAGCGTGGCAGCGGTGGGAGCACCGCCATGCGCCGCAGCCACAGCAAGGTCGCGACGTAGGCGCACAGGAGGAGGCCGAGGACGATCTGGCCGATGGGTGTGCCGTAGGGGGCGATGTAGGTCCCGGTCAGGCTCAGCACTGCGAGCACGGCGAGGGTGATGGCGGTGACGGTGCGGGCGGTGGTGCGCGGCTTGGCCTGGTCGGCGGCGATCTGCCGTCGTGCACGGACGTCGGCGGCCACGGTCTCCGCGAGCGCCTCGAGCGCGACCGACAGGCCGACCTGACCCCGCCCGGAGGCGGCGAGGATGAGGTTGGTGACGACCACGTCGCAGGTGGAGTCGTTGATGTCCTCGGCGAAGAGTCGGAGCACGTCCTCGGTCGAGGTGCTGTTGTCCCACAGCCGTGCGACGAGGAGTCCGACCTCGCGTTCTATCGGGGCCGGCGCCGAACGCAGGGACCGGATCAGTGCCGAGCGCAGGGACTGGCCCGCGGTGAGCTTCCCGGACAACGACCTAGCCCATTCCTCGAGAGCCTCGAGCTTCTCGACCTGAGTGCCGGACGTCGGTGGTGTCAGCAGGACCGGGATCCCCACCACGGCGGCCGGTACCAACACGATCGCGATCACCCACCCCGAGACGAGCGCGACCACCAGCCCGGCCAGCGCGCCGATGAGCATCAGCCGCTTGGAGCGGACGCTGGCGCCACTCCACGCCCGACCGACCCGGCCGAGCCGCGCTCCCCTACCGCCGGGGCGGTTCCCCGCGCGCGTCCGTACCGGTCGCGCTGGTGCAGGTTGAAGGGCGACCACCATGCCGATCAGTCCGGCCACCATGACTACACCGGCGACGGCTGCGATGAAGGCGTTCACGATGCACCTCCGCCGCGGTTGAGGGGTCGCGTGTGGGTGGACTCGGCGTTGTAGGCGTCGAGGTCGAAGCCGTGACGGACCAGGTCGCGGCACAACCGGTCCGAGATCTCGCCGGTAGCGACAGCGGTGCCGGCAGAGCCGGTGCCGTCGGGGCGGAACACCGAGGTGGCCGAGTAGCCCATCACCGCGTCGGGGCTGGGTTCGACGACCAGGACCTCATGGACCCAGCGGCGCTTGCGCTGGGTGCCATCCGGGTCCGTCACGGTGTCGGCCTGGAGATAGACCACGACATCGATCGCGGCGGCGATCTTGCTGATCGCGAGCTCGCGGGTGACCTGCGGACCTGATTCCATCGCGCAGGACACCAGCTTCTCGACCGTGTGCTCGGCACTGCGCGCATGGGTGGTGCTGATGGAGCCGGGGCCAGACTCCATGGCCTTGAGCATCGCCCACACCTCGGGTCCGCGGACCTCCCCGACGATCTGGCGGTCCAGGTTGAACCGGAACGAGTCGTGGATGGCCTCCTCGAGGGTGAACTCCCCTGCCTGACGTCCGGCCACGCCGATCTCTCCCGACCCGGGACGGTGCTCCCAGGCGTGCACGATCCGGTGCCGGCCGGTCATCTCGTGCAGGTGCAGCTCGAACTCGGTCTCGAAGGTGCCGATCATCTCGTGCGAGGGGATCTGGGAGCACAGGGCGCGCACCCACGTGGTCTTGCCCGAGCCTTGGATGCCGGAGACCACGATGCTCTTGCCGGCCCTGACGCAGGCGGAGACGAAGTCGGCGAGCGCGGGGCTGCAGGCGCCTCGTACGTGCACCATCTCCTCCATCGACACCTCCACGAGGCGGTGACGGCGGATCACGACCGAGGTGTGGGCGGTGACCCAGGACGCGGCGGCGAGACGAGCACCGCCGGGAAGTCGCAGGTGCAGGCTGGGGCGTGCTTCGGTGAAGGGACGGTTCTGCCGGGCACCAAGGTCGGCGAGGAACTCGCGCAGGTCATCCTCGGAGTCCGCCACAGGCGGGCCCTCGGACAGGGTGCCGTCAGATGCCTCGAGCCACACCGTCACCACAGCACCACGGGCGGTGATGATGATGTTCTCCAGCGACTCATCGTCCACTAGCGGCTGCAGGCGACCCAACCCGAAGATCGCGTCGTAAAGCGCCTGACGGAGGTGCTCCTCCTGCGAAGGAGCCCAGCTGGACTGCCCGGACGAGACGCGTTCCTCCGACTCGGCGCGGACCAGCTCGGCGATCACAGCGAGACCGACTTGCTCGCGTTCGTCGTCGGTAAGCCGGCTGCCCTCCTTCTCGAGCCGAGCGGTGAGCCGACTCGAGGCCTCCGCCCGCAACTGGGCCACCACCTCCCATCCCACGTCACTAACCCCGTGGGTGGCACCATGGTGGGCGCCGTGCCTGTCGGGCAGTGGGGGTTCGGGGATCAGCGCGCGCACCGGCCCGCCCCAGGCTCCCGCGCCGGCTCCCCGATCCGGGACCGCGTCGGCCCCGGTCGCAAACATCGGGAGATCACCCAGGTCTGGCGGATCAGCGAATCGGGTACCGACCGACACGTCTCCGGGGCTGACAGGGCTGACCGGGGTGGAGGACGTTCGAGGTGCGGGCGCCGATCGGCTGTCGCCTCGCAAGTGCGCGAACCGCGACCCGGCCCGGCCCAGCTTCTCCGGCTTCTGGGGCGACTCAAGCGACTCAGTCGGCTCGGGCACGCTGGCCGTGTCGAACGCGTGGTCCAGTTCGTCTCGGTGCTGCTCGACCTTCTGCTGTTCAGCCTGGTGCTGTTCGGGCCGCTGCTGCTCGGCGCTCATGTCCGGCCTGCTGTCGTCGGCGTCAGCACGCTGTAACGGGCGGTGGCGCGGGCGGAGATGTGTCCTGCGATGGCGCCGACCGCGGCTCGGCAGCCGGCCACGAGGGCAGAGTCGGCGAACTTGCGGGGTGGCCGCGCGCCGTGCGAGTAGACCTCGGCTGCGTCGGGTGCCCACGGAAGCGTGGTCACGACGGGCAGCTCGAGTGCCTTCTCGATCTGCCGCGGCGTGTAGGGGCGCACCGCCGGGAGCCTGTCGGCCTTGGTTGGCCAACGATGACGTTCATCGACCGTCAGGATCCCGAGGCGATCGGTGCCGCCGACCGATGCGAAGTTCTCGCGCAGCATGTCGGCATACGACCGCGTCGAGGCGAGCGCAGGCAGCGAGGTCCGGGTCATCAGCAGCGCGAGGTCGGCTCCCATGATCAGCTCGCGCGGCCATCCGGCGAGACCGAGCCTGCCGGCGTCGACGATCACGTCCTGGCCCTGGGCGTCCATCGCCCGCAGCTGTTCGGCCAGCGGTTCCCACAGCGGCACCACGCTGGGTGCTTGCCGGTGGTCGCGGATGCCGGCGAGGAACCACACTCCCCCAGCACCTGATCCTGCCCTTGGTCCTGCGCCCGACGCCCCGCCAGGGGTCGGAGACTCACCTCGCTGCAGGTGAGGTGGCGGGTCGAGAACCAGCGTCTCGTGCGGGAGTGCCTCGGCCAGGGCGCCGTCGCGGTGTGCGAGTGCCAGGCGGATCAGCCCGCCGCCGGGTGTCTGTGTGCCGCGCAGGTACCCCGCGAACACCGCGGACGCTCCGCTGGGGTCGGCGTCCACCAAGAGCACGGGCCGGTGCCAAGCGAACGCCAGCGCCAGGGTCGCGGTGCTCACGCCGGGCGATCCGCCGGCGGAGCACACCACGACCAGAGCCACGTCACTTCTCCCGCGTATCCAGCACGAGTGCGACACCGCCCCGAGCCCCAGCCGCAGCGAGGTCCGCGGCCTCGTCTTCGGCCACGGTCACGTCGACGACCGTGTTCCCGGTCTCGGGGACGTAGGACACGTTGACCACGGACGCGTCGATGGTGCGCAGCGGCTGGGTGTCCGATCCGGTTCCCGCTGCGCCTTCGGGAGTCAGCACGAGCCGCACGTCGTCGCCGGCATAGAGCGGCTCTGACGGCATCTGGGCACTCGTGAGGCTGACACCCACGAGCGACTGACCGGCGACGGGAACGACGGACTCGGCGACCGAGTCTGCGGTGATCAAGGTGCCCGACCACAAGTCGGCGGCCGCCCGCTGCCCCACGATCCGGGACTCGTCGGCTGCCACGACGGCCGAGAGGGCCGGGTCGACGCTCAGCCGGACCACCGAGACGTCCGACTGCTCGATCACGGCACCCCGGGCGACGTCGTCGGAGAGGACCAGCACGGCTTCGGTGGAATCGAGCGAGGTGTACGCGTACGCCGCCAGCAGCCCACCGGCTGCCACCAGGGCCGCCATGAGCGCGAACAGCCACGGGCGGCGACGAGCTCTGATGTTGGGCAACGGCCTCGAGGCAGCGCCCATCGCCGGCACGGCCGTGCGGGCGTCCGGTCCGGACCTGCGGTCTGCATCAACCGACATCGCTGCTCAGTTCCTCCCGAGTCCTCCGACCACCTACGGATCGGAGTCGAGGCGGAGCGTTCAACGCGCGCCGACTCGCTTCGCAAACTACGACGATTGCGCCGGAGCGAAACGGTTATCCACAGGCACCGGGCAGGGGCGCAAGGAGTCGCACTACCGAGGGCCTCCCTTACCCAGTGGCGGTCTACTCCCCCGATGAAGTGAGACAAGATCGCCTTGACGCGATTGTGCGCCCAACTCGCCCACATGAGAAGAGGCAGCCACGACTCACTCAGCGGGTCCAGGCAGCCGGCCTGACCGCACCAGACGGACCCCCTCAAGATCGCGGTCGCGCCTCAACCAGCTGAGAGGGTGCCCTCCCCGGCGGCGCGCCTCTGAGTCCCGAGGCCCCCACCAGTGGCCGCGGGGACTACGTGCGGACTACTCGGTCCGCACGAGATACAGACGAGGTCGATCCGCAGCAGCGATGCTCGGCGAAGTCTCGGCGACATCGATCACGACCGGCGCGCGTACCCCAGCGGGTGAAGAACCAGCCTCAAGAACTCGGCCATGCCGGAGCCCTGCCGCGTTCCGGACCATCTCGGCCTGCGAGGCCGTTCGTCGAGAGACCTCCCTCTTGGCGGTGGACATCATGTAGCTGATGAGCACGACGGTCGCGGCTGCGAGGCCACCCCACAGCCGGTCGTGTGTGACGCCGTCGGCCACACAGATTGCGCCGATCACCGCTCGCAACTGCCACGCCACGACGACCGGCTGCCACCTGAACAACCGGCCAAGCAGCGGGCCAAGAGCGACCGCCAGGACTCGGACAGGAAGAGTCACGAGCCATCCGTGGACGGTGCCACGACAGGGCGCGACGTGATGCTCGGCGCGACTGCGGGCCACCTCACCGGCCACCGCTACCGCGGAGACCTGCTGCGTGGCCAAGTCCTGCAGAACCAGAGGTGAGACCACTACCACTGCCCGACCCGCGTGGCTCACCTGCGCAGCACGCGAAGTCGGAGATCGCCTGACGAGCACGGGCCGATTGCCGACCCTCCCGCAGCCGGCGCCGCCTGCGTCGACCAGTGTCTCGACGCTCGCCCAGAGCGCGAGCTCCTCAGACGACGCGGGGCGTGACCACGACAGTGCCTGCGCCACGATCACCTCGGCGCGACCCGCGATAGGCATGGACATCGCAGCCACCAGAAGCACGA
Organism: Nocardioides sp. BE266; assembly: GCF_031457855.1. NCBI lineage: Bacteria > Bacillati > Actinomycetota > Actinomycetes > Propionibacteriales > Nocardioidaceae > Nocardioides > Nocardioides sp. BE266. The sequence goes on along the minus strand of NZ_JAURTI010000005.1, from coordinate 38,947 downwards.
GAACGACCAGTGCGACGACATCCGGCAAGGACGTCAGAACGCACACGTAGATCACGAGGCTGGCCAGCACCGATGGGCCGTTGAGCAACAAGCGCAGTAGTCGATCCGGCATTCGGTTCATGTCGAGCTCTCCTCTCGAGTTCTCTCCCCGGTACGGGTCCTCTGGTGGGGCTCATCGGGTTGGAGGCTGAGCGCACCCGCGCGGCTCCTGCCCGTAGGTGCCCATGACCAGTGTGTGTTCGCCGCGGGCCTGCCATGGCGTTTTCCACAGGCGCTCGGATCGCCTTGCGGGTCCCACAGACTCACCCGGTTCCGCCCAGGCAGGTTCGCCCTCCCGGAACCTGGCGAGATGAACCCGCACCCCCTCAGTCACGAAGACGAACTACGTGCGATCGGCGAGATCAGCGCCCTGCTTGACCGCGCCTACGACCAAACCTGGGCCATCGAGCTGCCAGACCCACCGCGGATGGACCTCGGCCTAGGCATCTATCTCGTCCGAGCGCAGCCCTACCTCGCGCTGAGTACTGCAGCACCGGTTCTTGGCCCCGAACGCGACGACCACAGCGGCGTGCCCGCCCTCCTCCGCGCGGCGGAGCGCCTCACACGCACCCTCCCCCTCAGGACTGCAGCGCTGCCCGATGCCGCGGAACTCGCTGTCGACCTGTGCGACCTCATCCGCGACGCGGACCGCATCCCGTGGTGAGCCATGACTGACCCATTGAAGGACCCCACGAACGGCCCGCTGTCGCCCATGTACGACCGCGCCGACGTCGAACTCTTCGACCTCAACACCATCACCCACACCTCCGACCAGCGCAGCGTCGGCGAGCTGCTCTTCGACGTCGATCGGCAGGCACGCCTCCTACTGATGGACGTCTCGGAGCACGACGCCGGACCGCTCCTCCACGCGTGGCCCACCCTGATCTCATCAGCCAGCAGCATGTGGCACGCCATCCCCGCGCCGCTCCCCACACCCCTCCTCGAGTGGGTGCCGGCGCCATCCCCTGCGCCCTCACCGACGCCATCTCGGGCGGCGGCTCGTGGAGCTCAGCCAGCCACGTGCATGGACCGCCTAGAAGTGATCAGCGTCGGCGTCTCTCATCGACTCTCCACCAAACGGTGGCCAGGGCCGGACGTGCCGGACCAGCGGATCATGGAGATGGCGGACACGCTCTCCAGAGCAGCTGACCTCACGCGACGCTTCGCCCACGTTGGTCCGCTCTCCGCGGCAGGTCGAGACGACCTCGAAGCAGCGCGAGCCCGGCTCCTTCACTCGATCTACCTTGCGACCCACGCTGTCTCTGTGGCCCTCCTCCAACACGGCCGCAACCAACACGCTGCCGCTGCCGCCACGCCTCGTCCCCTCGCTGCGCCGGGCGAGCGCATTCCATACGCCGTCGCCCCCGTCACCGAGTGGGTCCGCCGCATCGGTGCCGCTGAAGCCGCCGCGGCGAGCTTCGTCAGCCGACGTCAGTTCACCCACCTCCTCATCGGCGAACACCATCCCGCCCCCACGTCCGTCGGCCGGCTGAATCTTGCTCTGGCACGTTGGGACGTCGAAGCGCATCGCGCCCTGGCGGGACCCGACTGGCACGACAACGTCGTGCTGGTCACCCGGACGCAAGCATTCATCGCAGGGTCCGCGATGACACTGATGGAAACCGCGCGGGAGCAAGTTGGCTTTCCCGGTCGCCTCGTCGAAGCCATCGGTCGGTCAGGTGCCGCGTGGAGCGACCTGGGCTGCAGGTGGGACGAACTCACCCCCGCCCACGCACGACCCGCCGAAGTTCTCGTGCTTGCCGCAGCGGAGCTACGAGGTGCGGCGCGAGAACTCACCCACGACGGCGCCACCCGAGCCTCGTCGCCCGAGATCCTCGCGCGCCCCGGCGCCTCCGAAGGGCTGCGCGCACTCCTGGTCTCGTTGCGCCACTGCGATGAACTCGCCCACGTCGTCGACGAGAAGAGCACAGCCGCCGGACTCACGGGACCCGCCAGAGTCATGTCACGGCGCGCCCACAACGACATCGACGCCGGCCGCGTACCCATTGCCCTGGACGAGAACGCAATCTGGGTGTCGCCCGCCGACATCCTCGCCAAGCGCATCGTGCCCGCACCCGTGGCCGTCATCCTCGCGCTCCAGGCCTCCAGCCACACCGTCGTCCAAGCCGCGACCGCTGCCGGCGCGATCGCCACCGCCACTGGTGACTTGCTGTCCTCATCAGTCACCTGCACGCGCGGCGACGAAGACTCTGCGACCCGCCCGACCGCGCCTCTCGGTGACGCTCGGACCATCCCTGCCCAAACCCCGACGGCCAGCACGCCACACAGGACCGGGCAGTCCTGGCCCCGCTGACTGAATCCGCCTGTGCCATCTGAAAGCAAGAGCCCATCTCGGCCCCCTCCAATAAGCAGAACCACACCGCTGCAGCGGCCTGAATACCCGTCCGCCACTTGCCCATCTTGGTCTGTGGAGAACCGGGGAACCACCACCAGACGTTCTAGGGTCGGGCCATGGACAACACCGCCCCCTGCGCCGCGTGCGGCTCGCCCGTTGCTATCGCTCGAACGGTAGACGCGGACACCGTGGGCGAGGCCGGTCCGCGCGTGGAACTGCGCCGCGTCTGCACCGACGACGGATGCCCCACGAATGGTCAGCCTCGCCGTATCGGCGAGACGGCCTGACCAAGCGTCCTGGCACCCGGCCGGCGCACAACGCCTGGCACGCGCTCAGCCCGTCGATGACCTCAGCGAATGCCTCCTGGCACGTAGGTCTCCATGACCAGCCGATTGCCCAGTGAAGTGACGAGGCCTACCGCCGAACGGGCCGTCGCAATCGCTGTGGGCGCGCCGCCTTGGGCTACGCCGTCAGTCGGCACGCGCGGCTACCCCGTGGTGCGGAGCGGACGATGAGCACGACCAAACAGCTGCCGGTGTACGTGAGCCTCGATGAGGCTGCCCAAATCATGTCACTTTCGACGCGGACCATCCGTCGTCGCATCAGCGACGGCACCATCCCGGCCTACCAGTGCGGGACCCGGCCGATCCGCATCCGCCTCGACGAGCTCGAGGCCGCCCTGAGGCCCATCCCGACCGTCCGTCGCTGAGAACGCCGGCGGCATAGCGCCTTGCCGGCTCGTTCGGCCGAACACAGAGGATAATTCGTTAACCCCTTGAGGATGTGCCGCGCACGTCGCCCCGATAGACCTGACCTCGCTGGCCGCGATCTTCCGGGGGGTCGATCGTGGTGGGGCACCGTCGGGCATGCTGACCGGCGGTGCCGACAGCACCCTGAGCCAGCGGTCCCTACTCCGCCCTGGGACATCGTCCGTCGAGGACTCTGACAACCGCCCTCGCGAACCGAACGTTCGATCGTCCTCCCCCGGTGCCGTCACTCGATCGAGATAGGCCCGGGACACAGCGAACTCCGATCGGCCATCGTGCCCAGCCAGCTGAGAGAAGTTGACCGGCCGACACAGCTCCGCTTCCGTCCGTACTGCCAGTTTCGCTAGGCGCTCGTCCTGTCTGCCTCGACAACATCGCGACTCAACTGAGGCACCGCCATGGGCGAAAACACCTTGTGATCCGACACGTATCCGACACGACACCAAAATCAGAAAAGGCCCAAACCTGCGTTTCCGCTGGTCAGGGCCTATTTCTGCTCGGTGGGCGATACTGGGTTCGAACCAGTGACCCATCCGCGTGCAGTCAGGCAGCGTTAGAGCGTATGGGTTCGCACTAGTTGGCCGCGTTGTATGGCCAACCCGCGTCGACGAGCCTGCGTTCGATCCCGAGTGGCGCGAGGCAGTAATGGCGCGCTCTCCCCTGGGCCCGCAACGTCAAGATCAGCGTGGCAGTAGCAAGGTGCGCCGGTCGCGGCACATCGCACACCGCCGCGACGAATCGCGCTCACGCTCAGTCTTAATCGCCGGACGAACAATCGCGATGACGGCGGCGCAATTCGATCTCCCCTACATTGACCGAACGACCCACTGCTTGGCGTGAATCGGCCAGTGAACCTACAGAGCGCCGTAGGAGCGAACTCCAACAAATACGAAAAGTACGCCCCATGCTAACAGCCACCCAACTACGGTGAAAACTTGAAGACGGCGACTAGCCATCAATTCCACCAGCCACAGCCAGCCAAATGCCCACAAGAAGAGCAAGCCGAAAAGTATAAGAACAGAGAAAACACCTTGAAATTCCGCGCTAGAGCGCGGGATCCAAACGCAGTACGCAGAAGCCAACGCAAAGACCGACGCAAAACCCACGAGGCGTGTCACAACGGCCGGCGGCGGGACCACCTCAGCCGAATACGCGTACTTGCCCATGGCCATACCTCGCGCCACCAAGTGAACAACGGGTACGAGCAGAACCCACCATGGGAGGATGATACAAAACGTCAACCATCCTTCGAGTACGCCAAGAAGGTGCAGTGTCGTAGCCGAGGTCCATACTGCGGTCAACGCGAGCGGGACAATCCAGATGTGCGATTCCGTAAACCTTCTGGCCCTCTCACTCCCGAAGACTACGCTGAGCGCCAAGAATGCAAAGGATACCGGCGTCAGGTACAGCCAGATAGTTCGACCAACTTCTATCAAGGTGTGGGATGAAAATGGACCTTGAAGTAACACCCCGAACTTGAGGGCAATACAGATCGACGCCATTTCGAGCAGGCCCGCGATGACTGTCATTCGCGCGGTGTCCTGAACCAGTTCGCTTCTATCCCAGTTCAACGCTGCGTCGCGAACCCACAACCCGTTGACGTGGATAGCCACGATCAACGCACCTATAGCGAGGAACGACGAGGGCACAGCTAGGAGCAGTGTCACTACCACTCGACCGGACCACTGGGGACCGAAATTTGAGAAGTCTGGCAGGAGGGAAACATTGGCCAGGAGTGTCGCGAGGCGGGCGGCATTCGCGGCGCTGTCTGCCCAAGCCGAACTTGCAGTAATGGCGAATGCACCCAGCCAAGCTATCCGCATTCCAACGCGCCGGCGGCCCCAAGCGTGGCGATACTGGATCCAGTCCGCTGACGGCCGCATTCTCGCGGCCGCGTGCGGCGCTCCCCCCAAATGCGCGATCTCGGCACATATTCTCATGCCAACCTCGGACCTATTCTTGAGATAAGACGTGTGGTCGGTGAGGAAACTGTTGCCATTGACCACAGAGACTTCTTGGACGCCGCCATACGCTAAACCGACGACTGGTGCCCCACTAACGGGATCGGCCGTCGCGGTGATGTCCACCCAATTCGAGACTCCCGGCAGAATGCGCACTTCCTGCCGCATTCGATCGCGACGTTGCCCCTGCAGGAATGAAACGAGATGCAATACAATTCCAGGGAGAGCCATGTAGCCACCGAACATGGTGAACGCAACCAACCATCCCGCACCTGCTTGATTTCCGTTCTGTGCGGCACGCAGAATCACAGCGGAGACGACCCCGACAGCAGCAATTCCCAACCATGCTGCAGTGCCCAATGCAAAATCAATCACGCGCCGCCCCTCATACTGTCGTAGCCACGAAAGTTGTCCGATTCCGGACCCATACGTGATCAGACTCGTTGGCGTGTGCCGGGTGGCGTCGAGCGAGTCAACAGCAACTTGCGCCCCCTGTGAATGAGCCAGGACCAGTACCCAGTTGCAGTTTGTTAGTTCTGTCAATCCGTCGTTCACAACTGTTTGAATCGCACTCTTACCTACCCGACTAACGGTATACAGATAGCTATCTCCCAGAACCTGGGCAGCAGTCATCTGCGCGTAACCGATGAAGTTGCGGAGGGCCTCTACTGGGACAATAGGGCGGATGAGCGACAGCGCTAACGTCACCACAGCCAGCGCCACTGCGACAATTGGCAGAAACGCGAGGCTCAGCATTGCTGCCGCTATACGCCACCAGTGCAAGGGATGGTGCCACCACCGAGAGTAGGCGAGGCTCAGACCCTCAAGGGATCGGGTCAACAACGCTAGCGGTGCAACCAACAGGACCCAGCCAATGACGCGAGTCGAGCCCGGCGGGTCGAAAGAATCAGCCCAGTGCGCCTCGAGGAACCGAACGTAAAACGATGCTGGTTCGACTGTGGAACCAGGATCTTCACTCACATGCATGAGCGCCGATGCGCCTTTGGACTCGCGCAGCCTCGTTTCGATCAAAGAAGTCTGTAGTCCCTGCTTCTCGAAGGCTGCGGATACTTTGTCCGTTACCGCAACTAATGACCGACCCGGACGCTGACGGCCGATGCCGTGAACGAGGAGTACACCGACATCTGCTGCCCGCGACGGGTCCAGTGACGACACTCCAGTCAACATGGAGGGAGCATGCACCCGCGGCACCGCTCGGGGCCAGCGCGAGCCAGATCCTTACGTCGACGTTCGCTCCTCGCCCAGACGTCGCTGCGCTGCTGGCGACACCAGAGACGCACCTATGCGGAACGTCTGTCGAATAGGGCTTCCCCACACGCTCAGCCGGTCCGGCTTATCCACAGGAGGGCTGACCGCCGCCACCGGTGGTTCCCCGTAGGTGACCATCAAGTCATACCGCCGCACACCCGCGCATCGACGGGTCAGCACGTTAGCAATCAGCACCGGACGAGGGAGCACGCAATGAGCAGCACGTCGACGTTCAGACGGCACACGCCGTGGTGCGCAATACACAAGTCGGAGACACAGGCGTGATTCGCGTACGTGTGGTGCATCCAGCACCTCTCGTGACGCCGACTCAGGCCGAGCCAGGCCTCAGCCCGGCCACAATGAACGTGGCACAAGCTGCGTCCTACCTCGGTATCTCGAAGGCGACTCTGTACACCTGGCGCACTCGCCGGCCAGGGTTTGGCCCGCGAGCAGTGAAGGCAGGGGGCGCGTTGCGGTACCGCCTGTCCGACCTCGAGGTATGGATCGAAGAGCGCGCCGAGACGCTTGATGTTGTCTCGACGACCGGCAGCAGTATCGGCGACGACGCAGGCCGGGCGGCGGCACCCGATCCTGCGGTCTCGTCGATGTCCAGACGTTCCCATCCGCGCTACAAGCACCCTCGCCGCTCGACCGAACGGTAGGACTGTGGCTCGCCCTCCTCTCCCTATCGGGACGTACGGAAGCATCTCTACGGAGTCGGTGCGCCCCGGGGTCTACCGAGCGCACACCCGATTCCGCGACCTCGACGGCGTCACGCGGCGCGTCAAAGCGACTGGGCGGACAGCAGCCGCTGCGACGCGAGAGCTGAAAGCGAAGATCGCTGATCGAAGCGCCCCGACCGGTGACCTGATCGGTCCTGAGATGCGCGTCAGCCAGGTTGGCGAGACTTGGCTGACGCTCTACCGCGCCGAGCAGCGATCTGAAGCAACAACGGCAAACGAGTACCAACGCGTCCTCGACAACGTCATCAATCCCGCCATTGGCAGCATCCGGCTGCGCGAGGCCACAGCTGGCCGCCTCGAGCGGCTCCTCAGGTCCCAGCCAACCCCCAGCCGTCGGAAGAAGACGAGGACGGTCCTCAAGATGATGCTCGACGCGGCCGTCATCGACGGTGCGATCGCCGCCAACCCCATTGCGTCGACGTCACGTCTCCGCGGGACCCGCAACGAGGTGCAGGCGCTGTCGATTCGGGATCTCGGTACTGTCCGCTCCGCCGTCGACGCGTGGATGTCCCAGAAGCGCCCCGGACCGAAGCCGACCCACGACATTCCGGACATCATCGACATGTTGCTGGCAACCGGCTGCCGGATCGGCGAAGTACTCGCGCTGCGGTGGTCCGACATCGACCTTGCCACCACCCCACCGACTGCCTCAATCAGCGGGACCATCAAGACCGAGACCGGCAAGGGCACGTACCGGAAGGCCAAGCCCAAGTCCGACGCCTCCAAACGCACCCTCGCCCTGCCGTCGTTCGCGGTCGCCGTATTGCTGAGGCGCCAGATCGAGCAACCCACCAACCCCCACGATGCTGTGTTCGCGACCCGCAACGGAACCTGGCACCAGGTGGGCAACATCGAACGGCGATGGCGTGCTATCCGCGCCGACACGGACCTCGAGTGGGTTACGCCCCACACCTTCCGCAAGACCGTGGCGACGCTGATCGACCGCAACCTCGACCCCGAGACCGCGGCCCGTGTTCTCGGGCACTCCTCCGCTGACATCACGAAGGAGTTCTACATCGTCAAGGACCGGTCAACGCCCGACGTGACAGCCCTTCTGGACAGCCTCGCCGGCGGCAAAACGCCCACTGAGTCACCCACATGACGATCTCGAAGGTCTCGTGAGCTCATTGCGCCGCCTGGCAGCACGACCCGGCCCATGACCGCAAAACAGACCGTTTCGGGAGGGGTTTTCGTCCCATAAACGTCCCATTCGGGTATCTGGTTCAAGAACGACGAAGCCCCTGACCTGCGTTACCGCAGGTCAGGGGCTACTTTTCGGTCGGGCTGACAGGATTTGAACCTGCGACCCCTTGACCCCCAGTCAAGTGCGCTACCAAGCTGCGCCACAGCCCGAGTGCTCCCCGGCACGAGGCCTGCGGAGCGAGGGGAACACTACCGCAGGCCCTCGGGACTCACGGAATCGACCCGCCTCCCGGGACCGATCAGCGCTTGCGCTTCTCCCGCGGCTTCTGCTGGATCACGATCGGGGTGCCGACGAAGCCGAACTCCTCGCGCAGCCGGCGCTCCACGAAGCGCTCGTAGGCCGCGTCGAGCTTGCCGCTGGTGAACAACACGAAGGTCGGCGGAGCGACCGACGGCTGCGTGGCGAAGAGGATCTTGGGCTGCTTGCCGCTGCGCACCGGGTGCGGGTGCTCGGCGACCAGGCGGCCGAGGAACGTGTTGAGCGCGCCGGTTCCGACGCGGGTCTCCCAGCCCTCCAGCGCCTTGTCGATCGCCGGGACGAGCCGGTCGACGTGCCAGCCGGTGCGGGCGGTGAAGTTGATCCGCGGCGCCCACTGCAGCTGCACCAGGTCGCGCTCGATCTCGCGCTCGAGGTAGTAGCGACGCTCCTCGTCGACGAGGTCCCACTTGTTGAAGGCGATGACCATGGCGCGGCCCGCGTCACGGATGCTCTGGATGATCCGCATGTCCTGCTCGGAGACGGTCTGGCTGGCGTCGAGCACCAGCACGGCCACCTCGGCGCGGTCGATCGCGGTGGTGGTGCGCAGCGAGGCGTAGTACTCGTGGCCCGAGGCCTGGTTCACGCGCTTGCGGATGCCGGCGGTGTCGATGAAGCGCCACGTGCGGTCGCCGAGCTCGATCAGCTCGTCGACCGGGTCGACCGTGGTGCCGGCGGCGTTGTCGACGACGACGCGGTCCTCCTTGGCCAGCATGTTGAGCAGCGAGGACTTGCCGACGTTGGGCTTGCCGACGATGGCGATACGGCGCGGGCCGCCGACCTCCTCGAACGACTCGGCCGGGGTCTCGGGCAGGGCCTCCAGGATCGCGTCGAGCATGTCGCCCGAGCCGCGGCCGTGCAGGGCGGAGACGGGGAAGGGCTCGCCGAGCCCGAGGTTCCACAGGCCGTAGGCCTCGGCCTCGGTGCGCTGGTCGTCGACCTTGTTGGCCGCGAGCACGACGGGCTTGCCCGACTTGCGCAGGATCCGTACGACGGCCTCGTCGGAGTCGGTGATGCCCACGGTCGCGTCGACGACGAACAGCACGGCGTCGGCCAGCGTCACCGCGACCTCGGCCTGCGCGGCGATCCGCTCGGCGAGGCCGCGGGCGTCGGGGTCCCAGCCACCGGTGTCGACGACGGTGAAGGCGCGGCCGTTCCAGTTGGCGTCGTAGGACACGCGGTCACGGGTGACACCCGGGCGGTCCTCGACGACGGCCTCACGACGGCCGATGATCCGGTTGACCAGCGTCGACTTGCCCACGTTGGGACGGCCGACCACGGCCAGGACGGGGGTCGGGCCAGACGGCTCGTCGGAACCTGCCTCGACGCTGACGGCGTCGTACTCAGTCATGGGTGCTCACAGCTTCTGGATGGGAGGAACGAGCCCCGTGTCGGGGTCGTCCTCGGATTGTCCCGCAGGAAGCGGTCCGGGCAAGGATCGTCGCGTCCGCGCGAGGGCGCCGTCCAGCTCGGACAGCATGTGCTCCCGCAACAACACCGACGTGGCACGCACGTGTTCCCGCGTGCGGGGCCAGGGCTGCTGTGCCGTTCGCCACGGTGCGCCGAACACGAGGTCGATGGTGCCGCCGCGGGCGGGGAGGGCGTTGCTCCCGCCGCCCGGCGGGCGGGTGCCGAGCATCGTGACGGGTACGACGGGCGCGCCGGTGACGAGGGCGAGGTAGGCCGCGCCGTGGTGGAAGCGCCCCAGCTCGCCGTCGCCGCGGGTGCCCTCGGGGAAGATGCCGGCCACTCCCCCGTCGCGCACGACCCGCAGGCAGGCGCGGATGGCGCCCGGGTCGGCGGCGTACCGGCAGAGCGGGATCTGACCGGCGGCTCGCAGGAAGCCACCCAGCGGGCCGACGAACATCTCCTGCTTGGTCAATGCGTGCACGGGCCGCGGCGCGAAGACCGCCAAGAGCGGGCCGTCGATGACACCGACGTGGTTGGCGGCCAGGATCACGCCCCCGGTGGCCGGCACGTGGTCGGCGTCGTGCACCCGGACGGGCCACTTCCGACGGACCAGCCACGCCGCGGGCGGGCGGAGGCCGTGCAGCAGCCTGGTCGAGGGGTGCCGCTCACTGCTCCTGGGAAGCTCGGCCGGGCACGCGCTCACGCGCCCTCCCGCGCTCCCGCCTGGACCTCAGCCTGGACCTCGGTGGCAAGGGCGACGATGCGGTCGATGACCTCGACCAGGGTGAGGTGGGTGCTGTCGACGTGCACGGCGCCCTCGGCCATCGTCAGCGGCGCGGTGGCGCGCCCGGAGTCGATGCGGTCACGCTCGAGCAGTGACTCCTGGGTGCTGGCCAGGTCGGATCCACCCTCCTCCGCCGCACGGCGCGCGGCACGGGCGTCGGGGTCGGCGCTGAGGTAGACCTTCACCTCGGCCTGCGGCCACACGACCGAGCCGATGTCGCGGCCCTCCACGACGATCCCGCCGGCGCCGATGGCCTCGCGCTGGAGGTCGAGCAGGCGGGCGCGGACCTCGGGCACCGCGCTGACGGGGCTGACCGCGGCGTTGACCTCCTCGCTGCGGATCTCCACCGAGACGTCCTCGCCGTCGATCGTGATCGTCGGGGCGAGCGGGTCCGTGCCGGACTCGATCCGCGGCCGGCCGGCGACGGCCGCGACCGCCCCCGCATCCCGTACGTCGACGCCCTCGCGCAGCAGCCACCAGGTCATCGCCCGGAACATGGCTCCGGTGTCGAGGTAGCGCAGGCCCAGCCGGTCGGCCACCCCACGCGAGGTGCTCGACTTGCCCGAGCCGGACGTCCCGTCGACGGCGATGACGAGCGAGTGGTCCGGTGTGGTGTCGACGCTGTTCACGGGCGAGAAGATTACCGGTGAGTCGTCCACCCGCGGGATTCGAGAGCACCCAGGAGGCGCTCGGCGCTGCTCTCCTCGACCACCAGCTCGGTGAGACCGACGGGCCGGCCGGGGTCGTGGTCGATGTGGACGTCCTCGATGTTGACACCGACCTCGCCGGCGTCGCCGAACAGGCGCGCGAGCTCGCCGGGGTGGTCGGGCACCGAGACGAAGACCGAGCGGGTCGGGCGGGCGGGGCCGCCGTGCTTGCCGGGGATCGCCGCGGTGCCGTCGTTGCCGCGCACCAGGATCTCGACCAGGTCGGGACCTGAGTCGGCGGCGACGGCGGTCATCAGCGCGTCGAGGTCGGCGCGCACCTCGGCGAGGAGGTCGAGGACGGCCTCGGAGTTGGCCTCGAGGATCTGCTGCCACAGGGCGGGGTCGCTGGCCGCCACCCGGGTCACGTCGCGCACGCCCTGGCCGGAGAGCGCGAGGTGCTCCGGGGGCGCGGCGGCGAGGCGGCCTGCGACGAGCACCGCCGCGAGGTGCGGCAGGTGCGACGTACGGGCGACGGCGCGGTCGTGCTCCTCCGGGTCCATCCGCAGGGGCGCCGCGCCGCACTCCAGCACGAGTGCTTCGACCAGCCCGACGACGGCCTCCTGCGCTCCTGCGTGGGGGGTGACCGCCCACGGCCGGCCGTCGAAGAGCGCCGCGCTGGCCGCGAGCGGTCCGGACCGCTCGCTGCCGGCCATCGGGTGCGAGCCGACGTAGCGGGCCAGGTCAGCCGCGGACACCCGCGACGACACGGCTTCGAGCGGGGCGGACTTCACGCTGCCCACATCGGTGACGACCGCGTCACTGCGTCCGAGCGCGGCCACGATCGCGTCGGGGATCACCGCCGGTGGGACCGCGACGACCACGAGCTGCGGTCGGTCGGCCGCCGTCACGGCGCGTCCGGCGCCGAGGCCGGTGGCGGTGCGGACGTTCTCCTCGGAGGTGTCGCGCAGCACCACCTCGAGCCCGAGGCGGCGGCAGACGAGGGCGATCGAGGTGCCGATCAGGCCGGCCCCGACCACCTCGACCGGTCCGGTGAGCGCCGGGAGGGCCTCCCCGGGCTGGGAGTCGGTCATGGGTGGCACGGGAGAACCCTAGGCCAGCACCCGCGCTCCCCACCGCCCGTCTCGCCAGCGGGATCAGGCCGGCGTCAGGCCGGCTGGTAGCTGCCAAAGGACCAGTGGTTGCCCTCCGGGTCGTTCACGCTGCCTCCTCGGCCGCCGTAGTCCTGGTCGACCGTCGGCCGCACCACTGTGCCACCGGCGGCCACCGCGGCGTCGAAGGCGGCGTCGGGATCCGCCGTGACGAGGTACGCCGCTCCCGGACCCGTGCCGGCGATCGCGGAGTCCGCCCGCTCCGAGCCGAACCTGATCCCGCCGCCACCGGGCCACGCCCACTCGGCGTGCACGACGACGGAGGGGTCCGCCTCGTCGCGATAGGTCGCGTGCTCGGTGAACCCGATGGCGCGCAACCAGGCGACCATCGCGTCGGCGTCACGCACCGAGAACGTGTGCCAGAGGGTGGTGCGGGAGACATCGGTGCTCATGGGGTCCTCCTTCGTGGGGCCGGTGGATCCGGCTGTCCCACTCAGGCTCCCTCGGCCCGGTCCCCCGTGGCTTGGACGATTGGGAACTCCCGCCGCAGCCACTCCGTCGGGCTGCACCCGGCGAAGCCGGTCCACTCGCGGGCCAGGTGGGCCTGGTCGGCGTACCCGCTCTCGGCGGCGAGCCGCGCCACCGACACGTCGCCGTCGAGCGCGTCCCGGCGCAACCGCCCGTGGGCCCGCGAGAACCGGGCCAGGCGCTGGTAGGTCTTCGGCGAGAGGCCGACCTCGTCGCGGACCAGGGTGGTGAGGCGTCGTCGGCTGTAGCCCACGTCGTCAGCCGTCGCGGCGACGGGCACGCCACGCGTCAGCAGGGCCATCGCCCGCGCGACCTCGGGTCGGGACTCGGCTCGCTCGCGGCGGCGCAGCGCCCCGAGGAGGGCACGCTCGAGCACCTCCAGGCGAGCGTCCCAGGTGGCCTCGCCCGCCAGACGACTGGGCAGGTCGCCGAGGTCGGCGTCGACGTCGCCGAGAGCAAGGAGCTCGCCGGCCAGGGCGCTCGCGGGGACGCCCCACAGCGCACGCGCGCCGGCCGGGCTGAGGCTGAGCTGGATGCCGGACTGGTGCAGGCCGTGGTGGACCGCCGCCGCGGTGGTGTGCAGCCCGGACACCGACGACCAGCCGGACGTCCTGGTGTGCGGCGCGGCGTCCCAGGCCACCTCCAGCGGCTCATCGACAGGAAGCACGCAGGTCAGGCCGGTCGAGGGCATCCCGATGTGCACGCCCGGGGCGCCGAACGTGACGTCGTACACCACGATCGAGCGGACGTAGGGCGCCAGTGCGGGGTGCACGGTGGCCATGGGCCCAACCCTAGGACCGGCGACCGACAGCGCTCAGAGCTGTGCGCTGTCCATCAGCTCGCCGAGCTCGGCCACGGTCAGCTCGCGCATCTCCCCCGACCGCAGCCGCGCCAGCGTCACCGGCCCGATCTCCGTACGGGTCAGCCGTCGCACCGGGTGGCCGACGTGGTCGAGCAGCCGTCGCACGATGCGGTTGCGGCCCTCGTGGATCGTCAGCTCGACGATCGAGCGGTTGCTGCCCTCGCGGCGCGGGTCACCGCCCACCACGCGCGCGCGGCTGACGGTCACCGGTCCGTCGTCGAGCGTGACGCCGGCGAGCAGCTCGCGGACCGTCCGCACGTGCACCTCGCCCTCGACCTCGGCGACGTAGGTCTTGTCGACCTCGTGCGAGGGGTGCGCGAGGTGCTGGGCGAAGTCGCCGTCGTTGGTGAGGATGATCAGGCCCTCGGTGTCGGTGTCGAGCCGGCCGACGTGGAAGAGCCGCTCCGGGCGGTCGGCCACGAGGTCGCCGAGCGTGCGGCGTCCCTCGGGGTCGCTCATCGTCGAGACGACGCCGCGCGGCTTGTTGAGCACGAGGTAGACCTTGTCGCTGATCGGCGGCAGCCGCTTGCCCTCGACCCGGATCACGGCCGTGCGCGGGTCGACCTTGGTGCCGAGGCGGGTGATCACCTCGCCGTCGACCTCGACGAGGCCGTCGAGCATCAGCTCCTCGCACTTGCGACGGCTGGCGACGCCGGACTGCGCGAGCAGCTTCTGGAGGCGGATCAGGCCGTCCTCGTCGGTGTCCGGGCGCTGCGAGGCCGGCTGGTCGTTGTCGGGGGCGTCGTGGGGCTTCATGCGGTTTCGGGGTCCCTGCGGAAGCGCGAGCGGAGCGAGTGGTTTCGTGGGGTGGTCATGCGATCTCGGTGCCGCCGTCGGGCTCGGTGCCGGACCCGCTGTGCGGGGACGCATGGGCATGCGCGGGCTCGGCCGCAGGCTCGGGCATCGCATCGACGGTCGGCTCAGCGGGTGCGTCCAGCCCGGCGACGCTGGCGAGCTCGTCCTCGAGGTCGTCCATGTCGGGGAGGTACGGCGCCAGCTCGGGCAGCTCCTCGAGCGAGGTGATGCCGATCCGCTCGAGGAAGTACGACGTCGTGCGGTAGAGGTTGGCGCCGCTCTGCTCGTCCTGCCCGGCCTCCTCGACGAGGCCGCGGGTGAGCAGCGTGCGCATCACGCCGTCGACGTTGACGCCACGGATGGCCGAGACCCGGGCGCGCGAGACGGGCTGCTTGTAGGCCACCACGGACAGCGTCTCGAGCGCGGCCTGGGTGAGCCTGGCCTGCTGGCCGTCGAGCACGAACGACTCCACGACCGCGGCGAACTCCGGACGGGAGTAGAAGCGCCAGCCGCCGGCGACCGAGCGCAGGTCGAAGCCGCGGCCCTGCTCGGCGTACTCGGCTGCGAGGCCCTCCAGGGCCGCCTCGACGTCGGCGACGGGGTGGCCGACCACGGAGGCCAGGCGGACCTTGTCGAGCGGCTCGTCGGAGACCATCAGGATCGCCTCGAGCGCCGGCCGCAGCTCGGCGACGGCCACCGCAAGGGTGTCCACGTCGTCGCTGTCGGGAGCCGGCTCGTCGGTCTCGGTCGGCTGCTCGGCCACGTCCTCGACGATCTCCTCGACCGCCTCGGGCTGCTCGCTCACTCGTCCTCCTGGGGCTCGTCCGCCGGACCGGTCGCACCGGCGTCGGCAGGCGGCGCATCGCTGCCTTCATCATCGTCCGACGGCGGGGCGCCGTCGAATTCGTCGTGGATGTCCACGTCGCCGTCCTCGGCGCCGGTCCAGCGCACCGTGAGCTCACCGAGCGGGGTGACCTGGTCGAACGACACCGCGCCCTCACGGAACAGCTCGAGGAGCGAGAGGAAGCGCGCCACCGTCGTCAGCCGGTCGGGCGAGTCGCCGCACAGCGCGCGGAACGTCATCGTGCCGCTGCGGCGCAGCCGGTCGACGACCACCTGGGCCTGCTCGCGGACGCTGACCTTGGCTGCGTGGATGTGCTGGAGCGACACCTCGAGCACGGGCTTGGGCTCCATCGCCTTGGCCGCGAGCTGCGCGAACTGCTCAAGGCCGATCCCGATCAGCACCTCGGGCAGCAGCGTCGCGAAGCGCTCCTCCAGCCCCACGGCGCGCGGGTGGCGCCGTGACTCCGAGGCCAGGCGCTCCTCGAAGACCGAGGCCACCTGCTTGAACGCGCGGTACTGCATGAGGCGGGCGAAGAGCAGGTCGCGGGCCTCCAGCAGCGCCAGGTCCTCCTCGTCCTCCACGTCGCCCTGCGGCAGCAGCCGCGCGGCCTTGAGGTCGAGCAGGGTCGCGGCGACGACGAGGAACGACGTCGTCTGCTCGAGGTCCCAGGCGTCGCCGAGGTTCTTCACGTGCGCGATGAACTCGTCGGTGACCTGCGAGAGCGCGACCTCGGTGATGTCGAGCTTGTGCTTGGCGATCAGGCCGAGCAGCAGGTCAAAGGGTCCCTCGAAGTTGTCCAGGCGTACGGCGAAGGCCGGGGCCTCGCTGCCGGGCTCGAGCGTCCCGGGAGCGAGGTCGGTCGAAGCGCTCACTCGTCGAGCAGCCGCTGGACCAGGGGGCTGTCGGCGCCCTGGGTCTCGAGGTCGGCGAGCACGAGGGCCAGCGCCTCCCGCACGAGCCGGCCACGGTCGACGGCCAGGCCGTGCTCGCGGCGCAGCGTCAGCCGGGCGTGCTCGATGTCGAGCAGCTCGTCGGCGGTGACGTAGACGGTCATCTTCTCGTCGTGACGGATCCGCCCGCTCGGGCGCTTGGGCGTCGGCTCGGCGTCGTCGGCGACCGCGCGAACCCGGCGGGGACGCTGCTCGGGCGCCGCCTCGGCAGCGCCGTCGGAGGTCGGCCGGAACAGGTCGTCCGCGGCCGGCATGCTCACTCGGCGGGCCACCGGGTGAGCACCTCCTTGGCCAGCTGGCGGTAGGCGTCGGCGCCTGTCGACGACGAGGCGTACGACGTGATGGGCTCGCCCGCGACGGTCGCGTCGGAGAACTTCACCGTGCGGCGGATGACCGTGTGGAAGACCGTGTCGCCCCACGCCGAGACCAGGCGCTCCATGACCTCGCGGCTGTGGAGCGTGCGACCGTCGAACATCGTGCCGAGCACGCCGTCGATCTCGAGCTTGGGGTTGAGCCGCTCGCGGACCTTGTCGATCGTGGTCTTCAGCAGCGCGACACCGCGCAGCGCGAAGTACTCGCACTCCAGCGGCACGATGACGCCGTCGGAGGCGGTCAGCGCGTTGACCGTCAGGAGGCCGAGCGAGGGCTGGCAGTCGATCAGGATGACGTCGTACTGCTCCAGGGCGGGGGCGAGCACCCGCTGCAGGGTCTGCTCACGCGCGACCTCGTGGACCAGCTGCACCTCGGCGGCGGAGAGATCGATGTTGGAGGGCAGCAGGTCCATGCCCTCGATGCCGGACGGGACGACGACCTCGTCGAGCGTTGTCTCGCGGTCCATCAGCAGGTTGTAGATGGAGGCGTCCATCTCGTGCGGGTTGAGTCCCAGGCCGACGGACAGCGAGCCCTGCGGGTCGAAGTCGACGAGCAGCACCTTGCGGCCGAACTCGGCCAGCGACGCGCCGAGGTTGATCGTGGTGGTGGTCTTGCCGACGCCACCCTTCTGGTTGCACATCGAGATCACCCTCGCGTGTCCGCGCCGGGTCACCGGACCGGGCTCGGGGAAGACGGGCATCGGGCGACCCGTCGGCCCGAGGGGCGCGTCGTCGCGCTCGAGGACCTCGACGGTCGGTCGTTCGAAGGGGATCGGCTGGGTCACGGGGTGCTCGTCTCGGGGGGAAGGCTGGCTCGAGGCCGGGGAAGGAGAAGGGGCCTGCGGGACCGGAGGTCGGGCCAGGGGCGGCATCTCGGGGGCACTGCTCCCGGAACTTCCCGGACCTGGGAATCCCGCACCACTCATGTCAGCTCCTTCGCGTCGGCTGGGGGTTCGATTGGATCACGCCGAAGGCCATGAACTTTGTCGACACGTCGACAGTTCCGAGAACGGCTTCGCGCGACTCTAGGACCGGCCGGAGAGGCCCGACAACACCGTCCCCCAGTCCCACAGGCCGCACCCGAAATCTGTGTACGACGCCCGCCTCACGTGCACAGGCGGAGCGTCCCTGTGCACAAGCCTGTGCAGGCTTCCGGCCCCTCCCGAAGACTGGCGCAGACACCACGGCTTGCCAAAGGTAGTACCTTTCGGCGAAGATGCCCGGGACCTGTGACGACGCTCACACCGCGTCCACCACGACCCCACCTTTGGAGCCCTCCCCCATGGACAACCTCGAACCGGCGTACAGCACGCCCGTCCTCCTGCTGATCGCCGCAGCCGCCGTCGGCCTGCTGCTCTTCCTGGTCATGAAGGTCCGTCTGCACGCCTTCATCGCCCTCGTGCTGATCAGCGTGCTCACCGCGGTCGCCGCCGGCATCCCGGTCGCGGACGTGCCGGCGGCGCTCCTGGCCGGGTTCGGGACGACCCTCGGCTCGGTCGCCCTCCTCGTCGGGTTCGGGGTGATGCTCGGTCGGCTCCTCGAGGTGACCGGAGGCGCCCAGGTCCTCGCCGACAGCCTGATCAACCGGTTCGGTGAGCGGCGCGCCCCCTTGGCGCTGGGCGTGGCCGCGCTCCTCTTCGGGTTCCCGATCTTCTTCGACGCCGGACTCGTGGTCTTCCTCCCGATCATCCTCACGGTCGCGCGACGCTTCGGCGGCTCCGTGCTCTTCTACGCCCTCCCCGCGGCCGGCGCTTTCGCCGCGATGCACGCGATCGTCCCGCCGCACCCCGGCCCGGTCGCCGCCGGCACCGCACTGGGCGCCGACATCGGCGTCGTCCTGCTCATCGGCCTGCCCGTGGCCGTGTTCTCCTGGTACGTCGGCGTCTACCTCGTCTCGCGCGTCCTCGGTCGCAGGTACGACGTCCCGGTGCCCGCCCTGCTCTTCGGCGAGGTCAACGGAAGCACCGACGCCGACCGCCCCACCGTCACTCCCCCCACGTTCGGCACGGTCCTGGGCCTGCTGCTGGTACCGCTGGTCCTGATCTCCTTCAACACCGTGCTCACCACGCTGGTCACCAGCGGCACCCTGGCCGAGGGGCAGACCTGGGTGGAGCTCCTCCAACTGCTGGGCAACACACCCGTCGCCCTCCTCGTGAGCCTGCTCGTCGCCATCGCCGTGCTCGGGCGCCGTACGGGCTCCCTGGCCCACACCACGGAGGTGCTCGACCAGTCACTGGGACCCATCTGCTCGATCATCCTGATCACCGGCGCGGGCGGGATGTTCGGTGGCGTGCTGCGCACCAGCGGCATCGGCGACGCGCTGACCTCCTCGCTCTCCGACCTGGGGCTGCCCCTGCTGCTGCAGGCCTTCCTCATCGCCACGGCGCTGCGCGTCGCTCAGGGCTCGGCCACGGTCGCGCTGACCACGACGGCCGGCCTGATCGCCGGCCAGACCGGCGGCCTCGGCAACGTCGAGCTCACCCTGCTCGTCGTCGCGATCGCGGCCGGCTCCACCGTGCTGTCCCACGTCAACGACTCCGGCTTCTGGCTGGTGAGCCGGTTCTTCGGGATGGACGAGAAGACCACGCTGAAGACGTGGACTGTCATGGAGACCACACTCGGCGTCACCGCGTTCGCCATCGCGGCGGTGCTGTGGCCGGTGGCAGGGCTGCTGTGACCTCGATGAGGTCAGGGGGCGTGGCCGAGGTCGGAGACCACTTCGGCACAGATCGCGGTCATCGCGAAGCGCGCCACCTCGGCCTCACCCCCTGCGACCGCGTCCGCCACGACCTGGTGGAGCCGACGCGCCTCCCGCTTGGGCTCGGGAGGCATCAGGTCGTGGTCGGTGCGTCCGCGCAGCACTTCCTCCACCACACCGCCGAGCCGGGAGAACATCACGTTGCCCGAGGCGCGCAGCAGCAGCCGGTGGAACGCGATGTCCTGCTCGAGGAACGCGCGGAGGTCGCCGGCCGCGCCGGAGTCCTCCATCTCCTCGGCGATCCGCACGATCTCGGACCGCTGCGTCTCGTCGGCATGCACGGCCGCGAGGGCGGCCGACGCCGGCTCGACGGCGGCGCGCAGCTGGGCCAGCTGGTGGAGGTGCGCCACCCGGTCGGCGCCGTCGAGCCGCCACCGGATCACGGCGGGGTCGAAGTCGTCCCACTCCTCGCGGGGCAGGATCCGCACGCCGGTGCGGCGTCGGCTCTCCACCAGGCCCATCGACACCAGCACCTGCACCACCTCACGGGCGACGGTGCGGGAGACACCGTAGGCCTCCCCGAGCCACTCCAGGGTGATCACGGTGCCCACGGGCAGGTCACCCCGGACGATCCGGGGGCCAAGCTCGGCGAGCACGGTGCTGTGGGCGGTCGACACGCCGAGCAGACTATCCCCGCGTCCGACCGCCGTGAGGGACCCCTAGGTGCACCGCGTCACCTGGTGGTGATGGGGGTCTCGGGCACCGGGAAGACCACGGTCGCGAGCGCGCTCGCCCACCACCTGGGCTGGCGCTTCATCGAGGGCGACAGTCTCCACCCACCCGCGAACATCGCCAAGATGTCCGCCGGGACCCCGCTCGACGACGACGACCGCCGACCGTGGCTGGAGGTGCTGGGACGGCTGCTGGCCTTCCACCACGTCGACGGCGTCTCCAGCGTGCTCACTTGCTCCGCCCTCAAGCGCTCCTACCGCGAGATGCTGCGCGCGGGTGTGCCGGAGGGCTCGGTCTTCTTCGTGCACCTCAACGCGCCGTTCGAGGTGCTCCGCCAGCGGATGGAGTCGCGCGAGCACTTCATGCCGCCCTCGCTGCTCCAGTCGCAGCTCGACACGCTCGAGCCGCTCGGGGCGGACGAGGCGGGCGAGGTGTTCGACGTCTCGGGGGCGGTCGAGGACGTGGTCCGCGCCGTCGTCGAGGTGATGGGCGTCTGAGCGCCCGCCGGCCCGCGACGCGCTCAGAGTCGGCGCACCACCCGCGTGGCGAGCACGAGCTCTCCCGCCTCGTCGGTCGCGTCGCAGTCGACGACCGCCTCGATGACCCAGTCGTGGTGGCCCTCGGGGTCGTGGATGGTCTGGCGTACGTCGCGGACGCGCGCGGTCGTGCCCTCCTCGACGCCGACCGGCTCACCGGTGCGCTCCTCCCCCACCACCAGCAGGTCGGGGCCTCGCGCGTCGCCGTCGGTGAGCACCGAGTCGTGCTCGCCGTAGTAGTCCTCCAGCGCGGTGTCCCAGACCGACCGGCCGACGACGACCTCACGCGGCGGGTCGGAGCGGTCGGCGGCCGCCCGCTCGAGACGTACGAGCGTGTCGAGGTCGTCGCGGGCGAACGCCTCCACGCGTGCCCACATCGCGTTGCGCAGCATCACCCGGAACGGGCGCTCCTGCCGCGAGAGCGGGCGCGGCGGCGGGGGCGGCTCGTGGTGCGCCACGGCCGACGACGCGTGGTCGGGGTCCGACAGCGCCTCCCACTCGTCGAGCAGCGAGGAGTCGGTCTGCCGGACGGTCTCCCCCAACCACTCGATGACGTCCTCGACCTCGGGCGCGCGGTGCGCCTCGGGGACGGTCTGGCGCAGCGTCCGGTAGGCGTCGGTGAGGTAGCGCAGGACGAGGCCCTCGGAGCGGGCGAGCTGGTAGCGGCCGACGAAGTCGGTGAAGCCCATCCCCTTCTCCCACATCTCCCGCACGACCGACTTCGGTCCGAGCGCGTCCTCGGGGAGCCAGGGATGGGTCTGGCGATAGGTCTCGTAGAGGGCCTCGAGGAGCTCGCGCAGCGGCTGCGGCCAGGTGATCTCTTCCAGCAGCGCCATCCGCTCGTCGTACTCCAGGCCGTCTGCCTTCATCTCGCCGATCGCGTCGCCACGCGCGGCGTGCTGCTGCGCCATCAGGATCTGGCGCGGCGCCTCGAGCACCGCCTCGACGACGGACACGACGTCGAGCCCGTAGGTCTCCGCCTCCGGGTCGAGCACGTCGAAGGCCGCGAGTGCGAAGTGGGCGAGCGGCTGGTTGAGCGCGAAGTCGTCGGGCACGTCGGCGCTGAGGACGTAGCGCCGGCCGGACGCGTCGAGCTCCGGCAGCCGGGTCACGATCCCGGTGCGCACCAGCGACCGCGACAGCCGAAGCGCCCGACGAGCGAGGCGCAGCTGCCCGCGCCGCTCCTCGTGGTTGTCGGTCAGCAGCCGCCGCAGCACCGGGAACGCGTCCTCCTCGCGCGAGACGACGTTGACCAGCATCGCGTTGTCGACCTTCATCCGGCTGGTCAGCCGCTCGGGCACGCCCGCGACCAGCTTGTCGAAGGTCTGCTCGGTCCACACGACCGTGCCCTCGGCCGGCTTCTTGAGCTGCGCCTTGGACTTCTTCTTGCCCGCCGCGACCCGCGCCGCGGCCTTCGCCTTGGCCTGCTCGTTCTCGATCACGTGCTCCGGCGCCTGTACGACGACGTAGCCGGCCGTGTCGTAGCCCGCCCTGCCGGCCCGGCCGGCGATCTGCTGGAACTCCCGCGTCCGGAGCACCCGCTGCCGGTTGCCGTCGAACTTGGCCAGCCCGGTGAACAGCACGGTGCGGATCGGCACGTTGATGCCCACGCCGAGGGTGTCGGTGCCGCAGATGATCCGCAGCAGGCCCGCTTGGGCGAGCGTCTCCACGAGCCGGCGGTACTTCGGCAGCATCCCCGCGTGGTGTACGCCGATCCCGTTGCGGACCAGCCGCGACAGGGTCTTGCCGAAGCCGGCCCCGAAGCGGAAGGCCCCGATGCGCTCGGCGATCGCCTCCTTGTCGACCTTCTTCGGCGGGTGCCGGAGCAGGTTGGTGGCGTGCTCGACCGCGGCCGCCTGGGTGAAGTGGACGACGTAGACCGGGTCCTGGCCGGTCGTGACCAGCTCCTCCAGCGTGTCGTCGAGCGGGTCCATCGACCAGCGGAAGCTCAGCGGGACCGGGCGCTCGGCGTCGTCGACGACCGCGGTGTCGCGCCCGGTGCGCCGCTTGAGGTCGTCGACGAAGAAGGAGACATCGCCGAGGGTGGCCGACATCAGGAGGAACTGCGCGTCGACCAGCTCCAGCAGCGGCACCTGCCACGCCCAGCCCCGGTCGTGCTCTGCGTAGAAGTGGAACTCGTCCATCACCACGAGCCCGACGTCGGCACCCCGGCCCTCGCGCAGCGCGATGTTGGCCAGCACCTCGGCGGTGCAGCAGATGATCGGGGCGTCCGGGTTGACCGCGGCGTCGCCGGTCAGCATGCCGACGTTGTCGGCGCCGAAGATCTCGATCAGGGCGAAGAACTTCTCGCTCACCAGCGCCTTGATGGGCGCGGTGTAGAAGCTGACCTCGTCGCGGGCCAGCGCCGCGACGTGCGCGCCGATGGCGACCATCGACTTCCCGGAGCCGGTCGGCGTGGCGAGGATGACGTGGTTGCCGCCGAGCAGCTCGATGACCGCTTCGTCCTGGTGCGGGTAGAGCTCGAGGCCCTGGTCGGTGACCCACGCCGTGTAGGCGTCGTACACCGCATCGGGGTCGGCGCCGGCCGGCACGCGGGTGTCGAGGCGTGCGGCGCGGTCGGGCATGCGTCGATCCAACCATCCGCGGGTTTCAGCGCTGAAGGCGCCGCGCAACCACCGTGAAACCGGGCGGCCGCAGGCTTGCCGTCATGACCACAGACAACCACTCCGACCGGGAGCTCGCCGTCCGCGCCACCGGCCTCGTCAAGCAGTTCGGCGACCAGCGCGCCGTCGACGGGATCGACCTCGAGGTGCACCGCGGCGAGGTCTACGGCGTGCTCGGCCCCAACGGCGCCGGCAAGACCACGATGCTCCGGATGCTCGCGACCCTGCTGCACATCGACGCGGGCCAGGCCGAGATCTTCGGCCACGACGTCCGCGTCGAGCCCCACGCCGTACGACGCCTCCTCGGTGTCACCGGGCAGTACGCCTCCGTCGACGAGAACCTGACTGCCACCGAGAACCTCTGGCTCTTCGCCCGGCTCCAGGGCATGTCGCGCACCAACGCCCGCAGCCGCGGTGCCGAGCTGCTCGAGCAGTTCGACCTCACCGAGGCGGCCACCAAGCCGATCTCCGCCTTCTCCGGCGGCATGCGCCGGCGACTCGACCTCGCGGCCAGCCTGCTCACCCGCCCGCCGCTGATCTTCCTCGACGAGCCGACCACCGGCCTGGACCCGCGCACCCGCGGCCAGATGTGGGAGACGATCCGCGACCTGGTGCGCTCGGGCTGCACGGTGCTGCTCACCACGCAATACCTCGACGAGGCCGACCAGCTCGCCGACCGGATCGCGGTCATCGACCGCGGCCGCAAGGTCGCCGAGGGCACCGCCGACCAGCTGAAGTCCTCGGTCGGCCAGTCCACGCTCCAGCTCCAGGTCGCCGACCCGGCCGACCTGCAGACCGTGGCCGACGAGGTGCGCCGCCTCATCGGCGAGGAGGCCGTGCCCTCCCCCGAGGCCCGCCGCGTCAATGTCCCGCTGACCCGCACCGACCAGTCCATCGACGTCCTGGTCGCGCTGCGCGACCGCGGCGTCGCCATCGAGTCCGTCACCGTCCAGAAGCCCTCGCTCGACGAGGTCTTCCTGGCCCTGACCGGGCACGACACCCAGGACCACACCCAGGACCAGCCGGCGTCCGACGAGACCGCCGGCACCGACGATCCCGAGCTGATGGAGGCCTCCCGATGAGCACTCTGACCGTGACCGACCCCGCCGACATCGTCATCCCGCCGAGGGTCAGCCTCGCCGACACCGTGAGCCAGACCCTCACCCTCGCGTGGCGCGCGACCATGAAGATGCGGCGCAGCATGGAGGTGATGTTCGACGTCACCATCCAGCCGCTGATCTTCACCGGCATGTTCGCCTACATCTTCGGCGGCGCGGTCTCCGGCGACGTCAAGAGCTATCTGCCGCTGATCATCACCGGCCTGATCGGCCAGACCGTGCTCACCGCGTGTGTCGCGACCGGCGTCCAGCTGCGCACCGACATGGACACCGGCGTCTTCGACCGCTTCAAGGTGCTGCCGATCGCCCGGATCGCGCCCCTGGCCGGCCCGATGGTCGCCGACCTGCTGCGCTACTTCATCGCCTCCGTGCTCACCTTCGCCGTCGGCATCGCGATCGGCTACCGCCCCGGTGGTGGCGTGATCGGCGTGGCCGGCGCTGTCCTGCTCGCGATGCTCGCGGGCTGGTCGCTGGCGTGGATCTTCACCTACTTCGGCATCCTCGGGCGCAACGCCCAGGCCGTGCAGGGCATCTCGCTGCTGGTGATGTTCCCGCTGACCTTCCTGTCCAACGCCTTCGTGCCGACCGACACGATGCCCGGCCCGCTGCGGGCCTTCGCCGAGGTCAACCCGGTCTCGCTGGTCATCACCGCGATCCGCGACCTCGCCAACGACGGCGCGGTCACCGGCAACGTCGGCTGGGCGCTCCTCGGCTGCGCGGTCGTGATCGCGATCTTCGCGCCGCTCTCGGTGCGGGCCTTCAACCGGAAGATGTGACCCACCGCTGCCGCAGCCGCTCGACCGCGGCGGCAGCACCCGGCAGCAGCTCGGGGCCCGGGCGGTCGGCCAGCTCGTCCACGAGACGGCCGACCCGCCCGGGCGCGACCGTGTCGGCGAGGGCGACCAGCGGCTCCCAGGCCATCACCGGGATGCTGCGGTTGTAGGCCCACCGGTGCGCGACCGCGAGCAGGTGGACGGCCTCGTCGTGCTCCTCCGCTGGGCCGTGGCGCAGCACCCAGGCGGCCAACGCCACCAGGAGAACGCCGTTCAGGGGCAGGTCGGTGAACCACAGCGTGCCCTCGGGCGTCAGCCTGCTGTCGCCCGCGACGACGTCGCGGAGCTCGTCGGCCCGCGGATCCGGGCCCAAGCTACCGTGCCGGACGCGGGCGACCAGCGCCGCCGACGCCGCCAGGGCGAGCCAGGGCGACGTCGCCGGTCCGCCCTCGACGTCGGTGACCAGCCCGACGACCGCGTCGTAGCGACCGAGGGCCTCCTCGTAGTCGCCCTTGGCCAGGGCCAGCTCCGCCTGGGCGGCGTACCAGGTCAGGCGGGCCCCCATCTGCGCGGTGTCGCCGTCCGGCGGGCCGAACGTCTCCAACAGCGCCTCGGCCTCCTCCACCCGGCCGTCGAGCAGGGGCGAGATGGCTGTCGCGACCTGCAGGCTGTAGGCGTCGGTCAACGAGTGGATCCGCTCCAGCACCGGCCACGCGACCGCGGCGTGCTCAGCGGCCCGCTCGTGCTCGCCCACCGCCATCGCCAGCTGGCTGAGCTCGGCGTGCAAGGAGGCGTGGAGGTACGGCGGGAGCGGGCCCTCGAGCGCCTCCTCGGCATAGGTGCGGGCGGCATCGATGTCGCCGTCGTTCTCCGAGACGATCGCCGCCCAGAGCAGCAGGGCACCGGCCATCGCCGGCCGGGTCTCGTGCGCCGCCACCTCGGCGAGCCGCGGCGCGACGGGACCGTCGTCGACGTAGACCGTGTGCGCGACGAGACCCCATGCCCCGGTGGGCGTGTCGCCCTGGAGCAGCAGGCCGCGGAGCCCGCCGAGGTCGGCTCCCGGCATCCAGCTCATGTGGACCATCAGCACGCCCGCTGCGTCCTGGGCGTGGCCGTGCAGGCCGTCCGGCACCTCCCAGCCGGCGAGCAGCTCGGCGGCCGCGTCGCAGATCGCGAAGATGCGCGGCTGGTCGCCGGTGATGGTCCAGAGGCCGCCCAGGAGCGACACCAGCCTCACGACGAGCTCACGGTCGCCGGTGGCCAGCGCGTGCCGCAGCACGTCGGTGAGGTTGTTCTGCTCGCGCACCAGTACGTCGACGAGGCGGGCCTGGTCCTCCGACAGCACGAGGTCCAGCGACCGGTCGGCAAGCTGCTGGGCCCAGCGGCGCTGGGCCTGGGTCGCCTCCTCGGCCTCACCGCTGCGGGCGAGCTGCGCAGCGGCGTACTCGCGGATCGTCTCGAGCGCCCGGAAGCGGGACGTGCCGCCGTCCTCGGAGATCACCAGCAGCGACTGCTCGGCGAGCTCGTCCACGAGGTCGGAACCGTCGGGTCCCAGCACCGACACCGCGGTCGCCCGGTCGACGCCGTCCTGGAAGACCGACAGCCAGGCCAGCGCGCGCTGCTCGTCGGGGGTCAGCAGGTCCCACGACCAGCCGATCACGGCCTCGAGGGTGCGGTGCCGGTCGGGGGTGCTCCGGTCGCGGCTGCGCAGCGTGGCGAACCGGTCGTCGAGCGCGGCAGCCACCTCGGTCACGGTCATCGTGCGGACCCGCGCGGCCGCGAGCTCCACGGCCAGCGGCAACCCGTCGAGCCGGTCGACCACCGCGCGCACCAGCTCCGGCTCGAGGACCGCGTCGGGCCGGGTGGCCGATGCTCGCTGCACGAACAGCTCCACGGCGTCGACGGTCGAGAGCTGGCTGAGCGGCACGGCTCGCTCCGCGGCCAGCCGCAGCGGTGCCCGGCTCGTCGCGAGCACCTGGAGGTCACGCGTGGTGGCGAGCAGGAAGGCCACGAGGGCCGCCACGGGCTCGAGCACGTGCTCGCAGTTGTCGAGCACGAGGAGCGTGGGCCCGGCATCGAGCTCCTGAGCGAGTCGGCCGCGTACGTCGGCCTGCTGGGCGGGCGTGAGCGCGGTGCGGGCCGTCACCGAGCCGCGCACGCCGAGGGCGGCGCCGACGGCCACGACCACGTCGTCGCCCGCACCGACGCCGACCAGCTCCACCACGTGCACCCGCGCGAGGCTCGACTCCCGCGCGAGCACCTGCGCAATGCTGGTCTTCCCGATGCCGCCGGGGCCGAGCACGGTCACCAGGCGCGAGGCCGCCATGGCCGACCGGAGCCGGGCCAGGTCCTGCTCGCGGCCGAGCAGCCCTGCGCCGTCGTACCTCACGCCGGTGCGCACGGGGTCGTCGGC
Organism: Nocardioides sp. BE266; assembly: GCF_031457855.1. Taxonomy (NCBI): domain Bacteria; kingdom Bacillati; phylum Actinomycetota; class Actinomycetes; order Propionibacteriales; family Nocardioidaceae; genus Nocardioides; species Nocardioides sp. BE266. Next base: position 11,159 of record NZ_JAURTI010000005.1, on the reverse strand, counting down.
AGCCAGCAGCTCGCGGTGCAGGCGCTGCAGCTCAGGTGCCGGGTCGACGCCGAGACGCTCGGCCAGGTCGAGCCGGTAGGCCTCGTAGCGGCTGAGCGCGACGGCGGGACCGCCGAGGGCCGCCATGGTGCGCAGCAGGTCGGCCAGGACGCCGGCGTCGTCGGCCCAGCGGGCGGCGGCCGCCTCGAGCAGCGGGAGCGCCTCCGCGTGCCGCCCCTGCCGCGCCAGCGCGCGGCCCAGCAGGTCGTCGGCCGCGTCGAAGGTGCGGCCCGCCAGGTCGCGGAGCCGGGCGAGCGGACCGGTGGCGGCGTCCGCGGCGGGCACGGGCCAGCTGCGCGCCGACTGCGCCTGCTCCGCCGCGGCAACGGCGTCGCCCGCCAGGAGCGACTCGCGGGCGTGGGACACCCGCAGGCCCAGCGCGAGCACGTCGACCTCGTCGGGGTCCAGCCCGAGGCGGTAGCCGGTCTCGGTGAGGTCGACCGCGTGCGGCGCGGTCGCGGAGCGCACCCGCGAGACGATCACCTGGAGCGCCTTGCCGGGCGTGGCCGGCGGCTCGTCCTCCCAGATCTGCTCGACGAGCTGGGCGACGGACAGGCCGCGAGGCTCGAGCACGAGTGCGGCGAGCAGTGCGTGCAGCCGGGCTCCCACGATCGGCGTCCCGTCCCAGGCGGGCGGGCCGAGGAGCTCGAGGCGGATCGTCATTCGCGCGCTCGCGGGTGGGCGGTGGCGAAGACCTCGCGCAGGTTGTCGACCGTGACGAGCGTGTAGACCTGCGTGGTGGTGACCGAGGCGTGCCCGAGCAGCTCCTGGACCACGCGGACGTCCGCCCCGCCGTCGAGCAGGTGGGTGGCGAAGGAGTGCCGCAGGGTGTGCGGCGACACCGAGGCCGTCACACCGGCCCGCTCGGCCGCCTTCACCAGCACCGCCCACGCGCTCTGCCGGGAGAGCCGCCCGCCGCGCGAGTTGAGGAACATCGCCGGCCCGCCGCGGCCGGAGCCGACGAGCTCGGGACGCGCGCGGGTGAGGTAGGCGCCGACCGCCTCGCGGGCATAGGTGCCCACCGGCACCAGGCGCTCCTTGCCGCCCTTGCCGCGCAGCAGCACCGTGCCGTCGACGGTGTCGAGGTCGTCGATGTCGAGCCCGACCGCCTCGGAGATGCGGGCGCCGGTGCCGTAGAGCAGCTCGAGCAGGGCACGGTCGCGCAGCGCCAGCACCGTGTCCGGCGCACCCGCCGCCTCGAGGATCGCCTCCACGTCGGAGAGCGGCAGCGCCTTGGGCAGCCGCTTGGCCGGCGTCGGCGGCTTCACCGCGGCCGCCGGGTCGGCGGCGGCGAGGCCGTCGGAGACCGCGAACTTGTGGAAGCCTCGCACCGCGACCACGGTGCGTGCCGCCGACGTCGCGCTCAGGGGCGGGTGCCCCTCGCTGCCCTCCCGCAGGTCGACGAGGAACGCGGCCACCGTCGCCTCGGTGACCGCGTCCAGGTCCTCGATGCCCTGACGGGTGAGGAACTCGTCGTAGCGCGCCAGGTCACGCCGGTAGGAGCTCAGCGTGTTGGCGGCCAGGCCGCGCTCGACCGCCAGGTGGTCGAGATAGGTGCGAAGAGCGCGGCGCAGCGTCACCCCACCAGTCAACAGCCCCTCACCTCAGGATGCTGTCCAGTCCCACCGACTCGATGCCGACCGCAGCGCCGACGGGGCCGTTGGTGAGCTGGCCGGCGTGGGTGTTGAGACCGAGCGCGAGGCTGCGGTCGTCGCGCAGCGCCTGCTGCCACCCCTTGTCGGCCAGCGCGACGGCGTAGGGCAGCGTCGCGTTGGTGAGGGCGTACGTCGACGTGTTCGGCACCGCGCCGGGCATGTTGGCCACGCAGTAGAACACCGAGTCGTGCACCGCGTAGGTCGGGTCGTCGTGGGTGGTCGCGTGCGAGTCCTCGAAGCAGCCGCCCTGGTCGATCGCGATGTCGACGAGCACCGAGCCGGGCTTCATCCGCGAGACGAGGTCGTTGCTGACCAGCTTCGGCGCGGCCGCGCCGGGGATCAGCACGGCGCCGATGACCATGTCGGCCTCCATCACCTGCTGCTCGATGGCGAGCTTGGACGACGCGAGGCCGTGGACCCGGTTGTTGTAGCGCCAGAACGACATCCGCAGCTTGTCCAGGTCGGTGTCGAGCAGCGTCACGTCGGCGCCCATGCCGAGCGCGATGTTGGCCGCGTTCTGGCCGGAGACGCCGGCGCCGATGATGACGACCTTGGCGTTGGCCACCCCGCCGACGCCGCCCATCAGGACGCCGCGGCCACCGTTGGCCTTCATCAGCGAGTACGCCCCGACCTGGGGCGCGAGGCAGCCCGCGACCTCCGACATCGGGTAGAGCAGCGGCAGCCCGCCCGAGGGCAGCTGTACGGTCTCGTAGGCGATGCCGGTGACCTTGCGGTTGATCAGCTCCTCGGTCAGCGGCTTGTCGGCGGCGAGGTGGAGGTAGGTGAAGAGGGTCTGGCCCGCGCGCATCCGGCCGTACTCCTCGGCGACCGGCTCCTTGACCTTGAGGATCATGTCGGCGGTGCCCCACACGTCGTCGGCCGTGTCGAGCATGGTCGCGCCCGCGGCGACGTACTCCTCGTCGGGGATCAGCGAGCCCTCGCCGGCGGTCTTCTGCACGTAGACCTCGTGTCCGTGCTGGACCAGCTCGTGCACACCGATGGGGGTCAGGGCCACGCGGTACTCGCGGTTCTTGACTTCCTTGGGTACGCCGACCTTCATGCCTTGCTCCTCCGGGGTCCGGGCGCCCACCACGGTGTGGGCCGCCTCACAGCGGGACGACACTACTCCCGGGCGGGCTCAGCCGGCGTCCAGGGTGCCCCGGCTCCTCAGCACGGCGTACGCCAGCACGGCCTGCGCCAGCGGTCCCTCGCGCACGCGCCCGTCGAGCACCGCGTCGAGCAGCTCCTCGAAGGGCACCCAGAAGCGCTCCATCTCCGCCTCCTCGTGCTTCATCTCGAAATCCCCGCGGGGCGCGTGCGTGAGCCCGCGCGCCAGGAAGATGTCGTGGACCTCGTCGGTGATGCCCGCGCTGGAGTAGGTGCTCAGCAGCAGCCGCCAGTCTGCGGCGTCGAGCTCGACCTCCTCCCGCAGCTCGCGCTTCGCGGTCTCGACGGCCGGCTCGTCACCGGCGTCGCGCAGCCCGGCCGGCAATTCGACGAACTCGTGGCCGCTGGTGTGGCGGTACTGGCGCAGGCACATCACCCGCTCCTCGTCGTCGACGGCGAGCACGATCACCGCGCCCGGGTGCTCGAGGCTGATCCGGTCGAACTCCTCAGGATGGCCCGGACGCGTGATGGTGTCCTCGCGCAGCGCCACCACCCAGTCGTCCCGGTGCAGGTCACGGCTCGCCACCACCGGCCAGGACATCGGCCGGTCGGCGAGCGGTTCGACGGGAGGTTCTCCTGACGGGTGTGACATGCCCCGCACGGTAGCGCGGATGGACAGGGTGAGTACGGTCACCCGTATGACGTTGTCGACCCTCACCAGGCACGAAGCAGCCACCCGGTCCGACCTCCTCGAGGTGCAGCGCTACGACATCGCGGTCGACATGACCGGGCTGCTCGAGGGCGAGACCTGGTCGTCGGTCAGCACGATCACCTTCACCTGCACCGAGCCCGGCGCCACGACCTTCGTCGACGTGGCGATGGACGTCGCGCGCGCGACGCTCAACGGCGTCGAGGTCGACGTCTCCGCGGCCGCGGACGGCCGCCTCCCGCTGCCCCCGCTCGCCGAGGTCAACGTGCTCGTCGTGGAGGCCAGCACCACCAACACGGGCAGCGGCGAGGGCATCCTGCGCACCGTCGACCCCACCGACAAGCTCGTCTACGTCTGGACCAGCCTCGAGCCCGACGAGGCCCGCCGCGTCTGGGCCTGCTTCGACCAGCCCGACCTCAAGGCGCCGCACCGGTTCACCGTCACCGCGCCGTCGTCGTGGCTCGTGACCTCCAACGGCGCGCCGGAGTCGATCGTGGACGCCGAGTCCGACGACGCCCGCGTCTGGACCTTCCCCGACACGCCCCGCCTGTCGACGTACGTCGTCGTGGTCAACGCAGGTCCGTTCCACGAGGTGCGCCGCCAGCACGACGGCCACGACCTCGGGTTCTACTGCCGGCAGTCGCTGGTGGCCGTGCTCGAGCGCGACCTCGACGAGCTCGTCACCCTCACCCGGCAGGGCCTCGCGTTCTTCGGCGAGCGTTTCGACTGCCCGTTCCCGCAGGAGCGCTACGACCAGGTCTTCGTGCCCAACCTCGGCGGCGCGATGGAGAACTGGGGCTGCGTGACCTACGGCGACGGCCAGCTGTTCCGCACTCCCCCGACCCACGCCCAGCGCGGCCTGCGCGCCGAGTTCATCTTCCACGAGATGGCCCACATGTGGTTCGGCGACCTCGTGACGATGCAGTGGTGGGACGACCTGTGGCTCAACGAGGCGTTCGCCTCGTGGGCGGCCAACTGGGGCCTGGCCGGCGCGAGCGAGTTCACCGACCAGTGGGCCACCTTCCTCGCTGCCTCCAAGCGCACCGCCTACGAGATGGACATGAGCCCGGCCCGCCACCCCATCCGCAGCGACGTCCCCGACGTGTCGGCGGCGATGTCGAACTTCGACGCGATCACCTACGTCAAGGGCCAGAGCGTGCTCCACCAGCTGGTGGCCTACATCGGCGAGGACGCCTTCGTGGAGGGCCTGCGCGACTACTTCAGCCGGTACGCCTTCTCCAACACCCGTCTCGACGACCTGATGGACTGCTACTCCCGCGCCTCGGGCCGTGACCTGTCGGCCTGGACGAAGGCGTGGCTCGACGAGTCCGGCACCGACGTCATCTCGCTCGTGGGCGACGAGCTCGTCGTCGAGACCACCGACGGTCAGGAGCCCCGCCCCCACCGCCTCGACATCGCGGTCTTCGACACCTCCGGCGACGACCTCGCGCCCGCCGGCCGGTCCTCCCACGAGGTGGGCGGCCAGCGGACCACCGTCGAGCTGCCCGCCGGCGACCTCCGCCTCGTCAACGCCGGCGACTACACCTTCGCCGCGGTCAAGCCCGACCCCACCTCGCTGGAGCAGATGCTGCAGCGGGTCCAGCAGCTCACCGACCCGCTCGACCGCGCCCTCGTCGCGGCCACGGCCGGCCAGCTCCTGCTGCTCGGAGACGTCGCCCCGCGCGACGTCTCGGCCGCGCTCACGCGGGCACTGACCACCGAGACCAGCCCTGCGCTGATCGAGCCGTTCCTCGGCCAGGCCCTCCAGGTCGCCGACCGGTGGGCGCCGGCCGCCGAGTCGCCCGGGCTGCTGCTCGCGCTCGCCGACGCCGCCACCGGCCTGGTCGACCTCCCGGACGCCCGGCAGGCAGCACTGCGCACGCTGGCCTCCTCCGCCTCCACCGACGCGCACTGGACCGTCCTGGAGGAGGCGGCCGCACAGGCGACCGACCTCGACCTGGCCTGGCGCATCGCCGTACGGCGTTCGGAGCTCGGTGACTACGACGAGGGCCGGGTCAAGGCCCTGCTGGAGGCCGACCCCGACCCCGACGCCGGGATGCGGCGCCTGGCCGTGCTGGCCGCCCACCCCGACGTGGAGGCCAAGGAGGAGGTCTGGCGCGCGTTCTTCGTCGACTACGCCGTGCCGGCGAGCCGGGAGACCCTCGTGCTCGGCTCGACGTTCTGGCGCCCGGGCCAGGCCGAGCTGCTCGCGCCGTTCACGCACCGCTACCTCGACGAGCTGCACACGCTCAAGGGCGGCCTGCTCAACCAGGGCCTCACCATCCGCGCGATGTACCCGCTCGGTGCCGGCGACGCGGCGTTCCTCGCCGCGGCCGAGCAGGCCGCCGACGACGAGACCCTGATGGCCTACGCCCGCAACCATCTCCGCTCCAACTCGTTCGTGCTCAGCCGGATCCTGCAGGCGCGCCAGCTCTGACCCCGGCGTCGCAACCCGAATGGCAGAGCCCCTGCGGTCGCCCGCGTTCCGCACCTACTGGTTCGCGACGACCGTCGGTTTCCTCGGCCTGTCCTTCACCTCGCTGGCCGTCGACGTCCTGGTCATCCGGGGCCTCGACGCCAGCGAGGTCGGGGTCGGCGTGGTGCGTGCCTCGCAGTACCTCCCCTACCTGCTGATCGGCCTCGTCGCCGGTGCGTACGTCGACCGCTGGCGGCGCCGGCCCACGCTGGTCGTCGCCAACCTCGCCCAGGGCGCGCTGCTGCTGCTCCTGCCGCTGCTGTGGTGGCTGGACGCGCTCACGGTCTGGGCGGTGGCGGGCGTGCTCCTGGCGGCCGGCATCGGCGCGGTCTTCGCCGCGGCCGCCGAGCAGTCCTACCTCCCCGACCTGGTGCCCCGCGACGAGCTCGTCGCGGCCAACGCGCGCCTCGGCCAGGCGATGACGGTCTCCCAGTCCGCGGGTCCGCCGCTCGCAGGCGCCTTCCTGGCCGGGCTGGGCGCCTCGGCAGCGCTGGTCACCGGTGCCCTCGCCCGCCTGGTCACGGCGGTCCTGGTCCTCAGGATCCCGCACGACGAGCCGCCGCCGGCGCCGACCGGGCGGCCGCACCTGCGTCGCGACATCGCCACGGGTCTCGCCTTCATCTACCGGCACCCGATCCTGGCGCCGCTCGCGATCTCGACGCACACGTGGTTCCTCGCCAACAGCATCGCCACCACCGTGCTCGGCCTGTTCGTCCTGCGCGGGCTCGACCTCGGCGCGACGGCCTACGGCTTCGTGCTGGCGGCCGCGGGCGTCGGTGGCTTCGTCGGTGCGGTGTGCGCGCCCGCGCTCGGTCGGCGGATCGGCGAGGGTGACGCCGTGATCATCGGCCGGGCGATGTGCACCGTGGCGTGGCTCGCGGTCGCGCTGACCCCCGACCTCGGCGGCGCGGCAGCAGCGTCGTACGTCTGCGGGGCGTTGCTGCTCTACGGCCTCGCGATGGGCCTCGAGGACCCCAACGAGATGGGCTACTGGCAGTCCCTCACGCCACGTGACGTGCTCGGACGGGTCAACGCCACGCGTCGTTCCGCCAACCGGTCGATCGCCGTCGTCGGAGCGCTGCTGGGTGGCGTGCTCGCGTCCGTCGTCGGCTACCGCGGCACCCTCGTGGGCGTCACGGTGGCCTTCGCCGTCGCCTGCCTCGTGGTGGTGCTGTCGCCGCTACGCGGGGAGCGCGTCGCGACGACGGCGCACGACCGCTGAGGCTCAGTCCTCCGACTCGTCCTTGCGGCGCAGGCCCGACTCGTCGATCGGGAAGCGCTCGGAGCGCTGGCGCTCGATGGCTGCCCCGATCAGGCCGGCGAAGAGCGGGTGCGGGCGCGTCGGGCGCGAGCGCAGCTCGGGGTGGGCCTGGGTGGCGACGTAGTAGGGGTGCACCTCGACCGGCAGCTCGACGAACTCGACCAGGCCGAGCTCGGGGTTGATCCCCGAGAACACCAGGCCGGCCTCCGCGAGGGTCTCGCGGTAGGCGTCGTTGAACTCGTAGCGGTGGCGGTGCCGCTCCTCGATCGTGTCGGCGCCGTAGGCGGCGCGCACGACGCTCCCCTCGGCCAGCTCGGCCTTCTGCAGGCCCAGGCGCATCGTGCCGCCGAGGTCGCCGGCCCCCTCCACGAACTTCTTCTGCTCCTCGATCGTGGAGATCACCGGTTCGACCGTGTCGGGGTCGAACTCCGTCGAGCCGGCCTTGCCGAGGCCGGCGACGTTGCGGGCGTACTCGATGACCATGCACTGCAGGCCCAGGCAGAGCCCGAGCGTCGGGATGCCGTGCGTGCGGGTGTAGCGCAGGGCGCCGAGCTTGCCCTCGATGCCGCGCACCCCGAAGCCTCCGGGGACCAGCACCGCGTCGACGTCGGCCAGGTGCTTGGCCGCGCCCGCCTCGGTCTCGCACTCGTCGGAGGCGACCCAGCGGATGTTGACCTTGGCCTCGTGGGCGAAGCCGCCCGCGCGCAGCGCCTCGGCCGGGGAGAGGTAGGCATCGGGAAGGTCGATGTACTTGCCGACCAGTGCGACGGTGACCTCCTCCGCGGGGTGGTGGACGCGGCGGAGCAGGTCGTCCCAGTTGGTCCAGTCGACGTCGCGGAACGGCAGGTCCAGGCGGCGTACGACATAGGCGTCGAGCCCCTCGCGGTGCAGCACCTTCGGGATGTCGTAGATCGACGGCGCGTCGGCGGCGGTGACCACCGCGTCGTCGTCGACGTCGCACATCAGCGCGATCTTGCGCTTGATGCCCTCGGGCAGCTCCCGGTCGGCCCGGCACACGATCGCGTCGGGCTGGATGCCGATCGAGCGCAGCGCCGCGACGGAGTGCTGGGTCGGCTTGGTCTTCAGCTCACCGGAAGGGCCGATGAAGGGCACCAGCGAGACGTGGATGAAGAAGCAGTTGTCGCGGCCGATCTCGTGCCGCGTCTGGCGGGCCGCCTCGAGGAACGGCAGCGACTCGATGTCGCCGACCGTGCCACCGATCTCGGTGATCACCACGTCGAAGTCCGGGCCGCCCATCGCGAGGATGCGGTCCTTGATCTCGTTGGTGATGTGCGGGATGACCTGGACGGTGTCGCCGAGGTAGTCGCCGCGACGCTCCTTGGCGATGACCGTGGAGTAGACCTGCCCGGTCGTCACGTTGGCGATCTGGTTGAGGTCGGTGTCGAGGAACCGCTCGTAGTGCCCGATGTCGAGGTCGGTCTCGGCCCCGTCGTTGGTCACGAAGACCTCACCGTGCTGGAACGGGTTCATCGTCCCCGGGTCCACGTTGAGGTACGGGTCGAGCTTCTGCATCGTGACGCGCAGCCCGCGCGCCTTGAGCAGGTTGCCCAGGCTGGAGGCGGTGAGCCCCTTGCCGAGGGAGGAGGCGACGCCTCCAGTGACGAATACGTGCTTGGTCGGCGTGCGGCTCTTCACGGGCTTCGATCCTACCCGACGGGAACGGGTCCGTCCGAACCCGACGCACCGAAGGATCCGCCCTGGGTGCCCAGTGCACGCTGCAGGGCGACGATCGTGGCGACCCGACCGGCGGGCGTGTCGATGCCGTCCACGCTGGCGACGGCGGCCGCGGCCGGGTCCGAGCGGAAGCGCCCGAGCTGCCCCGAGGCACCGTCGGCGGTGGTGCCCGCGACGACGAGGCCGGTGGCCTGCGCCGCGAGGCCCTCGGCCAGGCCGGCCAGGATCGCGTCGGACCCCTCGTCGTCCGCGTCGGTGCCCAGCACCAGGAGCACGAGCGGCGAGCGCTGGTCGACCTTGTCCGGCTTCGCCATCAGCCCGGCGCCGCTGATCGCGTCGACGATCGCGCGGGCCTTGCCGTTGACGTCCTCGCCCTCGGCGACCTTGCTCGCGACCGCGAGGCCGAGGAGCTGCCCGATCCGGTCGTACGTCGACGCCTCCGCCGACACGGCGTCCGCGGACTGCTGGGTGAGGAGCTGGCTGCCGAGGGTGTCGACGAGCGACTTCTGGCTCGGGTCCACGAGGTCCTCGGCGAGCGAGTAGCGGGCGCTGACCTTGCCTCCGGCGGCGTCGATGCCGTCGGCGATGGCCGACACCTCGCGCTCGTCGGCGCCGGGGACGGTGACGATCGCGACCGACCGGTCGGTGAGGCGACCGTTGAGCAGCGTCGGCTCGACCGCGGTCAGGAACGACTCGTTGTAGGCCGCCTGCGGGCTGTCGCCGGCGGGCTCCGCGGCCCTGTCGTCGCCCGACGTCGCGACGGTCGCGCCGACGTCGGAGAGCGGTCCGCCGCCGAGCACGATCCCGGCCGCGAGGGCCAGGAACACGGCGACGATGGTGAGCACGTGGTGACGCAGGGTGATCACGGGAGAAGTCCTCGTACGTTGTCGATCAGGTCTGAGGTGGTGCGGGAGACGGCCGGCGACGCGTCGTCGACCCACTGCTGGCCCACCGGCGTAACGCTCACGGCGGCGGCGACGGCGAGCACGCCCGCCAGGACGGCGCCCAGCAGGTGCCGGGGCCGGACGGCGCCGTCGTACAGCCTCGGGAGGGCTGCAGCGTCCACGAGGTCGGGGCCCAGCTTGAGGCGGGTCAGGAACGTGCTCGCCAGCCCGGCGCGACGGCGGTCCAGGAACTCGTTCAGGGTGGCGTGCATGCCGACGCCGACGATGAGTGCGGCGTCGCGGGCAGAGGCCAGCAGGAGGGCGGCGTCCTCAGTCGTGGCGGTGGTCTCGAAGCGCAGCGCGCGCACCCCGATCCGCTCGAAGTGCTCCGTGGCGCTGCGTGGGGTGCCGCGCTCGACGAGCACGATCACGTCGCGGGCCTTGCGGAGCACCGCCGCGGCGGGCAGGTCCTCGGTGCCGCCGGTGACGACCACCACGTCGGGCTGGTGGCCGGCGCTGGCCAAGGCGTCGGCGCCGCGGTCGACGCCGATCATCACCGGTCGCTGCTCGCGCACGAACGGCTTGATGCCGCGCAGCTCGTCCTCCCACCCGTGCGAGCGGACCGCCACGACCACCGGGCGACCCGCCATCTCGGTGGACGTCTGCGGGACGCCGTGGCCGTGCAGGAGCAGGTCCTGCTCGCGGCGGAGGAACTCGGTCGTGTTGTGGGTGAAGCTCTCCAGCTGGGCCGCCAGCCCGGTGCGGGCCTGGCCCATCTCCGCGCGCACGAGCTCCTCTGTGAGCTCGCGGGCCGGGGCGACGAGGTCCTCGCCGGCGTAGACCGCTCCCCCGTCGATGCGGAGCTCAGTGCCGTCCTTGAGCCGGTCGAACACCTCGACGCCGGCGTTGTCGACGACGAGCACGCCCGCCTCGACGAGCCGCTCGGGACCGAGGTTGGGGTAGCGCCCGGAGATCATCGGTCCGGCGTTGACCACGGCCACCACGCCGGCGTCCACCAAGGACTGGGCGGTGTCGCGGTCCATGTCGAGGTGGTCGATGACGGCGATGTCACCGACGGTCAGTCGGCCGAGGACGCTGGCCGTACGCCGGTGGATCCGGGCGGGGCCGTGCACGCCCGGCAGGGCGAAGGCTGGACGGGAGCGGACTGCGAACTTCATGACCGCGCCATGGTGTCAGCCGCGCACCTGCCGTTCCGGGAGGCACGCCCGCTCGGGCGCGGCGGGGCCGTGCACGCCCGGCAGGGCGAAGGCTGGACGGGAGCGGACTGCGAACTTCATGACCGCGCCATGGTGTCAGCCGCGCACCTGCCGTT
>NZ_JAURTI010000004.1:0-656880 GCF_031457855.1 Nocardioides sp. BE266 | reverse complement strand
ACGACCGCACCAGACCAAGAGAGGCGCCGTCAGACCACGCCGGTCCGGCGGCGCCTCACCCTGCCCATTGACAGCGGGGCCCTACATATCAGTCGAAGGCGTCGACGACGTCCTGGTCGATCGTCTTGACGGGGCCCTTGAACCAGGTCTTGGCGGAGACCTGCCACCACAGGAGGAGCAGCAGGAGCACGCCGAGCACCATGAGCGGTGCATAGTTCACCGCGGCCCAGTCGAACTCGTCGCGCCACGGCGCACCGAAGGGCGAGGTCGGCATCATCAGCATGATGCCGACGACGACGATCTCGATCACGGCGACGAGGTTCATCCACTTGTACTTGCTGCCGTTGTTCCAGCTGCCGACCTCGAACGAGTCGCCGGCTCGCCAGCGCAGGTAGATCGGGACGGCGAAGGAGAAGTAGAGGCCGATGACCGAGACCGAGGTCACGGCGTAGAACGCGGTCGGGATGCCGTTGACCGACTTCAGCGCCGGGAGCGTGATGATCGCGCCGAGGACCGCCGCGAAGATGACCGCGTTGGCCGGGGTGCGCTGGGCGTTCACCTGGGACCAGTAGCGCGAGCCGGGGACCGCACGGTCGCGGCTGAAGGCGAACATCATCCGTGAGGTGGACGTCAGGCAGGCAGTCGCGCAGAACAGCTGGGCGCACGACGAGATGAAGAGCAGCAGCCCGCCCCACGTCGAGCCGAGCGCGGCGTCGAAGACGTAGGCCACACCGCCGGCGGGGATGCTGGCGTAGTCGGGGGCACCGTCGACCTGCGGGATCGCGAAGGTGACTGCCAGCAGCAGGATGTAGCCGCCGACGGCCGAGTAGAAGATCGACTGCCAGATGCCCTTGGCCGCCGTCTTCGCCGCGCCCTGCGTCTCCTCGGACAGGTGCACCGAGGCGTCGAACCCGGTGATCGTGTACTGGGTGAGGATGAAGCCGAACGGGATGATCGCGAAGAAGAAGACCAGGCTGCTCGTCGACCCGTCGGACCAGCCTGAGCCGTTGTAGGTGTCGGTGAACACCTGCGAGACGCTGAGGTGCTGGTCGGGGACGATGATCAGGACGAGCACGAGGAACGCCGCGCCTGCGACGTGCCACCACACCGAGATGTTGTTGATCACGGCGAGCAGGTGGCTCGAGAAGATGTTCACCACCGTGATGAACACGAGGATCACGAGGAAGAACAGGAAGACCGTGTTCAGCGAGAACTCGTCCTGCCAGCCCCAGGCCAGGAACGTCAGGTGGAAGAAGGTCGCGCACCCGTAGGCCACCGACGCCGTCACGGCGATGAGCCCGATCAGGTTGAGCCAGCCGGTGAAGAACCCGGCCGCGGGTCCGCCCAGCTTGGACGCCCAGTAGTAGATGCCGCCCGAGGTCGGCATGGCCGAGACGAGCTCGGACATCGTGAAGCCGATGATCAGGATGAAGACCGAGATGATGGGCCAGGACCAGGAGATCGAGACCGGGCCGCCGTTGGCGATGCCGGCGCCGTAGGTCGTGAGGCACCCGGCGAGGATCGAGATGATCGAGAACGAGATCGCGAAGTTCGAGAAGCCGGACCAGGAGCGGGCGAGCTCCTGCTTGTAGCCGAGCTTGGCCAGGTGTTGCTCGTCATCGGACAGGTGGTGCTGGGCCGGTGGCTCGGAGATGGACTCGGGGGACATGGGCGCACACCTCTCGGAGGTCAGTGGGTCGTCGGCAACCTAGACCCGCTCTTGCCCGCTTGTGAATACCTCGGCCCAGAACTCCGAGAAATTGGTATGAACTCCGACCATTGACGTGAGGGACGAACGTCAACAGACTGACCCGCATGACCGCCCAGCCGCACGAGCACCTCACCTCCGCGGTGCTCCGGCCGGTCCGCGGTCACCACGCTTTCGAAGGCTGTGTCGAGCAGCTCGCGACGGCCATCCGGCTGGGCGTCTACCCCGTGGGGAGCCAGCTGCCCCCGGAGCGTGAGCTGGCCGAGCGGCTCGCAGTGAGCCGCGCGACGCTGCGCGAGGCGATCGCCGCCCTCCGACAGGCGGGACTGGTCGAGACGAGGCGCGGACGGGGCGGCGGTTCCACGGTCACGTCGCAGGCGCGCGGCCGGTTCACGGGCGGGTTGGCGAAGGTTTCCGCGGCCACCAAGGCGGAGTGGCTCGACGCCCTCGAGTTCCGCCGTGTCGTGGAGCCCGGGGCGGCGCACCTGGCCGCCAGCCACGAGCTGACCGGTCCAGACCGCGACCGGCTCACGGCCTCCGAGGCGGCCGTGCACGACGCGTCCGGGAAGCGCGCCCATCGGCAGGCCGACTCCCGCCTCCACCTCACCATCGCGTCGCTGAGCGGGTCCGCGCTGCTCCAGCAGGCGGTCACGGCCGTCCAGTCCACCCTCGACTCGATGCTCGGCGCCATCCCGGCGCTCGAGCCCAACATCGGCCACTCGCACCGCCAGCACCACCTCATCTGCACCGCCATCCTCAACGGGCGCCCCGACCGGGCCCGCAAGGTGATGGAGGACCACTGCGACGACACGGCCGCGCTGCTGCGCGGCCTGCTCGTCTGACCCGACCGCACCGCAGCCCGACCGCAGCCAGGGAGACCACGTGAGCACACGCAACGACCGCCACCTGACCATGGAGGCGCTGCGCCAGCGCATCGACGCCGGCGAGGTCGACACCGTCGTGCTCGCCTTCACCGACATGCAGGGCCGGCTACAGGGCAAGCGGCTGCACGGGCGCTACTTCCTCGACCACGTGGTCGGCCACGGCACCGAGGGCTGCAACTACCTGCTGGCGGTTGACGTCGACATGAACACCGTCGACGGCTACGCGATGACGTCGTGGGAGCAGGGCTACGGCGACATGGAGTTCGTCATGGACGAGCAGACCATCCGGCTGCTCCCCTGGCTGCCGGCGACGGCGATGGTCCAGTGCGACCTGGAGTGGACCGACCACCGCCCGGTCGTGGCGAGCCCGCGCTCGATCCTGAAGGCCCAGCTCGACCGGCTGGCCGAGCGCGGCATGGTCGCGATGGCCGGCACCGAGCTCGAGCTCGTGATCTACGACGACACCTACGAGGACGCCGCGCGCAAGCACTACCGCGACCTCACGCCGGCCAACCAGTACAACGTCGACTACTCCATCCTCGGCACCACCCGTGTCGAGCCGCTGCTGCGCGACATCCGTAACCACATGTACGCCGCCGGGCTCGACGTCGAGGGCGCCAAGGGCGAGTGCAACTTCGGCCAGCACGAGGTCGGCTTCCTCTTCAACGACGCGCTCACGACGGCCGACAACCACGCCGTCTACAAGAACGCCGCCAAGGAGATCGCCGCCCAGCACGGAAAGTCGGTGACCTTCATGGCCAAGCCCAACCAGCGCGAGGGCAACTCCTGCCACATCCACCTGTCGCTGCGCGGCGCCGACGGCGAGCTCGTCTTCTGGGACGAGGAGTCCGGAGGCCGTACGCCGCTCTACGACAGCTTCATCGCGGGCGTGCTCGCCACGGCAGCCGACTACACGCTGTTCTTCGCACCCAACATCAACTCCTACAAGCGGTTCGCCGACGGCTCGTTCGCGCCGACCACGCTCGGCTGGGGCCTGGACAACCGCACCTGCGCGGTCCGCCTCGTCGGTCACGGCGCGGGCGCGCGGATGGAGAACCGCATCCCCGGCGCCGACGCGAATCCGTACCTCGCGCTCGCCGCGATGATCGCCGGCGGCCTGCACGGCATCGACGAGGGCCTCGAGCTCGAGCCCGAGCTGACCGGCAACGCCTACGCCTCCGACAAGCCGCGCGTGCCCAGCACGATGGGCGAGGCGCGCGAGCGGTTCCTCACCTCCGAGGCGGCCCGCGCCGCCCTGGGCGACGAGGTCGTCGAGCACTACGCCAACATGGCCGCGATCGAGCTGGCCGCCTACAACGCGGCCGTCACCGACTGGGAGCTCGTCCGCGGCTTCGAGCGGCTCTGAGAGGAACTCATGAGCGAGCGAAGCGAGCGAATCATCAAGCACAGCGCGCCACGAGCCTCGTGCGCGCACGGAGCGAAGCGAGTACGTGCATGAGTTTGCTGATCAACCCGACCACCGGCGCGGAGCTGGACCACTCCCCCGCGTCCGCCTCGCTCGAGGAGGCCGACGCGGTCATCGCGCGGGCGCACGACGCGTTCGCCGCTTGGCGTGACGTCGCGCCCGGCGAGCGGGCGCGGCTGCTGCGTGCCTTTGCGGCGATCGTCGACGCCCACATCGAGGAGCTGGCCCAGCTCGAGGTCCTCAACGCCGGCCACACGATCGGCAACGCGAGGTGGGAGGCCGGCAACGTCCGCGACTGCCTCAACTACTACTCGGCCGCGCCGGAGCGGCTCTTCGGCCGCCAGATCCCGGTGCCCGGCGGCACCGACATCACCTTCCACGAGCCGCTCGGCGTGGTCGGGATCATCGTCCCCTGGAACTTCCCGATGCCCATCGCGGCCTGGGGCTTCGCACCGGCGCTCGCCGCTGGCAACACCGTCGTCCTGAAGCCCGCCGAGCTCACCCCGCTCACCGCGATCCGGATCGGCGAGCTGGCGATCGAGGCGGGCCTGCCCGAGGGCGTGCTGAACGTGGTCCCCGGCAAGGGCTCGGTCGTCGGCGAGCGCTTCGTCACCCACCCGCTGGTCCGCAAGGTCTGCTTCACCGGCTCGACCACCGTCGGCAAGCGGATCATGGCCGGATGCGCCGACCAGGTGAAGCGGGTGACCCTCGAGCTCGGCGGCAAGAGCGCGAACGTGATCTTCGCCGACACCGACGTGCCCGCGGCGGCCGCCAGTGCGCCGTACGCCGTCTTCGACAACGCGGGCCAGGACTGCTGCGCGCGCTCGCGGATCCTCGTGCAGCGCTCGGCGTACGACGAGTTCGTGGGGCGGTTGGAGACCGCGGTGCGGGCGCTCAAGGTCATCGACCCGGCCGACGAGCAGAGCGAGATGGGCCCGATGGTGTCGTCGGGCCAGCGCGACGCCGTGCAGTCCTACATCGACAACGCGCACATCGCCTTCACCGGCAGCGCGCCCGACGGTCCGGGCTGGTGGCTGCCGCCGACGGTCGTGGAGTCCACCGACACCAGCGAGGCGGTGTGGCGCGAGGAGGTCTTCGGGCCCGTCGTGGCGGTGATGCCGTTCGACGACGAGGACGAGGCGGTCGCGCTGGCCAACGACAGCGACTACGGCCTGTCCGGCTCGATCTTCACCTCCGACGTCAGCCGCGCGCTCCGCGTGGCCCGACGCGTCGAGGCCGGCAACCTCTCGGTCAACAGCCACTCCTCGGTCCGCTACTGGACACCGTTCGGCGGCTACAAGCAGTCCGGCCTCGGCCGCGAGCTCGGTCCGGACGCGCCCGACGCGTTCACCGAGGAGAAGAACGTCTTCATCGCCCACTGATCCCCGCACGCAGATCTCGATACGGCCGCTCGTACCTCGCGGCCTACTCGATCACCGAAGGAAGAAGGCACACAGACATGGCAGGACGCATCGAGGGCCGCACGGCCGTCGTCACGGGCGGTTGCAGCGGCATCGGCCTCGCGACCGTACGGCGCTTCGTCGAGGAGGGCGCCCGGGTCGTCATCGGCGACATCGACGACGCGTCGGGCGAGGCGCTGGTCGCCGAGCTCGGCGGACCCGACGTGGCGACCTACGTGCACGTCGACGTGACGTCGAAGGAGGAGGTGGACGCGCTCTTCAAGACCGCGAAGGACACCTACGGCTCGGTCGACATCGCGTTCAACAACGCGGGCATCAGCCCGCCGGAGGACGACTCGATCCTCGACACCGACCTCGACGCCTGGCGCAAGGTGCAGGAGGTCAACCTGACCAGCGTCTACCTGTGCTGCAAGGCCGCGCTCCCCTACATGCTCGAGCAGAAGCGCGGCTCGATCATCAACACCGCGTCGTTCGTCGCCGTGATGGGCGCGGCGACCTCGCAGATCTCCTACTCGGCGTCGAAGGGCGGCGTGCTGTCGATGTCGCGCGAGCTCGGCGTCCAGTTCGCCCGCGAGGGCGTCCGCGTCAACGCGCTGTGCCCGGGACCGGTCAACACCCCGCTGCTCAAGGAGCTCTTCGCCAGCGACGCCGAGCGGGCCGCGCGCCGCCTCGTGCACGTGCCGATGGGCCGCTTCGGCGAGCCGGAGGAGATGGCCAACGCCGTGCTCTTCCTCGCCTCCGACGAGTCGAGCTTCATGACCGCGAACACCTTCCTCGTCGACGGCGGCATCTCGGGCGCCTACGTCACCCCGCTCTGAGGGGAGCCCGGATGGACGCGCCCCTCGTCGGGCTGACGACGTACCGCCAGCGGGCCGCGTGGGGTGTCTGGGACACGCGCGCGGACCTGCTGCCGACGGAGTACGCCGCCGCGGTGGAGGCTGCGGGTGGCGTGCCGCTGCTGCTGCCTCCCGTCGCCGCGGCGGGAGCCGCCGAGCGGGTGGTGACGCGGATCGACGCGCTCGTCATCTCCGGCGGGGCGGACGTCGACCCCGGGCAGTACGGCGCCGAGCCGCACGAGCGGACCGCCGGCTGGCAGCCCGACCGCGACGCCTGGGAGCTCGCCCTGCTGACCGCCGCCGACGCGGCGGGCCTGCCCGTGCTGGGGATCTGCCGCGGCATGCAGCTGATGGCGGTGCACGCGGGCGGGACGCTCGACCAGCACACGCCCGACCTCGTCGGCCACGAGACGCACTCGCCCGGCGGGGACGTCTACGGCTCGATCGACGTCGCGACCGAGCCGGGCTCGCGGCTGGCGACCCTCGTCGGACCACAGGTCGAGGTGGGCTGCCACCACCACCAGTCGGTGGCGACGCACCCGGGGTTCACCGCGGTCGCACGGGCGGCCGACGGGACGCTGGAGGCGATGGAGGCCGCGGGTGACAGGTTCCGGATGGCCGTGCAGTGGCACCCCGAGACGCGCGTCGAGATCGGGTTGATGGCCGGCCTCGTGGCGGCGGCACGCGCCCACGCGGCGCGCTAGGGGTCAGTAGCCCCGGGCGCGCTCGCGTTCACGCCGGCGGCGCATCGTGGCGGGCAGCGTGAGCACGATCGCCACGGCGATGCCGACGAGCATGCCGATGGAGTTGGCGGCGACGTCGCGGGGGTCGGAGACCCGTCCGGGGATCTGCTTCTGGACCGTCTCGATCATCGAGGTGAGCACGATGCCGGCGGCCAGCGCCACGAACCACAGCCGCGTCCCGACGAGCAGGACGAGGAAGACCCCGAGTGGCACGAACAGCCCGATGTTGGCGAGGAACTCGATCCGGTCGATGCTCAGCCGGCTGGTCAGCGGATCGAGGTCGGGGTAGCGCTCCAGGCGCGCGAGGATGCGTCCCGCGAGGCTCGCGTAGTCGGGCTGGTCCGCAGCCGGGGTCAGCGTCACCAGGCCGACGAACCCCAGGTAGAGGAGGGTCAGCAGGCTCAGGAACGGGTGGCGGTGCAGCACGCGACCATCATCCGGGTCCGTCCAACGCCCCCGGTGCCGTGACGCGCAGGGTGGCGAGGGTCGGGTCGGCGGCGTAGGCGATCCGGACACCGGCGTCGCGGGCGTGGGCCAGCGCCTCGAGCGTCTCAGCGGTGACGCGCTCCCCCGGCGCCAGGACCGGGATCCCGGGCGGGTACGGCGCGACCAGCTCGGCACTCGTCCGGCCGACCGCCCCCTCGAGCGGGACGCTCCCGGCTGCGGCGAAGAACGCCCGCCGGGGAGGTAGGTCGGCCACCGGCTCGACGCGGTAGGCGGCAGGCCCGGCGACCTCCCGGGCGACGCCGCGACGGTGCTCGACCGAGCGGATCACGGCGTCGGCCAGGGCGCCGACGGTGTCGGCGGTGTCGGCCAGCGAGACGATCGCGACGAGGACGTCGCGGTCGGCGGACTCGACCGGGAGGCCGGCCGCGAGGAGGTCCTGCTCGACCGCGTTGCCGTCGGCCCCGCTGCCCGAGAGGACGACTGTGAGTTTGAGCGGGTCGACGCCCGGACCGTCGAGCACGGCGAGCCCGTCGACGGAGGCGAGACGTTCACGCGCGGTCCGGGTCGCCTCGATCGCCGCACCGAGGAGCTCCTCGCCGTCCCGCTCGAGCAGGGCTCGGGCTGCATCAGTGCTGGCCAGGATCGCGCCGGCCGGGGAAGTGGTCGCGGTGGCCTCGACTCCGGCGTCCAGCCGCGCCGGGTCGACCCGATCCGTGCGGGCGAGGACCAGGGCGGCCTGGCTCCAGGCGGGAAGGGTCTTGTGCGCGCTGGTGACCATCACGTCCGCGCCGAGCTGGAGCGGGTGGCGGGGCAGGTCCGGGTGGAAGCCGAAGTGCGCGGCCCAGGCCGCGTCGACGACCAGCGGCACGCCGTGGTCGTGCGCGGCGTCGGCCAGGCCGGCGACGTCACCGACCGTGCCGACGTAGGACGGGTCGCCGACGAAGACGGCCCGCGCCTCTGGATGGGCCTCCAGCGCACGTCGTACGGTCTCCGGGGCGACGCCGAGCGGCAGCCCGGTCCCGGGGTCGACCTCGGGCCGCACCCACACGGGCGTGAGCCCGGCGAGCACGAGCCCGAGCAGCATCGACCGGTGCAGCGTCCGGCTGACGACCACCGTGTCGCCGTCGTCGGCCACGGAGAGCGCGACCGCCTGGTTGGCGTGGGTCGCGCCGCCGGCCGAGAACCGGCAGACGTCGGCACCCCACAGCAGCGCGGCGCGGCGCTCCGCCTCGCTGAGGACGCCGGTGGTGAGCTTCATCGTGTCGAGCCCGGCGTAGAGCGGCACGTCGCCGGCGACGACGTCGCCGACCAGGTCCGTGCGCTGCTTGTGCCCGGGGATCGTGAACGGCGTCGGCGGCTGCTCTCGGAAGCGCAGCCAGGCGTCGAGCAGCGGCGCGTCACCCCGGAGCCCGCGCGGATCGGTCGGCATGCGAGCACCCTAGGGAACTGCGTCGGTCCAGCGGAGCGTCGGTGGCGTGGGAGAAGGTGTCCCCATGACCCGGGTCCAGCTCTCCCGCCTCCCGGGCGAGCGGGTGCGGGTGAGCGAGGACAGCGCCTCGCACGAGGTCGACCTCGCCGACCTGGCGGCGTACGTCATCGGGCGCGAGCAGGCGGACGCCCCGCGCTGGGTGTGGGACGACACCGCCCGGTGGTACCCGGACCTGCTGGCGGCAGGCGTGCGCGTCGCGCGCTGCCACGACCTGCGGCTGTGCCACCACCTGCTCCGGCGCGCACCCGAGGTGGACCCGAGCCTCCTGGCCGGGCCCGAGTCGCAGCAGTGGGACCGGCTCGGACCGGCGGTCGCGACCGAGCCCGTGCTGTTCAGCGCCGACGACGCGGCCGAGCACCTCAGCGCCGACGCCGAGGACGACCGGCAGCTGACGGCGATCGCTGCGTCCCCGGAGGCCGTCCGGCTCCGGCTGCTGGTCGCGGCCGAGTCCGCCAGTGCGCTCGCGGCGGCCGAGATGACCTACGCCGGGGTGCCGTGGCGCGTCGACCTGCACGAGGCGCTCCTGACCGACCTGCTGGGACCGCGACCTCCGCGCGGCGCCCGGCCGCGGCTGCTCGAGGACCTCGCCGGCGAAGTACGCCGCCTGCTGTCCGCCCCCGCGCTCAACCCCGACTCCCGGCCCGACCTCATCGCCGCCCTCCGCCGCAACGACGTCGACGTGCCCGACACGCGGGCCTCGACGCTGCGGGCCGTCGAGCACCCGGTGACCGAGCCGCTGCTGCGCTACAAGAAGCTCGCCCACCTCTTCCAGACCAACGGGTGGGCGTGGATCGACGAGTGGGTCAGCGGCGGCCGCTTCCGGCCCGTCTACCAGCCCGCCGGGTCGGCCACCGGGCGGTGGTCGTCCAACGGCGGTGGTGCGCTGTCCTTCCCGGTGCAGGTGCGCTCGGCCGCCGTCGCCGACGAGGGCTGGGTGCTCGTGGTGGCCGACGTGGCGCAGCTCGAGCCGCGGATCCTCGCCGGGATGAGCGGCGACCGGGCCCTGGCCCGCGCGGCCCGCGGTGCCGACCTCTACCAGGGGATGGTCGACGACGGCGCCGTGAAGACCCGGCAGGACGCCAAGCTCGGCCTGCTCGGCGCGATGTACGGCGCCACGAGCGGCGAGAGCGGCCGGATGCTCGCCGACCTCAACCGCCGCTACCCCGCGGCCTTCGGCCTGGTCGAGGAGGCGGCGCGGGCCGGCGAGCGGGGCCAGGTCGTGCGCACGCTGCTCGGCCGCGGGTGCCCGGCCCTCGGCGGCTCGTGGGACGAGTCTCCCGATGCGCCGCCTGCCGACCTCACCGACCAGGACCGGCACCGTCGGGCCTACGGCCGCTTCACCCGCAACTTCGTCGTGCAGGGAACGGCGGCCGAGTGGGCCTCCTGCTGGATCGCCGACCTGCGCAACCGGCTGTGGCGCCTGGCGGACGACGGCCCGGTCGACGCGCGACCGCACCTGGTCTTCTTCCTCCACGACGAGGTCGTCGTGCACGCGAGGGCCGACCTGGCCGAGGCCGTCACCGCCGAGGTCACAGCTGCCGCGGCGACGGCCGGGTCGCTGCTCTTCCGTCGCGTCGACCTCGACTTCCCGCTCAACGTCTCGGTCGTCTCGTCCTACGCCGACGCCGGCAAGCCCGGGACCTAGGTCACCGCCACCGGCGACCATCGCCCCTGCACCCCCGCACCGCTCCGGCGGAGGCTGGTGGTGAGGCAGGAGGCACTCCGATGAGCACGATGTCACAGCCGAGGGCAGCTGTCGCCGCGACCCGACCGACAAGCACGCGCGCCGCGTCCGTACGTCGCTTCGTCGGAGGCTTCTACCTGGTGATGGGCGGCATCAACGCGGGGCTCGTGGTCGCCGACCCGCAGGTCTACCGGACCTTCGCGGACGGTGCCTACTGGTCGTTCGTCACCTCGGTCTGGCACGGCGTGGTGATGGCACACCCGCTGGTGTGGATCCTGCTGCTGGCCGGCGGCGAGGTGACCCTCGGCGTGCTGCTCCTCCGCGGCGGGCCCGCGGTGCGAGCCGGGTGGGCCGGCGTGATCGCCTTCCACGTCCTGCTGATGGCGTTCGGCTTCGGCTTCTGGATTTGGAGCGTGCCCGCGCTCGCGCTGCTGGTGCCGGCCGCCCGCGCCGACTGGCCATCCGCCGGTGTCTCCTCGCGTGCCCGTGCCCCGACCCGCAGAGGCGGTCGGGGCGGGCAGCGTCGCCCGCACGCCCACGACCCTCTGGTCGAGCGTCGCGCTGTCCACCGCCGTGCTCGCCTCGTCCCTCTACGGGCTCCTCGCGACCACGCCCTACCGCGACCTCCCCGACGCGACCGTCCTGTCGGCACGCGCGCAGGACGCCTGCAGCATCGCGGTCGCCGGCCTGCTGGTGCTCCTGGTGCTCCGCCCGCTGGAGAGGCCCGCCGCCCACCTGGCCAGGCTCGGCCTGCTGGCGTACCTCCTCTACAGCTACCTGATCTACGTGACCGGCGTGCCGATGAACCGGATGTTCCTGGTGTACGTCCTGATCGTCGGCCTCTCCGCGGCCGGCCTCCTCGGCGGGCTGCACGACCTGCTGCAGCGCCCGTTCCCGACCACCGCGTCGCCGCGCCTGGTCCGCACCACGGGCTGGGTGCTGGTCGTCACCGCGGTCCTGTTCGCCGGACTCTGGCTGTCCGCACTGGTGCCGTTCGCGCTGGGCGGCGACCGGCCGGAGCCCGAGGGCATCGGCGGCACGCCGTACCCGATCTTCTACCTCGACCTCGCCCTCGTGCTCCCGGCGCTGGCCGCCGTCGGGACCCTGCTGCTGCGGGGGCGCGCAGCTGGCCCCTCGCTCGCTGCGGTCGCGATGCTCAAGATCCTCACCCTCTTCACCGCCCTCTGGGCTGGGCCGGTCGTGGCCCTCGCGTCCGGCACGGACGTCCATCTCGGCCACGATGCCGGGCCGAGCCTCGTCCTCCTCGCGGCCAGCGCCTGGCTGTCGGCGCTCTGGCTCAGGTCCTTCCACACAGAACGGAGCGCACGATGAGCACCCTGGTCGTCCACGAGTCCCACTGGGGCAACACCCGGCAGGTGGCCGAGGCCATCGCCGAGGGCCTGCTGGCCGGTGCTGCCGGCCCGGTCACGGTCGTCGACGTCGGTGCGGCACCGTCACCGCTGCCGGCCGACGTCGACCTGCTCGTGGTCGGCGGTCCGACCCACGCCTTCTCGATGAGCCGCGCCACCACCCGGCAGGATGCACACCGCCAGGGTGCCGAGCCCGGCCACGAAGCAGTCGGCATCCGCGAGTGGCTCGGGTCCCTCCCCGTGGGGGAGGTCCGACCCGCCGTCGCCACCTTCGACACCCGGGTCACCCAGGTCCGGAGGCTGCCGGGGTCCGCCGCCCGGGCCGCCGCGAAGCTCGCCGGACGCCACCACGTCGGCGAGGTCGTCGACACGGCGTCCTTCTACGTCGACGACTCCCCCGGCCCGCTGGCCGACGGCGAGCTCGACCGCGCCCGGTCATGGGGCCTGGCGCTGGCGTCCCGTACCCGCTGACTCTGTGGGTCTTCTCACTGCGTGAGCGAGGAACTCCCGGCTCAGGTTGCTCGACGCCAAGATTCTTGATCTTGTCGAGAGATGGCCACAGGAATCGAACATCCCCGCGACCTGCCCACACCCGACCTGCCCACGATCGACGTCCACCCCGCCCTCGACGCCGCGATCGAGCCGACCGCGCCCCGCGAGACCGGCCTGGACAAGG
Organism: Nocardioides sp. BE266; assembly: GCF_031457855.1. NCBI lineage: Bacteria > Bacillati > Actinomycetota > Actinomycetes > Propionibacteriales > Nocardioidaceae > Nocardioides > Nocardioides sp. BE266. The sequence goes on along the minus strand of NZ_JAURTI010000004.1, from coordinate 644,196 downwards.
TCGTCTTCGGCGTGACGGCGCTCGTCAGCCTGGCCTTCCTGGTGTGGGGCTTCGTCAGCACCGACAGCCTCGCCGACGCCTCCGCGAGCGGCCTGGCGTGGACGATGGAGAAGACCGGCTGGCTCTTCGTGCTGACCTCGAGCGCGTTCGTGGTGTTCGTGATCTGGCTGGCGCTCGGCAAGTTCGGCAACATCCCGCTCGGGCGCGACGACGAGGAGCCGGAGTTCAAGACGATCTCGTGGGTCGCGATGATGTTCAGCGCCGGCATGGGCATCGGCCTGATGTTCTACGGCGTCTCCGAGCCCATCACCCACTTCGTCACGCCCCCGCCCGGCACGGGTGATGCCGGCAACCCGGAGGCCGCGCAGACCGCGATGGCCACCACGATGTTCCACTGGACCCTCCACCCGTGGGCGATCTACGCCGTCGTCGGCCTCGCAGTGGCGTACGGCGTCTACCGCAAGGGCCGCCTCCAGCTGATCAGCTCGGCCTTCGAGCCGATCCTGGGCCACCACGCCCACGGCCTCGGCGGCAAGGCGATCGACATGTTCGCCATCTTCGCCACGCTCTTCGGCTCCGCCACCTCGCTCGGCCTCGGCGCGCTCCAGATCGAGTCGGGCCTGCAGATCGTCGCCGGCATCGGCGACACCGGCAACGCCGTCCTGGTCGGCATCATCGCCGTCCTCACCGCTGCGTTCGTGCTGTCCGCCGTCTCCGGCGTCGCCAAGGGCATCCAGTGGCTCTCGAACATCAACATGGTGCTCGCCGTCGCCCTCGCCCTCTTCGTCTTCATCGTCGGCCCGACCGTCTTCATCCTCAACCTCGTGCCGACCTCGATCGGCAGCTACGTCGCCGACCTCCCGATGATGGCCGCGCGCACCGCCGCCGAGGGCGCCGAGACCAGCGACTGGCTGTCCAGCTGGACCGTCTTCTACTGGGCCTGGTGGCTGTCCTGGACGCCGTTCGTCGGCATGTTCATCGCCCGCATCTCCCGCGGCCGCACCATCCGCCAGTTCGTCACCGGCGTGCTGCTCGTGCCGAGCCTGGTCAGCGTCGTGTGGTTCTGCATCTTCGGCGGCGCGGCGATCGACCTGCAGAAGAACGGCACCGACATCGCCGGCGCCGGCGGCCTGGAGCAGCAGCTCTTCAGCACCCTCGAGGCCTACCCGCTGGCCACCGTGTCCAGCATCGTGGTGATGGTCCTGGTCGGCATCTTCTTCGTCTCCGGCGCCGACGCCGCCTCGATCGTGATGGGCTCGCTCTCCGAGCGCGGCACCATCCACCCGAGCCGGCCGACGGTGATCTTCTGGGGTGTCGCGACCGGTGCGGTCGCTGCGGTCATGCTGCTCGTCGGCGGCGAGGACGCGCTCAGCGGCCTCCAGACCATCACGGTGATCGCGGCCCTGCCGTTCGTCCTGATCATGGTGGGTCTCGCCGCGGCACTGGTGAAGGACCTCGGCCAGGACCCGATGGTCGTGCGCCGCAAGTACGCCATCGAGGCCGTCGAGGCGGCCGTCATCACCGGTGTCACCGAGCACGGCGACGACTTCGTGCTCGCCGTGGAGCGGGACCCGGAGGCCTGACGGCGGCCACGTCGTAGGGTCGCTCGCATGATCGCCCCTCTCCGCGTCGGATTCGTGACCGGCTCGACCCCCGACAAGTGGGCGCGGCACTGGCGTGACTGGCGCAAGGAGTCGCTCCACCTGGTGCCGACCACGGAGGCCGACCAGCTCGACGGCGTGCGCGACGGCAGCCTCGACATGGCGATCGTCCGGCTGCCCGTCGACCGCGACGGCCTGCACCAGGTGCGGCTCTACGACGAGCTCCAGGTCGCGGTGGCCTCCCGCGAGCACGTCCTGGCCGCGGCCGACGAGGAGGTCACCACAGCAGACCTCGTCGACGAGCAGCTCGTGCGCCCCCACTCCAGCGGCTGGGTGCCGACCGCCGAGCAGCTCGACTGGCCGCCGATGACCGAGCAGGAGGCGATCGAGACGGTCGCCGCCGGCACCGGGGTCGTCATCCTCCCGATGTCGGTCGCCCGCCTCCACCAGCGCAAGGACGTGGTCACCCGCGTCGTCTCCGACCTCGAGCCGACCACCGTCGCGCTCGTCTGGAAGGTCGAGCGCGACGACGAGGTCACCCAGGCGTTCGTCGGCGTAACGAAGGGGCGTACGGCGAACACCTCGCGCTGACGTGCGTCAGTCTCCGAACGCTCCGCTGACCGCCATCAGGCCGACCATGATCACGAGGGCCGGCATCAGCACCCAGAAGTAGCGCAGGTCGAAGTACTTCTTCTTCTCGTCCGGGTCCCACGGACCCTGCTTGTCGTGGCTTCCGGGGTTGATGATCATGGGCGCACTTTCTCACAGACCCGTCAGGGATGTCCTGACCTCACCGGTGCTTGCCGATCCGCGAGTGCGGGGTGGCCATCACGGACTCGATGCGGTTCTGGTCGTAGACCTCACCCAGCCAGTCGAACAGCCCGCGCAGCACCTCCGGGTCGGCGACGTAGTCGTCGTAGTGGACCCGGTAGGCCGCGTCGCCGAGCCCCTCAGCGGTCGCGAGGATCTTGTCCTCGATCGCCTGCACCTGGGACAGCGGGTCGTCCTTGTGCGTCCAGTAGTTGCTGGCCGCGACGTCGGGCAGGTGGCGCGTGTTGACCACGAACCGCGCGCCCGGGAAGACCTGGCGCAGGAAGTCCACGTAGTCGGGGAGGTCGGCGTCGTACCAGCGGATCTCCTTGTAGCCGGTGACCCGGGTGTCGTGCTCGGGACGCAGCAGCGTCGCCTCGGCGAGCGAGCGGATGTGCTGCAACGACGCGACCTCGGGGAAGCCCTCGATGCCGAACCACGGGTGCGTGGGCTGGCTCGCGCGCTCGGGGTCGACCCGTGCCTTCTCGGACAGCCCGCTGCGGTGGAAGTCGTAGAGGTGCCGCATGGCGTGGCGGTTCTCGCCGCGCAGCAGCCACCCGGGGATCGAGTTGAGGATGCCCATCAGCAGGGTCGATCCCGACCTGCCGTAGGTCATCACGAAGACGTGCTGCATGTCCTTCACCAGGACTTCTCGAGCGGACGGCCCTCGTGGAAGCCGGCGGCCGACTGGACGCCCACCAGCGCCCGCTCGTGGAGCTCGACGAGGTCGCGCGCACCGGCATAGGTGCACGACGATCGCACGCCGGAGCAGATCTGGTCGATGAGGTCCTCCACGCCCGGTCGCTGCGGGTCGAGGTACATCCGCGAGGACGAGATTCCCTCCTCGTAGAGCCCCTTGCGGGCCCGGTCGTACGACGACTCGCCCGCGGTGCGGTTGGCCACCGCGCGGGCCGAGGCCATCCCGAAGGACACCTTGAACGGACGTCCGTCGGCGTCGTGCATGAGGTCGCCGGGCGACTCGTGGGTGCCGGCGAACCAGGAGCCGATCATCACCGACGAGGCGCCGGCGGCCAGCGCGAGCGCGACGTCACGCGGGTGCCGCACTCCCCCGTCGGCCCACACGTGCTTGCCGAGCTCGCGCGCCGCGGCAGCGCACTCGACCACGGCGGAGAACTGCGGCCGGCCGACGCCGGTCATCATCCGCGTGGTGCACATGGCGCCCGGTCCGACGCCGACCTTGACGATGTCGGCGCCTGCCTCGATCAGCGCGCGGGTTCCCTCGGCGGAGACCACGTTGCCGGCGGCGATCGGGACGGTCGGCGACAGGGCGCGGACCGCCTGCAGCGCCTGGACCATCCGGTCCTGGTGGCCGTGCGCGGTGTCCACGACGAGGCAGTCGACGCCGGCGTCGAGGAGCTCGGCGGCGCGGTCGGCCACCTCGCCGTTGACCCCGACGGCAGCGGCGATCCGGAGCCCACCGGATGCGTCCACGGCCGGCGTGTAGAGCGTGGCCCGCAGCGCACCGAGACGGGTCAGCACGCCGACCAGCTCGCCCGTCTCGGACACCGCCACGGCCAGGGGCGCCTTGGCGCGCTCGATGGCGTCGTACACCTCGCGGGGGTCGGTGGTCGCCGAGACGGTCACGACGGCGGGGTTCATCACCGACGCGACCTGGGCGAACCGGTCGACCTCGGCGCAGTCGGCCTCGGACACCACGCCGACCGGGCGGCCGTCCTGCACGACGACGGCGGCCTTGTGGGCGCGCTTCGGCATCAGCGACAGGGCCTCGGCGACCGTCTGGTCGGGGCGCAGCTCGATCGGGGTGTCGAAGACGGTGTGCCGCCGCTTGACCCACGCGACCACGTCGGCGACGACGGGGATCGGGATGTCCTGCGGGATGACCGTGATGCCGCCGCGTCGCGCGACGGTCTCGGCCATCCGCTTGCCGGCGATCGCCGTCATGTTGGCGACCACGAGCGGCAGGGTCGCGCCGGTGCCGTCGGAGGTGGCCAGGTCGACGTCGTAGCGGCTGGCCACGGTCGAGTGCCGGGGCACCATGAAGACGTCGTCGTAGGTCAGGTCGTGCCCGGGGGCGTCGTGGAGGAACTGCACGTGGGGTGACTCTACGCGGCGGACCCCGGCAGTCTCCGCGGCCGCAGCCCGCAGCGCGAACAGGTCGAGGTCCTCCTGGGCGTCGATGAACCTCGCGCCCGCCGTCGCCTCCCGGATGGAGGGCCATTGCAAGGGCGGTGGATCGCGCCGACACCCAGGATCGGGATCAAGCGGCAGCCGCCTCCTGCAGCGCGCGCCACGTGCGGTCGACGTCGGCCCGGGTCGTGCGCCAGCTGCCGACCGCGACCCGGATGGCCGCTCGGCCGTTGACCGTCGTGTGCGAGAGGTAGGCCTCGCCCGAGGCGTTGACCGCCTCCATCGCAGCCAGCGTCTGGTCGTCGCCGGCCCGCAGGCGGAAGACCACGAGCGACAGGGACGGCTCGGTGACCATCTCGAAGCGGTCGTCGGCGCGCACCAGGTCGGCCACGTGCTCCGCCAGCGCGACGCCGCTGCGCACGTGCGCACGGAGCCCGTTGAGGCCGTAGGTCCGCAGCACGGCCCAGAGCTTGATCGCGCGGAACCGGCGACCGAGCTGCGGGTGCCAGTCGCGGTAGTCGACGACCTCGCCGGACTCGGTCGCGGCGTTGCGGAGGTACTCCGGGAGGATCGAGAGGGCGCCCGTCAGCGCCGACCGGTCGCGCACCCAGAAGGTGCTGCAGTCGAAGGTCGTCAGCAGCCACTTGTGCGGGTTGGTGACGAACGAGTCGGCAGCCTCCACCCCGGCGAGGTGGTCGCGGTGCTCGGGGCAGACCGCCGCGACCCCGGCCCAGGCGGCGTCGACGTGGAGCCAGACGCCCCACTCGCGCACGACCTCCGCGACGGCCGCGACATCGTCCATCGCGCCGGTCGAGGTGCTGCCCGCCGCCACGTGGACCATGACCGGCCGGAGACCCGCCTCGACGTCCTCGACGACCGCGTCGCGCAGCGCGTCGACGTCCATCGCCTGGGTGGCAGGGTCGACCTCGATCGTGCGGACCGCCTGCTCGCCGACGCCGGCCATCATCGCGGCCTTCACCAGCGACGAGTGGGCCTGCGTGGAGCCGTAGACGCGCCAGCCCTGGTCGCCGACGCCGTGCACCCGCGCGTCTCCCCCGCTGGCGCGGTGCAGCGCGGAGAGCAGCGCGGTGAAGGTCGCGGTCGAGGCCGTGTCCTGGATGACGCCGCCGCCCGGGCCGTCGCTGCGGAACGCCTCCGGCAGCCCCAGCGCCTCGGCGAACCAGTCCATGACGACCTGCTCGACCTCGGTCACCGCCGGGCTGGTCGCCCAGATCATCCCCTGCGCGCCGATCCCGCTGGAGAGGAGGTCGCCGAGGATGGCGGCCGGCGAGGAGTTGGCCGGGAAGTAAGCGAAGAACCGCGGGTGCTGCCAGTGCGTCAGCCCGGGTACGACGATGCGGTCGAGGTCGGCCAGCACGGCGTCGAACGGCTCGCCGTCCTCCGGTGCCGACGCGGGAAGCTGTCGTCGTACGTCACCGGGGGCGACCTGAGCACGCACGGGCAGGTCGTCGAGGGAGGCCCAGTAGTCGGCGATCCAGTCGATGGCGGCATGGCCCTGACGGCGGAACTCCTCCGGCGACATGTGGGCGGGCTGGTCGGGCGTCGGGTCGAGCATGGCCCGAACGTACCGGTGCAGGTGGAGTGCTCGTACTCAGGAGCGATCGGGTAGTTCGGCAGATTCCCGCAGGCGTTGCGCGGAGCACGCTTCTGCCATGCCTACCAAGACCGACTCCGCCGCCAAGAACACCACCGCCTTCGCCGCCCAGGCCGCGATCTCCTTCGGCGCCTCGCTCTTCGCGATGCTGGTCGCCGTCTACTTCATGGAGGCCGACCCGTGGATCAAGGGCTTCATGGCCCTCGGCACCCTCTACCTGGTGACCTCCACCTTCACGCTCGCCAAGGTCGTGCGCGACATGCAGGAGGACAACACCACGATCAACCGCCTCGACGCCGCCCGCCTCGAGAAGATCCTCGCCCAGCACGACCCCTACAAGTCCGCCTGACCACGAAGCCCGAAAGCCCCTCCCGGAGATGTCCGGGAGGGGCTTTCGTGCGTCTGTCAGCGCAGCTCGGAGCTGGTCAGCCCGAGGATCCGGCGGGCCACGATCAGCTGCTGGATCTGCTGGGTGCCCTCGAAGATGTCGAGGATCTTGGAGTCGCGGGCCCACTTCTCCAGCAGCTCGGCCTCGCTGTAGCCCAGCGTGCCGCACAGCTGGACGCACGACAGCGTCACGTCGGAGCCGACGCGGCCGGCCTTGGCCTTGGCCATCGAGGCCTCGAGCGAGTTGGGCTTGCGGTTGTCGGCCATCCACGCCGCCTGCATCATCAGCAGCTTTGCGCCCTCCCAGTCGGCCTCGAGCTGGAGGAACTTCGCGGCGGCCGCGCTCTGCGACTGCGCCGGCTTGTCGTAGTCGATGACCACGCCCGCCTGCTCGAGCAGGTCGCGGGTGAGGTCGAGCGACGCGCGGGCGCAGCCGACGGCCATGCCGGCGACCAGCGGGCGTGTGTTGTCGAAGGTCGCCATCGCGCCGCCGAAGCCCGACTTGGTGTCGATCTCGGGTGAGCCGAGCAGGTCCTCGGCCGGCACCCGGCAGTCGGTGAAGGTGATCACCGCGGTGTCGGACGCGCGGATGCCGAGCTTGTGCTCGAGCCGCTCCACCTTGAGGCCGGGGTTGTCCTTGCGGACCAGGAACGACTTGATCGCCGCCCGGCCCTGCGCCTTGTCGAGGGTGGCCCACACGACCACGCTGTCGGCGCGGTCGCCGGAGGTGACGAAGATCTTCTCGCCGTTGAGGACGTACTCGTCGCCGTCCAGCACCGCGGTCGTGGTGATGTTGGCGGAGTCGGAGCCCGTGCCGGGCTCGGTGATCGCCATCGCGGCCCACGTGCCGGCGTAGCGGGCGAGCTGCTCCTCGTTGGCCACCGAGGCGATGGCGGAGTTGCCCAGGCCCTGGCGCGGCATCGACAGCAGCAGCGCCGTGTCGCCCCAGCACATCTCGGCGATCGAGAGGGCGGAGGCCAGGTTGGCCCCGTTGCGCACCCGGTCGGAGTCGCCGGGCTTCTCGTCACGTCGTACGCCACCGGCTCCGGCGCCGCCGCTGGCACCGGTCTCGCTCACGCCGTCGATCAGCGCGGCGAGCATGTCGAGCTCCTTGGGGTACTCGTGCTCGGCGCGGTCGTACTTGCGCGAGATCGGGCGCAGCATGTTCATCGCCAGCTGGTGGGCCTGGTCGATGAGCGCGGCCTGCTTCTTCGGGGTCTCGAGGTTGATCATCAGACAATCACCGCGCCTTCCATCACGCCGACGGCCCGCAGGTCGCGGTACCACCGTTCGACCGGGTGCTCCTTCACGAAGCCGTGCCCGCCGAGCAGCTGGACGCCGTCGAGGCCGATCTTCATGCCCTTCTCCGTGCAGAGCTGGCGGGCCAGGCCCACCTCGCGGGCGAAGTCCTTGCCGCGGGTGGCGCGCGAGGCGGCCTTCCACGTCAGCAGCCGCATCGCCTGCAGCTCGATCGCGATGTCGGCGACCATGAAGGCGACCGACTGCCGGTGGCTGACCGGCTCGCCGAAGGCCTGCCGCTCGTTGACGTAGTCCTTGACGTAGTCGAGCACTGCCTGGCCCGTGCCCACTGCAAGGGCGCACCACGCGAGGCGCGAGAGGCGTACGCACTCAGTGTAGGCCGTGCCGTCGGTGTCGCCGAGCAGCGCGTCGGCCCCGACGCGTACGCCGGTGAGGTGCAGGCGGGCGAGTGCGGCGGCCCGGACGCCCATCGACGGGTCGGCCTCGACCTCGAGGCCGTCGGTGCCCGCCTCGACGAGGAAGAGCGCCGGAGTGCCGTCGAGCATCGCTGCGACCACGAAGAGCTCGGCCTCGGCTCCGCGGACGACCGCGGACTTCACGCCGTCGAGGACGAACCCGTCACCGTCGCGCAGCGCGGTGGTGGCGAGCGTGAACGGGTCGAAGAGCACCGTCGGCTCCGCGATCGTCAGGGCGGCGACCGGGACGTCGTTGCCGGTGAACGCGGGGAGGTAGGTCTGCTGCTGGGCCTCGGTGCCCCAGAGGCCGATCGCGGTGGCGACCGCTCCGGGCGCGAGGGCGGCGACGGCCAGGCCCATGTCGCCCTTGGCGAGGGCCTCGGCGACGAGGGTGCCGGCCATGGCCGAGCGCTCCTCCATGATGCCGCCGAGCGACTCCGGCACCCCGAGGCCGGGCAGCCCGACCTCCTGGGCCGCCTCGAGCACCTCGGCCGGCGCGGCGCATGCCTCGTTGGCCTCGGCGGCTGCCGGTCGGAGCACCTCGCTGGCCAGCTCCTCGACGACGTCGACGAGCATCTGCTCGTCCTCGGTCGGGGTCAGGTCGAACAGGCCGCGCGATTCGGCGCTGGCCGGTCGCTCGCCCGCGGTGCGCCGGCCGGCCCGGGCGAAGGTGCGGCCCGCGACGGTGGCCGCGCGGAATCCGTTGCGCGTGGTCGAGTAGACGACCTGCTCGGTCTGCCGGCGCAGCCCGACGCGGTCGATCAGGTCGCTCTGCGCCAGCCGGTTGACGGCGGCGACGGCGAGGCCGATGGGGTCGCGGGTCTCCCGGGAGGACAACCCGTTGCGACCGCCCGGCCGGAGGCTGTTCATGATGGACATGACCAAACTGTAACTCTGAGTTACACCTTTGGCCAGAGGTCGCCCCGTGGTGCCGGTCACGACTCACCTCCTCGCTAGGATCCACCGCATGCCCGACGAGCAGACCGACGCCCAGCCAGACGCCCGGGCGCCGCACGGCCCACTCCCCGAGGGTGGCACGGTGCGCCCGATCACGCGGTGGGGCACGCCCGTCATGCACGCGCCGCAACAGCTCGTGACGTCGTACGACGACGCCCTCGCGACGCTCGCCGCCGACATGGTGGCCACCATGTACGCCGCCGACGGGGTCGGCCTCGCCGCCTGCCAGATCGGCGAGGACGTGGCGATGTTCGTCTTCGACTGCCCCGACGACGAGGGCGTGCGCACCGTCGGACTGGTGTGCAACCCCGTGCTGACGCTGCCCGAGGGCAAGGACCGGCACCTCGAGGACGACGACGAGGGCTGCCTCTCCTTCCCGGGCTCGTTCGAGCCCTGCGCCCGTCCCGACTGGGCGCGGGTCGACGGCACCGGGCTCGACGGGGAGCCGGTGAGCTTCGAGGGCGACGGGCTGCTCGCCCGGTGTCTCCAGCACGAGACCGACCACACCCTCGGCACCGTCTTCGGCGACCGGCTCTCGGCCAAGTCGCGCAAGCGGCTGGCCAAGAAGCACGACGCCGCGGCCGAGGACTACCCGCTCACCTGGCCCGCCGAGGCATGAACGATCTCCGGATCACCCGCGAGAACGCCCGCTTCCAGCAGTGGGAGGCGCTCCTGACCAACAGGTCCAAGCGCCACCGCAACCGCGAGTTCCTCGTGCAGGGCGTCCGCCCGATCACCCGCGCGATCGAGGAGGGGTGGACCGTCCGCGCCCTCCTGCGCGCCGACGGTGTGACGTCGTCCTGGTCCGACGCACTGTGGTTCACCACCCACGCCGAGCGGGTCGTCCTCTCCCCCGACCTGCACGCCCGGCTCAGCGGCAAGGACGGCGCCGAGCTCGTCGCCGTCGTCGAGCTGCCGGACGACGGGGTCGCGCGGCTGGCCGACTCCGCGCGGCCACACGGCCCGGTCGTCGTGTTCGACCGGCCCACCAGCCCCGGCAACATCGGCACCCTCGCCCGCTCGGCCGACGCGTTCGGCGCGTCCGCACTGGTCGTCACCGGCCACGCGGCCGACCCGTACGACCCGCAGGCCGTCCGCGCCAGCACCGGTTCGCTCTTCGCGCTGACCGTGCTGCGGGTGCCCGGCCACGGCCCGGTCGTGGAGTGGGCCCACGCCAACGGCTACCGCATCGTCGGCACCGACGAGCACGGCACCGGGCTGTCCGACGCGACCCTCGACGGGCGACTCGTCATCGTGGTCGGCAACGAGACGCACGGCATCTCCTCGGGCTGGCGGGCGGCGTGCGACGAGGTCGTCAGCATCTCGATGGTGGGCACTGCCTCCTCGCTCAACGCCGCGGTCGCCGGGTCGATCGTGCTCCACGAGGCGCTGCGCCGGCGCGGCTGACGTACGTGTTGCGATGCGATCGCCCGGACGCTCACATCGCAACACGTCCCATCGGGACGACCCCGATCAGCGGCGGGCGGCGGCGTAGCAGGCGACCGCGGTGGCCGCGGCGACGTTGAGGGAGTCGATGCCGGCTCGCATCGGGATGATCGCGCGGCGGTCGGCAGAGGCCTCCCAGCGCGGGGACAGCCCGTGGCCCTCCGAGCCGAGGACCAGGGCGAGGCGCTCGACCCCGGCCACGGCGTCCTCGATCGGGACCGAGTCGGACGACAGGGTGAGGGCGACCGTGGTGAACCCACGGCGGGAGAGGTCCGGGAGGGCGTCGTACCAGTCGGGCAGGCGGGTCCACGGCGTGCTGAAGACGGCGCCCATGCCGACCTTGATCGAGCGGCGGTAGAGCGGGTCGGCGCACCGCGGGGCCAGGAGCACGGCGTCGAAGCCCAGGGCCGCGCCGGAGCGGAAGATCGCCCCGACGTTGGTGTGGTCCACCAGGTCCTCCAGCACGAGCACGGAGCGGGCTCCCTCGAGCACGTCCTCCACCGGCGGGAGCGGGCGGCGGTGCAGCGACGCCAGCGCACCACGGTGCACGTGGAAGCCGGTCACCTGCTCGATCAGCTCCTCGGACAGGACGTAGCAGGGGCCGCCGCTCGTGGCGAGCACGTCGCCGAGGCCCTCGAGCCACCGCGGCGCCATCAGGAAGGAGCGGGCCTCGTAGCCGCCCTCGACCGCACGGCGGACGACCTTCTCCCCCTCGGCGAGGAAGAGGCCGTGCTCGGCCTCGAGGGTCTTGCGGAGCTCGACGTCGCGCAGGTCGCGGTAGTCGGCGAGGCGCGGGTCGTCGGGGTCGGAGAGGTCGACGCGCTCAGCCACGCGCCGGCCCGCGATCGGCGTAGTGCTCGGGGCGCGCCACGGCGACCACGTCGCCGATGACGATGATCGCCGGCGGCACCACCTTGTGGGCGGCCAGGTCGTCGGCCAGCGACCCGAGCGTCGAGAGCACGGTCCGCTCGGTCGGCATCGTGCCGTCGACGATCACGCCCACGGGCGTGGAGGTGGGCCGTCCGCCCGCGACGAGCGCCTCGGCGATCTTCGGAGCGTTGTCGACCGCCATCAGCAGCACGACGGTGCCGCGCATCCGCGCGACCGCGTCCCACGCGACCAGCGAGTCGGGGTGGCCGGGCGGGATGTGGCCGGAGATCACGGTGAACTCGTGCGCCACGCCGCGGTGCGTCACCGGGATGCCGACGCGTGCGGGGACGGCGATCGCCGAGGTGAGGCCGGGTACGACGGTGACCGGCACGTCAGCGGCCGCGCAGGCGAGCAGCTCCTCGTAGCCCCGGCCGAAGACGAAGTTGTCGCCGCCCTTGAACCGTACGACGCGCTTGCCGGCGCGGGCCCGGTCGACGATCACCTCGTTGATGTAGTCCTGCGACGCCGAGCGGCCGCGCGGGAGCTTGGCGACGTCGATCAGCTCGACGTGCGGGCCGAGCTCGTCGAGGAGCTCGCGCGGGGCCAGCCGGTCGGCCACGACCACGTCGGCCGAGGCGAGCGCGTGGCGGGCGGCGACGGTGACGAGCTCCGGCTCGCCGGGTCCGCCGCCGACGAGCACCACTCCCGGGGTGCGGTCGAGGGCGTCGGAGGCGGTGAGGTGACCGTCGCGCAGGGCGGTGACGATGTCGTCGCGCAGGGCCGCGGACTTCCGCGGCTCGCGGTTGCCGAGCACACCCACCGTCACGCTGCCGTGGTGGCCGACGGCGGGGGTCCATGCCGTGCCGCCGAGGGCGTCGTCGGCGCGCACGCAGAAGGTGTGGCGCGCCTCGGCCGCCGCGACCACGCGCGCGTTCACGCAGGGGTCGTCGGTCGCCGCGACGACGTACCAGGCACCGTCGAGGTCGGTCTCGGTGAAGTCGCGCAGCACGAGGGTCAGCTCACCGGCCAGGCCCTCGAGGGCCGGGGTCACCTCGGGGCTCACCAGCGTGACGGCCGCTCCCGCGCCCAGGAACGAGGGCACCCGGCGCTGGGCGACGTGCCCACCGCCGACGACGACCACCTTCCGGCCGGTGAGCACCAGCCCCGCCAGGTAGGGATGGGCCGCCGGGGAGCTGTGGTCGGTCATTGGCTCATTGTCCCTACCCCCGGTGTGGTCCCGATCGCTAGGTTCGAGGAATGAGCATCGAGCGACCCGTCAGCCCGAACCCCTACGACTACCTCCCGGTGACCGCGTCCTTCACCGTCACCAGTGACGATGTGACCGACGGTGCGCCGCTCAAGGACGACCAGGTGGCCGACAAGGGCAACACCTCGCCCCAGCTGAGCTGGTCGGGTGCGCCCGAGGGCACGCAGTCCTTCGTCATCACGTGCTTCGACCCCGACGCCCCGACGCCGAGCGGCTTCTGGCACTGGTGCCTGGTCGACGTCCCGGCGGACGTCACCTCCCTCGACACCGGGGCCGCGTCCGGCGACCTGCCGGGCAACGCCTTCCACGTCCGCAACGACGGCGGCGAGGCCGGCTTCATGGGCGCTGCGCCGCCGGAGGGCGACCAGCCGCACCGCTACTTCTTCGTCGTGCACGCCGTGCAGGACGCCACCCTCGGTGTCGACGACTCCGCGTCCAACGCGGTCGTCTCCTTCAACCTCGCGTTCAAGACGCTCGGTCGCGCGATCATCCACGGCACCTACCAGCACTGAGCCCCGCCGCCCGGACAGGGCGGCGCAGGCCCCGGAAGGCCCCTCTGGTCCGGACCCCTCGCGGTCCAGACCAGAGGGGCCTTCTTTCGTCATTCCGCTCATGCGGCCTCGCCCGAACCGTTTTCATTCCTCCAGACGGTTGTCGGGTGCTTTCGCGACGAAAGTTGACGAAGCGTGCGGCGAGTCGTCCTCGGACGCTCCACAAATAGCCGAACAGCACACCTTCGTCGTACTATCAAGTGAGAATCTTCAAAGATTCCATCAAGATTCGCACTGACCCCCGACCGCGGATCTTCCCTGGAGGAACCCCGTGCAGCACCGACTTCTCTCTCTCCTGGCCACCCTCGGCGTCGCCGTAGCGGTGCTGGTCGCCGTGCCCGTCAGCGCCCAGGCCGCCCCGCAGGCCGTGCGCAGCGCCAAGGCGCCCGCGTCGATGAACGGCCTCGAGGACCGGCTCCTGACCGAGATCAACCAGGCGCGTTCCGCCAACGGTCTGGAGGCGATCCGCAGCGTCGACGCCTGCACCGACCGGCTCGCCGAGCAGTGGGGCCAGCGCATCGCCCGCACCGGCCTGTTCGAGCACCGTGACCAGAACGAGGTCATCGAGAAGTGTGACAACTCCTGGGCCGGCGAGACCCTCGTCCGCGGCTCGGGCCTGACGCCCGCCGCGATGGTCCAGCTGTGGCTCGACTCCCCCGGCCACCGCGCCATCCTGCTCAGCCCGCGCGCCCGCCGCGCCGGCATCGCCATCACCCGCGACCCCCAGGGCCGGATGATCGGCGTGGTCAACATGGTGCGCCACCGCTGACCCACCACTGACCCCGCCCCTCCTCGACGACGAGGTGCGCCGCACCCACCAGGTGTGAGACGATCCCCGGCCCCCTTCGTGGGTGGGCCGGGGATCGTCGCGTTGAGGGGGAAGCGGATGCTGCACGTCGCCATCGCGACCCGTGCCTTCCGCCGCTACTCCACCTACCGGGCCGCGACGTTGTCGGGGATCTTCACCAACTCGGTCTTCGGCGTCATCTACTCCTACGCCTACCTCGCGCTCTGGGACGCCAACCCCACGGCCGGCGGGTACGACGCCCAGGACGCGGTGACCTACGTCTGGCTCGGCCAGGCGCTGCTGATGACCATCGCGCTGTGGGGCGGCGGCACCACCGACGACCTCGCCGAGCGGATCCGCACGGGAGACGTGGCCATCGACCTCTACCGTCCCGTCGGGCTCGTCGGCTGGTACCTCGCCAGCGACCTCGGGCGCGCGGCGTTCCACCTGGTCACCCGCGGCTTCGGACCGACGATCATCGGCTTGCTCGTCTTCGGCATCGCACTGCCGCCGTCGGTGGTGGCTGCACTGGCCTTCGCCGTCTCGCTGGTGCTGGCGGTCGTGGTGAGCTTCGCGATCCGCTTCCTCGTCGCGAGCACGGCCTTCTGGCTGCTCGACCAGTCGGGCGTGAAGGTGATGAGCGGCGCCTTCGCGATCTTCTTCAGCGGGATGATGCTGCCGCTGGTGCTGTTCCCCGGCTGGCTCGGCACCCTCGCGCAGGCCCTGCCGTGGGCGTCGTACGTCCAGGTGCCGGCCGACATCTGGCTCGGCAAGCACACCGGTGCCGACCTCGCCGGCGCGCTCGGCTTCCAGGTGCTGTGGGCGGTCGTGCTGCTCGCCGCGTGCCAGGTGGTGCTGCGGCTGGCCACCCGCAAGGTGGTGGTCCAGGGTGGCTGAGGCCGCGGCACGACACCTGCGCACCTACGGCCAGATCGCGTGGCTCTGGATCCGCGCTGCCTGGCAGTACCCGACGTCGTTCGTGCTGCTCGCCGTCGGCAACGGCCTCATCACCGGCCTGGACTTCGTCGGCCTCTGGATCATGTTCGCGCACCTGCGCGACCTCGCCGGCTTCACCCTGCACGAGGTGGCCCTGCTCTACGGCAGCGCGTCCCTGGCCCTGGCCGTCGCCGACACCGCGATCGGCAGCGTCGAGCGGATCGGCACCTACATCCGCACCGGACGGCTCGACCAGATGATGACCAAGCCGGTGCCGCTGCTCGTGCAGGTGTGCGCCGACCAGTTCACGCTCCGCCGGCTCGGCCGGCTGACCCAGGCCGCGGTGGTGTTCGGGTGGGCGTGCACCTTCGTGGACTGGACACCGCTGCGGGTGCTGGTCGCCCTCTCGATGCTGGTCAGCGGCGCGCTCGTGTTCTTCGGGCTCTTCGTCGGCTTCAGCTGCATCCAGTTCTGGACCACCGACGCCACGGAGTTCGCCAACGCCTTCACCTACGGCGGCGCGACCGTCACGCAGTACCCGCTCAGCATCTTCCCGCGCGAGGTGCTGGTCGGACTGACCTTCGTGATCCCCGTCGCCTTCGTGAACTGGTACCCCTGCCTCTACCTCCTCGGGCGCACCGACCCCTTCGGCACGCCCGACGCCTTCCAGTTCGCCTCGCCGCTCGCCGGCGTCCTGACCATGGCGGTCGCGCTGCTGGTCTGGCGCACCGGCGTCCGCCACTACACTTCGACCGGGAGCTGAGCGATGCCTCCACTCATCGACGTGCACGACCTCGAGCGCACCTTCGACGTACGACGGCGCGTGGAGGGCCGCCGTCGCCGCTCGCGCGAGCAGGTGCGTGCCGTCCACGCCCTCACCTTCTCCGTCGAGCCCGGCGAGATGGTCGGCTACATCGGCCCGAACGGCGCCGGGAAGTCCACGACCATCAAGATGCTCACGGGCATCCTCGTTCCCACCGGCGGGCACGTCCGGGTGGCCGGCCTCGACCCCAGCCGTGACCGGGTCGCGCTGGCGCGGCGCATCGGCGTCGTCTTCGGCCAGCGCTCGACGCTGTGGTGGGACCTGCCGCTGCGCGACTCCTTCGAGCTGCTGCAGAAGATGTACCGCATCCCCGAGGACCGCTACCGCGCGAACCTCGACCGCTTCGTCGACCTGCTCGACCTCGGCGCCCAGCTCGACACCCCCGTGCGCCAGCTCAGCCTCGGCCAGCGGATGCGCGGCGACATCACCGCAGCCCTGCTCCACGATCCGGAGGTGGTCTACCTCGACGAGCCCACCATCGGCCTCGACGTGGTCAGCAAGGGCCGGCTGCGCGAGTTCCTCCGCGCGCTCAACGCCGAGCGCGGCACCACCCTGCTGCTGACCACCCACGACCTCCAGGACATCGAGGCGTTGTGCGACCGGGTGATCGTGATCGACCACGGCACGTCGGTGTACGACGGCTCGCTGGCCGGGCTGCACGCCCAGGGCGGCTCGACCCGCACGCTGGTCGTCGACCTCGTCGACGAGGCCGACCCGATCGTCGTGCCCGGTGCGACGGTGCGCAAGGTCGAGGGCCCACGGCAGTGGCTGTCGTTCCCGACCGAGGCCAGCGCCGCCCCGATCGTCGCCGCGGTCGCAGCGTCGTACGACGTCGCGGACCTGTCCGTGCAGGAGCCCGACATCGAGGACGTCATCCGCGACCTCTACTCCCGCGGCGCCTGAGGAGTCAGTAGCCGAGGCCGGTGCGGCCGTCGGAGTCGCGCTCGGGCGAGGTGAGCGGCAGCCGCTCGAGGAGCAGCAGGGCACGGTCGTCGTCGCCGCGCGGGACCTTCTTGAGCACCCGCTTGGGCATGCCGGAGAAGCCCCGCGCATCAACGGCCTGGAGGGCCTGGTCGCGCAGCCAGTCGATGCCGTCGTCGAGGTCGCGGTCGGAGGTCTCGATGACGCCGTCGGTGTAGAACATCAGCGCCTCGCCCGGCTGCAGGCGTCCGCGGCTCGGCGAGAAGTCGGCCTCGGCGATGACGCCCAGCGCCATGCCGCGGGCGTTGTCGACCGTCCAGCCGCGCTGGCCGAGGTGCCAGTGGAGCGCCGGCGGGTGTCCCGCGCTGGTGATCGTGTAGTCGCCGGTCACCAGGTCGACCTTGAGGTGCACAGCAGTCGCCAGCGACTCGTCGGACTCCTGCCGCAGCAGGAAGTGGTTGGCCGCCGCCATCAGCTCCCCGGGCGGCAGCGCACCGATGAGCCCACCGAGCGCGCCGGCGAACTGCAGCGCCTGCGGGCCGACCGACGTGCCCTTGCCGCAGACGTCGACCAGGGCCATCTCCAGCCAGCGCCCGTCGCGCAGGTCCGCGACGAGGAAGTCGCCGGCGTAGCTGGGTCCGTTGGCGGTGATCGTCGCGGACTGCGAGCGCCAGCCGACCGGAAGGGGAGGTACGACGCCCTGCCGCTGCAGGCGGTCGCGGAGCTGGGTGAGGACCGCCTCGCTGAGCGCCATCGGGAGCCCCGAGCGCTGCTTGCTGGACTGGTAGAGCACCAGCACCGCTCCGAGGGAGAGGATCAGCAGGCCCAGGACGGCCCGCTCCCCCACCAGGCCGGACTCGACCGAGCTCCACACCGCGGCGGCGACGACGCAGGGGGTCAGGACGAGCAGCGGTCCGAAGCGCAGCAGCATCACGCCGAGCATGAGGTAGAGGAACCACAGCGTCACCGGGACCGAGGTCCCGGCCAGCACCACCGGCACCAACGAGAGCGCGACGAGACCGATGAGCAGGCCCAACAGGAACATCTGGCTCCCGCGGGAGCCCGTGCGCCAGCCGTCGACGCGCTGCTGGACGTACGAGGAGAACCCTCGCACCATGGTCCCCCGCGCGCTCGACACCGGCCAAGATTAGAGCCGGCCCCGTGACGCACGAGGCCTAATGGGGAAACTGTTACTCGGCCGTGAACGACGTCACTCCACGCGTGGTAGTGCGCTCCCGACGGGGTTTCGCTGGATAGTCTCGAGGCATGTCGCTGGTTCCCCTCCAGGCCGATCTCCTCGGGCCTGACTACCGGGTCGAGACCTTCTCCCTGCCGCCCGACGACGAGGGCCCGGTGGTCGCCACCCTCGTCACCCTGGACCCGAAGGAGCCCAACGGCCGGGCGGTCCTGCACGTCCACGGGTTCGCCGACTACTTCTTCCACACCGAGTACGCCCAGTGGTGGGCCGACCGCGGCTACGTCTTCTACGCGATCGACCTCCGCAAGTACGGCCGGTCGCTGCGCGAGCACCAGACGGCCAACTACGTCGCCGACCTCCGCGAGTACTTCGGCGAGATCGACCTCGCCTGGTGGCGCATCACCCAGCGCGACGGACACCGCGACGTGGTCGTGTCCGGGCACTCGACCGGTGGACTGACGGTGTCGCTCTGGGCCCACGAGCGGCAGCCCGCGGAGCTCCAGGCGATGGTGCTGAACTCGCCGTGGTTCGACATGCAGGGCTCGGCCTGGCTGCGCAGCCCGGCCACCCGCGTGGCGCTCGAGCGGATCGGCAGCAGCCGACCCATGCAGGAGATCCCGCGCAAGATCAGTGGCGTCTACGGCCGCACGCTCCACCGCGACCACGGAGGCGAGTGGGACTACGACCTGGACTGGAAGCCGCTGGAGTCACGCCCGGTCTACGTCGGCTGGCTGCGTGCCGTACGTCGTGGGCACGCGCAGCTGCACGCTGGCCTTGACGTCGCCTGCCCGACCCTCGTGCTGTCGTCGGCCCGCTCGGCCTTCGGCGACGACCTCGGCGACGACGCCTTCACCCACGACATCGTGCTCGACGTGGAGCAGATCCGCCGCTGGGCGTCCTCGGTCGGGCGCCACGTCACCTCGATCGCGGTCGACGGCGCGATGCACGACGTGGTGCTGTCGCGACCCTCGGCACGCGCCCGGGCGTACGCCGCGCTCGAGGTCTGGCACGACGCCTGGGTCGTGCCCCGCCCGGACGCGTCGGGGTCAGACCAGCAGGGCGACGAGGGCCACGACGCCGACGACGGCGATCACGGCGCGTAGCAGGGGCGGCGGCAGCCGGCGACCCACGGTCGCACCGAGCTGGCCGCCCACGACCGAGCCGAGCGCGATCAGCCCGGCCACCAGCCAGTCGACGTCGGCGACGGCGATGAAGACGAGCGCCGCGATCGCGTTGACGAGCAGGGCGAGGACGTTCTTGGTGGCGGTGTGCCGCTGCATCGAGTCGACCACCCCGATGCCGAGGATCGCCATCAGCAGCACGCCCTGCGCGGCGCCGAAGTAGCCGCCGTACACACCGGCGAGGGCGACCGCGGGCCACACCCACCACACCCCGTGGTCGGGGATGCCGCCGCGCAGCTCGGCACGCGCCGCCACGCCTCGCTGGATGCGCGGCCCGAAGACCACCAGCAGCACGCCCAGCGCGATCAGCGCCGGGACGATCGCGTCGAAGGCCGACGAGGGCAACCACAACAGGAGCAGGGCACCGATCGTGCCGCCGAGGAGCGAGGCGACGCCCAGCCGGAGCACGCGGCCGCGCTGGCCCTCGAGCTCGCGGCGGTAGCCCACGACGCCCGACAGGCTGCCCGGCACCAGGCCGACGGTGTTGCTGACGTTGGCCGTCACCGGAGGCACTCCGAACGCCAGCAGGGTCGGGAACGTGATCAACGTCCCCGACCCCACCACGGTGTTGATGGTGCCGGCCGCCACTCCTGCGAGGGTGACCATCACCATCTCGACTGGACTCATGCGACCGGACTCTGCCCGACCGGGCTCACTGGCCGGCAGGCGCCCCCGGGTCGAGCGGGTCGGCCGGCCCCTCCGGGGTGCCGGCGGACGGGTCGGCGGACGGGCCGGCGGCCGGGAGCGACTTGCCCGGGTTGGCCGCGCTCTCCGCCTCCGCGATCGCCTGCTGCACGGCCTGGCTGGTGGCCCGCGTCTCCGGGTCGTCGGACCCGTGCGGGAGCAGCGGCTCGGAAGACCCCATGTCCACCCGCGTGCGCGGCGTGGCGTCCTTCGGGATGCCGGCGATCTCGTGGATCGAGGAGCCGAGGCCCTCCATCGCCTTGGTGATCTCGGAGGGGATGACCCACACCTTGTTGGCGCTGCCCTCGGCGATCTTCGGCATCATCTGGAGGTACTGGTAGGCCAGCAGGGACTGGTCGGGCTGACCGTCGTGGATGGCCTGGAAGACCGTTTGGATGGCCTGCCCCTCACCCTGGGCCCGGAGGATCGCGGCCTCGCGGTCGGCCTGGGCACGGAGGATGAGCGACTCACGGTCACCTTCGGCGTTCAGGATCGAGGACTGCTTGTTGCCCTCCGCGGTGAGGATCGCGGACTGGCGCTGGCCCTCGGCGGTGAGGATGAGGGCACGCTTGTCGCGGTCGGCGCGCATCTGCTTCTCCATCGCGTCCTTGATGGACGGCGGCGGGTCGATGCCCTTGATCTCGACACGGTTGACGCGGATGCCCCACTTGCCGGTCGCCTCGTCGAGCACGCCGCGCAGGCCGCTGTTGATCTCGTCGCGGCTGGTGAGCGTCTGCTCGAGGTCCATGCCACCGACGATGTTGCGCAGCGTGGTCATGGTGAGCTGCTCGACGGCCTGGATGTAGTTGGCGATCTCGTAGGTCGCGGTCACCGGGTCGGTCACCTGGAAGTAGATGACGGTGTCGATCGAGACGACGAGGTTGTCCTCGGTGATCACCGGCTGGGGCGGGAAGCTCACGACCTGCTCGCGCAGGTCGATGAGGTAGCGCACCTTGTCGATGAACGGCACGACGATGTTGAGTCCTGCGGGCAGCGTCCCCTTGTACTTGCCGAAGCGCTCGACGATGGCCGCACGCGCCTGGGGCACGATCCGGACCGTCTTGGCGAGCATGACGACGACGAACAGGACGACGAGCAGGAACAGGACCAGCAGTGCTGTGCCCATGGTTTCCCCCGATCTTCTGTGGTGCTGGGTGGTGGTGCGGGTCTGGGTGGCTCAGGGCTCGAGCGTGGCCACGGGGTGGACGTAGGCCGTCGCGCCCTTGATCTGGAGGATCTCCACGGTCTCGCCCGGGGCGATCCTCAGGTTCTCGTCGTACGGCAGCGCGGTCCAGATCTCGCCCCCGGCCTTGATCCGCCCGGCCGCGAGCCCGGTGATCTCCTCGGTGACGAGTCCGCGGGTGCCGACCAGCTTGCCGTGGCCGAGCGCGAGCTCGGGGCCGCTGTGCAGGCGCTTGACGAACGCGGGGCGGACCAGCGAGAGCATCGCGACCGACGCGGCGAGCGCGGCGATGACCTGGACGGCGACCGGCAGGCCGATGATGGCGGCGAGCATGCCGACCACGGCACCGGCCGCGAGCATGGCGAGGATCAGGTCGAGGCTGAACATCTCGGCCACGCCGAGGACGATCGACAGCGCCAGCCAGCTCTCCCACAGGTGGTCGCGGATCCAGTCCATGACCAGACCCTATCCAGTCGGTGCTACTGGAAACGCTGAGGCGGGCGGCGACGCGCGGCGAAGCGGTCGTCGGCCCTGCTGAGCAGCAGCGGCATGCCGAAGGTCTCCGACAATGTCTCCTCCGTGACGACGTCGTCGACCGGCCCTGCGTCGACCACCCGGCCCCCGCGCAGCAGCAGCGCGTGGGTGAAGCCGGGCGGGATCTCCTCGACGTGGTGGGAGACCAGGACCGTGGCCGGGGAGTCGGGGTCGAGGGCCAGCTCGGAGAGCGTCGCGACGAGGTCCTCGCGTCCGCCGAGGTCGAGCCCGGCGGCCGGCTCGTCGAGGAGCAGGAGCTCCGGGTCGGTCATCAGCGCGCGGGCGATCTGCACCCGCTTGCGCTCGCCCTCGCTGAGGGTGCCGAAGGTGCGCTCGAGCAGGTGGCTCGCGCCGACCTCGCCCAGCAGCTCGGCCGCGCGGTCGTGGTCGAGGGTGGCGTACTCCTCGCGCCACCGGCCCACGACTCCGTAGGACGCCGACACCACGACGTCCTTGACCAGCTCGGAGCGCGGGATCCGGTCGGCGAGCGCGGCGCTGGTGAGGCCGATGCGCGGGCGGAGCTCGAAGACGTCGGTCGTGCCGAGCACCTCGTCGAGGATCCCGGCGACCCCGGAGGTCGGGTGCAGCTGGGCGCCGACGACCTGGAGCAACGTGGTCTTGCCGGCCCCGTTGGGGCCGAGCACGACCCAGCGCTCGTCCTCCTCCACCAGCCAGCTCACCTCGTCGAGGAGTAGCGTCCGGCCACGGCGCACCGTGACCCCCGCGAGCTCGATGACGGCGACCATGGTCGTCACCCTATCCAGCAGCGGCCACGCGCCCGGAGCCAACACGTCGACGCGCGACCGACGAGTAGCCTCGCCCCCGATGTCCTCCTCCGCTCCCTCCCTGCCGCACTCTGCGGCCCTGGCCTGGTGGCTCACCGCCTGGCTGCGCGGGCACGAGCAGACCGACCACGTGCTCGACGCGCTGGCCGACGACACCCACCTGCTCGAGGGTGGCTCGGCGCTCGACCTGCTCGCGCGCTCGCGCGCCACCGGGGCGTCGTACGCCGGACTGGCGCTGCCCGTCGACGGCGACCCCCTCGGACTGGGCGGGCCGCGCGCCTTCAACGAGGCGGCGATGGAGGCCGGGCAGGCCGTCGTGGTCGGGACGCTCGGTCTGGTGCCCGTCGAGCAGGGCGAGACGGTGCAGTGGCAGCCCTTCGACGCCGGGCCGCGGCAGCTGCCCGACGTCGGGGAGGCCGACCGGGCGCTGCGCGAGTCGCTGCTCGGTGCGGCAGGCGACCTGGCCGACCTCGACGTCGCTCGCTGGCGCCCCGAGGCCGCCGACGCCCTGATGAACCTGCACCACCGGCCGAGCCTCGACGCCCCGCTCGGCACGCCGCCGCGCTGCGTCGACCTGGCCGCGCGCGGCCTCCAGGCGTGGGCGATCGTCGACCTCGCGCTCGTCGACGACGGCGGCGCGCTGTCGTCCTACGAGATCGAGCGGCGGCGCGGCCTGCTCCAGCCGCTGGCACGCACGGCCCGCCGCGCGATCGTCGCGGCCTGCTCTCCCGAGGTCTGGCCCGAGCGCTAGCTGCTCGCCCAGACCCCGAGCACGGTGCCGTCGGGGTCGGCGAAGAGGAAGCGCCGCCCGCCGGGGAATTCGTAGGGACCTTCGGTCACGGTGCCGCCCGCGGCCGTGACGGCCTGGACGGTGGCGTCGAGGTCGTCGGAGTAGAGCAGCACGAGGGCGCCGCCGGGACCGGTCGCGCCGCCGGGGTTGAGGCCGCCGACCTCGCCGTCGCCGGTGGCGTTGCGGATGCCGGAGTAGTCGGGGCCGTAGTCGTTGAACTCCCAGCCGAAGGCCTTGCCGTAGAACGCCTTGGCGGCCGCGAGGTCGCCGACGCCCATCTCGATGTAGTCGATGGTGTGGTGGACCTGGCTCATGCGTTCGACGCTACGCCGCACCACCGACAGCGCCCGCCCGAGTCGCGGACCGGCCCCGGTCGGGCCGCAGCACCGGACTAGCCTTCGTCCCACCATGGAAGACGAGCCGAAGACCCTCCTTGTCACCCTCACCGGCAAGGACCGGCCCGGCGTCACGTCGGCGATGTTCGACGCCCTCGCCGCGGCCGGGGTCGAGGTCGTCGACATCGAGCAGATCGTGCTGCGACGCCGGCTGCTGCTCGGCATCCTGGTCACCGCGCCTCGCGACTGGAAGAAGCTGCGCGACGTCATCGAGCGCACAGCAGCCGAGCTCGACATGAACGTCGAGGTCGACCGCGGAGCGGGCGACAACCGCAGCCGCAGCGGCGACCGCTCCCACATCACCCTGATCGGCAGCCCGCTGAAGGCGTCGGCGGTGGCGGCGGTGGCCGGGCGGATCGCCGACTCGGGCGCCAACATCGACCGCATCGAGCGGATGGCGCGCTACCCGGTGACCGCCATCGAGCTGCACGTCTCCGGCGCACCGGCCGACGCGCTCCGGCCCCTGCTCGCCGCCGAGGCCGCCCGGCTCGGCATCGACCTCGCCGTGCAGCGCGAGTCGCTGCACCGCCGGGGTGTCCGGCTCATCGTGATGGACGTCGACTCCACGCTGATCCAGGGCGAGGTGATCGAGATGATCGCCGCCCACGCCGGGCAGGAGGCCGAGGTCGCGCGCGTCACCGAGGCCGCGATGCGCGGCGAGCTGGACTTCGAGGAGTCGCTGCGCGAGCGGGTCGCCCTCCTCGAGGGCGTGCCGGCGAGTGCGCTCGACGAGGTCTACGACTCCATCGTCCTCGCACCTGGCGCGCGCACCCTGGTGCGCACGCTGCGCCGCCTCGGCTACCGCTTCGCGATCGTGTCCGGCGGCTTCAGCCAGATCACCGACCGGCTGGCCGCCGAGCTCGGCATCCACTTCGCCCGGGCCAACGAGCTCGAGATCGTCGACGGGCTGCTGACGGGCCGGATCGTCGGCGACGTCGTCGACCGGGCCGGGAAGGCTGCTGCGCTGCGCGAGTTCGCCGACGAGGTCGGCGTACCCCTCGACGCGACGATCGCCATCGGCGACGGCGCCAACGACCTCGACATGCTCAACGCCGCGGGCCTCGGCATCGCCTACAACGCCAAGCCGATGGTGCGCGACGCCGCGCACACCTCGGTCAACGTGCCCTACCTCGACACCGTCCTCTACCTGCTCGGCATCTCCCGCGAGGAGATCGAGGAGGCCGACGCCGAGTTCGGCATCGTCACGCCCGCGCCGCCCCTGCTCGACTGACCCGCCCGACGGCCACGCAGCCGCCGACCTCCTCGTCGACGAGCACCTCGGTCGCCAGTCCCGCCTGCTCCATCGCGGCGGTCGTCAGCGCCGCCTGACCGGGGCTGGTCTCGACGAGCAGCACGCCCCCGGGTGCCAGCCAGCCGGTGGCTCCTTCGGCCAGTCGCCGGTGCAGGTCGACGCCCTCCGCCCCGCCGTCGAGGGCGGCGCGGGGCTCGTGGTCGCGGGCCTCGGGCGGCATCGACGTGATCCGGTCGGTGGGGACGTACGGCGCATTCGCAGCGAGTACGTCGACCCGGCCGGCGAGTGCCGCCGGGAGCGCGTCGTAGAGGTCGCCGAGGTGGAGGGTGGCGCTCGGCGCGTTCGGCCGGGCGCAGTCGAGCGCCGACCGGCTCAGGTCGGCGGCGTGCACCTCCGCACTGCCGTGCCCCTCGAACGACGCCGCCACCGGAGCGACCCCGCAGCACATCTCGACCACCACGGCTCGCGCACTCCCAGCCTCCGCGAGCGCAGTGCGAGCCAGCAGCTCGGTGCGCCGTCGAGGGACGAACACCCCGGCCGCCACCACGAGCCGACGCCCCATGAACTCCGCCCAGCCGAGCACCAGCTCGAGCGGCTCGCCGGCGACCCGACGTCCGGCCAGCTCGTCCAGCTCGCGCGCCGAGAGCGCGGCCTCCTGCAGGAGCGCGGCCTCCTCCTCGGCCCACACGCAGCCGGCCGCCCGCAGGCGCGCCACAAGGGCCTCGTCGACCGGGTGCGTCACCCGTCGCCGACGTGGAAGGACTCGAGGCGGCAGGTGCCCGGCCCCACCGTGGTCCAGTCCCCCGGCACCGCGAAGACCGCGAGGCCGGAGGTCGGGAAGCCGCGCGTGATGAGGCCGGTCGTGGCGTCGGCGTCACCGTCGCCGTCGTCGAGCAGCTCGGCGACGTAGGCCATCGTCGGGTTGTGGCCGATCACCACGAGGGTGGCCACGCCGCCGTCGGTCTCGCGGATCAGGTCGATCGCGACGTCGGGGCCGGCGGCGTACAGAGACGCGGAGAAGTCGGGCTCGACGTCCCAGCCGGCGCCGCCGGCGACGCTCGCCCAGGTCTCCTGGGTGCGCAGGGCGTCGGACACGAGGGCGGAGTCGGGGTCGATCCCCTGCTCGCGCAGCCAGCGGCCGGCCTCCTCCGCGTCGGCGTGCCCGCGGGGGGCCAGCGCTCGCTCGCGATCCGTCGGACCGGTGGCCTCCGCCTTGCTGTGGCGCATCACGACAAGTCGTCGCACCACGCTGCTCGTTGACTCCTGCATCCCTCAACCCTTGCAGCCGCTAGCCTGCCTGTCATGCCCCACGGACCACTCATGATCATCGGTGGTGCCGAGGACAAGGTGCGCAAGCCGACGATCCTCAAGCACTTCGTCGCCCTCAGCGGCGGCAAGGACGCCCGCATCGCCGTCATCCCGACGGCGTCCTCGCTCGGACGCGAGGTGGTCGACGTCTACGACGCGCTCTTCACCCGCTTCGGTGCCGCGCGCGTCGACGCCGTACGACCCGAGACGCGCGACCAGGCCCACGACCCCGCACTGGTCAAGGCCCTCGACGAGGCCACCGGCATCTTCATGACGGGAGGCAACCAGCTCAAGCTGTCGTCGGTCGTGTGCGGCACACCCGTGGGCGACGCGATCCTGCGCGCGCACGAGCGCGGCGCGGTGGTGGCCGGCACGTCGGCCGGCGCCAGCATCCAGTCCTCGCACATGGTCGCCTTCGGCGTCGGCGGATCGACGCCCAAGCAGCGGATGACGCAGGTGGCGGCGGGCCTCGGCCTGGTCGACACCACCGTCATCGACCAGCACTTCGACCAGCGCAACCGCTACGGCCGGCTGCTGATGATCGTGGCGCAGAGCCCGCAGCTGCTCGGGATCGGCGTCGACGAGGACACCTGCGGCCTGGTCGAGAACGTCGACGGCGACTCGGTCATGCGGGTCATCGGCAAGGGTGCGGTCACGATCTTCGACGGCTCGCGGATGGTCTCCAACGCCTACGAGGCGAAGCGGTCCTCGCCACTCCTCGCGAGCGGCGTCGTGTTCCACGTGCTGCCCGAGGGCACGGTCTTCAACCTGACCACGCGGTCACTGGTGCCGCAGGAGCAGACGGTCGACCCCGAGGAGGCCGTCGAGCTCGCCGAGGCCAGTCGCGACCTGCGCCAGCTCGCGCGCGACATCGCCGCCGCCGACGCCGCCCCCTCCGCGATCCGGCGTCGCCTGAAGATGCGGCGCAGCCAGTCCAGCCCGTCCGAAGACTCCGACCCCACCGAGGGAGAACGTTGATGAGCGAGCGCCCCACCCCCGACCTCGAGATCGTCGAGACCCGCGTCTACCGCGGGCCCAACGTGTGGTCGTACGACAAGTCGATCCACCTCGTGGTCGACCTCGGGTCGCTGGAGCAGTTCCCCACCAACACCATCCCCGGCTTCTCCGACGACCTCGTCGCGATGCTGCCCGGGCTGCGCGAGCACTCCTGCTCCCGCGGTCGTCGCGGCGGCTTCCTCGAGCGGCTCAACGAGGGAACCTGGCTGGGCCACGTCTCCGAGCACGTGGCGCTGGCGCTCCAGCAGCTCGTCGGTCACGACATCCGGCGCGGCAAGACCCGCCAGGTCAAGGGCCAGACCGGCCGCTACAACATCATCTACGGCTACATCGACGAGAACGTCGGCCTCAGCGCGGGCCGCCTGGCGATCCGCCTGGTCAACCACCTCGTCGAGGGCGACCCGGACTTCGACTGGGAGGCCGAGCGCGACGACTTCATCCGCCGCGCGGAGCGCACGGCCTTCGGCCCCTCGACCCAGGCGATCGTCGACGAGGCCGTCTCCCGCGACATCCCGTGGATCCGGCTCAACCAGTACTCCCTCGTCCAGCTCGGCCAGGGCGTCCATGCCAAGCGGATCCGCGCCACGATGACGTCCGAGACGTCGTCCATCGCCGTCGACATCGCCTCCGACAAGGACCTCACCACCAAGCTCCTCGGTGCCGCCGGGCTCCCGGTGCCCAAGCAGGAGTCGATCCGCACGGAGGAGCAGGCCGTCGCGGCCGCCCGCCGGATCGGCTTCCCGGTCGTGCTCAAGCCGCTCGACGGCAACCACGGCCGCGGGGTGTGCCTCGACCTGCAGAGCGACGACGACGTACGCGCTGCCTTCCCGATCGCGCACGGCCAGTCGCGCCGCGGCAACGTCATCGTCGAGTCGTTCGTCACCGGCAAGGACTACCGCTGCCTGATCATCGACGGCCGGATGGTCGCGATCGCCGAGCGCGTCCCCGCCTCCGTCACCGGTGACGGCACCTCGACCGTGGAGGAGCTCGTCGACCTCACCAACGCCGACCCGCGACGCGGCGTCGGCCACGAGAAGGTGCTGACCCGGATCAAGGTGGACGACGCGGCCATCGAGGTGCTCGCCGACCAGGGCCACACGCTCGAGTCGGTGCCCGCCGAGGGCGAGATGGTGAAGCTGGCGCTGACCGGCAACATGTCGACCGGCGGCATCTCGATCGACCGCACCTTCGAGGCGCACCCGGAGAACGTCGAGATCGCCGAGGAGGCCGCCCGGATGGTCGGCCTCGACATCGCCGGCATCGACTTCATCTGCCCCGACATCACCCAGCCGGTGCGCGAGGCCGGCGGTGCGATCTGCGAGGTCAACGCGGCGCCCGGCTTCCGGATGCACACGCACCCGACCATCGGTGAGCCACAGTTCATCGCCAAGCCCGTGGTCGACATGCTCTTCCCGCCGGGCGCGACGTCGCGCATCCCGATCGTGGCGGTGACCGGCACCAACGGCAAGACCACCACCAGCCGGATGATCAGCCACATCTTCAAGGGCATGGGTCGCAAGGTCGGCATGACCTCGACCGACGGCGTCGTGATCGACGAGCGGCTCGTCATCCGGGCCGACGCGTCCGGGCCGCGCTCCGCGCGGATGGTGCTGCAGAACCCCCGTGTCGACTTCGCCGTCTTCGAGGTCGCCCGCGGCGGCATCCTGCGCGAGGGCCTCGGCTACGAGCGCAACGACGTCGCAGTGGTGCTCAACGTGCAGCCCGACCACCTCGGCCTGCGCGGCATCGACACCGTCGAGCAGCTCGCCGACGTGAAGGCGGTCATCGTCGAGGCGGTGCCGCGCGACGGCCACGCCGTGCTCAACGCGGACGACCCGCTCGTGCGCGAGATGCGCCGGCGCTGCTCGGGCCAGGTCGTGTGGTTCTCGATGGAGGAGCCCGGCGGCGAGACGCGCGACATGATCGACGCACACTGCCGCCGCGGCGGCAAGGCCATCGTGCTCAACCCCAGCGAGCGCGGCGAGATGATGGTCGTCCAGCACGGCCGCCGCGAGATGCAGCTGGCGTGGACCCACCTGCTGCCCGCGACCTTCAAGGGCCGCGCCCGCATGAACGTGCAGAACGCGCTCGCCGCGGCCGCCGCCGCGTTCGCCGCCGGCGCGCCGCTGCACGACATCCGCCAGGGCCTGCGCACCTTCTCGACGAACTACTACCTCTCCCCCGGCCGCCTCAACGAGGTCGAGGTCAACGGCGTCAACGTCATCGTCGACTACTGCCACAACGCGCCCGGCATGAAGATGCTCGGCGACTTCGTGGACCGCGTCGGCGAGTCGCTCGAGTCCTCGCACGACCTCGCCCGGCCGTCGCGGATCGGCATCATCGCCACCGCCGGCGACCGTCGCGACGAGGACATGCGCGAGCTCGGCCAGATCGCCGCCCAGCACTTCGACGTGCTGGTCGTCCGCGAGGACGTCGCCCTCCGTGGCCGCACGCGCGGGGAGACCGCCGACCTCGTGCTCGAGGGCGTGCGCGCCGCGATGTCCGAGGGCGCGCGCTGCAAGCAGGCCGAGCTGGTGCTCGAGGAGATCGAGGCCGTACGCCACGCGATGAGCCGCGCCAACCGCGGCGACCTCGTCGTGGTCTGCGTCGACAAGCACGCCGAGGTGATGGCCGAGCTGGAGAACTGGTCAGACGAGGCGCAGGCCGGCTCCGGTGCCAACCCCGACGCCCCGTCGGCCGACCCCGACTACTCCCCGCCGGCGGAGGGTGCGTGAGGGTCCTCGACCTGGCCGGCCTGCCGCACCGTCCGATCGAGGCGCACGGCAGCCGCGGGTTCTCGATCGGCGCGTTCGGGCTCGGCGCCGACACCCACCTCGTCGCGGTCACACTCGCTCCCGGCGGTCGGATCGGCCGCCACCCGGCCGTGGGCCGGCAGCTGTTGGTGGTGCTGTCCGGTGACGCCGAGGTCAGCGGGGCCGAGGGCACCGCGCAGGCCCTGGCACCGGGCCAGGCCGCCGTCTGGGAGCCCGGCGAGCAGCACGAGACGCGTGATCTCTGTGAGCGGTGGTCCACCCACATTTCTGCGGCGCGGAATGTAGGTGGACCACCGCCACCGGGCGTGTCGCCGTGCGACACGAGAGCCGGCGGTGGTCCACCTCACCCACCGCTCACGAGTCGGAGCTCACCGAGCCGCGCGGACCTTCTCGGAGAGGGTCTCGGGGGTGTCGGCGGTGCCACCGTGCTCGGCGATCCAGTCGTAGGCCTGCTGGCGCTCGGCGTGGCACATCAGGCCGACGACGTCGCCGGGACCGGCGCGCTCCACGAGTGCGGCCAGGCACTCGACCTCGGTCTCGTAGGTGTCGATGTCGGTGACACCCACCCGCGCGGCGCCGGCACGCAGCAGCTGGTCGATCTCGTCCATGGTGCGGCCGCGCAGGTAGTGGGCCTTGTGGCCGATCGCGACCACGTCGCTGCCCTTGGCGCCGATCTCGCCGAGGGCATCGATCAGCTCGTCGGTGCGGTCGCCCACGGCGCCGAGGCCGAGCATCAGGCGGGCACCCGGACGTCGTACGCCCGACATGATCTCGAGCAGTGCCTCCAGGCCGGCCTCGTTGTGGGCGAGGTCCATCACGACCGAGACGTCGCCGGGCATGGAGAAGAAGTTCATCCGGCCCGGGTTGTGCTCGGCATCTGGCCGGAACGACGTCAGCCCGGCGACCACGTCGGCCCGGTCCAGCCCGATGGCCAATGACGCGGACGCCGCGGCCAGTGCGTTCTCGATGTTGAAGCGCGAGAGCCCGGCGAGCGTCATCGGCACATCGACCAGCTCGACCAGCGGGTCGGGGTCGGAACCGGGCTTGAGCACCGTGATCCAGCCGTCGATGACGGTCGTGGCGCGGCCGCCGCCGTGGCTGAGTACCTCGCGCACCGCAGGCGAGTCGGGGTCGCGGCTGAAGATCCACGGCTGGGCGGAGATCACCGACTGCATCGCGAGGACGCGCGGATCGTCGCCGTTGAGCACGGCCCAGCCGTCCTTGCGGGTGATCCGCGGGACCACCGACTTCACCTCGGCAAGCTGGTCGACGGTGTCGATGCCCTGGAGCCCGAGGTGGTCGGCGGTGACGTTGGTGACCACCGAGACGTCGTTGCGGGTGATCCCGATGCCCTTGAGCAGGATGCCGCCGCGCGCGGTCTCGGTGACGGCGAACTGCACGCCCTCGAGGGCGAGCGCTCGTCCCGCACCGGACGGACCTGAGTAGTCGCCGGCCTCGACCAGCACGCCGTCGCGGTAGATGCCGTCGGTGTTGGACCACCCGACGACCAGGCCACTCGTGCGCGCGATGTGCGCGATCATCCGGCTGGTGGTCGTCTTGCCGTTGGTGCCGGTCACCGCGACCACCGGGATCGTCGGGGTGATCGTGGTCGGCCGGTCGCCCCTCGGCGCCTGGGCGACCTCGTGAGCCGCCGCGCTCACCGCCGCCTCGACGTCGGGGGTCGGCAGCGCGTCGAGCGCGTGGGCGACGGCCTCGCCGAGCGCCCGGGCGCGACCGCGGTTGCGCCACGGGAAGGCGACGACCAGCACGTCGGGGTCCGACGTCGGGCGGACCCGCACCGCGAGTCGCTTCGTGCCCGCCTCGCCCGCGATGGCGCGCACCAGACGCTCGACCGCGCGCAGCGCGAACCGCTGCCGGAAGCCCGTGCCGGCAGCACCCGGACGGGTCGTCCGCAGCCCGATCCGCCGGGCGAAGCGCAGCACCGCCTCGTCGCTCGCCTCGGTGATCGTCGAGACGTCGAGGGTGAGCTTCACCGCGGCGCGCGGGAAGTACAGGTTGGGGCCTTCGAGGATGCGGAGCTCGACGAGGGAGGTCACCGCAGGAAACTAGCGGACCGCGGGCGTCTGGCTACAGACCCCTCAGAGGCCCATCGCGTGGAAGCCGCCGTCGACGTGCACGATCTCGCCCGTCGTCGCCGGGAAGAAGTCGCTCAGCAGGGCGCACACGGCCTGAGCGGTCGGCGTGTGGTCGGTCTCGTCCCAGCCCAGCGGGGCGCGGTCCTTCCACGCCGACTCGAGGTCCTCGAAGCCGGGGATCGCCTTGGCCGCGAGCGTCTTGAGCGGGCCGGCCGATACCAGGTTGCAGCGGATGCCCTCCGGACCGAGGTCGCGGGCGACGTACCGGCTGGTGTTCTCCAGGGCCGCCTTGGCGACGCCCATCCAGTCGTACGCCGGCCACGCCGTGGTGGCGTCGAAGGTGAGCCCGACGATGGAGCTGCCGCGCGAGAGCAGCGGCTTGGTGGCGACGGCGAGCGACTTCAGGGAGTACGCCGACACCTGCACGGCCTGCGCGACGTCGTCCCACGGGCCGTCCATGAACTTGCCGCCGAGGAGCGTCTCGGGGTTGCCGTAGGCGATCGAGTGGACCACGCCGTCAAGGCCGTCGACGTGCTCGCGGACCTGGTCGGCGAGCCCGGCGAGGTGGTCCTCGTCGGTGACGTCGAGCTCGAGGACCGGCGGCTCCTGCGGCAGCCGCTTGGCGATGCGCTTGGTGATGCCCAGCGCGCGGCCGAAGTTGGAGATCAGGACCGTCGCGCCCTGCTCCTGCGCGATGCGGGCGGTCGCGAAGCCGATGGAGCTGTCCATCGTGACGCCGGCGACCAGGATGCGCTTGCCGTCGAGGATTCCCATGAGTGTGTCCTTTGCTGTCGCGTCGGTCGGGTTCGGGGGTCAGTGGCCCATGCCGAGGCCGCCGTCGACCGGGATCACGGCCCCGGTGACGTAGGCGGCGCCGTCGGAGGCGAGCCAGGTGACGGCCGAGGCGATCTCGGCCGGCGAGGCGTAGCGGCCCAGCGGGACCTGGGTGCGGATGGCCGCCTTCTGGTCGTCGGTGAGGACGTCGGTCATGTCGGTCTCGACGAAGCCCGGCGCGACGACGTTGGTCGTGATCGAGCGGCTGCCGAGCTCGCGGGCCAGCGAGCGTGCCAGGCCGACGAGACCGGACTTGGAGGCGGCGTAGTTGACCTGCCCCGCTGAGCCGAGGAGGCCCACGACCGAGGAGATCAGGATGATGCGGCCTCGGCGCTGGCGGAGCATGCCCTTGGCGGCGCGCTTGGCGAGCCGGAAGGTGCCGGTCAGGTTGGTGTCGATGACCGAGGACCAGTCGTCCTCGCTCATCCGGAGGACGAGGGTGTCCTTGGTGATGCCGGCGTTGGCGACCAGCACCTCGACCGGCCCGTGCGCCTCCTCGACCGTCGCGAAGGCGGCCTCGACGGCCTCGGGGTCGGTGATGTCGCAGCGCACGTCGAGCGCGCCCTCGGGTGCACCGCCGTTGCGGGTGGTCACCGCGACCTTGTCGCCGAGCTCGATGAAGGCCTCGGCGATCGCGCGGCCGATGCCGCGGTTGCCTCCGGTCACGAGGACGGAGCGGGGGGCGGCGCTGGATCCGGGAGTCTCGGTCACGCCCACGACGCTAGTGATTACCGCTGGGTACGAGGAATCACTCGTCCTCGAGGCGGAAGCCGACCTTCATCCCGACCTGGAAGTGCTCGACCTCGCCGTCCTTGGCCTGGCCGCGGATCTGGGTCACCTCGAACCAGTCGATGTGGCGCAGCGTCTGCCCAGCGCGCTCGATGCCGTTGCGGACCGCCTGGTCGATGCCGTCGGGAGACGTGCCGACGATCTCGGTGACGCGGTAGGTGCGGTTGGTCATGGGGTGCTCCTTCGTCCCGGTGGGGAGGGGCGGCGTCCCTGACTGGGTCCTCGGCCGCCCCGTTGGCTCCCGAGCCTAGCGACGTACGATGGGAGGCATGGCCAAGCACGACGCCGTACGCATCACCACGGCTCGCAGCAGCGCCGCCGACGACATGCGGTCGCGCCAGCGGCGCTATGCGATCTCGATGACGATCCGCATCGTCTGCTTCGTCGCGGCCGTCGCGGTGGGCCCCGGCGTGCTGCGCTGGGTGCTGGTCGCAGCCGCGGTCTTCCTGCCCCTCTTCGCCGTGATCATGGCCAACGCCGGCGACCAGCGTGACGACGGATTCACGCTCCCGAACGGGCCTTCCACACATGAACTGATGGCAGGCGAGGACGAAGACTGAGGAAAATCTCTTTCGCGCGTGTCGTGGCCGGAAGTTTGGTTTTCACACAACGGCCGTGCAATGATCCCGAGCAGCGATCGCAGCATCCCCCGTCTGTGATCGTTCTCGAAGTGCCGGACAGCTTCCCCCCGTGGCTGTCCGGCACTTCCCTTTTCCAGCCTTTTCTGCCTGCCTGCCGCTGACGAGAGGTCACCCGATGGAGCTCGACCGCGAGATCTGCTCGGCCAAGGGCTGCCAGGCCGACGCCGTGTGGGACCTGCGCTGGAACAACCCGAAGATCCACACGCCCGACCGCCGCAAGGTCTGGCTCGCCTGCGAGGAGCACCGGGAGTCCCTCTCGGACTTCCTCGGGGCGCGGGGGTTCCTGAAGGACATCGTCCCCCACGAGGTGTCGGCGTAGGCGCCTCCCCGCCGGCTGGGTAGTCCAGTGACGAGTGGTCGTCCGGACTGCCTTCGGACAGCCGTTCGCCACTGGACTGTCCGGGCGTCCGCCACCCTGGCGGGAGACAACATTCGAACAGCCCAGCCGGATGTCGTACGCCGCCACCCTCAGGCGGCGGGGCGGGAGATCAGCCGCCGATCGCCGACATCGGGCGGTCGGGCTGGAGGAAGGTCTCGTCGTCGATGCCGTGGCCGGCGCGCTTGCCGCGCATCGCGATGACCCAGCGCTCGGCGATCTCCTCGTCGCCGGCGCCGGTGCGCAGCGACGTGCGCAGGTCGGACTCCTCGCGGGCGAAGAGGCAGTTGCGCACCTGGCCGTCGGCGGTGAGGCGGACCCGGTCGCAGTCGCCGCAGAACGGGCGGGTGACCGAGGCGATGACCCCGACCGTCGCCGGCCCGCCGTCGACGTCGAACAGCTCGGCCGGAGCGCTGCCCCGCGGGGCGCCGTGCGGGGTCAAGGTGAACTCGGCGCTCAGCGCCGCGAAGATCTCGTCGGCAGTGACCATCGCGGCGCGGTTCCAGTCGTGCTGGGCGTCGAGCGGCATCTGCTCGATGAAGCGGAGGTCGTAGCCGTGCTCGATGCTCCAGCGCAGCAGCTCGGCGGCCTGGTCGTCGTTGGTGCCCCGCAGCAGCACGGCGTTCAGCTTGATCGGGCCCAGCCCGGCGGCCTTGGCGGCCTCGAGGCCGGCGATGACGTCCTTGAGCCGGTCGCGGCGGGTGATCGTGGCAAACGTGTCGGGCCGCACGGTGTCGATGCTCGCGTTGATGCGGTCGAGGCCGGCGTCGGCGAGCGCCTGCGCGGTGCGCTGGAGCCCGAGCGCGTTGGTGGTCAGCGAGGTCTCGACGCCGAGCGCGTGGGTGCGGGCGACGATGTCGACCAGACCACGGCGCAGGAGCGGCTCGCCGCCGGTGAAGCGGACCTCGCGGATGCCGAGCCGCTCGACGCCGATCGTCACCAACCGGACGACCTCGTCGTCGGTGAGGGTCTGCTCGGTCGGGAGCCAGTCGAGGCCCTCTGCGGGCATGCAGTAGTTGCACCGCAGGTTGCACCGGTCGGTGAGCGAGACGCGCAGGTCCGTGGCCACGCGGCCGAAGCGGTCTGCCAGAGGTGTCGTCACCTGTACGAGTCTAACGAGGTGGGGGTCAGAAGCTCAGGCCGTCCCGGATAGCCTCGGCAGGTGCACAAGCTGCGGTTCCTCGTCTCGCGGCGCTGGATCGTCTTCGCGCTCGTGGTCGTCTTCCTCGCCTGGGTCGCGTGGCGCCTCGGCGAGTGGCAGTTCCACCGCCTCGACGACCGCAAGGAGCGAAACGCGATCATCGAGCGCAACGAGAAGGCCGGCGCCGACCCGGTGACCGACGTGCTCGCCCCCGGCGAGCCCGTGGCCCGTGCCGACGAGTGGCGCATCGTCGAGGCAACCGGCACCTATGCCGTCGACGACACGGTGATCGTCCGCTACCGCACCCGCGACGGGTCCGCGGGCGTCGACGTCGTCGTACCCCTCGAGCTCGCCGACGGCTCGACGCTGCTCGTCGACCGCGGCTGGTACGCCACCGACAACCGTGGTGCGACCTCCGCCGACGTGCCCGAGCCACCCTCCGGGGAGGTCACCGTGACCGGGTGGGTACGCCAGGACGCCGAGGGCGACAGCACGGAGGTCTCCGACCTCTCCACCCGCGCGGTCAACAGCGACCGGATCTCCGAGGCGCTCGGCCGTGACGTCCTCGGCGGGTGGGTCGACCTGCGCAGCGAGTCGCCCGAACCCGAGACTCCCCTGCTGTCGGTCGAGCTGCCCGAGCTCGACAACGGTCCGCACTTCTTCTACGGCCTGCAGTGGTGGTTCTTCGGGGCCATGGCGATCTTCGGGTTCTTCTTCCTCATCTACGACGAGCTGCGGGGCGGTCGCGGTCCGGCGAGGACCGCGGCACCGGCGGAGAAGCCGGTGCGCGCACCGGTCCCCCAGGCTCCGCCCAAGCCGCGGCGCAAGACCTGGCGCGAGCGCCTCGACCCCGGCGACGAGGACGATGAGGTCGAGGACCCGTCAGAGCGCCCGCAGGAGCCCGCCGTCGACCGGGAGCATCACGCCGGTCACGAATGACGCGACCGGCGACATGACGAACGCAGCCACCGCGCCGAACTCCTCGGGCTCGCCGTAGCGCCCGAGCGGGATGCCCGCCTCGGCGGCGCGACGGGCGCCGTCGGGGTCGCCGGTCGAGGCGTCCAGCTCGGCGACCCGCTCGGTGCCGATGCGGCCCGGCAGCAGCCCGTTGACCCGTACGCCGCGGGGGCCGAGCTCGTCGGCCAGCGTCTTGGCGACCATGGCGAGGCCGGGCCGGAGGCCGTTGGAGATCGCCATCTCCGCCAGCGGCGCCCGGACGCTCGAGGAGAGCACCAGGCCCAGGGCTCCGCCCGCGGGCAGCGCCGCGCCGACCTCGCGGGCGAGGCGTACGGCGCCCAGGAAGACCGACTCGAAGGCGGTCGTCCACTGGTCGTCGGTGATGGCCGCGACGGACCCCTTGGGCGGGCCGCCGACGCTGATCAGGGCCCCGTCCACGCGCCCCCATGCCTCGTCAGCGGCGGCGAGCAGCCGGGCGGGCGCCTCACGGTCGGCGTTGTCGATCGCGACCGCGACGGCCGCGTCGCGGCCCGAGTCACCGTTGAGCGCGGCCACTGCCTTGTCCAGTGACTCCTCGGAGCGACCGGAGAGCACGACCCGGGCCCCCTCCGCCACGAGCACGTCGGCGGTCGCCCGCCCGAGCCCGCGAGCGCCTCCGGTGACGATGAAGACGCGATCGGCGAGCTGCAGGTCCATGTCACGAGGCTAGTCGGGCACGACGAAGTCGTGGACGGCGTGCCGAGGGAGGTCGAGTGCCGCCGCGATCGAGGCACGAGGTCGCGACGCGGTGTATCGAGACCAGGCCTAGCCGGGAAGGTCGACCTTCTCGGCGCGGAACTGCGTCGCGTGGAGGGTGGCGTAGAGGCCACCGGCGGCGAGCAGCTCGGCGTGGGTGCCCTGCTGCACGACGCGGCCGTCGTCGAGGACGAGGATCAGGTCGGCGTTGCGGACCGTGGAGAGCCGGTGCGCGATCACCAGCGACGTACGGCCCTCGAGGGCGGCGTCGAGCGCGTCCTGCACGGCTGCCTCGGACTCGCTGTCGAGGTGGGCGGTGGCCTCGTCGAGCACCACGATCGCGGGCGCCTTGAGCAGCAGCCGGGCGATGGCCAGACGCTGCCGCTCGCCACCGCTGAGGCGGTAGCCCCGGTCGCCGACCACCGTGTCGAGCCCGTCGGGCAGCGACCGCACCAGGTGGGCGATCTGCGCCGCCTCGAGCGCGGCCCAGACGTCGGCCTCGGTCGCGGCCGGTCGGGCGTAGAGCAGGTTGGCGCGGATGGTGTCGTGGAACATGTGGGCGTCCTGGGTGACGTAGCCGACGACGTCCTCCAGCGACTGCAGCGTCACGTCGCGGACGTCGTGGTCGCCGACCCGGACAGCCCCGGCCTCGACGTCGTACAGCCGGGCGACGAGGTGGGTCACCGTCGTCTTGCCGGCGCCCGAGGGCCCGACGAGCGCGACCATCTGCCCGGGCTGCGCGGTGAACGAGACGTCGTGGAGCACCTGCCCGGTGTCGCGCGACTCCGTGCGCGCGACGGTCTCCAGCGAGGCGAGGGAGATCTGGTCGGCGCGCGGGTAGGTGAAGGCGACGTGGTCGAACTCCAGCCGTGACGCCGAGAGCGGCAGCTCGACCGCGCCCGGCTTCTCCTGGATCAGTGACGGCAGGTCGAGCACCTCGAAGACCCGGTCGAAGCTCACCAGGGCGGTCATCACGTCGATCCGCACGTTGGAGAGCCCCTGCAGCGGGCCGAGGAGGCGGGTCAGCAGCACGCCTAGCGCGACGATCGTGCCGACCGACAGGTCGCCGCGGATCGCGAGCCACCCGCCGATGCCGTAGACGAGCGCGGTGGCGAGCGAGGGCACGAGCGTCATCGCGGCGAAGAAGATCCGGGTGAGCAGGGAGATCCGCACGCCGAGGTCGCGCACGACGGCCGCCTTCTGGGCGTAGGCGACGTCCTCCACGTCGCGGCGCCCGAAGAGCTTGAGCAGCATCGCGCCGCCGACGTTGAAGCGCTCGGTCATGGCGTTGCCGAGGTCGGCGTTGCCGTCCATCTGCTGGCGCGACAGGTCGGCCAGCCGGTTGCCGACCAGGCGCGAGGCGATGAGCAGGATCGGGAACAGCGCGACGCACAGCAGCGTCACCGGCCAGCTCAGGAAGAGCATGGTCACGCCCACGACGACGGCCGCGATGATGTTGGAGACGGTGCCCTGGAGCGTCGAGGTGAACGCCCGCTGGGCGCCGATGACGTCGTTGTTGAGCCGGCTGACCAGGGCGCCGGTCTGCGTGCGGGTGAAGAACGCCAGCGACTGCCGCTGGACGTGGGCGAAGACCTGGGTGCGGAGGTCGTAGATCAGGCCCTCGCCGATGCGACTGGAGAGCCACCCGGTGATCAGGCCGAAGCCTGCGTCGACCACCGCGACGATGCCGACGAGGACTGCGAGCCACACGACGAGCGAGGTGTCACCGGTGCGGACGCCGTCGTCGATGATCGCCTTGAGCAGCAGCGGGGGCAGCACGACCAGCGCGGCATCCACCACCGTGACGGCGAGGAACCCGGCGATCAGCCTGCGGTGCGGGCGCGCGAACCCCAGCACCCGGCGCACGGTCTTGCGCTCGATCTTGTTCTCGACCACGCTCCGGTCGCTGCGGAGGAACCGCCACGGCGGGCCCCCGGCCCCCGGCCCCATCGACATCCCTGCTCCTCTTCACCTGTTCCCCGGGACAACTCCCGGTCGCCAGGCATTGTTCCTCGCAGGACCGACAGTGACTGCGGCGCCGGGGCGGATCAGCCCGCGAACGCCGCCGCGACCGCGCGGAAGCGGCGTACCTGCGCCTCACGCTCGAGTCGCCGCTGCTCGTCGAGGTCGCGGTCGGCCGCGCCCTGGAGCAGGGCCTTGGTCTCGGCCACGACGCCCGGCATCGGCGCGACCAGCGCGGCGGCCAGCTCGGCGACGGTGGCGTCGAGGTCCGCAACCGGGACCGCGGCCGCAGCCAGGCCGATGCGGACCGCCTCGTCAGCAGGTACGACGCGCGCGGTGGCGCAGATCTCCAAGGCACGCGCGTAGCCGACGTGCTCGACCAGCGGCTTGGTGCCGGTCAGGTCGGGCACCAGCCCGAGGGCCGACTCCTTCATGGAGAACTTCGCGTCGTCGGCGACCACCCGCAGGTCGCACGAGAGCGCAAGCTGGAAGCCGGCGCCGATGGCGTAGCCGCGGACCTTGG
Source organism: Nocardioides sp. BE266 (assembly GCF_031457855.1). NCBI lineage: Bacteria > Bacillati > Actinomycetota > Actinomycetes > Propionibacteriales > Nocardioidaceae > Nocardioides > Nocardioides sp. BE266. The sequence goes on along the minus strand of NZ_JAURTI010000004.1, from coordinate 604,246 downwards.
CGATCGAGACGAAGCGCGGGTCGCGCAGCCAGGTGAAGCCGCGCTGGAACTCCTCGATGCGGGCCGAGGCGTCCTCGTCGCTGAGCGCCAGCAGCCCCACGACGCTCTCCTGCCCGGAGGTCGACGGGTCGAGCATGGCCCGGTCGAGGCCGGCGGAGAAGGTCTCCCCCTCCCCCGTCACCACGACGACCTTGATGTCGTCCGGCAGGGTCGCGCCGATCTCGCCGAGGACGATCCACATGGCCGGCGTCTGCGCGTTGCGGACATCGGGCCGGTCCAGGGTGACCGTGGCGACGGGACCCTCGATCTCGAGGCGGAGGCCGACGGCGGCAAGGTCTTCGGGAGTCATGCCCCGAGGTTACTACTCGTCAGTAACGTCAGGCGAGGGAGACCAGGTCGGCGTACTCCTCGGACCAGAGGTCCTCGTCGCCGTCGGGGAGCAGGAGCACGCGGTCGGGGTCGAGCGCGCGGACCGCGCCCTCGTCGTGGGTGACCAGGATGATCGCGCCGGTGTAGCTGCGGATGGCGTGCAGCACCTCTTCGCGGGAGGCCGGGTCGAGGTTGTTGGTGGGCTCGTCGAGCAGCAGCACGTTGGCGCTCGAGACGACCAGGATCGCGAGCGCGAGGCGGGTCTTCTCGCCACCGGACAGCACGCCGGCGGGCTTGTGGGCGTCGTCGCCGGAGAAGAGGAACGAGCCGAGCACGGAGCGCGCCTGGGTGTCGGTGAGCTCGGGAGCCGCGCTGTGCATGTTCTCCAGCACGGTGCGGTTGACGTCGAGGGTCTCGTGCTCCTGGGCGTAGTAGCCCATCTTGAGGCCGTAGCCCGGGACGACCTCACCGGTGTCGGGCTGGTCGACGCCCGCGAGGATGCGCAGCATCGTGGTCTTGCCGGCGCCGTTGAGGCCGAGGATGACGACGCGGCTCCCCCGGTCGATCGCGAGGTCGACTGCGGTGAAGACCTCGAGCGAGCCGTAGGACTTCGACAGCTCGGTGCCCATCAGCGGCGTCTTGCCGCACGGGGCGGGCTCCGGGAAGGCGATCCGGGCGACCTTGTCGGCCGCGCGCTCGCTCTCGATGCCGGCCATCATCTTCTCGGCGCGCTTGAGCATCGACTGCGCGGCCTGGGCCTTGGTCGCCTTGGCCCGCATCTTGTTGGCCTGGTCGGTGAGCACCTTCGCCTTGTTCTCGGCATTCTGGCGCTCGCGGCGCCGGCGCTTCTCGTCGTCCTCGCGCTGGGTCAGGTAGTTGTGCCAGCCCATGTTGTAGACGTCGATGACCGCGCGGTTGGCGTCGAGGTGGAAGACCTTGTTGACGGTCGCCTCGAGCAGCGCGTTGTCGTGGCTGATCACCACGAACCCGCCCTTGTGCGCCTTGAGGAAGTCGCGCAGCCAGACGATCGAGTCGGCGTCGAGGTGGTTGGTCGGCTCGTCGAGCAGCATGATCTCGGCACCGGAGAACAGGATGCGGGCGAGCTCGACGCGGCGGCGCTGGCCACCCGAGAGCGTGCCGATCGGCTGGGCGAGGATGCGCTCCTCGATGCCGAGGGCCGCCGCCATCTGCGCGGCCTCGGACTCGGCGGCATAGCCACCACCGGCGTGCAGCTCGGCGTCGGCGTTGGCCCACCGGCGCATGCCGCGCTCGTGGACCTTCGGGTCCTCGCTGGCCATGTCGACCTCGGCCTCGCGCAGGCGTCGTACGACCTCGTCGAGGCCGCGCGCGGACAGGATCCGGTCGCGGGCGATGACCTCGGGGTCGCCGACTCGCGGGTCCTGCGGCAGGTAGCCGATGTCGCCGCTGCGGAGGACCTGCCCGGACGCGGGCTGGCCCTCTCCGGCGAGGATGCGGGTGAGCGTCGTCTTGCCGGCACCGTTGCGCCCCACGAGGCCGACCTTGTCGCCGGCGGCGATGCGGAAGGTGACGTCCTCCATGAGGAGCCGCGCGCCGGCTCGGACCTCGAGCTTCTGGGCGGTGATCATCTCGGACGACATCCTACGAAGGGGTGGGTGCTCGAGCCCCATCGGCGTGCCCACGCGCTAACCTGCGCGGAGATCCACCTCGCTGCACGACCTGCGGAAAGGCAACGCCCATGCGCTTCAACCCGAAGGCCAGGCTCGACACCTCCCGCGTCGGTGACGGTGGCGGCGGCAGCGGTGGCGGCGGTCCGATGCGGATCCCGATCCCGGGCGGCACGCGTGCCGGCGGCGGCATCGGCGGCATCCTGATCATCATCCTGTTCGTCCTGCTGACGCAGTGCCTGGGCGGTGGCCTCGGCGGTGGGACGGGCAGCGGCACCGACACCACGTCGCAGGGCGGCACCGACACCAGCCGGATGGGCGACTCGGAGCGCTATGCCAACTGCAAGACCGGCGCCGACGCCAACACGGACGAGGACTGCGCCCGTGTCGCGGTGGAGAACTCGCTCTACAACTTCTGGTCCACGCAGTTCAGCAGCGGCTTCAAGCCGGCGACGATGATGACGTTCAGCGGTGCGGTCAACACCGGCTGCGGCCAGGCCACCTCGCAGGTCGGCCCGTTCTACTGCCCCAACGACCAGCAGATCTACCTCGACACCACCTTCTTCCAGGACGTGCTCGAGGGCCAGCTCGGCGGCAAGGGCGGCGACTTCGTCGAGCCCTACGTGATCGGTCACGAGTACGGCCACCACATCCAGAACCTGATGGGCACCATGGGCAAGGTCCGCACCCAGCAGGGCCCCGAGTCCGACGCCGTACGCCTCGAGCTGCAGGCCGACTGCTACGCCGGCCTCTGGACCAACGCCGCGACCGGCACCACCGACACCGACGGCGTCGCGATCTTCTCCGACCTCGACGACGCCGACATCCAGGAGGCGCTCGACGCCGCCAAGACCGTCGGCGACGACCGGATCCAGCAGAAGTCCGGGCAGGGCGTCGACCCCGAGGGGTGGACCCACGGCTCCTCGGAGCAGCGGATGCACTGGTTCATGACCGGCTACCAGGACGGCACGATCGAGGACTGCGACACCTTCTCGGCCAGCTCGCTCTGAGGCCCAGCTCAGGTCGAGGTCAGGCGAGCAGCGCCTCGATCTGGCCGACCTGCCGCTGCATGGCATAGATGTACGGCGCCACGCTGGGGTGGCGGAACTTGCCTGCGAGCGCACCCTCACCGTCGGCGACGCGGGCGAGCGCCCAGTCCAGGCGGGTCAGCGCGGTGTAGACGGCCATCACGCGGGCGCCGGTCCTGACCTCGTCGGGTGAGGCGAGCGCCGACGGGAGCGCAGCGACGTACGCCTCGACGAGCGGGTCGACGTCCTCGCGGGTGGCGAGGGAGAGGTAGCCGAGGTCGGCTCCGACCGGGCCGCGGCCCAGGTGCGCCCAGTCGATCGCGACGGCGCCCTCCCCTGCCCGCCCGGGGATGTTGGCGGCCGACGGGTCGCCGTGCTGAGCCACCTGCGGCAGCGCGTCGCACTGGTCGAGCCACACGGTGCGGTGGCTCCAGAGGTGGTCGGCGACGTCGGCCATCGGGGTGCGGGCCAGCGTCTTCCAGCCGCCGCGGCGCTCGACGAGCCCGAGCCGCGTGCGGAGCTGGTTGCGCGCCAGCCAGCCGTGCGTGCCGAGGTCGGCGGCGGCGAACCGGCCCAGGCAGGCGGCCAGCCACAGGCCGGGGGCGTCGTGGTGCTCGACGCGCTCGTGGACCAGCGTCACGCCCTCGTCGTCCTCGTCGACGCGTACGACGGGCGCCTCGCGCAAGCCCGGCGCACCGGCCACGACCCCGCTGAGGGCGACGTCGGCCGCGCGCCGCCAGTAGTTCACGTCGCCGGGCGACAGCACCCCGCTCGAGTCGTGGGGCTCGGGCGCCTGGAGCCGCTTGACCACGACGTCACGGCCCCTGATGGTCGCCGACCAGACGCCCACGGTCGCCGGACCTGCCCCTGCAAGTCGGGTCCACCCCGGCTCGGGTTGCCACATGGGCGTGACGCTAGCCGATGTCACGGGCCCGGTAGCGCCCAAACGCGACCGCGAGCAGCAGCGTGGCGGCCACGACCAGGCCCACCTCCGACGAGACGTCGACCGGCTGCACCGGGACCGCCACCACGTGCTGGAAGGGCGAGAGGCCGATGACCCAGTCGGGGAGCTCGAGCAGCGGTCCGACCTCGCCGAGGGTCACGAACGCCACGAGCGCGGCCCAGCCGATCCACGGCTGGTGCGGCGACCACGCCCACGCGAGCACCGCGACCGCCGCCACGACCCACATCGCCGGCACGTGGGCCAGGGCCGCCGGGACCAGCCGGCCGAGGGCGTCGCCCACACCGCCGACCTGGCTGCCGTAGCCGATCGCCGACCCGGCGCCGTAGGCCACGGCCAGCGCGGCCAGGCCGGCACCGGCAACCAGGACCTGGGCGCCGAAGACCTGGGCGCGTGAGCCGGTCGCGGCCAGCACCTCGGGCGTCCGGCCGTCGGTCTCCTCGCGGGCACCCGACACGGTCACCTGGACGGCGTACGCCGACAGGATCGCCGCCATCACGGCGAGGAGGGCGGCGAGCATCGCGTCCTCGACCCGCCCCTTGCCGCCGAGCGCCTCGAGCGCGGCCTTGCCGGCGGGCGAGTCGAAGAGCGAGCCGATGTGCGGTGCGACGGAGCCGAACAACGCGCCGGAGACCAGGCTCGCCACCAGCCACCACGCGGTCGAGAGCCGGTTGAGCCGCCACACCAGCGCCAGCGTGCTGCCGATCTGCCCATCGGCCGGCCCCGCCCCCTCGGCCAGCAGCCCGTTGCCGAGGTCGCGTCGTCCGCGGAGCACGTGCGCGGCCACGACGAGGACGGCGGCGAGGGCGGCGTAGAGCCCGAGCACCCACCAGCGGGTGTCGCCCCAGGCGTCGAGGCGGGTGCCCCACCCCAGCGGCGAGAGCCAGCCGAGGGCGTCGGGCCCGATGTCGCCGGCCGCCCGGATGACGTCCCAGACCGCGAAGGTCGCCAGCGCGAGGCCGCCGCACGTGCGGGCGCTCGCGGCCAGCTGCGCGCACACAGCGCCGGTGCCCGCGCCGACCAGCGCAGCGCCCGTCCAGCTCAGGCCGAAGGCGACCGAGCCGGCGACCTCCAGGCCCGCGGCGACGTCGACGACCATGCACAGCACCCCGAGCACGACCGCTGCTGCGGCCGCCTCGAGCAGGGCGGCCCGCAGCGGGGCGGACCTGCCGACCAGCGTCGCGCCCATCAGCTCCGCACGACCGGACTCCTCCTCGACGCGCGTGTGGCGTCGTACGACGACGAGGCCCAGGCCCATCACGAAGAGGGCGTACATCACCGTCATCTTGCTCATCGCGAGCTCGGCGGCGCTGTGCTCGTTGAGGATCGGCCCGTAGAGCGCGACCAGCGCCGGGCTGGTGTTGATCACGCGGGAGGCGGCGACCCGCTCCGCCGCGTCCGTGTAGAGGCCGGTGGTCGCGAACGCCGACGCCGCGACCATCGCGGTCAGCAGCCAGATCCAGACCGGGAGCAGGATGCGGTCGCGGCGCAGGTTCAGCCGCAGCAGGCCGGTGGTGCCGGCCGCGTCGGTCCCGGCCTCGGTCCGGGCCTCGGCCCGGGCCTCAGTTGCGGTAGGCATCGAGGAACAGCTCCTCCAGCGACGGCGGCGTGCAGGTCAGCGACTCCACGCCCGCGGCGTCGAGCGCCCGGAGCAGCCCGGGCAGGCCGTCGGGGTCGACCGCACAGGTCACCGCACCGTCCGTGACCTGCAGGTCGTGCACGCCGGTGAGGTCGGCCGGGAGCGCGCCCGTGATCTGCGCGCGGACGTGGTTGCGCCGCAGGTGCCTCAGCTCGGCGAGCGTGCCGTTCTCGACGGTCCTCCCCTGCCGGATGATCGTCACCCGGTCGGCGAGCCGCTCCACCTCGCTGAGGATGTGGCTGGACAGCAGGACGGTGGTGCCCTGCGCCTTGTGCTCGGCGAGGCACTCGTTGAAGACGCGCTCCATCAGCGGGTCGAGGCCGGACGTCGGCTCGTCGAGCACCAGCAGCTCGACCTGGGTGGCGAACGCAGCGACCAGCGCGACCTTCTGCCGGTTGCCCTTCGAGTAGGTGCGTCCCTTCTTGGTGGGGTCGAGGTCGAAGCGCTCGAGCAGTGCGTCGCGGTCGGTCGCCTTCGGGTCGAGGCCCCGCATCCGCAGCAGCGTGTCGATCGCCTCTCCCCCGCTGAGGTTCGGCCAGATCGCGACGTCGCCCGGCACGTACGCCAGTCGCCGGTGGATGGCGACCGCGTCGGCCCACGGGTCGAGCCCGTGGACCGAGACCGTCCCACCGTCGGTGCGCATCAGCCCGAGCAGCGCCCGGATCGTGGTCGACTTGCCGGCACCGTTGGGGCCGAGGAAGCCGTGCACCTCGCCGGCGGCCACCTCGAGGTCGAGGCCGTCGAGGGCGCGTGCCCTGCCGAACGTCTTGACGAGGCCGTGGACCTCGATCGGGTTGCTCACGGGATCCACGCTACGACCGCGGCGGGGCGCACCGTCAGAGCCGTTCGGCCCGTGTCGCCGTGATGCGTGATCCGTCAGGCGTTGGTGACCTCGACACCGATCGCCTGGGCGTCGGCGATCGCCTGATCGAGGACGGCTCGGCGTGGATCCGGCACCGGGAGCCACGGCCCGACGACGGTGGCCGACGAGAGTCGCGGGTCCTCGAGCACCGCGTCGACGGCGGCGTGGTCGCCGCCCGTCACCAGGAGGCGTACGCCGCCGAGCAGCCGCGCTGCATGGTCGGCAGCCGCCTCGTAGGCCTGCCGCGCCTGGTTGTCCCGGCGGCGGGCGAACCGCTGCTGGCTCTGACCGCCGGCCTTGCTGCGGCCCTGCACGTGCCGCTGGCCGATCTTGTGCTCGACCATCCGCGGGCCCTCGAGCCGGGCCACGGCGAAGCCGCCCTTGCGCACCAGCAGCACGCCCCACCGCTCGGGCGGCACCGCCGCCTCGGCGAAGGCACCCGCCTCCGGCGGTCCGTCGTACGAGTTCGCGAAGGGCAGCTGCGCGAGGAAGGTGGAGCCGTCGACGGCCTCCCCGCTCAGCCCACCGTCGGACACGGACACGGTCGCAGTGCCGTGGCGCGCGGCGAAGTTGTCGACCCATCGACCCCAGCGCGCGGTGGGGACGAGGACGTGCGCCACGGCGCTCAGAGGAACTCGAGCGGGTCGAACTCGTCGATCGGGATGACCCGCACCCGCGGGAGCGAGGAGTTGAAGGCCGCGATGTCGTACTCGAGGTCGAAGATGCGCAGGCCCGGCAGGTTGCGGAACTGCGAGTTCACGAACTCGGTGAAGCCGATGACCCCGACCTGGCGGGTGCCGTCGCACAGGCGGGTGACCTGCTCGATGAAGTCGCCGTCGTGGCTCACCAGAACTACGTCGGCCTCGCGGTCGACGAGGGCCTCGGCCGTGCGCTGGATGGCGATGTCGACGATCTTGCCTTCGCCGCTCAGCGGGATCGGCTTGAAGCCGATCGCGAGCAGGGCCTGCACGAAGCTCGTCGGCAGCTCGGTGCTCGCGGCGAGGAAGAACAGGCCGCTGACGTCCTGGTCGAAGGCGCGCTCCGCCCACTCGAGCAGCCGGTCCCACCGGGGCCGCTCCTCGGGGCGGGGTCGTCGCCCCAGGATCGAGGTGCCGAGAGTCGCGTCGATGTTCTCCCCGTCGACGAGGAGGTAGGTCATCCTTTCGGCCATGCGAGGACTCTCCCACAAGGCGACGGAACCCGGGCCACGACTCCGGCGTCCCAGCCCCATGAGGGTCGTCGCCGCCGTGTGCCTGGTGCTCCTCGCCGCGGGTTGCGCCGACCGGCCCACCGAGGTCACCGTCGCCCCGCCCGACGTCTCCCACACCGTGCTCCCGAACGGACTGGTGCTGCCGGCGGTGACGTCCCCGGACGCGTACTCGATCTCGAACCCGCCGCGCTTCCACGTGCTGACCGACGACGGGCAGGTCGACCTCAGCCCGTGGACCATCTGCTACACCGGCGGCTGCGCAGACGGTGGCCCCGCTGACAACCCGCCGTCGATCGGCAGCCCGGAGGCGCTGCTCTTCGGCTTCGACGTGCCGGGCTGGACCTTCGACAGCGTCTCCTTCCGCGAGCACGGCACCCGCGCCGGCTGCGGCCGGACCATCACTGTCGCGGCCGAGACGACCGGTGAGCGGACCTTCCGCGTCCTGCCTGCGGGACCGGCCGGCGACTGGGACGTCGACATCTTCGGGCGCGGCCCGGGCGGCGACGCCGTGACGACGGTCCGGTGGCAGACGCCGACCGACGGGACCTATCCCGAGGCGGCCACCGGCACCGCGGCCGTGCTGGCCGACCACGACGGCGCGCTGGACTCCTACGGCGTCGAGCTCAGCGTGTCCGACCTCGACCGTCGCTACGAGCAGGCACGCGCGACGATCGAGGTCACATCGTCCACCGGTGAGTCCGTCGTGCTCCCGCTGCGGCCGCCGGGCGAGTGCTACGACGAGGGCGGCCTCTTCTTCCGGTCCCCCGACTCCGTGGGGCGCCGCGCGACCACGATCGGCGAGGGACCGTTCGACTACGAGGTGCGGCTGGTCCTCGGCTCGACGACGTACGTCGGCCGGGCGACGTGGCCCGACGACACCAACGACGACATCACGCCGGGCGTGCCGCTCACGTGGGAGCCGGCACTCCCGGTCTACCGCGGCTGAGCCGTCAGGACTTGTAGACGACCTTGAACGCCTCGACGACCTGGTCGCCGGTGACCCGGACGTCGGTGACCTCGACCAGCGCCCACGGCACGCCCGAGCCGTCGCACAGGATCGACAGCACGCCGGGCTCGGGCAGGTCGTCGGCGTAGTCGGCCGCCGCGGCCGTGGTCTCGCCGCGCTCGTCGGCCAGCACCTGGGTGACGAAGGCGTCGGACTCCTCCACCGAGTCGCCGTACGCCCAGGCGGGCGGCGGCACCGACTCGAGCGTCGTCGGCCCGAAGTAGGTCGGCGCGGCGTTGAGCTTGGCGTGGAAGCGGGCCAGGTCCCAGTAGACCCGCAGCTCCTCGTGGTCGAAGTCGATCAGGCTGAGCTCGACATTGCTGGGGTCGACCTCGGGATCGCTCATGCAGCAAGCCTAGTCGGGGTGGTCACGCCGCCTCGGCGACGTACGCCGCGAAGGCGCGCGCCGACTCCATCGAGCCCGGCCGCGGCTCGGCACCCGGGTCGAAGCCGAGGTCGCGGTCGGCCTGGACCTGCTGGAGCAGGGGCCGCCAGCTCGGGTCGGCGTGCATCATCGCCCACCGCAGGGCGTCGCGCTTGCTGGCGACCTGGCCGGTGCGGACGGTGTAGAGGCTGCGGCACGCCTGCACGACGAGGTAGCGCTGGCACCAGGCGATCGTCGGCGGGCACCACCCGAGCACGTCGTCGGTGAGGGTGGTGAGGGTCGCCCGTGCGTGGTCACGCAGCACGTCGTCGGGCACCGGCTCCATCAGCTCGACCGGGCAGGGGCCGACGAGGGTGATGCCGTGCTCACGGAGGATCCAGCGGCTCCACGGCTGGTTGCAGTGCACGGACCACGCCATCTCGTCGTGGCCGTGGTCGACGTAGAGCCAGTCGCGGCCCAGCCCGGCGGTCGTGCGCAGGTCGTCGAGGACGGCGTAGGACCCCTCGAGGTGGTGGTACCAGAAGCCGTCGCGGTGCGGGAGGTCGTGGTGGAGGGCCCGGAGCGCCGCCTCCTGCGCGGCGTCGGGTCGGTCGCGGACGACGACGAGGAAGTCGCAGTCGCTGTGGAGGTCACCCGCCCCGAGTGCGAACGACCCCTGGAGGTAGGCACCCACGAACGAGTCGCCGAGCGCCGCCTGGGCGCCGGTGACGAGGTCGTGGAGCACGCCGTTGAGCTCGGCGTAGCGCGTGGGGTGGGGGTTCAGCACGGATGGAGTGTGCGCTCGCCCGATCCCCCACCGCCACGGGATTATCGCCGGTCACGAGGCTGGTCCGCTCCGGCCGGACCGGGTTACGGTCGAGGATCCCCACCGACCCGGAGGCCTCCCATGCGCCGTCTGCTCGTCACCAGCACCGCCGTCGTCCTCGGCCTGGCCCTCCTGCCACCCGGCGCGGCGGTCTCGGGAGGGGCGACGGCACACAAGCCGGGCACCTTCCCGGCGCGCATCGAGCTCCCCGACGGCTTCCAGCCGGAGGGCATCGCCATCGGCGACGGGCCGACGGCCTGGCTCGGCTCCCTCGCCGACGGCGACATCTACGAGGTGTCGCTGCGCACCGGTCGCGGGACGGTGATCAGCCAGGGACCCGGCACCCCGTCGGTGGGCATGAAGGCCGACCACCGCGACCGCCTGTACGTCGCCGGCGGGCCCGCCGGCACCGCGCGCGTTGTCGACACGCACAGCGGCCGCGTGCTCGCCGACGTCCCGCTCACCACGAGCACCAGCTTCGTCAACGACGTCGTCCTTACCCGGCGGGCAGCCTGGTTCACCGACTCCTCGCAGCCCCAGCTCTACCGGCTGACCACACTGCGCCGAGGCGCCCCGGCTCCCAGCGCGACCACGGTGCCGCTCAGTGGCGAGTGGGTGCAGGGCACCGGGTTCGGGGCCAACGGCATCGAGACGACCCCGACCGGCCGCGGCCTCCTGGTGGTCAACTCGACCACCGGCCTGCTCTACCGGGTCGACACCACGTCGGGCGCGGCCACGGAGGTCGACCTCGGCGGAGCGTCGCTCACCATGGGCGACGGCATGCTCCGCCTCGGGCGGATCCTCTACGTCGTACGCAACCAGGCGAACGAGATCGCCGTCCTCAGGCTTTCGCGGGACGGGTCGAGCGGACGGCTGGTGCGCACGATCACGGCCGCCGACCTCGATCCCTCGACCAGCTTCGACGTGCCGACGACGCTCGCCCGCTTCGGGTCCGCGCTCTACCTGCCCAACGCCCGCTTCACGACGACGCCCTCACCGACCACCGACTACTGGATCACCCAGGTGGTCGCGCGAGGGCGCACGCGCTGATCAGACGTTGAATCCGAGGGCCCGCAGCTGCTCGCGGCCGTCCTCGGTGATCTTGTCCGGGCCCCACGGCGGCATCCAGACCCAGTTGATCGCGACGTCGCCGACGAGGCCCTCGAGGGCCGACTCGGTCTGGTCGGTGATCACGTCGGTCAGCGGGCAGGCCGCGGACGTGAGGGTCATGTCGAGCACGGCGTTGCTGTGCTCGTCGAGGTGCACGCCGTAGACCAGGCCGAGGTCGACGACGTTGATGCCGAGCTCGGGGTCGACGACGTCCTTCATCGCCTCGGTGACGTCGTCGACGGTCACCGTCGCGGTGCCGCCGTGGCCGGCGGCCTCGGGGACCTCGGGCAGGTCGCTGTGGTCAGCCTGGGACTCGCTCATGCGGGATCTCCTTCGGTCTGGGCCTGGGCGGTCGCGTCCTTCCACGCCATCCAGGAGAGCAGTGCGCACTTCACGCGCGCGGGGAACTTGGCGACACCGGCGAACGCGATGCCGTCCTCGAGGACGTCCTCGTCGGGCTCGACCTGCCCCTTGCCCTGCATGAGCTCGAGGAAGGTCTGGTGGATCTCCATCGCCTCGTCGACCGGCTTGCCGATCACGAGGTCGGTCAGCACCGAGGCGGAGGCCTGCGAGATGGAGCAGCCGACGGCGTCGTACGACACGTCCTCCACGACCCCGCCCGAGAGGTGCACCCGGAGGGTGACCTCGTCGCCGCAGGTCGGGTTGACGTGGTGCACCTCGGACTCGAACGGGTCGCGCAAGCCCTTGTGGTGCGGGTTCTTGTAGTGGTCCAGGATGATCTCCTGGTAGAGCGCGTCGAGGTCGGTGCTCATCGGTCCACCTTGAAGTAGCTGCGGGTGTGGTGGAGCGCCTCGACGAGCGCGTCGATCTCGCCCGGCGTCGTGTAGAGGTACGACGACATGCGCGTGGACGCCTGCACGCCGAACCGCGCGTGGGCCGGCTTCGCGCAGTGGTGGCCTGCCCGCACGGCGACGCCGCGCGAGTCGAGGACCTGCGCGATGTCGTGCGGGTGCACGCCGTCGAGCTCGAAGGAGATCGCTCCCCCGCGCTGCGTCGCGTCGAGCGGGCCGAGGACGGTCACGCCCGGCACCGACTGCAGCCCCTCGAGGGCGTAGGCGGTGATGGCCTGCTCGTGGGCGTGGATCGCGTCGAGGCCGATGTGGCCGAGGTAGTCGACGGCCGCACCGAGGCCGACCGCTTCGACGATCGGCGGAGTGCCGGCCTCGAAGCGGTGGGGTGCCTTGGCGTAGGTCGAGCGCGCCATGGTGACGGTCTCGATCATCTCGCCGCCGCCGTGGAACGGGGGCAGCCCGTTGAGCAGCTCCTCGCGGCCCCAGAGGACGCCGACGCCGGTCGGGCCGGTCACCTTGTGGCCGGTGAAGACCAGGAAGTCGCACCCCGCAGCCTGTACGTCGACCGGCAGCTGCGGCGCGGCCTGCGACGCGTCGACGACCGAGAGGGCGCCCGCGGCCTTGGCACGGGCGACCAGGTCGACGACCGGGTTGATCGTGCCGAGCATGTTGGACACCCAGGTGAAGGCGACCACCTTGGTGTGCTCGTCGACCAGCTGGTCGGCGGTCGACAGGTCGAGGTGGCCGTCGTCTGTCAGCCCGAACCAGCGCAGCTCGGCGCCGGAGCGCTCACACGCCAGCTGCCACGACACGATGTTGGAGTGGTGCTCCATCTCGGTGATGACGACGTTGTCGCCGGGACCGAGGTCGATCGTGCGGGCCAGCAGGTTGAGCGCCTCGGTGGCGTTCTTGGTGAAGATCACCTCGTTGCGCGAGGGCGCGTTGAGGAAGGCCGCCACCTTGTCGCGCGCCGCCTCGTAGGCCTCGGTCGACTCCGCGCCGAGCTGGTGCATCGCGCGGGCGATGTTGGCGTTGTGGCGCTCGAGGTGGTCGACCATCGTGTCGATCACGATCTGCGGCTTCTGCGAGGTGTTGGCGCTGTCGAGGTAGACCAGCGGCACCCCGCCCGCGAGCGTGCGCTCGAGGATCGGGAAGTCCTTGCGGATCACGTCGAGATCCGGAAGCAGTCCTTCCATCGTGGTCTCCCTTCTCAGCTCGTTGTCGCCGACGATCAGGCGTTGGCCTTGAGGTACTTGTCGTAGCCCTCCGCTTCCAGGGCCTCGGCGAGCTCCTTGCCGCCGGACTCGGCGACCTTGCCGTCGACGAAGACGTGGACGAAGTCGGGCTCGATGTAACGCAGGATGCGGGTGTAGTGGGTGATCAGCAGGACACCCTTGCCCTCGCGCTCGCGGAAGCGGTTGACGCCCTCGGAGACGATCTTCAGCGCGTCGATGTCGAGGCCGGAGTCGGTCTCGTCGAGCACCGCGACCTTGGGGTCGAGCAGGTCGAGCTGGGCGATCTCGTGGCGCTTCTTCTCACCGCCGGAGAAGCCCTCGTTGACCGAGCGCTGCGAGAACGACGAGTCGAGGTTGAGGCGGTCGAGGGCGCCGTTGACGTCCTTGACCCAGGTGCGGAGCTTGGGGGCCTCGCCGTCGATCGCCGTCTTGGCGGTGCGCAGGAAGTTCGCGACCGAGACGCCGGGCACCTCGACGGGGTACTGCATGGCGAGGAAGAGGCCGGCGCGGGCGCGCTCGTCGACGGTCATCGCGAGGACGTCCTGGCCGTCGAGGGTCACCGTGCCACCGGTGATCGTGTACTTGGGGTGGCCCGCGATCGAGTAGGCCAGCGTGGACTTGCCCGAGCCGTTGGGGCCCATGATCGCGTGGGTCTCGCCCTCCTTGATGGTGAGGGTGACGCCCTTGAGGATCTCCTTGGGGCCGTCCTCGGTGTCGACGGTGACGTGGAGGTCGGTGATGACGAGCTTGCTCATGCGGGGGTGACTCCGTTCAGGGTGGTCTCGGTGTCGACGTACACGTCCGTGCCGCGTACTTCGATGGGGAAGGTCGCGACCGGCTCGGTCGCGGGGAGGTTGGTGGGCTTGCCGGTGCGCAGGTCGAACATCGACCCGTGCAGCCAGCACTCGATCTGGCAGTCCGCGACCTCGCCCTCGGTGAGGGCGACCTCGGCGTGGCTGCAGGTGTTCTCGATCGCGAAGACCTCGTCGCCGTCGCGGGCGACCGCGATGTCGTACCGGCCGAGGGTGACGGCGAGTGCCTGGTCGGTCGCCACCTCGTCGAGGGCGCAGGCGCGCTCGAATGCCATCAGGCGTCGCCGCCCAGCGCGGCGAGGTCCTTGAGGACGTTCTTGGCGAGCTCGGCCTCGACCGTGGTCAGCAGGCGGTCCTCGATGGACGGCACGCCGACCTTGCGGATCAGGTCGTTGAAGAAGCCGTGCACGACCAGGCGCTGGGCCTCCTGCTCGGAGACGCCGCGCGACTGGAGGTAGAACAGCTGCTCGTCGTCGAAGCGGGCGGTGGCCGACGCGTGGCCGGCGCCCTCGATCTCGCCGGTCTCGATCTCCAGGTTGGGGACCGAGTCGGCGCGGCAGCCGTCGGTGAGGACGAGGTTGCGGTTCTCCTCGTAGGTCTCGATGCCCTCGGCGACCTTGCGGATCAGCACGTTGCCGATCCACACGGTGTGGGCGCCCTCGCCTTGGAGCGCGCCCTTGTAGACCACGTGGCTCTTGGTGTGGGGCGCGTTGTGGTCGGCGAAGAGGCGGTGTTCGATGTGCTGGCCGGCGTCGGCGAAGTAGAGGCCGAGCAGCTCCGCGGAGCCGCCGGGACCGGCGTAGGTGACGTTGGCGTCCATCCGGACCACGTCGCCGCCGAACGAGATCGCCGCGTGCTTGTACGACGCATCGCGCCCCACGACCGCCTGGTGGTGGGCGAGGTGCACCGCGTCGTCGTCCCAGTCCTGGATCGAGACGACGGTGACGTCGGCGCCGTCACCGACGACGATCTCCACGACCGCGGCGACCGCAGCGCTGCCGGTGTGGTTGATGACCACGACGGCCTTGCTGTGCGCACCGAAGCGGAAGGCCAGGTGGCCGCCCATGGTCTCCTCGGCACCGAGGCCGACCATGTCGAGCGCGAGCGGCTCGGAGACCACCGTGTCGGCCGGGACGTCGACCAGGACGCTCGGACCGACCTCGGCGAGGACCCGGGCCGCGAACCGCGTGTTGGGCACGAGGCCGCTGATGCCGCGCAGGGCACGGGCCTCGTCGCCGGTCACGATGCCGACCGAGACGCCCTCGGGCTCGTTCCAGCTCAGCTTGGACGTCCGCGCCTCGAAGGAGGCGTCGGCGTGGAGGCCCTTGAGCCGCTTGAGCGGCGAGAAGCGCCAGATCTCCTCGCGGCCGGTCGGCACGGGGTGGTCGGCGACGTCGAAGGAGCCCACCGGGTTGAGGTGGCTCTCGATCTTGTCCTGCTCCAGGGCAGCACGGACGGATTCGGTGGTGACGGTCAAAGCTCTACTTTCTTCGGTGCGTACGTCGGTCGGGCGGCGGGGATCAGCCCACTGCGCCTTCCATCTGGAGCTCGATCAGGCGGTTGAGCTCGAGGGCGTACTCCATCGGCAGCTCCTTGGCGATCGGCTCGACGAAGCCGCGCACGATCATCGCCATCGCCTCGTCCTGCTCCATGCCGCGCGACATGAGGTAGAAGAGCTGGTCGTCGGAGACCTTCGAGACGCTCGCCTCGTGGCCCATCGACACGTCGTCCTCGCGGATGTCGACGTAGGGGTAGGTGTCGCTGCGGCTGATCTGGTCGACCAGCAGCGCGTCGCAGAGCACGTTGGACTTCGAGCCGTGGGCGCCCTCGTTGACCTGGATCAGGCCGCGGTAGGACGTGCGGCCACCGCCGCGCGCGACCGACTTGCTCAGGATCGACGACGAGGTGTGCGGCGCCGCGTGCACCATCTTGGCGCCGGCGTCCTGGTGCTGGCCCTCGCCCGCGAAGGCGATCGACAGGGTCTCGCCCTTGGCGTGCTCGCCCATCAGGTAGATGGCGGGGTACTTCATCGTGACCTTGGAGCCGATGTTGCCGTCGACCCACTCCATCGTCGCGCCGGCCTCGCAGGTCGCGCGCTTGGTGACGAGGTTGTAGACGTTGTTCGACCAGTTCTGGATGGTCGTGTAGCGGCAGCGGCCGCCCTTCTTCACGATGATCTCCACGACCGCGGAGTGCAGCGAGTCGGAGGAGTAGATCGGCGCGGTGCAGCCCTCGACGTAGTGCACGTAGGCGTCCTCGTCGACGATGATCAGCGTCCGCTCGAACTGGCCCATGTTCTCGGTGTTGATCCGGAAGTAGGCCTGCAGCGGGATGTCGACGTGCACACCCTTCGGCACGTAGATGAACGAGCCGCCCGACCACACCGAGGTGTTGAGCGCGGCGAACTTGTTGTCGCCGACCGGGATGACGGTGCCGAAGTACTCCTTGAAGAGGTCCTCGTGCTCCTTCAGCGCGGTGTCGGTGTCGACGAAGATGACGCCCTTCTCCTCGAGGTCCTCGCGGATCGAGTGGTAGACGACCTCGGACTCGTACTGCGCGGCGACGCCGGCCACGAGGCGCTGCTTCTCCGCCTCCGGGATGCCGAGCTTGTCGTAGGTGTTCTTGATGTCCTCGGGCAGGTCCTCCCATGAGGCGGCCTGCTTCTCCGAGGAGCGCACGAAGTACTTGATGTTGTCGAAGTCGATGCCGCCGAGGTCGGAGCCCCAGGTCGGCATGGGCTTGCGGTGGAAGAGCTTGAGGCCCTTCAGGCGCAGGTCGAGCATCCACTGCGGCTCGGACTTCTTGGAGGAGATGTCGCGTACGACGTCCTCGTTGAGGCCGCGCGTCGCGGCAGCGCCGGCGTCGTCGGAGTCGGCCCAGCCGAACTCGTACTTGCCGATGCCCTTGAGCTCCGGGTTGAGTTCTTCGATGGAGGTCATGCCTTCTCCTTCTTCGATGCTGGCTTCAGGGTCTGGGGGATGCAGGTGGTGCACACGCCGTCACCGTGGGCGATGGTCGCCAGGCGCTGGACGTGAGTGCCGAGGACGGCGGCGATGGCCTCCGTCTCGGCCTCGCAGAGCTGGGGGAACTCGTGGGCGACGTGGGAGACGGGGCAGTGCTGCTGGCACAGCTGCTCCCCCACGCTCTGCCCGTTCGCTGCAGGCAGGTCACGCACCGAGGCGGCGTAGCCGTTCTGGGTGAACACCTTCGCCAACGCCTCGGCGGGCGTCAGGTCGGGGTCGGCCGTCGTCACCGCGGTGTAGTCCCGCTCGACGAACGCGACCCGGCGACGGGCGAACTCCACCACGGCGTCCTCGCCCTGCGTCTCGGCCAGGAACCGCATGGCTTGGACGGCGAGGTCGTCGTACTGCTGGTCGAAGCTGTCGCGGCCGGACTCGGTCAGCGCGAAGACCTTGGCCGGGCGGCCGCGACCGCGGGCGCCGTAGACCTTGGGCTCGCGCGACTCCACGACGCCCTCGAGCGCGAGGTGGTCGAGGTGACGGCGTACGGCGGCCGGCGTGAGGTCGAGGCGGCGGGCCAGGTCGGCGGCCGTCGAGGGCCCGTTCTCCAGGATCGTGCGCGCCACGCGGTCACGCGTGGGTGCGTCCCCGTCCGGGGTCGCGGCCGTCCTGGTGAATTCCACAACGCCAGTGTGACGTTATTGCCGTTCACCGTTCAAGCAAGGGTCACCTAAGTGACCCGGACCACTCCTCTCAGTCAGCCGTGCGCGCGCGGAAGGTGCGGATCGCGAGCGGTGCGACGACCGCGGTGATCAGCACGATCCAGCCGATGGTGAACGGGATCGGGTGGTGCATCGGGAACGCGGCCCCCGCGGCCAGCGGCTGGTCGTTGCCCCAGAGCACGCGCACCGCCTGGGTGAGCGAGGAGATCGGGTTCCACTCGGCGATGAAGCGCAGCACGGTCGGCATCCGGTCGGTGGGCGCGAAGGTGTTGGCCAGGAAGGTGATCGGGAACATCGTGGCGAACATGACGCCGTTGACCGCCTCGACCGATCGCATGGCCGAGCCGACCCAGATGCCGACCCAGATCATCGCGAAGCCCCAGCCGAGGAGCAGGAGGTAGCCCAGGGCGGCCTGGAAGGGGTCGGTGTGGATGCGCCAGCCGATGACCAGGCCGGTCAGCGACATCACCACCAGGCCGATCGAGGAGTGGGCCAGGCTGGAGATGCTCCGGCCGACGAGGACCGCCGCCGGGTTGATCGGCAGCGACCGCATCCGGTCGACGATGCCCTTGTCGAGGTCGGCGGTGAGGCCCACGGCCACGATGAAGGAGGCGAAGGCGACGGTCTGCGCCATGATCCCGCCGAGCAGGAAGGCGCGGTAGCCGGCGGCGGTGTCGACGTCGATGGACGAGCCGAAGACATAGGCGAAGAGCAGCACGAACATGACCGGCTGGATGGTCACGTCCATCAACATCTCGGGCATCCGCTTGATGTGGAGGAAGTTGCGCCGGGCGATCGCCCACGCCTGCGTCAGCAGCCCGGTGGGTCGGATCTCGGGTCGTTCGAGGGTGGTGCTCATCGGGCCATCTCCCCTGCCGGCGCGTCGGTGGTCTCGTCGGTGTCGTCGTCGAGCCGCTCCTCGGCACGGTGGCCGGTCAGGTGGAGGAAGACGTCGTCGAGGCTGGGCCTCTTGAGCCCGATGTCGTCGAGGACGATGCCGCTCTCGTCGAAGATGCCGGCCACGCGGGTCATGTGGGCCAGACCCTCGGCGGGCGCGGTCAGCTGGCGTGCGCCGGCGTCGACGTGCACCTCGCGCACGTGAGGAAGCAGCAGCGCCTCGGCCTGCTCGAGGTCGGGCGCGTTGGAGACGGTGACCACGAGCGCCGCCGCCCCCGACTGGTCCTTGAGCTGGAGCGGCGTGCCCTCGGCGATGACCGTGCCCCGGTCGATCACCACGATGTTGTCGGCCAACTGGTCGGCCTCCTCGAGGTATTGGGTCGTCAGGAGCAGCGTCGTGCCGTCGGCGACCAGCTCGCGCAGCACCTCCCACAGCTCGACGCGCGAGCGCGGGTCGAGGCCGGTCGTGGGCTCGTCGAGGAACAACACCGGCGGCGTGGCGATCAGGCTCACCGCCAGGTCGAGGCGCCGTCGCATGCCACCGGAGTAGGTCTTGGCGATCCGGTCGCCGGCGTCGGCCAGCGAGAACCGCTCCAGCAGCTCGTCGCTGGCGCGCTTGATGTAGCCGGAGTCGAGACCGTAGAGCGAGCCGATGAGGCGGAGGTTCTCCCGGCCGGTCAGGAGCTCGTCCACGGTGGCGGCCTGGCCGGTGAGGCCCATGCTGCGCCGCACGGCGGCCGGGTCGGTGAGGATGTCGTGGCCGGCGACCCGTCCGGTGCCGGCCGTCGGGCGGGTCAGGGTGGTCATCATCCGCACCGTGGTGGTCTTGCCGGCGCCGTTGGGGCCGAGCAGCCCGAGGACCGAGCCCTCGGGGACGACGAAGGAGACCCCGTCGACGGCGACCGTGTCGCCGAAGTGCTTGACGAGGCCCTCGGCCTCGATGGCGAGAGAGCGTGTCATGTCACCCACGCTATCCGCGGCCACCGACACCGCGCCCCTCGAATTCGGGGGGCCGACGCCCCGACCTAGACTTCGCGACGTGCCACCCGCCTCCCCCGCTGTCGAGATCGACGGCCTGGTGATGGCGTACGGCGACAAGGTGGCGGTCGACGGGCTGTCCCTCGAGGTGGCCCGCGGGTCGATCACGGCCGTCCTCGGACCCAACGGCGCGGGCAAGACCACCACGCTCGAGACGTGCGAGGGCTACCGCGTGCCGCAGCAGGGCACCGTCCGCGTGCTCGGCCTCGAGCCGCGGCGCGACCGCGCGGACCTGCTCCCCCGGATCGGCGTGATGCTGCAGTCGGGCGGCGCGTGGAGCGGCGTACGGGCGCGGGAGATGCTCGACCACATGGCGTCCCTGCACGCCCACCCGCTCGACACCGACATGCTCAGCGACCGGCTCGGCCTCGCCGACTGCGGGCGCACGCCCTACCGCCGGCTCTCCGGCGGGCAGCAGCAGCGGCTCGGGCTCGCGATCGCGCTGGTCGGGCGCCCCGAGCTGGTCTTCGTCGACGAGCCGACGGCGGGCATGGACCCGCAGGCCCGGCGGACGACCTGGGAGCTGCTCGAGGAGATCCGCGGTGACGGGGTGACCGTCGTGCTGACCACCCACCACATGGACGAGGCCGAGCGGCTCGCCGACCGGATCCACATCATCGACCGGGGCCGCGTCATCGCCACCGGCACGCCGGGCGAGCTGACCCGCGAGGGCCGCTCCGCCACCATCCGCCTCGTCGTCAACCGGCCGTTCCCCGACGGTGCCCCCGAGTCGCTGCGTGCCGACCTCGGCCCCGACACGGAGGTACGCCAGCTCGACGAGGTCAGCATGCTGATCCACGGTCCGGCCGACTCGACGACCCTGGGCCTGGTCTCGCGGTGGTGCGAGCAGCACGACGTGCTGCCGGAGACGCTCAACCTGGGCCAGCGCAACCTCGAGGACGTCTTCCTCGAGCTCACCGGACGGGAGCTGGCGCCGTGAGCACCTTCACGCCCGCACCCGGTGGTGCCTCGCTCTCGCGGATGGTGCTCGCCCAGTCGCGGATGGAGGCGCGGCTGATGCTGCGCAACGGCGAGCAGCTGCTGCTGGCGATCGTCATCCCGGTCATCGTGCTGGTGGGCGGTGTCGCCGTCGCCGACCGGATCGGCATCGACCTCGACGGCCACCGGCCGGTCGACATCCTCACCCCGGGCGTGCTGGCGCTCGCCGTCATGTCGACCGCCTTCACCTCCGTGGCGATCGCGACCGGCTTCGAACGGCGCTACGGCGTGATCAAGCTGCTCGGCTCCTCACCGCTCCCCCGGCACGGCCTGCTGCTCGGCAAGGTGCTCGCGCTGCTCAACGTGGTGCTGCTCCAGCTCGTGGTGCTCGTCGTCGTGGGCCTGGTCCTCGGCTGGGAGCCGACTCTCGACCACCCGCTGAAGTCCGTCGCCGGCACCGCACTCGCGATCGCGCTCGGCACCGCGGCCTTCGCGGCCCTCGGGCTCTTCGTGGCCGGCGTGCTGCGGGCCGAGGCGACGCTCGCCCTCGCCAACCTCGTCTACCTCCTGCTCATGGCCGGCGGCGGCGTCGTGCTGCCCACGAGCACGTACGGCGCCGCGTCGCCGGTGATCACCTGGCTGCCGTCGGCCGCCCTCGGCGAGGCGATGCGCGACGCTCTCGTCCACGCGAGCATCGACGGCCGCTCTCTTCTCGTGCTCGCCGCCTGGTCGGTCGTCGGCACGGTGCTCACTGCCCGGACCTTCAGGTGGGAATGATGTCTGCCCTGCTCGACCGGCTCGCCCGGTACCTCTGGCCGCTCGCGGTCGCCAACCTGCTCGCCAACATCGGGATCGTGGTGACCGGCGCCGCCGTGCGCCTCACCGGCTCCGGGCTCGGCTGCCCGACGTGGCCGCGCTGCTCCGACGAGTCGTACGTCGCCCACGGCGAGCTCGGCATCCACGGTGTCATCGAGTTCGGCAACCGCACCCTCACCTTCCTGCTCGCCGCGATCGCCCTGCTGTGCTTCCTGGCGGCGCTGGGCGCGCGGCACCGCCGGGCGACCCGCCTGGCCTTCGTCATCGGCCTCGGCATCCCGTTCCAGGCGGTGCTCGGCGGCATCACGGTGCTGACCGACCTCAACCCCTGGATCGTGGCGGGCCACTTCCTGATCTCGATGGCGATCATCATGGTCTGCATCGCACTGCTCGACGAGCTGCGCAGCCCCGACCGGGCCGCTGCGCCCGCGCTTCCCCGCGCCCTCGCCTGGGCGACGACCGCGGCCGGCTGCGTCGTGCTCTACCTCGGCACCGTCGTCACCGGAGCCGGGCCGCACGCCGGCGACACCGACTCCCCGCGCAACGGCCTCGACCCGGCGACGGTCTCGCACGTCCATGCGTACGCCGTCTACGTGCTGGTCGCGCTCACACTCGCGCTGCTGGTCGTCGCGCTCCGCGGTGGGCACCGCTGGCTGGCGACCGTGACCGGGCTGGTGCTGCTGATCGAGCTGCTCCAGGGCGTGCTCGGATGGGTGCAGTACTGGCTCGACCTGCCCGTCGGCCTCGTGGCGCTGCACATGCTGGGCGCGGCGCTGCTGGCGGCAGGCCTCGGCCGGATCGCGCTGGCCGTGCTCCCCCACCACGCCGCCCACGAGGCGACGGCGGACGGCGAGCCGCAGCACGACGCCGCGACCCGCCTGCCGTAGTCCTGCCCTCAGAGCTTGCGGGCGAAGATCACCGTGCGCTTGGAGTAGTCGTCGGCCTTGCAGGCCACCAGCACGATCCGCGGCGGCCCGGAGACCGAGTAGAGCGAGCCCATCCGGCGGTTGGCCGCCCAGTACTCGCGCCTGGTCACCTCGAAGCGGCAGCCGCCGACGCTGATCCGGTCGCCCTTGCGGAGCCGGCCCCAGTGGTCGGCCACGCCGTTGCCGGCGCGCCAGGCGTGACCGGCGTACACGGTGCTGCCCGACGGGTCGCAGGGCGGGTCGCCCTTGGCCCAGGTGTAGACGGTGCCGCGCAGGCGCCACCCGACGTCGAGGGTGTCGTTGCGCGCGGGAACCTTCACCACCACGGCGTCGGTGCCGGTGCGGGCGATCTGCAGTCGGTCAGGGGCGGCCTGGGCCGCACCCTGACCGACCAGCACGATCGGCCAGAGCAGCACCGCGAGGATCGCGGCGCGACGCATCACGAACCTGTGTGGGGCGCGATCTCGGGAGCCTTGGCGCACGCCTTCGTGCTGAAGGTCATCCGCCACGACTGCTTGCCCTCGAGGCGGTAGGTCGCGTCAGCCGCGCGGGCCCGCACGGTGATGCCGTAGGAGCCGGCCTTGCCGTTGGCGCCCTTGAGGGTGCGGGCCTTCAGCCAGACGCCCTGGCGGAGCACGGTGCCGTTGACGGTGTAGACCACGCCGGGTCGCTTGCTCACCTTGAACAGGTCGCTCGCCAGACCGCACTTGTCGATGTGCTTGGCCAACGCCTTGACGACCTTGACCTGGGCGGGCAGCACCTCGCACGGCTCGTTGCTGTCAGCGGGAGCGGGCAGCGTGATCACGGTCTGGCCGTTGCCGAACGAGTGACCCGGGTTGGCGGTGATGGTGACGCTGCCGTCGGGGTTGACCACCGAGGTCCACGGACCGCTCGGCACGGTGCCGTAGTGGGCGTTGCCGGGGCCGCACGTGTCGACGACCGGGACGACGGGAGCTCCGGTGACGCACGGCTGGTTGCTGTCGGCGGGCGCCGGGTAGGTGACGGAGGTCTGGCCGTTGCTGAAGACGTAGCCCTGGTTGGCCGTGATCGTCAGGCTGCCATCGGGGTTGAGGACCGAGGTCCAGGGACCGCTCGGCACGGTGCCGAAGTGGGCGTTGCCCGGGCCGCAGTCGTCCACGACGGGGACGGTGGGCGCAACGACCTTCGTCACGTTGCAGCTGTCGGTGAAGGACGCCACCGGGATCGAGCCGGAGTTGGTCTGGGTGACGCCGTTGGTCCAGCGGGCACCGAGGGTCAGCGTCACGGTCGATGACGGCTTGGTGGTCACGGCCTCGGTGAAGCTCCGGGTCTGGGTGGAGGTGAGCGTCGTGCCCACCGGCACCGCGGACGGACGGTTGGACGAGGTGATCGTCTCGGTCCGCTGCTCGCTGTTGGTGACCTGCCAGGTGACGGTCCAGCCGCCGCCGTCGCGACAGCTCACGCTGCCATTGATCGTGTTGTGGTGTGCGCTCGAAGGAGCAGCGAGGCCCACGATGGCGAAGCCGACGGCCACCACCAGCGTCATGATCCTCGACACGCTCCTGCCGGCGGGGCCCCCACGGCCCTCGGTCAGTCGCTGACGCGGCGCGCTCAACATCTTCGTGTAACCCCCATGCATCCAGAAGAGGCCCTGCGCCTCTTCAATTTGGATGATTCAACGGGATCTGACGGAGAGTCACACGGAAGGAATTCTCAAGAGGTTCTCTAGAAACTCTCAGTTCCGGGACGTTTCACCAACAGTGCGCTAGCGACCGAGCAAGGGATCCAGTGCGACGGCCACGAAGAGCAGCGAGAGGTAGAGGTTGGAGGCGTGGAACAGGCGCATCGGATTGATGTCCGACAGCACCTCGGACGCCTTCGCGCGGCCCCACATCCGGTGCGCCTCGACCAGGAAGACCGCGCCCAGGACGACCGCGGCGACCGGGTAGACGAGGCTGGTGCCGGCGACCGGCCACAGCAGCAGCGACACCGCGACCATCACCCAGCTGTAGACCACGACCTGGCGGCCGACCTCGGCCGCGGGCTTGACCACCGGCAGCATCGGGACGTCGACGTTGGCGTAGTCCTCGCGGTAGCGCAGCGCCAGCGCCCACGTGTGCGGCGGCGTCCAGAAGAAGACCACCAGGAACAGCACGACGGGGGTCCAGGCCAGCTCGCCGGTGACGGCCGTCCAGCCGATGAGCGCCGGGAAGCAGCCCGCGAGGCCGCCCCACACGATGTTCTGCGTGGTGCGCCGCTTGAGCAGCATCGTGTAGACGAAGACGTAGAACGCGTTGGCCAGCAGCGACAGCCCGGCCGAGAGCCAGTTGACCCACAGCCCCAGCACCACCGTCGACACGACCGCGAGGACGGTGGCGAAGACGAGCGCCGAGCCGGCCGAGACGATGTGGCGCGGCAGCGCGCGACGACGCGTACGGCGCATCTGCTCGTCGATGTCGCGGTCGTAGACGCAGTTGTAGGCCGACGCAGAACCCGCGGAGAGCGCGCCGCCGATGACGGTCGCGACCACGAGGCCGAGCGGCGGGATGCCGCGCTCGGCGAAGAACATCACCGGCACGGTGGTGAGGAGCAGCAGCTCGATGACCCTCGGCTTGGTCAGCCCGACGTAGGCCGCGACCACGTCCTGCCAGGTCTTGCGTCCGGGCTCGGGAGGCTCTCCGGTGCTCCCGGCGGAGGTGCCGGCCGCACCCTCGTCACCGGTCGACGGCCGGTCGGACGCAGCGGCGTGCGGGCCGGCTTGGGACACGGTGAGGACCTCGGGAGAACGGGGACGGATGGGACGCGGGCTTCGGGGAACCGGAGGGTGCGGACCGCCAGCTGAACAGGCGTCCGGAGCGACCCTCGGGCGGGGTCGAGTCTACTCGGCCACGGCGATAGGCTCGCAGTCGAGGCCACCCCGGGGGACCTGTGATCCCGCACTCCCCACCCGCACGAGGCCCTGACTCCACCGAGAGGAACTGCGTTGACCGAGAAGTCCGCCCTGCCCGCCACCCTCGAGTGGGACGACATCGACGACAAGGCCGTCGACACGGTCCGCGTGCTGGCGATGGACGCGGTGCAGAAGGTCGGCAACGGCCACCCCGGCACGGCCATGAGCCTGGCGCCGGCGGCGTACCTGCTGTTCCAGAAGGTCATGCGCCACGACCCCGCCGACCCCGAGTGGGTCGCCCGCGACCGCTTCGTCCTGTCGTGCGGCCACTCGAGCATCACCCTCTACATCCAGCTCTTCCTCGGCGGCTTCGGCCTCGAGCTCGACGACATCAAGGCGCTGCGCACGTGGGGCTCCAAGACCCCCGGCCACCCCGAGCTCGGCCACACCGCCGGCGTCGAGGTCACGACCGGGCCGCTGGGTCAGGGCGTCGGCAACGCCGTCGGCATGGCCCTCTCGGCCCGCCGCGTGCACGGCCTGCTCGACGCGGACACCGCTCCCGGCGAGGGTCTCTTCGACCACCACGTCTACGCGCTCGCCTCCGACGGTGACCTCGAGGAGGGCGTGAGCTCCGAGGCCAGCTCGATCGCCGGCACCCAGAAGCTCGGCAACCTCACGATGATCTACGACCGCAACCACATCTCGATCGAGGGCGAGACCGACATCGCCTTCACCGAGGACGTCGCCAAGCGCTACGAGGCCTACGGCTGGCACGTGCAGACGGTCGACTGGACCAACGGCGGCAAGGAGTACGTCGAGGACGTCAAGGCCCTCTACTCCGCGGTCCGCAAGGCCCGCGCCGTCACCGACAAGCCGTCCCTGATCGTGCTCGACACCATCATCGCGTGGCCCGCACCCAACGCCCAGGGCACCGAGGCCGCCCACGGCAGTGCGCTCGGCGCCGAGGAGGTCGCCGCGACCAAGAAGGTCCTCGGCTTCGATGCCGAGCAGACGTTCGAGGTGCCGCCCGGCGTCCTCGAGCACACCCGGCAGCTCCGCGAGCGCGGCGCCGCGTGGGGTGCGGAGTGGGACGAGCAGTACGCCGCGTGGGCCGAGGCCCACCCGGAGTCCGCCGAGCTGCTCCACCGCCTCAAGCGCCGCGAGCTCCCGGTCGACCTGCCCGCCGCCCTGCCGACCTTCGAGGCCGACGCCAAGGGCGTGGCCACCCGGTCCGCGTCCGGCAAGGTCATCAACGCCCTGGCTCCCGTGCTCCCCGAGCTGTGGGGCGGCTCGGCCGACCTCGCCGGCTCGAACAACACCACGATCACCAGCGCGCCCTCCGTCGGCCCGGAGGTCTCGAAGGTCGGCGAGTGGAGCACGGACCCGCACGCCGGCCGGGTGCTGCACTTCGGCATCCGCGAGCACGGCATGGGCGCGATCATGAACGGCATCGCCGCCGACCGGCTCACCCGCGTCTTCGGTGGCACGTTCCTCACGTTCTCCGACTACATGCGCGGATCTGTCCGGGTCGCCGCCCTGAGCAAGCTGCCGGTGACCTACGTCTGGACCCACGACTCCATCGGCCTCGGCGAGGACGGCCCGACCCACCAGCCGATCGAGCACCTCGCCGCCCTGCGCGCCATGCCCGGCCTCGACGTCGTACGCCCTGCGGACGCGAACGAGACGGTCGCGGCCTGGCACCACATCCTGCAGCGCACCAACACCCCGGCCGCACTCGCGCTGACCCGGCAGAACGTGCCGGTCTTCCCGCGTGGCACCGACGGCTTCCAGAGCACCGAGGGCGTCGCCCGCGGCGCCTACGTGCTGGTCGACGCCGAGAAGGGCACGCCCGACGTGATCCTGATCGGCACCGGCTCCGAGGTGCAGCTCGCCGTCGAGGCCCGCCGGCTGCTCGCCGAGGACGGCATCGACGCCCGCGTCGTGTCGATGCCCTGCCTCGAGTGGTTCGAGGAGCAGGACGAGTCCTACCGCGACACCGTCCTGCCGCCGACCGTGAAGGCGCGCGTCTCCGTCGAGGCAGGCGTCAAGCAGGGCTGGCGCGAGATCGTCGGCGACAACGGCCGGATCATCTCGATCGACCACTACGGCGCCTCGGCCGACTTCGCCCGGATCTACACCGAGTTCGGCATCACCGCCCAGGCCGTCGCCGACGCGGCCCGCGACAGCATCGCCGTCGTCAACGCCTGATCCCACCCACCCACGCACGGGAGGCACACCATGAACGACCGTCTCAAGGCCCTGGCCGACGCCGGGGTGTCCATCTGGCTCGACGACCTGTCGCGCGAGCGACTCGAGACCGGCAACCTCGCCGACCTCGTGAAGAACAGCAACGTGGTGGGCGTGACGTCCAACCCGGCGATCTTCCAGGCCGCGCTCGCCGACGGCGAGCGCTACGACCCGCAGGTGCGCGAGCTCGCCGCTGCCGGTGCCGACGTCGACAAGGCGACCCAGACGATCACCACCGACGACGTCCGCGAGGCCTGCACGGTGATGCGGCCCGTCTTCGACGCCACCGACGGCGTCGACGGCCGCGTCTCGATCGAGGTCTCCCCCGGCTTCGCCCACGACACCGCCTCGACGGTGAAGGAGGCCGCCGAGCTCTGGTCGATCGTCGACCAGCCCAACCTCCTCATCAAGATCCCGGGCACGGAGGAGGGCTGGCCCGCCATCACCGAGACGATCGCGGCCGGCATCTCGGTCAACGTCACGCTGATCTTCGGCCTCGAGCAGTACCGCAACGTGATGGAGGCCTACGTCACCGGGCTCGAGCAGGCCGACGCCAACGGCCACGAGCTCGCCGACATCCACTCGGTCGCGTCGTTCTTCGTCTCGCGCGTCGACACCGAGATCGACAAGCGGCTCGACGCCACGACCGAGGGGCCCGGCACCGACCCGGACCTCAAGGGCAAGGCCGGCGTGGCCAACGCGCGGCTGGCGTTCCAGATGTTCGAGGAGTTCTTCGCCGGCCCGCGCTGGGAGGCCCTCGAGGCCAAGGGCGCGCGCAAGCAGCGGCCGCTGTGGGCCTCGACCGGCGTGAAGAACCCCGACTACGACGACACGATGTACGTCGTCGACCTGGTGGTCGAGGACACCGTCAACACCATGCCCGAGAAGACCCTCGACGCCGTCGCCGACCACGGCGAGGTGCGGGGTGACCGGGTGCGGCCGTTCTACGACGACGCCGCCGCCCACATGCAGGCGCTCGCCGACGCGGGCATCGACTACGACGACGTGATCGAGGTCCTGATCAAGGAGGGCGTCGACAAGTTCGTCGTCGCCTGGGACGAGCTCCAGACGACCCTGGCCGCGTCGCTCGAGGCCGCACGGTCGTGACCTCCAGCGGGCCGGTCGATCCCACGACCACATCAGCGTGGGCCGAGCTGGCCCGCCTCGCAGAGGCCTTCCGACCCGACCTGCGCGGCGCCCTGACGCCCGCCTGGGTCGGGGACCAGTCGCTGGAGGCGGCCGAGCTCCACGTCGACCTGTCGAAGAACCTGTTCGACGCCGACGTCGAGGCTGCCCTGCTGAGGCTGGCCGAGGAGGTCGACCTGGCCGGTCGTCGCGAGGCGATGTTCGCCGGTGAGCACATCAACGTCACCGAGGACCGCGCCGTGCTCCACACCGCCCTGCGGCTGCCCCGCGGCGCGTCGCTGACCGTCGACGGGCAGGACGTGGTGGCCGACGTCCACGAGGTCCTCGACCGGGTCTACGCGTTCGCCGAACGGGTGCGGTCCGGCGACTGGACCGGCGTGACCGGCAAGCGGATCGAGACCGTGGTCAACATCGGCATCGGCGGCTCGGACCTCGGGCCGGTGATGGCCTACGAGGCGCTCGAGCCCTACCGCCAGGACGGGCTCACCTGCCGCTTCATCAGCAACATCGACCCGACCGACGCCGGGCAGAAGCTCTCCGGCCTCGACCCCGAGACGACGCTGTTCATCGTCTCCAGCAAGACCTTCGGCACGCTCGAGACGCTGACCAACGCCCGGCTCTGCAAGGCGTGGCTGCTCGAGCACCTCCCGTCCGGCACGGACGAGAAGGCCGCGGTCGCCCAGCACTTCGTGGCGGTCTCGACGGCGCTCGACAAGGTCGCCGACTTCGGCATCGACCCCGCCAACGCCTTCGGGTTCTGGGACTGGGTGGGAGGCCGCTACTCCATGGACTCGGCCATCGGCCTCTCCCTGGTCGTCGCCATCGGCCCGGAGCACTTCGCCGAGCTGCTCGCCGGGTTCCACGCCATGGACGAGCACTTCCGCACCGCGCCGGCGGAGTCCAACGTGCCGCTGAAGATGGGCCTGCTCAACGTCTGGTACACCAACTTCCTCGGTGCCCACACGCACGCGGTCCTCCCCTACGCCCAGCTGCTGCACCGGTTCCCGGCCTACCTCCAGCAGCTCACCATGGAGTCCAACGGCAAGTCGGTGCGCTGGGACGGCGCTGCCGTCGGCTACGACACCGGCGAGGTCTTCTGGGGCGAGCCCGGCACCAACGGGCAGCACGCCTTCTACCAGCTCATCCACCAGGGCACCCGGATCATCCCGGCGGACTTCATCGCCTTCGCCACGCCGTCGTACGGACTCCGGGACGGCGACACCGACGTGCACGAGCTGTTCCTCGCCAACTTCTTCGCCCAGACCAAGGCGCTCGCCTTCGGCAAGACCGCCGACGAGGTGCGCGCCGAAGGCGTGGCCGAGGACCTGGTCGCGGCCCGGACCTTCCCGGGCAACCGGCCCACCACGTCGATCATGGCGCCCGCGCTGACGCCCGGCGTGCTCGGCCAGCTGATCGCGCTCTACGAGCACATCACGTTCGTCGAGGGCGCGGTGTGGGGCATCGACAGCTTCGACCAGTGGGGTGTCGAGCTCGGCAAGCAGCTCGCCCAGCAGCTCGGCCCGGCCGTCTCCGGCGACGCCGACGTCCTCGCCCAGCAGGACCCCTCCACGCAGTCCCTCATCTCCTACTACCAGGAGCACCGAGCCTGATGACGTACGTCAATCCCCTCCGCGACCCGCAGGACCGCCGCCTCCCCCGGATCGCCGGGCCGTGCGGCCTCGTGCTCTTCGGCGTCACGGGCGACCTGTCGCGCAAGAAGGTCATGCCGGCGATCTACGACCTGGCCAACCGCGGCCTGCTGCCGCCGGGGTTCAGCCTCGTCGGCTTCGCGCGGCGCGACTGGGCCGACCAGGACTTTGCGCAGATCGTGCACGACGCGGTACGCGAGCATGCGCGCACCCCGTTTCGCGAGGAGGTGTGGAACCAGCTCTCCGAGGGCTTCCGGTTCGTGCCGGGCAACTTCGACGACGATATAGCCTTCGACCAGCTGCGGCGCACCATCGAGGAGCTCGACCAGCTCCGCGGCACCGGCGGCAACATGGCGTTCTACCTCGCCATCCCGCCCGGCTTCTTCGGCACCGTGGTCGGGCAGCTCAAGGAGCACGGCCTCGCCGACCACCGCGAGGACCAGTGGAGGCGCGTGGTGGTGGAGAAGCCGTTCGGCCACGACCTCGAGTCGGCCCGCGAGCTCAACGACATCCTCGCCGGCGTCTTCCCGTCGGGCTCGATCTTCCGGATCGACCACTACCTCGGCAAGGAGACGGTGCAGAACATCCTGGCGATGCGCTTCGCCAACAACATGTTCGAGCCGATCTGGAACTCCAACTACGTCGACCACGTGCAGATCACGATGGCCGAGGACATCGGCATCGGCGGTCGCGCGGGCTACTACGACGGCATCGGCGCCGCCCGCGACGTGATCCAGAACCACCTCCTCCAGCTGATGGCGCTCGTCGCCATGGAGGAGCCGATCGCCTTCGACGCCGAGAGCCTGCGCATCGAGAAGCAGAAGGTGCTCGCCTCCACCGTCCTGCCGAAGCGGCTCGACCTCACCACCGCGCGCGGGCAGTACGCCCCCGGCTGGGCGGGTGGTGAGAAGGTCAACGGCTTCCTCGAGGAGGAGGGGATCAAGAAGACCTCCACCACCGAGACCTTCGCCGCCATCACGGTCAACGTCGAGACCCGCCGCTGGGCAGGCGTGCCGTTCTACCTCCGCACCGGAAAGCGGCTCGGTCGCCGTGTCACCGAGGTGGCGATCGTCTTCAAGCGGGCTCCGCACCTGCCGTTCACGCAGACCGCCACAGAGGACCTCACCCAGAACGCCCTCGTGATCCGCGTGCAGCCCGACGAGGGCATGACGATGCGGTTCGGCTCCAAGGTGCCGGGCACGGCGATGGAGATCCGCGACGTCAACATGGACTTCGCCTACGGCGGCTCCTTCACCGAGGCCAGCGCCGAGGCCTACGAGCGGCTGATCCTCGACGTCCTGCTCGGCGACCCGCCGCTGTTCCCCCGGCACGAGGAGGTCGAGCTGTCCTGGAAGATCCTCGACCCCGTGCTCGAGCACTGGGCGAAGAAGGGCAAGCCCGAGCAGTACGACTCCGGCACGTGGGGACCCGCGTCCGCCGACGCGATGCTGGCCCGCGAGGGCCGCACCTGGAGGAGGCCCTGATGATCGAGCTCACTGACACCACCTCGTCCGGCATCGCCGCGGAGTTCGTCCGTGCGCGCACCCGTGCCGGCAGCCCGGCGATGGGCATGGTGATGACCCTGATCATCGTGGCGCCCGAGGACGACGCCGTCGAGGCGATGCAGGCCGCCAAGCGCGCCTCGCGCGAGCACCCGTCGCGGGTGCTCGGCGTGATCCTGGGCGACGGCCGCGGCGCACCGCACGTCAACGCCCAGGTCGGCAGCGGCGACGGTTGGGGCGGCGAGACCGCCCTGATCCGGCTCAAGGGCGAGGTGGTCAAGCACGCCGACTCCGTCGTGCTGCCGCTGCTGCTCCCCGACTCCCCCGTCGCCATCTGGTGGCCGACCGCGGCTCCGGACGACCCGGCCGACGACCCGCTCGGCAAGCTCGCGCAGCGCCGCATCACTGACGCCGCCGCGGTCTCGCGAGGCAAGTCGACCGCGATGCTCACCCAGTGCCGCTCCTACGCCCCCGGCAACACCGACCTGGCCTGGACCCGGCTCACGCCGTGGCGTGCACTGCTGGCGGCCGCGCTCGACCAGCACCCCCTCAAGGCGACCGGCGCGACGGTCACCGCAGAGCGGATCAGCCCGAGCGCCGACCTGCTCGTCGCCTGGCTGTGCGACCGCCTCAAGGTGGCGGTGAAGCGTGCCAACTCCGCCGGCCCGGGCATCACCGACGTCACGCTCGACACCAAGGAGGGGCCGATCAGCATCTCGCGCTCCGACGGCCGGCTCGCGACCTTCTCCTCGCCGCACCGGCCGGACCGCCCGGTCGCCCTGAAGCGCCGCGAGGTGCCCGCTCTGCTCGCCGAGGAGCTGCGGCGCCTCGACGAGGACGACATGTACGCCGCCACGGCGGCCAAGCTGGTCAAGCTCGAGGGGGGCGCGAGGAAGTGAGCGTCTCCGAGGTCCGGCCCTTCCCGAGCCGGGGCGAGCTCGCCGCCGACGTGGCCGCTGCGCTGCTCGAGCGGCTCGCCGCGGCCCAGGCCCGCGGCGAGGTGCCCCAGATCGGCCTGACGGGCGGCAGCATCGCCGACGAGATCCACCGGGCGATCGCCCGCCTGTCCGCCGAGTCCGACGTGGACTGGTCGCGCGTCGTGCTGTGGTGGGGCGACGAGCGCTGGGTGCCCGCCGGCTCCGACGACCGCAACGAGGTCCAGGCCCACCGGGCGTTCATCGACGCCGTCGGCGTCGACCCCGACAACGTCCACGTCATGCCGCCGAGCGACGCCGGCCTGTCCCTCACCGAGGCGGCCGATGCCTACAGCGCCACCGTGCGGGAGCGGGGTGCGGGGTTCTTCGAGGTGTTGATGCTGGGCATCGGCCCCGACGGGCACGTGGCCTCGCTCTTCCCCGGGCATCCTGCGGCCGTGGTCGCCGACGCGATCGTCGTACCTGTCGAGGGGTCGCCGAAGCCCCCGCCCGAGCGGCTCTCCCTCACCTTCGAGGCGATGGAGCGCAGCAACGCGGTGTGGTTCGTCGCCGCCGGAGCCGACAAGGCCGACGCGATCGCCCGCGCCCTCTCCGGCCCGGCCGCCCCCGGCTCCCCCGAGGCCGTCGAGTGCCCCGCCCGCGTCCCCCGCGGCACCGTCGAGACCGTCTGGTGGCTCGACGACGCCGCCGCCCCCCAACGCTGACCGGGCACTTCGTCCGCGTCCGGAGCGGTGACCGGGCACTTCGTCCGCGTCCGGAGCGGTGACCGGGCACTTCGTCCGCGTCCGGAGCGGTGACCGGGCACTTCGTCCCGCCAGTCACCGCGCCAGGTCGACGTACGTCGTCCGCTTCGAGCCCAACGCTGCCTCCGCGGACAGGAATCCCCGCCGAAGCCGCTCCGCGGCACACAGCTCGCTGCCGTAGACGTGCTCCTTCGTGAAGACCTCGATCTTCCAGTCCCGCTTCTCCAGCCACGAGATCCTGGCGTCGTCGTGCTCCGCGACGTCCTCGTCGTGGAACTCCTCGCCGAAGTACTCGGCGCCGTAACGCACCTCGGGGTCCCCGACGTCGATGCGGTACGTCGGCCGGCCCGAGTCGTCGCACACCCATATCTGCGTATGGGGCGTGCCGATGTCGGCGTCGTACCAGTGCAGACGCAGCGCGCTCTCGGGTGGCGACTCCGCCTTCTTGTCGCCGAGAGGCGCGAGGGTGCGCAGCTGCACGACGCCGCGGAAGCCCTTGAAGCGGTCCATCTCGCTGAGCAGCTCTGCCTGATCGAGTCCAGACCTCAGGAATCCGTCGATGGCGGCCAGCGCGTCGAAGCGCCACAGGAGTCGTCCGAGGTCGCAGGCCGTCCTCAATTTGGTGGTCACCCGCAGCCCGTCGAGCACCATCACGTCAGCTGGCCTGAATTCCCTGATGCCGCTGTCGATACCGGGACGCCGCATCCGGCTCGACTGGCTGCTGACGACGTCGAGCGCAGGCATGCGATGGACGGCCGATCTCGGCAGGGCATCGACCTCGTGCAACCACGCCGCCGTGCGGTCCACCACGATCGAGTGATCGCGCACCACCAGCTTGAGCGCCGCGACACGGAGCCTCAGCGAGTCGTTCACCTGGTCGGCGACGAACACGCCGCGCAGGAGGGGCCGGATGAGGCCGCGCCCGACCAACCTGCCGCGAAGTCCGCGACCCACGCCGAGACCGTCGGCCTCGCCTGCGGTGAAGGGGCGATCGAGGGGCAGGGGCGATTCGGGTCCGAGTACGACGGCGTCCCGTGCCCAGGTCGGCATGACGTGCATGCCATCACCGTGCACCGAACGTCGAGGTGAGCGCTCACGTCATCCACAGGATGCGGACGAAGTGCCCGGTCAGCGCCCCGGACGCGGACGAAGTGCCCGGTCAGCGCCCCGGACGCGGACGAAGTGCCCGGTCAGCGCCCCGGACGCGGACGAGGTGCCCGGTCAGAAGATGATCTCGCCGGCCTTGCGGCGGCTGCGCAGGAGCGCGACGGCCTCGTCGAGAATGTCGGCGGCCTCGGTCTCGCTGCGACGCTCCTTCACGTAGGCGAGGTGCGTCTTGTAGGGCTCGATCTTGGGCGCCGGGGGCGGGTTCTCGCTGTCCAGGCTGGCCGGGAGGCCGCACTTGGGGCAGTCCCACGAGTCGGGCACGGAGGCCTCGATCGCGAACGTGACCACCGAGCGGTGGTCATGACTGCAGAAGTAGGTGACCGTCTGCCGGGGCGCGGCCTCGCCGCGCTCGGCCTCACCCATGGGGCCAGCCCCGACCCGACTACCGCGGATCGCGTTTCCTCCACCAGCCACGACAGCTCCTTCTCAGGGGTTTGGGGGAATCAGTTGCCCTGGTAGGCCATCAGCAGGCCCAGGGCGATGATGCAGGCAAACCAGATGACGCCGACCCCGATCGTGAAACGGTCGAGGTTGCGCTCAGCCACCGACGATCCCCCCAGACTGCTGGTCACGCCGCCACCGAACATGTCGGAGAGGCCTCCGCCACGCCCCTTGTGGAGCAGCACCAGCAGAATCATGATCGCGCTCGCAATGACGAGCAGGATGGTGAAGAGCAGAATCACGAGCGGAAGCCTACGTCACGACCATGACGATGCGGTGAGCGCCCTCACAGCACCGGCATGTCGTAGAACCGGCAGATGCCGCCGAACTCGTCGACCTGCAGGCTCGCGCCACCGACCAGGCACCCGTCGACGTCGGCCTTGTCCATGATGCCGCCGACGTTGGCCGCCTTGACCGAGCCGCCGTAGAGCACCCGGACGCCGTCCGCGGCGCCGTCACCGTGCACCTCGCGGATGCGGTCACGGATCGCCGCGCAGACCTCCTGCGCGTCGTCCGGGGTCGCCACCTCGCCGGTGCCGATGGCCCACACGGGCTCGTAGGCCACGACCAGGCCGGCGACCTGCTCGGCCGTGAAGCCGTCGAGCGAGCCGTCGAGCTGCGTCAGCGTGTAGGGGACGTGCTCGCCCGCCTGGCGTACGTCGAGGCCCTCGCCCACGCACACGATCGGCGTGATGCCGGCCGCCAGCGCCTTGTGGGCCTTGGCGTTGACCAGCTCGTCGCTCTCGTTGTGGAGCATCCGGCGCTCGGAGTGGCCGACGACGGCGTAGGAGCAGCCGAGCTTCGACAGCATCGCAGCGGAGATCTCTCCGGTGTAGGCGCCGTTGTCGTGCACGGACACGTCCTGGGCGCCGTAGCGGATCGACAGCCGGTCGCCGTCGACGAGCGTCTGCACCGAGCGGATGTCGGTGAAGGGCGGCACCACGACCACCTCGACCTTGCCGTAGTCGTGGCGCTTGTCGGACAGCGTCCACGCGAGCTTCTGGACGAGCACCACCGCTTCCTGGTGGTTGAGGTTCATCTTCCAGTTGCCCGCCATCAGCGGGGTGCGGTCGTTCTTGGCCACGTCAGTCCCTCTCGAGTACGGCGATGCCCGGGAGCTCCTTGCCCTCCAGGAACTCCAGCGACGCGCCACCGCCGGTGGAGATGTGGCCGAACGCGGCCTCGTCGAAGCCGAGCTTGCGCACGGCCGCGGCGGAGTCGCCACCACCGACGACGGACAGCCCGTCGACCTCGGTCAGCGCCTGCGCCACCGCACGGGTGCCCTCGGCGAAGGCGTCGACCTCGAACACGCCCATCGGGCCGTTCCAGAAGACGGTCTTCGCGTCGCGCAGGGCGTCCGCGAAGGCCGCAGCCGACTCCGGCCCGATGTCGAGCCCGAGGGCGTCGGCCGGGATCCCCGAAGCAGGTACGACGACAGGCTCGGGCTCCCGGTCGCCCGAGGGGAACGCCGTGTCGACCACGACGTCGGTCGGGAGCAGGATCTCGACCCCGCGGTCCGCAGCCTCCGTGAGGTAGCGGGTGCAGGTCTCGAGCTGGTCGGCCTCGAGCAGGCTCTTGCCGACCTCGTGGCCCTGGGCCTTGAGGAAGGTGAAGACCATGCCGCCGCCGATCAGCAGCTTGTCGGCCTTGTCGATCAGGTTGTCGATGACGCCGAGCTTGTCGGAGACCTTCGAGCCGCCGAGGACGACGACGTAGGGCCGCTCGGGGTGCTCGGTCAGCCGGCGGAGCACGTCGACCTCGGCGGCCACCAGGCCACCCATCGCCGACGGCAGCCGCAGCGCGACGTCGTACACGCTGGCCTGCTTGCGGTGGACCACGCCGAAGCCGTCGGAGACGAAGGCGTCGGCGAGCTGCGCGAGCTGGTCGGCGAACGAGCCACGCACGGCGTCGTCCTTGCTGGTCTCGCCGTCGTTGAACCGGACGTTCTCGAGCACGGCGATGCCGCCGTCCTCGAGGCCCGCGACGGTCTCCGTGGCGCTGGCCCCGACCGTGTCGGTCGCGAAGGCGACCGGGCGGCCGAGCAGTTCGGAGAGCCGCGCGGCGACCGGCTCGAGCGAGTACTTCGGGTCGGGCGAGCCGTCCGGGCGGCCCAGGTGGGCGGTGACGACCACCCGGGCCCCTGCGTCGGACAGCTGCTGGATGGTCGGCACGCTCGCGCGGATCCGGCCGTCGTCGGTGATGGTGGTGCCGTCGAGGGGCACGTTCAGGTCCGAGCGGACCAGGACGCGCTTGCCCTTCAGGTCACCCAGCGAGGTGATGTCGGACATCGATCAGAGCGACGAGCCGACGTGCGTGATCAGGTCGGCGAGGCGGTTGGAGTAGCCCCACTCGTTGTCGTACCAGCCGAGGACCTTGACCTGGTTGCCGATGACCTTGGTCAGCGGCGCGTCGAAGATGCACGACGCCGGGTCGGTGACGATGTCGGTCGAGACCAGCGGGTCGGTGGAGTACTTCAGGTAGCGACCGTCGGCGGCCGCCTTGACGATCTCGTTGACCTCGTCGACGGACGTCTCGCGCGCGGCCTCGAAGGTGAGGTCAGTGGCCGAGCCGGTCGGCACCGGGACGCGCATGGCGTAGCCGTCGAGCTTGCCCTTGAGCTCGGGCAGCACGAGGCCGATGGCCTTGGCGGCACCGGTCGACGTCGGGACCATGTTGAGCGCGGCGGCACGGGCGCGGCGCGGGTCCTTGTGGATGTTGTCCTGGAGGTTCTGGTCGGCCGTGTAGGCGTGGATCGTGGTCATCAGGCCCTTGGTGATGCCGAGGCCGTCGTTGAGGGCCTTCGCCATCGGCGCGAGGCAGTTGGTCGTGCACGAGGCGTTGGAGATGACCGTGTGGGCGGCCGGGTCGTAGAGCTCGTGGTTGACGCCCATCACGATGGTGATGTCCTCGTTGGAGGCGGGCGCGGAGATGATGACCTTCTTGGCACCGGCGTCGACGTGGGCCTTGGCCTTGGTCGCGTCGGTGAAGAAGCCGGTCGACTCGACGACGATGTCGACACCGAGGTCGCCCCACTTGAGGGCGGACGGGTCGCGCTCGGCGAACGCGGCGATGCTCTGGTCGCCGACCTTGATCGAGGTGTCGTCGCTCGACACGTCGGCGTCGAGGCGGCCCAGGATCGAGTCGAACTTGAGCAGGTTGGCGAGGGAGGCGTTGTCGGTCAGGTCGTTGACGCCGACGATCTCGATGTCGGCGCCCGACGCACGGACGGCGCGGAAGAAGTTGCGGCCGATGCGGCCGAATCCGTTGATACCTACGCGGACGGTCATGGGTGCATGTCTCCTTGAGGTGTGGGGCCTTTGGTGACCCCGTGGACAACTGTGGCCTTTGGTGACCGAGACCGACACTAGCGGGTCGCGAACACCGGCTGAACCGCAGTCTCCCGCGGTACGGACAGGTAACTTTGGATCGTTCCAAAGGTCGGGACGAGCGTCACAGAGTCGTACGCCGGGCGCAAGGGCCCGCGCCCGAGGAGATGGTCCCGAGGTCAGCCCTCGTCGGCGAGCATCTCCGGGGTCAGCGAGGCCTCCGTGTCGGGGATGCCGAGCTCCTCGGCGCGCTTGTCGGCCATCGCGAGCAGGCGACGGATGCGGCCGGCGATCGCGTCCTTGGTCAGGACCGGGTCGTGCAGCTGGCCGAGCTCCTCGAGCGAGGCCTGCTTGTGCTCGAGCCGGAGGTGGCCGGCCTGGCGGAGGTGGTCGGGGATCTCCTCGCCGAGGATCTCCAGCGCACGGTCGACGCGGGCTCCGGCGGCCACGGCCGCGCGGGCGGACCGGCGCAGGTTGGCGTCGTCGAAGTTGGCGAGCCGGTTGGCGGTGGCGCGGACCTCGCGGCGCATCCGCCGCTCCTCCCAGGCCATCAGCGACTCGTGGGCGCCGAGGCGGGTGAGCAGGGCACCGATCGCGTCGCCGTCGCGGATCACGACCCGGTCGACGCCGCGCACCTCGCGGGCCTTGGCGGAGATCCCGAGTCGCCGCGCGACGCCGACGATCGCGAGGGCGGCCTCGGGGCCCGGGCAGGTGATCTCGAGCGAGGACGACCGGCCGGGCTCCGTCAGCGAGCCGTGGGCGAGGAACGCGCCGCGCCAGGCGGCGACGGCGTCGCAGCCGCCACCGCTGACGACAGCGGGCGGCAGGCCGCGCACGGGGCGGCCGCGCTGGTCGAGGAGCCCGGTCTGGCGGGCCAGGGCCTCGCCGTCCTTGGTCACGCGCACGATGTAGCGGCTGCCCTTGCGGATGCCGTTGCCCTGGACCATCACCACGTCGGAGGGGTGGCCGTAGACCTCGGAGATGTCCTTGCGCAGCCGACGGGCGGCGGCGCCGGTGTCGAGCTCGGCCTCGACGACGATGCGGCCGCTCACGATGTGGAGGCCGCCCGCGAAGCGGAGCATGGAGGCAACCTCGGCCTTCCGGCAGCAGGTCTTGGTGATCTGGGTGGAGGCGAGCTCTGCCTTCACCTGTGCCGTCATTGCCATGGTCGGAATCCTGCCATGCGGGTCAACGACCCTCAGCCGGTTCCCTCGACGATCTTGCGGAAGGCGGCGGCGAGCCGGTCGGGATCGTGACGCGGCTCACCCGGGACCGCGATGTCGTCGACGACGAGCCGGGCACCGCGGTCCGCCACCGCCTTGGCCAGCTGCTCGCGGTCGTCGCCCACCGAGGCCGCGTCGACGATGACCGCGTGCACGGTGAGGTCGGGCGCGTGCTCGTAGAGGGCGGCCAGGTGGTCCTCGGGCCCGAACCCGGTGGTCTCCCCCGCCTGCGCCTCCAGGTTGAGCACGACGACGAGCTTGCCCTCGGTCTCGGCGAGGGCGCGGCGCAGGCCGGGCACCATCAGGTGCGGGATCACGGAGGTGAACCACGACCCCGGCCCGAGCACGACCCACTCGGCCGAGCGGATGGCGTCGACCGCCTCCGCGCACGGCTCCGGGTCCTCCGGCACGAGGGCGACGGACTCGATCTGCCCGGCGCTCGTGGCGACCTCCACCTGACCTCGTACGACGGCGACGCCGGCGGGGTCGGCCGGGTCGGCGCCGCGGATCCGGGCGGTGATGTCCATCGGGGTGGTCGCCATCGGCAGCACCCGGCCGTGGGCGCCGAGGAGGCGGCCCACCCAGTCGAGCGCGCGCACGTGGTCGCCCATCTGCTCCCACAGGGACACGATCAGCAGGTTGCCGACGACGTGGCCGTTCATCTCGCCGTCGCCGGCGAAGCGGTGCTGGACGACCTCCGCCCAGGTGCGGCCCCACTCGTCGTCGCCGCACAGCGCGGCCAGCGCCATCCGGAGGTCGCCGGGCGGCAGCACGCCGAACTCGCCGCGCAGCCGGCCGGACGACCCGCCGTTGTCGGCGACGGTCACGACGGCGGTCAGGTCGTCGATGGTGAGGTCGTCGTGGAGGCGTCGCAGCGCCGACAGGGTGGCCGCGAGGCCGTGCCCGCCTCCGAGGGCGACCGCGGCCTGCGCGGTGTGGCGCGCCACGTCACTCCCTGCCGAGGTCGCGGTGCGCGGTGCTGACGTCGTAGCCGGCCTCGCGCATCAGCCCGGCGATCGCCTCGGTCATCGCCACGCTGCGGTGCTTGCCGCCGGTGCAGCCGACAGCGACCTGCATGAACCGCTTGCCCTCGGTGAGGTAGCCGTCGGCGACCGTGCGCAGGACCGGGAGGTACTGCTCGAGGAACTTCCCGGCCCCGGGCTGGGACAGGACGTAGGCCGAGACATCAGGGTCGCGGCCGTTCTGCGGGCGCAGCTCGGGGATCCAGTGCGGGTTGGGCAGGAACCGCATGTCGGCGACCCAGTCGGCGTCGACCGGGATGCCGTACTTGAAGCCGAAGCTGATCACCGTCACCTTGAGCCGGGTCGAGGCCTCGGTGCCGAAGAGCGCGCTGATCCGGTCCTGGAGCTGGTGCACGTTGAAGTTGGAGGTGTCGAGGAGCACGTCGGCGTCGCCGCGGATCGCGCCCATCGCCTCCCGCTCACGCTGGAGGCCGTGGAGCAGACGCCCGCCCGCCTGGAGCGGGTGCGGGCGCCGGGCGGCCTCCTGGCGGCGCACGAGGACGTCGTCGGTGGCCTCGAGGAAGAGCAACGTGGTCGGCCTGCCGGTCACCTGCTGGTGGCGGTTGGCGTGGAGGGAGTCGAAGAAGGAGCCGGAGCGCACGTCGACCACGACCGCGATGGGCTGGTGGATCCCCCGGCTGTCGTCGACGAGCCGGACCACGTCGCGCACGAGGGTGGGCGGGAGGTTGTCGACCACGAAGTAGCCGAGGTCCTCGAGCTCCTTGGCGGCGGTGCTGCGACCGGCGCCGGTCATGCCCGTGACGATGACCAGCTCGCCGGGAGCCTGCTCGTTGGCAGCCATGCCCTAGTCCTCCATGATCTCGCCGGTGGCGGTGTTGATCGTCGGTGCCTTGGCTGAAGTCTTGCGGGTCGCGTCGGCCTTCGCGACCGCGTGCTTGATGGCGGTCGCGGTGCGGGGGCCGATGCCGGGCACCAGCGCGATCGCCTCGACCTCCGCCTCGCGCAGCTTCTTCAGCGACCCGAAGTGCTTGAGCAGCGTCTTGCGGCGCACCTCGCCGAGCCCCGGCACGTCGTCGAGCATGCTCTCGACCATCGACTTGGAGCGGCGGTTGCGGTGGTGGGTGATCGCGAAGCGGTGGGCCTCGTCGCGGATCCGCTGGAGGAGGTAGAGCCCCTCGCTGGTGCGGGCCATGATCACCGGGTCCTCCTCGCCCGGCAGCCACACCTCCTCGAGCCGCTTCGCGAGCCCGCACACGGGTACGTCGTTGATGCCGAGCTCGGCGAGCGCCTGCTGGGCGGCCGCGACCTGGGGCGGACCACCGTCGACCACGACGAGGGACGGCGCGTAGGCGAACTTCCGCGGCCTTCCTGTCTCCGGATCGACGAGCATCGGACCGGAGTCGGTCGTCACGGTCTCGCTCCGCGCCTGCTCGTCGAGGAGCCGCTTGAAGCGACGGGTGATCACCTCGTGCATCGAGGCGACGTCGTTCTGCCCGTCGACACCGCGGATCACGAAGCGCCGGTATTCGGACTTGCGGGAGAGGCCGTCCTCGAAGACGACCATCGAGGCGACGACCTCGGTGCCCTGGAGGTTGGAGACGTCGTAGCACTCGATGCGCAGCGGCACCTCGTCGAGGCCGAGCGACTGCTGGATCTCCTCCAGCGCCCGGTTGCGGGTGGTGAGGTCGCTGGCGCGCTTGGTCTTGTGGAGCGCGAGCGCCTGCGCGGCGTTGGTCGCCACGGTCTCCTGGAGGTCGCGCTTGTCGCCGCGCTGCGGCACCCGGATCGCGACCTTGCTCCCCCGCCGCTCGCCGAGCAGCTCCTCGAGCACGCCGGAGTCGGGCGGGAGCGCCGGAACCAGCACCTCGCGCGGGATCGACTCCGTCTCTCCGCCGTAGAGCTGGAGCAGGAAGTCCTGGACGAGCTCGGGGGTGCCGCCGTCGTCGGAGCGGTCGGCGACCCAGCCCCGCTGGCCGCGGATGCGGCCGCCTCGGACGTAGAAGATCTGCACTGCGACCTCGAGCGGGTCCTCGGCGAGCGCGATCACGTCGGCGTCGGTGCCGTCACCGAGCACCACCGCCTGCTTCTCGAGCGCCTTGGTCAGCGCACCGAGGTCGTCACGCAGCCGGGCGGCCTTCTCGAAGTCGAGCGCCTCCGAGGCGGCGTACATCTCCTTCTCGATGCGTCGGGTGAAGGCCGTGGTGTTGCCGGCCATGAAGTCGCAGAAGTCGTCGACGATCTCGCGGTGCTGCTCGGGGGTGACGCTGCCGACGCACGGCGCCGAGCACTTGTCGATGTAGCCGAGCAGGCACGGACGCCCGATCTGCGCCGACCGCTTGAAGACGCCGTTGCTGCACGAGCGCATCGGGAAGACGCGCAGCAGCAGGTCGACGGTCTCGCGGATCGCCCAGGCGTGGCTGTAGGGGCCGAAGTAGCGGGTGCCCTTGCGCTTGGCGCCGCGCCCGACCATCACCCGCGGGAACTCGTCGCCGACCGTGACCGCGAGCCACGGGTAGGACTTGTCGTCGCGGTACTTCACGTTGAAGCGCGGGTCGAACTCCTTGATCCAGCTGTACTCCAGCTGGAGGGCCTCGACCTCGGTGTCGACGACGGTCCACTCGACGCTCGCGCCGGTGGTGACCATGGTGGCCGTGCGCGGGTGGAGGTTGCCGATGTCCTGGAAGTACGACGACAGGCGGGGGCGCAGGCTCTTGGCCTTGCCGACGTAGATCACGCGGCCCTTGGCGTCGCGGAAGCGGTAGACGCCGGGCTTGGTCGGGATCGACCCGGGAGCGGGTCGATAGGAGCTCGGCGTGGCCACCCGCCAACCCTACGGGCGACCCCCGACACCGCTCATCTGGTGGGGGCCGCCCGGTCGGGGCTCAGGTCACTTCACCTTCTTCGGCTTCGACTTCGAGCTCGCCTTCTTGTACCCGTTCTTCTTGCCCGTCACCTTCACGACCAGCTTCTTGCCCCGCATCGAGCGGGTGACCTTGAGCTTCTTCGTGGTCGCACCACGGATCGCCAACTTGCCGGCGAACCACTGGTAGGTGAACTTCGTGCCGTTGGTCCAGCCCTTCGCCTTCGCCACGACGCGCTTGCCGACCTTGGCCTTGCCGCCGATGAGTGGCCGCTTCGTGACGAGCTTGCCGATGCGGATCCTGCCCGTGGAGTCCGAGCGGGCGTACGTCGACGTGGCATAGCCGCCGGCGCGCGGGTACTCGCTGACCTGGATCGTCTTGCCCTTGTCCTTCGACGTCAGGCGGTAGGTGCTGGCCGAGGCGCCCTTGATGACGCTGCCGTTGCGGGTCCACTGGTAGACCGGCGCGTAGTCGGCGGGCTTCTGGCCGTAGTAGTTCACCCAGTCCAGGCCCACCGCGGTCAGCGTGCCGCCGACCCGGGTGCTGCCGGTGATCTCGGGGTAGCGACGCGTGCCGTTGGCGTACCAGCCGGCGGGCGCGACGGTCTGCGGCGCCGAGGTGCGCGAGACCGGGTCGTAGCTCGGTGCGTAGGCCGTGACGGTCACGCTGAGCGCCCCGCCGGTCATCGCGGCGGTGGGCCGGAAGGTCGCGTCCTCCGCGCCCGGGATCGGCTGTCCGTTGAACAGCCACTGGTAGCGGTAGCCGCCAGGTGCGGGGACGAAGCCGGCGCCCGTGGCCGTCACGTCGCGCAGCGCCGTCGGCGCGGTCATGCCGGCGGTGCCGCCGGAGACCGTGCCGGCCGCGGGGCCACGGGTGATGGTCACGGTGCTGCCGTTGCCGGCGACCTTGAGCCGGGTGCTGGCGCTCTGCCACTGCTGGCCGCCGGTCAGCACGCCGTCGTTGCCCGGGTCGGGCA
This sequence comes from Nocardioides sp. BE266, assembly GCF_031457855.1. Lineage (NCBI taxonomy): Bacteria > Bacillati > Actinomycetota > Actinomycetes > Propionibacteriales > Nocardioidaceae > Nocardioides > Nocardioides sp. BE266. Next base: position 560,000 of record NZ_JAURTI010000004.1, on the reverse strand, counting down.
TCAGGAAGGCGCCGCTGGACTCGTTCTCCCGCGTGACTGTGAGGCCGGCGAGGTAGTTCTGGCCGTAGGAGCCGCTCGTGTAGTTGCAGGCCCCGGAGATGTAGCAGGTGCCGGCGTCGTTGCCCGTGCCGGTGCGGTAGTCGACGAACATCCGGCGGCCGTTGTCGGGGTCGATGAAGACGACGCCGCGCAGGCCGCTCCCGGCGGCACGGGGGTTGAGCGCCCACGAACCGCCGGCGCTGCCGTCGACGGTCTCGCCGGGCGCGATGATGCCCTGCTCCCAGCGGTAGACCGTGCCGAGCACGGGGCTGCGGTACTGGTCGGGTCCGGCGCCCATCACCTCGTAGACGTCGCCGTACTCCGCTGCGGAGTTGTTGGCGTGCTGGAGGCCGAGGTTGTGGCCGAACTCGTGGTCGAGCGTCGGCTGGGGCTGCGGCCGCGCGTCGATGATGACCGGGCCGCCGTTGGCGAACGACGTACCGATCCGGCCGCGGCCGCTGGTGGTGCCGCCGCACCCGTTGGGCACGACCACGACGAGGTGGTTGGTCGAGGCACCGGAGAAGTCGACGCCCGGGAAGGCGGCGCTGCCGACGGCCTGGCTGATCGAGGCGAAGCTGGCTCCTCCGTTGCCCAGCCCGCAGTCACTGGTGGATCCGACGCTCGAGGCGACCGGCACGACGCCCGTGGCCCGCCTCCACGCCGGGATCTGGCCGCTGGACTCACGGACCCAGTAGGCCTGCGAGGCGTCGACGGTCGCCAGGATCTGCGCGTCGGTCAGGGCGATCGGCCCGAAGTTCGTCACCCGGGCGACGTACGTCGTGTGGTTGGCCGGGCCGGGCGAGGGCGCCGGCGCGGACGTGCGGGAGGTGACGACCTTCAGCGGCGCGCCCGAGGCGGCGGCCCGGCGCAGCGCGCTGCCGCGCAGCGAGCCGGTCAGACGCGCGCCGGTGCCGGAGCCCGGCACCGCGACGGTGCCGACGAACGACGAGAGCGGCTCGGCCTCGAAGCCGTCGGCGAGCTCGACCGTGCTGCCGGACGGCAGCAGGAGGGAGTAGCGGTCGTCGTCGCCCTCCCCGGCGGTCACCAGGACCGTGCCCGAGACCTCCACGGTGTCGCGCGACGCGTCTGGCGGGGCGGCTGCACCACCTGGAGTGGGTGTCAGCAACGCGGCCATGACGGCTGCGGCCGTCGCGACCGTGACCCGTGCCCGAACAGCCGTCAACGACATGTGGTGCTCCCCCTGCGCCGTGCCCCCGTCCGGGGCGTCCGGGAGCATTCTGTCTCACGCAGGGCGGTCTCAAACCCGCACGCGCGAAGTCAGGCGCGGGTGATCGAGTCCCCGTCCACGGTGATGTCGACGGCGGCGAGGGCAGCCGACGCCGGGCCGGAGATCGGCGAGCCGTCGTCGAGGGAGAACTTGCTGTTGTGGCACGGGCACGGGATGTCGCCCTCCGTGCTCGTCTCGACCAGGCAGCCCTGGTGGGTGCACACCGCGGTGAAGGCCTTGAAGTCGCCCTCGGTCGGCTGGGTCACGACCACCTTGGCGCCGGAGACCACGAAGCAACCCCCGACAGGTACGTCGGCAGCAGAGGCCAGCACCTCCCCGCTGGTCCCGCCGCCGTCGCTCGACCCCGAGTCGCCTGAGCCCGAGTCGCCGGAGCCCGTGGAGTCCTCGGCGTTCGAGCTGTCCGACCCGCAGGCAGCGAGGACGGGCACGCCCACCGCGATCGCTGCGGAACCGGTGAGGGCACGACGTCTGTTGATCGTTGTCATGGCCCGGACAGTAGCCAGCGGTCCTGAGAAGAGCCTGTGACTACGACGTGGCCTTGCGGGCCGTCGCCTTCTTGGCGGGCGCCTTCTTCGCCGCGGCCTTCTTCGCTGCTGCCTTCTTGGCGGGGGCCTTCTTGGTGGCGCTCGTGCGGGCCGGCGCGGACGTCGCCGCCGCGGCCCGGCGCGGCTTCCCCGGCTGCTTGGCCGCCCGGCCCTCGAGGATCGGCGCGAGGAAGGTGCCGGTGTGGCTCTCCGGGACCGCAGCGACGTCCTCGGGGGTGCCCTCGGCGACGACGGTGCCACCGCGCGAGCCACCCTCCGGGCCCATGTCGATCAGCCAGTCGGCGGTCTTGATGACGTCGAGGTTGTGCTCGATCACCAGGACGGTGTTGCCCTTGTCGACGAGGCCGGACAGCACGTGGAGGAGCTTGCGGATGTCCTCGAAGTGCAGACCGGTCGTGGGCTCGTCGAGGACGTAGACGGTGCGTCCCGTCGACCGCTTCTGCAGCTCGCTGGCGAGCTTGACGCGCTGCGCCTCACCACCGGACAGGGTGGTCGCGGGCTGGCCGAGCCGGACATAGCCGAGGCCGACCTCCTTGAGGGTGTTCATGTGGCGCGCGATCGCGGGCACCGCGGCGAAGAAGTCGGCGGCCTCCTCGATCGGCATGTCGAGGACCTCGGCGATCGTCTTGCCCTTGTAGTGGACCTCGAGCGTCTCGCGGTTGTAGCGCGCGCCGTGGCACACCTCGCACGGGACGTAGACGTCCGGGAGGAAGTTCATCTCGATCTTGATCGTGCCGTCGCCGGAGCACGCCTCGCAGCGGCCGCCCTTGACGTTGAACGAGAACCGGCCCTGGAGGTAGCCGCGCATCTTGGCCTCCGGGGTGGAGGCGAAGAGCCGGCGGACGTGGTCGAAGACGCCGGTGTAGGTCGCCGGGTTGGACCGCGGGGTGCGGCCGATCGGCGACTGGTCGACGTGAATCACCTTGTCGACGTGCTCGAGGCCGGTGATCTTCGTGTGCCGCCCGGGGACCGCGCGGGCGTTGTAGATCTGCTTGGCCAGCGAGGTGTAGAGGATGTCGTTGACCAGGGTGGACTTGCCGGAGCCCGAGACGCCCGTGACGGCGGTGAAGACGCCGAGCGGGAAGCTGACGTCGACGTTGTGCAGGTTGTGCTCACGGGCGCCGTGGACGGTCAGCTCGCGGCCCACCGTGCGCGGACGGCGTACGGCCGGGATCGGGATCTCGCGGCGACCGCTCAGGTATTGGCCGGTCATCGAGTCGGGGTGCGTCAGCAGGTCCTCGACCGAGCCCGAGTGGACGACCTGGCCGCCGTGCTCGCCGGCGCCCGGGCCGATGTCGACGACCCAGTCGGCCACCCGGACGGTGTCCTCGTCGTGCTCGACGACGATCAGGGTGTTGCCGAGCTCCTTGAGGCGCACCAGCGTCTCGATGAGGCGGTGGTTGTCGCGCTGGTGGAGGCCGATCGAGGGCTCGTCGAGGACGTAGAGCACGCCCACGAGGCCCGCGCCGATCTGCGTGGCGAGCCGGATCCGCTGCGCCTCGCCGCCGGACAGCGAGCCGCTGGGCCGGTCGAGGGAGAGGTAGTCGAGGCCGACGTCGAGGAGGAACTGGAGCCGCTCCTGGATCTCCTTGAGCACCCGCTCGCCGATCTGGCGCTCGCGGACCGAGAGGTCGAGGTTGCGGAGGTAGTCGGCGGTCTCGTTGATCGGGAGGGCACAGACCTCGGCGATGTTCTTGCCGCCCTGGTCCTTGGCGCCGAGGGTCACCGAGACCGAGACCGGCTTGAGGCGGGTGCCCTTGCAGGACGGGCACGGCACCTCGCGCATGAAGCCCTCGAAGCGTTCGCGGCTGGTGTCGGACTCGGCCTCGCGGTGGCGGCGCTCGACATAGGGGCGCACGCCCTCGAAGGCGGCGTAGTAGGCGCGCTCGCGGCCGTAGCGGTTCTTCGTGACGACGTGGACCTTGGTGCGGTGGCCCTCGAGCAGGGAGCTCTGCGCCTTGGTGGAGAGCTGGTCCCAAGGGGTGTTGAGGTCGAAGCCGAGCTCCTCGCCGAGGGCGTTGACCAGCCGGAGGAAGTAGTCGGCGACGTGGGCGCCGCTCCACGGCGCGATGGCGCCCTCGCCGAGGGTCGCGCCCGGGTCGGGGACGACCAGCTCGGGGTCGACCTCCATCTTCGTGCCGAGGCCGGAGCAGACCGGGCAGGCACCGAACGGCGAGTTGAAGGAGAACGAGCGCGGCTCGAGGTCGTCGGTGTCGATGGGGTGGTCGTTGGGGCACGCCATCTTCTCCGAGAAGCGCATCTCGCGCTGCGGGTCCTTGGCGTCGAGGTCGACGAAGTCGAAGACGACCAGGCCGCCGGCGAGGCCGAGGGCGGTCTCGACGGAGTCGGTGAGGCGGCGCTTCGACGACTCCTTGACCGCGAGGCGGTCGACGACGACCTCGATGGTGTGCTTGAGCTTCTTGTCGAGGGTCGGCGGCTCGTCGAGGCTGTGGGTCTGGCCGTCGACGCGGGCGCGGCTGAAGCCCTGCTGCTGGAGCTGGCGGAAGAGCTCGACGTACTCGCCCTTGCGGCCCCGGATCACCGGCGCCAGCACCTGGAAGCGGCGTCCCTCCTCGAGCGCGAGGACCCGGTCGACGATCTGCTGCGGCGTCTGCCGCTCGATGGGCGCACCACAGGTCGGGCAGTGGGCCCGGCCGGCGCGGGCGTAGAGCAGGCGGAGGTAGTCGTAGACCTCGGTGATGGTGCCGACCGTGGAGCGCGGGTTCTTCGAGGTGGACTTCTGGTCGATGCTGACCGCGGGGCTGAGGCCCTCGATGAAGTCGACGTCGGGCTTGTCCATCTGTCCGAGGAACTGGCGCGCATAGGCCGACAGCGACTCGACGTAGCGGCGCTGGCCCTCGGCGAAGATCGTGTCGAAGGCGAGGCTGGACTTGCCCGACCCGGACAGGCCGGTGAAGACGATGAGGGAGTCGCGAGGCAGGTCGAGCGACACGTCCTTCAGGTTGTGCTCGCGGGCGCCCCGGATGATGAGCTGGTCGGCCACAGTGGTCCTCGATGAGATGGCGTCGGTGGAGTCGAACACATGTTCGTCTCGCAGCGCGTCGCGGTCAAGGCGACGCACCGTTCCACCCTATGACCCCCCACCGACAACGGGGCCATCGATCACCCGGGTGGGTGGGTCAGGACGAGGTGGCACGATGGCCCACGTGACAGACCTCACGGGCCTCTCCCCCGACCTGATCGCGCGCGCCGACCACGAGCTGATCCGCACCGTCGACGGCCTCCCGGACCCGGCGTACGCCGAGCCGTCGCTGCTGCCGGACTGGACCCGGGCCCACGTGATCGCCCACCTGACGCTCAACGCCGAGGCGCTCGCCGGGGTGCTCCACGCCGCACACCTCGGCGAGGAGCAGCCGATGTACGTCTCGCCCGAGGCCCGCGACGACGACATCGCGGAGCTCGCCGGCACCGACCCGGCCGAGCTGCGCGAGCGGTTCCTGGCCGCCACCGGGCGGTTCACCGAGGCACTCGGGGCGATGGCCCCCGGCGACTGGGACGGCCACTTCGACCGCACTCCCGGCGCCCGGAGGATCGCGTTGGTCAACGTGCCGCTGATGCGGCTGCGCGAGGTGGAGATCCACCACGCCGACCTCGACGCGGGCTACGCCCCGGCCGACTGGGGCGAGGAGTTCCAGGAGATCCTGCTGGAGTCGATGACCAAGTTCCCCGCCCCGACGCCGTTCAGCGTGCACCCCACCGATCTCGACCGCACGTGGCACTACGGCGAGGGCGAGGGCGGTCCCGTCGTCACCGGTACGGCGGCCGCGCTGGGCTGGTGGCTCACCGGACGAGGCACTGGAGAAGGACTTACGTCGGACACCGGCGCGCTGCCGGAGATGGAGGCATGGTGAGCGAGACCTACACGGGCAAGGTCACCCCGGGCGGCGAGCCCGACGTCAGGAGCCTCGGCTGCCTGACGCTGACCAAGGTCGCGGTGGACGAGAAGATGTCCAACAACTGCTACCTCCTGCACTGCTCCGAGACCGACGAGGTCGTCCTCGTCGACGCGGCGGCCGAGCCGTCGCGACTGCTCGAGCTGATCGGCGACCGCACGCTCACCTCGATCGTGACGACCCACCAGCACTGGGACCACCACCGCGCGCTCGCAGCGGTCAAGGGTGCCCACCCTGGCGCCACCGTCGTGGCCGGCATCCCCGACGCCGACGCGATCGAGGAGCAGACGGGCGTCACCGTCGACCGCCGCGTCGGCGAGGGCGACAAGGTCGCGGTCGGCACCTGCGACCTCGTCGTCATCCCGATCGCCGGGCACACCCCCGGCTCGATCTGCCTCCTGCTCGACACCGAGGACGTGTCCCCCACGCCGCACCTCTTCACCGGCGACTGCCTCTTCCCCGGCGGCGTGGGCGCGACGTTCGGCGACGCCGACGCCTTCACCCAGCTCTACGGCGACGTGACCTCGCGGATCTTCGACCGGCTCCCGGACGAGACGTGGTTCTACCCCGGCCACGGCGACGACGGCGTCCTCGGCGATCAGCGGCCCCACCTCCAGGAGTGGCGCGAGCGCGGCTGGTGACCAGGACTCCGAATTGGCTTGCGCTCGCACGGCTCAAGCGGCAACTCATCCGAGAGCTCCGGCAGGACGCTGTGGACCATGTCGAGTACGTCGTCGCGTTCAGCGAGCCGTTCGACTTCTGGGTGTGGCTGGGCACCACGACCGACAGCGAGCGTGAGGCACTGGGTGGACAGCCCGACCTCGATGAGCGGATTCGTCGCCTTGCCGAGAAGCGCGGACTCGGCGATCGCTACGAAGGCGTCACCGTCGAATCACAGGAGACCGTGGATCGCGACTACGCGGGTCACTGGTTCTACCGACTTCGCTGACGTGCTGTTGGCCGCAACACGCGACTCGCCCTCCCCCGGCGGCGAGGGCCACTTCCCGAGGCGTGCTCGTGGTGTCGTCGGCGTGTCGGGATCTCATGACCGCGTGTCGCCCTCGATCTGCGTCTGATCGGCCCCCACCGCCGAAGGCGCCCCCGTGCCACCTCCGTGGCAGGCTGGGGGCATGAGCACGCGTGAGCTGACCCTGGCCGACTTCGAGCAGACCGTGAGCGGCGAGGGCATCGTCCTCGTGGACTTCTGGGCTGCGTGGTGTGGTCCGTGCCGCCAGTTCGCGCCGGTCTTCGAGAAGGCGTCGGAGGACAACCCCGACATCGTCTTCGGCAAGGTCGACACCGAGGCCGAGCAGCAGCTGAGCCAGATGGCGGCGATCACCTCGATCCCGACGCTCATGCTGTTCCGCGACGGCGTCCTGCTCTTCAACCAGGCCGGCGCGCTGCCGCCCCAGGCCCTGGGGGACGTGATCGCCCAGGCCCGCGAGCTCGACATGGACGCCGTACGCCAGGAGGTGGCGGCCGCGCAGGAGGCCGCCGCCAACGGCCCGCAGGACGAGATCGGGCTCGACGACTTCGCCGCCGCGCACAGCCAGGGGGCCTACGTCGTCGACGTCCGCGAGGCCGACGAGGTGGCCGGCGGGCGCGTGCCCGGCGCGATCCACATCCCGATGAACGAGGTGCCGGGCCGCATCGCCGAGCTCCCGACCGACCAGCCGGTCTTCGTGATCTGCCAGGTCGGCGGTCGCAGCCGTGCGGTCGTCGACCACCTGCGCGCCCAGGGCGTGCCGGCCGTGAACGTCGCCGGCGGCACCGGCGGCTGGGCCCAGCGCGGCTGGCCCCTCGAGCGCTGAGCCTGCCCTCAGAGCATCCGGCGCAGCACCGCCGGACGCAGGTTGGTGGACAGGTGCGCCGCAAGCGCGACGAAGAAGGCGATGTGCGCCCCGACGTGGAGCGGCAGCCAGTCGTCGTCACCGGTGCCGACCAGCACCAGCCCTGACAGCGGGACGACGACGAGCAGCAGCATCAACGCGCGCTCCGTCCACGTCGCGAGCCGCCGCTGCCCGGTCGAGAGGTGCTCGGACCACGGCGGCAGCCCCGCGACCCGTCGCCACAGAGGTCGTACGACGCCCAGCGCCAGGACGGTGAGCCCCAGCACCAAATGCAGCTCGGCGAGGTCGAAACCGCCGCCGAGCAGGTCGTAGTCGTCGGCGCGCGCCTCGCACTGGTCCTCGAGCCGGTCGAGGCGGTCCTCGAAGGCGTCGCTGGTGTCGCCGCCGCTGAGGTCCTCCCCCGGCGGGTCGCAGTCCTCGTCGTCGAGGTCGAGGTTGTAGCCGACCGTGAACTGGGCGGCGACGGCGAGCACCGTGAACCAGTGCAGCAGCTTCTGGGAGCCGCGGTAGCCGCGAGCGGGGGCGGCAGGTCCGGCAGGGGCGGTGCTGTCGGGCATCCGGCGATGCTAGGGGCTGCCGACGAGGTGCCGAGACCCTCCCCGGGGTGGGATAGCCTCGGCGCGTGCTGATCAGCGACTCCCGGCAGGTGCTCTTCGTCCACGTCCCCAAGACGGGCGGCGTCTCGGTCGAGGAGACGGTCAAGGAGGCCTGCCCCGACGCCCGCAAGGCCCGGGTGCCGATCGGCCGCCACGCCACGCTCGGCAAGATCATCAAGCACGAGCCGCAGGTCGTCGACTACTGGACCTTCGGCTTCGTGCGGAACCCCTGGGCGCGGATGGTGTCGTGGTACTCCATGATCTCCGCCTGGGACCGCCGGCACGGCCCGGCCAGCGGCAAGCCGCAGGACGTGAAGCACGGGTCGATGCGCGACGGCAACGACATGTGGCGCGCGGCCGCCGCGTACTCCGGCTTCGAGGAGTTCGTGATGCGCGGCACCGAGGAGCTGCCCCGCGTCGGCACGCCCCAGATCCGCTACCTCCGGGCCCCGAAGCACGACCGCGAGGTCGACTTCATCGGCCGCACCGAGAACTTCGTGGCGGACCTGCAGAAGGTCCAGATCCACCTCGGGCTCGAGCCCTCCACGCCCGTGCACAAGAACAAGTCCAGGCACGGGACCTACCACGACTACTACACCGACGAGACCCGCCAGCGGATCGCGGAGGTCTACGCCGAGGACATCGACCTCTTCGGCTACACCTACTGACCGCCAGCGAGCCGGGTGCCACGTGCTCCCGACCACTCGCCGGTGTCGGTGAGCCGGCCCCAGACGTCGTACTCCGGCTCGAAGTGGGCGACCAGCGCCTCGCGCGTCGCGTCGCTGACCTCGCCGCGCTCGGCGGTCGAGGCGTTGCGGCGCTCGAACTCCAGCGGCACCCCGAGCCGCTCGGCGAACCACGCCGACCACACGTCGGGGCGCTCGACGCTGAAGACCCGGTCGACGGCGACCGCGCCCTGGGCGTGGATGAACTTGGCCGGCCGCCCCTTGGGAACCGGCGCGTCGTCGTCGCCGGCCAGGTAGAGCCGGGCGAACTCGTCGAAGGTGAGGTCGGCGGTGGACTGCCGGCTGTCCTCGCGGGCGCGGTAGCGCCACCACGACTCCAGCCAGGCGATCGGCTCGCGGAACATCGTGACCAGCTCGTAGGACTCGCGCGGGTGGCCTTGCGCGGCCAGGTCGTGCGCCTTGGTGTGGACGAAGCCCCGGGCCGGCAGGTGCTTCTGGCCGGGCGGTGAGCCCACCACCTCGGTGGCGTACGGCGACAGGGTGCGCTCCAGGGTCGTGCTCGCCGTCTTCGGCAGGGCGAGCAGCACGAAGTCGCGGCCGGGACCGCGCCCGAGGAACGTCATCACGGGCCCGATCATCCCCTATCGGTGGATCCTTCCACCGGTGCGTGGGTTAGCCTCGCGCCCGTGCTGATCTCCGACTCCAAGCGCGCGCTGTTCGTGCACGTGCCCAAGACGGGCGGGGTCTCGGTGGGGGTGGCCTTCGAGCGCTGCTGCCCCGACGCGCGCAGCAAGGCGCCGGGAGTCGTACCGCCGCTGGGCCGGCACGCGCCGTACGCCCGCATCCTGCGCGCGGAGCCGCAGACGGCCGACTACTGGTCCTTCGCGTTCGTGCGCAACCCGTGGGCCCGGATGGTCTCGTGGTGGTCGATGATCCACGACTGGGACGTCGAGCACGGCCCGGCCAGCGGGAAGCCGCAGGGCGCCGAGGCGGAGAAGATGCGCGGCAACGACATGTGGCGCGCGGCGTCGACGTACTCCGGGTTCGAGGAGTTCGTGCTGCGCGGCACCGAGGAGCTGCCACGGGTCGGCCGGCCCCAGGTCGACTACCTGCGCGCCCCCGGTCGCGAGGTCGACTTCGTCGGGCGCACGGAGACCTTCGCGGAGGACCTGCAGCGGGTCGAGGAGCGGCTCGGCGGTGAGCCGACGCGGGTCCCGCACCGCAACAAGTCCCCCCACGGCAGCTATCGCGACTACTACACCGACGCCACGCGTGCGAAGGTCGCCGAGGTCTACGCAGCAGACCTCGACGCCTTCGGCTACACGTTCTGAATCGTCAGCTCGCGCGGTACTGCTGCCAGGCGTCGCTCATGCGTGCGACCTGCCCGGCGGTGAACTGGTACATGCAGGAGTCCTGCGTGTAGTCCATGTAGTTGTGGATCGGGTCGAGGCCCGGGGCCGTGCAGGTGTCGGCGCCGACCGGGCAGTCGAACTGCGCGGTCGCCTCCGCCGGGGTGTCCGCGACCTGGTCGCCCTGGCCCTTACAACCGCCCTGGAACGTGTGGTAGAGCGCCAGCCAGTGGCCGACCTCGTGGGTCAGGGTGTCGCCGAACGCGTACTTGCCGGCCGTGCCGCCCGGCATCGACTCGTCGAGGATCACCACGCCGTCGTTGGTGTCGAGCTTCTTCTTCGGGAAGGTCGCCCAGCCGAGCAGGCCGTCGCCGATGTTGGCGGTCCAGACGTTGAGGACGTTCTTGCCGCCGACGCGGGTCGCGGCCTTCATCTGCTTCTCGACGCCGCCCGGGGTGACGGTCGACCAGGAGTCGTTGGCGAAGTAGTCGATGTCCTGGAGGCTGAACTGGAACGGCGTGGCCGGCGAGGCCTCGGCGCCGGTGCGGCCGCCGTACGCCTCGTTGAGGACGTTCACCTGGGCCTGGACCAGGCCGGCGAGGCGGTCCCGGTCGGCCTGGGTGGCCGTGGTGGGGGTGACGACGTGGAAGTACGTCGGGATGGAGACCGAGCCGCCGGCGAGCGTGCTCAGGTCGGCCAGGGAGGCGTACTGCGCGCCCGACCCCTCGAACAGCTCGGGCTCGACCTGCTTGGAGCCCTTGCGGACCCGGGCCGCAGCGGCGGCGTCGGAGTGGCCGTCCGCGCAGGCGGCGACCTGCGGCGACGGGGCGAGGGCGGTGGCGGGTACGGCGGCGGTGGCCGACAGCGTCGTGCCGGCGAGCGCCAGGGAGCCGGCCACCACGACCGACCGGAGGAGACGGGAGCGAGACATGTCCGAGAACACCTGTCTGGAGGGGGTAGGGGTCCGCAGCAACCTAACCGCGCGGTCAGGAAATGGACAGAGGCGTGTCTGCTTCCGTCCGGGCGCTTGTGCTGCGAGCCTTCCGGCGTGGACGCACTCGACTCCTGGACCCGCACCGAGCACACCGCCGACGTCAACGGCTCCCCGGCCACCCACCCGGTCTGGCGCCGCGGCACCGGGCCGGGCGTGATCGTGGTCCACGAGATGCCGGGCCTCACCAACGGCGTGGTCCGCTTCGGCGACGAGCTCGTCGAGGCCGGCTACACCGTGCTGCTCCCCCACCTCTTCGGCCCGGTCGGGCGGGAGTTCAGCAACGCCGACGTGCTCCGGACGATGCCGAGCATCTGCATCAGCCGCGAGTTCACCAAGCTGGCGCGCGGCGTCACGACGCCCGTGGCGGGCTGGCTGCGCTCGCTGGCGCGCGACCTGCACGCCGAGCTCGGCGGGCCCGGCGTCGGGGCGCTCGGGATGTGCTTCACCGGCGGCTTCGCGCTGGCGATGATGGTCGACGAGTCCACGGTCGCGCCGGTCGTCTGCCAGCCGAGCACGCCCTTCATCGGCCTCCCCGGCCGCGCCGCCGACCTCAACCTCTCCCCCGCCGACGCGGACGCCGTACGACGTCGCGCGGCCGACGGCTGCGCCGTGCTGGGCATCCGCTACACGTCCGACCCGCTCCCCGGCGCCCGCTTCGACACCCTGACCTCCCTCATCGGCGACGCCTTCATCAAGGTCGAGCTCGAGGGGAAGGGTCACTCCACCGTCACCGAGGAGCGCTCGCAGCGTGCCGTCGACGCTGTCCTCGACTTCTTCGGCGAGCGGCTCCACGCCTAGGCGAGATCGGTCAGCCACACGATCTCGTCGACGACGGCGGCCAGCGGCTGGGTCGCGTCGATGAGGACTCCGTCGCGCGGGACGTCCTCACCGGTCGCGTGGAGGCGTACGACGAGGTCGCGCTCCGCCGGCGCACCGCCGAACTCGTCGTCACCGCGCTGCGCGAGGCGGCCGAGGAGGGTGTCGAGGTCGACCGCGAGGACGAAGACCTCGTCGAACACGTCGAGGAACGTCGCGAAGTTGCGGGAGCCGCCGCAGAAGAAGGTCGCTGGCACGCTGTGGTCGGCGGCGATGGCTCGCACCCGCTCGACGTCCCAGATGTGGTGCTCGTGCACCGCGGTGTCGGTGCGCTCGCCGGTCACCGGGTCGCCCTGGTAGGCGAGGTCGGTGTCGCCGTTCACGGCGTGGTGTCCCCGACGCTGGAGCTCGCGGCAGACCGAGGTCTTGCCCGTGCCCGAGACGCCCTCGACGAGGTAGTTGCGCAGGCCCATCGCGGTCAGCCCATCGTGGCGATGAGACGCCGGACCGTGCCGAGCGCGCTGCGCGCGATCTCCGGAGCGGTCTCGCGGTAGTAGGTCGACGCGCTGATCGACGGCGCCAGCGCGAAGCCCCGCGCCCGGCGGTACGCCGCCTCGTCGAGGCCGACGGTGGCGCGGTAGAGGTCGGCGACCGACTCGGGCAGGTAGCCCCACATCGCGTTGAGCTCGATGGCCGGGTCGCCGCGGCCGGCGGCGCCCCAGTCGATCACCGCGGCCAGCCGCCCGTCGCGGACGAGCAGGTTGCCCTCGTGGAGGTCACCGTGGAACCAGCACGCCTCGCCGTCGTACGACGGTGCGGCGAGCGCGTCCGCCCAGACGGCCAGCACGGCATCGCGGGAGACCTCGGACGGATCGGCCTTCGCGGTCCACTCCTGCACCCATGGGTCGAGCGCGGCCAGGGGCGCGCCGCGGCCCTCGGTCTTCACCGGGCCGCCCATCCCGGGGATCGCGCGGCACTCCTTCACGAAGGTGCCGAGCGACACCGCCCACTCGTCGGGGTCGAAGGTCTCCTCCGTCGGGTTGTCGCCCTCGATCCACGGCACCACGGTCCAGTGCCACGGGTAGTCCTCGCCGGGCTCGCCCAGCGCGACCGGCGCCGGGATCGGGAGCGACAGGTGCGGCGCCAGGCGCGGCAGCCACGCGTGCTCGTGCAGCGCCGACTCCGCCGCCCAGTGGATGCGGGGCATCCGCACGAGCAGGTCGTCGCCGAGGCGGAACAGCTGGTTGTCGGTGCCGATCGGTGGCAGCCGCCGCAGTGGCAGCCTGGCCCACTCGGGGTGCTGGGCGTCCAGCAGGCGGCGTACGGTCCGGTCGTCGATCGCGATCTCGTCTGCGTGCATCCCACTCATCGGACAGCACGTTAGTACCGGCGAGTAGGTTTGGTCGTGTGAGTTTCCTGCGCCGCCAAGCCGTCCTCGCCGCCCTGACCGCCAACGCCCTCCGCCCGCCCCGCGGGCAGCGCAGCGGGCTCGCCGCCTTCCCTGCCGGCTGGATCTTCGGCGAGACCGCCCCACAGATGCTGGCGCTCACCGCGCTCGACGCGGCCACCCACCTGACGAAGGGCCGCCGCACGGGCTGGAAGGCGAAGGCGGGCCTGGTCCTCGCCGGCGCCAGCGCGCTCGGTCTCGCGCACATCGTGCGGCAGAGCAGCCAGACCAAGGACGTCTTCGAGGACGCGCTCGTCGAGGGCCTCGGCGTCGACTACGTCGAGCAGCTCGACGAGGTCCCGAGCCCCGCCGACCTCGCCACGCCGTGGCGCCGGCTGGCGCGTCCGTTCGACTTCACCGACGACGGCGTGAGGGTGATCGAGAACCTGCCCTACACCGAGGCCGGACGGCGCGGCCACCTCGACATCTACCTCCCCGCGGGTGAGGACGCGATCAAGGAAGCCCCCGTGCTGCTCCAGGTGCACGGCGGCGCGTGGACGCTCGGCCGGAAGGAGGACCAGGGCCGCCCGCTGATGAACCAGATGGCCGCCAAGGGCTGGGTCTGCGTGGCGATCAACTACCGCCTCTCCCCCCGCGACCCGTGGCCCGCCCACATCGTCGACGTGAAGCGCGCGATCGCGTGGGTCAAGGACAACATCGCCGACTACGGCGGCGACCCCGACTACCTCGTGATCACCGGCGGCTCGGCGGGCGGCCACCTCGCCGCACTGGCCGCGCTGACGCCGGGCGACCCGGAGTTCCAGCCGGGCTTCGAGGCCGCCGACACCAGCGTCCGGGCGGCGGTGCCGTTCTACGGCGTCTACGACTTCGCCGGCTCGACCGGCCTCGCCAACGCGATCTCGATGCGCGACACCTTCCTCAGCCCGCGCGTCATGCAGACGACGTGGAAGGACGCCCCGGACGTCTACGAGGCGGCCTCCCCGATCCTTCGGGTCACCGCGGACGCGCCCGACTTCTTCGTGATCCACGGCGACCACGACAGCCTGGTGGCCGTCGACCAGGCTCGGATGTTCGTCGCCGAGCTGCGCCGTACGTCGAAGGGCTCGGTGGTCTACGCCGAGGTGCCGGGCGCCCAGCACGCCTTCGACGTCTTCCACTCGATCCGCAGCGCCCACGCCGTCCGGGCCGTCGACCGCTACCTCACCTGGCACTGGAACACCTGGCGCCACGGCCTCGAGGCCGACAGCGGCGTCGACCCCGAGGAGCTCGACGACGCCGCGAGCTAGCCGGCCTGGGTGATGAAGCCGACCTGGTTGCCCGCCGGGTCGGTCAGCAGCGCCAGCGACGTACCACCGCCGACGGCGGTGACGGGGCGTACGACGGTGCCGCCGGCCGCCTCGACCTCGGCCACCTTGGCCTCCAGGTCGTCGGTCATCCAGTAGACGACCGGACCGGTCATCTGGTCGTGCTCGCCGTTGGGGTTGAGGCCGATCTCCTGGCCGTCGAGGTTGAAGCCGACGTAGTACGGCGTCTCGGTGTGCGGCTCGGCGCCCCACGCGACCTTGTAGAACGCGGTCGCGGCGGCGAGGTCGGGGGTGGGGTAGACGATGGTGTGGTTGCTCATGACGTGCTCCTCGGTCAGTGGGGTTGCCTTCACCCTCCTGACGTACAGCAGCCCGGGAGTGTGACCGCACTAGGGTCATCTCTCGTGATGCCCGCCGACCTGCTCGCCCACGCCCGTGCCGCGAAGGGCTTCATGCCCGAGGACGAGGGCGAGCTGCTGCACCGCTGGGCGCGCGAGCGGTTGGCGTACGGGCCGGTGCTGGAGGTCGGCACCTACTGCGGGAAGTCCGCGATCTGGCTCGGCGGCGCCGCTCGCGAGGTGGGCGGGACGGTGTTCACCGTCGACCACCACCGCGGCTCCGAGGAGAACCAGGCCGGCTGGGAGCACCACGACGACTCGCTCGTCGACCCCGACCTCGGCCTGATGGACACCCTCCCGACCTTCCGTCGGACCATCGCCGACGCCGGGCTCGAGGACCAGGTCGTCGCCGTGGTCGGTCGCTCCGACACGGTCAGCCGGTGGTGGCGTACTCCCCTCTCGTTGCTCTTCATCGACGGCGGGCACGGCGTCGAGCCGGCCCGGACCGACTTCCGCGGCTGGGCGCACTGGGTCATGGCCGACGGGCTGCTGGTGATCCACGACGTCTTCCCCGACCCCGCAGACGGCGGCCGGCCGCCCTACGAGGACATCTACCTGCCGGCGCTCGCCAGCGGCGCCTTCACCGAGGTGGAGACGCTGGGCTCGATGCGGGTGCTACGCCGTACGACGGGCGACGCCGGCGACGCTCTCTGAGGAGCAGCCACACTCGAGGCCGATCTCTGCGAAGTCCGGGGCGAGCGTCGTGCCGCGCATGATGTCGGCGCCGGGCGTGCCGTCCGACAGCGCGTCGACGGCCAGGATGACCGCGGCAGCGGTGTAGGTCGTCTGCTCGGCGGGCCAGTTCACGTCGTCAGGGAACACGTAGCCCGTCCAGTAGGACCCCTCGTCGGTGCGCAGGTGCTGCATGTCGGCCAGCAGCCGCAGCGCGCGCTCGCGGTCGCCGATCGCCTCCAGCGCGAGCACCAGCTCGCAGGTCTCCGCGCCGGTCACCCACGGGTTGGCCGAGACGCAGCGGATGCCGAGGCCGGGCTCGACGAACGTGTCCCAGCGCTCCGCCAGCAGGTCGTACGCCGCCTCGCCGCGGACCGCGCCGCCGAGCACCGGGTAGTACCAGTCCATCGAGAAGGTGGACTTGTCGAGGAAGAGGTCGCGGTGCTCGCGCAGCGCGTGGCCCAGCCGGCCGCCAGCCAGCTCCCACTCGGGCTGCGACTCCCCCACCAGCTCGGCGAGCGCCACACCGGCCCGCAGCGAGTGGTGGATGCTCGACGACCCGGCGAGGAGGGCGTCCGCGTTGACCTTGGCGGGGTGACCGTCGCGCCACTCCTGCGACCAGGCGACGCCGCCGAAGGGCAGCTGCATCGACACGACGTAGTCCAGCGCGCGCCGCACGGTCGGCCACATCCGGCGGACGAACGCCTCGTCGCGCACGACCAGCCAGTGGTGCCACACGCCCACGGCGACGTAGGCCGACATGTTGGTCTCGCCGGAGTGGTCCTCCACGACGCCGCCGACGATCTTCATCGGCCAGGAGCCGTCGGCCCGCTGGGTGTCGCGGACCCACGCGAACGCGCACTCGGCCGCCTCGCGCTGGTCGCCGACGACCAGCGCCATCGCCGACTCGACGTGGTTCCAGGCGTCGGTGTGCTCGCCGACGGACCACGGGATCGCCCCCGAGGGCTCCTGGGCGGCGGCGATCGTCGCGGCGGTCTGCTCGACCTGGCCGCGCGTGAGGATGTCGCCGATCGCCGGGGTGGCGGTCATCGGTCCGAGGCCGCCGGCTTGGTGAAGTAGAGCACCATGCTCTTGCCGATCAGCGGGTCGAGGACCTTGCCGGCCACCTGCAGCGCCTTGGGGTTCTCCATGATCTCCCACACCAGGAGCTTGTGGTAGGCCTTGGCGAGAGGGTGGTCGTCGTTGGTGACGCCGACCGCGCACTTGATCCACCAGTAGGGCGAGTGCAGACCGTGGGCGTAGTCCTTGCCGGCGAACGTCATGCCCGCCTTGGTGACCTTGTCGACGAGCTCTTCCTGCGTGTAGATCCGGATGTGGCCGCCCTCGACGTTGTGGTAGTCGTCGGAGAGCTTCCAGTTCACGATCTCGGGGAACCACCGCGGCACGCTGACGGCCAGGGTGCCGCCGGGGCGCA
Source organism: Nocardioides sp. BE266 (assembly GCF_031457855.1). NCBI lineage: Bacteria > Bacillati > Actinomycetota > Actinomycetes > Propionibacteriales > Nocardioidaceae > Nocardioides > Nocardioides sp. BE266. The sequence continues at coordinate 542,745 of NZ_JAURTI010000004.1, read as the reverse complement.
GCACCCGCACCAGCTCGTGGATCGCCTGGATGTCGGCGGGGATGTGCTCGAGCACCTCGGCCGCGACGATCCGGTCGAACTCGCCGTCGGCGAACGGCAGGGCGAGGGCGTCGCCCTCCTTGACGTCGGCCTCGGCGCCGTCCGGCACCTCGCCCGCGTCGCGCATCGCGGCGAACCACTCGCGCACGGTCGCCAGCTCGTCGGCGTCCTGGTCGAAGGCGATGACGTCGGCACCGCGCTTGTACATCTCGAAGGCGTGGCGGCCGGCGCCGCAGCCCATGTCGAGCACCCGCTCACCCGGCCGGAGGCCGAGGCGGTCGAAGTCAACGGTCAGCACGGTGGTTCTCCTTCTCGCGCCGCTCCTGCTGGAAGTCGGCGATGGTCTCCTCGTAGGCGGCGGCGGTGGCCTCGGCCACGGCACGCCAGCTGAACAGCTCCTCGACCCGGGCGCGGCCGCGCGCACCCATCGTCGTACGGCGTCCGGGGTCGTCGAGCAGTGCCGCGAGGGCCTGCTCCAGCTCACCGACGTCGCCGGGGGTCACCAGGTCGGCGCACTCGCCGTCGGGGCCCACGACCTCGGGGATCGCACCGGCTCGCGAGACCACCAGCGGGGTCGCGCACGCCATCAGCTCGGCGGTCGGGAGCGAGAAGCCTTCGTAGAGCGACGGCACGCAGGCGACCTCGGCCGAGCCCATCACGCGCACCAGCTCCTCGTCGCTCACACCGTTGACGAACTGGACGCGGTCGGCGATGCCGAGCTGGTCGATGAGCTGCTCGGTGCGCCCGCCCGGCTCGGGGCGAGTGACCAGGACCAGCGAGACGTCGCGCTCGACGCTCAGCTTGGCGAAGGCCTCGAGCAACGTCGCGATGCCCTTCATCGGGGCGTCGGCGCTCGCCATCGCGAGGATCCGGCCGGGCACGCGGGGCTCGGTCGGCGGCGCGAAGACCTCGTCGACGCCGAGCAGGATCGTCTGCAGCCGCGCGGGGTCGACGCCGAAGTCGCGGGCCACGTCGCGGGACGAGGACTCCGACGGGGTGAGCACCTTGCGGTAGAGCTTGGCGACCTTGGTCTGCATGCGCAGGAAGCCGTACCACCGGCGCAGCGTGAGCCGCTTGCGCCAGGTTGGCGCGGTCTGGAGGTCGATGCGCCGGTCCATGGTGATCGGGTGGTGGATGGTCGCGATGACCGGCAGGCCGTAGGCCTCGAGCTCCATGATCCCGGTGCCGAGCACCTGGTTGTCGTGGGCGATGTCGAAGTCGCCGGCCCGCTCCTTCATCAGCCGTGCGACGCGCGAGCTGAAGGTCTTCGGCTCGGGGAAGCCGGCCGTGCACATGGTCAGGAACTCCTCGACGTCGATGCGGTCGCGGAACTCCCGGAGCTTCGGCACCCGGAACGGGTCCGGCTCGCGATAGAGGTCGAGGCTCGGCACCTTCGTCAGCCCCACGCCCTCGTCGAGCTCGGGGTAGGGCTGGCCGGAGAAGACCTCGACCTCGTGCCCGAGGCGGACCAGCTCACGGCTCAGGTGGCGGATGTAGACGCCCTGCCCACCGCAGTGGGGCTTGCTCCGGTAGGACAGCATGGCGATGCGCACGGAGTCATTATGCCTACTGGCCGGTAGGGGCTTGCCGCTCAGCCCTCGCTGGAGTGACCCGGGAAGACGTGGGCGGTCGGGTCGATGGCCACCGCGGCGTTGTTGACGGCCGTCGCCGCCTCGCCGAAGCCGACCGCGATCAGGCGCACCTTGCCGGGGTAGTCGGTGATGTCGCCGGCGGCGAAGACGCGCGGCAGGTTGGTGCGCATCGAGGAGTCGACGACCACGTGCCGCTTCTCGGTGACCAGTCCCCACTGCTGGATCGCGCCGAGGTCGGCGATGAAGCCGAGCGCGGCGACCAGCGCCTGCGCCTTGAGCGTGCGCGGCTCCTCGCCGTCGACGCTGACCTCGACCTCCTCGAGGTGGCCGTTGCCGCGCAGCTCGGTCACCTGGGCGTTGGTGACGATCTGGACCGTCGAGTCCTTCACCGCCGCGACCGTGCGCTCGTGGGCGCGGAAGGCGTCGCGGCGGTGCACCAGGGTGACGGACGAGGCGATCGGCTCGAGGTGCTGGGCCCAGTCGAAGGCGCTGTCGCCGCCGCCGACGATGACCACGTCCTTGCCGGCGTACGGCGCGAAGCTGGGCACGAAGAACTCCATGCCCCGTCCCACCCAGCCGTCACCGGCCGGCAGCGGCCGCGGACTGAACTTGCCGATGCCCGAGGTGATCAGGACGGCACCGGCCGTGACGCGAGTGTCGTCGTCGAGCGTGACGACGACGTCGTCGTCACGGTGCTCGAGGGTGGTGGCCGTGCGGTCCAGGAGGTACGTCGGATCGGCCGTGGCAGCCTGCTCCACCAGTCCCTCGACGAGGTCGCGCCCCTTCACGCTGGGGAAGCCCGCGACGTCCAGGATCGCCTTCTCGGGGTACATCGCGGTGATCTGGCCGCCCAGCTCGGGCAGCGAGTCCACGACCGTGACGCTCATGCCACGGAACCCGGCGTAGTAGGCGGAGTAGAGCCCCGTCGGGCCGGCTCCGATGATCAGCAGGTCGGTCGTCACGTCCACGGCGCGATCCTCCCCATCCGCGTGCCCGACCACAAGGGCCCGACCACGGGGCCGCTCACTGGGGCCGTCACAGCGCGTCCAGCTCGCTGACCAGCCAGTCGCCGCCGACGCGGCGCATGGTGACCAGGACGCGGTCCAGGTCGACCTCCGGGGACTTCAGGTCCTTGCCGTCGGTCGTCTGGTTCACGAACACCAGCACTCGGGCGTACGACGTCGTGGCGTGCACAAGCGCCGTGCCGACCACCTCGGCGGAGACCACCCGGTGGTTGCTGCGGCTCGAGGTGACGACGCCGGCCATGGTGCGGTCGTACTGGTCGAGCATGCCGCCCGTCATCAGGTCGCGCGCGGCCGCCTTGTCGTCGGCGAGCGACTTCCACGAGTAGCTGTAGATCCGGGTGGCCGCCTCGTCGGCGACCCCGAGCACGGTGTCCTTGACCTCCGCAGAGGCGACGGACGCGCCCTCGGCCTCGGCGCTGGTGAGGTCGAGGCCCGAGGTGTCGTCGCGCTGGGTCCAGAGCCAGCCGCACACTGCGGCCGCGGCCAGCACGAGGACGGCGAGGAGGGAGGCGATGCGCTGCTGCAGGGTCACCGGGTCACCTCACGAACCTCAGCCGGCTGGTGAGCCACTGATTGCCGTCGCGCACCAGCTCGAGCTCGAGGCGGTAGTACCTGACCTGCGGCTCCTCGGTGCTCGTGTTGGTGACCGTGCTGTTCGCGGCGACCAGCACCGTCGCCGAGTCGTCGTCGAGGTCCGAGACGCCGAGCGCGACGACCTCGCCGGCCGACGTCGCTTGCGTGCGGGTCGCCTCCTTCACCAGGCGCTTGCTCTGCGACTCGTACTGCTCCTTGAAGTCACCGGTGGCGCCGTCCAGCACGCGCTGGACGACGACGTCCATGGTGCGGTGGTCGACGGTCAGGAAGGCCAGCGCCTCGCTGCGCGCGGCTGCGGCCACGTCGTGCTGGGCTGCGGTGAGCTCCTCGTCGGGAGAGTCCACGGACGTGACGAGGAAGACGATCCCGGCCAGCAGCCCGGCGAGCGCGACGGACAGCGCGCCGATCAGCCAGATGGTGCCGCGTCCTCCCACGCGGCGAACCTAGCCCAGGCGAGGCTCCCGGCGCCGCTGATCCGCGTGCCTAGACTGCGTTGTCGTGAGACGGCAGACCGAGCACCTGACGGCCCACCCGTCGGCGATGCTCCTCGGGGCGCAGCTGCTGCAGGTCCTGGCGTGGCCGTTCCTCGGCGGATCCAAGGTCGGCGGCGCGTTCCTCGGCGTCATCGGGATGCTCGCCGTGGGCTCCGCGGTCCTCGCGGTCCGTCGTACGCCCAACGTGTCGCGCGTCGTCTTCTTCCTCGGCGCGCCGACGATCGTGTTCACGTTGCTCGAGGCGATCTTCTCCGACACCGACCCGATCGTGCTCGTCTCCGGCGTGCTGCACGCGCCGTTCTACTTCTACGTCTCCTACGCGATGCTGCGCTACCTCTTCCACGACGAGGAGATCACCACCGACGAGTACTACGCGACGGGCGCCGCCTTCACTGTCGTCGCGTGGGGCTTCGCGTACCTCTTCGCCGCGGTTCAGGTGGTCTGGCCCAGCTCGTTCGCCAACGACGGCGGCTTCGACCACACGTGGTTCGAGCTGCTCTACCTGTCGTTCTCGACGCTCACCAGCGTCGGGCTCTCGGACATCGTCGCGGTCGGCGCGCAGGCACGTTCGATCCTGATGGTCGAGATGATGGTCGGCGTCTTCTACATCGCGATGGTCGTGGCCCGCATGGTCGGGCTCACCATGATGCGGCGGCGCTGAGCACTCAGCGCTCCCAGCCCTCGGGCCGGTCCTTCTTCGGCAGCTTGGAGACCACCAGCCGGTAGGACTCCTCGACCGCCTCGGCCAGCTCGTCGTCCGGGATCGCGCCGCCGAAGGCGAGGTCGTTCCACCCCGACCGGCCGATGTACGCCATCACGCTCGCGTCGTCGGGGTAGCGGTGCAGCCACTCGTCGGCCACCTCGCGCGTCGCGCCGGCCTTCACGCCCACGCCGTCGGCGCCCAGGAACGCGAAGATCTTGCCCCTCTCCCCCGGGCCGACCTTGAAGACGGGCCACTCGTGGTCCCACGGGTTGTCGGGCCACGCCCCCGGGAAGTCCGCGCACAGGGCCTGCATCCGCGTGACGTCCATCCCACTCCCCCGGTCCGGACGACCCGGCGCGGGGTCAGTCCTCGTCGTCGTCCTCCTCGTCGTCGAGGAGGCCCTCCTTCTCGGCAGCCTCCACGATCCGGCGGACGTTGTCGATGTTCCCGCAGTCGGCGTCGAGCTGCTTGTTGCGCTCGGTGGCGAAGGCCTCGCCCAGCTCGGCACGCACCTGCTCCCCGACCTCCTCGCGCGCCGGGTTGAGGATGGTGAGCTCCTCCTCGGTGAGGTGGTGGTTGAGCGCGGTCGCGAGGTCCTCGACGGCGTCGTCGAAGGCCTGGGTGTCGGTGCCCTTGAGCTCGAGGACCTTCAGCATCGCCTCGTGGCCCTCGGCGTGCTCCTCCTCGCCGTGCTCGGCCTCGTGCTCCGTGATCGCGTCCTTGCGCCGGAGCTTGGGGTAGACGTGCTTCTCCTCCGCCTCGGCGTGCGCGACGTGCAGCGCCGCCAGCGCATGGCGTACGGCGTCGCGGTCCGAGGTGCTGTCGCGCAGTTGGCGCATCAACGCCTCGAAGCGTCGGTGGTCCTCGAGGATCAGGTCGATGACGTCGCCCGAGACGGGCCTGCCGAGGTCGATCGGGGTGCTCATGCAGGCGACGTTAGCGAGGTGCCGGGCGCCTCGGCCTCACCCGCAGGGTGCCTATGCTGGCGCCATGTCGTCCGACGTGTGGGGTCGCTTCGAGCACGATCCACGCTCCCCGCAGGCAGCCCGGCTCAGGGCCTCCGACCGCGACCGCGACATCGCCTTCGAGGCGCTCGGCAACGCCTATGCCGAGGGCCGGCTCGACCACGACGAGTACGACACCCGGCTGACGGCGGTGACCACGGCCAAGATGCTCGGCGAGGTCGTGCCGCACCTCGAGGACCTCGTGCCCGACCAGCCCGGCACGTCTCTCGCGTCCCGCCCCTCGGGCGCACTCGCGTCGGGCGACCTGCATGCACAGGCCGTTCGCAAGTGGGAGTCGGACCGGCGCGAGGCGGTGATGGGCCTGATCGGCATCTCCGCCCTGCTCTGGACCATCTGGGCGGTCACGATGTTCGGCGGCTTCCCCTGGCCGCTCTTCCCGATGGGCTTCGCGGTGATGAACCTCGCCCGCACGATCGTGCAGAAGCAGGACATCATCGCCGACCACGAGCGCAAGCTGCTCAAGCGGGAGCGGAAGGCCGCCGAGCTCGAGCAGCAGCGGCTGAACGAGCTGGAGCCGGGCTCGGAGGACTGAGCGCTACTTGGTGGCTTCCATCATCTGACGCAGCTCCTTCTTGAGCTCGGAGATCTCGTCGCGCAGGCGCGCGGCGACCTCGAACTGGAGCTCGGCAGCCGCGTGCTTCATCTGCTCGGTGAGCTCCTGGATCAGCTCGGCGAGGTCGCTGCTGGGGATGCCGGCGGTGTCGGGGGCTTCGTTGTGGATCTTCGACAGCGCGGGGGTCGGCGACTTGCCGGCCTTTACGCCACCCGCACGGCCCTTCTGGCCGACATCGGCCCAGGTGCGTAGCAGCTCCTCGGTGTTCTCGTCCTCGCGGGCGAGCATCTCGGTGATGTCGGCGATCTTCTTGCGCAGCGGCTGCGGGTCGATGCCGCGCTCGGTGTTGTAGGCGACCTGGATCGCGCGACGACGGTTGGTCTCGTCGATCGCGGCCTCCATCGAGGGCGTGATCTTGTCGGCGTACATGTGGACCTGGCCGGACACGTTGCGCGCGGCACGGCCGATGGTCTGGATCAGCGACTTGTCGGAGCGCAGGAAGCCCTCCTTGTCGGCGTCGAGGATCGCGACCAGCGACACCTCGGGCAGGTCGAGGCCCTCACGGAGCAGGTTGATGCCGACGAGGACGTCGTACTCGCCCAGGCGGAGGTCGCGCAGCAGCTCGATCCGCTTGAGGGTGTCGACCTCGGAGTGGAGGTAGCGGGTGCGGATGCCGGCGTCGAGGAGGTAGTCGGTGAGGTCCTCGGACATCTTCTTGGTCAGCGTGGTGACGAGGACGCGCTCGCCCTTCTCGGAGCGCTCGCGGATCTCGTGGATCAGGTCGTCGATCTGCCCCTTGGTCGGCTTGACCACGACCTCGGGGTCGACCAGACCCGTCGGCCGGATGATCTGCTGGACGGTGTTGTCCACGCCGCCGACGCGGTCGAGCTCGTAGTTGCCGGGGGTCGCCGAGAGGTAGACCGTCTGACCGATCCGGTCGACGAACTCGTCCCAGCGCAGGGGGCGGTTGTCCATCGCGCTCGGCAGCCGGAAGCCGTGGTCGACCAGGTTGCGCTTGCGCGACATGTCGCCTTCGTACATGCCACCGATCTGCGGCACCGCGACGTGGGACTCGTCGACGACGAGCACGAAGTCCTCGGGGAAGTAGTCGAGGAGCGTGTTGGGGGCGGAACCGCGGGTGCGGCCGTCCATGTGCATCGAGTAGTTCTCGATGCCCGAGCACGAGCCGACCTGCCGCATCATCTCGACGTCGTAGGTGGTGCGCATCCGCAGCCGCTGCGCCTCCAGCAGCTTGCCCTGCTTCTCGAACGAGGCGAGCTGGTCGTCGAGCTCGAGCTCGATGCCCTTGATCGCCCGCTCCATCCGCTCGGGACCGGCGACGTAGTGGGTCGCGGGGAAGACGTGGAGCTCGGTGTCCTCCGAGATCACCTCGCCGGAGATCGGGTGGAGCGTCATCAGCCGCTCGATCTCGTCGCCGAAGAACTCCACGCGCACCGCGAGCTCCTCGTAGACCGGGAAGATCTCGAGCGTGTCGCCGCGCACGCGGAACGTGCCGCGGGTGAAGGACATGTCGTTGCGGGTGTACTGGATCTCCACGAGGCGGCGGAGCACGGAGTCGCGGTCGTGCTCCTCGCCGACCTTGAGCCGCAGCATGCGGTCGACGTACTCCTGCGGGGTGCCGAGGCCGTAGATGCACGACACCGTCGAGACCACGATCGTGTCGCGGCGGGTGAGCAGGCTGTTGGTCGCGGAGTGGCGCAGCCGCTCGACCTCCTCGTTGATCGAGGAGTCCTTCTCGATGTAGGTGTCGGTCTGGGGGACGTAGGCCTCGGGCTGGTAGTAGTCGTAATACGAAACGAAGTACTCGACGGCGTTGTCGGGGAAGAGCTGGCGCAGCTCGTTGGCGAACTGCGCAGCCAGGGTCTTGTTGGGCTGGAGCACCAGGACCGGACGCTGGAGCTGCTCGGCCACCCACGCGACCGTGGCGGTCTTGCCGGTGCCCGTCGCACCGAGGAGCACGACGTCCTGCTCGCCGCCCTGGATGCGCTCGACGATCTCCTCGATCGCCGCCGGCTGGTCGCCGGACGGCTCGTAGTCGGAGACCACCTTGAAGGGGGCCACCCGGCGCTGGAGATCGGTGACTGGACGCATGCGTCGAGCCTACGGGCAGCCACCGACAGCGGGGCGTGGCGCGTTCGTGACCCCTCCGTGACCCGGGTCGTCCAGACTCCCCCCATGGGGTCGCGACGGGGGTGGCGAAGGGTGATGTCGTACGCCGTCGCGCTGGGCGCCGCGACCGTGCTGGCGGGCTGCTCCGGCGACGAGCCGGAGGTCGACGTGCTCGGCTCCTGGATCCTCGTCTCGGGCAGCACCGCCGACGGTCCCCTGGACGTGCCGGACGGCTCGCGGGTCTCGCTGACCTTCGCCGACGGCTCGGCAGGCGGCAAGGCTCCGTGCAACGACTACGGCTCGCCCTACGAGATGGACGGCGACGAGCTCGACTTCACCGAGGGTGGGATCGCCCAGACGCTGGTCGGGTGCGAGGGTGCCGACGGCGAGCTCGAGGCGGCGTACCTCTCGGCCCTCGGGGAGGCGCGGACGGCCATGCGGGAGGCCGACACCCTCACGCTCAGTGGTGACGACGTCGAGCTGGAGTTCCGGCTCACCCCGCCGTGGTCGCGGTCCGAGGTGGTCGGCCGTACCTGGTGGCTCGCGTCGTGGACCGACGACACGGGCGCGGAGCACGAGGCGACCTGGGAGCCGGGCAGCCGCCCGTTCCTGCGCCTCGACACCAAGGGCGATCGGGGCGGACCCGTGACCGCCAGGTCCGGCTGCCGGACGATGCGGGGTCACTGGACGGACTGGCGCGACCAGCCGACCATCACCCGGTCCGGGTGGAGGGGCGACTGCCTGCACTTCACGGACCAGGCGCGGGCGGTCGAGTCAGTGATGTCCGAGATGGTCGTCGAGGTCCGCCAGCGTGACGGCCAGGCCGAACTCGTCGTGCGGAACGCCCACGGGTCCGGCCGCACGCAGCTCGTCTACCGCCGCTGAGCCGCTCTACGCTCGCGGCATGCCCGACCCGACGCAGCCGCCGGACCACGTGCTCGACCTGTTCGTGGCCGAGGGCGTGCTGGAGCGGCTCGAGGGCGGGCAGGGCACCAGCTGGCGGGCCGGCGACCTTGTCCTCAAGCCGGGCCACGACGAGTCCGAGGCCTGGCTGGCGCCGATCCAGGCGCGGCTCGCGGTGCGCCTCGACGAGCAGTCGCCGCGCTCGGTCCGGCTCGCGCTCCCGGTGCCCGCCCGCGACGGCAACCTCACCGCCGACGGCTGGGCGGCCACCAGGTTCGAGCCCGGTACGACGCCCTGCCGCGACCTCGGTGTGCTCCGCGCCACCGCCCACCTCCTCCACGCCCACCTGGCGAGCGCCGTCCCCACTCGACCGGTGGGCCTCGACACGAGGACCGGCCAGTGGGTCGTCGCCGAGCACCAGGCGTACGACGCCGACGCCGCGCTGCTGGCCGCTGCCGAGCGACCGGAGCCCGGGCTCGCCGGCCTGGTCGAGCGGCTCGTCGCCGGGCTCGAGCCGGCCGACCTCGGACGCGAGCAGCTGGTCCACGGCGACCTCGCGGGCAACGTCCTCCTCGACGCGACCGGCGTACCTTTCGTGATCGACCTGTCCCCCGCCTGGCGCTCGCCGCTGTGGGCCGAGGCGGTGTGCGTGCTCGACGCCGTGCTGTGGCTCGACACTCCGGCCGAGGCTCTCGACGACTGGCGGCACGGCCAGCAGCGCCAGGCGATGCTGCGCGCGGCGCTCTTCCGGGTGCTGTCGGACCAGCCGTGCGACGTCGATCGCTACGCAGCGCTGGGGCTCGCCTGAGGGATACGCTGAGGTCATGGAAGGCGAGGCCAGGAAGCGCGGACGTCCGATCATCGCGGTGCTCGGCGTGGGCTGGATCGGCATCGGTTTCTGGTCGGTCAAGGACGACCAGATGTGGCACGCAGCGGCCTGCGTCTCCCTGGGCCTGCTCTGGCTCGCGTGCTTCGTCTGGCCCGGCTCGAGGCTCGACAGGTTCATGTCGACGCCTCTCTTCGGCAGGAAGAAGCGGCGTGAGGAGGTCAGCGCACCCGGTCGAGGGTGACGACCCGGACGCCACCGGCGAGGTCGACCTGCGACACGGGCTCGAAGCGCGCGTGGGTGAACGGGCCTGCGAAGAGTCGGGTGCCGTCGCCGATCACCGACGGGTTGACCTTGAGCACCAGGCGGTCGATCTCGGGCAGGAGGGCGTGCGCGAGCGTGCCGCCGCCGACGAGCCAGATGTCGAGCCCGTCCTCGGCCTTGAGCTGACGCACCCGTTCGACGGGGTCGCCGGACACGACCTCGACCGGCAGGTCGTCGCGCTCGGCGAGGGACGTGGAGACGACGAGGTGCCGCAGGTGTGGGTACGCGTCGAGGAGGCCGGCCGCCAGGCCGATGTCGTACGACCCGCGTCCCTCCACGACGGTGTCGAAGTGCGTCCCCGGACCGGAGAGGCCCATCGCCTCGCGCGCCGGACCCGGCAGGGTCTCCGGCCACGTCGACACCAGGTGCTCGACGAGATCGGGCGTGACGGGCAGGAAGTCGGATCCGCTCGGGTCGCCGCCGTCCGGCCCGGCGATGAACCCGTCGAGGGTGACGGCGACGAAGTAGACGAGACGACGCATGCGGCGCATCGTGCCAGCCGGTGCTGCCGATTCTCACTGGACCCCCTCGCTAGATTGTCCGCGTGACCGCCGCTCGCCTGCTGACCACCGTGCGACGGGGCCTGCTCGGGCTGCTCGGACTGCAGGTCGGGCTCGCGGTCGCGTTGTCGCTCGTCGACTCCTACCGCCGCCGCGGCAAGAAGCCGAAGCCGTTCCCGGTCACCGGCCCGGAGACCGTGCCCGTCGGCACCGGCGAGATCACGACGTACACGTTCGGCCGTGACCTGTACGACGACATGCTGGCCGCGATCGACGGTGCCAAGAAGCAGATCCTCTTCGAGACCTACATCTGGAAGGGCGACGAGATCGGGTGGAAGTTCAAGACCGCCCTGACCGCCGCGGCCGCGCGCGGGGTCGACGTGCACTGCATCTACGACGGCTTCGCGAACGTGGTGGTCTCCCCCGCCTTCAAGCGCTTCCCGCCGTCGCTGAAGGTGCTGCGCTACCCGATCTGGACGGCCGGCCTGAAGTTCTGGGACCTGCGCCGCTACGGCCGCAACCACCGCAAGATGCTCGTCGTCGACGAGGAGGTCGCCTTCCTGGGCGGCTACAACATCGGCTCGGCCTACGCCACCGAGTGGCGTGACACGCACGTCCGGATCACCGGGCCGGGCGTGTGGGACATGAAGCGCGCCTTCGCCGACTTCTGGAACCTCAACCGACGCCACCGACTCAAGCGCAACGAGCGGCCGCTCCTGCTGGAGACCGCGTCCGACTGGGACCCGCAGATCCGGATCCACAAGAACATCCCGCGGCAGTGGTTGTTCCCGATCCGCAGCATGTACCTCGAGGCGATCCAGCGCGCGAGCCGCAACATCTGGATCACGACGGCGTACTTCCTGCCCGACCAGGACTTCGTCGACGCGGTCGCCGAGGCGGCGCGGCGCGGCGTCGACGTACGCATCCTGCTGCCGCTGAAGTCCAACCACATCGTCGCCGACTGGATCTCGCGCGGCTACTACGGCCAGCTGCTCGGCGCGGGCGTGCGGATCCTGCGGTTCAAGGACGCGATGGTGCACGCCAAGACGGCCACCATCGACGGCAGCTGGGCAACCGTCGGCACCGCGAACATCGACCGGCTCAGCCTCCAGGGCAACTACGAGATCAACCTCGAGGTCATCGACCCGGACTTCGCCAGGGTCATGGAGCAGGTCTTCGCCACCGACGAGTCCAACTGCCTCGAGCTGACCCTCGACGAGTGGCAGGCGCGCGACCTCAACCGCAAGTTCACCGAGACCTTCCTCGGCCCGCTGCGGCCGCTCCTCTGAAGGCCGGCGCGTGTCGGAGGAGGTGAGCACGGGGACGCGGCTGTCCCCGCTCGCGACCCCCAACTTCCGCTACTTCTTCATCGGCCAGGTCATCAACCGCTTCGGCGGGTCGATGGCCGGCGTCGCGCTCGCCTTCGCGGTGCTCGAGATCGACGACTCGGCCTCCGCACTCGGCTGGGTGGTCGCCGCCTCCAGCATCCCGATGGTCGTCTTCATGCTCCTCGGCGGTGCGATCGCCGACCGACTCCCGCGCGCCGTCGTGCTGCGCGGCTGCAACCTCGTCCAGGGTGTCGCGCAGACGCTGACAGCCGTCCTGGTGATCACCGGCCGGGCCGAGATCTGGCACCTGGTCGTGCTGCAGGCCGTCGCCGGCGTCGTCTTCGCGGTGAGCTATCCCGCCTTCCTCGGCATGGTCCCGATCCTGCTGCCGGTGGAGGAGCGCAAGGCCGCGTTCCTGCTGATCGGCCAGGCCACGAGCCTCGTGGGCATCGTGGGACCGGCGATCTCCGGCCTGCTGGTGGCGACGGCCGGCCCGGGGTGGGCGCTGGCGATCGACGCCTCGACGTACCTGATCGCGGCGTCCCTGCTCGTGCTCGTACGGCTCCCTCCCGGCGACCGCAGCCAGGCGAAGCCGAGCGTGATCGGCGACTTCGTCGCGGGGTGGTCGTTCGCCCGCCAGCTCGGCTGGGTGATCCCGGGCGCGACCTGCGCCCTCGTCTTCAACGCGCTGCACAGCGGCGCGATCAACGTCCTCGGCCCGGTGATCGCCGACGACACGATCGGCAGCGAGGGCTGGGGGCTGGCCGGCTCCGCGCAGGCGGTCGGCGTCTTCGTCGCCGCCTTCTTCCTGGCCAAGGCGAGCCTGACGCGTCCGATGAAGGCGATCATGGTCGCGTTCGTCCTCTGGAACGTCCCGATGCTGGTGCTCGGCACCCACGTCGACGTCTGGCTGCTCGCCACCGCCTTCTTCGTCAGTGGAGCCGCGCTGAGCCTGCTCGACCTCTCCTGGAACCTCCTCGTCCAGGAGAAGGTGCCCGAGGCGATGCTGTCGCGGATCATGGCGATCGACGGGTTCTTCTCGTTCGTTGCGACGCCGATCGGGCAGATCACCGTAGGCCCGCTCGCGCACGCCTTCGGTCCGACCGGCGTGCAGATCGGGTTCTTCGTCGTCGCAGTGCTCGTCGCCTGCTACGCCCTGACCCGGCGCGTGCTGACCGAGCTCCGTCTCACCGGTGCACCCCCGCCGGAGCTCTCGGCCTAGTGCCTCGGCCGGAGCGCCAGGATCCAGATCGACACGACGGCGATCCACGCCAGGCCGCCGACGTACGCCATCGCCTGCCAGCCGAACCAGCGGAGCGCGTCGCCATAGCGGGCGAGGGCGATGAGCTCGAGGACCACGAAGGAGACGCCGGTGAGACCGAGCGGCCGCACCCGTGCGGCGTCGTCGATGAGGCGGGCGTGCACGGCGGCCCAGCCGAGGCCGACGAGCCACGCGCCGACCGCGCGACCGGTCAGCGGGGTGAGCGGCCACGACCACGCCCGGGCGGCCCACTCGGGATTGGCCAGGAGCGCGAGGCCCGACGCCAGCAGGACGGCACCGAGCCCGAGGAGCAGCCACCGCAGCAGCCCCGGCAGCGGTCGTCGTACTCCATTGCTCGACTCGACGGTGACGCGGGACTGCAGGCCGATGGCGAGGAGCATCGCGATCGGTACGCCTGCGTAGATCGCGAGCCAGCCCCACGTGACGAGGCGGGCGCTGGTCGGCTGCTCGGCGCCGAGGTGGAACTTGTCGAGGTGAACCAGCGTGACGACGAAGGTGAGGGTCGTGAAGACCAGCACCGTCCAGACCGTCAGCCGCGCGCGACCCCAGCCGGCCGACCGGGCGCCGGCGATCTCGAGGACAGCGCTCGACCAGTAGGCCGCGCCGAGGAAGACGGCGGTCATCGGCACGTCGATGGTCCAGGAGAACCACTCGTCGGTGCGGGTCGGGAAGACGGTGAGCTGGAAGCCGGCGAGGAAGACCAGCAGGGCGGCGACCACCAGCAGGACGCGCATCGGACGGGCCACGGCGGCATCGCGCCCCGCGGCGAGGTGCCGGCTCATCCGGGAGCCGGGAGGGGGTGGGCGGCGAGGTAGCCGTGGAGGGTGGCGATCACCATCGCGCCGTCACCGACGGCCGTGGCGACCCGCTTCACCGAACCCGCGCGCACGTCGCCGACCGCGAAGACGCCCGGCAGGCTGGTCTCCAGCGGCAGCCGCATCACGCCATCTGGTGCGGGCGCGGTGACGTCGCGGCCCGTGCACACGAAGCCGGTGCTGTCGCGCTCGAGCTCCTCGGGCAGCCAGGCGGTGCGGGGCATCGACCCGATCAGCACGAAGAGCCCGCCCGCGGGGACCCGCTCGGTCTCGCCCTCACCGTGCGGGTCGCCGAGGGTCAGCTCCTCGAGGCAGCCGTCGTCGGTGCGCCCGCCGACCACGGCGGTGCGGTAGCGGATGGAGACGTTGCGGGTGGCCTCGAGCTGGGAGATGAGGTACTCCGACATGCTCGCCGCGAGCGACGGGCCGCGGACCACGAGGACGACCTGGCGGGCGTAGCGGGCGAGGTGGAGCGCGGCCTGGCCGGCGGAGTTGCCGCCACCGACGACGTAGACGTCCTCCCCCGTCATCGACGGCGCCTCGGCGACGGCGGCGCCGTAGTAGACGCCGCGGCCGACCAGCGACTCGAGCTCGGGCACGTCGAGGCGGCGGTAGTCGACGCCGGTGGCGATCACGATGCTGCGCGCGCGGACCCGGCTGCCGTCGGTCATCGAGACGGTGTGGATGCCGTCCTCGGTGCCGAGGGCGTCGACGGGTCGCATGAAGGAGTACTCGGTGCCGAAGGCCCACGCCTGCTGGAAGGAGCGGAAGGCCAGGTGCGCGCCGCTGACCCCGCGCGAGAAGCCGGGGTAGTTGCGGATCAGCGACGACGTGCCGGCCTGGCCGCCGACCGCCTGCTGCTCGATCACCAGGGTCGAGAGGCCCTCGGAGGACGCGTAGACCGCGGCCGCGAGCCCGCTGGGCCCGGCGCCGACCACCACGACGTCGTACACCTTGTCGGGCGAGAGCGGGGTCATCAGCCCGAAGGCGTCGGCGATCTCGAGGTCGCTGGGTGCGACGAGGGTCGTGGGCGGTGAGGTGAAGGAGAGCATCACGACCGGGAGGTCGGGGTCCTCGAGGCCGGCGCCGGCGAGGAGGCGGTTGGCGGCCGGGCTGCCGACCTGGTGGAAGGCGACCGGGATGTGGTTGCGGCCGAAGGTGTCGCGCAGCACGTGGGTGCGCTCGTCGCGCTGCTCGCCGATCAGCCGCACGGCCTCGAAGCCGATGCCCTGGGCGAGGTGCCAGTCGTCGAGGGCGTCGGAGATCGTGCCGTGGAACTCCTCGTCGCGCGGGCGCTCGGGCCGCAGCAGGAGCAGCTCGGCGTGGCCGTGGGAGATCGCGGAGAACACCTCGGGCGTGCTCGCGAAGTCGCCCCAGACGACGGCGATCGCGCGCTTGGCGGAGGGATGCAGGGAGTACGCCCGGCGCAGGAAGAGCAGCCCCTCGCGGTCGTCGGGGCCGTAGCACCCGATGACGAGCGCAACCTGGCGTCCCCACCGCCGCAGGCCCTCGAGCACCGCGCGGGCATGCGTGTACTCGGCGCACACGACGACCTCGTAGTCGCTGCCGTACCTGCGGCGCAGCTCCCCACCGATCACGTCCCGTGACGTCTCGTCGGTCGTGGCCAGCAGCATGACCGGATCGACGTCGCTCATGCGGCCTCCCTCAAAGCCCTGACATCGGCATCGACGCTACCCCCGCCCCACGGGGCTGGCGACTCCATTTCTGGGGAGTACGTCACCGAGTGGGCAGGTGCGAGGGGATGCTCATCCGCGGCCCGCGGCGAGGGCGGGACTGCCCGCCGGCGATGGCCATGGCTGCCGCGCGGCCGCGTTGGGAGCGGTAGGGCTCGAGCAGCTCGGCCATCTCGTCGTCGGTGATGTCGTGGCCGAGCAGGGCCCAGCCGACCCAGTTGGCGAGGTGGTAGTCACCGAAGCTGACCGCGTCGGGATCGCCGAGCGCGCGCATCCGGACCTCGGCGCTGGTCCACACGCCGATCCCACGGATCGACCGGAGGCGCTTGTCGGCCTCCTCGAGGCTCACCTCGGAGATGCGCTCGAGCGAGGACGCGACCCGGCAGGCGGTCACCATCGTGCGCGACTGGGCGGGCTGGACGCCGAGCCGGAGCCACTCCCAGCTCGGGATCTTCGCGATGGTCTCGGGGGTCGGCTGGATCATCAGCCGCAGCGGCGCGACCGGCCCCGGAGCGGGCTCGCCGTGGTGGCGGACCAGCTCGCGGAACGAGCCGAACGCCTGCTTCCCGGTGACCTTCTGCTCGAGGATGCTCGGCACGAGGGCCTCCATCACCAGGCCGGTGCCGCCGATGCGCCAGTGCCGGTGCCGCTTCAGCCCCTCGGCGACCTCGGGGTGGTGGGCGACGAAGCCGGTGGGGTCGTCGTCGGCGCCGAGCAGTGCGGGCAGACGGTCGAGCGCCCACTCGGCCCCGGCTCCCCACGCGCGGGCGTGCACCTCGCCGCTCGAGGGCCGCTGGTGGACGCACAGCGACGCCGGCCCGGTCGGCGTACGCATGGCGCGCCAGATGCGGCCGGACTCCTCGTGGCGCTGGGTCGGGTCGCCGGCGCCGCGTCGCTGCGGGCGGAGCACCTGGGCCACCGAGCACGGCCAGTCGGGCACCCACGTGCGGGTGCGCTCGCCGGCGGTGGAGGGGGCCATGGGTGCGACGTTAGACGAGGCCACCGACTAGGTTGCGGGCCATGGGCGAAACACCGAACAAGCGTGACCTGGAAGAGGGCATCCAGCAGGACTTCTCGTCGTCGATGTCCTACGGCGACTACCTCCGCCTCGACGTGCTCCTCGCCGCCCAGCAGCCGCTGTCCGACCCGCCGCAGCACGACGAGCTGCTCTTCATCGTCCAGCACCAGACCAGCGAGCTCTGGCTCAAGCTGATGATCCACGAGCTGCGGTCCGCGCGGGCGCTGCTGCGGACCGACGACCTCTCCCCCGCGCTCAAGCGGATGGCGCGGATCAAGCACATCCAGCACACCCTCACCGACCAGTGGTCGGTGCTCGCGACGTTGACGCCGTCGGAGTACGCCGAGATCCGCCCGTTCCTGGCGACCAGCTCGGGCTTCCAGTCCGCGCAGTACCGCGAGGTCGAGTTCCTCCTCGGCAACAAGAACGCCGACATGGTCAACGTCTTCGCCCACGACTCCGACGCCCGCGACGCGCTCACCGAGCTGCTCAACGAGCCGTCGCTCTACGACGAGTTCCTGGCGTACCTCTCCCGCCAGGGGTACGCCATCCCCGACCGCCTGCTCGACCGCGACTGGTCTCTGCCGCACACGACGGATGCCGAGCTCGTCGAGGTCTTCGCTTCGGTGTACGCCGCTCCTTCCGAGCACTGGGGCGTCTACGAGACCTGCGAGGAGCTCGTCGACGTCGAGGACGCCTTCCAGCAGTGGCGCTTCCGCCACCTCCAGGTCGTCCAGCGCGTCATCGGTCACAAGGTCGGCACCGGCGGCTCCTCGGGCGTCGACTTCCTCCGCCGGGCGCTGTCGCTGACGTTCTTCCCCGAGCTCTACGAGGTGCGCACCCGCATCGGTCAGTGATGGACCTGAGACCCCGCGATTGCGGACGCTCTGTTGGTGGCTTAGCTACGACCTTCACTCCTCCGGTGGCTGAGGTGCAACCGTCACCCTTCCGGTGGTTGAGGTGCGACCGTCACCCTTCCGGTGGTTGAGGTGCGAGCGAAGCGAGCCTCGAAACCACTGACATCGGGGTGCCCTGCTAGGTGGCTCGAGGAGCGTCTTGTCGTCGACGCCGAGCACGTAGACCTAGATCCGGCTCGTGGTCGCGCTCAGCCTCCGGTAGAACTCGCGCGTCGAGCGATCGGCGTGCGTGGTCGCGTCCTGGCCGTAGCCGATGTTGCGGTTCGAGACGACCTCGCCGCTTGCAGCGGGAACTGGGGTGAACCGATGAGTCGTGGCGGCCCCAGACCCGGGACAGGTCCGTCGCAGCGCACCGTCAGGTGATGGGCCTGCTTGTTCGAAAATAGTTCTCCACAGTCTTGTTCCAGCAGGTCAGAGTGTCGGTGGTCTCGTCTAGCGTGGTACCCATGAACCCCGACCTCCACGACCTCGACGCAGCCGGCCTCCTGGCCGCCGCGACCGAGGCCGAGCGCGCCGCACGGCTCGCGGAGGTCGACAAGCTCCAGGTCCTCTCGAAGTGGGCCGAGCTGCACTCGAGTGACCCGACCGAAGGCCCCGACGGACGCCACGCACGACGCGTCGGCAACGTGCTCAGGCAGGTCGGCGGCGAAGGCACGCCCGGTGTGCAGGACTTCTGCCTCGGCGAGATCGCGCTCGCCCGCGGTGCCGGTGTGACCGCGACCAGCAACATGCTCGCCGACGTCCTCGACCTCGAGCACCGGCTGCCGCTCACCTGGGCGGTGTGCCGGCGCGGCGAGTGCGAGGTGTGGGTGGCCAGGCGGATCGCGAAGCTCTCCCGCCACCTCCCGGCCGACAAGGTCCACGTCGTCGACTCCGCCGTCTCACGGATGATCGCCACCGAGGCGGTCGGCCGGGTCCTCGAGGTCGCCGAGGCCAAGGTCATCGAGGCCGACACCGCCCTCCACGAGGAGCGGTGCGAGGCCGAACGCCGCCGCCGCTACGTAGGTCTGGGCCGCACTGACGAGTACGGCCTGCGCACCCTCGTCGCCCGCCTGGAGGCCGGCGACGTAGCCGCCGTCGACGCGATCGTCCAGCGCGTCGCCGAGATCATCGCGCCACTCCACCCCGACGCCCACCCCGACGAGCTCCGTGCCCTCGCCTTCGGCTGGCTCGCCCGCCCCACCGAGCTCCTCCAGCTCCTCCTCGAGCACACGACTCCCCCGCCTGCACCGCCTGAGCCTGAGCTCGACCTCGACCTCGCCGAGCCGGCCGACCCGGACGAGCCCGCACCCGCGCGAGCCTTCGCGTTCCCTGCCGACCTTCTCGACGCCCTGCGAGACCTCGACCTCACCCCGCTGGCCTCGAAGGCCGTGCTCCACGTGCACCTCCACGAAGCCGTCCTCAACGGCACCGCGGGCGTCGCCCGCGTCGAAGGACTCGGACCGGTCACCCTCACCCAGCTCGCCGAGCTGCTCCGCCGCTTCGACGTCAAGGTCCAGCCCGTCAAGGACCTCTCGTCACGAGTGCGCTACACCGCCTACGAGCACCCGGAGTCGCTGCGCGACCAGGTCCACCTCGTCACCGGCGGCGACTACTGGCCCTACGCCGGCTCCACGAGCCGCCACGTCGACCTCGACCACCCCACCCCGTACCAACACACCGGCCACGGCGACAACGGACGAGAACCCCCGCCGGACCAGACCGGCCCCCACAACTCCGGCCCCCTCGGCCGACGACACCACCGCTGGAAGACCCACGCGGGCTACCAGTCACGCCAGTGCGGCGAAGGACGCTACGTCTGGCTCACCCCACACGGGCTCGGCTTCCTCGTCGACCACACCGGCACCCACCGACTCCACCCAGAGAAGGCCCGGATCATCCTCGAGGCGCCGCCCGGGGTGGACATCTACCTCGGGTAGATCCCCCGGAGATGTGTCTGGCCGCGGTCACTGGCGGCTACTAGACGATTCCTGTAGGACCGGTGTCTGGCCAGACTCGGTCCAGGTGATCGACGGGCAGCTCTCTATGCGGCTGCCCACCGGCTGTTCTGGTGTGGCTCACTTTCGGTCTGCGGCCCGCCGGTCACCGTGACGAGGCGTGGCTCAAGAAGGGACTGCCCTGCTCGTAGTAGCAATGCCCACCTCGCCGTCCACAACGGAAGAGAACAGGCGGGAGCAGCACATGAGTCAGGAAGCAGAGCGGGTGATCATCGGGGTCGATCCCCACAAGTTGTCAGCGACGATCGAGGTCGTCGACCAGCAGGAGCGGTTCCTCGGGTCGGGCAGGTTCACCACCGACGGAGCCGGCTATGGCGCGATGCGCAAGTACGCCAAGTCCTGGCCCGAGCGGATATGGGCTGTTGAAGGCAGCAATGGTGCGGGACGACCGCTCGCGCAACGACTCCTCGAGGACGGCGAACACGTCGTTGACGTCCCGGCGAAGTTGGCGGCTCGGGTCCGGCTCTTCGACACCGGTCACAATCGCAAGACCGACGCCCACGATGCACACGCCGTCGCGGCCGTCGCAGTGCGCACCAGCACGTTGCGGGTGCTGCAGCTCGACGGCGAGCTCGAGGCGCTGCGGATGCTCACTGACCGACGTGAAGCACTGACCCGACGCCGGGTCCAGACGGTCGGCCGACTGCAGGCGCTGCTCGCAGAACTCCTGCCAGGACAAGCGAAACGCGACATCACCACCGGTCAGGCCAAGACGATGCTTGCTTCTGTCCGCCCGCGTGACATCGCCGGGAAGACCCGGCGCCGGATCGCCGCCGAGGAGCTCGCCGAGCTGATCGCTGTCGAGGCCAAGATCAAGAAGTCCACCGCCGAGTTGAAGGCGATCGTGCTGGCCCGCGGCTCGCGCCTGATGGACCTGCACGGCGTCGGGCCCGTCGTCGCTGCCCGCGTCCTGGCCGATGTCGGTGACGTGACCCGGTTCAGTGACCGCAACCGGTTCGCGTCCTGGACCGGCACCGCACCCCTCGACGCATCGTCTGGTGAGCAGAACCGGCACCGGCTCTCACGGGCCGGGAACCGGCGGATGAATCACATGATCCACATTGCGGCGATGAGTCAGATCCGCCTCGACACCGACGGCCGCCGCTACTACCTGCGCAAGCGAGCCGAGGGCAAGAAGCCACTCGAGGCAGTCCGCTGTCTCAAGCGGAGGATCTCCGACGCGATCTACCGCCAACTCGTCGAAGACGCACGCCAAGCCGCGGTCGAGGACGTTGGCACGGGTCCGGGAGGGCACTGCAGGGCGTCTCAAGAATCCAGCGCGGTCGACCTTCCCCTGCACATCGACACTTCGGATCAGCCACTTCCCGGACCCGCAGACAAGACGCTACGCCGGACCGGTTGACAACAGAAGGGAGCCGGAATGACGCAAGATCCGCGCGGCTGGAGAACGCCGCTCGACCTCATCGCCTCCTGGGTCTCGGCGCTCCACGTTCCCACCAGTCGATCCTTGGTGCGTCGTGGATCTGGCTTGCAATGAGCTCGACATTGCCGGCGTTGCAGAACTTCCAAAGTTCATTCGCCGCGCGGGAGTACTGGAACACCACGTGGTCGACGGCGAAGGCGTCTAAGTCGCCACTGCGAAAGCGTTCGGTTGCTTCGACCACGTGCGCCAGTAGCTCCGCCAGCTGCGCCTCGTGGTAGCTCGCGACCGTCTCTTGCGCCTGTTGACGCTCGGCCTTCCTGGACACGAACTCAGGCTAGTGCGAGCGAATCAGCGGGAGGCCTCACGCACTCATCGCGGCAGATCCGGACGTTCGGCGTAGACCGGACGCGCTGTGGTAGATCGCACTCAGCAGCCTCCGCAACTCCGCAGTGGTCACCTCGCCCTCGTGTTCGCTGACATCGTGCCCATTGTGTGGGCTGATCAGCACGTCGTTGATGCTGCCCATTCCGCCGTAGGCGCTGAGCAGATGCTCGATCGCAAACCCGTCGCCCCGACGGAGACGGCGCAGGTCGCCCCGCAGCCAAGCCGCCCAATGCTGCTCTCCTACGCCTTCGAGAAGCCGGACCGCATCGGCGAGCAGTTGGAAAGGGGGCTCAACGGGTCCGCGCGTCACGATCGAGACCGTATCTGGCAAGCGATCGCACATCGGCAGATCCGCGCAACCCGTCGCGACAGGTCCGGATACACGTCAGCAGTTGACTTCGAGTGCCGAGTCCGGGTCATCGCAGGAAGCGAAACTCCAATTGCCGTCGCTGAACGCGTCCTGCGATGCGTCGGTGTACACCTCGGTCGAACCTCTTGCCGTCACGCGGTAGTAGTCCGTCACGGGGTCCCCCTCGGTTGTGGGATACTGGACGGTGAGTTCAGCGCCCGACCCTGAATCGAGGGCGCGCTGCAGACAGGCGATCTCTGACTTGCCGACGGACTCTATAGGTTCCATCTGTCCAAGTTGGAGCGATCCGCAACTCGTCAGAGAGTCGCGCGACTCCCACTGCTTCTTCACGGGGTCCGAAGCAAACAACGAGCACCCCGACAGAGCAGCAAGCGCAGCGCTCGCTACGGCAACCGCACAAAGTCGGTGCCCCACTGATCGCCGATCGGCGGCCCTCGTGCTCATGACACATTGTGACCGTTGCGCCACAAGAGCATCCGGACATCGGCAGATCCGGATGTCCCCACCAAGCGGCGGAAGGACGCACGTCTTGACGATCGTGCTTCGGTGGATCCGAGGCCACGAGACTATGGCTCTACGGTGGGGACGTTAGAAGTCGTAGCCGCTCGCGCCCATGGCGAAGATCTCGCAGGCGTCGTCGAAGAGATCCACGGAGAACGACGAAGTACCGCCAGGGGCGATGGAGTCCGAGTCGGCGAAGCCTCCCTGGGTACCGACGAGTGCCCCCGACTTGTCGAAGCAAGCCGCGGATACGTCAATAGGTCCGGATACCTCTTGGTCGGTTGGGTTCTTGAGGATGCCGGTCAAGTTGTCCCCGAAACTACCTTTGGTCAAGGCAACCTCGACAATCTCGACATCGACGGAACTGAGGTAGTCGTCCGGCTCACTTCCCGTGGCAGTGAAGTCGAACTCAGTGTCCTTGGCGGCCTTCACGCCGTCGATGTACACATATCCGAATGCCCACTCACCGGGGTTCACGAGCTCGGGGGCAAAGCCTTGAGAAGAGCCGGATCCCATCAGGTTGCCGGCTCCGTCACGGGCTGTCCCGCTCACCTCGAGATTCGCCAGCGGCGATGCAGTCATGTTGCGGATGACCACGGGCACGGTGCCTGACGCGGGGTCGGCTTGACCAACAACAACCACCGACAGCTGTCCGTCTTCGCCGTCTGGAATCTGCAGGTCGCCCTGGATATTGAGCATCGGCGAGGTGGTGGGCTCGACCGACGCGCTACCGGCATCCTCGTCAGAGGCTGTGTCCAAGCCTTGGCCCGCGTTGTCGGTGTTTGCCGATTCTGGCCCGTTCCCCGAGCGCACCGTCTCGCCCGAATCCGACGCGGCGCATCCGGATAGCAGGGTTGCGGCGCAAATGGCAGCAGCGAGTCGATTCTTCATGGTCCCCCGACCTACATGTTCGTGGCGTAACGGGCCGAAGTATGCCGGAGTGCTTCCGGAAAGCACTGGCCTTTCCACGAACCTTCGATCGTCATGTGATCGGGTAGGCACAGCGATCCGAAGCATTCTGGCGATCCCACTACATCGGTGCCGCTGACGTCATACGGTGACCGCCGATCTGTCGCCGCATCAAGGAGCTTCCGTGTCCCGTTCCATCCACCGACTCATTGGCGTTTCCGCGGCGATGACCGTCCTCTCGCTGGCCGCCGCGGGATGTGGCGGCGATCGCCCGGAGAGAGCCGTCACAGTCGACCCTCAGAGGAGTGGTAGCACCGCTGACAGCACCCAGGAGGCCGAGGTTGTTGAGGCTCCCGAGGCCCCTGCGGGCGACCAATTGAGCAAGGCCCAGATCGGCAAGGCCCTCCTGACCGTCTCTGACCTTCCTGCAGGCTGGACTGCCACCCCCGCGGAGGAAGAAGAGGAGAGCGAGGACACCGTCTCTCCGCCCAAGTGCAAGGACGTGCTCGACGCGCTGGACGAGACCTCTACGGACGCCGCCGCCGAGGGCGAGGCCAACTTCAACAAGGGCGGCCCATTCGGCACAGTCCTCTCCCAGACCATCTCCAGCTACGCTGACCCCGTCGACTCCAGCAGGGTCCAGAAGATCGCGGATGCGTTCTCTGACTGTCCGTCCTTCGACAGCACGGACTCCGACGGCACCGTCAGCAAGGTGACGGTTTCCCCAATGTCCTTCGGCAACTTGGGTGACCAGACGCTCGCCTTCGCGATGACCCTCGAATCCTCGGCGTTCACGGTCTCGGTAAACGTGGCGTACGTGGTCATCGGCCACAACGTCGTGGCAATGGTCAACGGCGGACTCGCAGGCGCCGATGGCGCTCAGCTCGAGAAACTGGCAAAGCAGGCCATCACCAAGCTCGAGAAGACCGCCAACTGATCTTCGATCGACATGTAGTCACGTTCTGGCGCACTGCCCGCGGCGACGAAGGGCACCGCGACGAGGCCTCCGCTGCGAGTGGCACATGTTGCAGTCAAGCGGCGGAATGGGCTTGCCAGGTGCAAGGCTCGAGCGATGTCCGGCAGTCGCAGAACCCTTCGACAAGACTTGTGAAGCCGATCGCGCGGATCGCTACGTCAGTCGAGCCACTCTTTGACGCTGAGTGGGATAGCCGATTCACTGAAGTGCTGATGAGCCCGCAGCCCTGCAGCGGGCCGCCAGCTGATCGAGCGCGTCGATGAGCGTTCGAGCAGCCTCGCTGTCTGACATGGTGCCGGTCATGCCTCCTGTCCGGACGTGATCCTTTACCGGTGCCAGGCTGTCGATGAAGGGCTCCACCGCATTTTTTGTCTCTGTGTCTCCATTGATCAGTCCGTCCAACGCTGCGCTGCTCATCGCGTCGAGCGTGTCGTATTTGGGGATCAGTGGTTCGTCGTCCGCAAGCAGCGGCGCCTCGATCTCGGGACAGACGTCTCGAAGTGATGCGGCCGGTTCTGGTGTCTCGGTAGGAGCCGCTGATGGTGTCCCACTGGAGGTCGCGTCTTCGCTCGGCTCAGGGGCTGTGCTGTCTGCTCCTCCGCAGCCGGAGGCGACGAGCATGATGAGAAGTCCGCCGATTGCCTTCGCGAAGTGTTGGTTCACCGAGTCCTCCAGTTAGGTGCGGCGCCCTGTCGCGCTGGGCGTGAGGCCCACGATCGTGCGGCGAACTAAGCCAAGTACGCGACGATCCGGAGCACCAGTCTGAAGCAGAACATTGAATCTCGCCGAGCGAGCTGCGCATTTCCCGGCACGCGGCGCAAAGACGCACCCAGGCTCGGCGGATCCCAGCGGTCCGCCTCCGCCAGGTCAGGAGGACGATGCTGACCGGACTAGCCATGAAGGGGATGTTCACCAGTCTCGTCGGGCTGCCGGTGGCGCGCTGGCCTGCGGCGGGTGGGCGGATCGCATGAGGCCTCTCGGCGCCAGCGGCACAGCCTGCCCTTGGGGCGATACTTGAGCCATGGGAGCCCAGCCCGACCTTCGCCTCTCGTGGAGTTTCCTGAAGGCACTCGCGGAGATGTGGTCGTCGCACCCCGGCACCTACAAGGTCGCAGACGAGAGTGAGGACTTGGTGCCAGCGCTGGCGCAGATGTGCATCAGAGCCTTCGCGAGCGAGGTCCGCGAATCCGTGCCTCGCGAGGAGCAGAAAGCCACCACGATCGCCGGCTCGCTCACGAAACGGAACGGCGAGTCCTCGAACGTGACCCTCCATGACATCGGCAACAAGGTGACCCACGGATCACCGGACCGCATTGTCGTGTCACCTGACGGCGACGTCCGCCTGTTCTTCGTAAACAGCAAGAACGAGAGCGCGGATCATGCCAACTGGACGGACGTGTGGTTTTCGGCGAGCCACCTCATCGAGGTACTTCACGGGGTCCTCTACGTCGCGCCACATCACTCCGAAGCTCGAGAGGATGGGGTCCGCCGCTTCGTCGACGAGTTGGGTCCGAGTCGACTTCTCCCTTCGCGAGCGCCCGAAGAGCACGGCTCCACAAAGCCCCCTCTGTGAGCTGTCAGCCCGAAGATCGGGTCACCCCCGACGCGGCGCAATGTCGCGCCCCGGACGGTACGCGGCGATTCGACGCCGTCGCAGATCAGCCCGATCACTCCGTCGGCGAGTCCACGATCCGGTCGAAGCCGAGCCCGGAGCTGCCTTCACCGCGCCCGGTCTGCTTGCGGGCGCCGTACCAGACCATCACCTTCCCGTCGGGTCCACGGGTGCGCTGGTAGCACTGGCTGACGCGCACGCCGGCGCGCGGGACCTCGTCCTCGAAGACGAAGTACGCCGAGGGCAGGTTCGCCGACATCAGCGGCGTCCGAGGTCGCACCTTCTCGGCCGGGTCGGGGTCGCCGTCGAGGAAGCGGAGCATGGTGGCGCGCTGGAGCTGGGTCTCACGGGTGCTGCCGTCGACGTGGACGGGCACGAAGGGCAGCCACTGCTCGGGGACCGAGCTCATCACCTCGTAGCGGATCGGCGCGGCCGGGGCAGGCGGTGGGCCGGCGGGTGGGCCGATGAGGTTCTGGAGGTGGGTGCGCAGCTCGTGGGCCGCCTCTCCCCCGGCTCGCGGCCACCCGCTGGCGAGCGGGACCATCTGCTCGATCGCCCAGACCATGTTGGCCATCTCGTCGCGCACCAGCGAGACGTCTTCGAGCGGCTCGCCCTCCTGCACCTTGGGCGCGACCGGCAGCAGCACCAGCTCGGCCTCGGGGTCGCCGCCGGACTCGTCGGCGAGGGCGAACATGCTCCAGCGATCCCAGCCCGCAGCACCCGGGGGCGGCGCCACTGGCTCCACCCACAGCCGCTCGTCGAAGACGGTGGTCACCGCGATCCCCTGAACCCGAGCCAGCGACCCGACCGGCAGCGTCCACGGCACCACGAACCAGTCGTTCGCGAAGACCAGTGCGAACTCCATCAGCATCAGCGTGCCGACGTCGGTCGTGTCGGCGCTGACCTTCCCGAAGTTCGTACGACGGTCCTCGAAGGCCCACCACCGCGTGTTGGGCATCCCGTCGAAGACCACCTGGGTCGGCACGAAGGTCTGCACGTCGCGGGTGGCCTCGACCTCGGGTCGGTCCGGCGCCGGCGGGGCGCCGTCCTCCACCAGCCGGGCGTCGGACGACCGCTGCAGGGCGTGCCAGTCGAGGGTGCCCTGGTGGTACTCCTCCGCCCGCAGCACGACCTCCGTGCCGCCGTCGGCGTCCGACTCCCCCGACGGCGCCGAGACGGCGAAGCCGTACGCCAGACGCGACGGCTTCCAGGCGTCGTCGGTCTCCGGGTTGTCGATCAGGGCGGCGAACCACAGCCGAAGCCGCTCGAAGAGGGCTTCGACATCGCCCACGTCGCCGGGGGCGACCGTGACGTCGTCGACCACCGCTCCCCCACCGGCGACGTGCTCGATCAGCGCGATGCCGTCCATCGCCCGGCCGGCCGCGCACCCGACCTGCTGCCAGGCGTCCGCGTGCGCGACGACCTGGGCGTCCGCCTCCGCCAAGGGGTTCGGCACCTCGACGAGGTACGCGTCGCGGTAGTCGTCGGCGTACGTCGTCGCCGGGAAGTCGCGCTCCAGCAGCCGCAGCCAGCGCCGACCGACCGCCATCCGCAGGTCGAGCGAGAGCGCCTGCGACTCGAGCGCCAGCGGCACCGGGCGCCGCTCGACGGTCGGTTCGAGGACGCCGTCGCCGTCGAGCTCCTGCACCGCACCGGTGCCGGGCTGGTAGCGGTCGAGGGTGCGCAGGTCGAGGCACGCCCGAGCCAGCACCGGCGAGCCCGCGTCGTCGCCGACGAACTCGCCGAGCTGCCACTGCCGCGACAGGAACCACAGCGCGTCGCGGACCTCGGCGTGCAGCGCGCGGTCGAAGTCGTGGCGGCGCGGACGGCCCTCGAGCCGGTTCCACCGGGTGATCGCCGGGTGGAGCCGCGAGAGCAGCGCGGTCTCGAGGTTGGTCACGACGTGCATCTCGGCCATCGGCTCATCCGTCCTCGAGCACGCGGTAGACATCAAGGTTGCGCAGCAGGTTGTGGGAGATCGAGATCTCCGGGAACGTCCAGGCCGAGTGGGTGGCCGGCAGCAGGGCGTCGTACGGCGTCTCGTCGAGGTGCGTCGGCTCCAGCGCGCGCAGCTTGGCGGCGTCGAGTGTCTCGGTCACCGCGCCGACCAGCTCGTCCCACGACCAGACGCCGTCGAACGACGCGGGCAGCGCGAGCAGCCACGCCTGCGGCGGCTCGGCGTTGGGCCGGTCGTGGTGGAACGCGACGCCGGTGGTGAGGTCGCGGGCGGGCAGGACCTCGGTCCACTCGTCGACCAGCAGCCCGCGCAGCGGCTGGTGCGGGTCGAGGGTGCCCTCCTGGAGGGCCGTGTAGAGCAGCCGCTCCCCCGACACCGTCTCCGACGCCGACTCCGGGACCTCCATCGCCAGCCAGGGCTGGCCGTCCTGGTGGGGCAGCTGGAGCGGCCGCAGCGGTGGTGCCGTCGCGCCGGGCAGCGCGGAGGACAGCAGCACGACGTTCTCCAGGTGGTGCATCCGCTCGCGCACCCGCGCGACCCCGTGCAGCCAGTCGTCCTCCGGGAAGTCGCGGCCCGAGCCCGCCGGCGCCGGGTCGGTCAGGTGCTTGGTCAGGCCGCCCGACGTGGTGTGCTGCCACGCCTTGGCCAGCTCGTCGGCCGCGGCGGTCGGCAGCTGGATGCTCGGCACGACCACGAGGTCGTCGCCGAAGACCGCGCGCAGCCCGCCCCGCAGCACGTCGGCACGAGCGGTCGCGGCTGCAGCGTCGTGGGCGGTGAGGGCGTCCTCCCCCGCCGTCACGCGCTTGCCGACCTCGGCCTCGAGGAGGTCGACGCGACCGGCCAGCTCCGTGCGGAACCGGTCGATCTCCGCGACCTGCCCGGACAGGTCGAGCGGGTCGGCGTCGAAGGCGCCGATCGCGGACGCGGCGACCGCGTCGTCGACGAGCGCGGCCAGACCGGGTCGTACGCCGGTGGAGATCTCGTCGAGCGCGTCGTGCCGGAGCACGAAGGCCGTCTTCTTCGCGCCCAGCGTGGCGAGGTGGGCCGCGGGCGTCATGCCGGAGCCGATCTCCGAGCTCACCAGCACCTCGGCCGAGCGCAGCACCTGGAGCCGCTCGTCGTCCGTCGCGGTACCGGGCAGCGCGGCGTAGTCGAGGAGCAGCTGGTCGTGGGTGGCGAGCCGCGCGTCCCACGCCGTCACCCGGGCGGCGAAAAGGTCGGTGATCGCGGCGTAGACCCCGACCCGCCACTCGCGCGCGAAGCCGGTTCCGGCTTGCTGCAGCCGGTACGCCGCGAACGGCGCCACCGTGTCGGCGTACGCCCGGATCACCTGGTCGATCGTGCGCGTCGGGTCGGCGATGGTCGCCTTCAACCCCGCGAGCGTGGGTGCGAGGGTGTCGCGCAGGTCGGCGACCGCGTCGGCCAGCCGGGCGCGCGGAAGGGAGACGGCGCCCTGGTCGGTGCTGCGCGCGTCGCCCTGCCGGACGAGGTCGGCGGGCGTGAGCGGCCGGGCGCCGACGACGACGCGGCGCAGGCTGCGCAGCAAACCCTCGAGCTCGAAGAAGGTGATCTGGCCGCCGACCCGCTCCGTGTGGTGGATGACGACCGGGCGGTCCAGCCGCACCGCCTTGGTGGCGTGCAGCTCGTCGAGGATCCGCTCGTCGAGGTCGCTGAGCGCCTGGTCGGCCTTCGTCTCGGCGCGGTAGAGCAGGTCGGCCGGGTGCAGGCCGAGGTCCTCCTGGGTGATCGGGACGGTCTCGTCGTTCCCGGTGCCGCGATCGCCGTACGTCACCGTGACGACGACGTCGGCAGGATCGGGCAGCCGCGCGGTCAGCCAGCGGTTGACCGCCGGGTCCGCCTTGGCCAGCGCAGTCATCGGGATGCCGAGCGGGTTCGCGCCGCCCGCGGGCAGGTGGATCGCCGTGCGCAGGGTCAGCCCGGTGCCGGTGCGCGGGGTGCGGATCACCTCGGGCTCGGGCGGGTGGTTGCCCTTCGCGAAGGCCTCGAGCGTGCCGGCGGAGCGGTCGTAGTTGCCGAGCACCGCCTGGTGCACGCCCTCGGCCAGGACCAGGTCGGCCACGGCATCGTTGATGTCGCGCACGTGGGCGACGGCGGCGGTGACGGCGTCCTCCTCCGCGGCCGGCCGGCGCGGGAGGTCGGTGTTCCCGAACGGGTACGTCGCCCCGCCTCCTCCCTCGACGGCCTGCAGCAGCTTGCGGCCGTCGACGACGTTCATCGCGGCGATCGACTCCTGCGGGTCACCGGTCGTCGTGGCAGTCGACTGGATCTGGTCGGCGACGAGCGGGTAGGCGCGGCGCAGCGGGTAGACGAGCGCGCGGACGGTGAGCGGGCCGTTGTCGTGGAGGTGGCGCTCGAGCCGGTAGCCGAGCAGGGCACCCAGCGACTGCCCGCCGCGCATCCCCTCCAGCACCGACAGCGCGAGCTGCACCCGCCGCGAGGAGATGTCGACCGACATCGCGCCCTGGTGGGCGACGTGCGCGTTGCGCAGCACGGCAGCCGTCGCGGCGTGGTTGATCGAGGGCGCGTGCACCAGGCCGAGGTTGGTGGGGTCCTTCATCAGCGGCGTCGTGGCGTGCTTGTCGACGTCGGCCGCGAGGTCGGGCGGCAGCGTCACCTCGGTGAGCGCCTTGCCCTCCGGCACCAGGTCCTCGACCCAGCCGTACGCCCCGAGGTGGAGGCCACCCGCTCCCCCGCTGCCGGCCGCGCCCTGGGCAGCGCCGACGTGGGTGGTGGCGATCATGCCGCCGTCGGTCGGTCGCGAACGGACCTGGTCGAGCGCCCAGCCCAGCAGCCCGGTGCGCCATGCGTCGAGCCGGTGGCTTGCGGTGTCGACGTGCTCGGCCATCAGCCGCTCCAGCCGCGCGGTGGGCAGCGTGGCCAGCAGGTCGAGCGCCTCGAGGTGCTCGGGCAGCACGCTGCCCTCGAGGCCGCGCACGTGCCGGGAGATGTAGTCGCCGATGCTGAGCTCGGCCTCCCCCGTCACCCGGTCGTCGGCGGCGAAGAGCTCGGCGTAGCGGCTCTCCGTGTGCACGGCCTGGTCGGCGTCGACGTGCACGAAGGCCGGCTCGCGGCGCAGCAGCGTGGCGTTCTCCAGCGCACCCGCCGAGACCATCAGCCCGATCGCGGTCTTGCGGAAGCTGAGCTGCAGCGAGTGCCGGAGCAGCAGGTAGAGCAGCGCCTTCGGCGGCTTCCCGCCGTCGAACCCCTGCTCGGCCTGGACCGTCCTGATGCTGTCGGCCGCGGCGTCGGCCAGCCACTTCACGTAGTTGCGCCCACCGGCGTACGCCCGGATCGGCGAGGACTCCGACAGAGGTACGTCGTCCACGAGCGGCCCGTCGAGCGGCCGCTGCCGGGCGTGGTAGATCTTCGTGAGGAGGTCGGGCACCTCCTCGCCTGCGTAGCCGAGCCGGCGCAGCAGGTCGATCGGCTCCTGCGCGGGGAACCGCGCGATCAGCTCCTGCACGAGGTCGAGGCCGAAGAACGACAGCTCGTGGGTCTTGTGCTCGAGGCTGTCGGCGGTGAGCGGGAAGTACTCCACCGAGGTGGGGTGCAGGCCGATGACGTCGAGCAGCTCCTGGTGCGGATCGGCGCCGCCGCCCCCGATCCGGCTGACCTTCGAGACCAGCGGCGTCCAGTCGGCCTCGACCTGGCGCACGAGCCGGGCGACGGTGGCCGGCAGCCGCAGCGAGTCCGGCACTCGCTTGCCGAACCACGACAGCCGGCTGAAGGCGACGGCAGGCTGGATGCCGTAGGGCTGGTCGGCGATCCGCAGCGCCGGCAGCGGGCCGCGGCCGCTCACCTCGCGGGTGAAGAACTCCCGGGTCGCCTCGACGTCGGCGTCGGAGAACACCGGCTCGAGGAGGGTGTCCATCAGGTAGCCGATGGTCGCCGGCCACAGCGCGACCTGCATCGCCTTGGCCTCGATCCGGTCCGCGCCGCCGGCGCCGGGGATCCGGGTGGCGAGCGCGTCGCCGATCGACAGCGCGTCGGCCAGCCGCTGCCCGTCGCGCCGCTTGGTCGGGTCGGCCTCGCGGACGTAGCCCGGCTGCTGCTTGAAGAACGGCCCGAAGCTGGCGTCGGGGTCGTCGCGCCAGGTGT
This sequence comes from Nocardioides sp. BE266, assembly GCF_031457855.1. NCBI lineage: Bacteria > Bacillati > Actinomycetota > Actinomycetes > Propionibacteriales > Nocardioidaceae > Nocardioides > Nocardioides sp. BE266. The sequence continues at coordinate 510,774 of NZ_JAURTI010000004.1, read as the reverse complement.
AGCCGGCGTCCTTCTGCTCGGTGTCGTTGGTCGGCGTGCCCTGCTTCAGCAGCTCCAGGCCGCTGCGCGAGTGCAGGTGGTGCTCGAGCAGCCGCCCGAGGCGGTCGGCCCCGGCCTGCGGCGTGTCCGTGAGCCGTACGCCGATCACGACGAGGCGCCGGAAGCCGTTGGCCGCCTGGGCCGCGGTGAGGTCCTCCCGGAAGGCCATCCCCACCTCGAGCGCGCGCTCGAAGTCGAACATCCAGGCCAACGCGTCGGGGATCTGCAGGGTGTCGGGGTGGTCGGGGTCGTCGCCGACCGGCTTGAGCTGGTCGGCGGGCGCGGCGTTGGGGTCGGGTCCTGCCTGGAGCCAGCCCGGGACCGGCTCGCTGACCCCGAGGACGGTGGGCTCGGCGTCGGCGCCGTCCCAGCCGAGGAGGACGAACCGGTCGGGCAGCACGTCGACGCGCGGCGCGCTCGACCACGACGTCGTACGGGCTCCGAGCTCGGCGGCGTCGGGCAGCTGCAGGACGGTCACGCGAACGGTGGTCTCGTCGGCGTCGAGCCCGGCGGGCGGCGGGTCCTCGAGGTTGGTGGGGCGGTTGGCGACGACCTGGTCGGCGGCCGCCGTGCCGAGCGCCGCCTCGAGGTCGTCGTACGCCTGCTGGGCGGTGGTCGGGTGGCCCTGACCCGCCCATACCGCCGCCCAGTAGGCACCCACCTCCGCAGGCTGGGGGCCGGTCGCGACGACGATCAGGTCGAGCGTCGCGTCGGCGGGTTCCGGCTTGTCGCCGGGGTTCAGCGGCACGAGGGTGCGCACGATCCAGCCGGCGCGCCCTGCTCCGGCAGCCGAGACGAGCTCCCGCCAGGCAGCGCGCTCGAGGCCTTCGTCGCCGCCCGCTCGCCAGACCGCGGCCCAGAACGCCGTGCCGTTCTGCACCTCGGAGGCCGACAGGGACTCCTCGAAGCCGTCGACGAGGCAGGCGTCGGGATAGACGCGGACCCAGAGCTGCGGCGTCCCGGCCGGTGACGGCTTGAAACGCGTCTCGAGCCGGAGCGGGAGCAGCAGGACCGGCGTCCGGTCGTCGAGTCGGCCGATCTCCGTGATCGGGTCGGTGAACGGCCGGATCCGACCGAGGACCGCCGACTCCTCCTCGACGCTCGCCGCCAGCCGGCGCTGGGCGCCCGACTGGGAGGCGACGGCCTGCTCGTGCTCGGCCTCCAGCTCAACCAGGGCCGGATCATCCCCCGCAGCCGTACGACGCAGCGCGTCGAGCCGGCGGCCCAGACCGATCACCGCCTCCCCGGCGAGCAGCGCCTCGACGCGGGCAGCCTCGCGGCCGGCCCGTCGCTCGGAGAGGCTCGCGCGGAGGTCGTCGAACTCGCTCACGCCTCGTCCTTCTGGAGCATCTCGGCGGCGTGCACGGCCATCAGCACCGGCACCTGGTAGAGGATGTAGGCGAGCTCGGCGGCGTGTGTGTCGGCCCGCCACCGGAAGGCCTTGTCCTCGTCGTGCTGCTGCTTCTCCGGCGTACCTGCGCCGGGGTCGACGAGGCCGACCTCGCGCTGGCCGACCGGGAGCACCCGCACCGCGGTGTAGTCGTCAACCACGTCGGTCCACGAGAGCTCGTTCCAGGTGTTGATCGCGCCCTGGGGCGCCGCCTGCGGCAGGTCGAGGCCGAAGCGCGGCTCGCCCGGGCGCTCCTTGATGACGAAGAACCAGCCGGGGTCCTCCTCGCCGTTGACGTCCTGACCGCCCTTGGCGGTCTCTGCCGTCAGGTCGAAGCCGAAGAAGTAGATGTCGGGCGCGACCTTGGCCTCGTAGAGCGGGGTCTTCACGAGGTCGCGCGGCGGGGTGCCGGTCGGCAGGTCGGCGAGCTTGCGCGGCTTGGCGCGGTCGATGGCGCCCGCGCTGGTGCGCTCCCAGGCGGCCCGGTGGGCGTAGATGACGGCGGTGGGGTACTTCTTCAGCAGCTCGCCGCGGATGGTGAGGACGACCTCCTCCTCCTTGTCGCCCTGCTGCTCGCGGTGGTCGAAGGAGCCCATGCCCAAGTTCGGCGACCACGTGTGCAGCTCCGGCACGTCGCGCAGCCGCTCGCGCAGCGCCGCCGGGTCGGCGCCCGGCTGGGCCAGGAAGCTCCCGACGTCCCAGAACTGGCGGAAGTAGCTGCCCCGCTGGTCGGTGGGGTACTCGCGCCACAGCAGCTCGCGCGCGAACTCGTGGTTGAGCCCGACCAGGTAGGCCTCGATGAACTTCTGGTTGGTCTCCAGCAACGTGATCGAGTTCGCCTCGACGAGCTGGATGTTGGGCACGAGGTACTCGCTGGACATCTCCTCCAGCGGCTCGTACATCGGCAGGTCGATCTCGGGGTAGACCATCACCTCGCCGAAGTCCTCGACGAGCTCCGAGCTGATCCGCCCGGGAATCTCCACGCCCGCCAGCACCCGCTTCGGCACGGTGAACGTCGGGTCGATCCCGGTGAACACCGAGCCGATCACCACGTCGAGCGGCATCGGCTCTCGTACGACGACGGGCAGGCCGCGCTCGGCGCCGTCGACCGCGTAGGCGTTGCGCAGCGCCTCCTTGAAGCGGATCGCGGTCGGCGAGTCCGGCCCGGGCTGCGGGGCGGCCGGCACCCCGGCCACGCCGCCGCTGTCGGTGGGCACCACCTCGAAGCCCGAGCTGGTGGGCAGGTCGTCGACCGTCTCCGGTGTCTGGGTGTCGGAGTCGACCACCGAGCCGGGGCTCGGCTCGGACGCGGCTCTCAACCCGCGACTGAGCCACAGGTAGAGCAGGAAGGCCGCCACGAGGAGCACGACGGCGAGGACCGGGCCGACCACCGGCACCAGCAGGAGCAGCAGCGCCAGCAGCACGGCCAGCACCCAGAACCAGATCCGCCAGGCCTTGAAGCCGCGCAGCAGGTCCACGAGCACGGGCGGGAGGCGCGGGCCGGGGCTCGCTCCGCCACCGAGGTCGTCGGCGAGGTCGGGGCCGGTCGGCAGGTTGTCGGGGACGGTCTTGGGCGGCGCGACGGTGATCTCGCCGTCGTTGACGCGCGTGATGAGGCCGTCGTACGACACCGGGCCGGTGCGCGAGCCGAGCCGGGTGACCCGCGCCCGCGGGCGCAGCACCTTGCGGAACGTGGTGCCGAGCAGGGCCTGCGGCAGCGTGCTCTGCCGCATCGCGAAGGCGATCGTCTTGCCGCTGCTGAGCACGCGCTGGTGCACGGGCGCGGTCACCGCGAGCAGCCGCTCGCCCGTGCCCTCGGCCGCCCGCGCCAGCTCGCGGCGGTGCCAGATCATCGAGGTGAACATCGCGAGGTGGCCGAACCGGATCTTGCTGTTGCCCTCCAGGACCTTGCCGACCTGCTGCCAGGCGGCCTCCATGTAGGCCTCCTGGTTCTTCTGCACCACCCCGGTGCCCAGGCCGGCGGCCACGCGGTGGCGGGGGTCGTGGTTGAGCTCGTCGACCCAGTGCTCGTGCTCGGGGTCCGCGTCGGTCGGCGTCAGCCGGGACACCTGCGCGTGCCAGCGGCCGTAGAGCGGCGGGACGATGATCGGGTCCTCGTCGTCCTCCACGACCTCGAGCCCGGTCGCGGCGTTGGCGTCGGCGGCCGACTGGCCCTGGTAGTCCGAGCCGAGGTTGACCAGACGCGCGAGCGCGTCCTGGAAGGGGTGCGGGTAGGGCTCGGCCCAGCCCTCGAAGGCGTCGTACTCCGCGCGCTCCTCGGTGCTCAGCGTGCTGAGCGGGGCGCGCAGGGCACCGCCGAGGCGGACCACTCCGCCGAGGCCGGTGATCGGCGGGAGGTTGGAGCCCGGGTCCTGCACGTCGATCGGGCGGCGCCCGACCCGGGCGTCGACGGTGCGCGGCTGGAGCAGCCGCACGAGGTACTCGAAGTCGCCGACCTCGCCGGTGCGGAAGTACCACCGGTGGTAGACGGGGTAGAGGTCAGGATCGGTGTCCGCGCGCCCCGGCACCCACGAGCCCTGCGTCGGGAACGCCGCGCCGCCGGGGTCCTTGCCGAGCCCGGCGAGCCGCCCGCTCTCGAACGACGGGACGACGAACGCGTGGTAGGCGGTGTTGGCGCGCAGCACGCGCGGGCTGAGCAGCCGGGAGTACGCCGAGTCGCGGTCCGCCGCGACGGTCGCGCCGAGCCGGGTGGCGTTGCCGGGCTGGTCGTTGGGGTCGCCGCCGAGGGTGCCGTTGACGTGCACGTGGGCCCACGCCCACTGGGTCGCCCAGTCGGGGAAGGTGCCGGCCGAGTCGGTGGCCTCGATGACCGGCAGCTTGCCTCCCGACAGCGTGGCGCGGTCGACGAACTCGTCCTCGGCGAGCACCACGAGGGTCAGCCACGGCCGCATCCGGCGCCCGCCGTCGGCCGACTTCGCCGGCGTGTAGCGCCACGGGAAGTCCTCCTCGTAGAACTCCACGTAGGGCAGGTAGTTGGTCTCGAAGTTGGTGATCCAGTGCCGCGGCTCGGACCTCACGATGCTGGCCGCGTCGATGCCGACGACGTCGCCGGGGCCGTACATCTCGACGTTGCGCGGCACCTGCTGGCTCGTCGTACCGCCACCGACCTTGTCGGCGTTGATAGTCAGCGTTACGCCGATAGTCGCCCGGATGCCGGGAACCACCGCCTGGTCGGCCTCCTGCACCTGTCCGCCGAGCCCTTGTCGGGCCCACGGGAGGAAGGAGTACGACGCGATCGGCTGCTCGCTCACGCATTCACCTCCGCGAGCGGGATGACGTGGAAGGAGTCGGCAGAGGTGGGATCGGCGGCGACCGTGGCGGCGAGGTGGGCCATCGCCTCGGCGTGGGTGACGAAGGTCTGCACTCCGGCGACTGCAGTGTTGTCGGACTGGTGGGCCAGCGTGAACTGCTCACCGGGCACCGCGACCTTGGCGTCGAAGGGCTGGTGCTTCTTCTCCTGGGCCAGCGAAAGTGGCGACTTGGCGATCGCGGCGCCGGCGGCGAAGTGGGTGAAGAGGATCGGCCAGAAGGTGAAGAAGTGGATCGTGTGCCGCTCGAAGGCCGAGTCGACGATGATCGTCTCGTAGCGCACGTTGCGGGTGGCGGCCGGTCCGGTGCGCCAGTCGTTGCCGGCGGCGCCGAGCTCGACGCCGCTCTCCAGCATCTCGAAGGCGGGCGCGGAGAGCTTCGCGGCGTCGTCCATCGTGCGGTACTGCGCGGCGGCGAAGCGCTCGCGCATCGGGCCTCGTACGGCGAGCACGTCGCCGGCGTCGATCGTGACGGTCGCCTTCGTGATGTCGGACGGCTTCTGGTTGCCGACCTTGTCGATCGGGAGGTTGAGCGGGACGAAGCGCTGGCTGACCTGGAGCACGCCGACCGGGTGGAGCACGAGGAGATTGGGGTCGCCGAGCTCGCGGAGGCTGACGAGCTGGCGCCCGCCGCCGGGGATGGTCGCCCGCCAGCTGTCGAGCTTCTCGAGCTCCGCGCGCAGGGCCGGGAGCACCGAGATGGGCGGCAGCAGCTCGGCCTTGCGCTCGCCGAAGACCTCGTCGACCGAGACCGAGATGCTGAAGAACAGGAACTCGATCGAGGCCTTGCCGGTGATGTGCCACGGCGTCGGACCCTCGAGCGCACCGCGCAGGTGGACGCCCCAGACGCCCATCCCGAAGACCTTGACCGAGAAGCCGGTGGAGATCTCGACGATGAAGTAGAACGGCGAGAAGCGGAGCAGCGCGTCGAAGCCGAAGTAGCCCTCCACGCTGAGTGCGCTGAAGCCGAAGAACGCCTCGGCGCGGGCGCCGAGCTGCACGCTGTTGGTGGTGACGGCGAAGTAGGTCTCGACGCGCACCTTGGCGTAGCTCTCGTCGATCAGCGACAGCGCGAGCCGGTGGGGCGAGGGGAACGGGAGCGGCGGCGGCGTGAACTTCGGGTGGAACCCGCCGACGGTGAGCACGAAGTTGGGGTTGTCGCTGAAGTCCATCAGCAGCCCCATCTCACCGTCGAGGGTGATGAAGAGGATGCGCGACTCGAAGAGCGAGGCGAAGAACCAGATCCGCTTCTTGTCGAACTCCAGCGCTCCCATGAAGCTCAGCTGCAGCACGACGACGGCCTCGTCCTCGGTGGGCAGGGCCAGCTTGAGCCGCCCGAGGATCACCACGTTGCCGGGGATCTCGATGATCACGCCGAGCGAGACCGAGATCAGCGTCGGGGTGCCCCAGCCGATCTTCGCCATCGGCCCGATCAGGAAGGTGTCGGGCTTGGGCGGGAAGATCGCGCGCAGGTCGCTGATGATCTTCGGCGCGTTGGCGATGATGTCGGTCGGGAACAGGATGCTGTTGATGGCACCGGTGCGGATGCCGTTCGCCAAGGGCTCCAGGAGCATCGCGCGGTTGAGGCCGAGCAGGCCGCCGACGCCGATCAGCGTGAAGCCGTAGCCCAGCTGGAAGCCGGGGCTGAACTCGGCGGTGATGATCACCAGCATCGAGAAGCCGGGCTGGCCGCCGGGCATCTTGGTGTTGATCAGCCCGATCGCCCGCAGCGACAGGAAGTTGCTGATCACCAGCTCGAGCGCGCCGGCGTACTCGCCCTTGTCGAAGTCGAGGTAGAGGTAGCCGCCGCCCTTGACGACGCCGGCGTCGATGGCGAGACCGACACCGTTGGGCGGCTTGAAGCCGAGCGCCAGGTTGGCCGGGCCCAGGTTGCCGCGCTGGTCGTCGGGGAAGGTGATCGTGGCGGTGAGTCCGATGTTCTCCACGACTGCCTTGAGCACCGACAGGTCGCCCTTGATGGTGGCGCCCATCTCGATCGGGATGCCGCCGTCGCGGAACTTCACCGCGATCATCGCGGACATGATCTCGACCGGGCCGAGCTGGATGTGCGCGGGCAGCGCGATCTCGAGGCCGCCGCTGCCGCCGAAGTAGAGCCCCTGGGTGGTCGAGAAGCCGACCGTGAGGTCGGTGCCGATCGTCAGGCCCTCGGGCGGCAGGAGGCTGGAGAGGAACGAGTCGCTGTCCTCGCCGGGCTTGATGACGAGCCGAGCGCCCTCGACCGCGGCCTCGACGTAGACCTCGAACTTGCCGCTGGAGTGGAAACGTACGCCGCCCAGCGCGGAGGCCCCGTCGAGCTCGAACCGGCTGGCCGCCGGGTCGCCGATCAGCACCATCGGCTCGCCGTCGCCGACGACCAGCGAGATGCTCAGCGTCCCTGACGCGGCCGACGGTGTGCCGGGCCCGAAGCCCACGAGGAACTCGAGGTCCTTGTCGGGCCGGACCAGTGCCCCGACTCCCCCGTCGAGCTTCACGGTGCCGCCGATGACTAGGGTGAGCAGCTCGCTCAGCCCGATCTCGAGGTCGAGTCCCGCGCTGCCGTAGGGCATCACCGCGAAGCCTGGCATCGCGGCCGCTGTCTGGGGCAGCTGGAACAGCCCGACGCCGAGCTCGAAGGACTCCTCGGAGGCGCTGCTCAGCACGGGCATCCGCAGCACGGTGTCGACGGCCGTGGCCGGCGAGAGCGCCCCCTGCATCAGCTGGGCCAGCGTGAGCGGATCAACCGGCGCCTGCTCGGCATCGAGCCCCCACGCGACGGCCAGACCGCGGAGCGCGTCGGCGAAGTCCTCGCCGCGGAAGTCCGGTGTTCCCCACTTGTAGGCGCCGCGGAAGAAGGCCAGCGGGTCGTCGACCAGGTCGGCGAACCCTTCGTAGTCGACCGTCCGCCTCAGGTACGCCGGCCGCGTGGCGGTCTCGGCGATGTCCTCGAGCTGCAGCACGCCGACGGCTCGCAGCAGGTGCCCCCAGCGCGGCTGGTTGAGCAGGAAGTACTGCGCGACGAGGTAGTCGGCGAGCTGGCGCGGCAGCTCGGCCACGGCTTCGGCGGGGAAGCCGCCACCGTTCGCGATGTCGGCCACAGCGACGTACGCCGCCCGGAGCGCGGACAGCAGCGACGACAGGTCGGGGGTCTCGCCCTCGCCGACACCTGCGGCGAGCTCGTAGACCGTGGCCGCGGAGGCGTGCACCGCCTCGACCAGGGCGACGCCGGGTGCGATGTCCCACCCCAGCTGGAGCAGGAACGACTGCATGGCGCCCGCCGAGCCGGTCGCCTCCGCGAGGGGCTGCAACGCGAGCCCGAGCTCGCTCGCGATCGCCGCGAGTGCGTCGTCGTCGGCCATCGCCTCAGACCACCTCGTAGAAGCGCGGGTCGCCCGGCGGGAGCTTCGTGACCAGCGCCTGGGCTGCGCCCGGAGCCGGGAAGAAGTTGAAGAACAGCGTGGGCGTCGCGCCACTCGTGTCGGTGACCGGGATGACGACGGTGTACTCCACCCGGCGGCCGATGGCGGCCTTCTTCTCGAAGGTCCAGTGGTGGCCGGCCATGTACTCGTCCAGCGAGCCGAACCCGATCCGCTCGTAGAACGGCCACGCGTGCGTGGAGGCGAAACGCGGGTCGTCGGTCGCTATCTTGGACTTCAGCGTCGCTTCCTTCGCGGCCTGGTTGCCGGCGGGCATCGGCATCGGCCACGTCGTCGTGGCGAGGTAGTAGCGGAACTGGCGGCCACCTCCGAGGCCGGTCTTGGGGTTCGGGCTCATCACCAGGTCTGTCTGGCCCGCGAAGGTCCCGCCGAGGGACGCCCGGTAGGCGAAGGTCTGCGTCTGGTTGAAGTTCTTCTTCGGGACCAGTGCCTCCCAATCGGCGTCGGGGACCCGGCCGCTGAGGTACTGGTGGTCCGCTGCGACGAACGCGGCGATGAGGTCGGCGCGAGACGTGAAGCCCGTGAACTTGCTTCCGTTCTTCCTGGCCGGCGTCTGGACCTGGAACTCGTAGCTCATGAACTCGAAGGAGCCGAGGTTGCCCGGCACCGGCGACCCGTAGGCCCCCTGGAAATGCTTGGGGGCCGAGACGAGCATGCGCCCACCCAACGCCTCCTTCAGCTTCACCAGGAACGGCTTCGACTTGCCGAGGTTGCATCCCTTGATCTGGAACACCGCGGTGGGCGGCGGTGCGGTGAAGCCCACAGTGCTGGCGTCGACGCGGATCTGCTTGGTCAGCGCGCCCGGCTCGAGGGTCTGCTGGAGGTTCTCGAAGTCGGTCCGGTTGGTGAGCTTCTTGGCGTTGTCCGTCTGGCCGGCGAAGAGCGGGATGAACCACTTGCCCTCGCTGTTGGCGTGCGCCCCCACCAGCAGCGCGCTGACCGGGTGGTTGGGCGAGTCGAGGTTCACCGCCGTGACGAACTCACGAACCGTCGGGACGTCGATCATCGTGGTCGCCGGCACGCGCCGCGAGATCATCTCCCTGAGGGTCATCAGGACGGTGTCGGTCTTCGGCGCCGGCGATATGGCGTAGTCCACGACGGTCCCCTCCGTGCCAATGGCAGACCCGCCCAAGCCGCGCCCACCCCGGGATAACTGGCCATTTCACCTTCCCACCCACGCCCGGGCACGAGCCAGATGGGCTAGTCCGGGCTTGCGCACCGCCGTCCTTGACGGCTCCCCGGCACCTCCGCTGCACTCGGACGACCGAAGTCCGACAGATCCGAGCCAGCATGCCCGCACGCACCGTCGTCGTACGCGCCGTCGCGGGTGCCGTGCTCAGCGTGTGGCGCTACGTCCCGGACGCGATCGACGTCTTTCGCGAGATGTCGGCGCGCAACGCCGAGATCACGCGTGCGCTGGGGCGAGGCGACCAGTCCACGGCCGACCGTCGCGGCTTCGCCTTCGCACGCGTCTGGTGCGCGACGGTCTTCCCGGTCTACCAGGTGGCTGACGACATCCCCGGGTACTGGATCTACCTCGAGACCTACGCGGCGACCGGCCTGCTCGGCGCGTACGCCGTCACCGCGCTCATCGCGTTCGTGCTGGCGGTGGGTCTGGGGATGGTGCAGCGCGGGATCGAGCGGCACCGGGCCGTCCTCGTCGGGCACCGACCGGTCGATGACGACAGCGACCACACCCGCTACTTCCTCGACGCGATCGTGATGAGCGCGCCGTGGCAGGTCTACCGTCGCGCCAACCGCCCGGCGGCGGACGGTCATGTTGGGCTCACGCGTGGGACGGCGTACGGAGCCCGGCGCGCTAGTCGCGCTGGGTGTCCAGCTTCGCGGAGACCTGGTCGGGGACCCGCTCGTACTGGGCGAAGGAACGGGTGAAGGTCGCCGAGCCGTGGGAGATCGAGCGGAGCTCGGCGGCGTAGTGGCGCAGCTCCAGCTGGGGCACGTGCGCCCGCACGACGACCATCCCCGCGTCGGCGGTCGTCTCGCTGCCGAGCACCTTGCCGCGGCGGGCGGACAGGTCGCCCATGATCGCGCCGACCAGGGCGTCGGCGACGAGCACCTCGATCTCGTCGACGGGCTCGAGGTAGCACGTACCGCCGCGGGTGGCGGCGTCGCGCAGCGCCAGCCCGCCGGCCGTCTGGAAGGCCATGTCGGAGGAGTCGACGCTGTGCGACTTGCCGTCGGTGAGGGTCACCCGGAGGTCGACCGTGGGATAGCCGGACTCGATGCCGCGCGTCATCTGCGACCGGATCCCCTTCTCGACCGACGGGATGAACTGCCGGGGCACGGCGCCGCCGACGACCTTGTCGACGAACTCGAAGCCGCTGCCCTGCGGCAGCGGCTCGACCTCGATGCTGCAGACGGCGTACTGCCCGTGGCCGCCGCTCTGCTTCACGTGCCGGCCGAGCCCGGTGGCGGAGCGCACGAAGGTCTCCCGCAGCGGCACCCGGAGCTCGACCTCCTCGACGTCGACGCCGTACCTGCCGGCGAGGCGGTCGAGCAGCACGTCGGCGTGGGCCTCCCCCATCGTCCAGAGCACGATCTGGTGGGTCTCGTCGTTGTGCTCGACGCGCAGGGTGGGGTCCTCGGCGGCGAGCCGTTGGAGGCCCGAGCCGAGCTTGTCCTCGTCGCTCTTCGTCAGCACCTTGATGGCCACCGGGAGCTGGGGATCGGGCATCCGCCACGGCTCCAGCACCAGCGGCGTCTCGACCGAGGCCAGGGTGTCGCCGGTCTCCGCGCGGCTGAGCCGTCCGACGGCGCAGATGTCACCCGCGGTCACCGACGCCGCGACGCGCTGGGCCTTGCCGAGCGGCACCGAGAGCGAGCCGATCCGCTCGTCCTCGTCGTGGTCGGGATGGCTGGCCGTCGGGTCGCTATCGGCCCACACCGAGCGGTGCCCGGACACGTGGACGGTCGAGTCGGGCAGCACGGTCCCGGAGAAGACCCGGACCAGGCTGACCCGCCCGAGGTAGGGGTCGGTAGTGGTCTTGACGACCTCCGCGACGAGCGGGCCGGACGGGTCGCACGCGATCGCCGGGCCGGCGCCGCCGGCGGGCGTGTAGACCGTCGGCATCGGGTGCTCGAGCGGCGAGGGGAACGACGAGACCATGAGGTCGAGCAGCTCGGTGGCGCCCACCCCGGTCGTCGCGTCGACGGGTACGACGGGGTGCAGCGACCCGCGCGCGACGGCGAGCTCCAGGTCGCGGAGCAGCAGCTGCGCGTCGATCACCTCGCCGCCGACGTAGCGGTCCATCAGCGTCTCGTCCTCGGACTCCTCGATGATCCCCTCGATGAGCGCGCCGCGCTGGGCGTCGTGCTCGTGGTCACCGGTGATCAGGCCGACGAGCCGCCCGCCCTCGTGGAGGTAGACCGGCAGCACCCGCTCACCGAAGGCGCTCCGGGCCTGCGCGACCACGCCGTCGACGTCGGCACGGGCGTGGTCGAGCTTGGAGACGACCACGACCCGGGGCATGCCGACGTCGGCGCACTCGCGCCACAGGGCGAGGGTCGGCTCGTCGACCCCCTCGTTGGCGGCCACCACGAACAACGCGCAGTCGGCGGCCCGGAGGCCGGCGCGCACCTCGCCGACGAAGTCGACGTACCCGGGGGCGTCGAGCAGGTTGATCTTCACGCCGTCGTGCACCAGCGGCGCGAGGGCGAGCCCGACGGAACGGCGCTGCCGGTGCTCGACCTCCTCGAAGTCGCACACCGTCGTGCCGTCCTCAACGCTGCCGGCCCGGTTCAGCACCCCGGCCGCGACCAGCAGCCGCTCGACCAGCGTGGTCTTCCCGGACCCTGCCGCGCCGACGACCAGGACGTTGCGGATCGACTGGGGCCCGACCGCGGCCGCGGGACCGGCCTGACCGGGGGTGCCAGTCTCTCTGCTCACGGTGACGGCTCCTGATCTCTGGTCCGAGACGTGTGAGCCCACTGTTCACCCGACCGATTCGGTGAGGCAAGGGGTACGGCGTGAGGCGGGGGTGTCACAACTCGCCGCCGGCCGGCGTCTTCATGTCCGACCCACCACGGGATCACATCCACAGGAGGACGACATGACCGGCACGACCCGCATCCCCGCCGCCGAGATCACCGGCTTGAAGGGCGCGATGATCAAGCGCTTCGCCCGGAAGGCCCTCGGCACGGTGCCCACCTCGATCGGCGTCTACTGGCACCACCAGAAGGTGCTGATGGACATGGCCGGCTTCGGCGGCAAGCTCAAGAAGTGGGACCGCTGCGACGAGCAGCTCAAGTCCTTCGCGCACATGGCCGTCGCGTCGCGCGTCGGCTGCACCTGGTGCCTGGACTTCAACTACTTCGAGGCACACAACTTGGACCTCGACATGACCAAGGCCCGCGAGGTCCCGCGGTGGCGCGACGCCGACGTCTTCACCACGCTGGAGCGCGAGGTGCTGGCCTACGCCGAGGCGATGACCGAGACCGAGCCCACCGTCACCGACGAGATGGTGGCCTCGCTGCGCAGCCAGCTCGGCGACGCCGCGCTCCTCGAGCTGACCGCCGTCATCGGCTTCGCCAACTTCACCACCCGGCCCAACGTCGCCCTCGGCATCGAGTCCGACGGTTTCGCCGCGGCGTGCGGCCTCAAGCCGCTGGCCGAGCGCGCGACCGTAGGGTCGTGACCGTGACCGAGGACCCCTTCGTGACCCACCGCGGGCTGCTCTTCACCGTCGCCTACGAGATGCTCGGCGCGGCCTCCGAGGCCGAGGACGTCGTCCAGGAGACCTGGATCCGCTGGGACGACATCGGCCCGGACGCCCGGTCGGAGGTCAGGGACCCCCGGGCCTTCCTGGTGCGGATGGTCACCCGCAAGGCGCTGGACCGGCTCCGGGCCAACGCGCGCCGCCGGGAGGAGTACGTCGGTGAGTGGCTGCCCGAGCCGCTGCTGACCTCACCCGACGTCGCCGAGGACGTCGAGCTCGCCGAGAGCGTGTCCTACGCGATGCTCACCATCCTCGAGACGCTCACCCCGACCGAGCGCGCGGTCTTCGTGCTGCGCGAGGTCTTCGACGTGCCCTACGGCGAGATCGCCGAGGCGGTCGAGAAGTCCGCGGCGGCCGTGCGCCAGATCGGGCACCGCGCGCGCGAGCACGTCGCGGCGCGCCGTCCGCGGATGGAGGTGAGCCGCAGCGAGCAGCAGGAGGTCGTCGAGCGCTTCCTCGCCGCGGTGGCCGGCGGCGACCTCCAGGGGCTGCTGGACGCCCTCGCCCCCGACGTGGTGATGGTGGCCGACGGCGGCGGCATCGCGCAGGCGATCACCAACCCCGTGGTCGGGGCGAAGAAGGTCGCCAACCTGCTGCGGACCTTCCCGAAGTTCGGCGGCGGCGCGACCGTCCTTCCCGTGCTGCTCAATGGCAGTCCGGCCGCCCGCATCGTCGGCCTCGAGGACGGCCACGACACCGCGATCACCTTCCTGGTCGAGGACGGCCGGATCAGCCGGATCTACGCCGTGCGCAACCCGGTGAAGCTCGGCGGGATCGACGTCGAGGCGACGATCAGCCGCTAGGGTCCCGCACGCCGCCGGGGGGTGCGACGTACGGGACGCGGTGGGGTCAGCGGCGGACCCGGTTCCCGTGGCCGTGCCACGCGAAGTCAGGTCCGGCCTTGCCGACCTTCCTGGCCTCCTTGCGGGCCTTGTGCACCTTGGCGCTGAACGGGTCCTTGCTCGCGCCGAAGTAGTACACGGCGTAGCTGGCGGCACCCGCGAGCTCCTTGAGTCCCTTCAGGGCGCCTCCGGCCATCGCCCGCTGGGCGGCGTGCTTGGCGGCGTCGTCACCCTCGGGGGCCAGGCCCTCGGCGTCGAGCGGCGGCACCCCGGTCAGCACCGTGATCAGGTTGTCGCAGATCTGGTGGTAGCACGGGTCGTACCACGAGCCTGCGGCGCCGCCGTACGTCGCTGCCTCCTCGGCGGTCTTCACGCCCTCGGCACCGGCGAAGACGCCACCGGCGGGGATGCCGCGGTCGGTGAACCCGACGTAGTCGGAGCGGCCGTCGAACGGCACGCGTGCGCTCTCGAGGCCCTGCGCGGTGAACCAGTCGTCGAAGACCTGCTCCACCTTGCCCGAGCCCTCGGGCCCGGCCGGGTTGTCCGGCTCGGCGTTGCCGTCTCCGTCGTAGACGAAGCGGACGTAGTTGGGCGAGGCGAGCATGTCGTAGTCGAGCATCACGTCGATCTTGTCGACCTCGGCCTGGCTGAGGTCGTGGGCGTAGTACGTCGACCCGACGAGCCCGTTCTCCTCGGCGCCCCACCAGGCGAAGCGGACCTTGTTGCGCAGCTTGTAGTGGCCGCTGGCCAGCTCCTCGGCCTGGGCGAGCAGCGTCGCGGTGCCCGAGCCGTCGTCGTTGATGCCGGGGCCTGCGGTCACGGAGTCGAGGTGCGCGCCGACCACGACCACGTGGTTGGGATCTCCCCCGCGCGTCTCGGCGATCACCTGCGGGATGAAGCGGTCGGTGAAGTCGCCGTAGACCTTGAAGTCGACCGTCGGGTTCTGGCCCGACTTGTAGGCCTGCAGCAGCTCGTTGCCCAGCGTGTAGCTGGTGATCACCGCGGCGATCGTCGCCGGCGGGTCGGGCTGGTTGTCGACGAAGATCGGGTTCTGCCGCGCCGGGGTGTTGCCCTCGTTGTAGATGATCACGCCGGTCGCGCCGGCCGCCTGCGCCAGCGACCACTTGGTGACGAACGCGCACGTGCCGCGCTGGACGAGCGCCACCTTGCCGGAGACGCCGGCGTAGTCGGCCTCCGCGCACCCGCTCGCGGAGCCGCCGGTGGGCGGGTCGACGATGCCGCCGACGGGGAACACCGGCGCGTTGGTGAGCTCGACGGTCGGCGAGTTGGCCATGGTGATGAAGTCGGCCGTCGGCTGGTCGCTGTCCGCGGCGTCACCCGGGACGTACGTCTTCGGCGTCGGCGCGACCCGGTTGAGGACCGGCGGCTGCGTCTCGGCCCAGAACGGGAAGTTGAACTGCGTGAGCTCCGGTCGGTAGCCGGCGTCGCGCAGGGTGTCCACGACGTAGTCGAGCGACTCCTGGTAGCCGTTGGAGAAGACCTCGCGCGTGTCGTCGTTGAGCGAGGCGATCCGCTGCAGCTCGGTCTGGTGCTCGGTGATGTCGCGGACGGAGACGCCCTTCACGAACTTCTTCGCCTGGGGGTCGTGGGGGGTGACACTGTGGGATCCGTGTCCCCCGTGTGCCTTGGTGACGGTCTGGACGGCGCCTGATCCGGACGAGGCGGCCGCCCCGGCGAGCAGGACCGAGGCCGCGCTCGCAGTCAGCAGCTTGGACGCAGTGTTCATCGCACTCCCTCTCGGGGCTGCCGACGAACGCGTTCGACCCGATGCCGAAGCGGGTCGGCGGCCAACCTACGAATCTACTTTCGGCCGCGGGTGCGGGATATCCCCTCGACGGGTCAAGTTCGTCCTGTCGGGCACAGCGCCTAGGACTAGCGCTCGATCGTCGTCACCACGCTCGTCACCGAGGGCCGCTTTGGGGTCGAGGAGAAGCCGAACCGGCAGGGCGGGTCGACGGGTGCCAGCGCACCCAGGTCGGTGCCGCGCCACTCGCCGGACACGGCAGTGACGGCCGCGACCGAGGTCGCGCCGTACCACTCCCTGCGGTCGTTGCCGGCGGTCCCGCGGGTGCGCACGCCGCGGAGGATGACGCGCGCGACGGGGTCGGCGACGGCGCACCACGCCGGCGCAGTGGCGACGCGGGCGGGCACGAGGCCGAGGGCCGCACCCAGCGGCGTACGCCCTCCGACCACGATGCCGAGGGAGAGGGACGGCGTCGTCACCTGCCAGCCGTCGTCGGTGTCGGTCACCGACACCGGCTCGAGGACGTGCTCGTCGAAGGAGTACGTCGCTGCGACGAAGTCGCGGACCGTCTCGTCGGGCGCCAGCAGCACCCGGTGTCCCGAGGCGTCCTCGAGCATCACGTCGGCGAAGGGGCCCCACGGCGAGTCGTCCCAGCGCCCGACGACGACGCGGACGCCGCTCGTGCTGCCGACGCCGGCGATCCGGCCGGTGAAGCGCTCGCGGACCCGACCTGCCCTCACGGGACGACGAGGTCCGACGGGTCGCGACCGTCCGCGGCCAGCCCGGCTGCGACGCCGGCACGGTCCTCGTCGGAGCGGTTCTGGCTCAGCTTGGCCTTGGCCTCGACCGACTCGACGACGACCTCCACGCCGACGATCGGGCGGAGGTTCTTGGCGATGTAGTCGTCCGGCGCATCGGTGACGTGCCACCGCTCCTCGCGGTCGGCCTCATGGCGATCGGTCAGCCGGGTGACGAGCGCGTGCACCCACTCCGGGTCGTCGTGGACCACGACGCGACCGCGCAGGTGGACGACCGAGTAGTTCCAGGTCGGCACGACCTTGCCGTGCTCGGCCTTCGTGGCGTACCAGGTCGGCGTGATGTAGCTGTCCGGCCCGGTCACGATCGCCAGCGCGGACGAGCCGTCGACGATGCGCCGCCAGTGGGCGTTGGCGCGGGCGACGTGGCCGACCAGTCGGTCGCCCTCCCACAGCACCGGCAGGAACGTCGCGTCGGGCAGCCCGTCCTCGCCCACGGTGACCAGCTGCGCGGTGGCGACCGCCTCGACGAAGGGGCGTACGTCGTCGGCCTCCATCACGTTGAAGCGCGGGACGTAGAGCTGCGGGTCGGGCTGCTGGTCAGGCACAGCCCCATCCTGCCTGTTCGGTGCCCGTCGGGGTGGCGCCGGTGTCGGTGGCGGGCGGCAGGATGGAGCCATGCTGCTCGCCGAGCTCGTCGCGACCTCCGCCGCCGTGGCGGCGACCCGTTCCCGCAAGGCCAAGGTCGTCGCGCTCGCGGACACGCTCGGCCGGGTCGAGCCGGCGGAGCTCGAGATCGTGGTGTCCTACCTCGGCGGGGCGCTGCGGCAACGTCGTACGGGACTCGGGTGGCGTGGCGTCGCCGACCTCCCTCCCCCGGCCGACGAGCCGTCGCTGACGGTGCTGGAGGTCCACGAGGCCTTCGAGGCGATGTCGTCGATCGCGGGTGCCGGCTCGCAGAAGGCCAGGCGCGACGCGGTCGAGGCACTCTTCGGACGGGCGACCGCCGACGAGCAGGCGTGGCTGCGCGCGATCGTCACCGGCAACGTCCGCCAGGGCGCGCTCGACGCCGTCACGCAGGAGGCGGTCGCGCAGGTCGCCGACGTCCCCCTTGCTGCCGTACGACGCGCAGCGATGCTCGCCGGCTCGACGGTCGCGGCCGCCGGGGCCGCGTTCGAGGGCGAGGAGGCGCTCGCAGAGATCGGGCTCGAGGTCGGCCGCCCGATCATGCCGATGCTCGCGTCCAGCGCGCCCGACGTGGCGGCGGCGATGGCCGGCCTGTCCGCCGACGGCACGGAGGTCGCGATCGACGCCAAGCTCGACGGCATCCGGATCCAGGTGCACCGCGACGGCGACGAGGTGCTGGTGGTGACGCGCAGCCTCGACGACATCACCGGGCGGCTGCCCGAAGTGGTCGAGGTCGCCCGCTCGCTCCCGGCATCGCGGTTCGTGCTCGACGGCGAGGCGCTCGCGCTGACCGACGACGGACGGCCGATGGCGTTCCAGGACACCGCGAGCCGCACCGCCCAGGACACTGGGGTCGCGGTGACGCCCCACTTCTTCGACCTGCTCCACGTCGACGGTCGCGACCTGCTCGACTCCCCCGGTCACGAGCGGCTCGCCGCGCTCGACGCACTCGTCCCTGAGCAGCACCGCGTCCGGCGTGTCGTGACGTCGTCGGTCGAGGACGCCGACGCGTTCGCGCGCGAGACCGTCGCCGCCGGCCACGAGGGCGTCGTGCTCAAGGACCTCTCGGCTCCCTACGCCGCCGGTCGGCGTGGGTCGGCCTGGGTCAAGGTGAAGCCGGTCCACACGCTCGACCTCGTCGTGCTCGGCGTCGAGTGGGGCTCGGGCCGCCGCGAGGGCTGGCTCTCCAACATCCACCTCGCTGCCCGCGACGCCACCTCGGAGACCGGCTTCGTGATGCTCGGCAAGACGTTCAAGGGCATGACCGACGAGATGCTCGCCTGGCAGACCGAGCGGTTCACCGAGCTCGCCGTCTCCCCCGACGCGATCCGCGACCACTACGCCGTCGAGCTGCGGCCCGAGCAGGTGGTGGAGATCGCCTTCGACGGCCTCCAGCGCTCCACGCGCTACCCCGGCGGCGTCGCCCTCCGCTTCGCGCGGGTGGTCCGCTACCGCGACGACAAGACCGCCGAGGAGGCCGACACGATCGAGGCGGTGCGCTCGCACCTCACCGGGTGATGCTCAGCCGCGCGGCGTCGCCAACCGGCAGCCCGGGGCAGCGAGGTCGAAGCGCCGGTCGGCCCCGATGCAGCCGTTGAGCAGCGCGGTCTGCTGGCCGTAGTTCATGTTCCTGCGCATCACGACCCTGCCGCGGTCGTTCTCCTCGCACGCCGAGTCGATGCAGCGGCGGCCGCCGACGTATCCGGTGTTGGCGATGCCGACCACCTCGCCGGTGGTGCGGGAGACGATCGGCGAGCCGGAGTAGCCGCCGCGGATCGCGCAGCCGTCGCGCGCGGGCAGCCGGATCGAGCCCCACCAGTCCCACTCCCGCTCGTGGAGGCGGTGGACCGTGCCGGTGGTGGTGCAGGTGCGCTGCTCGGTCCAGTAGCCGGACGGGATCCGGATCCGGTCGCCGCGCGACGGCCCCTCGTCCGCCAGGGCCAGCGGGGTGACACCGCCTGCCGACAGGTCGGCGTACGACTCCCGGAGCTCGTAGACCGCGAGGTCGGTGCGGTACATCGAGGCGTAGCGCAGGTGCACGCCGCGGACCGTCATCGCGACGTCTCCGGCGCCGTCGAGCAGCTCGATCCGCTTCCACTGCCGCTGGTCGACGAGCACCTCGCGCGCGCCGAGGAACGGCGAGCGGACGCAGTGCCCGTTGGTGATCACCACGGCGGGGTCGGTGTCGAGCGCGGACGCCCACCGCACGACCGCACCGGAGCACCCGGGCAGGCGGGCGGTGCCGGCGAACCGGTCGTCGGCGGCCGATGCCGGCGCCGCAAGCGACAGCGCTGAAGTCCCCACGAGCAGCACGGCGAGGGCGGCGAGCAGGCGACGGAGTCCGGGGAGCGGCATGCCGAGCATGGAACCACACCGGGACCGGGGCCCGCGTCTCCCTAGACTGGTGTCCATGAGCTCCGAGTCGTCGACCCCGTCGGTCGCCGGGCGCGGCGGCACCGCGGCCGCCCGCCGGCGCCTGCGCGAGGCCGAGATCATCTCCGCGACCCGCCGCCTCTTCGACGAGCGCGGCGTGCGCGACGCCCAGATCGAGGACATCGCGAAGGCCGTCGGGATCAACCGGGCGATCATCTACCGCCACTTCACCGGCAAGGAGGAGCTGTTCAGCCTCACGCTGGTGCAGTACCTCGACGAGCTGCGCGTGGCGCTCCAGACGGCAGCCGAGACGACCGACGACCCGCAGCGCCAGCTGGAGAGCCTCGTCGAGGCGTTCGTGGACTACGGACTCGCGCACCCGGCCTTCGTCGACTGCGCGCAGGCGATCATGCGGCGCCCGGGTGGCGACCTCCTCGAGGAGGTCAGCGAGAGCGCGATGTACCGCCTCGGCCAGTCGATCAGCGGCTGCCTCTCGGTGCTCACGCACACGATCGAGGCCGGCGTGGAGAAGGGCGAGTTCCACGTCGAGGACCCGGGGCTGCTCGCCAACATGCTGTACGCCAGCGGGCTGGGCACGCTCCAGCTCGGCCGTGTGGCGATGTTGGTGTCCGAGGAGGCGCCGGGCGTGCCCCGGATCAGCCGGATCACGGCCGAGCAGGTGCGCGACCACATGGTCGCCTCCGCGCTGGCGGTCGCTGCCGGCGTACCGACCCGGCGCTAGCCGCCTTGACCTGGCGCAGCACTCAGCGCGAGAGGTGCTTCGCGCGGGCGAAGCAGAACAGGCCGTAGCCCGCGATGCCCAGGCCGATCGCGATGAGCAGCACCTGCCCGAAGGGGACCTCGAGCACCTTCTGGAGCGCCTGGTCGAGGCCGCCCGACTTCTTCGCCTCGTGGGTGATCGCGGCGTAGCCGAACAGCACACCCACCAGGGCGATGGCGATGCCCTTGGCGATGTAGCCGACCTTGCCGAACAGGACGTAGGCCGAGCCGTCCTTGCCCGCCTGACCCTGCGCGTCGAGGTGCTCGCGGAACTTCTCGCTCCACCCGCGGTAGACCAGGAAGCCGCCGTAGCCGATGATCGCGAGGCCGACCACCCCGACGAGCACCTGCCCGGCCGGCAGGTCCATCAGCTTGGCGGTGGTCGAGTCGGTGCCGCCCTTGCCCGAGGAGCCAGAGCCGAGGGCCACCCTCAGCGCGCTGACGCCGAGCGCGCCGTAGAGAATCGCCTTGCCGAGCGACGTGGCCCGCTTGCGCCAGCGCTTGGAGTCCTCCTGCTCGTCCTGGTAGCCGAAGGCCGCCTCGAGCAGGCGCCACACGACCAGCAGGAACATCCCGATCGCGATCATCCACACGAGCACGCCGCCGAGCGGCTGCTGGGCGAGGTACTGCATGGCGCCGGAGTTGGAGGCCTGGCCCTCCTTGTCGCCCAGGGCGAGCTGGACGGCGAGCCAGGCGACGAGCAGGTGCACGACGCCGTAGGCCACCAGGCCGATCCGGATGGCCCAGTCCATCCACGTGCTCTGGTGGACCTGCTCGGCGGTGTCTGCTGCAGCGTTCATGGGGCCAACCTAGGGCGCAGCGGCCCCCGCGGCGACACCCCCTGGGGGTGGTCCTCAGACGAGGCTGGCCCGGTCCTTCTGGACGGCGCCCAGCAGACCGTTGACGAACGCCGGCGAGTCGTCGGTCGAGAGGTCCTGCACCAGGTGCAGCGCCTCGCTCACCGCGACGTTCTCCGGGACGTCGTCGTCACCCCACAGCAGCTCGTAGACGCCGATGCGGAGCACGTTGCGGTCGACCGCCGGCATCCGGCTGAGCGTCCAGCCCTTGCTGTAGGTCGTCAGCACCTCGTCGATGCGCTCGAGGTGCTCGACCACGCCCCGCACCAGCACGCCGGTGTAGTCGTTGGTCGGGCCCTCGCCGGCCTCGATGGCACGGTCGAGCGCCACCACGGGGTCCTCGGAGCGGAGCTCGGAGGCGAACAGGATGTCGAGGGCGCGCTTGCGGGCCTTGGAACGGGCAGCCACGTGGTGTCAGGCCTTGACGCGGCCGAGGTAGGACGAGTCGCGGGTGTCGACCTTGACCTTCTCGCCGGTGGTGAGGAACAGCGGGACCTGGATCTGGTGACCGGTCTCGAGCGTCGCGGGCTTCGTGCCGCCGGTGGAGCGGTCGCCCTGCAGGCCCGGCTCGGTCTCGGCGATGAGGAGCTCGACGGAGGCGGGGAGCTCGATGAAGAGCACGCGGCCGTCGTTGGTCGCGACGATCGCCTCCTGGTTCTCCAGCATGAAGTTCTTGGCGTCGCCGACGATCTCCGGCGCGACCTCGAGCTGCTCGTAGGTGCTGGTGTCCATGAAGACGTAGGAGGAGCCGTCGTTGTAGAGGTACTGCATGGTGCGCTTGTCGACGTTGGCGGTCTCGACCTTGGTGCCGGCATTGAAAGTCTTGTCGACGTTCTTGCCCGACTCGACGTTGCGGAGCTTGGTGCGCACGAACGCCGGGCCCTTGCCGGGCTTGACGTGCTGGAACTCGACGACGGCCCAGAGCTGACCCTCGATGCGCAGGACCATGCCGTTCTTGAGGTCGTTGGTGCTTGCCATGTCTCTTCCGTCCACCTTCGTCGAGTTGTCAAAGATCTGCGGCGCTCGCGCCGACGGGCAAGTCTAGTGGGCGCCCACCAGAGCCATGAAATGCTCGGCGTGCGCCTCCGTGGTCCCCGGCGGGTTGCGCCGCCACGCCGTGTTGCCCGGCAGCAGCATCGCCAGCCAGAACGCGCCGTAGAGCGGCCGGTAGGCGGCCATCCGTTCGCGGTCCCCGGCGTCGAGCCCGACGGCGTGCGCGAGGGCGTCGGCGTCGTACACCCCCGGGAGGCGGCTGCCGAGGTGCTCGACGTGGTCCGCGAGCTCGTACGCCGGCTCGCTGAGGCCGCCGTCCTCGAAGTCGACCAGCCGGACGACGCGCCCGTCCCACATCACGTTGGCGGGGTTGAGGTCGGCGATGCCGAGGGCGGTCTCGCGAGGCTCGGGCAGCCGCGGGTCGGCGACGTAGGCCCGGGCGGCGTCGAGCGCCTCGCCCACCAGCGCCGGGTCGCGGCACTCCCCCAGGTCGACGTCCTCCGCGAGCCAGTCCACCAGTTCCCGCACGAAGGTGTCGGCGCCGTACCTCCGCTCGCCGATCCCCGCCGCACGCACCGCCTCGACCGGTACGTCGTACATCCTCCGCAGCGCGACGCCGAGGGCCTGCGTCTGCCCGGGAGTCAGCGGCCGCGGCTCGAGGTGCGAGCCGGGCACCCGCTCCATCACGATCACGGGTGTCTCGCCGTCCTCGCGCCGGATCGGCCGAGGGGCCAGCCCCGGCGCGTGCTCGGCGAGGAGGGTGAGGCACGCCCACTCCCGCTCCGCCCGGTCGTCGTGGTCGGCGACGAACTCCTTGCGCACCTCGCGCTCGCCGATGGTCAGGCCGTGGGTGGACGTCTGCACCGCGCCAACCTAGCCCTGTGTAGCGTCGCGTCCATGCGAGTCACCCTCTTCGGCGGACACGGCAAGATCGCGCTCCTCCTGGCCCCGTTGCTGGTCGACGCGGGCCACGAGGTCACCTCGGTGGTGCGCAACCCCGACCACGTCGCCGACGTCGAGGCCACCGGCGCCACCGCGCTCGTCTCCTCGGTGGAGGACGCCGACGAGGCCGGCCTGGTCGCGCAGCTCACCGGCCAGGACGCCGTCGTGTGGTCCGCCGGCGCAGGTGGCGGCGACCCGGCGCGGACCTTCGCCGTCGACCGCGACGCTGCGATCCGCTCGATGGACGCCGCTGCTGCCGCGGGAGCCAACCGCTACGTGATGGTCTCCTTCTCCGGCTCCACGCCCGACGCGCTGGTGCCCGAGGACAACCCGTTCCGCCACTACCAGGACGCCAAGATCGCTGCCGACGACCACCTGCGCGCCTCCGGCCTCGACTGGACCGTCCTCGGCCCGGGCGCGCTGACGCTCGAGCCGAGCGGTGGCACGGTCAACCCGGACGCCCGCTTCAACGACGGTGACGTCACCTCCCGCGCGCTCGTCGCCGAGGTCGCCCTCGCCGTGCTCGCGGACGAGAGGTCCTACGGCAAGACCCTCGTCTTCGGCGACGGAGACGTGGCCGTCGACGCCTGGCTCGACCAGGTCTGAGCCTCCTCGGCGTCCTCGCCTGCGTCGTACGCAGCGAGGACGGAGACCGGCAGCCGCTCGCCTGTCGCCGCGCCGATGGCGCCTTCCCGGACCAGCATCACCACACCGGCCGGCGCGGCCTGACCTGGCTGATCGTGTGCATGAGGGCGTCGCGGCGCACGGCCCGGACCTCCTCCAGCTTGACCCGGCAGTCGTGGCACCGGTCGCACGCCGTGCAGCACGTGGCGTCGCGCACCTCGGCCTCCAGCTGGTCGGCGTTGGCGCTCCTGCTCAACACGCTCTTCATGGCTCTCCCCCATCCCCGTGACCTGACACAGGTGTCAGCGTCAGGTCCGAGTCTGGCGTTACCGGCCCGGGGCCACATCCGCAGTTCTACGGATGTTCGTGCAGACCGTCGCGAGCGCGTGCTCTAGAGATCGACCTCTCCGACGATCCGCGTGACCGCGTCGCCGTGCACCCACACCGCGTCGCCCTCGGCGGCGATCCGCACCCGGCCCTCGCGCCCGATCACGCTCCCCTGCCGAGAGGTGTACGACGACGGCAGCGCGCCCGTGCCGATCAGCCACTGGGCCAGGCCGGCGTTGGCCGACCCGGTCACCGGGTCCTCGCCGAAGTCGCGGCCGTCGGCGTAGAACGCCCGGACCTCGACGTCGGCACCGAGCTCGGCGGCCCGCTCCGGGCTCCAGCGGCCGAGCACGGTGACCTTCAGGTCGGTGAAGGCGGCGATGTCGGGCACCACGTCGACGACGGCCTCCGCAGTCCCGAGGTCCACGCCGACCCAGCCGGGGCCGTTGTCGATCCATGCCATGTCGCGCACGGCGGAGTCGTCCACACCGAGCGCGGTGAGGATCCGGACCCGGAGGTCTGCGTCGACGGGCCCGGAGCGCCGCAACGGCGGCGACGCGAAGCCCAGCCCGGGCGAACGTCGTACGGTCACGAGGCCGGCGCCGCACTCCTGCACGACCGCGTCGCCGCGCGGCACGCCACCGGCCTCGAGCCAGGCGTGCGCACTGCCGATCGTCGGGTGGCCGGCGAAGGGGAGCTCGCCGCCGGTCGTCCAGATCCGGACCCGGTAGTCGGCACGCTCGTCGGTGGGCGCGCAGAGGAAGGTGGTCTCGGAGAGGTTGGTCCAGCGGGCGAACAGCGCCATCTCCTCGTCGCTGACGCCGTCGGCGTCGTGGACGACCGCGAGCGGGTTGCCGAGCCACGGGGTGGCGCTGAAGACGTCGACCTGGCGGAAGGGCAGCACCGCCCGATCCAAGCACAGCCTCACCGGTGCGAGGCCCACCGCCGTCCAGCCTCGTCGGCCGCCGCCGCGACGAGCGCCGCGAGCTCGGGACGGTCGGGCACCGCGAAGGACGTGTAGCCGCCCCGACCACCGGCGACGGGCTTGCCGTAGGCCTTGGCCGCCAGCGACCCGTCCGGCAGCAGCCGCACGTTGAGCGTCTGGAGCTCGAACTCCTCGCCGCGACGCGAGTCGCGCCAGCGGAGCTCCTCCGGGACGGTCACGTTGATCGCGAGCGCGCTGACCTCGACCGTCGGTTCGTCCACGTCCGAGATCCTGCCACCCCACCCACGACGGTGTGGCAGGACGTCAGTTGACGACCTTGGCGGTGCCGTCGCGGCGGACGAACAGCACGCACTCGCCGCTGACCCCCGCGCCGTTGGTGTGGCTGATCAGCGCCACCCCGGCACCGCGGCCGGGCCGCGACCACTGCAGCGACGTCGACGGCGTCGGCGGCGACCACATGCCGGTTGTCGGCTTCATCGAGATGTTGAACGTGTGCACGACCGTGTAGGACTCGACGCCGGACTCCGCGTCACCGATCCGCAGGCTGGTCAGCCGCTTGATCCACGGTCGGAAGGAGCACGTCGCCGGCGTCGTGTCCGGGTCGGTGAACGTGACGAGGGCGCCTGTGTCGTCGTCGAAGAGGGTGCCGTCGCCCGCCATGAGCTGGAGGAGGTACGACCCCGGCTGGGTGCAGTTGAGCGTCGGCGACAGCCCCTGCGGGCTCACCGGCGCCCAGGACCAGGGGCCCGTGAAGGTGCACGACGAGACGTCACCGCCGTTGACCACCGTCATCAGCCAGTGGATCTCGAGCGCATCGCCGTCGGGGTCGCTCACGCTGCCCGACAGCTGGGCGTCGGTCCCCGCCACGACCGTGACGTCAGGGCCTGACTCGGCGACCGGTGGTGCCGCCGCGGCCTCTCCTGCGACGAGCATCGAGGCGGCGAGCGCGATGAGCAGGGCCGGGACGGTACGTCGCCGGGGCTGGGTACGAGTGGACATGTGGCACCTCCGAGCCGGGCACCCCCCACGGCTGCCCTGTAGGCAAAGACCTGTGGGTAGAGGTGGTGGCTGCGCAGCGGCTGATACACCCTTTGGGGTGGTTACCCCAGGTGGGAGAGGACCACG
The DNA here is from genome assembly GCF_031457855.1 of Nocardioides sp. BE266. Lineage (NCBI taxonomy): Bacteria > Bacillati > Actinomycetota > Actinomycetes > Propionibacteriales > Nocardioidaceae > Nocardioides > Nocardioides sp. BE266. Next base: position 484,830 of record NZ_JAURTI010000004.1, on the reverse strand, counting down.
CCCAGCGCCTGGCGGTAGCCGTCGATGCCCTCGCCGGCGATCGTCACCTCGGCGTGCGGCTCGACGACCGAGGTGTGCCGGAACTCCTCCGGCCGCTGCTTGGGGTCGGAGATGTGCACCTCGATCAGGGGCGCGGTGAGCTGCGCGCAGGCGTCGTACAACGCGAGGGAGTAGTGCGTCCACGCCCCGGCGTTGAGCACCACCGGCGTGCCGTCGTCGGCCGCTGTGTTGAGCCAGTCGAGCAGCTCGCCCTCGTGGTTGGTCTGGCGCACCTCGACGTCGAGGCCCAGCTCGCTCCCCCACTCCACGCACCGGTGCGCGAGCTCGGCGTGCGTGGTGGTGCCGTAGATCTCCGGCTGCCGACGGCCGAGCCGGCCGAGGTTGGGGCCGTTCAGCACGAGCACCTTCGTCATGACCGCAGGATAGTCGCGCGGGCAGCTCGTACGTCGTCGGTGTCCGGCAGCGGCGGGACCGTCCACGACGCGGGCGGGCGCCAGGTCGTCCACTCCTCGTCGAGCGGCCAGTCGCGTCCCTCGACCAGCTCGGAACGTGCCCAGTCGGCGATGGCGTGGACCTCGTCGGCCTGCGCCGGCGAGTAGCGCGCCGCCTGCGTGGCCGCCTCCAGCTCGTCGGCGTCCTTGAGCCACAGCGCACCCGACGGCTCGAGCCACAGGTCGAGCGTCAGGTCGCGGGTGGCGGTGTCGCAGCCGCGGCGCCGGTGCGTGAGCTCGAGGTTGACGTAGTGCCCGGCGAAGCCGCCGTCGTCGTCCCAGAAGAGCCAGGCCGACCACGGCCGGCCGGTCGGGGCGATCCGCAGCGTGCCGGTGCCGCGCCACCTGCCCAGCACCGGCACGCGCTCACCGGTGAACCGCTCCTCGAGCGGCACGTCGCGCACACCCACGCCGCCGGCCCGCGCCGACGACAGCACCTCGGTCTCCTCCGCCAGCCAGGCCACCAGACCGCGTGCGTCGTCGCGCACCACCCGCATCGGGTCGATCCGGTGGCCGTAGCGCCAGTGCACCACCGAGCCGGGCTCGAGGAAGGGGGCCGCGCCCGCGTCGTGCCAGTCGGGTCCGGCGCCGACCCATCGCTCCGTCTCGAGGACCTCGAGGTCCACGGCGCGGTGCACCGCGGCACCGGTCAGGCGCTGCATCGTGCCGCCGGAGTCGGAGATCTGGACGTCGGGGTCGGTCACCCGGCGGAGGCTATCGCGGCGTAGGCCGCGCGGAGGTCGTCCTCGCCGGGGCCGGCCAGGATCCTCGGGACCGCGAGGTCGTCGAGGACGACGAAGCGCAGCTGCGAGCCACGGGCCTTCTTGTCGACCTTCATCGCGGCGTGCAGGTCGTCGAAGGTGGCCTTGTCGTACGACGTCGGCAGCCCGACGCGGGCGAACGCCGCACGGTGCCGCTCGACGAGCGAAGGGTCGAGCGAGCCGGCGCGGGCGGCCAGCTCGGCGACGTACACGCAGCCGATGGCGACCGCCTCGCCGTGGCGGACCGAGTAGTCGCTGGTGCGCTCGATCGCGTGGGCGAGGGTGTGGCCGTAGTTGAGCACCTCGCGGCCGGGGTGGCCGTCGGCGCCGCCGGTCTCCTTGAGGTCGTCGACCACGACGTCGATCTTCACGCGGATCGCCCGCTCGACCAGCTCGCGCAGCTCGGCGGAGTCCGCGGTCAGCGCCTCGGGCTCGGTGGACTCGACGAGCTCGAGGATGCGCGGGTCGGCGATGAAGCCGCACTTGACGACCTCGCCGAGCCCGGCGACGAGCTCCTCGCGCGGCAGCGACTCGAGGAGCGCGAGGTCGCACAGCACGCCGGCGGGCTCGTGGAAGGCGCCGACCAGGTTCTTGCCGGCGCCGGTGTTGATGCCGGTCTTGCCCCCGACTGCCGCATCGACCATGGCGAGCAGGGTGGTGGGCACGTGCACGACGCGGACGCCGCGCAGCCACGACGCGGCGACGAAGCCGCCGAGGTCGGTGGCGGAGCCTCCGCCGAGCGTGACGACGGCGTCGGAGCGGGTGAAGCCCGCCTCGCCCAGAGCCTCCCAGCAGTCGGCGGCCACGGGAGCGGTCTTGGCCCGCTCCCCGTCGGGCAGCCCGAGGGCCAGCACGTCGTAGTGCTCGACCAGCGAGTCGACGACCGGGTCCGCGAGCGCACCGAGCGTCCCGGTGTAGAGCACGGCGACGCGCTCGACGCTCTCGCCCAGGATCTGCGGGAGGCGGCCGGCGAGGTCGCGCCCGACCACGACGTCGTACGGCGACGCGCCACCGACGTGCAGCACCGTGTCGGCGGGCGTCGAGGGTCGCCGCTGCGGCTGCGGGCGCTGCTGTCGCTGCTTCCTGGTCTGCCGCTTGGTCATCGGAGCAGCTCCTGGATCTCGGCCGCGACCTCGTCGGGCGTGCGGCCGTCGGTGTCGACGACGTGGGCGGCCACGGACTCGTAGACCGGCGTGCGCTCGTCGAGGAGCGCCTTGATGCGCGCCCGGACGTTGCCGAGCAGCAGCGGGCGACCCACGCCGAGGCCGACCCGCTTCACGGCGTCGGACAGGCCCACCCGCAGGAAGACCACGGGCACACCGGCCAGCAGGTCGCGGGTCTCGGGCCGCAGCACCGCACCGCCTCCGAGCGCGAGCACGCCGTCGTGCTCGGCGATCGCCGTCGCGACCGCTGCGGCCTCCAGGTCGCGGAAGTGCTCCTCGCCGGACTCCACGAAGATGTCGGAGATCTCGCGCCCGCTGGCGGCCTCGATGTCGGCGTCGGTGTCGCGGACCGGCAGGCCCCAGGCGTCGCCGAGCAGCCCGGCGACCGTCGTCTTGCCGGCCCCCATCGGGCCGACCAGCACCACGCGAGGGGTCATCTCGGCGGTCACCGGAAGCGGAGGGTGTCGAGGTATGACTCGGCGTTGCGCCGGGTCTCGGTCACCGAGTCGCCACCGAACTTCTCCACCACGGCGTCGGCCAGCACCAGCGCGACCATCGCCTCGGCGACGATGCCGGCAGCCGGCACGGCGCAGACGTCGGAGCGCTGGTGGTGGGCGACCGCGGCCTCGCCGGTGGCGACGTCGACGGTGCGCAGCGCCTTGGGGACGGTCGCGATGGGCTTCATGGCGGCGCGCACGCGCAGCACCTCGCCCGTGGACATGCCGCCCTCGGTGCCGCCGGAGCGACCCGACGTGCGCCGCAGGCCCTCGTCGGTCGCCACGATCTCGTCGTGCGCCTGGGAGCCGGGGGTGTCGGCGAGCTCGAAGCCGTCACCGACCTCCACGCCCTTGATCGCCTGGATGCCCATCAGCGCTCCCGCGAGCTTCGCGTCGAGCCGGCGGTCCCAGTGGACATGGGAGCCCAGGCCCGGCGGGAGGCCGTGGACGACCACCTCGACGACGCCGCCGAGCGTGTCGCCGTCCTTGTGGGCCTGGTCGATGCGGGCGACCATCGCGGCGCTCGCCTCGGGGTCGAGGCAGCGGACCTCGTCGGCGTCGAGCCGCGCCACGTCGTCGGGCCCGGGCACGAGGCCGGCCGGCGCCTTCACGCCGCCGAGCGAGACCACGTGGGACACGATGCGGGCGCCGACGGCCTGCTCGAGGAAGTTGGAGGCCACCCGGCCGAGCGCCACGCGGGCGGCGGTCTCACGGGCGGACGCGCGCTCGAGGATCGGGCGCGCCTCGTCGAAGGCGTACTTCTGCATGCCGACCAGGTCGGCGTGGCCGGGGCGGGGACGCGTCAGTGCGGCGTTGCGGGCCAGCGCGTCGAGCTCGACCGGGTCGACCGGGTCGGCCGACATGACCTTCTCCCACTTGGGCCACTCGGTGTTGCCGACCTCGATGGCCACCGGACCGCCCTGCGTCTCGCCGTGGCGCACGCCGCCGAGGACGCGGACCTGGTCCTGCTCGAACTTCATCCGCGCGCCGCGGCCGTAGCCGAGGCGGCGCCGGGCCAGCGAGTCGGCCAGGTCGTCGGTCGTGACGCGGACGTGGGCGGGCAGCCCCTCGAGGATCGCCACCAGCGAGGGACCGTGGGACTCGCCTGCAGTGAGCCATCGGAGCATGGGGGAAGTCTCTCAGCCCCACAAACCGCCGGCGATCGCAGTCCCCCAGACGAGACCCACCAGCGCGCCGCCCACCATGAACGGGCCGTAGGGGAACGGCTTCTTCAGCAGGGATTTGTCGCGCCGGACGATGGCCAGGGCGAGGCCCGGCAGGGCGAACGACACGAAGCCGATCCAGGCGCCGAACAGCAGCACGTCGGCTCCTGCCCACCCCAGCACCAGCCCGACCAGCGCGGCGAGGCGCACGTCGCCGAAGCCCATGCCTGCGGAGCGGATGAACCACAGCAACCAGAAGAACGACCGCAGGCCGACCATGCCGCCGAGGGCCCACAGCAGCGCCGAGCGCTCCCCCGTCGCCAACCCCACCACGACGACGGCCGCGAGCGTCGCCAGCGTGGCGGGTACGACGACGACGCGCGGCAGCAGGCGGGTGTGCCAGTCGACCACCGACAGCGCCACCGCGACCGGGGTCAGCGGCACCAGCCACAGCAGCGGCCAGTCCAGCCCGGTCGCCGCGCCGAGCACGCCACCCGCAGCCGCCGAGACCAGAGCGCTCCGCAGAGCGAGCCCGGGACGCGCCGCGATGTCGGCGTAGAGCATCTTGGGCGGCTCGTCGGTCGCCTGCTTGGGCTGGGGCTCCGGAACCGATGCGATCAGCCGCGGCACGAGCAGGCCGCCGAGCCCCGCGACGAGCGCACCCAGCAGGAGCGCGAGGAGCGTGCCGTTCACGCGTGGCTCCGTCCGGCGAGGGCGTCCGCGCCCGCCGCCCGCATCGCCCCCAGAGGCGCCGGCAGGCCGGTGAAGAGCTCGAACTGCAGCACCGCCTGGTGGACCAGCAGGTCGAGACCGCCGACGAGCACCCGGTCCGTCGAGAGGGCTGAGGCGGCGAGCGGGGTGGGCCACGGGTCGTAGAGCGCCTCGAAGACCACGGGCACCTGCGCGCACCGGGCGACCAGGTCGCCGGTCTGGGCGTCGGCAGGGATCGTCGACACCACCACGTCGGCGACGACCGGCGCCCCGCCGCCCAGTGACGTCACGCGGACGTCCACCCCGGCCGGGTGTGCGCGCAGCGCGGCGACCGTCTCCCCTGCCCGTGCCTCGTCGCGGACCAGCAGCTCGACCGTGGTCACTCCGAGGTCGACGAGCGCCAGCCCCACGGACGTCGCGGTCGCACCGCCGCCCAGGATCGCGGCCGACGCCAGCGGCATCGTCGTACGCTCGCGGAGGGCGGCGGCAGCACCCGGCAGGTCGGTGTTGTCACCGACGCGTGTGCCGTCAGGCTCGAGCAGCAGCGTGTTCACGGCGCCCGCCAGCCGGGCGCGGTCGGTCAGCCGGTCGACGAGGTCGAGCGCCTCCCGCTTGAGCGGCATCGTCAGCGACAGCCCGCGCCACAACGCATCCACCCCGGCCAGGAAGTCCGCGAGGCCGCCCGAGGGCACCCGGTGGGCGTCGTACTCCCAGTCCAGGCCGAGCTCGGCGTAGCCGGCACGGTGCAGCACCGGCGACAGCGAGTGGGCGATCGGATCGCCCAGCACGCCGCACCGTCGCGCCGCCCCCGCAGACCCGGTCGTCACCTCAGCAACGGTCCGAGGTCTCGCAGTAGGCCTTGTACTCGTCGCGTCCCTCGAGGAAGCCGTCGTAGTCCTCGTAGAACTTCGTCTCGCCGGTGGAGAGGTCGACGGTGACGTAGTAGTACCAGTCGCCCTCCTCCGGGTTGGCCGCCGCCGCGATGGCGTCGTCGCCCGGGGCCTCGATCGGCGTCGGGGGCAGACCCGCGTTGATGCGCGTGTTGTAGGGCGTGTCCTCGGCCAGCTGGTCGGGCGTGAGCTCCGTCGAGCCGGGCGAGAGGCCGAGGCCGTAGGCGATCGACGCGTCGATGCCGAGCGTGCCGTTGGTGCCGCCCTTGTCGCCGGGACCGTCGAGCCGGTTGTAGATGACGCGGGAGATCTTCGGCATGTCGCTGCCGCGGCCCTCGGCCTGGACCAGCGAGGCGATGATCATCAGCTCGGCGGGCGTGTGGCCGAGCTCGGCGGCCTTCTCCTCCAGGCCGGCCGCGTCGGCGGCCTGCTGCCAGCGCGCGACCATGGTCTTGAGGATCGCCACGGGCTTCATGCCGGGCTTGATCTCGTAGGTCGCCGGGAACAGGTAGCCCTCCGCGTTGCCCTCGGCGTAGTCGGGCAGCCCGATCTTGTCGGGCTGGTCGAGGGCCTTGTTCCAGGCCTCTTCGGGGAAGTCGGTGTTCTGCGCGAGCGTCGAGACGATCTCGGTCAGGCGCAGGCCCTCGGGGATCGTGACGGTCGGGAAGCCGATCAGGTTGTCGGGGTCGATGAGGACCTCGAGCGCGTCGGAGGCCTTCATCTCCTTCTGGAGCTCGTAGTCGCCGACCTGGATGCCGGCTGCGTCGGAGTCGCCGGCGGCCGCGTCGATGAACGCCTGCACGGACTTGGTGACACCCTCGGCCTTGAGGTTGCGGCCGATCTCGGCGGTGGTGTCGCCCTCGTTGACGGTGAACTCGACCTTGCCCGTGCCGGGACCGGGGTAGTCGTCGGGGCCCTGGAACTGGTCGGAGACCCAGCTCACGCCCTTGGTCAGCCCGACGTAGAAGCCGCCCACCAGCACGACGAGCGCGACGAGCACGGCCAGGCAGCCCTTGAAGCCACGGCCCTTGCGCCGCTTGCCGCCGGGGACGTACTCGTAGGCCTCCGCCGGACGGTCCTCCTCGGGACCGACCTCGGGTGCGGCCTCGTGCTCACTCATCTGCTACCTCGACGATCTCTCCGGGTGCCTGTCCGCTCGACCGCTCCGTGTCGAGGGCAGTCTGCAGGATCAGCACGGCGGCTGCCTGGTCGACCACGGCGCGTCTCTTCGCGCCACGCCGGCCCTGCTCGCGCAGGATCGACTCGGCGGAGACCGTGGTCAGTCGTTCATCACACAGTCTGACGGGCACGGGTGCAACTCGGCGCGCCAACCGGGCGGCGAACTCGCGCACCTTCTCCGCCGCAGGACCCTCCGCTCCGCTGAGCGAGCGCGGCAGGCCGACCACGACCTCGACCGCCTCGAGCTCGACGACGAGCTGCCCCAGACGTCGTACGTCGCCCTTGCCGCGCCGCACGGTCTCGACCGGGGTCGCGAGGAAGCCGGAGGGGTCGCTGCTGGCGACGCCGATCCGGGCATCACCCGGGTCGACGCCCAGCCGGACCCCGAACCTCACGCCGGTGCCGCTCAGCCCTGCACCGCGTGCTTGGCCACCTCGTGGGCGACCAGCGCGAGCGCCTCGTCGATGCGCGAGGCGTCGGTGCCGCCGCCCTGGGCGACGTCGTCCTTGCCGCCACCCTTGCCGCCGAGCAGCGGGCCGACGGCGCGCACGAGCTCGCCGGCGGACACGCCGCGGGCACGCGCCTCGTCGTTGGTCGCGGCCACGACGGACACCTTGCCGTCCACGTTGCCGATGATCACCACGACGCCGGGCTCGCCCTGCGGCAGGCGTCCGCGGACGTCCATCGCCAGGTTCCGTACGTCGCCGCCCGCGGCGCCGTCGGCACGGTGGGCCACGACCTTGACCGGGCCGACCTGCGACGCGCCGGCGGCCAGCTCGGCGCTGGCGCCCAGCAGCTGGGCCAGCCGGGCCTTCTCCAGCTCCTTCTCGGCGGCCCTGAGGCGCTCGGTGAGGCCCTGCACGCGACCGACCAGGTCGTCGGGCTGGGTCTTGAGCAGGCCGGTGAGCTGGGCGACGACGTCGCGCTCGCGGGCGAGGTAGCCGAAGCCCTCGACGCCCGTGAGCGCCTCGATGCGGCGGTTGCCCGAGCCCACGCTCGTCTCGCCGGTCACCACGACGGTGCCGATCTGCGAGGAGTGGTCCACGTGCGTGCCACCGCAGAGCTCGCGCGACCAGGGCCCGCCGATCTCGACGACGCGCACCTTGGTGTTGTCGTAGGTCTCGCCGAAGAGCGCGATCGCGCCCCACTCCTTGGCCTGCTCGAGGGTCATGTAGTCCCACGAGACCGCGAGGTCGGCGCGCAGCGCCTGCTGGGAGACCAGCTCGATGTCGCGCACCTGCTCGGAGCTCAGCGCCTGGGTCCACCCGAAGTCGAGGCGGAGGTAGCCGGGCCGGTTGTAGGAGCCGGACTGCAACGCGGTCGGGCCGAGCACCTCACGCAGCGCGGCGTGCACGACGTGGGTGCCGGAGTGGGCCTGGCGAGCGCCGATGCGCCACTCGGGGTCGACGCGGGCGTGCACGGCGCCCTTCCCGCCGTTCGAGCCTGTCGAGACCAGCTCGCCGTCGACCACGCGCACCTGGTGGACGACCAGTCCCTTGATCGGGCGCTGGACGTCGATGACCTCGAGCCGGCCTCCGTCGAAGAGGATCTCGCCCGCGTCAGCCACCTGGCCGCCGGACTCGGCGTAGAACGGCGTGCGGTCGAGCACGAGCTCGCCGATCTCGCCCTGCGCCAGCCGCGGCACCGACGCACCGCCGCTGAGCAGCGCCAGCGGCCTCGACTCGGTCTCGAGCGTCTCGTAGGCGAGCCACTCGGTCGGGCCGAACTCGTCGAGGATCCCGCGGTAGGCCGCGGTGTCGCCGTGCGTGCCCTTCTTGGCGCGGGCGTCGGCCTTGGCGCGCTCGCGCTGCTCGGCCATCAGGCCGCGGAAGCCCTGCTCGTCGACCTGGAGGCCCTGCTCGGCCGCCATCTCGAGGGTGAGGTCGATCGGGAAGCCGTAGGTGTCGTGGAGCGCGAAGGCCCGCTCGCCGGAGAGCGTCGTGCCGCCGGTGCGCTTCACGTCGGCGGCGGCGGTGTCGAAGATCTGCGTGCCGGACTGGAGCGTCTTGCGGAACGCGTCCTCCTCGGCGAAGGCGACCTGGCAGATCCGCTCCCAGTCGGTGACGAGGTTGCCGTAGGTCGGGCTCATCGCGTCGCGGGAGACGGGCATCAGCTCGGGCAGCACGCGGTCCTCGCAGCCCAGCAGGCGCATCGAGCGGACCGCGCGGCGCAGGAGGCGGCGCAGGACGTAGCCGCGACCGTCGTTGCCGGGCGTGACGCCGTCACCGATGAGCATCATCGAGGAGCGCACGTGGTCGGCGACCACGCAGAACCTGATGTCGTCCTCGCGGTCGACGCCGTACGTCCTGCCGGTGAGCTGCTCGGCCTTGGCGATGACCGGGTAGACCAGGTCGATCTCGTACATGTTCTTCTTGCCCTGCAGCAGCAGGGCGACGCGGTCCAGGCCCATGCCGGTGTCGATGTTCTTCTTCGGCAGCGAGCCCGCGATGTCGAAGTCCGACTTGGAGCGCACGGCGCTCAGGTCGTCCTGCATGAAGACGAGGTTCCAGATCTCGAGCAGCCGGTCCTCGAGCTCGAACGGCATGTCCGGGCCGAGCGTCGCGGCGTCGAAGTCCGGACCGAACTCCGGTCCGCGGTCGAACAGGATCTCCGAGCACGGACCGCCGGGGCCGGGCACGCCCATCGACCAGTAGTTCTCCTTGGGGCCGAGCTGGACGATCCGCTCGCGCGGCAGCCCGGTGACCTCCATCCAGAGGCCGATGGCCTCCTCGTCTCCCACCAGCACCGACGGGTACAGGCGGTCCTTGTCGAGGCCGTAGCCACCCTCCTCGACGGGGTTCGTGATCAGCGCCCAGGCCAGCTCGATGGCGCCCTGCTTGAAGTAGTCGCCGAAGGAGAAGTTGCCGCACATCTCGAAGAAGGTGGCGTGGCGCGTGGTCTTGCCGACGTCCTCGATGTCGGGCGTGCGGATGCACTTCTGCACGCTCGTCGCGCGGTCGAAGGGCGGCGTCTCCTGGCCGAGGAAGTAGGGCTTGAACGGCACCATGCCGGCGTTGACGAACAGCAGGTTCGGGTCGTCGGCGAGGGTGGAGGCGGAGGGCACCACGGCGTGTCCGGCGGCCTCGAAGTGCGCGAGGAAGCGGCGGCGGATCTCGGCGGTGTCCATCAGTGCAGGTCCTTCATCTCGGTGCTGGTGCTCGTGGTCAGTTCAGGTAGTCCATGGGGCCTCAGGCCGAGCTGCTCGCGCAACTCGGTTTCGCGCTCGGTGCGCCCCTGGTGCACCTCCTCGGCGAAGAGGCGGGCACCGACCTGCCAGCCGCGCAGGCGGTCACGCAGGCCGTCGGCGGTCAACGCCTCCGCGGCACGGCGGGCGCGGGCAGCGGCGTACACACCGACCCCCGCCCCGGCCACGAACCAGAGTGGGCGACCCATCAGGCGACGTCCTCCCCCAGGTCACGGGCCACGTCGGCCCGCTCGCGCTCACGGAACTCGCGCAGGGCCTGCTTCATCTCGGCCCGGCGCTCGCGGCCGGCGCGGCGGGTCTCCTGGCGGACTTCGAAGCGGATCCGGTTGCGGCTCTCCGGCGAGAGCGCACGGCGCAGACCCGCGGTCCACGACGCGGCCTTGACCACGGTCTCGCGGGCGACGATGTCGGCGAAGAGCCGGCCGTCGATGTCCTGCGCGACGGGCACGGCCTCGCGCGGCTGGTCGGAGCCCAGGTGGGTGATCACGAAGGTGCTCACCTCGTCGTCGCGGACTGGCCGCGGCGCCTCGGACACCGGCGACTCGAGCACGTCGATGCGCTGGGCGAGCGACTCCGCGAGGCGTTCGACCCGGGTCGCCCGCCGGTGGGCCCGGAACGCGACGAGCAGCGCCACGAGCGCGAGCGCACCCGCAGCACCCAGCCACATCTGCTCCGAAGTCACGCGGCCACCCTATAAGCCGGAGGAATCACGGGACGACGTAGAGGTCCCGGTAGTTGGGCGTGCCCAGCGAGCCGTCACCCGTGGGGTTGCCGACGCGGGAGCCGAAGGCGAACAGGCGGTTGACGTAGCCGGTCGGGATCACCGGGAACTGCTCGGTCATGACCGACTCGTCGAGCGCACCCCACGCGGCAGCCTGGTCCTCGATCGGGAGCGAGGCGATGGCGTCCATCGCGGCGTCGACCGCGGGCTCGTCGAAGTGGGCGGTGTTGAAGGCGGCACCGCTCCTCAGCAGCGGCGGCAGCATCGCCGACCCGGTGGGCCAGAGCGGGCACCAGTTGACGCCACGGAGGTTGAGCGCCCGGTTCACCTTGTCGTCGGGGTCGAGCCACACGCTGTAGGGCGACGACTGCAGGGGGATCGCCCTGACCTCGAAGCCGGAGGCCTCGAACCCGGCCGTGACCTGCGACTGGGCATCCCTCGCCAGCGGGTCGAGCGCGTTGTAGACCATCGTGATCGGGTACGGCCGGTCGGCGTCGTAGCCGGCCTCGGCGAGGAGCGCGCGAGCCTTCGCCGGGTCGTAGGTGATCTGCCGGCCGTCGACCTGGAACTCCTGTCGGCCCGTCATGCCGGGCGGCATCACCGGTCCGGCCGGGACCCGGGTGACGCCCGGGACCTCGCCGCCGGCGATCCAGGCGTCCTCGTAGGGGTAGGCGTAGGCGAGCGCCTTGCGCACCCTGAGGTCGGTGATCTTGGTGTAGTCCGGGGTCAGCGTGGTCAGGCACTGCGTGGATTGTTGGACCAGGCGGTCGCCCAGCGACTCCTCGGCCTCGACGTAGCGGTCCGCGGCCAGCGAGGTCGACACGGCCGCCTCGCTGTTCGAGCTCCCGGAGAGCATGATCTCGTCGACCTTGGCCTGGTCCTGGTCGAGCTCGAACACGAACCGGTCGACGTACTGGTGACGAGCCGGGTCGGAGCCCGCATCCCATGCGTCGTTGCGCACGAGCACCAGCCGCTCCCCCGGCTCCCAGCTGGCCACCTTGTAGGGGCCGTTGGACAGGGGCCGACGGCTGTAGGTCGCCGGGTCGGAGGCGTCACCGAGCGGCGCCGGGCCCATCGCCATGACCGAGCCGAGGTAGGCCATGTCGGGGAAGGGCCTCGACATCTCGATGGTGACGTCCTGACCGGACACGGCGATGCCCGGGTAGTCGCGGCAGAGCGGGTCGTCGCCCGTGTAGGGGCCGTCGTACTCGTCCGCTCCGGCGAAGTACGTCGTGGCGTACTCGGCCCCGGGACCCGCCGGGAAGACCTCGGCGTCGAGCGAACGGCAGATGCCGAACGCGACCTCCTCGGGCGTGACCGGGCTGCCGTCCTCCCAGGTCGCGTCGTCGCGGATGGTGAAGGTCCACCGCGTGAAGTCCTCGTTGTGCGACCCGAGGTCGGTCGCGAGGTCCGGCACCAGCACCGGCTGCCCGTCGTCGCCACGGGCGTACTGCGTCAGCGACCGGCTCACGAGCGCCTGCTGGATCGCGTTCCCCGGCGCCGACCAGCCTTCGGTCGGGTCGAGGGTGTTCAGCCCGGGCGCGCCGGGGAGGTAGACCGTGAGGGTCCCGCCTCGGACCGCCCCGGGGACGTCGGGTGCAGGGCCCTGCCGTCCCGGGTCCTGCGTCGCCGCCACCGGCACGTCGTACGCCCGCCCACCGTCGAAGGCGCCACGACCGTGGCGGTCCGTCACGCGGCCGTCGCACGCGGCCAGCGCGAGGACCACGACACCGGCCAGGGCGGCGGCGGCCTCGCGCCGCCTCATCCGCCGGACCCGCGCACGATGCGGCGGATCCGCTCCCAACGTTCCTTCACCGACGCCTCGGCGCCGAGCGCGGTCGGGCGGTAGTACTCCGTGTCCCGGAGCTGGTCGGGGGCGTACTGCTGCTCGGCGACGCCGTAGGGCTCGTCGTGGGGGTAGGCGTAGCCCTTGCCGTGGCCGAGGTCCTTCGCACCGCCGTAATGGGCGTCGCGCAGGTGGGGCGGCACCTGGCCGATCTTGCCCGCGCGCACGTCGGCGATCGCCGCGTCGATCGCGGTGATCACCGCGTTGGACTTGGGCGCCACCGCGAGGTGGATGGTGGCCTGGGCCAGGTTGATCCGCGCCTCGGGCATGCCGATCAGCTGCACCGCCTGGGCGGCCGCGACGGCCGCCTGGAGGGCGGTCGGGTCGGCCAGGCCGATGTCCTCGCTCGCGTGGACGACGAGGCGCCGCGCGATGAACCGCGGGTCCTCCCCCGCCTCGATCATGCGGGCGAGGTAGTGCAGCGCCGCGTCGGCGTCGGAGCCGCGGATCGACTTGATGAAGGCGCTGATGACGTCGTAGTGCTGGTCGCCCTGGCGGTCGTAGCGCACCGCCGCCTGGTCGACGGCCGTCTCGGCGGTCTCCAGGTCGATGGCGTCGAGACCGTTGCTCGCCGCGGCACCGGCCGCGGCCTCGAGGTAGGTCAGCGCGCGCCGCGCGTCACCACCGGCCAGGCGTACGAGGTGGGCGCGGGCGTCGTCGTCGAGCCCGGTCTCCCCCGCCAGCCCACGGTCGTCGGCGAGCGCGAGGTCGATCACCTCCGCGACGTCGTCGTCGGTGAGCGACTGGAGGCGCAGCAGGAGGCTGCGCGAGAGCAGCGGGCTGATCACCGAGAAGAACGGGTTCTCGGTCGTCGCGGCGATCAGGGTGACCCAGCGGTTCTCGACGCCGGGCAGGAGGGCGTCCTGCTGGGCCTTGGTGAAGCGGTGCACCTCGTCGACGAAGAGCACCGTCTCCTGGCCGCCTCGGGCGAGCTCGGCGCGGGCGCCGTCGATCGCGGCGCGCACCTCCTTGACGCCGGCGGCGACGGCCGACACCTCGACGAAGCGCCGCCTGGTCTGCTGGCTGACGATCGCGGCGATCGTGGTCTTGCCGGTGCCGGGCGGTCCCCACAGCAGCAGGGACATCGACTGGTCGCCCTCGATCAGCCGCCGCAGCGGCGACCCCGCGGCCCGCAACTGCTGCTGGCCGACGAGCTCGTCGATGGTCCGCGGGCGCATCCGGACCGCGAGGGGCGCCGAGGCGTGCGTGTTGGCGCCCAGCGACCCGCCCCCGGGTACGACACCGGGCGCGGGTTGCCCCGCGCCCGGAATCTCGAACAAGCCGTCCACGTCGTGAGTATCTCCTTCCCGACCCGACGGTCGGGAAGGGAGGTCAGGCTCCGGCGGTCTGCTTGGTCTTCAGGTCGTACCAGGTCTTGTCGTAGCCGGGGCCGGACAGCTGGTGCGTCGCGGTCGCGCCCGGCACCGGGCTGCCCTGGTCGTCGACGCCGAGGAGCTCGGTCGTGACGGGGGTGGCCGGGTGCGAGCCCAGCTCGCCCGCGAAGTGGCAGGCGACCTTGTGGCGCGACCCGATCTGCAGCAGCGGCGGCTCGACCTTGGCGCAGATCTCCTGCGCGAACTGGCAGCGCGTGCGGAACCGGCAACCCGAGGGCGGGTTGATCGGGCTGGGCACGTCGCCCTCGAGGCGGATGCGCTCGCGACGACCACCGACCGCGGCCTGCTTCACGTCCGGCACCGCGGAGAGCAAGGCCTGCGTGTAGGGGTGGTGCGGGTGGGAGTAGATCGTGTCGCGGTCACCGATCTCCACGATCTTGCCGAGGTACATCACGGCGATCTCGGGGCAGAAGTGACGCACGATCGCCAGGTCGTGGGCGATGAAGAGGAACGCCACGTCGAACTCCGACTGGATGTCCTGGAGCAGGTTGACCACCTGCGCCTGGATCGACACGTCGAGGGCCGAGACCGGCTCGTCGGCGACGAGGACCTTCGGGTTGAGCGTCAGCGCCCGGGCGATGCCGATGCGCTGGCGCTGGCCGCCGGAGAACTCGTTCGGGTAGCGGTTGTAGTGCTCGGGGTTGAGGCCCACGACCTCGAGCAGCTCCTGCACCCGCTTGAGGACGTCCTTCTTCGGGACGATGTTGTGCACCTCGAGCGGGGCACCGACGATCGTGCCGACCGTGTGGCGCGGGTTGAGCGAGGTGTAGGGGTCCTGGAAGATCATCTGCACGTCACGGCGCAGCGGCTTCATCTCGCGGTTGGACAGCTTCGCGAGGTCCTTGCCCTCGAACGTCATCGAGCCGCCGGTCGGCTTGTAGAGCCGGGTGATCAGGCGACCGGTCGTCGACTTGCCACAGCCGGACTCACCGACGAGGCCGAGCGACCCGCCCTTGGGCACCTCGAACGAGATGCCGTCGACCGCCTGCACGTGGCCGATGGTGCGGCGTACGACACCCGAGGACTTCACGGGGAAGTACATCTTCAGGTTGTCGACCGTCAGCACGGCCGGTGCGTCCGGGTCGAGCTCGGAGGCCACGTGACCCATCTCCGCGACGGTGGCGAAGTCGAGGTCCTCGATCGCCACCTCGTGGTCCGCGGTGGCGTCGTGCTGGTCCTCGAGCACACGGTCGCCGGTCTCGGCCGCGTTGGCGCCGATCTCGGTCGGCTCGATCTCGGAGCGGGAGTTCGGGTCCTGGGTCATCGGGTCTCCTCGACGAGCTCGGGGGCGATCTCGGGCAGCACCTCGGTCGCGTAGACCGACACGGGGTCGGCGAGGTGGCAGCGCTTGAGATGTGCCGTGCCGGAGCTGGCCGGAAGCAGCTCGGGAAGCTCGGTGGAGCACAGGTCACCGGCGACCTTGTCGGAGTGCACGCACCGCGGGTGGAAGGAACAGCCCGACGGCGGCCGCAGCAGGCTGGGCGGGTTGCCGGGGATCGGGATCAGGCGCGCGTCGGTGGACGCGTTCACGTCGGGGATGCTGGACAGCAGGCCCCACGTGTAGGGCATCTCCGGCGTGGTCAGGATCTGCTTGGCCGTGCCGAACTCCACGCAGCGACCGGCGTACATCACGAGGACGTCGTCAGCCATCTCGGCGATCACGCCGAGGTCGTGGGTGATGATGATGACGGCCGAGTTGAACTCGCGCTGCAGGTCCTGGAGCAGGTCGAGGATCTGCGCCTGCACCGTCACGTCGAGCGCGGTGGTCGGCTCGTCGGCGATGAGCAGCGACGGGTCGTTGATCAGGCCCATCGCGATCATCGCGCGCTGGCGCATGCCGCCGGAGAACTGGTGCGGGAAGTCGTCCACGCGCCGGTCGGGCTGCGGGATGCCGACGCGGTCGAGCATCTCGATCGCCTTGCGGCGCGCGTCGCGCTTGGAGGCGCTCGAGTGGTGGACCAGGTAGGCCTCCTCGAGCTGCGCGCCGATCTTGTAGAAGGGGTGCAGCGCGGCGAGGGCGTCCTGGAAGATCATCGCCATCGCGTTGCCGCGCAGGTCGCGCATGCGCGACTCGCTGAGGCCGACGACCTCGGTGCCACCCACGCGGATGGAACCGGAGATCTTCGCCGACTTGGTGTCGTGCAGGCCCATCACGGCCATGCTCGAGACCGACTTGCCGGAACCGGACTCGCCGACGATGCCGAGGGTCTTGCCCTTCTCGACCGAGTACGACAGTCCCTGCACCGCGGTGACGGGACCGTCCTGGGTCGGGAAGGTGACCTTCAGGTCCTCGACCTGGAGGAAGGGCCCCTCGGCCGCATCGCGCTCGGCGGCGGACGACTGGGTCATGGGAACGCTGGTCACGAAAGCCTCACCCTCGGGTCGAGGACGCTGTACACCACGTCCACGAGCAGGTTGGAGATGATCAGGGCGACGGCACCGAAGAGCGCAGTCGCCTGGACGACGGGCAGGTCCTTGCCGGTCACGGCCTCGAGCGCCCACCAGCCGATGCCCTTGATCTCGAAGATCCGCTCGGTGAAGATCGTGCCGGCCAGCAGGGTGCCGAAGTCGATGCCGAAGATCGTCACGACCGGCACCAGGGCAGCACGCAGCCCGTGCTTGTAGATGATGGTCCGCGCCGGCAGGCCCTTGGCCTTCGCCGTACGGATGTAGTCCTCGCTCAGCGACTCGACCATCGCACCGCGCGTGTATCGCGTGTACTGGGTGCAGCCGAAGATGCCGAGCGCCACCCAGGCCAGGAACATGCCGGAGAACCACTTCCATGGTCCTTCGCCCAGGGGTGAGAAGTAGCCCGTGTCGCTGAACAACGGCACCTCGAACGTGATCGTGAGGTAGAGCCAGGTCAGCAACGCGAAGAGGTAGTACGGGATCGAGCTGATGAACAGGAAGCTCGAGACCAGGGCCTTGTCGGCCACGCTGCCGCGCCTTCGCGCGGCTGCTACACCGATGGGGACTCCGAAGAGGACGTAGAGGAAGGCACCGCCGATGGCGATCGAGAAGGTCGCCGGCATGCGCGAGACGAGCTCCTCCTTGACCGGGGCCTTGGTGCGGAAGCTGATGCCCAGGCACGGCGCGGCGCACTCGTACTCGTTGGAGGCGATGGTGAGGGTGCGTCCGACGAAGACGCCCTTCACGAACTTGCCGTACTCCTCGTAGACCGGGTTGTCGTAACCCAGCGTCTTCTCGTACGTCGCAAGCCTCGCGGGCGTGCATCGGTTGCCGCTCTCGCGGTCACAGATCGGCTGGGCCGGGCTCGAGGGGCCGTACCAGAACAGCAGGAAGATCGCCATCGAGATCAACGTCACGACGAGGACTCCCGAGATCAGCCGCTTGACGACATACGCGAACATCGCAGGTCACTCTCCGGGGATGGTGGATGAGTCGGACCGAGGCACGACAGCCTACTTGGTCCGGGCTGCCGAGTGGGGGCTCCCGGTCAGGGAGCCCCCACCCGTCAGTTACTACTGGGGAACTACGTGGTGCTCAGTGATGAGCACCAGGTCACTGCATGACGTACAGGTCCTTGTAGTTCGGGGCACCGATCGAGCCATCGCCCGTCGGGTTGCCGATCTTGCTGCCGAACACGAACAGGTCGTTGCGGAACGCGGTCGGGATGATCGGGAAGTACTCCGTCATGATCTTCTCGTCCAGCGCACCCCAGGCGTCGGCCTGGTCGTCCATCGGCATGGTGGCGATGGCCGACATCTCGTCGTCGACCGACGTCTCCGAGAACTGCGCGGTGTTGTAGACAGCACCGGTGCGCAGGAGGGACGGGATCATCGTCGAGCCCGACGGCCAGTCGGAGCACCAGTTGACGCCACGCAGGTTCAGCGTCTTGTTGACCTTGTTGTCGGGGTCGAGCCACACGTTGTACGGCGACTCCTGGACCGGGATGGCCTTGACCTTGAAGCCACCGGCCTCGAAGCCCTTGGTGATCTGGTCCTGAGCGGCCTTGGCCAGCGGGTCGACCTCGTAGAACACCATGGTGATCGGGTACGGCTTGTCGCCGTAGCCGGCCTCGGCGAGGAGCTCCTTCGACTTCTCCGGGTCGTAGGTGATCTGCTCACCGTCGACCTGGAACTCCTTCTTGCCGGCCATGCCGGGAGGCATCACCGAGTTGGCGGGGATACGGGTCACGCCCGGAACCTCACCGCTCGCGATCCAGACGTCCTCGTACGGGTACGCGTAGGCCAGGGCCTTGCGGACGTTGATGTCGGTGATCTTGGTGTAGTCCGGCGTCAGCGTGGAGACGCACTGCGAGGTCTGCTGGACGAGACGCTCGCCGAGCTGGCCGTTGGCGTCGTTGTACTTGTCCGAGCCCAGGGCGGTGGAGACGGCGGTCTGGCTGTCGGAGTTGTCCGAGAGCATGATCTCGTCGACCTTGGACTGGTCCTGGTTGAACTTGAAGACGAACTCGTCGGCGTACTGGTGACGCGCCGGGTCCGACTCAGCAGCCCACTGGTCGTTCTTCACGAGGACGAGCTCCTCGTTGGGCTTGTAGCTCTCGACCTTGTAGGGGCCGTTGGAGAGGGGCTTCTGGCCGTAGTTCGGCGGCTTGGAGGCGTTGCCGAGCGGAGCCGGGCCCATCGCCATGAAGGCGCCCCAGTAGTCCATGTCCGGGAACGGCTTCGACATCTTGATGGTGATGTCCTGGCCGTCGACCGAGATGCCGCCCCACTTGGCGCACTTCGGGTCCTTGCCGGTGTACGGGCCGTCGTAGTCCTCGGCACCGTCGAAGTAGGACTTCGAGTACTCGGTGCCCGGGCCGGACGGGAACGCCTCGGAGTCGAGCGAGCGGCAGATGCCGAACGCGACCTCGTCGGCGGTGACGGGCTTGCCGTCCTCCCACGTGGCGTCGTCACGGATGGTGAAGGTCCACTCCGTGTAGTCGTCGTTGGGCGTGCCCAGGTCGGTCGCGAGGTCCGGAACCAGCACCGGCTGGCCGTTCTCGTCGCGGGCGTACTGGGTCAGCGAGCGGCTCGTGAGCGCCTGCTGGATGGAGTTGCCCGTGACGGACCAGCCGCCGGTCGGGTCGAGCGTGTCGGGACCGGGGTCACCGGGGAGGTACACCGTGATGGTGCCACCTGCGGTCGCGCCCTCGACGTCAGCAGCGGGGCCCTGACGCTCAGCGTCCTTGGTGCCCCCCTCCTGGCCGCCGAACTTCCTGTCCGTGCCACTGCCGCTGCCACCGTCGTCCGACGACCCACCGCCACAGGCAGCGAGCGTCAGAAGAGCGGCACCAGCAACGAGTGCAAGCGGCTTGTTCCGCTTCATGCTGTCCAGCCTTTCTTTGTGTTTCTCACCGAGGACGGCGTCTCCGGCGACGAACGTGGGACCTGAGGCCGAGCGCAGGCTCAGCGTCGGGTCTTGGGGTCCAGGGCGTCGCGGAGCGCATCGCCGAGGAGGTTGAGCGCGAGGACCAGTGCGACGACGCCGAGCAGCGGCTGCCACAGGTACTGCGGGTACTCGCGGAAGAAGGTGAGGTTGGTGCCCTTGAGGATCGTCTGGCCCCACGAGACGCCGTCGGTGACACCGATGCCGAGGTAGGCCAGCCCGGCCTCCGCGGCCACGAAGGCCGGCAGCATCAACGAGACGCTGATGATGATCGGGGCGGCCAGGTTGGGCAGGAGCTCCTTGAACAGGATGCGGGAGGTCGGCATGCCCATGACGCGGGCGGCCTGCACGAACTCGCGCTCACGCAGCGCGAGGACCTCACCACGGATCAGGCGGGCGGTGCCCATCCAGCCGAGCGTCGCCAGCACGATGATCAGGCTGAACTTCTGGATGGTCCCGTAGTTGTCCGAGAGGGAGAACCGCTCGTTGATGATCGGGGCCAGGGTCAGCGCGGCCAGCAGGTAGGGGATCGTCAGGAACATGTCGATGAAGAACGACAGGACCTTGTCGACCGCGCCACCGAGGAAGCCGGCGAGCAGGCCGATCACGATGCCGACGAGGCTCGCGAAGATGGTGGCCGTGGTGGCGATCATCAGCGAGACGCGGCAGCCGTAGAGCCAGTAGGCCAGGTTGTCCTCACCCGTGCGGGGAGCGACACCCATCGGGTGCTCCCACGTGAACGAGCCGTTGGGCGGGCCCATCTCGGGCTTGGGCAGGCCGTTGTTGAGGCCGTCGACGCGCTCGCTGGCGAGCGGGGTCTCGAGGCTCACACCGAACAGGTGGCTGATCGGACCGGCGAAGACGGCGCAGATGATGAAGAACAGCACGATGACCGCACAGACGACGGCGATCTTGTCGCGGGCCAGACGGCCCATCGCGATCCGCATCGGCGACTTGCCGGCGATCTCCTTGGCCTGCTGGCTGTTGGGATCCTGCTGCTGGCCCTCATCGCTGAGGTGGCCCAGTGTCTCCGGCCCTGCGGTCTCTGCCGACATGCTCTCCCCATCTGGTTCTCGGGAACTGTCCCGGCGCACTCCCGGGGGTCCCCCGGGGCCTGCGCCGAAACGGGACTCTATGTGACCCGCGACGCACGCACGATCACTGACGCGTAACGATCCAGTTACGACCGGTTAACCACCCCGTGGCGGCAAACCTCCCGGGGATCACTCCTCGGGCGGGAGGTCCTTCGCGGGTACGGCGTCGACACCGGCTTCCTTGCGCTGCTCCGCCGTGATGGGGGCAGGGGCCGCCGTGAGGGGGTCGTAGCCCCCTCCGGACTTCGGGAAGGCGATCACGTCGCGGATCGAGTCGGTGCCCGCGAGCATCGCCACGATGCGGTCCATGCCCACCGCGATGCCGCCGTGCGGGGGCGCGCCGTACTTGAAGGCGTCGAGCAGGAAGCCGAACTTCTCCTGCGCCTCGTCCTCGTCGAGGCCCATCACCTTGAACACGCGCGTCTGCACGTCGCCGCGGTGGATACGGATGGACCCGCCACCGAGCTCGTTGCCGTTGCAGACGATGTCGTAGGCGTAGGCCAGCGCGCTGCCGGGGTCGGTGTCGAAGGTGTCGAGGAACTCCGGCTTGGGGCTGGTGAAGGCGTGGTGGACGGCCGTCCAGGCGCCTGCGCCCACCGCGACGTCGCCGCTGGCGACCGCGTCGGAGCTCGGCTCGAACAGGGGCGCGTCGACCACCCAGGTGAAGGCGAAGACGGAGTCGTCGAGCAGACCGCCGCGACGACCGATCTCCAGGCGCGCGGCGCCGAGCAGCGCACGGCTGCTCTTGACCGGGCCGGCGGCGAAGAAGATGCAGTCGCCCGGGTTGGCGCCGACGTGGGCGGCCAGGCCCTCGCGCTCGGCGTCGGTGAGGTTCTTGGCGACCGGTCCCCCGAGCTCGCCGTCCTCGGCGATCGTCACGTAGGCCAGGCCCTTGGCGCCACGCTGCTTGGCCCAGTCCTGCCACGCGTCGAACTGCCGACGCGGCTGGCTGCCGCCGCCCGGCATGACGACGGCGCCGACGTAGTCGGCCTGGAGGACGCGGAAGGTGGTGTGCTTGAAGTACTCCGTGCACTCGACGAGCTCGAGGCCCATGCGGAGGTCCGGCTTGTCCGAGCCGTACTTCGCCATCGCGTCGGCGTACGTCATCCGGGGCAGGGGGCGCTCGATGGTGTGGCCGGCCTGCGCCCACATCGCCTCGAGGACGTCCTCCATCAGCGTGATGACGTCCTCCTGGTCCACGAAGCTCATCTCGATGTCGAGCTGGGTGAACTCGGGCTGGCGGTCGGCGCGGAAGTCCTCGTCGCGGTAGCAGCGCGCGATCTGGAAGTAGCGCTCCATGCCGCCGACCATCAGCAGCTGCTTGAACAGCTGCGGGCTCTGCGGCAGGGCGTACCAGCTGCCGGGCGCGAGGCGGGCCGGCACGAGGAAGTCGCGGGCACCCTCGGGGGTCGAGCGGGTCAGCGTCGGGGTCTCGACCTCGACGAAGTCGCGCGCGTCGAGCACGTCGCGCGCGGCCTTGTTGATCTTGCTGCGCAGGCGGAGCGCGGCGTTGGGGCCGGAGCGACGCAGGTCGAGGTAGCGGTGCTTGAGGCGCGCCTCCTCCCCCACCTCGATGTGGTCGTCGATCGGGAACGGCAGCGGCGCGGCCGCCGAGAGCACCTCGACGCCTGCCTTCCCGGGGAGTGCGACGACCTCGATCTCGCCGGTGGCGAGGTTGGGGTTCTCGTTGCCGGCCTTGCGAGCCACGACCTCGCCGGTCACCTTCAGGCAGTACTCGCTGCGGAGGCTGTGCGCGACCTCCTCGTCACGTACGACGACCTGCACCACGCCGCTCGCCTCGCGGAGGTCCAGGAACGCGACACCGCCGTGGTCGCGGCGGCGGGCCACCCACCCGGCGAGGGTGACGGTCTGGCCGACGTTCTCGGCGCGCAGGGTGCCGGCGTCATGGGTGCGGATCACTGGATCTCCTCTGAAGAGCTGGGGGTGGCGGTGCTGATGATGCGGGGCCGCAGGTCGGCCTCGGGTGGCGCCCAGGTGGCCGGGTCGGCGTCGACCTGGTCGCCGGTGCGGATGTCCTTGACCTGACTGCTGCCATCGGCCTGAACGAACCAGACGTAGGGGATGCCCCGGCGCTCGGCGAAGCGGATCTGCTTGCCGAACTTCGCCGGGGTCGGCGCGACCTCGCAGGCGATGTCGCGGGCTCGGAGAGCGCTCGCCACGGCGGTGCTGGAGGCGCGGTCCTCCTCGGCGTTGAGGGCGACCAGCACGACGCTGGGCACGGGCCGGTCGCCGTCGAGCACACCGTCGGCGATGAGCGGGATCAGGGTGCGGGAGACGCCAAAGGAGACGCCGACGCCCGGGTAGGTCGTCCGGCCGTCGCTGGCGAGGGCGTCGTAGCGCCCTCCCCCGCCGACCGACTTGAGTCGCTCGTAGCCCGCCATGAAGACCTCGACGACGGTGCCGGTGTAGTAGTCCAGGCCGCGCGCGATGCGGAGGTTGGCCTCCACGCCGACCGTGTCGCCGGCCACGGCACGGCAGCCCTCGACCACGGCGGCGAGCTCGTCGAGGCCCTGGTCGAGCAGCTCGTCCTCGACGCCCAGCGCCCGGACCTTCTCGACGAACGAGGTGTCCTCGACCCGGATGGTCGCCAGCTCGAGGCATCGCTGCGCCTGCTCCGGCGTCGTACCGACGCGGTCGACGAGCATCGTAACGACTTCGTCGGCCGGCAGCTTGTCGAGCTTGTCGATGACGCGGATCGCGTCGGTGACGTCGTCGATGCCGAGGCCGCGGTAGAAGCCCTGGATCAGCTTGCGGTTGTTGAACTGGAACGACAGCCGCGGGATCGGCAGGCGCGAGAGCGCGTCGACCATCACCGACATCACCTCGACGTCGTGGTGGAACGGCAGCTCGTCGCGCCCGACGATGTCGACGTCGGCCTGGGTGAACTGGCGGTAGCGGCCCTCCTGCGGCCTCTCGCCGCGCCACGCCGGCTGGATCTGGAAGCGCCGGAACGGGAACTCGAGGTGCCCGGCGTGCTCGAGGACGTAGCGCGCGAACGGCACCGTCAGGTCGAAGTGGAGGCCGAGCTCGGCCTTGGCGTCCTGCTCGGCCGCCATCCTCTGGAGGACGTAGATCTCCTTGTCGACCTCGCCGCCCTTGGCCAGGCGGTCGATCGGCTCGACGATGCGGGTCTCGATGTTGGCGAAGCCGTGCAGCTCGAAGGTGCGCGACAGTGACGCGATGACCTCGCGCTCGACGGCGCGCTGCGCAGGCAGCAGCTCGGGGAACCCGCTCAACGGGCTGATCTTGCTCATCTCGTCTTCCTCAGAGTCCTCGCGTGACCCGGCCTGCGGGTCCTTGCTCGCCCTGGAGGTCGAGCAGGTACGGGTTGGTGGCGCGCTCGCGGCCGATGGAGGTCTGCTCGCCGTGGCCGGGCAGGACGACGATGTCGTCGGCCAGCGGCAGCACCTTGTCGGTCAGGCTGCGCAGCATCGTGGCGTGGTCGCCGCCGGGCAGGTCGGTGCGGCCGATCGACCCCGCGAAGAGCAGGTCGCCGGAGAACATCACCTCCGACACCTCCTGCTCGGCGTACGGCGTGCGGAACGTCACCGAGCCCTGGGTGTGGCCGGGGGTGTGGTCGACGACGAAGCGCAGCCCGGCGAGCTCGAGCTCGGCGAGGTCGGACAGCTCGCGCACGTCGTCGGGCTCGGCCCACTCGTAGGCGCCGCCGAGCAGCATCTGGGTGGTCTCCCGGCTCATCCCGGCCATCGGGTCGGTGAGCAGGTGCCGGTCGCTGGGGTGGATCCAGGCCGTCGCGTCGTAGGTGCCGGCCACCGGGGCGACGCACCACATGTGGTCGACGTGGCCGTGCGTGACGAGCACGCTGACGGGCTTGAGGTTGTGCTCGCGCACCACCTGGTCGACACCCGATGCGGAGTCCTTGCCCGGGTCGATGACCACGCACTCGGCCCCGGGACCCGTTGCCACGACGTAGCAGTTGGTCCCCCAGGGTCCGGCGGGGAAGCCGGCGATGAACACGGGCGTCAGTCCTTGCTTGTCGTTGCGTGTCGTACGTGGTCGGGCGTTTGCTTCGGTGGGAAGCCTACCGAGGGCACTCCGCGCCATGACTACGATGGGCGACCATGAGCGCCGACAAGCAGTCCCGAGACGACTCGGCCCAGGGTGAGATGCCCTGGGGTCGGGTGGCCGAGGACGGCACCGTCTACGTCCGCACCGCCGATGGGGAGCGATCCGTCGGGTCCTACGAGGCCGGCACCCCGGCCGAGGCCCTGGAGTTCTTCACCAAGCGCTACGAGGAGCTGGAGGGCAAGGTCCACCTGCTCGAGCAGCGCGTGGCGTCTGGCCGGCTGGCACCCGAGGAGGCGACCTCCTCGACCAAGGCGTTGCGTGAGCAGGTGGTCGACGCGCACGCGGTCGGCGACCTCGTCTCCCTCGCCGGGCGCCTCGACGCCCTGGCCCCGGTGATCGCGGTCCAGCGCTCGGCCCGCAAGGAGGAGCGCGCCGCCAAGAGCGCGGAGTCCAAGGCGGAGAAGGAGAAGCTCGTCGCCGAGGCCGAGCGCCTCGCGGAGGGCACCGACTGGCGCAACGGGGCGAACCGACTGCGCGAGCTGCTCGCCACCTGGAAGGAGCTCCCCCGCCTCGACCGCGCCACCGACGACGCGCTGTGGCGGCGCTTCTCCACCGCCCGTACGACGTACACCCGGCACCGCAAGTCGCACTTCGCCGAGGAGCACGAGCGTCGCGACGGCGCCCGCGTGATCAAGGAGCGCCTCGCGACCGAGGCCGAGTCGCTGTCCACCTCCACCGAGTGGGGCCCGACCGCCGGTCGCTACCGCGACCTGATGCGCGAGTGGAAGGCCGCCGGCCCCGCGCCGCGCGAGGTCGACGACCAGCTGTGGCAGCGCTTCCGCGGCGCGCAGGACACCTTCTTCGGCGCTCGTGACGCCGCCAACGCCGCGCTCGACCAGGAGTTCGCGGCCAACGCCGAGGTCAAGGACCAGATCCTCGTCGAGGCCGAGGCCCTCGTCCCGCAGATCCAAGCAGGGGGGGCCGACCTCGAGGCCGCGAAGAAGGCCTTCCGCGACCTCGCCGACCGCTGGGACGCCGCCGGCAAGGTCCCCCGCGACCGGATGAAGGAGCTCGAGGGCCGGATGCGGAAGGTCGAGCAGGCCATCCGCGCCGTCGAGGACGAGCAGTGGAGCCGCAGCGACCCCGAGAAGTCGGCGCGCGCGGACGACATGATCACCAAGCTCGAGGCCGGCATCGCCGAGACCCAGGCCAAGCTCGACAAGGCCTCGTCGGCCGGCGACGCGAAGAAGGTCAAGGACCTCGAGTCCGAGCTCGCCAACAAGCAGGCCTTCCTCGACATGGCCAAGAAGGCCGCCGCCGACTTCGGCTGACCCGCCGACCGGGCACTTCGTCCGCGTCCTGATCACCGACCGGGCACTTCGTCCGCGTCCTGATCACCGACCGGGCACTTCGTCCGCGTCCTGGTCACCGACCGGGCGCTTCGTCCGCGCCCTTGTGAGCGACCGGGTGCTTCGTCCGCGACCTGAAGCGGACGAAGTGCCCGCTCACCCCGTCTGATGCGGACGAAGTGCCCGGTCGGCATTCCCGGATCGCCCCAGCCTCCCCAGCCCACGCGCTCGGCGCCCGACGTCGTCTGGACTGAGGAGCGAGCGAGCGCGACGAGCGCAGCGAGACAGCTCGGGAGCGACGAGGGAAGACGACGTCTTGCAGGGCGCCGAGCACGCGCGAGCGGAGCGAGCGCCAACTACGCCGTGACGCGGTAGGCGTCGAAGACGCCGGGGACCGCGCGGACGGCGCGGAGGACGCCGTCGAGGTGGGCGGCGTCGGCCATCTCGAAGGAGAACCGGCTCTTGGCCACGCGGTCGCGGGTCGTGGAGAGCGTCGCGCTGAGGATGTTCACGTGGGCGTCGGAGAGCGCCATGGTGATGTCGGAGAGCAGGCGGGCCCGGTCGAGGGCCTCGACCTGGATGTTGACGAGGAACGTCGACTGCGACGTGGGCGCCCACTCGACCTCGATGACGCGCTCGGGCTGGCCGAGCAGGCTGGCGGCGTTGGTGCAGTCCTTGCGGTGCACCGAGACTCCCCCGCCCTTGGTGACGAAGCCGAGGATCGGGTCGGGCGGCACCGGGGTGCAGCACTTCGCGAGCTTGACCCACAGGTCGTCGACGCCGCGCACGATGACGCCGGAGTCGGTCGGACCGCGCTTGGCCGCGCGCGAGCGGCCGGTGATGGTGACGCCCTCGGACAGGTCCTCCTGCGCACCGTCGTCCCCACCGTGGAGGTCGATGACGCGGCGTACGACGGCCTGGGCGCTGAGATTGCCCTCGCCGACGGCGGCGTAGAGCGCGGAGACGTCGGCGTGGTGGAAGTGCTCGGCCACGAGCGTGAGCACGTCGTGGGTCATCAGGCGGTTGAGGGGCAGGCCCTCCTTGCGCATGAGCTTGGCGATCTGGTCCTTGCCGTGCTCGATCGCCTCCTCGCGCCGCTCCTTGGTGAACCACTGGCGGATCTTGGAGCGGGCGCGCGGGGACTGGACGAAGTTGAGCCAGTCGCGCGAGGGCCCGGACGTCGGCGACTTGGAGGTGAAGACCTCGACCACGTCGCCGTTGTCGAGGGTGGACTCCAGCGGCACCAGCCGGCCGTTGACCCGCGAGCCGATGGTGTGGTGGCCGACCTCGGTGTGGACGGCGTACGCGAAGTCGACGGGCGTGGAGCCCATCGGCAGCGGGATCACGTCGCCGCGCGGGGTGAAGACGTAGACCTGCTGCTGGTTCATCTCGAAGCGCAGCGACTCCAGGAACTCGCCCGGGTCCTCGACCTCGCTCTGCCAGTCGAGCAGCTGCCGCAGCCAGGTCATGTCGTCCTTGTCACCGAGCTTGTCGGTGTCGACCCCGGCCTTGGAGTTCTCCTTGTACTTCCAGTGCGCGGCGACGCCGTACTCGGCGCGACGGTGCTGGGCGAAGGTGCGGATCTGCACCTCCACCGGCTTGCCCTGCGGGCCGATGACCGTCGTGTGGAGCGACTGGTACATGTTGAACTTCGGCATCGCGACGTAGTCCTTGAACCGCCCCAGGACCGGGTTCCACCGGGAGTGGATGACGCCCAGCGCGCTGTAGCAGTCGCGGTCCTCGTCGACGAGGATCCGGATGCCGACGAGGTCGTAGATGTCGGAGAAGTCGCGGCCGCCGACGATCATCTTCTGGTAGATCGAGTAGTAGTGCTTCGGTCGCCCGGTGACCTTCGCGTGGATGCGCGCGGACTTGAGGTCGGCCTCGATCTCGGCGACCACCTCGGCCAGGAACTGGTCGCGCGAGGGCGCGCGCTCGGCAACCATCCGCACGATCTCGTCGTAGATCTTCGGGTGGAGCGTCGCGAAGGCGAGGTCCTCGAGCTCCCACTTGAGGGTGTTCATGCCGAGGCGGTGGGCCAGCGGCGCGTAGATGTCGAGCGTCTCGCGCGAGGACCGCTCCTGCGACGCGGCCGGGACGTAGCGCAGGGTGCGCATGTTGTGGAGCCGGTCGGCGAGCTTGATGACCAGCACCCGGATGTCGCGCGACATCGCCACGATCATCTTGCGGATCGTCTCGGCCTGCGCCGAGTCGCCGTACTGCACCTTGTCGAGCTTGGTGACACCGTCGACGAGGACCGCGACCTCCTCGCCGAAGTCGGAGCGCAGCTCGTCGAGGGTGTACGGCGTGTCCTCGACCGTGTCGTGCAGGAGGGCCGCGACCAGCGTCGGCTCCGTCATGCCGATGTCGGCGAGGATCGTGGTGACCGCGAGCGGGTGGGTGATGTAGGGGTCGCCGCTCTTGCGCATCTGGCCGGTGTGCCACTTGTCGGCGACGGCGTAGGCGCGCTCGAGAAGGGCCAGGTCGGCCTTGGGGTGGTTGGCCCGGACGGCACGGAAGAGCGGCTCGAGGACCGGGTTCTGGGCGGGCGGCCTGGTGCCGACCCGGGCGAGGCGGGCACGCATGCCGCGCGCGGTGAGAGGCGCCTTCGCCTCCTGCGCGGGCACCTGCTCCTCAGCCATGTCGTCAGTCTAGTGAGCGGTCGGGTGGGTCAGATCGTCAGCAGCGTGCTGATCGGGAGGTCGCCGGTGATCGAGCGCGGGTCGAGGAAGCTCAGCTCCATCAGCACCGAGGCCGCCGTGGCGGTGCCGCCGCACGACTCGATGAGCTGGCGGGTCGCGTCGACGGTGCCGCCGGTGGCCAGCACGTCGTCGACCATCAGCACCCGCTCGCCCGGTGCGATGCCGTCCTGGTGCACCTCGAGGGTCGCCTCGCCGTACTCCAGGCTGTAGGAGACGGCGTGCGTGTCGCGCGGCAGCTTGCCGGCCTTGCGGACCGGCACGAAGCCGATGCCGAGGGACAGCGCGACGGGTGCGGCGAGGATGAAGCCGCGGGCCTCCATGCCGACGACCTTGTCGACCACGACGTTGCCGTGGTCGTCGCGACCGGCGGCCGCGAGGGCGGTGATGATCGCGGAGAAGGCGTGGTGGTCGGCGAGGACCGGCGTGATGTCCTTGAAGGTGACGCCCTTCTCGGGCCAGTCGGCGACGTCGACCGTGAGCCGCGTCAGCGCCTCCTGGGCCGTACGACGATCAGGCATCGCCGCGCTCCTCGCCGAGCTCGTGGCTCGGGGACTCGACCTTGGCGATGGCCGCGCGGGCGATCTCGATCTCCGTGCCCGGGGCGATCTGGAGTCGGACCTTGTCGTCGGCGATGGACATGACGGTGCCGAAGATGCCCGACGACATCATCACGCGCTGCCCGACGTCGATGCTGTTCTGGAGGGCGCTGACCTCCCGCGCCCGGCGCTGCTGGGGACGGATCACCATGAACCAGAACAGGGCCAGGATGGCCACCAGGGGCAGGAGTGCGGCGAGGTCGTTCACGGTCGGGGATCTCCTCGGATCGTGGCGGGGGTTGAGCGGGGGAGTCTACGCGGGCGCCCCGCGCCGCTCACACCTCGTCGAAGAGGGTGGAGTCGACGGTGGGCATCGGCGGCGGCGTGAGGCCGAGGTGGTGCCAGGCGGCGGGCGTGGCGACCCGACCCCGCGGGGTGCGGGCGAGCATCCCGGTGCGGACCAGGAACGGCTCGGCGACCTCCTCGACGGTCTCGCGCTCCTCCCCCACGGCGACGGCGAGCGTCGAGATGCCGACCGGTCCCCCGCCGAAGCGGCGACACAGCACGTCGAGCACGGCCCGGTCGAGCCGGTCGAGGCCCGACTCGTCGACCTCGAACAGCTCCAGCGCCGACTGCGCGACCGGCAGCGTGAGGACGCCGTCGGCGCGGACCTGGGCGTAGTCGCGGACCCTGCGCAGCAGCCGGTTGGCGATGCGGGGCGTGCCGCGCGAGCGCGACGCGATCTCGCTGGAGCCCTCGGCGGTGAGGTGCACGCCGAGCAGGCCGGCGGAGCGGTGCACGATCTGGTCGAGCTCGTCGGGCTCGTAGAACTCCAGGTGCGCGGTGAAGCCGAAGCGGTCGCGCAGCGGGCCCGGCAGCAGCCCGGCCCGGGTGGTCGCGCCGACCAGCGTGAACGGCGGGATCTCCAGCGGGATCGCGGTGGCGCCCGGGCCCTTGCCGATGACGACGTCGACCCGGAAGTCCTCCATCGCCATGTAGAGCATCTCCTCGGCCGGCCGCGACATCCGGTGGATCTCGTCGACGAAGAGGACGTCGCCCTCGTTGAGGCCCGACAGGATCGCGGCGAGGTCGCCGGCGTGCGTGATGGCCGGGCCGCTCGTGAGCCGCAGCGGCGTGCTCATCTCGGCCGCGATGATCATCGCGAGCGTGGTCTTGCCGAGCCCGGGCGGACCGGACAGCAGGACGTGGTCGGGCGCTCGGCCACGGCGGCGGGCGGCCTCGAGCACCAGCCCCAGCTGGTCGCGTACGCGGACCTGCCCCACCACCTCGTCGAGGGTCTTGGGGCGCAGCGCGGCCTCGACCGCGCGCTCGTCGCCGTCGGCCTCGGCGTCGGTCAGCCGCTGGAGGTGGACCTCCTCGGCCTCCGTCAGGTCGTCGTCGACGTCGTCCCAGTTCACCGTGACTGCCTCAGGCCTTGCTCAGCGTGCGCAGCGCCGCGCGCAGCAGCGCGCCGACGTCGGGTGAGTCGCCGGCCTCCGGGGCCACCGCCTCGACTGCCTTCTCGGACTCCTTGGCCGACCAGCCCAGGCCGACCAGGCCCTGCTGCACCTGGTCGCGCCACGGCGCGCTCGCGGCCGGGGTCGCGGCCGGGTGGTGCGCACCGACGGGCGGGCCGATGCGGTCCTTGAGCTCGAGGATGATGCGCTGGGCGCCCTTCTGGCCGATGCCCGGGACCCGGGTGAGCGCCTTGACGTCCTCGGTCGTGATCGCGCGTCGTACGTCGTCCGGGCTCATCACCGCGACGATCGCCTGGGCGACCTTGGGGCCGACGCCCGACGCGGTCTGGGCGATCTCGAAGATCGACTTCTCGTCCTCGTCGAGGAAGCCGAAGATGGTCAGGCTGTCCTCCCGCACCACCATGCTGGTGGGCAGCGTGGCGGGACGCCCGACGCGGAGCGTGGCGAGGGTGCCCGGGGTGCACATCAGCTCGAGGCCGACCCCGCCGACCTCGAGGACGGCGCTGGAGAGGGTGACGGCGGCGACCTCGCCGCGGACGAAGGCGATCATCGGGTCCTCATCTTCTGCTTGTGCTGGGCCACCGCGGCCTCGATCCGGTTGCTCGCCGACCCGCGCCAGACGTGGGTGATGGCCAGGGCGAGGGCGTCGGCGGCGTCGGCGGGCTTGGGCAGCTCGCTCAGCCGCAGGATCCGGACGACCATCGCGCCCACCTGCGCCTTGTCGGCACGGCCGTTGCCGGACACGGCGGCCTTGACCTCGCTCGGGGTGTGCATCGCGATCGGCAGGCCCCGCCGGGCGGCCACCACGAGGGCGATGCCGCTGGCCTGCGCGGTGCCCATGATGGTGCTGGAGTCGGAGCGGGCGAAGACCCGCTCGACCGCCACCGCGTCGGGCCGGTGCTCCTCGATCCAGGCGTCGAGGCCCTTCTCGATGGTGACCAGCCGCTCGGCGATGGGCAGCGTGGAGCTTGTGCGGATCACGCCGACGTCGACCATGGACAGGGGCCGGCCGACGCTGCCGTCGACCACGCCCACGCCGCAGCGGGTCAGGCCGGGGTCGATGCCGAGCACGCGCACTGCTCCACCCCTCTCCCGGTCGGCTCGTCCGAACACATGTTCGTTCGCGCCACGCTAACCCGGGTCGGGTGCGGGACGTCGGACGACACGCGGCGGGCGCTGTGTGGTGTGGTCACCCTCCCCCATCGACCGGCCCCGCTGTAACGCCGGGTTAGCGCTTGTAGGCACCCCCTCCGGAGATGGGTAGAACAGGCACCAACCCGGCGTTACAGCGCGAGCGGCCCGGAGCGACCCCATCAGATGCGCCAGAATCATGCACAGGTGCACCGATGGGTGAGTTCTCCACAGCTGCCGAGGAGGATGCCGGCACGTGGCCGGCGCTGCCGGTCATCGTCGTCCGATGTACCTGCCCGCCTTCGCCCTCATGCACCGTCAGCATGGCCTCATCAGCCACCGGCAGCTGGCTGCCCTCGGACTCGTGCGCGGCGAGATCGAGCGGCTGGTCCGCTCGGGACGACTGGTCCGGGTCCGACGCGGTGTGTACGCGGACGGCGAGGCGTGGGAGGCGGCCGAGCCCTACCGTGCACGCCCGCTGCTGCGCGTGCGGGCGGCGGCGATCAGCCTGCGGGCGCCGTCGTACGTCTTCAGCCACGACTCCTCGAGCATCGCGCTGGGGATGGGCGCCCCGTCTCCGACGACGGCACTGGTCCACATCTCGCGCCACAAGGTGCACGGCGACGCCGAGCGCGCGGGGATCAAGCACCACCGGGCACCCTTCCGGGAGCAGGACGCGAGCGATGTCGAGGGTCTGCGCATGCTCGGGCCCGCTCGCACAGCGCTGGACATGGCTCGTGAGCACGGACGCGCCCCCGGACTGGCTGCCTGCGACGCCGCCCTGCGGGGTGGGGTGACCCGCGAGCAGATGACGAGGGTGCTGGACGAGATGTCGTGCTGGCCGGGCTCCACGATCATGCGGTGGTGCATCGAGCACGCCGACCCCGGCGCCGAGAGCTACCTGGAGTCTCAAGGCCGCGAGCTCGTGCTCGAGCTCGGCATCGGCCGGCCTCGCACCCAGCTCGGGCTCGGCGACGGCCGGCGCGAGGTGTGGATCGACTTCCACGTGGGGCGACAGATGTTCGAGGTGGACGGGCTCGGAAAGTACCCCGACGATCCCGTGCAGGCTCGAGCCGCGCTTCGCCGGGAGAAGGATCGCCAGGACTTCATCAGCGGCTTCAAGGTGGGCGTCGCCAGGATCACGGCGTACGACTGTGGTCCGGGCCGAGCAGCAGCGCTGGCCCGACTCCGGCGCGAGCACGACGAGACCTGTCGCCTGTTCGGCACGGCGATCGA
Source organism: Nocardioides sp. BE266 (assembly GCF_031457855.1). Taxonomy (NCBI): domain Bacteria; kingdom Bacillati; phylum Actinomycetota; class Actinomycetes; order Propionibacteriales; family Nocardioidaceae; genus Nocardioides; species Nocardioides sp. BE266. The sequence goes on along the minus strand of NZ_JAURTI010000004.1, from coordinate 451,878 downwards.
CGACCTCGCCCCGTTCATCCTCGCGCCCGAGCGCCGACGCCTGGCCTGACGCCGTACGCCGGTGTGGGCTGCCCTGCTCCGGGCGCAGCGCGAGCGCTGTAACGCCGGGTTGGCGCTTGTAGGCACCCCCTCCGGAGATGGGTAGTACAAGCACCAACCCGGCGTTACAAGCGGGCGGGCGACCAGCGGGTCAGGCGTCGGCGGCCTCGAGCTCGGCCATCACGTCGGCGGGGATGTCGACGTTGGTGAAGACGTCCTGCACGTCGTCGAGGTCCTCGAGGGCGTCGACGAGGCGCATCACCTTGCCGGCGCCGTCGGCGTCGACGGGGATCTCCATGCTGGCGATCCACTCCACGTCGGCGGAGTCGTAGTCGATGCCGGCGTCCTGGAGCGCGGTGCGCACGTCGACGACGTCGGTCGCCTCGCTCTGGACCTGGAAGGCGTCGTCGAGGTCGTTGACCTCCTCGGCACCGGCGTCGAGGGTGGCCTCGAGGACGTCGTCCTCGCTCACCTCACGGGTCTCCTGCGCCTTCGGCACCACGACGATGCCCTTGCGCGTGAACAGGCGCGAGACCGAGCCGGGGTCGGCCATGGTGCCGCCGTTGCGGGTGACCGCGGTGCGGACCTCCATCGCGGCGCGGTTCTTGTTGTCGGTCAGGCACTCGACGAGGAAGGCGACGCCCTGCGGGCCGTAGACCTCGTAGGAGATGCCCTGGTAGTCGACGCCACCGGACTCGGCGCCCGAGCCGCGCTTGACCGCGGAGTCGATGTTCTTGTTGGGGACCGAGCTCTTCTTGGCCTTCTGGATGGCGTCGTAGAGGGTCGGGTTGCCGGCGGGGTCGCCACCGCCCTGCTTCGCCGCGACCTCGATGTTCTTGATCAGCTTGGCGAAGAGCTTGCCGCGCTTGGCATCGATCGCGGCCTTCTTGTGCTTGGTCGTTGCCCACTTGGAGTGGCCTGACATGAGTCCCTCTATCTATCGACGATCAGTGCGGAGCGCGGGCCGAGCGCACCAGGTCCACGAACATGCCGTGGACCCGGTCGTCGCTGCCGACCTCGGGATGGAACGAGGTCGCCATCAGGGGGCCCTGGCGCACCGCGACGATCCTACCCGCGGCCGGTCCGTCCTCGACCCGAGCCAGCACCTCGACGTCGGCCTCGACCGATTCGACCCACGGTGCGCGGATGAAGACCGCGCGCACCGGGTCGGCGAGGCCGTCGAGGTGCAGGTCCTCCTCGAAGGAGTCGACCTGGCGCCCGAAGGCGTTGCGGCGCACGGTGATGTGGAGGCCGCCGATGGTCTCCTGCCCGGCGGCGCCGTCCTCGATCCCGTCGGCCAGCATGATCATGCCCGCGCAGGTCCCGAAGGCGGGCAGCCCGCCCCGCACGGCCTCGCGCAGCGGCTCGAGCAGGTCGAAGATCCGGGCCAGCTTGACCATCGTCGTGGACTCCCCGCCCGGGATGACCAGTCCGTCGCACGCGGCGAGCTCGGCTGGTCGTCGTACGGAGATCGGGGTGGCGCCCAGCGAGCCCAGGGCTGCCAGGTGCTCGCGGACGTCGCCCTGGAGGGCGAGCACGCCGATGGTCGGATTCACGAACGCCGATCCTAGGACCGCCTCCTCGCCGTAGGGTCAGGGCCCATGAGGCTTCCCCGTCCGGCCGCGCTCGGCGCTGCCCTGCTGGCCCTGGCACTCACCGCGTCCGGGGTCTCGACCGCGGCGCCCGCGAAGCCCGGCGCGAGCCGCGCCGTCGACGGCTGGCCGGTGCGTACGCCGTCCAGCCTGGGCCTGCGCGGCAGCGTGCTGGAGGCCGGGGCGAAGGAGGCCAAGCGGCTCGACTCCACCTGCTTCGCCGTGCTGCGCAACGGCAAGCTGGCCTACGAGAAGAACTGGCGGCTCGAGCGCGACGTGCCGCGGGAGGTCTTCTCCATCACCAAGTCGATCACCAGCACGCTGGTGGGCATCGCGATCCGCGACGGCGACCTGCGCCTCGACGACCGCGTCTCGACCTACGTCCCGCAGTGGCGCGGCACGCCGTCGGAGACGGTGACGGTGCGCAACCTGCTCTCCAACGACAGCGGCCGCTTCTGGTCGATGAAGAGCGACTACGCCGACCTGCTCGCCGCGAAGAGCCGCACGATGTACGCCATCGGGCTGACCCAGCAGTACGCCCCCGGCAGCGCGTGGGCCTACAACAACGCCGCGATCCAGGTGCTCGAGCCGGTGCTGGAGAAGGCGACGGGGATGCGGGTCGCGAAGTTCGCCCGTACGCGACTCTTCAAGCCTCTCGGGATGACGCACTCCGAGCTCATCACCGACCGCTCCGACAACGCCGCGATGGTGTTCTACGGCCTGCGCACGACCTGCCTCGACCTCGCCAGGTTCGGCACGCTCTACCTCGACAGGGGCAAGGTCGACGGCACCCGCCTGCTCGACACCAGCTACGTGAAGCGGGCCGTCGGCCGGTCGTCGACGGTGCACAACGCCGCCTACGGCTACCTGTTCTGGCTCAACCGGCCGGGTCGCATCCGCGGCGCGACCGACGCCGTGGACGCCCAGGGGCAGCCGCTCAAGCCGGTCACCGGCCAGCTGGCGCCGTACGCACCGAAGAACGTGTTCGCCGCGCTGGGCTTCGGCGGGCAGGTGCTGCTCGTCGACCCGAGCACCCGGACCATGGTGATCCGGCTCGGCCTCCCCGCCCAGGCGGGCGAGGAGGCCTACGGGTTCGGCACGGCCGCGACCGTGCTCACGCGGGCGCTGAAGTAGCGCCCGCGCAGGTCACCAGCCGCGCTCGGACAGGCGGTGCGGCTGCGGGATCTCGTCTACGTTGATGCCGACCATGGCCTCGCCGAGGCCGCGGGAGACCTTGGCGACCACGTCGGGGTCGTCGAAGAAGGTGGTGGCCTTCACGATCGCCTCGGCGCGCTGGGCCGGGTTGCCGGACTTGAAGATGCCGGAGCCCACGAAGACGCCCTCGGCGCCGAGCTGCATCATCATCGCCGCGTCGGCCGGGGTGGCGATACCGCCGGCGGTGAAGAGGACGACCGGGAGCTTGCCCGCGGCCGCGACCTCCTTGACCAGCTCGTAGGGGGCCTGCAGCTCCTTGGCCGCGACGTAGAGCTCGTCCTCGGACAGGCCGTGGAGGCGGCGCAGCTCGGCGCGGATGGTGCGCATGTGGGTCACCGCGTTGGACACGTCACCGGTGCCGGCCTCGCCCTTGGAGCGGATCATCGCCGCGCCCTCGGTGATGCGGCGCAGCGCCTCGCCCAGGTTGGTCGCACCGCACACGAACGGCACGGTGAACTGCCACTTGTCGATGTGGTTGGCGTAGTCGGCCGGGGTGAGCACCTCGGACTCGTCGATGTAGTCGACACCGAGCGACTGGAGGACCTGCGCCTCGGCGAAGTGGCCGATGCGGGCCTTGGCCATCACCGGGATGGAGACGGCCTCGATGATGCCGTCGATCATGTCGGGGTCGCTCATCCGGGACACGCCGCCCTGGGCGCGGATGTCGGCCGGGACGCGCTCGAGCGCCATCACGGCGACGGCGCCGGCGTCCTCGGCGATCTTCGCCTGCTCGGCGGTGACGACGTCCATGATGACGCCGCCCTTGAGCATCTCGGCCATGCCGCGCTTGACGCGGCTGGTGCCGTGCTCGATGGGGGTCTCGGAAGACGTCTGGGGAGACGTCTGGGGGGTCTGCTCAGCCATGCCTCGATCGTAGTGCGGCCTCATCCCAAAGGATGCATCGGTGCCGCCCGATGGTCAGGCGCTGGAGGCGGCGCGGGCGAGCGCCTGGCGGCGTACGACCCAGATGCGCTGCGCGACCGTCACCGTGGCGGCGATGGCGAGCGCCCACAGCGCGACCTCGAGCAGGATCCACAGGTCGAGGACGTCGGCGAAGAAGGCCGGCACGAGCATGCCGACGAGGCGGTCGGGGCGCTCGGCGATGCCGACCTTGGCGTCGTAGCCGAGGTGGTCGGCCTTCGCCCGGGCGTACGACGTCACGGCCCCCATGACGAGGACGACGAGGCACAGCACGAGGTAGAGGTGGCTCTCGCGGTGCCAGGCGAAGAAGAGCGCGAGCCCGCCGAACAGGGCGCCGTCGGCGATCCGGTCGAGCGTCGAGTCGAGGAACGCGCCGAAGTCGTCCTTGCGACCGACCTTGCGTGCCATCGCGCCGTCGATCAGGTCGCTGAAGACGAACGCGGTGATGAACAGGACGCCCTGCCACACCCAGCCCTGCGCGAAGAAGAACAGCGCGCCGAAGCTCACCCCCAGGGTGCCGACCAGCGTCACCACGTCTGGGCTGATGCCGAGGCGGACGAAGAGGTTGACGAAGGGCGCGAGCATGACGCCCTGCCAGAACTGCTTGAACCGATCGAGCACGGGCGCAGGCTACCCGTCGAGAAGCGCGGCCCGGACGTCCGCCACCGCGGCGGGCGAGCCGGTGATCGTCCACTCCACCCCCGCAGCCCGTACGACGACCGACTCGCCGCCCGCACCGCGGAGGATCGCCGCCCCCGGGAGCCGGTCCCAGTCGGCGACCGAGTGCTGGAAGAGCACGTCCCACTGGCCGACCGCGATGGCCATGCAGTCCATCGTGCCGGAGCCGAGCATCCGCAGCGTGCCGACCTGGCCGAGGGCGCGGGCGAAGGCCTCCCCCACCTCGCTGCCGTAGAACGGCGGGTGGAGGTAGGTCGTTGCGCACCGGGCCTCGCGGGGCGTGTCGGGCAGCGGCTCCAGGGGCGCGCCGTCGCAGGTGCTGGGCAGGTCGGGACCGCCGACCCAGGTACGCAGCGAGGCGGCGTGGTGGACCGCGCCCAGCAGCACGTCGTCCTCGTCGTGGAGCGCGATCGCGCTGCACCACCAGTCGCTGCCGCGGGAGAAGTTGAAGGTGCCGTCGACCGGGTCGATGACCCACGTGCGGCCCGAGGTGCCGGGCCGTGAGGTGCCCTCCTCCCCCACGATCGCGTCGTCCGGGCGCTCGGCGGTGAGCTGCTGGACGATCAGCCGCTCGGCCGCGGTGTCGGCCTGGGTGACGATGTCGGAGCCGCTGGTCTTGCGCTCGATGTCGAGGCCCTCCGCGCGGATCCGGGCGGCGAGCAGCGCGGCCTCGCGGACCAGGTCGGCGGCCAGGGCGGCGTCGGCGTGGAGGTCAGGCATCGGCCCACGCCCCTGCGATCAGGGTGCGGGTGTCCTCGAGCAGCTGCGGCAGCATCTTCGTGCCGCCGATGACGGTGATGAAGTTCGCGTCACCGGTCCAGCGCGGCACCACGTGCTGGTGCAGGTGCTCCGAGAGCGAGCCGCCGGCCGACCGGCCGAGGTTGAGCCCGATGTTGAAGGAGTGCGGGCTGCTGACCGCCCGGATCGCGCGGAGCGCCTGCTGCGTCATCGCCATCAGCTCGACCGACTCTGCCTCGTCGAGGTCGGCCAGGTCGGCGACGTGGCGGTAGGGCAGCACCATCAGGTGGCCCGGGTTGTAGGGGTGCAGGTTGAGCACGGCGTAGGTCGACTCGCCCCGCGCCACGACGAGCGACTCCTCGTCGGGGTGGTGCGGGATCGCGCAGAACGGGCAGCCCTCGTCGTCGACGGCCGTGCGGACGTAGGCCATCCGGTGGGGCGTCCAGATCCGCTCGAGCGCGTCGTCACTCATGCCAGCGATCCTAGGGTGGGTGCATGACGTCGATCCGACCGGCCGGTGACGCCGACATGGCTGCCGTGGCCGACCTGTGGCACGAGGGCTGGCACGACGCCCACGCGGGCCACGTGCCCGACGGCCTCACCGCCGCGCGGACCCTGGCGGCCTTCCACGAGCGAACGCCACGTCGCGTGGCCGACACGGCCGTCGCGGTGGCCGAGGACGGCGAGCTGCTGGGCTTCGTCATGGTCGTCGGAGACGAGGTCGAGCAGGTCTTCGTCGGCCGCGCGGCCCGTGGCACCGGACTCGCGCCCCTCCTGCTCGCGGAGGCGGAGCGCCGGGTCGCCGCCGGCGGCCACGTCTCGGCCTGGCTCGCCGTCGTCACGGGCAACGCCCGGGCCCGCGCGTTCTACGAGAAGCAGGGCTGGACCGACTCCGGCGACCTGCCCTACGAGGTCACCGCGGCGGGTCAGAAATGGACATCGCCGTGCCGGAGGTACGTCAAGAGCGTCTGACCGCGCTCGGCGTGAGACCGGTCACGCCCGCTCGCTCACGCCGCCCTCCCGATTCGACATCGCTCCCCGTGCGTGTTGTCGTGGTGGGGCCGCTGGCAGTGGCCCCGTCGTGGACGGGGCGCCTCCCGTCGCGAGGTTGATCGCAGCCGCGGCCTCGACGCCCGTACCTGCGGTGTCGCGTCCGAGCGCCCCGGAGGCGCACAACACCCCCGTGAGGTCAGAAGCACGTGCGTGCCACCACCACACCCGCCCAGTCCGCCCGTCGCCGCATCGGCGCCAGCACCGCCGTCGCCGCTCTCGCGATCGGCCTGGTGCCCGGCAGCGCCGTCGCCCAGCCGACCTCCGAGCGCGTCGACGTACGCCTCAAGGTGGCCGACCAGCCGCCCGTCGCGGTCGCTGCCGTGCCGCACGCGTGGCCCGGCGAGCTGCTCGAGAGCCACGGGGTCGCCGTCGACGGCAACGACCTGGTCGCCGTCGTCCGCGACGGTCGTCATGTCTCGGGCGCCAAGAAGCGCGTCCGCGAGGGCGACGTCGTCAAGCTGACCGAGGTCGAGAAGGTGCGCAAGACCAAGCGCGAGCGCGTCCGGCGCGGCACGGTCGAGGTCGCGACCACGAAGCTGAAGCCCGGCAAGCGCAAGGTCGTCCGCGAGGGACGGCCGGGCGTGCGCAAGGTCGTCAAGCTGAAGACGCTGCACAACGGCGAGCAGGTGCGCTCGCGCGTCGTGAAGCGGACGCTCGTCCGCGAGCCCCGCCCCCGTCGGGTGCTCGTCGGCCGCAAGCCCTACTCCGTGCCCGGCGCCGACGGCCTCAACTGGGGCGCGCTCGCCAACTGCGAGTCCGGCGGCAACCCGAACGCCGTGAACCCCGCCGGCTACTACGGGCTCTACCAGTTCGACACCGGCACCTGGCACAGCGTCGGCGGCTCCGGCCTGCCCACCTCCGCCTCGGCCGCGGAGCAGACCTACCGCGCCAAGCTGCTCTACCAGCAGCGCGGCCGCTCCCCCTGGCCGAACTGCGGTCGCCTGCTCTGAGGGCGTGACCCTCAGCGCCAGGCCTTGGCCAGCCGCTCGACGATCTCGGTGAGCCGGTCGGGCGAGGTGGCGATGTTGAGGCGGACCTGGCCCGTGGTCCCCGGCGCGTATGAGGCGCCGGGGCTCACCCTCACCCGGCCGCGCTCGAGGGCGACCGCGGCCGCGTCGTCGTGGCCGTAGGCGGAGGCGTCGAGCCAGGCGAGGTAGGTCGCCTCGAGCGGGCGCATCCGCACCTCCGGCAGGTGCTCGGCCAGCAGCTCGCCGAGGAGGGTGCGCTGCTGGTCGAGGCGCTCGACGAGCGAGGCCAGCCACGGGTCGCCGTGGTCGTACGCCGCGCGTGCCGCGACCGCCCCGAGCGGGGACCAGGAGTCGTTGCGCGACATGGGCTGCGCGGCCAGGAGCTCGCGGTCGGCGGCCGACGGCACGACCAGCTGCGCGCAGCGCAGCCCAGCCGTGTTGAACGCCTTCGACGCGGCCACCACCGCGACCGCGTGGTCGTGGGTGCCCTCGATCGAGAGGTACGACACGTGCTCGGCGCCGGGCAGCACCAGCGGCGCATGGATCTCGTCGCTCACCACGCGGGCGCCGTGCCGGACCACGACGTCGCGGACGCCCTCCAGCTCGGCACGGGTGAAGACCCGACCCCAGGGGTTGTGCGGCTGGGTGAGCAGGAGCGTCTGTGCGCCGTCCCCGAGTAACCGGTCGAGCGCGTCGAGGTCGATCTCGCAGCGGTCGGCCGAGGTCGGCACCTCGAGCAGGTGCTCGGCGCGGCCGGTGACGTGGGCCAGCCCGTGCTGGGCGTTGTAGCCCGGCGTCGGGAACACCACCCCGCCCGGACCGCTCAGCACGTCGATCGCGAGCCGCACACCGGCCGTCACGTCGACGACGGGATGCACGGCCTCCGGGTCGGGCGCCCAGCCGAAGTGTCGCCCGGCCCAGGCGGCGTACGACGTAGCGAGGGCCACGTCCGGGACGACCGGGTAGCCGGTGATGCCGTCGGCCAGCGCCTGCTGCACGGCACCGAGCACGACCGGGTCGACGGCGTAGTCCATCTCCGCGACCCACGCCGGGATCACGTCCTCGGGCACGCCCCACTTCAGCGGGACGGCGCGGCGCGCCTCCGCGTCGGTGAGGTCCACGATCGGGCGGCGGTCGGACGTCTCCATCAGTGCCAGTTCAGCTCCTCGATCAGCCGCACCACGAGGACGCGGCGGTCGGACATGGTCCGCGCCTCGGCGAGCGCCGCGGCGTACGTGTCATGGCGGTGGCTGATCCAGCGCCCGTCGGGACCGCGCTTGCCGCCCTGGCCGTCGAGGACGTCGAAGGTGCCGCTCGTCGCGTGACCTCGGCTCCGGGTTCGGGCGCCGGCTCAGACCTGCTCGCGCGACGAAACCGCACGGGTCACCCGCTCGATCGCCTCCGCCAGGGGTACGCCGTTGTCCTGGCGCCCGTCGCGGTAGCGGAAGCTGACCGCGCCCTTCTCGACGTCGTCGTCACCGGCGATCAGCATGAACGGCACCTTCTGGAGCTGCGCGTTGCGGATCTTCTTCTGCATCCGGTCGTCGGAGTCGTCGACCTCGACGCGCAGCCCCCGGGCCTTCATCTGCTTGGCGATGTCGAACAGGTAGTCGTTGTGGCGCTCCGCGATCGGGATGCCCTGGACCTGGACGGGCGCGAGCCAGGGCGGGAAGGCGCCGGCGTAGTGCTCGACCAGGACGCCGATGAACCGCTCGATCGAGCCGAACTTCGCGGAGTGGATCATCACCGGCTGCTGGCGGGTGCCGTCGGCGGCGACGTACTCCAGGTCGAAGCGGTCGGCCGAGGGCTGGTTGAAGTCGTACTGGATGGTCGACATCTGCCAGGTGCGGCCGATGGCGTCGCGCGCCTGCACCGAGACCTTGGGGCCGTAGTAGGCGGCACCGCCCGGGTCGGGCACGAGCTCGAGGCCCGAGTCCTCACAGACCTTGCGCAGCACCTCGGTGGCGAGCTCCCAGTCCTCGTCGGACCCGATGAACTTGTCGGGCTTGGAGTCGTCGCGGGTCGACAGCTCGAGGTAGAAGTCGTCGAGGCCGAAGTCGCGGAAGAGGCCGAGGCAGAAGTCCAGCAGGTGCTGGATCTCGCCCGGCGCCTGCTCCGGGGTGACGTAGGAGTGCGAGTCGTCCTGGGCGAAGCCGCGGACGCGGGTCAGGCCGTGGACCACGCCGGACTTCTCGTGGCGGTAGACCGAGCCGAACTCGAAGAGCCGCAGCGGCAGCTCGCGGTAGGAGCGCTGGCGCGAGCGGTAGATGAGGTTGTGCATCGGGCAGTTCATCGCCTTGAGGCGGTAGTCCATGCCATCGACGTCGAGCGCCGGGAACATGCCCTCGCCGTAGTAGGGCAGGTGCCCGGAGGTGTAGAACAGCCCCTCCTTGGCGATGTGGGGGGTGCCGACGTACTCGAACCCCTCCTCGATGTGCCGCTGGCGGACGTAGTCCTCCATCTCCCGCTTGATCACGCCACCCTTGGGGTGGAAGACGGGCAGGCCGGAGCCGATCTCGTCGGGGAAGGAGTAGAGGTCGAGGTCGCGGCCGAGCTTGCGGTGGTCGCGGCGCTCGGCCTCCTCGATCCGGTGGAGGTGCTCCTCGAGCGCCTCCTTCGACTCCCACGCGGTGCCGTAGATGCGCTGGAGCTGCTTGTTCTTCTCGTCGCCGCGCCAGTAAGCCGCCGCGCTCCGCATCAGCTTGAACGCGGGGATCCGCTTGGTGGTCGGCAGGTGCGGGCCGCGGCACAGGTCGGACCACTTGGTCTCGCCGTTGCGGCCGATGTTGTCGTAGATGGTGAGCTCGCCGGCGCCCACCTCGACGCTCGCACCCTCGGTGCCCTCGGTGCCGGCGCCTCCCTTGAGGCCGATCAGCTCGATCTTGTAGGGCTCGTCCGCCAGCTCGCTGAGTGCGTCGGCGTCGGTGGTGACCCGGCGCTCGAAGCGCTGGTTCTCCTTGATGATCTTGCGCATCGCGGACTCGATCTTGACCAGGTCCTCGGGCACGAACGGGGTCTCGACGTCGAAGTCGTAGTAGAAGCCGTTCTCGATCGGCGGGCCGATGCCGAGCTTGGCCTCGGGCCACAGCTGCTGCACGGCCTGCGCCATCACGTGGGCGGTGGAGTGGCGCAGGATGTCGCGGCCGTCGGCGCTGTCGATCGCCACGGCCTCGACCTCGTCGCCGTCGGCGAGCTCGTAGGACAGGTCCTTCAACGCGCCCGCCACCCGCGCGGCGATCACGTCGGCGTCGTCGCGGAAGAGCTCCCAGGCCTTGGTGCCCGTCGTGACCGCGGTCTCCGCACGCTGATCGGCGTGGATGCGGACGACCAAGATGTCGGACACGAGAGCTCCTCTGGAGGATGGCAGGAATCGGGCCGGACGGCCCGCCTCGATGCTATCGGCCGCCGCCGGGCCGGCTCACCCCGGTTTCGCGCTCACGCCTCGGCGGCGATGATCCGCTCCATCTCGGCGATCGAGGTCGCCGTGTCGAGGTGCAGCACCGCGTGCCAGCCGACGGCGCGGGCGCCCTCGACGTTGACCTCGGCGTTGTCGAGGAACAGCACCTCGTGCGGCTCGACGCCGAGCCGCCGCACCGTGACGTCGTACGCCGCCGGGTCGGGCTTCGCGAGCCCCACCTCGTGGCTGTAGACGATGTCGTCGGTGAGGTCCTCGAAGCCGTGCACCCGCTCGCGCTCCCGGGCGCCGGGGCCCGAGTTGGAGAGGATCCCGGCGAGCCGGGCCGGTCGCTGGCCGGCGAACCAGTCGAGCAGCGGGCGGTCGATCGTGCCGACGTACCACCGCCAGTAGTCCTCGACCAGCTCGTCGACCTGCTCGTCGTCGAGGCCCAGCGTGCGCTGCCACTCCGCGCGGATCTCGGCCTCGGTCACCTCACCGATCATCGCGTCGCCCGGGAGACGGGCCAGCCCGCCTGCGATGGTGCCCGGCTGGAGCCCCAGCCGAGCCTCGGCCGGGCCCGGGAACACGTCGTCGTCGATGACCTCGAGCACGCCACCGATGTCGAGCACCACTGCACGGATCGCCATCCCCGCACCCTACGGAGCGGCCCGGGACCTGCCGGGACCAAGGTCCCGCGGAGTTGGTGGCGTTGGCCCCATCTGGCGGCGCGCGGATCTTCCTAGCCTCGGAAGCGAGGCAGGAGACGACCCACGACTCCCCGAACGGAAGGCACGTCATGCGCGCGGTACTCGACAAGCTGATCTCCTGGACCGGGCTGGTGCTGGCCGCCGTGCTCCTGATCGCCGGAGGTCTCCTCACCTGGGCCAACACCTTCATCGGTGACCAGGTCGACCAGCAGCTGACCCAGCAGGGCATCACGATGCCGGAGGGCGAGGCGCTGGCCAGCCTGCCGAAGTCGGACGCCGCCGCGCTCGAGGAGTTCGCTGGCAGCGCCCTCGACACCGGCCCCGAGGCCAAGGCGTACGCCGACCACTACATCCTCGCGCACATGAACGCCGCCAGCGACGGACGCACCTACCAGGAGGTCAGTGGCGAGTACCTCGCGCTCGACGACGCGGCGAAGGCGAGCGAGGAGGGCCAGGCCCTCGGCGGCCTGCGGCAGACCCTCTTCATGGGCAACACGCTGCGCGGCCTACTCCTCTACGGCTACGCCTTCGCGACCATCGGCACCATCGCCGGGTACGCCGCCCTGGCCGCCTTCGCCGGAGCCCTCGTGCTCCTGGCCCTGGCCCAGCTCGGCATGCGGCACGCACGCCGCACGGTCAAGGCCGAGGGCACGGTGGCCCAGCCGGAGCTGGCGACCGCCTGACGCACCAGCCCCTGACGCACCAGCCCTGAACCCGGTCGGTCACGCACCGACCGGGTTCTGCTCGCCCGTCTGCACGCGCCAGAGTGCGGCGTACGCCCCGTTGCGGGCGAGCAGCTCGTCGTGGCTGCCGGACTCGATGACCCGGCCCGCGTCGAGCACCCAGATGCAGTGCGCGTGGCGGACCGTCGAGAGCCGGTGGGCGACGACGATCGCCGTGCACGAGGCCGTGGCCTGTCGAAGCGAGCGCTGGATGGCCGCCTCGGTCTCGTTGTCGACGGCACTGGTGGCCTCGTCGAGCACGAGGACGGCCGGGTCACGCAGGAGGGCGCGGGCGAGGGCCAGGCGCTGGCGCTGTCCACCGGAGAGGGTGACCCCGCGCTCGCCGACCCACGCGTCGAGGCCGTCGGGCAGGGCCTCGATGAAGTCCCACGCGGCTGCGGCCACGGCCGCCTCCCGGACCTGCTCGCGGGTGGCGCCCGGGCGGCCGTAGGCGATGTTGTCGGCGATCGAGCCGGCGAAGAGGAACACGTCCTGCGCGACGTAGCCCGTGGACCCGCGCAGCGAGTCCCAGTCGAGGTCGCGGACGTCCTGGCCGTCGAGCAGCACCTGGCCCGATCGCGGGTCGTCGAAGCGCAGCACCAGCCGCAGCAGCGACGACTTGCCCGAGCCGGTGGTGCCGACGACCGCGTGGGTCTCCCCCGCCGGCACGACGAGGTCGATGTCGTGCAGCACGTCCGGCCCGTCGGCGTACCCGGCTCGTACGCCGCGCAGCTCGACGCGGCCGCGCACCGGGCGCTCCAACGCGCGGGCACCGGCCGGCACCGTGACGGGTACGTCGAGCAGGCCGAGGATGCGGGCCGCCGACGCGCGGCCGCGCTGGTAGAGGTCGAGCACCTCGGCGACCTCGGTGAGCGGCCACAGCAGCCGCTGGGTCATGAAGACGAGCACGGAGTAGAGGCCGACGGCGAGGTCGCCGCGCAACGTCGCCCACCCACCGAGGAGCAGCGTGCAGGTGAAGCCGGCCAGGATCGCCATCCGCACCAGCGGGACGAACGCCGCCGAGGAGCGGATGGCGTCGGTGTTGGCGATGCGGTAGGCCTGCGAGACGGCGGCGACGCGGTCGCGCTCGCGGTCCTCGGCGGTGAAGGCCTTGATCGTGGCGATGCCGGCGAGGTTGGTGCTGAGCGTGCTGGACAGGTCGGCGACGGCCACGCGGACGCGGTCGTAGAGCGGCTCGAGCCGGCGCTGGAAGACCAGCGAGCCGACCACGATGACCGGGATCGGGAGGAAGGCGAGCACGAGCAGCTGGGTCGAGGCCGCCGCGAACACCGCACCGACCAGCAGCACGTTGAGGGCGGTCTGGAGGATCGCCGGCGCCCCGATGTCGAGGAACCGCTCGAGCTGGTTGACGTCGTCGTTGAGCGTGGCGAGCGTCGAGCCCGCCGGCCGGGTCTCGTGCCAGCCGAGGTCGAGGTGCTGCACGTGGTCGTAGGCCTCGACGCGCAGGTCGTGCTCGACGCCCTGGGCCAGGCCGCGCCACAGCACGCTGGCGACGTACTCCGACAGGGATTCCACGATCCAGACCACCACGTTGAACGCGGCCAGCCAGCCGAGCTGGGCGTAGCGCGACTCGACCCCGAGGACCTCGCCGACGAACGACGCGTCACCGCGTACGACGACGTCGACGGCCGCGCCGATCAGGAGCTCCGGCACGATGTCGGCGACCTTGTTGATCGTCGAGGCGATCACGGCGAGGACGAAGCGCGAGCGGTAGGCGCCGTACCTCCGCCACAGGGCGCGCAGGGGCTGGACCGGGGCGGCGACGGGGGCAGGCACGCGCCAAGGTTAGGTGACCCTTAGTTGGATCGCCGCATCCGGTCCGCTGACGTCAGCGCACGCAGCCTGCCCGCAGCCCGACGGCAGAGAGGCCCTCGAGGTCGCCGGCGCCCCAGCGCGGCCAGTTCTGGCCGTCGTTCCACGGCGTGGTGCCACCGGCGTACATCACTTGGGCCTCCGACCCGGGCGTCGTGACGTCGGCGAGCCCGAACGCGTGGCCGAGCTCGTGCATCAGCAGCAGGACCGTGGTCGGCTGCATGCTCACCTCGTCGGTCGACCAGGCGCCTGACGTGAGCTGCTCGATGCTGACCGTGACGCCGGCCTGGGTGATCCGCTCGACGTCGCGCTTGCCGGCGCGGCCCTCGACCGTCCGCAGCGGGGCGCCGTGCGCGGCGGCGCCACCCAGGACCGGGATCTCGCTGTCGTGGGCGAAGGCCACGACGAGGTCGGTGTCGTCCTCGAGCGAGCGCGCGTTGGCCGGGACCGTGGCACTGGTGCCGACATAGCGGAACCTGAGGCCGCTGCCGCGCGCGACCTCGGTCAGCGCCTGCTGGACTTGCGGCTGGAACTGGTCGCCGGCACCGCCGCCGGAGTTGAAGCGCCACCGGACCGGGCGGCACGGGTCAAAGCGCTGCACCCGTCCCTCGGTCGTGGTCGGCGCCCACTCCCCCGCCAGGCCACGCGGGGCGAAGCCGGTCGAGACCTCGAAGGCTCCCTCGCCCAGGACCTGGGCCGGGCGCCCGGAACCGGCGAGCGCACGGACACGCACCGCGGTGCGGCCGTAGACGTCGTACGTGCCCTCGAACGCGTAGCGCCGCCTCGCGGTGGTCGCGCGGTCGAGCGTGCGCCAGCCGCGCCCGGCCCGGAGCTGCAGGACGACCTTGCGCGGCGGTCCGGCGAGCCTCCCCTCCACGACGTACCCGCCCTCGCCGGCGATCCACGCGTTGGTGACCCAGTCGACGCCACCCCGCCTCACGTGCTCCGCGGGCTCGGCCGCGATGGCCGCGGGAACCGCCATGGCACTCGCCGCCAGCATCAGGATCGGCAGGACTGAGCGCACGGCTCGGGGGCTCATCGGTGGGTGTCTCCGGGTTCGGCTCGTCGTCTGGGGTCGAGAGGGACCATGCCCCCGGCTCAGCGACGACAAACCGGACGGCGGCTACCCAACCCACTCCGCGAGGTCGCGGCGGCGCAGGACCCGGCCCCAACCCACCCCGCCGAGGAGACCGAGCGCGAGCATCCCGGCCATCGTCAGCACGAGGTCGCCCGTCCCCTGGTCATCGGCGATGGCGACGGTCAGCGCGACGCCTGCAACGGCGAGGCCCCATCGCAGCCAGGCCGGACCGCGCGGGGCGAAGAGCGCCGCCGACAGCAGCGCCAGCGGCAGTACGACGATGCCCTGCGCGAGGAACGCGCCCAGCCCGGGGATCGCGGCGACCCGCCACCACCCGGAGCGCCCGCGGGAGAGCGCAGCGCCGACGAGGCCGGTGCAGGCGCCGAAGATCGTGAACACCACCAGGATCGCGATCGTGCCGCCCCAGGTGAACTCGGGGTCGTCGGAGATCAGGCGCATCCAGAGGCGCGCGAGCACGGCGACGACGAGGCCCAGCAGAGCGCCCTTGGCGGCAGTCAGCGTCATGGAGGAGGAGACCGCCTGGACCTCGCGGATGGTTGCCCGGCCCGACAACGCGAGCGACCCCCGGCCACAGGCCGGGGGTCGAGCTCTCGGTGGGCGATACTGGGTTCGAACCAGTGACCTCTTCGGTGTGAACGAAGCGCGCTACCACTGCGCCAATCGCCCGAGACGCCGGAACGATATCCCATGGGACGCCGCGACCGGCAATCAGGGGTCACCTGCGCTCGGATCGCTCCTCGTCGTTCTTCTCGATGTCGCGCCCGAGGGCCTCGACCGCGTCGGGGTCGCCGTGGAAGCGGCGATAGCTGTAGATGATCAGCGCCAGGGCGATGACCGCCGAGCCGATCTGGGTCACGCCCGTCCAGATCCCGCCCGGCAGCCACCAGGCGTCGGAGAGCGGCCACCAGCCCGGCGCGTCGGGCTTCATGATCCAGAGCACACCGCAGGCGGTCAGCGCGACCACGCCGAGGCAGGAGGCGATGATCCGGGGCCAGGTCTCGACGCCCTCCGCCGCACCCTTGAGCGCGCGGAGTCGGACCGGCTCGACGCGGCGCTCGGCCCAGTCGTACTGCTGGGAGAGCAGCGCGAGGCCAGCGAAGATGCCGAGGAGTCCGGGGCCGGGCAGGAAGATCGCGGCGATGCCGAGGAGCAGGAGCACCCAGCCCAGGGTCTCGAGAACGATGCGCTTGGCTGCCCCCGTCATGGGATGACCCTAACGGGCGTCACCAACGGCCCCCGGGATCGTTGTCATGGGTGTGGAGGACCGGCCGGTCTGGACCGCCACGGATCATTTTTCGTCGTTTCGCATCACGAAGACCTCGCAGTGTCGTCTCATGAGCATCCAAGCAGGGAACCCCCCGAAGGAGCCTTGATGAACACGTCCGGTGGCGGCCACACACTGGCAGATGTCGCGTTGGACATCACCGTCGAGTGCATGGACGACCGTGGCATCCGCCACGAGATCGACACCGTGCTCGGCTACCGGCGCAACGACCCGTTCGCCGTGTCGATGACCTTCGTCACCGGCGAGGGCAACCTCGTCTGGACCTTCGGCCGCGACCTGCTGATGCGGGGCGTCGAGTCCCCCACCGGCGACGGCGACGTGCACGTCTCCCCGGCCATCAGCTTCACCGGCCGCGCGATGGTCAGCATCGAGCTCAGCTCGCCCGACGGCCACCTGGTCCTGCTGGCCCGCTCCTCGGACATCAACGACTTCCTGACCCGCGCCGCCGCGGTCGTCACGCCGGGCTCCGAGTCCGAGCACTTCGACGTCGACATGCTGATCAGCCAGGTCCTGGCCTCCTGAGCCTCCCCCCGCTGAACCGCGTCCGCTCAACGCCTGAGCGCGTCTACGCGCGCGAGTGCTGGGCCACCCAGCTGGCGTGCAGGCCGGAGTAGACGCTGCCTGCCTGCGTGACGAGCACGGTGTGCGGCCCGCGCTGCACGACCCGCCCCTTGTCGACGACGATCACCTCGTCGGCGCTCTCCGCGGTGGAGAGGCGGTGGGCGATCGTGACGGACGTGCGCGACTGCATGAGCCGCTCGAGGGCGCGGCCGATCTGCATCTCGAGCGCCGGGTCGACGGCGCTGGTCGCCTCGTCGAGGACCAGCAGGTCGGGGTCTGCCAGGTGTGCGCGCAGCAGCGCGACCAGCTGGCGCTCACCGGCGGAGAGCGACTCGCCGCGCTGACCCACCAAGGTGTCGAGACCGCGCGGCAGGCCGGCCAGCCAGTCGTCGATGCCGAGCTCGGCGGCCGAGGCGCGGACCTCGTCAGCCGTGGCATCGAGCTTCCCGTAGCGCACGTTGGCCGCGATGGTGTCGTCGAAGAGGAACCCCTCCTGCGGCACCAGCACCACGCTGCGCCGCAACGACCGCGCGTCGATCTGCCGCACGTCGACGCCGTCGAGCAGCACCGCACCCTCGACCGGGTCCATCAGGCGGGTGAGCAGCTTGGCGAAGGTGGACTTGCCAGAGCCGGTCTCCCCCACGATCGCGATGCGGGTTCCGGCCTCGATGGCCAGGTCGACCTCGCGCAGCACCGGCGGGCCGTCGGGGTAGGAGAACGTGACGTCGCTGAACCGTACGTCGATCGGGCCGCGCGGCAGCTCCACACCGTCGGGACCGGGGTCGATCAGGTCGGCCGGGGTCTCCAGGATGCCGAGGACCCGGCGCCAGCTGGCGATGGCGTTCTGGGCGTCGGTGAGGATCTGGGTGCCCATCTGGACCGGCCCGACGAACAGCGAGACCAGGAAGGCGAAGGCCAGCACCCGCCCGGGCGTCATGTCGGAGGTGAAGCCGAGCAGGATGCCGATCACGATCACGCCCGCGTTGGCCAGGCCGGCCGAGAGGCCGCCGAGGGAGAACGACGTGACCGTGTAGGTCTGGGCGTGGGTGTAGGCGTCCTGCCAGTCCTGGATCGCGGTGTCGATGCGGTCCTGGGTGCGGTCCTCGACGCCGTAGGAGCGGACCACCGCGGCGCCGACGACGGGCTCAGAGATCGCGCCGAGCAGCACGCCCACCTGGTGGCGTACGACGGTGTAGGCGGCCGACAGCTTCTTCTGGAACCACCGGATCGAGAGGAACAGCGGCGCGAAGCAGATCCACACCACGGCCGCCAGCTCCCAGCTGTAGACCAGCATCAGCACGGTCGCGACGAGCATCTGCCCGATGCTCACCACGAAGATCAGGCCGCCGAAGACGAGGAACTGGCTGACCTGGTCGACGTCGGTGGTCACGCGGGAGACCAGCGCACCGCGGCGCTCGGTGTTCTGCGTCAGGAGCGGGAGGTCGTGGACGTGGCGGAACGCCTTGGTGCGGAGCGTGGCGAGGCCGCGCTCGGAGGTGGAGAAGAGGCGGCTCGTCATGCCGTAGGACGCGACGCTGGTGACCAGGATCGCGGCCGCGGCCAGCACGCCCATCCAGGCGACGTAGTCGAGGCGCGGGCCGTCGGGTCCGTTGAGGCCCTTGTCGAGGGTCTGCTGGACCGCGATCGGCACCACGACCTGGCCGCACGAGGAGATGATCGCGAGCAGGAGCGTGACGCCGAGGCCCTCACGCAGCTCGGAGGAGTACTTCATGCCGAGCTTGATGGTGGCGATCGCGCCGATGTCCTCGCCGGTGTCCATCCGGGTGCCGGCGGTGGGGGCCGTGGTGCTCATTCGCTGACTCCCGTCGGCTCGGTCTCGGACTCGTAGGCGTTGACCAGCTGGGCGTAGGCCGGGCTCGAGGCGAGCAGCTCCGCGTGGGTGCCACGGCCGACGATGCGGCCGTCGTCGAGGTGGACGACCTCGTCGGCGAGCGAGATCGTGGCCTTGCGGTAGGCCACCACGACGAGCGAGGCGGAGGAGCCGTCGCGGCGGTCGTCTCGCAGCGAGGCGAGGATCCGGGCCTCGACCTCGGGGTCGACCGCGGAGGTGGCGTCGTCGAGGATCAGCAGGCGTGGCCGCCGCACGAGGGCGCGAGCCAGGGAGAGCCGCTGGCGCTGGCCGCCCGACAGCGAGGTGCCGCGCTCCCCCAGCCGGGTGTCGAGGCCCTCGGGCAGCGCGGCGACGAAACCGTCGGCCTGCGCGGTGCGCAGGGCCGCCCAGACGAGGTCGTCGGGGACCTCAGCCCCCAGGGTGACGTTGCCGCGGACGGTGTCGTCGAACATGAACGCGGTCTGCGGCACCAGAGCCACGTCGCGGGGCAGCTCGCCCTTGCGCAGGCCCTTGAGGTCGTGGCCGTCGAGCCGGATCGCGCCCCGGTCGGGGTCGACCAGCCGGGTCATCAGGTTGGTGAGCGTGCTCTTGCCCGAGGCGGTGGCACCCACGAGCGCGACGGTCCGGCCGGGCTGGACGTCGAAGTCGACGCCGCGCAGCAGGGGCGCGTCGGCGTCGTACGCGTAGTGGAGGCCGTCGACCTCGAGCAGGGCGCCCGCGCCGCTCAGCGGCAGCCGGTCGTCGCCGTAGGTCATCGAGCCCTGCGCGTCGAGCACGGCCTTGGCGCGGCGGTAGCCGACGACCGAGCGCGGGAACTCACCGAGCAGCCAGCCGATGGCGCGGATCGGGAAGGACACGATGGTCAGGAGGTAGGCGATGGTGACGACGTCGCCGGCGTCGGTCGCGCCGCTGGAGACCCGGGAGACGCCGACCGCGAGGACGACCAGCACGCCGAGGCTCGGCAGGCTGGCGAGCGCGGGGTCGAAGACCGCGCGGATCCGGCCGGCGCGGATGTTGACGTCACGCAGCTCGTGGGCCTTCGCGCGGAACCGGTCGGTCTCCTCGACCTCGCGGCCGAGCGTCTTGACGACCATCGCGCCGTCGAAGGACTCGTGGGCGATCTCGCTGACCTCGGCGCGCAGTCCCTGCGCCCGCGTCATCAGCGGCGAGGAGTAGTGCTGGTAGAGCAGGTTGGCCACCACGACGGCCGGGAAGACCAGCAGGCCGACCAGCGCCATCACGACGTCGGCCAGGAACATCTGGACGACCGCGATGACCATCATCACCACGGTGCCGAGGGCCATCGGCAGCGGCATGATCGGCGACCAGGCGGCCTCGACGTCGGAGTAGGCGTTGGAGAGCAGCTGGCCGGTCGGGTGGCGCTGGTGCCACTCCATCGGGAGGGCGAGGTATTGCCTGGTGACGCCGCGGCGCGTGTGCGACTGCATCCGGTAGTACATGATGCCGCCGCCCAGCCGCCGCGCCACGATGCCGATCGCGCGCAGGATCGCGACCGCCATGAACAGTGCGACGACCCACACGAGCAGGCTGGTGCGGATCTCGCCGTCCTCGAAGGCCGGGATCAGCACGTGCTGGGTCGACCAGCCGAGCACCCATGCGTCGGCGACCGTGAGCACCCCGAAGAGCACGGCGCCCAGCGTGGCGACGGTGAAGACCGTGGGCTCGCGCTTGATGCCGACCCACAGGACCCGGAAGCCGTCGAGAGTGGTGGTGCCCCGCAGCTCCGCGTCCTCGCCCACCGGTGTCGCCCGCCCCCTCGTCGTCCGTCGTCAGCCCGTCTCAGCCTGTCGGTTGCCGAGCGCAACCAACCAGCCGGGTCAGGCTATTCCTCGACACCGACAGCGGGCGAATCGGTTCGCTGACGGCGTACGTCAGGCGCGGATCCGCGACAGGAACGCGCGGGTGCGCTCCTGCTGCGGGTCGCCGAGCACCTGCTCGGGGCTGCCCTGCTCGTGGATCCGGCCGTCGTGGAGGAAGCAGACCTGGTCGGCGACCTCGCGGGCGAAGCCCATCTCGTGGGTGTTGAGGAGCATCGTGACGCCCTCGCCCTTGAGCTCGGTGAGCAGGTCGAGCACCTCCCCCACCAGCTCGGGGTCGAGGGCGGAGGTGACCTCGTCGAGCAGCATCAGCCGCGGGTTCGCGACCAGCGCGCGGGCGATCGCGACGCGCTGCTGCTGGCCGCCGGACAGGTCGTCGGGGCGGGCGTCCGCCTTGGCGGCCAGACCGACCCGGTCGAGCATCGCCAGACCGCGGGTGCGCGCCTCCTCGGCGTCGACGCCGTGCACCAGCCGCAGGGCCAGCGTGACGTTGCCGATCACGTCGAGGTGCGGGAAGAGGTTGTAGGCCTGGAAGACCATCCCCATCTGCGAGCGCACCTCGTCGCCGTCCACGCGCGGGTCGGTGATGTCACGACCCTCGAAGGTGATCACCCCGTCGTCGACGACCTCGAGGAGGTTCACGCAGCGCAGGAGGGTGGACTTGCCCGACCCGGAGGCGCCGATCAGCACGACGCACTGGCCGGGGTCGATGGTGAGGTCGACCTCGCGCAGGACGACGTTGGCGCCGAAGGACTTGCGGACGTGGTCCAGCCGCAGCAGCTCGTTGTTCTCGGGGTCCCCGCGGCTTTGTTCGGAGGAGCGCAGCGGAGGAGAAGAACGTCGTGGGGTGTTTTTCACAGGTGTCCTCCCGCGGCGTGGTAGCCCTTCTTGCGGGCGTACCAGTCGGTGAGCCGTGCCATCGGGATGGTCAGGCAGCAGAACAGGAAGCCCGCGACGACGTACGGCGTGTAGTTGAAGTCGATGGCCGTCTCGATCTGCGCCGCCCGGATGGCGTCGACGACGCCGAGCACGGCGATCAGGCCCGAGTCCTTCTGGAGCGAGACCAGGTCGTTCATCAGCGGCGGGATCACCCGGCGCCAGGCCTGCGGGAGGACGACGTGGCGGAGGGTCTGTCCGTAGGTCAGCCCCAGCGAGCGGCCGGCCAGCCGTTGGCTGGGATGGACCGACTCGATGCCGGCGCGGAACACCTCGGCGACGTACGCCGAGTACGACAGGACCAGCGCCGCGCAGCCCCAGAACAGCGCCGAGGTCGGCAGCCCCTGCAGGCTCAGCGCCGGACCGCCGAAGCCGAGCAGGAAGATCACGAGCAGCAGCGGCAGGCCACGGAAGATGTCGACGTACGCCGTCCCCACCAGGCGCAGAGGAAAGGCGACGGGCCCGCGGATGGTGCGCATCACCGCGATCGTCAGGCTGAGCACCACGATCAGCACTGCGCAGAGCACCATCACCCGGATGTTGAGCCAGAGTCCCTCCAGCACCGCCGGGAAGGAGTCGACGGCCTTGTCCCAGTCGAAGTAGGTCTCCTGGACCCGCTCCCACCCGGGCGAGCTGACGACGAGGCCGCCGACGGCGCCCAGCAGGAGCAGGGTGCTGCCCGCCGCGATCACGGCGCTGCGCGTGGTGCGGCGACGTCGCCACTCGTTGCGCTGGCGCTGGACCTCGGAGGGCTGCCAGTCCTCAGGAGCCTCGGCGGCCACGTGCTCGGTCACAGGTGATCAGGAGAGCTCGGGAGCGCCCTGCTGGGCGAGCCACTCCTGGTTGATCTGGTCGAGGATGCCGTCCTCCCGCAGCGCGTCGACCGCGGTCGAGAGGCAGTCGGTGAGCGAGCTGTCCTTGGCCAGGACCGCGCCGAACTGCTCCGGCTCGCCCTCGGGCAGCGGCAGCTGGCCGACGATGAGGCCGTCGTCGAGCTGGACCGCGGTCATGTAGTAGGCCGTGGGCAGGTCGACGACGATGCCGTCGATCTGGCCGTTCTTGAGGGCCTGGACCGCCTGGTCGTTGGTGTCGAAGACGGCCGGGTCCTGCGACGGCTGGATCTGGTCGGTGATCGCGGTGTAGCTCGTGGTGCCGACCTGGGCGCCGAGCTTGGCGTCGGCGAGGTCGGCGATGCTGGTGGCCCCGTCGATCGCGCTGCCCTTGTTGGTGATCACGGTCTGCACGACGTCGTAGTAGCCGGAGGAGAAGTCCACGGCCTTGCGGCGGGCCTCGGTGATCGAGACCTGGTTGACGTCGAAGTCGAAGTCCTTCGGGCCCGGCTGGACGACCTTGTTGAAGGGCACCTTCACCCAGGCGACCTGGTCCTGGGTGTAGCCGAGCTGCTCGGCGATCGCGTAGGCGACGGCGGACTCGTAGCCCTGGCCGTTGGTCGGGTCGTTGTCGACGAACCAGGGCTCGTAGGCCGGGTCGTCGGTGGCGATGGTCAGGGTGCCGTCGGCGACGGTCTCCATCGTGTCCGGCGTGCACTTCTCGCCGTCGGGCGCGGCGGACCCCGACGTCTCGCTCGCGGCGTCGGTGCCGCTGTCGGCCTCGTCGGTGGGGGCGCAGGCGGTGAGGGCGAGCGTCGCGGCGATGGCGGCGAGGGCGAGGGGCCGGGAGGTCTTCAGCATGGCCGAATCCTACGACTCCACTCGACTTCAGCGGACCGCGTGACCCGCCGTGGACAGACCGGTCTTCACGTCGCGGATGCTGAGGGTCCCGAAGTGGAACACCGTCGCTGCCAGTACGGCGTCCGCGCCGGCGTCGACGGCCGGCGGGAAGTGCTCGACGGCACCCGCTCCCCCGCTCGCGATGACCGGGATGCTCACCTCGCGTCGTACGGCACGGATGAGCTCGAGGTCGAACCCGTCGGTCGTGCCGTCGGCGTCCATCGCGTTGAGCAGGATCTCGCCGGCACCGAGCTCGGCGGCGCGCACTGCCCACCCGATCGCGTCGAGGCCGGCGCTCTTGCGGCCGCCGTGGGTGGTGACCTCGAAGCCGCTGTCGGTGCCCTCGGCCCGTCGGGCGTCGACGCTCAGCACGAGCACCTGGTTGCCGAAGCGGTCGGCGATCTCGGCGACCAGCTCGGGGCGGTGGATGGCGGCGGTGTTGACGGCGACCTTGTCGGCCCCGGCGCGCAGCAGCCGGTCGACGTCCTCGACGCTGCTGACGCCACCACCGACGGTGAGCGGGATGAAGACCTCCTCGGCGCACCGGCTGACGACCTCCATCGTCGTCGCCCGGCCCTGGTGGGAGGCGGAGATGTCGAGGAAGGTCAGCTCGTCGGCACCCTCGGCGTCGTACAACCGGGCGAGCTCGACGGGGTCGCCGGCGTCACGGAGCTCCTGGAAGTTCACGCCCTTGACCACCCGGCCGCCGTCGACGTCGAGGCACGGGATGACGCGGATCGCGAGGCTCATCGCTTCGCCGCCCGGGCCGCGAGCGCCACGTCGACGATGTCCGCGCGGGGCTGGCCCTCCAGCTCGGCCAGCGGCACCCACTGGGCGAAGTCGGTCGAGCCGTCGACCTCGGTGGTGCCGAGCTCGCCGCCGGTGATCGTCGCCTCGAAGACGAAGCGCTGCGAGCGGAGCCAGCCGTCGAAGGACCGGCCCCGCGCGGTGAAGTGGTGCTCGGCGAGCAGTGCGCCCGTCTCCACGTGGTAGCCGGTCTCCTCGAAGACCTCCCGCACGACGCCGTCCATGATCGACTCGTCGAAGTCGATGCCGCCGCCGGGCAGCGACCACTCCGGGTCGCTGTGCCCCTCGCCGTTCCACCACGCGAGCAGCACGCGGTCCTGCTCGTCCACCATCAGGACGTACGCCGCCAAGCGGGTGTGGTACTCGTGGAACTCCATGCTCATGAGCCCTTCGTCAGCGCGAGCGCGTCCTCGAGGGTGAACCGGCCCTCGTAGAGCGCGGTGCCGGCGATGGCACCCTCGACGCCCTCGTCGACCAGGCCCATCAGCGCCTCGATGTCGGCGAGCGTCGTGACGCCGCCGCTGGCGACGACCGGCTTGTCGGTGGCGGCACACACGTCGCGGAGCAGCTGGAGGTTGGGCCCCTGGAGCATGCCGTCCTTGTTGACGTCGGTGACGACGTAGCGCGCGCAGCCCTCGGAGTCGAGGCGGGCGAGCGTCTCGTAGAGGTCGCCGCCGTCGCGGGTCCAGCCGCGCGCGGCCAGCGTCGTGCCCCTCACGTCGAGGCCGACGGCCACGCGGTCGCCGTACGTCGCGATGGCCTTGGCACACCACTCGGGCTGCTCGAGGGCGGCGGTGCCGATGTTGACCCGCCGGCACCCGGCCGCCATCGCCGCCTCGAGCGACTCGTCGTCGCGGATGCCGCCGCTCATCTCGACCTGGATGTCGAGCGTGCCGACGATCCGCGCCTGCAGCTCGCGGTTGTGCCCGTGGCCGAACGCCGCGTCGAGGTCGACCAGGTGGATCCACTCCGCACCCGCCTCCTGCCAGCGCAGCGCCGCCTCGATCGGGTCGCCGAAGCGCTTCTCCGAACCGTCCACGCCCTGCACCAGCTGCACGGCCTGGCCGCCCTTGATGTCGACGGCGGGCAGGAGCTCGAGGTAGCGGTCGTCCGGGGTGCTGGGCATGCCCCCGATCCTAGGAGCGTGCGCCGCTCACCCGGACCCCGCGGTGGTGGCGCGAGACGGTGGTCACTCCGCCCAACGCAGAACGGGGCGACCGAGGCTGGCGTCGAGTGGTTCACTGCGGCATGCGACTCCTGATCCTCGGTGGGACCAACTTCGTCGGGCGGGCGACCGCGGTGGACGCTCTCGCCCGTGGCCACGAGGTGACGTGCCTCGCCCGTGGGACGAAGGGAGATCCACCGGACGGCGCGCGGCACGTGGTCGCGGACCGCACCGCCGCCGGGGCGTACGACGACGTGGCCGGCGAGCGCTGGGACGCGGTCATCGACGTGGCGACCCAGCCGGGTCAGGTCCGCAGCGCGGTCGCCGCGCTCGCGGGCAGCACGGACCACTGGCTCTACGTCTCCACGATCAGCGTGTACGCCGACCACTCGGTCCCGGGTGCCGACGAGGACGCCGAGCTGCTCGAGCCGCTGGCGGCGGACGTGATGGAGTCGATGGAGGACTACGGCCACGCCAAGGTCGCGTGCGAGCAGGCCGTCACCGCGGCCTTCGGCGACCGGTCCCTCCTCGCCCGCGCCGGGCTGATCGGCGGCCCCGGCGACCTGACCGGTCGCACCGGCTACTGGCCGTGGCGGTTCGCCCACCCCGCCACCGACGACGGCAGTGTCCTCGTCCCCTCGGTGCCGGGCGCCGGCGCCGCGCTCATCGACGTACGCGACCTGGCTGCCTGGCTGGTGCACAGCGCCGGGTCGGGCACGACGGGCGCCTTCAACGCGGTGGCCAACGCCGCTCCGCTGGCCGAGCACCTCGCCACCGCTCGCGAGGTGGCCGGACACACGGGGCCGCTCGTCGAGGTCGGCCCCGAGTGGCTCGAGGAGCACGAGGTCGGCGAGTGGTACGGCCCGCGCTCGATGCCGCTCTGGGTCGGCCCCGAGGAGAACCCCGGTCTCGCGTCCCGCTCGACGGCCCGTGCCCTCGCCGCCGGGCTCGCGCCCCGCCCGCTCGCCGAGACGCTGGCCGACGTGCTCGCGTGGGAGGCCGACCGGGACCAGCCCCACGGCTCGGGGCTCACCGACGAGGAGGAGCGTGAGCTGATCGCAGCCGCGACGGAGTGACGGTGAGTGTGGTCCTCCTGACGCGGCAGATACGTCACGAGCACCGCGCTTTCCGCTCGTCCATCCTGAGGTGCAGCCCTCAGTGGTGACGCCCCTTCCGCACCGGGAGCTCGTAGGCGATGCCGTCCATCGGATAGGTCGGGCGGATGCCCATCGCCCGCAGGATGGTCGGCATGATGTCGACCGAGCGGACCTCGGCGCGGAGGTCGCGGCTGGACAGCCCGGCGCCGGCGAAGACGATCGGGATCTGCTGGGCGGCGCGCTGGATGCCGCCGTGGTCGCCCTTGACGGAGTACGTCGTGTCGTCGGGCAGGGTCGCGATGAGGTCGGGACCGTAGTCCGCGGCCTGCGTGTCGACGAGCTCCTGCGCCTTGTCGGCGAACCACGCCCGCTCGCCCCAGGTGAGCATCCGGTCCCAGCGGACCGGTGACACCCGGTCGTAGTGGTCGCCGTGGCGCTTCCAGACCGCGGTGACGCTCGCCATCGTGCGCATCGCGGCGGCCGCCTCGTCGACCTTGGCCGGCGACTGGTCCTTGAGCCAGACCCGCAGCATCGAGTCGCTGTAGGAGAGGCCGACGTTGCCGGTGTTGACCAGCGGCAGCAGCGCGTCCTGCGGCTTGTCGTAGACCGCGTCGTTCTCGGGGTCGCCGTAGTACCAGTTGTTGTAGCCGTAGTCGCGCTCGGCGACCTCCTTTCCGAGGAAGGTCTTCCCCGCCACCGACCCGTGGTCGGCGGTGAGCACCACGAGGGTGTCGTCGAGGACGTCCTGCGCCTCGAGCTCGGCCATGATCTTGCCGACCTGGCGGTCGGCCTCCGCGGTCGCGGCCACCATGTGCGTCATCGGGTCGCCGTCGGTGCCGGTCGGGCCGGGGTCGGTCGTGCCGCCCCACATGTGGGCCGCCTTGTCCACGCCGGGCAACGTCACGAAGATGCCGTTCCAGTTCGCCTCGTTGCGCATCACCTCGACGGCCGCGTCGGCCGCCCACACGTCGCCGCCCTGGTGGGCCGGGTCCTTGCCGGTGACGTAGCGGTCGCTGTCGAGCGGGTACAGGATCGCCGGCAGCTTCGCGGTGTCGTACGCGTAGGTCGGGTAGCCGCTGTGCACCCAGAACCGGCTGCACGGAGCCCCGAGGATGTACGACGGCACGTTGATGCCGGTCGGCTTGCGCCACGACCCGCCGGTCGTGCACTCCGGGCCGCTGCCGAAGGTGATGATCGAGTCCGACCCTGCACCGCCGAAGGCGTAGCCGGCGTACCCCTTGGGGCTGATCGTGAAGGTCTTCGCGGTCGGGTCGGCAGCACCGAGGTAGTCGGCGAGCTTCGGGTAGCCCGCGTGCTGCTGGAGCTTCAGCAGGTCGGAGGTCATGTTGCTGGTGATGTAGAGCTGGTCGGGGTTGGTCGGCTCCGGGTCGCCGAGCACGCCGTCGAGGTCGCGGTAGCCCTCGTCGGTCCAACCCATGTGCTTGGGCAGCTGTCCCGAGGTGATCACGTTGTGCGTCACGACGGTGACCGAGCCGGTGTGGCCGAGGTAGGACCGCGGCGTGTCGACGCCGTCGTCCATCAACGCCTCGATGTTCTGCATGTCGTACTTCTCGACGATCTCCTTGCTGAGCGAGTCGACGACGATGACCACGACCTTGGTCGGGCGGTCGACGTGCTTCGGCCCGTGATGTCCTCCCCGGCCGCCGGCCTCGGCGCCCGTCTGGGTGCCGGCCAGGCAGAGCGCGACCGCGGCGGCGGTGGCGAGGGCGAACGTGCGGGTGCGGCGCTGTGTCATGGCGATCCCTCCCGGCGCGGCTGCGTCGCCACGAACCGTGAGCCGAACGTAGGCCCGCCCCCACGGACCGACAATCCCCCAGCAGGGGTACGTCGCCTCGCTACCGTGGCAGCCATGATCGGTGACCGGTGGGGCGTGACGGAGGCCGAGACCCGGCGCCGCTACGGCTGCGACGCCTTCGTGCCCGCGCCGACGCTCGAGGCCTGGCGCGCGGTCACCGTCCGCGCCGAGCCGGATGCGGTGTGGCGGCGGCTGCGGCAGGTGCGGCTCGCGCCGTACTCCTACGACCTGGTCGACAACCTCGGCCGCCGGTCACCGCGCGAGCTGCTCGACGTGCCCGACCCGGTCGTCGGTGGCCCCTTCACCCGCGCCCTCGGCAGCGACCAGGGGCGCATCCTGGCCGTCGAGCCCGGTCGCGAGCTCACCGCGACGATCATGGGCGCCCACCTGTCGTACGCCGTGCTCCCGCACGCCGAGGGCTCCCGGCTGGTGCTCAAGGTCGCCGCCCGGCCCCGCAGGGGGTTGGCCTCGTTGCTGTCGGTCGGCGACCTGGTGATGGCGCGCAAGCAGCTGCTCACGCTGAAGCGGTTGGCGGAGGACGACCAGCGCCCCAGCGACTAACGCCAGGCCGGCGCGACCTCGCGCTGGTAGCGGCGGGCGACGACCTTCGTCAGGATCGTGACGACCGGTCCCGGGATGGTGGACCGCAACGCGGTCAGCTCGCGCTGCCCCGCGCCGTCCTGCATCCAGGCCAGGGAGTTCGCGGCGTCGACCATGGTCGCGGGGCGCAGCTTCTTGCTCAGCTCCTTGAACTCCGGGTCGGACTCGAGGTCGCCCAGCGGCGCCTCGACGTCACGCTCCTCGTGCGCGAGGTGCTGGTTGATGACCTCGCTCGCGCGGGCCACCACGTCGGCAGCGGCCGTCGCGCTGGCCTTCGTGGCGTCGGCGGCGGCGGTGTCGATCGCGGCCGACGCGGACGCGAGGGCCTCCTTCATCGCCCCGTGCTCCGACTCCATCTCGTGGAGCAGGTCGGCGTCGACGCCGCGCTTCAGGAGGAACGGCCAGAGGATCTCGTCCTCCGCCTCGTGGTGGTGGGTCAGCTCCCGCACGAGGTTGCGCCAGGCAGCCTGCACCTGCCGGGCCCGGGCGGCGTCACCGTCGCCCAACCGGCGCAGCGCCTGCTCGGTGCGGGCCACGTCGCGGCGCACCGCGGCGTGGATGATCTGGTTCATGCTCAGCTCGGCCATCCCGGGACGCTAACCGCAGGGTGCGACATCGATCGACCCAGTTTCTGGGGAAACTCGGCCTTCAGCGCCGCAGCGAGTCGACCCAGTTGCGCAGCAGCGCGGCGCCGGCGTCGCCGGACTTCTCCGGGTGGAACTGCGTGGCCGACAGCGGACCGTTCTCCACGGCCGCCACGAACTTGTCGCCGCCGTGCTCGGCCCACGTGACCAGCGGCGCGGCGGTGCGGTCGTTCGTGACGAGGTCCCAGGTGCGGGCGGCGTAGGAGTGGACGAAGTAGAACCGCTCCTGCTCCACGCCGGCGAACAGCGAGGATCCTTCGGGCACCTCGACGGTGTTCCAGCCCATGTGCGGGACCACGTCGGCCTCGAGCCGGGTGACGAGACCCGGCCACTCGTCGCACCCGTCGGTCTCCACGCCGTGCTCGACACCACCGGCGAACAGGATCTGCATGCCGACGCAGATGCCGAGGACCGGGCGTCCTCCGGCGAGCCGGCGACCGATGATCCGCTCGCCCTTGATCGCGCGCAGGCCCGCCATGCAGGCGGCGTACGCCCCGACGCCGGGCACGACGAGGCCGTCGGCCGCCAGCGCGGTGTCGAAGTCGCCGGTCAGGGTGACCGAGGCGCCTGCCCGCTCGACGGCCCGCACGGCCGAGCGGAGGTTGCCCGAGCCGTAGTCGAGGACGACGACCTCAGCGGTCACAGAGCGCCCTTCGTGGACGGTACGCCGGTCTCGCGCGGGTCGATCGCGACCGCGTCGCGGAAGGCGCGCGCGAAGGCCTTGAACTGCGCCTCGACGATGTGGTGCGGGTCGCGACCGCCGAGCACGCGCACGTGCAGGGCGAGGTGGGCGTGGAAGGAGATCGACTCGAAGACGTGACGCGTCAGCGAGCCCATGTAGGGGGCACCGGTGCCACCGATCGCGACGTACTGCTGGCCCTCGGGCTCACCGCTGTGCACGCAGAACGGGCGACCGGACACGTCGACGACGGCCTGCACGATCGCCTCGTCGAGCGGGACCGTGGCGTCGCCGAAGCGGCGGATGCCGGTCTTGTCGCCGAGCGCCTCGCGCAGCGCCTGGCCGAGGACGATCGCGGTGTCCTCGACGGAGTGGTGGGCGTCGATGTGGGTGTCGCCGCTGGTGTGCACGACGAGGTCGACGAGCGAGTGGCGGGCGAAGGCGTCGAGCATGTGGTCGTAGAACCCCACGCCGGTGGACACCTCGGAGCGGCCCGTGCCGTCGAGGTCGACCTGGACCTCGACCTGGGACTCCTTGGTGGTGCGCTCGATCTTCGCGGTGCGGCTCATGCCCGCTCCTCCGTTGCTCGTCCGATGACCTGCTCGGTCTCCATTGTCTCGAGCAGTGCCTGCCTGAATGCTGCCATCTCGTCGGCCGTGCCGATCGAGACGCGCAGCCAGCCGTCGGGTCCGGTCTCGCGGATCAGCACGCCCCGGTCGACCAGCCCCTGCCACACGGCGTGCCGGTCGGCGAGGCGGCCGAACAGCGCGAAGTTGGCGTCGGAGTCGGCGACCTCGAGCCCCTGCTCGCGCAGCCAGGCCACCGTCGCGTCGCGCTCGACGCGCAGGTCGTCGACCTTGCCGAGCAGCTCCGGCGCGTGCCGCAGCGCGGCCAGCGCCGTCGCCTGGGTGACGGCGGAGAGGTGGTAGGGCAGGCGCACCACGCGGATCGCGTCGCAGATCGCGGGATCAGCGGCGAGGTAGCCCAGCCGCGCCCCGGCCAGCGCGAACGCCTTGCTCATCGTGCGGCTGACCACGAGGTTGCGGTGCACGGGCAGCAGCTCGAGCGCGCTCGGTGTGCCGGCCCTGCGGAACTCGCCGTAGGCCTCGTCCACCACCACGATCCCACCCGGGTCGTACGACGCCGCGGCCTCGCAGAGCATCGCCACCGCCTCCGGCGGCAGGGCCGTGCCGGTGGGGTTGTTCGGGCTCGGCAGCAGCACCACCGACGGCCGCCGCTCGAGCACCAGCTCGCGCGCGGCGTCGAGGTCGAGCGAGAAGTCCTCGGCACGGTGGCCGGTCACCCACTCGGTGACCGCGTCGCGGGCGTACTCGGGATACATCGAGTACGTCGGCGCGAACGAGAGTGCGCACCGGCCCGGCCCGCCGAAGGCCTGCAGGAGCTGGAGCATCACCTCGTTGGACCCGTTGGCCGCCCACACCATGTCGGCGGTGATCCCGGAGCCGCCGGAGGTGTTGAGGTAGGCCGCCAGGCCCTCACGCAGCTCGGTGAACTCGCGGTCGGGGTAGCGGTTGAGCGTCGTCGCGGCCTCCCCCACCGCCTGCGCGATGTCGGCCGCGGCCTCCGGCGACGGGCCGTAGGGGTTCTCGTTGACGTTGAGCTGGACGGGCAGGTCCAGCTGCGGCGCGCCATAGGGCTCGATCCCCCGCAGCTCGTCGCGCAGGGGTGGGAACGCCGCGGTCACCGCCCGGACTCGAATCGCACCGACACGGCCTGGCCGTGGCCCGGCAGGTCCTCGGCCTCGGCGAGGGTGACGACGTGGTCGGCGACCTCGGCCAGCGCGGACTGGGAGTAGTCGACGACGTGCACCGACTTGGTGAACGCGCGGACCGACAGGCCGCTGGAGTGGCAGGCGCACCCGGCGGTCGGCAGGACGTGGTTGGACCCGGCGCAGTAGTCGCCCAGGGACACCGGCGCCCACGGGCCGACGAAGATCGCGCCGGCGTTGCGGATCCGCCCGGCGTGCGCCGCGGCGTCGCGGGTGTGGATCTCGAGGTGCTCGGCGGCGTAGGCGTTGACGACGTCGACGCCCTGGTCCATGTCGTCGACGAGCACGATGCCCGACTGCTGGCCCCCGAGCGCGGTGCTGATCCGCTCGGTGTGGCGGGTCGCGTAGACCTGCTTGTCGAGCTCGGCCTCGACCGCGTCGGCGAGGTCGAGCGAGTCGGTCACCAGGACCGAGGCGGCCATCGGGTCGTGCTCGGCCTGGCTGATCAGGTCGGCCGCGACGTAGGACGCCTCGGCGCTGTCGTCGGCGAGGATCGCGATCTCGGTGGGACCCGCCTCGGAGTCGATGCCGACGACGCCGCGCAGCAGCCGCTTGGCGGCCGCGACGTAGATGTTGCCCGGACCGGTGACCAGGTCGACCCGCTCGCAGGGGCCTGCCCCGTGGGCGAACATCGCGATCGCCTGCGCACCGCCGACGGCGTACACCTCGTCCACGCCGAGCAGCGCGCACGCCGCCATGATCGTGGGCTCGGGCAGGCCGTCGCGGTTCTTCTGCGGCGGGCTCGCCAGCGCGATCGAGCGCACCCCCGCCACCTGGGCAGGTACGACGTTCATCACGACGCTGCTGACCAGCGGAGCCAGGCCGCCGGGGACGTAGAGGCCGACCCGGTCGATCGGCACCTTGCGGTGGGTCACCGTGGCGCCGGGCGCGACCTCGCTCACCACGTCGTGCTCGAGCTCGGCCGCACAGGTCGCGCGGAGGCGCCGGATCGACTCCTCCAGGCCCGCGCGGACCGCCGGGTCGAGCTCGGCCAGCGCCGTCTCGAGGGCCTCCCGCGGGACCGCGATGTCGTCGCGCTCGACGCCGTCGAATCGGGCGGAGAACTCCGTGATCGCCTCGACGCCCCGGGCCCGGACGGCGTCGATGATCGGCTGCACCTGATGCGTGGCGGCCTCGACGTCGAACTCGGCGCGAGGCACGCTCGCGCGGTAGTCGACGGACGCCGGGTCGGCGCCCCTCAGGTCGATGCGGCGGATCAAGGACATGCCCCGATTCTAGGTTCCGCCTCAGCGCGCCCCGACGGCGACCGCGAGGCGTGGACACGGGTGCCGGGTTGGTCGCTAGGTTGGTCGTGTGAGCGACCAGCTGCCGATGTTCCCGCTGAACACCGTGGTGTTCCCCGGGATGAGCGTGCCGCTGCACGTCTTCGAGGACCGCTACCGGATGCTCGTGCGCCACCTGCTCGAGGTGGAGGACCCCGCCCAGCGCGTCTTCGGCACCGTCGCGATCCGCGAGGGCTACGAGGTCGGCGACCACGGTGCGCAGTCGGTCTACCGGGTCGGGTGCGTCCTCCAGCTCACCGAGGTCGACCGTCGCGACGACGGCACGTTCGACATCGTCGCGGTGGGGCGCGAGCGCCTGATGCTCGAGGAGATGCAGCGCGGCGAGGAGTTCCCGCAGGGCGTCGCCGAGGTGATCGCCGAGCCCGAGGTCGACGTCCCGCAGGACCTGCTCGACCGGGCGCGCGCGACCTTCACCGCGTTCCGGGTGGCGATGAC
This sequence comes from Nocardioides sp. BE266, assembly GCF_031457855.1. Classification (NCBI taxonomy): domain Bacteria; kingdom Bacillati; phylum Actinomycetota; class Actinomycetes; order Propionibacteriales; family Nocardioidaceae; genus Nocardioides; species Nocardioides sp. BE266. The sequence goes on along the minus strand of NZ_JAURTI010000004.1, from coordinate 418,378 downwards.
CGAGCTCCAGGGTGACCCGTTCAGCGGGACGCTCCCCCGCGACCCCGACTACCTCGCCTGGACCCTGTCCGCGCTCGCCCCGCTGCCGATGGCCGAGCGGCAGTCGCTGCTGGAGGCCACCGACGCCACCGAGCGCCTCGAGCTGGTCACCCGGCTGCTGACCGCCGAGCTGCGCGCCATCAACGTGATCCCGTCGCTGCCCGCGACCCAGGTGGCGCGCACCGCGTGGTCCCCGAACTGACGATGGCAAAGAAGTCCCGTGCCGCGGGCGGCACCCCGGCCACGGTCGCGCTCACTGCCGCCGGCATCGCGTTCGAGGTGCGGGCCTACGACCACGACCCGCGCACGACGTCGTACGGACTCGAGGCGGCCGAGGCACTCGGCGTGGACCCGGCTCGGGTCTTCAAGACGCTGCTCGCCTCGCTCGACGGCAAGCTGGTGGTCGGCATCGTCCCGGTCTCCGGGCACCTCGACCTCAAGGCGCTCGCCCGGGCGCTGGGCGGCAGCAAGGCGGTGATGGCCGAGGTGGCTGCCGCCGAGCGCGCCACCGGGTACGTCGCCGGCGGGATCTCGCCGATCGGCCAGAAGCGGGCGCACCCGACGGTGCTCGACGCCTCGGCGCTCGACCACGACACGATCCTGGTCTCCGGTGGCCGGCGCGGCTTCGACCTCGAGCTGGCCCCGAACGACCTGATGGCGGCCACCGGAGCGGTGACCGCCACCATCGGGCGTTGAGCTGACCGACCTCAGTCGGTGGTCAGCTTGAGCTGGCCGTGCATGACGTCGCCGTCGACCCAGCTGCTGATGCCGAAGGCCGAGAGCGGCTCGAGGTTCTCGCTGACCTCGGGCATGTCCTCGGTGACCCGGACCAGCCAGTTGTCGTCGGCGTCGAAGTTGACGTAGAGCACCGACTGGGCGTCGCCGGACTCGACGACCTTCTTGTAGTCGTCGGTGTCGCCCAGGTCGCCGCCGGACTCGAGCTTGCCGCGGTAGTCGTCCTGCAGCGCGACGACGGCGTAGCCGTCACCCTCGGAGACCTTCATGTACTCCGCAGCCTCCGGCGGGACCTGCGCGGCGATCTTGTCGAGCACGGCCTGGATCTCGCCGGCGTCACCCTTGATCGTGATGCCGACCGGGACCTCGCCGGGACCGCCGTTGGCGATCGCGTCGGGGTCGATGCCGCTGCCGAGCGAGACGGTCATGCCGTCGCCGAGCAGCGTCTCGATGTCCTCGGGGAACGCCAGCCCGGTCTCGTCCTCGAACTGCGCGAGCTGCTCGTCGATCGAGTCGGCGTCCTCGGGCGCCAGGCTCTTGACGTAGTCGAGCATCGCGTCGCCCCAGCCGTCGGTCAGCGACAGGCCGAACGCCGCGACGGTGTCGTCGGGGAGCCCGCCGATCATGGAGACGCCCTCGTCGCTCTCCATGTACTTGGTCAGGTCCTTCTGGTAGTTGGACATGGCGTACTCGACCTCGACCGCACCGTCGTCGAAGCGGACCGTCGCGGCCGCACCGTCGAACTCGTCGAGCATCTGCTGGAGCTCCTCGGGCACCTGCTCGTCGGCCATCGGGTCGGTGCCCATGCCGCTCATGTCGCCCATCAGCGCGCCCATGCCGCCGAGGTCCTCGGCGTACTTGGTGACGCCCTTGGCGACGTAGAAGGACATGAAGCCGTCGTCGCCGGCCTCGCCGGTCCAGGTGCCGAAGCCGGAGTCGTCGGCCAGCGAGCCCTTGTCAGCCGCGTCAACGACCTTGGTCGCGATCTCCTTGGTCTCGGAGATCACCATCCAGTCGCCGTCGACGACCCAGCCGCCGACCTCGCCGTCGGCACCCTCGCCGCCGCACGTGTCGATGAGCTTGCCCATGCCGTCCTCGGCCTTGGCGCTGTCGGTGACCTGGACGACGCCCACCGCGGCGGGCTGGTCCTCACCGAGGTCGACGGCGGCCATCGCGGCGCGCGAGCCGAGCCACGGCTTGACGTCCTTGGCGTAGTCGAGGCCCTCGCAGGCACCGGACTTGGTGATCTCCTCGAAGAGCCGCTCGCGCAGGTCGTCGTCGGTCTGGAGGTTGATCTTGTCGGTGAACCCCGGGAACTTGCGCAGCGTCTTGATGGCCTCGATCTTCTGGCCGCCGCTCGGGTCGAGGTCGATGCTGAAGTAGGCCACGGTCGAGTCGGGCAGCGCCTCGGCCGGCTGGGAGCCGGTCGAGAAGAAGCTGGTGGCGGCCCAGGCGCCTCCGGCCACCACGACCGCGGTCGCGCCGAGCGCGCCGAGGACGGTCAGGCGCTTGCGGTTGTCGTTGGTGGGCGCGGCGTCGGCCGGCCCCGTGGTGTCCAGGAACTCCGGACCACCCGGTGTCGTGCTCATCTCGTTCAGATCCCCCGTTGCACGGGTCCCGACCCTCGTCGGGACATCCCCAGTCTTGTCGCGCGTAGCCTACCCGCGCGGACGCCTGGCCAATCCCTTCCCGGACAACAGGTAGGTGACGACCAGACCGGCCATCGCGCCGGTCGGCAGGACGAGCAGAGCCGTCGAGTGCCACGGCACCCGGTCGTGGTCGGGAGCGGTCAGCCCGAGGCCCCCGGTGATGTCGGTGGTGTAGTCGGCCGCGCCGGCGGCCAGGGCCTGCGGATCGGCCGGGCCGAGGCTGCTGCCGACGGCGTACATCACGAACCCGGCCACGCTGGCCGCCACGAGCACGGTGAGGGCCACCGCCGTCTCGTGGCCGCGCCACAGGCCGACCAGCACCCCGAGCAGGATGCCGAGGGGGAACGCGATCAGGACGAAGAGCGCGATGCCCTGGAACGACACGTCGGGGCCGGCTGGCTCGATGTACCAGTGGCCCTTGTAGGTCACCCCCGCGGGCGCGTGCCACAGCCGCTCCCAGAGCACACCGGCTCCGGCTCCCGCGGCGAGGAACGCGACGACGACCACGACCAGCCGCACGAGCAGGGACCGCGAGACGCGCGGCTCCACCTCGTGCACCGGCTGCTCGCTCACCCCGCCAGGCACCCGGGCCCCAGCAGCTGCTTGAGGTCGGCGAACAGCGCCGGGCTCGGGCTGACCCGCAGGTTGTCGTCGAGCTTGAGCACCTTGGTCGAGCTGCGGGTGAGCAGCTTGAGCTGCACCTCGGTCATGCCGGGGTGGGTGCCGAGCACGTCGCGCAGCTGCGCCACGACCGGCGGGGTGCAGCGCGTGGACGGCAGGCTGATGACCACCGGGCCGGTCGGGCCCTGGGAGAGGTCCGGCGCGGTGACCTCCTGCGCGCGCAGCTCGGGCTGGTCCTTGTCGCGGGAGAGCTGGCCCTTGATCCGCACGATGTTGTCCTCGACCAGCAGCGTCGAGGCGAGGGAGTACGAGCTGGGGAACAGCAGCACGTCGATGGCGCCGTCGAGGTCCTCGAGCGTGATCGTGGCCCACGGGTCGCCACGCTTGGTGATCTTGCGCTGGACCGAGGTGATCAGGCCGCTGACCGTGAGGGTCGAGCCGTGCGCGCGCTCCTCGTCGAGCATCAGCTGGCCGATGGTGCAGTCGGTGCCCTGGGAGAGGACGTGCTCGAGGCCGAGGAGCGGGTGGTCGGAGACGTAGAGGCCGAGCATCTCCCGCTCGTGGCTCAGCAGCGTCATCTTGTCCCAGTCGTCGATGTCGGGGATCGTCACGCTGACCCCGAAGCCGCCGTCGTCGTCGCTGAGGCCGCCGAAGAGGGAGTCCTGGCCGATCGCCTCGTTCTTCTTGAGGTCGACGAACTGGTCGACGGCCGTCTCGTGGACCGCGACCAGCGCCCGCCGCTTGTGCTTCATGTCGTCGAAGGCGCCGGCCTTGATCAGCGACTCCACGACGCGCTTGTTGCACACCAGCGCCGGGACCTTCTCCATGAAGTCGTTGAAGTCGACGTAGCGGCCCTTCTCCTCGCGGGCGGCGGCGATGCCGACGACGACGTTGTGGCCGACGTTGCGCACGGCCGTCAGGCCGAAGCGGATGTCGTGGCCGACGGGCGTGAAGTTGGCGTGGGACTCGTTGACGTCGGGCGGGAGCACCTGGATCTTCATCCGGCGGCACTCGTTGAGGTAGATCGCCATCTTGTCCTTGTCGTCCTTGACGGACGTCAGGAGGGCGGCCATGTATTCGGTCGGGTAGTTGGCCTTGAGGTAGGCGGTCCAGTAGGTGATGACGCCGTAGGCGGCCGAGTGCGACTTGTTGAAGGCGTAGTCGGAGAACGGGAGCAGGATCTCCCACAGCTTGTCGATGGCGACCTGCGGGAAGCCCCGCTCGAGCATGCCGGCCTGGAAGCCGGCGTACTGCTTGTCGAGCTCCTCCTTCTTCTTCTTGCCCATCGCGCGACGGAGGTTGTCGGCGGCGCCCAGGGTGAAGCCGGCCAGCACCTGGGCGATCGCCATCACCTGCTCCTGGTAGACGATCAGGCCGTAGGTCTCCCCCAACACCGGCTCGAGCGCCTCGGCGAGGGCCGGGTGGATCGGCTCGATCGGCTCGCGGCCGTTCTTGCGGCGGGCGTACTTGTTGTGGGAGTCGGCACCCATCGGGCCGGGGCGGTAGAGCGCGGAGACGGCCGTGATGTCGGCGAAGACGTCGGGCTGCATCGAGCGCAGCAGCGAGCGCATGCCCGAACCATCGAGCTGGAAGACGCCGAGCGTGTCGCCGCGCCCCATCAGCTCGTAGGTCGGCCGGTCGTCGAACGGCAGCTCCTCCAGGACCACGTCGAGGTCGCGGTTGGCCTTGATGTTGGCGAGCGCGTCCTCGAGGATCCGGAGGTTGGACAGGCCGAGGAAGTCCATCTTGACCAGCCCGAGCGACTCGCACATCGGGTAGTCGAACTGGGTGATGATCGCGCCGTCCTGCGGCCGCGCCATGATGGGTACGACGTCGATGATGGGCGCGCTCGACATGATCACGCCGGCCGCGTGGACGCCCCAGTTGCGGATCTGGCCCTCGAGGCCGAGGGCGGTGTGGAAGATCGTGCGGACGTCGGCCTCGGAGTCGTGCAGCGCGCGGAACTCGCCACCCTCGCCGTAGCGCTTGTGGGTGGAGTCGAAGATGTCCTTGAGAGCGACGCCCTTGCCCATCACGTCGGGCGGCAGCGCCTTGGTGATGCGGTCGGAGATCGCGAAGCCGTGGTCGAGCACGCGCGCGGCGTCCTTGATGGCCGCCTTGGACTTCAGCCGGCCGAACGTCGCGATCTGGGCGACGCGCTCGGTGCCGTACTTCTCGGTGACGTACTTGATGACCTCGCCGCGACGGGCGTCGTCGAAGTCGATGTCGAAGTCGGGCATCGAGGGGCGCTCGGGGTTGAGGAACCGCTCGAAGAACAGGCCGTGCTCCAGCGGGCACAGGTCGGTGATGCTCAGTGCGTAGGCCGCGATCGAGCCCGCGCCCGAGCCGCGGCCCGGACCCACGCGGATCCCGTTGCGCTTGGACCACTGGATGAAGTCGGCGACCACGAGGTAGTAGCCGCAGTAGCCCTTCTGCGAGATGACGCCGAGCTCCATCTCGACGCGGTCCCGGACCTCCTGGTTCAGCCGCTCGCCGGGGTAGCGCTGCTCGATGCCGCGCCACACCTCCTTGCGGAACCAGCTCTCCTCGGTCTCGCTCTCAGGCACGTCGGCGCGCGCCATGTAGCCGCCGGTCGACTCGGTGAACTCGACGTTGCACCGCTCGGCGATGGCGAGGGTGTTGTCGCAGCCGTCGGGGAACTCCGACCACAGCTCGCGCATCTCGGCGGCCGACTTGATGTAGTAGCCACCGCCGTCGAACTTGAGGCGGTTGGTGTCGGAGAGCCGCTTGCCGGACGCGACGCAGATGAGGGCGTCCTGGCCGTCGGCGTCCTCGGGGTTGGTGTAGTGGGTGTCGTTGGTGACGATGGTCGGCAGGTCGAGCGTCTTCGCGATCCTGACCAGGTCGTCGCGGGTGGCCCGCTCGGCGGCGATGCCGTGGTCCATCAGCTCGAGGAAGAAGTTGTCCTTGCCGAAGATGTCCTGGAACTCGCCGGCCGCGCGGAGGGCCTCGTCGTACTGGCCCAGGGTCAGGCGGGTCTGGATCTCGCCGGAGAGGCAGCCGGTGCTGGCGATGATGCCCTTGGAGTACTGCTGGAGCAGCTCACGGTCCATGCGGGGCTTGTAGTAGTAGCCCTCGATGCTGGCCAGGCTGGCGAGGCGGAAGAGGTTGTGCATGCCCTCCGTCGTCTCGGCCCACATCGTCATGTGGGTGTAGGCGCCGCCACCGGCGACGTCCTTGCCGCCCTCCTCGGCCAGGTCTCCCTTGCCCCACCGGATGCGGCGCCGCTCCCCGCGCGCGGTGCCGGGGGTGAGGTAGGCCTCGATGCCGATGATCGGCTTGACGCCGTGGCGCCTGGCCTTGCTGTAGAAGTCGTAGGCGCCGTGCAGGTTGCCGTGGTCGGTCATCGCGATGGCCGGCATGCCGAGCTCGCTGGTGCGGGCGAACAGGCCGTCGAGCAGGGACGCCCCGTCGAGCATGGAGTACTCGGTGTGCACGTGCAGATGCACGAAGTTGTCTGTGGCGCCGGCCGACATGGAGGAGACTTCCGCACCTTTCATGGGGTCGCTGGGACAGGGGATGCTGACTGCGCAGCGGAGAGGGGGAAGAGCAGTCAGCCTACGTCAGTGTGCACGGCCCCACCGACAAGACACTCGCGCTCCTCCGAGCCGCGCTCACTGCCAGTCGATCGCGTGCCCGTGGCCGTGGCTCCACGCCAGGGGTACGCCGTCGAGCGCGGTCACGAAGCGCCCCGAGGGGACCTCCCGGTCGCCCGTGACGCGGGGCAGCACCCGTCGCCCCTCGTTGCTGATCCAGTGGCAGCGCCCCTCTGCCACGAGGCCCGTCATCAGGTCGTGGAAGCGCTCGCGGGCGGGCTGCTCGAGGTAGGCGATGACGGCGGAGTGGAGGACGACCGGCGTGCCGTGGGGCGCGGCCGTCTCGAGCAGGCCGGGGAGGTGGTCGAACAGGTCGCCGCGCACCAGGGCGGGCGGGTCCTGACGGGCCACGTCGACGGCGGCGCGCAGCCGCTCGCGCCGCTCGTCCTGCTCGGGCCAGACCAGGTTCTCCAGCCAGGCCATCGCGTCGGGGTCGGTGACGTCGAGGGGGTTGAGGTCGACCCCGCCGCGCCAGGCGACCTCGGGGTGGGCGCTCGGCACCGGCAGCGGCCCGGTGACCTGCGCGGTCAGGAGCGGTCCGCCGCTCCCCCGCAGCTCGCCGACCGGCGGCCAGGCGTAGTCGTAGCGGTCCGGGAACAGGCACAGCCCGGCGCTCGCCCCGACCTCGATGAGCGCGAGCGGTCCCTCGACCAGGGCGAGCACCGGCGCCAGCGTGGCGAGGCGGCCCGCCTCGTTGGTCTGGGTGGCCCGCGCCATGACGGTCTCCCGGACCTCCGGCTCGTGGTCGAGCAGGACCTGTCGCAGGCCGTCGTACCCTCCGGGCGCGGGAGCGCCGTGCCAGCGGGCGGCCGCGAAGACGAGGTTGGGCTGGCGCTTGACCGGCGGCAGCGTGCCCAGCCACGCCAGGACCTCCTCGTCCTCGGTGACGCCGAGCGCCCACGCCTCGAAGCACGGCGAGTCGCCGGCGGCGTAGGTGGCGAAGTCGCGGTACTCCTCGATCACGTCGTCGTACAGCAGCACGGGGCCATACTGCCCGCTGCGCCCTCGTCAGCGATCCCCGGCTGACCGGGGATCGCTGAACATGTCAGGCCGTGCAAGGGCCGACATGTTCAGCGAGAGCCTGACAAGTCGGCCGCCAGCGTCATCGGCGGGTCGGGAACGGCCCGTCGGGGCCGATGCTGGCGTTGCCCATCCGGATGCCGGAGAACTCCAGCCCGGCGTCGCGGATGCCGGCGAAGTGGTCCTCGAGCGCGGCCAGCACCCGGAGCTCGATGCCGTGCGCCTCGTGCAGCCCGACGAGGTCGCGGACCTCGACCGGCGGGCCGAGCGGCGTGACCGGGTGGGTCGCGACGTGCGCGTGCGGTCGCTCGCCGAACGGCTCGAAGTCCGCGGCGGCGAACCGGTAGGCGTAGAGCGTGGTCGCCTGCATCGTGGAGAGCCAGGCCTCCTCCACCGCGTGCACCCGCGGCACGCCGTCGCCCCACGCGCACACCCGCGGGCACTGGCGCGGGAACCAGTAGCACGGGCTGTTGAGCGCGTCGACGGTCCAGACGTAGGCCTCGGGTTGCTGGGCCGTCGCCGCGACGTGCGGCACGAAGTGCCGGATTGTGGGGTCCTCGCTGAAGTGGAGGAGCTCCCCCGGCGCCGGCAGCACGTCAGGACCGGTCGTGGCTGGCGGCGTCGAGGGACTCGGCGATGATCACGTCGACGATGCGGGCGACCCGCTCCTCGCCGAGCTCGGGGACGACCGCCGCGACGCGGCGCACGATCTCGGCCTCGCGGGCGGGGTCGCGATCGGCCGACGGCTTGACGGCCTGCACGGCGCGGGTCAGCGCCGTACGGCGGGCGAGGACGTCGCCGAGCACGAGGTCGGTGTCGTCGATCAGCCCCCGCAGGAAGGCCAGCGGGTCCGAGCCCGGCCACGCGACGCGGATGTCGGGAGCGTGCTCCTCGTTGCCCGAGCCGTCGGTGCGCTCGAGCTCGAGGCACCCACGGTGGCGGTAGAAGTCGCGGGCAGGCTGGTTGGACTCGAAGACCCACAGGCAGAAGCCGTCCGGGCGCTGTGCCGCGACGAGGTCGAAGAGCGCCGAGCCGACGCCGCGACCCTGTGCCTGCGGGAGGACGTAGAGGTCGTCGAGCCAGGTGGGCGTGGAGCGGGCGTAGCCGACGACCTCGCCACCGTCCTCGGCCAGCCACACGTCGTACGACGTCAGGTCCCAGCCGGCGACCCAGGCGCGCACCTGGTCAGGGGTGTGCACGCCGCGGGGCATGGCCGGCTCGGCGGCCTCCCGAGCAGCGAGGTGCACCTCCGCCACCTGGTCGAGGTCGCCCGCGAGGGCGGGGCGGAGCGCGAGGCCGGTCACGGTCGGGTCAGTGCTCGTCGCGGATGACCTCGAGCGCGTGGGCGAGGTCGTCGGGGTAGGTGGACTCGTAGGTGACGTAGTCGCCGGTCTCGGGGTGGTCGAAGCCCAGGCGCATCGCGTGCAGCCACTGCCGCTGGAGGCCGACGCGCTTCGCGAGCGAGGGGTCGGCACCGTAGGTCAGGTCGCCCACGCACGGGTGCTTGAGCGCGCTCATGTGCACCCGGATCTGGTGGGTGCGACCGGTCTCGAGGTGGATCTCGAGCAGACTGGCGAAGCGGTGCGCCTCGAGGGTCTCGTAGTGGGTGACGCTGTGCCGACCGTCGGCCATCACCGCGAACTTGTAGTCGTGGGCGGGGTGGCGGCCGATCGGGGCGTCCACCGTGCCGGCCAGCGGGTCGGGGTGGCCCTGCACGAGCGCGTGGTAGGTCTTGTCGACCGTGCGGTGGCGGAAGGCGTTCTTCAGCACCGAGTAGGCGTGCTCGGACTTGGCGATGACCATCACGCCGGACGTGCCGACGTCGAGCCGCTGGACGATGCCCTCGCGCTCCTTGGCGCCGGAGGTGGAGATCCGGAAACCGGCACCGGCGAGGTGGCCGACGACGGTGGGTCCCTTCCACCCGGGCGAGGGGTGCACGGCCACGCCCACGGGCTTGTCGATCACCACGATGGCGTCGTCGTCGTGGATGATCCGGATGCCCTCGACGATCTCCGGGACGACCTCGAGGGGGTCGGTCTCGGCGGGGATCGTCACGTCGAGCATCGACCCGGCGTGGACCCGGTCGCTCTTGCCGACAGTCGCGCCGTCGACCTGCACCAGGCCCTCGGTGATCAGGTCGGCGGCCTTGGTGCGCGAGAAGCCGAACATCCGTGCCATCGCGGCGTCGACCCGCTCGCCGGCGAGGCCGTCGGGGACGAACACGGTGCGCTGCTCGGTGCGGGTGCTCATGCCGCCCCGCTCACTGCTCGGGATCCGCGGCCGGAGCGGAGTCGGTGTCGCGGTCACGGTCGCGCGTGCCGTCCAGGGCGACCCCGCGGAACGTCTGGAGGATGATCAGCCCGGCCGCGACGTTGATGCACATGTCGGCGACGTTGAAGACCGGCCAGTTGGGCAGCATCAGGAAGTCGACCACGTGGCCGTGGAACGGCTCCGGCTCGCGCACGATGCGGTCGGTGAGGTTGCCCCCCACACCGCCGAGCAGCAGGCCCAGCGCGACGGCCCAGCCGGTCGAGCGGACCCGCCGGCTCAGCCACAGCACCACCACGACCGCCAGCATGGCCAGGCAGGTGAACACGATGGTGAAGTCGGTGCCGGTGCTGAAGGCCGCACCCGGGTTGAAGGTCAGGTGCAGGGTGAACCAGTCACCGAGCAGGGGTACGTCGCCGTCGGCGAGGGCCCGCATCGCCCACTCCTTGGACCCGAGGTCCAGGGCATAGGCCAGCACTCCCACCGCGGCGAAGACCAGCCGCGCGTCGAGCCGTCGGCTGGCTGGGTCGTGATCGACCGGGTCGCTGGGGTTCAGCGACGCTCCTCGCGCTGCTTGCATGACATGCACAGTGTGGCATGCGGCACCGCCATCAACCGATTCTTGCCGATGGGGTTGCCGCAGGAGTCACAGACGCCGTAGGAGCCGTCATCGATGTGGGCCAGCGCCCGCTCGATCTGCAGGAGGGTCTCCCGCTCCTTGGCCAGGACGGTGAGCTCGTGGTCGCGCTCGAAGCTCGTGGCGCCGACGTCGGCCTGGTCCTGCCCGGCACCGTCGCCCGCGTCGCGCATCAGGCCGGCGAGCTCGGCCTCGGCCTGCCCGACCGAGGTGGCGAGCCGCTCCTGGTGCTCCTTGAGCTCCTTGACGACCTCGTTGAGCTCGGCGCGGGTCCAGGGATCCTCCCCGTCGAGCACGACGAGGGTGGCAGGGGTGGCCTTGCGAGGCGCCTTCGTGGCTGCCTTCTTCGCTGGGGCCTTCGCCACCGTCGCAGTGCGGGTGGCGGGAGCGGTCGCGGTCGCCGCGGCCGCCTTCTTGGCGGGAGCCTTGGTCACAGGTGCCTTCTTCGCGGGAGCCTTCTTCGCCGTGGTCGCCTTGGTGGCGGGGGCGGTCTTGGTGGCCGGAGCCTTGGCAGCGGCCTTCTTGGCCGGAGCGGCCTTCTTGGCGGCGGCCTTCTTGGCGGCGGCCTTCTTGGCGGGAGCCGCCTTCTTGGCCGGAGCCGCCTTCTTCGCGGGCGCCTTGGCGGCTGCCTTCTTGGCGGGAGCCGCCTTCTTCGCGGGAGCCGCCTTCTTCGCGGGCGCCGCCTTCTTCGCGGGCGCCTTGGCGGCAGCCTTCTTGGCGGGTGCGGTCTTCTTGGCCGGAGCCGCCTTCGTCGCTGCGGCCTTCTTCGCCGGAGCGGCCTTGGCGGCAGGCGCCTTGGTCGCGGCCTTCTTCGCCGTGGACCCGCCCGCTGCACCGCGGCGACCGATCACCCGCTTCGCGGCTGCGGCAGCGGTGCCAGCCAGGGACTTGCGCGTCGTGCCAGCCATCTCCGAGGGCCTCCAGCCGTGCATCGGGTGTGGTGGAAACCACACGGTGGCACGGAGGTTAGCCGCTGCCACCGACCGAACCCAACATCGGCTCGCCGAAATGCGAGAACGACCACCCTCAGGGGCGGTCGTTCTCGCTTTTCACAGGCCTGTTCGAAGCTCAGCCCTCGTCGTCGCCGAGCACGGAGCGCAGGCGCTTGGGCGCGTTGGCGCTGTCGACGGGAGCCTGGCTCTCCGACCCGTTGGCCAGCGCCTCGAGCTGCTGGGTGAAGTAGGTCTTCAGGCGCGAGCGGTACTCGCGCTCGAACTGGCGGAGGGTCTCGACGTCGCTGTTGAGCTTGTCGCGCTCCTTCTCCAGGTCACCGAACATCTGCTGGCGGCGCTCGGCGGTCTCGGAGTCGAGCATCTGCGAACGCTGGCGGGCGTCGGCCTCCATGCGGTCGGCCTTCGTCTTCGACTCGCCCTCGAGGCGCTCGGCCTTGGTGCGGGCGGCGCCGACGATGCGGTCGGCCTCGTTCTTGGCGTCCTCGACGAGCTCGTCGGCGTTGCGGGTCGCGATCTCCAGGAGGCGCGCGGCGGCGTTGGAGGCGTCGGCCACGGTCTCGACGCGCATCGTCTGCACGGGAGCAGCCACGGGAGCGGCCGCGATGGGCTCGGGCTCCGGCTCGGGCTCGGGCTCCGGCTCGGGCTCCGGCTCGGGAGCGGCGGGTGCGGCAAACGACGTAGTAGCCGGTGCGGACCCGCCACCGGACTGAGCAGCGGACAGCTTCGACCTCAGGTCGTCGTTCTCCTTGGTGAGCCGTGCGAGCTCGGCCTCGACCTCGTCGAGGAACTGGTCCACCTCGCCCATGTCGTACCCCTCACGGAGTCGGACAGGTGTAAAGCGCTTGTTGCTCACGTCCTCAGGCGTCAGCGGCATGACCTCACCCAAACTTTCACGATCGTTGACACGGTGGCTCTGCTGTCAGGAGACAATAGCGCCCGGAGTCCTACGGGGCACAGTGACCCGTGTGACGGATGGTTCTTACAGGAAGATGGTCTCCACCACCCTGAGCAGGAGCCATGCTGCCACCATCACCAGCAGGAAGCTCAGGTCGAGGGCGACCGAGCCGATCCGCAGCGGCGGAATCACGCGGCGCAGCGCCATGATCGGCGGGTCGGTCGCGGAGTAGACGCCCTCCAGTGCGACGAGCAGCGGGCCACGCGGCTCCCACTGGCGCGCGAACACCTGGACCCAGTCCACGATGAACCGGACCCAGAGCAGGCCGATGAAGATGAAGAGGACGTACCAGAGGATGGAACCGAAGATCACCACGACTGAAGTATTGATCAGCTCTGGTTGAAGAAGCCGTCCTCGGCCATCCGCTCCTTGTCCTCCGCGGAGATCGCCACGTTGGGCGGCGAGAGCAGGAAGACCTTGTTGGTCACCCGCTCGATCGAGCCACGGGTGGCGAAGATGAGGCCGGCGGCGAAGTCGACGAGGCGCTTGGCGTCGTTGTCGTCCATCTCGCTGAGGTTCATGATCACGGGGGTGCCGTCGCGGTAGTTCTCACCGACGAGACGCGCCTCGTTGTAGTTGCGGGGGTGCAGGGTGGTGATGCGGCTCAACTCGGCCACGACTCCTGTCTGGACCGAGGCCGGACGACGGCGCTCGGCGAGGTCGGACACAGGGGCAGGGCGACGCTCGCGGGCGACCGGACGCTGGTCGACGGCGTCCTGGGTCGTGGCCTCGGTGTCGCCGTCGTACTCGTCGTAGTGGCCGGTGTCCTCGAGCAGGCCGAGGTACTCGCCGATCTTGCGCATCGCGCCGCTCATGAGACAGATCCTCCGCTAGACAGGGTGGCCGGTCCCGGACACCAGGTGGGTCGTTGTCGACATTACTGGACAGAAGGCCTCTCACCGAGGACCGCGGAGCCGACACGCACGTGTGTCGCACCGCGGGTGATCGCGGCCTCCAGGTCGCCGCTCATCCCGGCCGAGAGCACGGTGGCGTCGGGGTGGGCGCGCACGAACTCGTCGCGGATCGCCGCCAGCCGCGAGAAGGCCGCGTCGGGATCCTCGCCGAGCGGCGCGACCGCCATCAGGCCGCGCAGCCGGAGCATGCCGGCCTCCGCCACCCGACCCGCCAGATCGGCGAGGTCGTCGGGCGACGCGCCCGAGCGGTGCTCGGCACCGGGCGGGTCGAGGCTGACCTGGAGCAGCACGTCGACCTCGTGCGAGCGCGCGTGCGCGCCGCGGGACAGCGGGCCGACCAGCTTGGCGCGGTCGAGGGACTCGACGACGTCGGCGTAGGACGCGACGGCCGCTGCCTTGTTGGACTGGAGCCCGCCGATGAAGTGCCAGCGCAGCCCGAGGTCGGCGCACTCCGCGGCCTTGGCCTCGGCCTCCTGGTGGCGGTTCTCCCCCACGTCGGTGACGCCGAGGTCGGCGAGCAGGCGCACGTCGGAGGCCGGGAAGAACTTGGTCACCACGACGAGGGAGACGTCGTCGGCGGCGCGGCCGGCCTCTTCGCAGGCGGCCGCGATGCGACGTCGTACGGCATCGAGGTTGGCGGCGAGCTCGTCGCGGCGCGCGGTCACCTGGACGACTGCTTCCGCTCAAGCCACGCAGGCGTGTGCTCGACCCAGATCGCGCCGGCGAAGCGCGTGGCCGCAGCACCGTCGCGGCGGTACGACGGCCAGCTGGCGTCCTCACGGGTGCAGGTGCCGACCGCGCGGACGTCGGCGATCCCCGCTGCGGCGAGCTGCGCCCGCACACCTGCGCCGAGGTCGAGCGCGGGCGTGCCCCACGAGGTGGTCGATCGCGACTCGGGCACGAGGGCAGCCACCTCCTCCTGGAGGTCGGCCGGCACCTCGTAGCACGCCCCGCAGACGTGCGGCCCGATCCACGCGATGCTCGGGTCGGCACCCTGCTCGCGCAGGGCGGCGATGGTCGCCGGGACCACCCCCGCCGCAAGTCCGGGGCGACCCGCGTGCGCGGCTGCGACCCATCCCGTCGCGGGATCGGCGAGGAGGACCGGCACGCAGTCGGCGGCGCGGGCGAGCAGGGCCAGCCCCGGCCGCGACGTGATGAGGGCGTCGCACGTGGGCCGCTCGTCCCACGTGCGAGGAAGGTCCACGTGCGCGACCTCTGCGCCGTGGACCTGGACCATCGTCACCGGCAGCGCGCCCGCCACCCCGGCGAACGTGGCGAGGGCGTGATCGCGGTCCTCGGCAGGAGCAGCGTCGCCGAGGCTGAGGGAGACGTCGGTGAAGGCGACCTCGATCACGAGGTCGCCTTCGATCCGGTCGCGGTGGCGCAGCAGGCCCGTCGCGTCAGAGACGCTCACTTCAGGAAGTCGGGGACGTCCAGGTCGTCGTCGTCGAACTGGACCTGCTTGGTCTGACGCGGCTGGGCGGGCGCCGCGGGCTGGCCCTCCGGGGGCGAGGGGTTGAACGTCGCCGGAGCGGGCACCGACGGTGCCGTGCTCGTCGCAGGCGCCGCGGGCGCCTGGGAGGCGATCTGCTGCGCGGCCGCGCGGGTCTGCTCCTGGGTCTGCGCCGGCTGGTTCTGGCGCAGCACGTTGCCGTCGGAACGGCGCTTGGGCATGCCGCCGTCGAATCCGGCCGCGATCACGGTCACCCGGACCTCGTCGCCGAGGGCGTCGTCGATGGTCGCACCGAAGATGATGTTGGCCTCGGCGTGGGCGGCCTGCGACACCAGGGCGGCGGCCTCGTTGATCTCGAAGAGACCGAGGTCGGAGCCACCGGCGATGGAGAGCAGCACGCCGTGCGCGCCCTCGATGCTGGCCTCGAGGAGCGGGCTGGAGACCGCCATCTCCGCGGCGGCGACCGCGCGGTCCTCGCCGCGCGCCGAGCCGATGCCCATCAGGGCGGAGCCGGCGTTGGCCATCACGGACTTCACGTCGGCGAAGTCGAGGTTGATCAGGCCCGGCGTGGTGATCAGGTCGGTGATGCCGGAGACACCCTGGAGCAGCACCTGGTCGGCCTGCTTGAAGGCGTCGAGGACCGAGACGTTGCGGTCGGAGATCGACAGCAGCCGGTCGTTGGGGATCACGATGAGGGTGTCGACCTCCTCGCGGAGCTGGCTGATGCCCTCCTCCGCGGAGTTGGCGCGACGGCGGCCCTCGAAGGCGAACGGCCGCGTCACGACACCGATGGTCAGGGCGCCAAGCGAGCGGGCGATGCGGGCCACGACGGGCGCGCCGCCGGTGCCGGTGCCGCCGCCCTCGCCGGCAGTCACGAACACCATGTCGGCGCCCTTGATGACCTCTTCGATCTCGTCGGCGTGGTCCTCGGCCGCCTTGGCACCCACCTCGGGGTTGGCGCCGGCACCGAGTCCACGGGTGAGCTCACGGCCGATGTCGAGCTTGACGTCGGCGTCGCTCATGAGCAGGGCCTGGGCGTCGGTGTTGATCGCGATGAACTCGACGCCCTTGAGGCCGACCTCGATCATCCGGTTGACGGCGTTGACGCCACCTCCACCAATGCCCACGACCTTGATGATCGCCAGGTAGTTCTGCGCTGCTGCCACGGCTCCAGGGCCTTCCTTCGAGTGGGTCTGTGTGTGAACGACGGATGTGCGGTTGCTGGGGAAGTGACGAGGCTCTGACATCCACCACCCTCGGGATCCGCGGAACCCTAACCGTGCACCTGAGGGTTATAGTTATGTCAACCTCGCCGTTCGCACGACCATAGGCAGCGCGCTCGCCCAAACCCGGTAGACACGCCCGCAACACGCGGGACGGCAAAGAAAAGTGGCGGGAGTCAGCGGACGGTCGGGTTCCCGGGGACGCTGACGTCGTAGACGCTCGCCTCCTGGGCCGCGAGCAGGCTGTCGATGACCTCGGCCTTGAGCTCGGACTCCTCCGCGCTCCCCCACAGCACCTGGCGCCGGTCGCGCAGCACCAGGGTGATCTGGTCGACGGTCGCGACCTCGACGTGGTCGACGCGCGCCGCCAGGTCCTCGGGCAGCGCGGAGACGACCGTGGCCGCCTCCTTGAGCGCGTCGGTGCCGGCGCCGGCGCCCGGCCGGACGCGGGGCATGCCCTTGGGCGCGCTCTTGTACTCCCGGAACACCACGCCGTCCTTGTCCAGGCCGCGCAGCGTGCCGCCCAGCTCGACGACGGCGACGGCGGTGCGCTCGACCACCTCGATGCGTACGGCGTCGGGCCAGGTGCGCGTCACGTCGACGGACTGCACCTCCGCCATCGAGGCGATGCGCCGGTCGGCGCGGCCGAGGTCGACGAGCGCCAGCTGGTCGCCCAGCGGGATGTCGGCGACCTCGCGGATCCGGCCGTCGCTGAGCAGCTCGTTGCCGACGACCTCGACCCGCTTCACCTGGAGGGTGGTGGAGAAGAACACCAGCCAGATCGACGTCGCGAGCAGGGCGACGATCGCGACGAACGCCAGGACGTAGCGCAGGGACAGCCAGCGGCGGGCCCACTGGCGGCGCGCGAAGCGGCGCCGGGTGCGCCTCGCGGCACGCTCCTCCTGCTCCACTCAGGCACCCCCGAGGAGCGCGAGCAGCTGTGGCCCGACGCTGGTGATGTCGCCCGCGCCCAGGGTGATGACGAGGTCGCCCGGTCGGGCCCGGTCGGCGAGGGCGCGGGCCGCGGCGTCGAGGCCGTCGACGTAGGCGACCTGCTCCGCCGGCAGGGGTACGGCGTCCGCGACGAGGCGGCCGGTGACGGCGGGGTCGGGGTCCTCGCGGGCGACGTACACGTCGAGCACGACGACCTCGTCGGCCGCACCGAGCGCCTGGCCCATGGCCTCGCCGAAGATGCGGGTGCGCGAGACGAGGTGCGGCTGGAAGGCCGCGACGACGCGGCCCTCGCCGGCCAGGGCGCGCGCGGCCTCGAGGTCGCCGCGGATCTCGACGGGGTGGTGGGCGTAGGAGTCGTAGACCCGGATGCCGTCGACCTCGCCCTTGAGCTCCATCCGGCGACCGGTGCCGGTGAACGAGCCCAACCCGTCGACGAGGGCGTCGAAGGCGAAGCCGAGCTGCAGGCCCAGGGCCAGGGCCGCGACGGCGTCGAGGACGTAGTGGCGGCCCGGGATCCGCAGCCGCAGCTCGCCCAGCTCGGTCCCGTCGCGGGTGACCCGGCACGAGGACGTCGACCCGTCGAGCACGAGGTCGTGGATGCGTACGTCGGCGTCGGCGGACTGCCCCACCGTGACGACGTCGAGTCCCTGGCCGCGCGCGTGGCCGGCGAGCGTCGCGGCGCCCGGGTCGTCGAGGACACACACCAGGAAACCGTCGCGGTCGACGGTGTCGGCGAAGTCGTCGAAGGCCCGGTGGTAGGCCTCCTCGGTGCCCCAGTTGTCGAGGTGGTCGGCCTCGACGTTGGTGACGATGGCGGCGTGGGGGCGGTAGACGAGGAAGGCGCCGTCGCTCTCGTCGGCCTCGGCGACGAAGAGGTCGTCATCGCCCGCGTCGGCGTTGCGTCCGGTGGCGGTCAGCACACCTCCGACGGCGTACGACGGATCGGCACCGGCCGCGAGGAGGGCAGAGGTGAGCAGCCCGGTGGTCGTCGTCTTGCCGTGCGTGCCGGCCACGGCCAGGACCCGCGAGCCCGCCATCACCGCGGCGAGGCCGGCGGACCGCGGCAGGATCCGCAGGCCGCGGCGCCGGGCCTCGATCACCTCGGGGTTGTCGTCGCGGGCCGCGGTGGTCACGACCACTGTGTCGGCGTCGCCGAGGTGGGCGGCGTCGTAGCCGAGGTGGCAGGTGACGCCGAGCTCGCGCAGCGCGGGCAGGAACGGGGTGTCGTGGTCGTCGCTGCCGGTCACGGCGATGCCGCGCGCGGCCATGATGCGGGCGATCGCGGAGATGCCGGCACCGCCGATGCCGACGCAGTGGACCCGGCCGAGGTCGGCCGCCGGCAGCATCTCGTCGGGGACCGGGATCCTCACGACGTCTTCCCCCGGCCGGCGTCGAGGATCATCCGGGCCAGCTTCTCGTCGGCGTCGAGCGGGATGACGCCGCGTGCGGCCGCGCCCATCGCAGCCAGCCGGCCGGCGTCGTTCAGCAGGCCCGGCAGGCTGGCCGAGACCCACTCGGGCGTGAGGGCGCCGTCGGCGACGAGGAGGCCGCCACCCGCGTCGATGACGGGCTTGGCGTTGAGGGCCTGCTCGCCGTTGCCGATCGGGAGCGGGACGTAGACGGCCGGGAGCCCGACGCCGGAGACCTCGGTGACGGTGTTGCTGCCTGCCCGGCACAGCACCGCGTCGGCTGCGGCGTAGGCGAGGTCCATCCGGTCGACGTAGTTGAGGACGACGTAGGGGACCTCGCCGGACGGCACCGACAGGTCGTGCTTGGGGCCCACGACGTGCAGCACCTGCACACCGGCGGCTGCGAGGTCGGATGCGGCACCGGAGACGGCGGCGTTGATCCGGGCGGCGCCCTGGGAGCCGCCGGTGACCAGGAGGGTCGGCAGGTCGGACCGGAGGCCGAAGGTGGTGAGCGCCTGCTCGCGCAGCGCGCCACGGTCCATCGTGGAGATCATCCGGCGGATCGGCAGGCCGGTGAAGACACCGTGCGGGATGACGGTGTCGGGGAAGCTCGTGGCGACGTGGGTGGTCATCCGGGCACCGAGCCGGTTGGCGATGCCGGGAAGGGTGTTGCCCTCGTGCACCACGATCGGCAGGCCGCGCTTGCGGGCGGCGAGGTAGGCCGGCACGGAGACGTAGCCGCCGAAGCCGACGACGACGTCGGGGCGCACCCGGTCGACCACCTCGAGGGCGGCGGCGCGCGCGGCGCGCAACCGGGTCGGCGTACGCAACAGGTCGGCGCTGGGACGCCGCGGCAGCGGGACCCGCGGCACGACCTCGAGGGGCAGCCCGGCCTCGGGCACCAGCCGCGCCTCGAGGCCCTCGCGGGTGCCGAGGCAGACGATGTCGGCCGCCGGGTCGAGGCGACGCAGGGCGTCGGCCGTGGCGAGCAGGGGTGAGGTGTGGCCGGCGGAACCGCCGCCGGCGAGGAGAACGCGCATCAGGCCAAATCTAGCGGCGGAGGTCGGGCGGGGACGCGGCGGCGAGGCCGGCGGAGCGGTTGCGCCTGCGGGCCGCCAGTGCGGCCGCCGCCTCGGGCTCGCGGCGCGCGAACCCGATGACCAGCCCGAGCGCGACCAGCGACGGCAGCAGCGCGGATCCGCCGTAGGACACGATCGGCAGCGGGATGCCGATGACGGGCAGGACGGCGAGCACCATGCCGACGTTGATCATCATCTGGCCGAGGATCCACACGACGATGCCGAAGGTGGCGTAGCGGACGAACGGGTCCTCGGTGCTCAGCGCGACCCGGATCGCGGCGTAGGCGATCGTGAAGAAGAGGCCGACGACGAGGAGCGTGCCGACGAGGCCGAGCTCCTCGCCCAGCACCGCGAAGATGTAGTCGGTGTGGGCCTCGGGGAGGTCGCCCCACTTCTGGGTGGAGGCGCCGATGCCCTGGCCGAACCAGCCTCCGCTGGACAGTGCGTAGAGGCCGTGGGCGGGCTGCCAGCCGGTGTCGGTGTAGTCCTTGAACGGGTCGGTGAAGTGGGTGATGCGCTGGAGCCGCTCCGGGTCGGTGGCGGCCAGCCCGACCGCCGCGACGCCGAGGACCGAGAGGCTGAGCCCGAAGAGCCGCATCGGGGCACCGACGACCCACAGCATGCCGAGCAGGATCGCGGCGAGCACCATCGCGGTGCCGAGGTCGCGACCGACGAGCACCAGCCCGATGACGGCGAACAGTCCGGGCACCACGGGCACGAGCAGGTGGTGCAGCTCGCGCAGGCGTCGCTCCTTGTGGGCGTAGATGTTGGCCGCCCACAGCACGATCGCGAGCTTGGCGACCTCGGCCGGCTGCATCGTGAAGGGGCCGATCGCGAGCCAGTTCTTGTTGCCGTTGATCAGCACGCCGAAGCGGGCGACCAGGGCGAGCAGGACGAGCGCGAACAGGAAGCCGGGGTAGGCCAGCCGGCGGACGTGCTTGACCGGCATCCGCGAGGCCACCCACGCGCAGGGCAGGCCGATCGCGACCCACATCAGCTGGCGCTTCACCACGGCGTAGGAGTCGTCGTAGGTGATGAACGACCTGACGCTGGAGGCGCTGAGCACCATGATGAGGCCGATGGTCAACAGCAGCGCCGACGCGCCGAGCAGCAGGTAGTAGGACGCCAGCGGCTTGTCGAGAGCCTCGCGCACCGAGCGCCACGCGGCGACGACGCCCGACCCGAGCGGCGCACGGGTCTTGGCGGGCGCGGCTGCGACGTCCTCGGGGTTCGCGGTCGTCATCGCTCGCGCTCCCCTCAGGTGGTCAGTCGGTGCGGTCCAGGTGGGCGTGCACGGCGGCCGCGAACGCGTCGCCGCGGGCGCCGTAGTTGGTGAACATGTCCATGGAGGCGCATCCCGGCGCGAGCAGCACGGTGTCGCCAGTCCTGGCGAGCCCGGCGGCCGCGTCGACCACACGCTCCATCGGGTCACCAGTCTCGTCGGCGCCCACATCGATGACCGGCACATCGGGCGCGTGTCGCGAAAGTGCGTCGGCGATGACCTGGCGGTCCTTGCCCAGCAGTACGACGCCTCGCAGCCGCTCGCGCACCGCGACCACCAGGTCGTCGAAGCGGGCGCCCTTGGCCAGTCCCCCGGCGACCCACACGACCGGGTCGTAGGCGGACAGCGAGGACTGCGCGGCGTGCGGGTTGGTCGCCTTGGAGTCGTCGACCCACGTGATGCCGTCGGCCTCGGCCACGCGGGCGATCCGGTGGCCGTCGGGTGCGAAGGCGCGCAGCCCGTCACGGACGGCCTGCTGGCTGACGCCGTGGGCGCGGGCCAGCGCGGCCGCGGCAAGGGCGTTGGCGACGAAGTGCGGCGCGGGCGAGGCGAGGTCGCCGAGCGTGCAGAGCTCGGCGGCGCTGGTGGCGCGCTCCTCGATGAAGGCCCGGTCGACGAGGAGGTCGTCGACCACCCCGAGGTTGCCGGCGGCGGGCGTGCCGAGGGTGAAGCCGACGGCGCGGGCGCCCTCGACGACGTCGGCCTCGCGGACCATCTCCTCGGTGGCCGCGTCGGCGAGGTTGTAGACGCACGCACGCTGGACGCGCTCGAAGATCCGGGCCTTGTCGGCGGCGTAGTCACGCATCCCGTCGGGACCGTCGTACCAGTCGAGGTGGTCCTCTGCGATGTTGAGCACCGCGGCCGACTCCGCCGACATCGAGTACGTGTAGTGCAGCTGGAAGCTGGAGAGCTCGACGGCGAGGACGTCGTAGGGCTCGGGGTCCATCACGGCCTCGACGATCGGCAGGCCGACGTTGCCGACGGCGACCGCGCGGAGGCCGGCGGCAAGGAGGATGGACTGGAGCATCTGCACGGTCGTGGTCTTGCCGTTGGTGCCGGTCACCGCCAGCCACGGGGCCGGGCTGTCGGGGTCGCGCAGCCGCCACGCCAGCTCGACCTCGCCCCACACCGGGACTCCCCGGCCGACCGCCTGCGCCAGCAGGGGCGCATCGGGCCGCCAGCCGGGCGAGGTGATGACGAGGTCGACGTCGTCGGGCAGGACGGCGGTGGCGCCGGGCTCGAGGCGCACGGTCGCGCCGAGGGTCTCCAGCAGCTGGGCCTTCTCGGCCTTCTCCGGGCTGGTGGCGTCGTCGAGCGCGGTGACCTGCGCGCCGAGGAAGAGCAGGTTGTCGGCAGCCGCGAACCCGGAGACGCCGAAGCCGGCGACGACCACGCGGACCCCGGACCAGTCGCTGGTGCGAGTCAAGGAGAGAACGTCACTGGACAATCGGGGCCCCCGCGGCGTTGTTCGACGGAGGAGCGAAGCGGAGGAGACGAAGAACGTCGTGGGGAGAAATCATCCGATTCCGGCGACCCACTCGGCGTAGAAGATGCCGAGCCCGATGGCGACGGCGAGGCCGGTGATGATCCAGAAGCGGATCACGATCGTGACCTGCTCCCACCCGAGCATCTCGAAGTGGTGGTGCAGCGGCGTCATCCGGAAGACGCGGTGGCCGGGCTGCACCTTGAAGATGCTCCGGAAGAGCCCGCTCGCGCGACTGACCTTGAAGACCGAGACCTGGATCATCACCGAGAGCGTCACGGCGACGAAGAGCCCGCCGATGATCGCGAGGAGCAGCTCGGTGCGGGTCATGATCGCGAAGCCGGCCATCGCGCCGCCGAGGGCCAGCGAGCCGGTGTCGCCCATGATGATCTGCGCCGGCGAGGCGTTCCACCAGAGGAAGCCGAAGCAGGCGCCGGTGATCGCCGCGGCGACGACGGCGAGGTCGAGCGGGTCGCGCACCTCGTAGCACTTCGCACCGGCCTCGAGGGCGCACGACTGGCTGTTCTGCCAGATGTTGACCAGCGTGTAGGCGACGAAGACCAGGATCGACGAGCCGGCAGCGAGGCCGTCGAGCCCGTCGGTGAGGTTGACCGCGTTGCTGAAGCCGGTGACGAAGAACCAGACGAGCAGCATCGCCACGATCGTCGGCAGCGCGAAGCCCTCGTGGTCGCGGATGAAGGAGATGTGGTCGGACGCCGGTCGCCAGCCACGCTCGTCCTCGAGCGCCGGCGACAGCGCGAGGAAGCCGAAGATCACCGCGACCACCGTCTGGCCGATCATCTTGGCGCGGCTGCGCAGGCCGAGGTTGTGCTGGCGGCTCACCTTGAGGAAGTCGTCGAGGAAGCCGACCGTGCCCAGGCCCACGAAGAGGAACAGCAGGAGCAGCGCAGAGGCCGTGGGCGCCGAGCCGGTGATGAGCTTGGCGGCGAAGTAGCCGACGACGGTGGCGAGCACGATCACCGCGCCACCCATGGTCGGCGTGCCGCGCTTGGTGTGGTGGGTCGTGGGGCCGTCGTCGCGGATCGGCTGGCCGAATCCCTGCCGCGTGAAGAACCGGATCGCGTAGCGCGTGCCGAGGAGCGAGATCAGCAGGGAGAGTCCTCCTCCGAACAGGATGGCTCTCATCTCGTGCTTCTCCCTTCCTCACTACTGACGAGGAGCTCGTCGGCGATCACTTCCAGCGCAGCCCCCCGTGATGCCTTCACCAGGACGACATCTGCAGCCGAGACATTGTGCCGCAGCCACTCCGAGGCCGCGTCACGCCCCGCCGTGGTGATCGCCACACCGGCGGTTCCTGCCGCCTCGAACCCGGTCGCGATGGCGCCCGCGGCAGGGCCGACGGTGAGCACCACGTCGACGCCGGCCGAGGCGGCGTACTCGCCGACGCTGCCGTGTGCAGCCGCCGCACCCTCGCCGAGCTCGAGCATCTCCCCCAGCACCGCGACCGTACGACGACCGCTGCGCGCGCCGATGCCCGCGAGGGTCTCCAGCGCGGCCTTCATGGAC
The DNA here is from genome assembly GCF_031457855.1 of Nocardioides sp. BE266. Lineage (NCBI taxonomy): Bacteria > Bacillati > Actinomycetota > Actinomycetes > Propionibacteriales > Nocardioidaceae > Nocardioides > Nocardioides sp. BE266. The sequence continues at coordinate 394,560 of NZ_JAURTI010000004.1, read as the reverse complement.
TCGGGGTTGGCGTTGTAGGCGTCGTTGACGACGACCAGCCCGTCGGGGCGCTCGTGGAGCTCCATCCGCCACCGGCTGGCCGGCACGGCGTCGCTCAGCGCGTCGGCGACGGTGTCGAGGTCGACGCCGGCGGACAGCGCCATCGCGGCGGCCGCGGCGGCGTTGCGCCACTGGTAGGCGCCGATCTGGGCCAGGTGCACGGTGGCGCCGGAGCCGCGGTGGCGCAGCTCGAAGGACAGCCGGCCGAGGTCGTCGCTGGTGATCTCGCCCACCGCGACGTCAGCCCCGGCGCCACCGAAGGTCACCACGGTGCCGCCGGTGCGCGACGCCATCGCGGCGACGAGGTCGTCGTCGGCGTTGAGCACCGCCGTGCCCTCGGCGTCGAGCGCCTCGACGATCTCGCCCTTGGCCTGCGCGATCGCCTCGCGGCTGCCGAACTCGCCGATGTGGGCGGTGCCGACGTTGAGGACGGCGGCCACGTGAGGCGGCGCGATCGCGCACAGCTCCGCGATGTGGCCGATGCCACGGGCGCCCATCTCGACGACGAGGTACTGCGTCTCCTCGGTGGCCCGCAGGACCGTCAGCGGGACGCCGAGCTCGTTGTTGAAGTTGCCGCGCGTCGCCACGGTCGGGCCGGACTCGGACAGCACGTGGGCGAGGTAGTCCTTGGTGCCCGTCTTGCCCTGGGAGCCGGTCATCGCCAGCACCACGACGTCGGGCAGCCGGTCGACGACGTGGCGGGCCAGCCGGCCGAGGGCGGCGGTGACGTCGTCGACGACGACCGTCGGCAGGTCGGTCGGGCGGCTGCCGATCGCGGCGACCGCCCCGGCCTCGCCCGCGGCGGCGGCGAAGTCGTGGCCGTCGACCCGCTCCCCCGCGATCGCGACGAAGAGCCCGCCGGGCTCGGGCGTGCGGGTGTCGAGGAAGGCGCCACCGGTGACCGTCGCGTCGCCGTGGGCGACTCCCCCGACCACCTCTGCGATCTCCGCCAGGGTCATCTCGATCATCGCGCGACGTCCCCCCGGCCCCGGATCTCCTCGGCGGCGACGACGCGGTCGTCGAACGGGTGGACCTCGCCGTGGACCTCCTGGCCGGTCTCGTGGCCCTTGCCTGCGACGAGCACGACGTCGCCGGGCTCGGCCCGGAGCACGGCCTCGCGGATCGCGAGCCTGCGGTCCCCGATCTCGACGACCTCGGCGGACCCGCCGCGGGTGCCATCGAGCACCGCGGCCCTGATCGAAGCGGGGTCCTCGGTGCGCGGGTTGTCGTCGGTCACGACGACCACGTCGGCGAGGCGCGCGGCGATCTCGCCCATCACCGGCCGCTTGAGGGTGTCGCGGTCGCCGCCGGCGCCCACCACGACGATGATCCGGCCCTCGGTGATCGGGCGGAGCGTGGCGAGGACGGCCTCGAGGGCGTCGGGCTTGTGGGCGTAGTCGACGACGACGGAGTAGTCCTGTCCCTCGACGACCTGCTCGAGGCGCCCCGGCACGCCGCCGACGCGTGCAATGCCGTCGGCGACGACGGCCGGGTCGAGTCCCGCCAGCGCCGCCGAGGCGATCGCGGCCAGGGCGTTGGAGACGTTGAACTCGCCGGGCAGGTTGACCGCGGCCGGCACCTCGACGCCGGGGCCCACGACCGTGAAGGTCGACCCCGTGGCAGCGAGGGTCACGTCGACGGCGCGCCAGTCGGCGTCCTGCCCGCGCGAGGAGTACGTCGACATGGGGATGCCCGCGACCTCGAGCAGCCGGCAGCCGAACTCGTCGTCGACGTTGGTCAGGCCCTGGCGCGCCCGCTGGGGAGTGAACAGGCTGGCTTTGGCGGCGAAGTACTCGTCCACGTCGGCGTGGAAGTCGAGGTGGTCGCGCCCGAGGTTGAGGAAGGTCGCGACGTCGAAGACCACGCCGTCGACCCGGCCGAGCACCAGCGCGTGGCTGGACACCTCCATCGCGCAGGTGTCGACGCCGCGCTCGCGCATCACCGCGAAGAGCCCGTGCAGGTCGGGCGCCTCCGGCGTGGTGAGCTGGGTCTTGACCGCCTCGCCGGCGATGCGGGTGCCGACGGTGCCGATCACGGCCGACGCGACGCCCGAGGCGGTCAGCCCCTGCTCGAGGATGCGGGTGGTGGTCGTCTTGCCCTGGGTGCCGGTGACCCCGATGACCTTGAGATCGGTGGCGGGGTCGCCGTAGAGGTGGGCGGCGAGCACGCCGAGCACCCGGCGCGGCTCGGGGACCACGATGGCGGCCGTGCCCGCGGGCAGCCGCTCGAGCCCGGCGGGGTCGGTGAGCACGACCACCGCCCCGGCGGAGAGCGCCTGGTCGGCGAAGTCCGCGCCGTGCGCGCGCGTGCCCGGGACGGCGGCGTACAGGTCACCGGGCTGGATGCGCGCGGTGCTCAGCGACATGCCGGAGACCGCGACGTCGAGGTCGCCGCGGACGGAGACGTCAGCGGCACCGCGCAGCCACTCGGCGAGCTCGCTCGCGGGGGTCGAGGGCGCCGACCGGGGGCGGGTCGGGCTCACGGACGCATCCACCGAGCGAGCGTATCGAGTCACCACTCCACGGGGAGACGCGACGGCGTGCCGTTGGTCGGCTCGACGCCGTAGCGGCCCAGGACGTAGCCCATGATCCGCGAGAAGACCGGGCCGGCGACCGAGCCACCGCCACCGTCGATCTTCGGGGCGTGGATCACGACGTAGACCGTGAAGCGTGCATCGTCGGCCGGCGCGAACCCGCCGAACGACAACGACGTGCTGCCGTCGTACAGGCCGGTGACGGGGTTGACGCGCTGGGCGGTGCCGGTCTTGCCGGCGACGAGGTAGCCCGGGACCTGCGCGCGGGGCGCGACGCCGTCCTCGGGGTCGACGACCTTCTCCATCATCTTCGCGGTCGCGCGGGCGGCTTCCTTGCTGATCACGCGGGTGCGGGTGGCCACGTCGGTGCCGACGGTGACGCCGTCGTCCGTGGTCGCGCTGCCGGAGATGAGGCTCGGCGACACCCGGACGCCGCCGTTGGCGACCGTGTTCACGGCCGCGGCCATCTGGGCCACGTTGACCGACAGCGACTGGCCGAAGGCGACGCGGTCCTTGGTCTGCGACGTCATCGCGTCGCCGGACGTCAGGATGCCCTGGGTCTCGCCGCGCACGCCGATGTTGGTCTTCTGCCCCAGGCCGAAGCGCTGGAGGTACGACACCAGCTGCGCCGGCGAGAAGGCGTCGGCCGCCAGCACGGTGCCGATGTTGGACGACTTCGCGATGATCCCGGCGAGCGTCAGCCGGATCAGGCCGTGGTCGAACCAGTCGCCGATCACGCGGTCCTGGCGGGCCAGGCTGCCGGGCACCTTGAACTTCTGGCGCGGGAAGGCCTTGCCGGCGTCGATCAGCGAGGAGACGGTGAGCACCTTCTCGACCGAGCCGGGCTCGTAGGTGTCGTTCATCGCGCGGGAGCCGAGGTCGTCCTTCTTCGCCTCCCCCGGCTTGTTGGCGTCGAAGGTCGGCACGTCGGCCAGCGCCAGGATCTCGCCGGTGCGGGTGTCCATCACGATCGCGGCACCGCTGGCGGCCTTGTACTGCTGGACCGTCTGGGCGAGGACCTTCTGCGTGAACCACTGGAGGTCGCGGTCGATCGTGGTGCGCAGCGGGGCACCGTCCTGCGGCTCCTTCAGGGTGCTCTCGCGCAGCGGGATGCGGACGCTCTTGCTGGACGACGACTGCCAGGTGGCCTGGCCGTCGGTGCCGGCGAGCTGCTTGTCGAAGGTGCGCTCGAAGCCGCCGAGCGGCTCGTCGGTGCCCATGTACCCGATGAGGTTCGCCGCGACGTCTCCCGCGGGGTAGTCGCGGATCGGGTCGTCCTGGAGCGAGATGCCCTCGAAGCCCGCCTCCTGGAGCGCAGCGAGGGTGTCGCTCGCCAACGTGCTCGGCACCCGGCGCGCGACGTACTCGAACTGGCTGCCCTCCTTGCGACCACGCAGGGCCGTGAGGGTCTTGAAGTAGTCGATGGAGAGGCGGTCGGACAGCAACCGGGCCAGGTCGGGTGCCTTGTCGGCCGTGAGGGTGGGGTCGGCGACGACCATCTTGCCCTTGATCGAGTCGGCGAGCGGGACGCCGTTGCGGTCGAGGATGTCCCCCCGCTCGGCGGGCAGCGTCACCCGCGCAGCGCCCTCGGCCGCGGCGCGCACGGCGTACGCGTGGGGGTCGACGCCCTGGAGCTGGACCAGCCGGGCGCCGAAGAACGACAGCACCATCGCGATCAGGACGAAGCCGATGCGCAGTCGCAGCATGGGCGCGCCGCGGGTGGCGCCACGCTTCGTGCGGGTGCTGGGCACTGCTCTCCCTCGTTCCCGGCCCCCACCGCTCAGCGTGGGCCTGTCGTCATTTCTACAGCCGGAACGGCGCGGATCCGCGCCTCCGCGCCGTCACCGGTTGCGGTTCTTGCCCTGCTTGTTCTTGCCCTGCTTGTTCGTGTGCTGCGTGTTCTTCTTCGCGTCGGCCGTGGTCGGCGGGACCTCGGTGGTCGTCGCCGGCACCTCCACCACCGTCGGGTCAGGCGCGAGGACCTTCGGCTTGATCGGGGCCGGCGGCAACAGCGGGATCGCGTTCTCGGGCGTCGCCGGGGTGCGCACACCGGTGGTCTTGCCGGTCTTCAGGTCGAGGAAGACCGGGGCGCTGGGGATGACCATGCCCATCTTCTGCGCCTCGAGCGCCACCCGCTGCGGGTTGCGGAGCTCGTCGAGCTCCATGCGCAGCGTCTGCTCACGGGCCGCCAGGGTGTCGGCCTGGTCCTCGAGGTCGGAGGCCGCGAACGACGCCTGCTGCATCGAGGTGTTGAAGAGCAGCAGCCCCACGATGCCGCCGACGAGCACCATGCTGACCAGCGTCACGAACGGCACCCGGGGCGCGCGCGTGCGCACCCGGGGGACGACGGTGAGCCGCGCCTTGTCGACCGCCTCCTGGGCGATCCGCGTGACGCGGGTGCGGGCCTGCACTGCGGGACTGCTCATCTGACGACTCCCTGGGGAAGGTGGGATGCGGACGGGGCGGACGGTCGGATGCGCTCGACGGCGCGGAGGCGGACGGAGGCGGCACGGGGGTTCTCGGCGATCTCGTGCTCGTCGGCCTGCTCGGCGCCGCGGGTCACCAGGCGCAGGGCCGGCTCGGCGCCCTCGGGCAGGAAGGGCAGGTCCGGCGGCACGTCGAGCTTGGTGGCGTCGGCGAAGGCCCGCTTCACCAGCCGGTCCTCGAGCGAGTGGTAGGACTCCACGACCACGCGTCCCCCGACGCCGATCACCGCGATCGCCTCCGGGATCGCACGGCGCAGCACGGCCAGCTCGTCGTTGACCGCCATCCGCAGCGCCTGGAAGGTGCGCTTCGCCGGGTGGCCGCCCGTACGCCGTGCCGGCGCCGGGATGGTCGCGTAGAGCAGCTCGACCAGGCTGGCGCTCGTGGTGAACGGCGTCGTCTCGCGGCGTCGTACGACCTCGCGGGCGATCTTGCTGGCGAACTTCTCCTCGCCGTACTCCCGCAGGATGCGGGTGAGCTCCTGGGCGGAGGCGGTGTTGAGCAGCTCTGCCGCGGTCTGGCCGGTCGTCGGGTCCATCCGCATGTCGAGCGGCGCGTCCTCGGCGTAGGCGAAGCCTCGGTCGCGCACGTCGAGCTGCATCGAGGAGACACCCAGGTCGAAGAAGACTGCGTCGACGTGGGGCAGGCCGAGGCTGCCGACGACCTCGGGCAGCTCGTCGTACACCGCGTGGACGGCGGTGAAGCGGTCACCGAAGCCGGCGAGGCGCTCGCGCGACATCTCCAGGGCCGTCGGGTCGCGGTCGATGCCGATCACGCGGGCCTGCGGGCAGCGCTCGAGGACGGCCTCGCTGTGGCCGCCGAGACCGAGCGTGCAGTCGACGTAGACGGAGCCCTCCGCCTCGAGTGCAGGCGTCAGCAGGGCGACGACCCGGTCGAGGAGCACCGGGGCGTGGCGGGGAGTCGTCATGCTCAGCCCTGGTGTCCCAGGTAGGTCAGCAGGAGCAGCACGAAGGCCAGGCAGGAGGCCGCGGCGGCCGAGAACGCGATCAGGGCGGCCGCCTCGCGCGCCTGGTCGCGCACCCGCAGCGGCGGTGCCGCCGCGGTGCGTGCCCAGGGCTGGGTGGTGCTCATGGTCTCGACCCCACTGATTGCTGTGTGCTGCTCGTACGTGCTGCTGGCGTTGGCGGTGCGACTGACACGCCCCGCCTGAGTGGCACGGGGTGAGCCGCCGCACCAGGTCCCTGCCCGCTCCCTTGGCGATGGGATGCCCTCTGGTGCCGGGGAAGTGCCCCAGATGGCACGCGAGGGAGCGGGCTCGAGACCTGGTGATGCGGGTCCGATGTCAGTTCTTGTGTTGTGGAGGGGTGGGCTAGATGCCCGGGAAGACCTCGTCGCTGAGGTCGGAGAACTTCTGTTCCTGCTCCTCGGAGTAGGTCGCCCAGGCCGTCGGGTCCCAGATCTCGATCCGGTTCATCGACCCGATGACCACGCACTCCTTGCGGAGTGACGCGTACTCCCGCAGGGGTCCGGGGATGTTGATCCGGCCCTGCTTGTCGGGCACCTCCTGGCTGGCGGCCGCGAACAGCATGCGGACGTAGTCACGGGTGCTCTTCTGCGTGACCGGCGCCTCTCGGAGCCGGTCGGTCAGCCGGCCGAAGTCCTCCAGCGACCAGACAGTGAGGCAGCGCTCCTGTCCTCTGGTCACCACGAGTCCCTCCGTCAGCTGGTCCCTGAACTTCGCCGGGAGGAAGAGGCGGCCCTTCTCGTCGAGCTTGGGCGTGTAGGTGCCGAAGAACATCCGGCACCTCCCCTTGCTCGGCGGGCAGATCGACCCTGTCCCCCACTTCGCCCCACATTACTCCACTTCCCTCCACCGTCAATCAGATTCCGCGTGTTGCACGCGGGAATTCGGGGAATTTCCGGGCGCGCTCGTACGCCGCCCTCCCCCGGCCCGTCACGCTCGGCTGAGCGTGGAATGGCCGCGATCCACGCTCAGCGGGGCCCGGGTGGAGCGCCGGTGGGGGACGACGGCCGCGATCGGTGGTGGAAAGTGGGGAGGAACGGGGAGCAGGGTGGTGTCGGGTGGGGATCCGGGCCCCTCCCCCGTGCCGCGGTCCGGCAACGATCCGGTGTCGGGGTGTCCGTCCGGATGCTGTGGACAGGTATGTTGCGCGCACCACATACCGTGGTGGGGAGCACGAACGAGGGGATGGGCAAGACGTGACCACTGGGGCATCTGGGCAGGCACCTGACCTGGACACCGTGCGACGGGTGACCGGCGCCGTACGCCAGAACATCGAGCGGGTGATCGCTGGCAAGCCCGACGTCGTCAACGCTGCGCTCGTGGTGCTGCTCGCGGAGGGTCACCTCCTCATCGAGGACGTCCCCGGCGTCGGCAAGACCCAGCTCAGCAAGGCGCTCGCCCGGAGCATCGACTCCTCGGTGCGGCGCATCCAGTTCACCCCGGACCTGCTGCCGTCCGACGTCACCGGCGTCTCGATCTTCAACCAGAACACGCGCGAGTTCGAGTTCCGCCCCGGCGGCGTCTTCGCCAACATCGTGGTCGGCGACGAGATCAACCGCGCCTCCCCCAAGACGCAGTCGGCGCTGCTCGAGTGCATGGAGGAGCGCCAGGTCACCGTCGACAACTCGACCTACCAGCTCGAGAAGCCGTTCATGGTGATCGCCACCCAGAACCCCATCGAGATGGAGGGCACCTACGCCCTCCCCGAGGCGCAGCGCGACCGCTTCATGGCGCGCGTGTCGGTCGGCTATCCCGTCGAGTCCGCGGAGATCGCGATGCTCGAGGGCCACACCGCCCACAACCCGCTCGACGACCTCGAGCCCGTCACCGACGCCGGCGAGATCCGCAAGGTGATCGAGATCGTGGGCCGGGTGCACGTCTCCTCCGCCGTCCACCGGTACGCCGTCGCCCTCACCACCGCGACCCGCACCAGCAACGACCTGCACCTCGGCGCCTCGCCCCGCGCGACGCTCCACCTGGTCCGGGCCGCCAAGGCCGTCGCCGCGACCCAGGGTCGCGACTTCGTCCTCCCCGACGACATCCACGGCATCACCTCGCCGGTGCTCGCACACCGGCTGCTGCCCAATGTCGAGGCGACCATGAGCGGGCGCACGACGGCGGCGATCCTGTCCGGGATCGTGGAGTCGGTCCCGGTCCCCTCGGCCTCGAGCTGACGCGGCCACCGTGCGTGAGGCACTCGCCGCCCTGACCGTCCGCGGACGGGCGTTCCTCGCCGCCGGCATCACGACCGTGGTCGCCGCGATCGTGGTCGGCCACTCCAGCGTCGTACGCATCGGGGTGCTGATCGCGGCGCTCCCGCTGCTCACCGCGTGGTGGGTCGGGCGCTCGCGCTACCGCCTGGCGCTGGTGCGCACCCTGTCCCCCCAGCTCGTCGTCGCCGGCCAGCCGGCCACGGTCGAGCTGACGGTCTCCAACGAGTCGCGCGCCCCCACGGGCGTGCTGCTGCTGGAGGAGCGGCTCCCCTACGTCCTGGGCACCCGGCCGCGCTTCGTGCTCGAGGGCCTCGGCCACGGCTGGCGCCGGCACGCGACCTACCAGGTGCGCTCCGAGCTGCGTGGCCAGTTCGAGATCGGCCCGATGTCGGTGCGGGTCACCGACCCGTTCGGCCTGGTCGAGCTCGGCCGCACCTTCCACGCCACCACGCGCCTGACCGTCACCCCCCGCACCACCGTGCTGCCGAGCATCCCGCTCGGCGGGGCGTGGACCGGCTCGGGCGACAACCGGCCGCGGGCCTTCGCCACGGGCAGCGCCGAGGACGTCACCGTCCGCGAGTACCGCCGTGGCGACGACCTGCGCCGCGTGCACTGGCGCAGCTCGGCCCGCGTCGGCGAGCTGATGGTGCGCCGCGAGGAGCAGCCCTGGCAGTCGCGGGCGACGGTCTTCCTCGACAACCGCGGCACCTCGCACCGCGGCCAGGGCGCGGCCAGCTCGCTCGAGGGTGCGGTCTCCGCGGCCGCCTCGATCGCGGTGCACCTGACCCACCACGGCTACACCGTCCGGCTCGTCACCGCCTCCGGCGACAGCCGCGAGACCACGTGGCACACCCAGACCGCTGAGGCCAGCACGGTCCCGCTGCTCGAGGCGCTGGCCGTGGTGCAGCTCGACCACGCACCCGCTCCCGACACCCAGTGGCTGGCCGAGCAGGGCCACGGCGGGCTGGTCGTCGGTGTGTTCGGCAGCCTCGGCGAGCAGGACCTCCCGTTCCTGCGCCGGCTCCAGCATCACGCGTCCTCGAGCCTGGCGATCGCCCTCGACGTCGACGCGTGGGCGCCCCACCTGCCGGTCCAGCCCGGTCCGGGGTCGGCGGCGCACCTGACCTCGACCGGCTGGCGCTCGATCACCCTCGGGCCGCGCGACCGGCTCGACACCGCCTGGCAGGAGCTCGGCCTCATGCAGAGCCGGGCCACCGCGTCGGCAGGAGCGGCGCGATGAGGGCCAGCTGGACCAGCCTTCCCCACCAGCTGCGGCTGGCCGGGCTGGCGATGCTCGCGGGCTGGGTCACGGTGCTGTCGTGGCGCGTGCTCACCGAGGGCTTCGCCCAGGTCGGCATCCCGCTGTTGTTCATCGGCGTCGTGCTCGCCGGCGGCGGCGCGCTCGCCCGGTGGAGCCGTCTGCCCGTCCTCGCGATCCTCGCCGGCCAGCTCGTGGTCGGCGGCCTGCTCGTGCTCGGTACGACGACCGGCTCCCCCGTCCCGAGCCCCTCCAACGTCGACGAGCTGCTCGCCGCCGTCCGCGACGCCCTCGACACCTCGCAGCACTACGCCGCACCGGTGCAGGTGGGTGTGCCTCCTGTCTATCCGTTGCTGCTGATCGGCGGCGTCCTCGTCCTCGTCCTCGTCGACTTCGTGGCCTGCTCCCTGCGCCGCGCGCCGGTGGCCGGGCTCGCGCTGCTGGCGGCTTACACCCTGCCGGTGGCGGTGACCGGCGAGGCCGTGTCGTGGTGGCTCTTCGTGGTCATCGCCGGCCTCTTCCTGACCCTCGTCTTCATCCAGCACAGCGACCACGTGACCAGCTGGGGTCGTGCGCCAGACGGGGAGAAGGGCTCCTTCTCCGTGCGCACCGGGGCCATCGGCAACACCGCCCTCGCGCTCGGCGCGGCCTCCATCGCGCTTGCCGTCGTCGTACCTGCTGCGGTGCCGACGATGAGCATGACGGTCTTCGACGGCAACGGCCCCGGCACCCGCGAGGTCGAGGTCAAGGATCCGATGGTCGACCTGCGCCGCGACCTGAGCCGCGGCGAGGACATCCCGCTGCTCTGGGTGACCACGTCGGGCCCCAAACCCACCTACCTCCGGCTGTCGGTGCTGGCGCGCTTCAACGGTGCCCAGTGGACGCCCGGCGACCGCGAGATCCCCGACACCCAGACCGCGACCGGCGCCCTGCCGCCGCTCGACGGCGTGAGCTCGGCCGTGCAGCGCAAGGAGTTCAAGTACGACGTCCGCGTGGGGCCCGACTTCTCCTCGACGTGGCTGCCGACCACCGCTCAGGTCACCCGGATCGCCGCCGGCTCCGACTGGCGCTACGACACCACCACCCGCGACTTCATCGCCGCGCGCGACGACGTCACCACCGCGGACATCAGCTACGACTTCACCGGCGCGCAGCTGACCTACGACGCCGAGTCGATGAACAACGCGGTCTCGGGCGCCGGCACCGTGGCGGGCGTGTTCACCGACGTGCCGCCGGAGCTCAACAACGAGATCCGCCGGATCGCCGCGACCGTGACAGCCGACGGACCCACCCGTTTCCAGAAGGCCCAGCTCCTCCAGCAGTGGTTCCGCGAGGACGGCGGCTTCCGCTACGACCAGGCGCAGGTCGAGTCGGCCGGCAACGGCGGCGCTGACCTGATGGCGTTCCTCGACGACAAGGTCGGCTACTGCGAGCAGTTCGCCGCGACGATGGCGATCATGGCGCGCGTGCTGGGGATCCCCAGCCGGGTCGCCGTCGGGTTCCTCGAGCCGACGAAGGCCACCAACGGTGCGTGGGAGTTCTCCGCCCACGACCTGCACGCCTGGCCCGAGCTCTACTTCCCCGGCTCCGGCTGGGTGCGCTTCGAGCCGACCCCGGCCGACCGCGCCTCCAACGTGCCCGACTACACGACGACCGAGTTCGCGCCGGTCACCGACAGCCCGACCACGTCGCCCTCCGCGCAGCCGAGCGACGAGCTCCCCGAGCGTGGGCAGACCCCGAGCGCCGACTCCGGGTCGGCCGACGACAACACGTCGTCGATCCCGTGGTTCCCGATCCTCGCCGGGACCTTCGGGCTCGCGTTGCTGGCGCTGGTGCTCGTGACGCCGCGGCTGGTGCGCGGCGCGCGCCGTCGCCGTCGCCTCGCCGGCGACATCGAGGACCTCTGGCTGGAGCTGCGTGACGTCGCGCAGGACCTCGGCCACTCCTGGCCGGTCGGCCGCTCACCGCGTCGCGCGGGCGAATGGCTCGGGCGGCTCCTCGCGAAGCCCGTCGAGGGTCGCGCGCGCCCGGACCGGCCGCGTCGCGGGCGCGACCAGGCACCCGAGGCCGCCGAGGCACTGGACCGCCTGGTCGGCGCGCTGGAGCACAGCCGCTACGCGCGCGACCCCGAGGTCTTCACCGCCGAGCGCTTCCACGCCGACGCGGCCCTCGTCGAGGAGGCCATGGCTGCCGGCGCGACGCCCCGAGACGTACGACGCGCGTCCTGGTGGCCGTCCTCGGTCGTGGGACGGCGTACGTCCTGGCGCCCGCTCGGCCGCTCCGGCCAGTCCCGCACCCCCGAGACGCCGATCGACCACGAGACCAGCCAGACCGTCGACGAGCTCGTCGGCTGACCGGGGTCAGTCCTCGGGACACGTCTCCCGGTAGGGCTGGTCGGGGAAGTTCTCGGCCCACTCCGCCTCGGTGAGGTCACGCCCCGCCATCCGGCACGCGAACTCCAGGGCGCGCTCGGGTGAGGGGTCCCAGACGTAGACGGCGTGGCCGAGGAAGGGTGCGATCAGCACGGTCCGGCCGTCGGGCGTGAACTCGGCCGAGCTGTTCGTGTCCTGGTCCGCGCCGGGCGACGGCAGCTGCACGGAGGCGACGACCTCGGCCGTGTCGACGTCCCAGAGCAGGACCGAGCCGTCCTCTCCGTTGCTGACCAGTCGGGAACCGTCCGGCGAGAACGCGGCCCAGTACACGCTGGCATCGTGCGCCCTCCTCGGCGGCCTGATGGGGTGCCCCGTGGTCAGGTCGAGGATCTGCACCTGCCCGCTCAACCCGGTCACGACGCCGCGACGACCGTCGGGTGTGACCGCGGACCAGATCGGGCTCTCGACGTCGATGGGACCACGCAACCGGATCTCGCCGGAGCGCAGGTCGACCAAGGCCCAGCGATCCGCGGGGACCTTCAGGTACGCAGAGGTGGCCGAGGGCCCGTAGACCACGAATGCCGTGTCGTCAGGGCCTGCCGACACCAGCAGGGGATCCATCCCCAGCTCGACTGGACGACCTGTCTTCCGGAAGGTCGAGGCGTCGAGCAGACTCACGCGACCCGACCGCTCAGCCACGACGACGTGCTGCCGGTCGGGGGTGTAGACGACGTCGACCACCCAGTCGCCCAAGGGATGCGCTGAACGCTCCGGCCTGCCGTCGCGGCCGTCGAAGACGCTGATGGTCCCGTCGACAGCGTGCATGTAGTGCGGACCATCCCACCCACCGTTGCCCACCCACCATCCGGACGTGGCATGGCGCGCGAAGTGCGCGCGGCGCTGCCCCACGTCGAGGAACGTCTCGCTCCCGTCGATCGTGAGGTCGGGAGAGCAGATCGCGTAGACCACGAAGCGAGCATCCGGCGAGGGGGTGGCCATGCACGGGTCAGGCAGGAACCCCCGGAACGACACTCGCTGCAGGTAGCTGCGAGCGCCGAACATGTCCCACGTCCTGACGTGGCCGCTCCAGTCCGCGGAGATCGCCGTGCGCCCGTCCGGGGCCAGGTCGACCGCTCGGTGGTCGCCGCCGTCGAGCGTCGCCGTGGCAAGGAGTCGGCCTGAGGAGACGTCCCAGATCTGGGCCGTACGCGGGCCGAGGGACAGGTCAGTGAGGAACAGGCGTTCGCCGCTCTCGCTGAACCGGACGTCGTCGGCGAAGTGGTCCGTCGAGATCCGACGGACCGTGCGGCCGGTGCGGGCGTCCACGACGACTGCCCCATACGAATCCGTCACGTCTCCCACGGAGATGCCCTCATCCTGGGTCACGACGACAAGCCGGCCGTCGGGACTCACCGCGACGGAGCCGAGCGGCTGGCCCATCTGCACGTCGGTGAAACGGTGGGACTTCCCGGTGCGCACGTCGTAGACCCGGGCGTCCGGGCCTACGTACAGCCGCTCGCCGTCGGGACTCAGCGCCAGCGCGACATAGCCCCAGTCACCGGTGACGACCCGCGATCCAGCGACGTCGAGGAGGGTCGGCTTGCCGGGCTGGTCGACCCTCCACACGGCCGCCAGGGCATCGCCGTACTCGAGGTCACCCTTGCGGCGGGCAATCCGCCACAGTCCGACAGCGACGGTGCGGCCGTCCTGAGACCACGTCACGTCGGCCACGGCCCATCGTGCCTGCGGCAGGCCGCCGAGCTGATGCGACAGAGGGCGCAGGGTCTGCGGGTCCAGCAGGGTGACCGGTTGCGACGAGCCGGTCGCGCGCCCCACCGCGAGGATCCGGCCGTCCGGGCTGTAGCGCACTGAGCGCAGGATGTTCCGTTCCGCCTCCGTACGCCCCGCCTGATAGGTCTTCGTGGCACCGGACGCGCGGTCGAGCACGGTGACCAGGTGGTCGTCGTCGATGGTTGCGACCGAGGCTCCGTCCGGACTCACATCGAGTGCCTGCACGCGGTCGGGTGCAGTGAGGCTCACCGACGAGATCAGGGCCGGGTGCTGTGCCAAGGCCTTGGCGAGGTTGCCCAACTCCGACGGGGAGTCGTCGAGTCGTACCGCCGCAGCTGCGAGCAGCAACGACTGGTCGATGTCGGTCGTCGCAGCGGCTCGGATGCCAGCTTGGCGCGCCTCGGCTGCGATCGCGTTGTCCTCGGCGCTGGACTGGGCCGCGCGCGCAGCGGCGGCGTTGGACCGGGCGTGCGAAGTCTGGAGACCGGCGACACCGCCGGCTGCGAGCGCGAGGACGAGCAGCACGACGGCGCCAGCGAGGACGACACGAAGCCTGCGGATCAGCCGCGCCTGGACCCGGGCTCGTGCGCGGACCTCGCGTTCCTCGTCGGCCGCGACGAGCAGGCCGGCGTCGACGAAGGCGCTCTCGGTCTCGGTGAGTGTCGTGGTGGTGTGGTCCCGCCAGTCGACGGCCCGGGCCAGCCGCACCCCGCGGTAGAGCTCGCTCTCGGGTCGTCCGAGAGCGTCCCAGGCGTCGGCCGCGGCCGTGAGGTGGTGGCGGATCCGCTGTCCTTCGACGTCGTCGTCGAGCCAGGCCTGGAGCCGGGGCCACGCCCGGGTGAGCGCCTCGTGCGTGATCTCGAGGACACCCTCGTCGCTGGTGACCAACCGGGCACCGACGAGCATCTCGATGAGCTCGTCGTGACTGGCGTCCGTGGCGACCAGGCGGCGAGGCACCCGGGTGCGCACCGGCACCCCCTCGGACCCGGGCGACACCAGGCGCAGGACCAGGTCGCGCAGCTCGTGGCGACGACCGGCCTGGACCTTGGCGTACAGCTGCTCCGCGGACTGCGCCACGGCGTCCCGGATGCCGCCGCTGGCGCGGTAGCCGGCGACGGTCAGGGTGTTCCCCTCCCGGCGCTTCCACGTCTCGAGGAGGGCGTGCGAGAGCAGCGGGAGCGCGCCTGGGTCGTCACCCACCTCGTGCACCAGCAGGTCGACGAGCCCTGGCTCGACGAGCAGCCCGAACTGGCGCGCAGGGGCGACGATCGCCTCCCGGAGCCCGTCCTCGCCCAGCCCGCCGACGAGGTGCAGCCCTTGCTCCACCAGCCTGCTCAGCCCGGGGTGGGCCACCACGTCGGCGAGGTGGTCGGCGCGGATGGCGACGGCGACGGTGCGCCGGCCCGCCTCCGTGACGATTGCGTCGACGAACTGCTGACGCTCGGCCGGGTCCTCGCAGGAGGTGAACAGCTCCTCGAGCTGGTCCACGAACAGGACGTCGTCGGCGTTCTCGAGCCGGGGCAGGGCGTCGACCGGGTGTGAGCCCGGCGTGATCATCCGCACCACGCGTCCACGCGACTGCAGCGCGGCGCCCACACCTGCCCGGAGGAGCGATGACTTCCCGGAACCAGACGGACCGACGAGGGCGAGCAGTGGGGCGCGGGCGAGGATCGCGAGGCAGGCCGCGATGTCGTGGTCACGACCGAAGTACCGGTCGGCGTCGCTCGCGTCGTACGCGTGCAGGCCCTGCCATGGGCAGGTCGACCGCGTGGGCGTGGCCGTGGCGCCGCCGAGGATCCCGGCGTCCTGCCTGAGGATCGCCTCCTCGAGGTCGAGGACCTCCGGACTCGGGTCGATGCCGAGCTGCTGCACCAGCACCGTCTTGAGCTGGTGCAGGGT
Source organism: Nocardioides sp. BE266 (assembly GCF_031457855.1). NCBI lineage: Bacteria > Bacillati > Actinomycetota > Actinomycetes > Propionibacteriales > Nocardioidaceae > Nocardioides > Nocardioides sp. BE266. The sequence continues at coordinate 378,986 of NZ_JAURTI010000004.1, read as the reverse complement.
CCGCAGCGCGTCGGCCTGGTTGCCGGCCTGGTACTGCGCGAGGGCGAGCAGAGCCCACCGTCGCTCACGCAGCGGTGCTGCCTCCACCATCGTGCGCGCCCGGGCCAGCACCTCGCGGTGCCGTCCGGTGCGCAGCCGTGCGTCGACGAGGAGCTCCTCGGCCTCGAGTCGGACGTCCTGCAGCCGGCGCACCTCGGCGCGCGCCGGCGCCCACTCCTCCAGCTCAGCGTAGGGCTCACCGCGCCACAGGGCGAGCGCCTCGGTCAGGAGGTACGCCACCCGGTCGGCCTCGCCGATTGCGAGCAGCTCGCGAGCACGATCCACCTGCGCCTCGAAGCGCGCAGCGTCGACCTCGTCGGCGGACAGGTGGAGTGCATAGCCCTGAGCCGAGGTGAGAACGGCGGCCGCTCCCAGCTCCTTGCGGAGCCGGACGACGCAGCCCTGCAGGATCTTCGTGCGTGACGCGGGCGGGCTGTCACCCCACATCGCATCGGCGAGCCGGTCCGCCGAGACCGGCCGGCCGAGGTGGAGCGCGAGGACCTGCAAGACCAAGCGGTCGCGCGGACTGAGCCGTGCCTCGTCGTCCACGGTCACCGGGCCGAGAACGGTCACTCCCATCAGCCCAGAGTCCGCCGACCGCTCGGAGGGGTCAACCGCGTCGATACCCGGTCGATACCACTCCGGACCCGGACGTGTACCGGCCGTTGACAGAACAGATGGTGCACCCGGGGCACGAGGTCCCGGACCACCGAGGAGAACCATCATGAACCGCTACACGCTCAACGCAGACGGCAACCGCTGGTGGTGGGGGTCGGCCCTCGCCGGCGCCACCAGCACCGCTGCCATCCTGGTCGTCACCGCCCTGCCCGTGGCCGGCCAGGCGATGCCCGTCTCGACCACCAGGCACGAGCCCGCGACGTCGTACGTCGTCGTGGACAGCACCCAGGACCCGGACTCGGGCTACTCGACGGAGGGGTTGTGCTTCCTCCACCGGGCGAGCTGGAACGAGGCGCTGGACTGGCCCCAGCCGACGTGTCGGCAGGCAGCCCGGGAGGACTCCGTACCTGCGGCGCCGCGCGTCATCCGCGTCGGGCTCGACTGGCGGCCCTGACGGGCCGTCCGGTCACGGGCGGATGCTGGGTCAGAAGCCGCGCTCGCGGCGGCGACGCCACCGCTCTTCCATGCGCTCCATGAAGGGGCTGTGGTTGCGGCCGCGGGACGGTCGGTGGGCCCGACCGCCGTCGATGACGCTGAAGCCGGGGCGGCCGCCGTTGGTGCGGGCCTTGGCGATGGGTGCGGCGGCCGGGGAACGGGCCGAGGTCAGGGCGAGGATCGCGCCGCCGAGCATGACCACGAAGCCGAGGACGCCGACGATCGTCTGGACCACGACGCCCTGGTCGAGGAGCACCGCGAGGATGAGCAGGCCGACGCCCGCAGCGAGGATCACGCCACCGAGGATCATGCGGCGACGCGCGGCGCGCTGGAAGGAGGCGCCACGCAGGGTGGAGGCGAGCTTGGGGTCCTCTTCGACGAGGGCGCGCTCCATCTGCTCGAGCAGTCGCAGTTCTTCCTCGGAGAGCTCCACGGTTCCTCCTCACCTCTCGTGGCAAGTCTAGGCACGCCGGTGCGCCTACGGTAGGCGTCCTCGGAAAATTCACCCCCTCGCAGGTGGGTTCTCGTCACACCGCCGACCGGCCCGACCCGTTGGCCCCGACCAGGCTCGCCGGGCGGACCGCCGCAGAGCCGAACCGACGGGTGGCCCGGTCGACCGCCCGGTCGGCATCGGACCACCCGTGCTCGGGCTCCCCGAGCACCAGCTGGCGGTGCACCGTGGCACGTGGCACGAGCCCCTCCATCCGTACGCCGACCAGGCGCAGGCGGGCCCGCTGCAGGCCGAGGGCGTCGTAGAGCCGGGTCGCCGCGCGGTGGATCTCCACCGTCACGTCGGTCGCCTCGGGCAGGGTGCGCGAGCGGGTGATCGTGGTGAAGTCCGCGAAGCGGACCTTGATCGTGACGGTGCGCCCCGCGACGCCCGCGGAGCGCATCCGGCCGCCCACCCGGGCCGAGAGGCGGAGCAGCTCGCGCACGATGACGTCCCGGTCGTCGGTGTCGCGGCCGAACGTCTCGTCGGCGCCCATCGAGCGCTCCGGCTCGTGGGGACCGGCCGTGGCGGTGAGCTCGTCGCGGTCGGTGCCCCACGCGAGGGCGTGCAGGTGGCGGCCGAGGTGGACCCCGACGGCCCGCTGGAGCGTCCCCACCGGGGTGTGCGCGACGTCGCCGACGGTCATCAGGCCGAAGCGGTGGAGCAGCGTCTGGGTCTTCTCCCCCACGCCGTAGAGCTCGCCGACGTCGAGCGGATGCAGGAACGACGTCACCTCTCCCGGCCGCACGACGATCACCCCGTCGGGCTTGGCGCGGCGGCTGGCGAGCTTCGCGACGGACACCGTCGCGGCGACCCCGACCGAGCACGTGATGCCCTGCTCGTCGTGGATCGTCGAGCGGAGCCGCTCGGCGATCTCGGCCGGCGGACCGAGCCGGCGGGTGGAGCCGCGCACGTCGAGGAACGCCTCGTCGAGCGACATCGCCTCCACCACGGGGGTCACCTCGCGGAAGGTCTCCATCACCGAGGCCGAGACGCTCGTGAAGGTGTCGTAGTCGGGCTCGAGCACCGTCACGTGCGGGCACAGGCGTCGTACGCGCGTCATCGGCAGCGCGGAGCGGATGCCGTAGCGGCGAGCGACGTAGTTGGCGGCGAGCACCACCCCGCGCCCGCTGCCACCCACCACGACGGGCTCGTCGACGAGGTCGGGGCGCTCGCGCAGCGCGACGGACGCGTAGAAGGCGTCCATGTCGACGTGCAGTATCGGGGTGTCGGTCATGGCCGGCTCCCGACGCGCGGGCGCGGGTCAGCGCGCGGCGAGGACGTGCAGCTGGGTCGCCAGCGGGAGGTATTCCGGCCGGGTCGCGACGGCGCGCTCGAGGTCGACGAGGGCCGCTGTGGCACCGGGCTCGAGGTCGAGGAGGCTGCCGGGGACGAGGTCGGCGAAGACCCGGACCGCGTGGACCGTCGACGGCTGCAGGCCGGCATCCCCGAGGAGGTCGACCACCTCGTCGCTGGTGAAGCGACGACCGCCGCGACCGGTCGCCGGGTCGCCGTCGAGCAGCTCGCGCGCCGCCTGGAAGTGCCCGGCCATCGCCCGGGCGACGACGGCCGCGTGGCGCTGGGCGACGAGCAGGCTGAGGTGGCCACCGGGGCGCAGCACACCGGCGATGGCAGCGAGGGAGGCCGCGGGGTCGTCGACCATCTCCAGGACTCCGTGACACAGGACCAGGTCGGCCTCGTCGACCAGGCTCGCCAGGTCGGACAGGTCGCCCTGCTGGCCGGTGACCCGGTCGGCGACCCCGCGCTCGCGGGCCCGGCGGTCGAGGGCCGCGAGGGCGTCAGGGCTGGGGTCGATGACCTGGACGGTGTGGCCGAGCTCGGCCAGCGGGACGGCGAACCCGCCCGTGCCACCGCCGATGTCGACGATGCGGGCCTGATCCGCGCCGAGGGCGCCACCCTCGAGGAGGGTGCGCACGCCGTCCCAGACCACGCCCGCGCGGACGGACTGGCGGCGGTCGCTGGCAGAGGGCTGCGGCATGGCAGCAACCCTAGTGCGTGCGGGTGATGGCTCCGGGCGCGTGTCATCCGGCGCTCCCGGGGCTGCGGTGCCACAGCTTGCGGGCGACGTCCTTGACCGGGTCGCCCGCGGGCTTGACGTCGGAGTAGGGCGACATCTGGAAGCCACTCGTGTGCACGAGCACCCGCCGCTGGGCGGGCGCCTCGCCAGTCGGCTCGTGGACCCGGGCCAGCTCGGTCCGCACCGCCTCGAGCCCTTCGTCGCTGGTGCGAGCCTGCTGCCACAGCCCGTGCAGCGCCGGCAGCTCCCACGCCCCGGTCGCACGCAGCGAGACCCCACGCCGACCGGTGCGACGCAGCTCGCCGCGCACCAGCAGGAGCCACGACGAGAAGACAGTCTCGGCGTAGGGGCCCTGGGCGTCCTCGAAGAACGTCGCGTCGACCGGGCCGGTGCCGTCGTCGAGCGTCAGGAACACCACGCGTCGCCCGGACTTGATCGGCGGTGTCTGCGTGGCGACCTTGACCCCCGCGACCAGCAGCTCCGAGCGACTGCGGCGCCGCAGCAGGTCGCGGCTGCGGGTGACGCCGAGGGCGTCGAGGAACGGGTCGAACGTCGCGATGGCGTGCTGGCTGACGTCGAGGCCGAGGATCTCGAGCTCGGCTCGCATCCGCTCCACGGTGGTCATCTCCGGCAGTCCGCTGGGCCGCTCCCCCGGCTCGCCCGGCTCGTCGCCGAGCCTCAGGGTGAGCTGCACCGACTCCGCCGCGACGACCGGCCTCGCCGCCCGCGACTGGGCGGACGCGCGGGCCCACACCCCGCCGTCGGCGAGCGCGTGCCGCTCCGTCGGCTCGGCGCCGTCGCGCACCGACGGGTCGGAGCTGTTGCGCACCGCGGCGTCGGCCGCTGCGGTGGTGGCCGGCAGGGGCGCCCTTCGACGGGACAGCCCGCGCCCCCGCGAGGCCCGGTCGAGCGCGCGGGCGTGTAGGTCGAGCTCGACCACCTGGAGCAGCAGGTCGCGCCGGGTGACCCGACCCCGCCGATGCACCGCCTGCTCGCCCGACCCGATGCCGTAGACGCCGTCGAACCCGCCGGCGAGCACCAGCCGCTCGAGCACCGGTCGTGAGACGCGGGCGCGGTGGAAGAAGTCGGACAGCGACACGAAGGGGCCGCCGTCGCGGGCCTCGACGATGCGGGCGACCTCGGCCTCGCTGATCCCCTTCACGTCGGTGAGCGAGAGCCGGATCGCGTGGCTCTCGCCCGACTCGCCGCGCTCGACGACGTAGGACGACTCGCTCGCGTTGACGTCGAGGCCGAGCACCCCGATCCCGAGCTGGCGGGCGTCGTCGAGGATCAGGCGCTTGGGGTACATCCCCGGGTCGTGGGTGAGCACGCCGGACAGGAAGTGCGCGGGCCAGTGGGCCTTGAGCCACGCGGACTGGTAGGTCGGGAGGGCGAAGGCGGCGGCGTGCGCCTTGCAGAAGCCGAACGACGCGAACGCCTCCAGCACCGTCCAGACCTGCGCGACCAGGGCGAGGTCGTAGCCCCGGGCGACGGCCCGCCGGAAGAACCACGTCTTGGTCTCCGCCATCCCCACGGGGTCGCCGAGAGCCCGGCGCTTCTCGTCGCCCTCGGCGTAGGAGACGCCGCCGAACAGCGCGATCATCTCGATCACCTGCTCGTGGAAGACCACCACGCCGCGGGTCTGCTCGAGGATCGGGCGCAGGTCGTCGTGGAGGTAGTGGGCGCTCGTCCAGCCCTGCTTGACCTCGAGGTAGGGGGTGATCATGTCGCTCTTGACCGGGCCGGGCCGGAAGAGCGAGATGTCGGTGATGATGTCGCCGAAGCTCTCGATGCCGGACTTGCCGACGAGCTCGCGCTGCCCGGGCGACTCGATCTGGAAGACGCCCAGCGTCTTCGCCTCGCTGATCATCGCGTAGGTCGGGGCGTCGTCGAAGGGCACCTGCACCTCGTCGTCGAGGTCGACCGTGACGCCGTCGACGCGCTGCACCTCGGCAACCGCGTGGGCCATCGCCGACTGCATCCGGATGCCGAGCACGTCGAGCTTGAGCAGGCCGAGGTCCTCGACGTCGTCCTTGTCGAACTGGCTCATCGGGAAGCCCGCCCACGACGCCTCGACGGGCGTGCGGTCGAGCAGGGTGGTGTCGGAGAGCAGCACGCCGCAGGGGTGCACCGCGATGTGGCGGGGCAGGCCGTCGAGCCGCTCGACGAGGCCGAAGAAGTGGTCGAAGGCGCCGTCGCCGAGGCCGCTGACCCGCAGCTCGGGCAGGTCGCGCAGGGCGAGCCGGGCGTCGCGAGCGCGGATGTGCGGGAACGCCTTGGCGATCGCGTCGACCTCTCCCGGCGGCATGCCGAGCGCGGCACCGACGTCGCGCACGGCGTGGCGGACGCGGTAGGTGTCCATCATCGAGACGCAGGCGCACCGCTCGCCGCCGAACCGGTCGAGGATCGCGCGGTAGACGTCCTCGCGGCGGGCCGACTCCACGTCGACGTCGATGTCGGGCAGCGAGGCCCGCAGCGGCGAGAGGAACCGCTCCATCAGCAGCCCGTGGCGGATCGGGTCGACGCCCGAGATGCCCAGCAGGTAGTTGACCAGGCTGCCGGCCCCCGACCCCCGTGCGGCCCTTCGCACGCCCATCTCCCCGATCAGGTCGGTGACGTCGGCGACGGTGAGGAAGTACGACGCGTAGCCCAGGGACCGGATGATCTCCAGCTCATCGTCGAGCCGGGTCCAGATCCGCATCCGCGGGGCCGAGCCGAAGCGCCCGCCGATCGCGGCCTCGCACCGGAGCCGGAGCGCGACGTCGGCCGACGGCGCTGCGGCGTCGGAGAGCTCGAACTCGGGGAAGTGCACCTCGCCGATGCCGAGGTCGGCGCGCACGTCGAGCGCGCAGCGGTCGGCGACGGCCCGGGTGCGGGCGACCAGCCGCGTGGCCTCGCGGTCGCTGTCGTGGGCGAGGCCGGCGAGGCGGCAGACCTCCTCGGCGACCTCGTGCATCTGCTTGCCCGACTTGAGGAAGCCCTCGGCGTTGCCCCGCGTGGTGCCGGGCCCGACGTCGCGCAGGCTGGCCGACCCGAGCGGGACCAGCCGCCGCGCCGCGTCGAGGACGTCGATGGTGGGAGCGTCGAGGCGGTCGGCGTAGCGCACCATGTTGGTCAGCACGGAGGTGAGGCCGGCCCGGTGGGCGACGCCGGCCATCCGTGCGGCGTGCGGCGAGGTGCCCGGACCCCAGTCGCCGGCCCGCCCGCCGAGCCGGTGGGACACGAGCTCGACGACGAGGTTGGCCCGCGGCACGAGCTCGAGCCAGGGGGCAATCGCAGCCAGGGCGAAGTCGTCGCGTCGCCGGGTCGCCGCAGCCCCGAGCTCGGAGGCCGGCCCCAGCAGCACCAGCACGTCGCCGCCGGCCAGGTGAGGGGCCAGCACGTCGAGGGTGGCGACCGGACGGCCGCGCTCCCCCGACAGGTGGACCGCCGACACCATCCGGCACAGCGCGGCCCAGCCCGCGCGCCCACTCGCGAGGAACGTGACCCGCGCGCTGCCGCCCTGCTGGAGCGACAGGTCGCGCACCGCCCCACCCCGCGCCGGCGTACGACGAGGGGCCGGGCGCGCGCCGCCCGGCCCGGCCATGGTCGGAGCGACGGCCAGGTCGACGCCGAGCACCGGCCGGATCCCCGCCCGAGCGGCGGCCCGGGCGAACTTCACCGCGCCGTAGGTGCCGTCGCGGTCGGTGAGGGCGAGCGTGTCCATCTCCTGCTCGGCGGCCCGCTCCACCAGGACGTGCGGGTGGGACGCGCCGTACTGCAACGAATAGCCGGAGGCGACGTGGAGGTGGACGAAGGGGTCGGGTGACACCCGCGGCCTCAGGCGACGCTGGCGTGGGGCACCAGGCCGAGCGCCTGCTCGACCACGGCGAGGAACCGGTCGGCGTCGCGCACCAGGTCGTCGGCCTCGCGCTCGGTGACTGCGCGGGTCGAGCCGGCCTCGGCGGCGGCCCGCTTGGCGGCACCGGCGGCGAAGAAGGTCGCCCACTCGGAGAGCTCCGGTGCGACCTCCGCGAGCAGGACCCACGCGTTCTTCTGGCGTCGTCCTCGTGGGGCGGGCCGGGCCCGCGCCGCGAGAAGGGCGGCCGCGGCGCACAGCGCGGCGACGTGGGCGCAGGCATAGCGGGTGGGCACGTCGCGCGCCGTGATCGACTCGCGGAGCGAGGTGGCCGAACGCTCGAGGTAGGAGTGGGCGGTGGCCGGCAGCGCGTGGGGGCTCATCAGGTCCACCTCAGTCCACGCAGCCCACGAGCTGCCAGCGCCCGTCGGTCCAGTCGAAGGAGAGGTCGAAGACGCCGTAGGACTCCTGCGCCTCGCTCGGGATCCCGCGACCGGCCTCGACCCGCCAGAGCTCACGCTCGGCGACGAGGTCGGCCGGCGCCGCCTGCTCCGAGGCCTCAGCCCCCGCGGACCGCGCGGTCTGCCACCACGGACCGGTCTCCACCCAGTGCGCGACCACCGCGCGCACCTTCCACAACCGCCCGCGCCACAGGAACTGGTCGGGGTCCTCGGTCTCGCCGCGTCGCACCTCGACGGGGTCGTCGTACTGCCTCATTGCGCCTCCTCGACACGTCCGTCGACCCCGGGGTCGACCCGGTGGTGATGGGGGTCGAGGTCACCGCCACCGGGTCGCATCGAACATCTGTTCGAACACCCAGAACGGTACTACCCCCCACCGACAGCCCGTCAAGCCGTTCGAGGAGGAATCGGCGAACTGTGGACGAAGGGTGGATCAGACCTGGCGGAGGTAGGCGCTGGTCTCGCGCTGCCACAGGAAGAACGAGAGGACCAGGCCCTCCACGATCACCAGGGCGGAGAGCACCACGAAGATCGTCGGGAGGTGCGAGTCGAGCGCGACCGCACCCACCAGCACGCCCACACCGGCCGTGGCCGTCAGCACGAAGCGCGCCCACCCGTGGCCGCCCATGAAGAACGAGCCGAGCACCATCGCCAGGAGCGCGAAGCCGACGAACGCCACGATCGAGAGCGCCACGAAGCCCGGCACGATCGGGCTCTCGCGCAGCTGGTCGATGCCGCCCTGCGCCAGGATCTCCTGCGCCGACGGGTTGCCCTCGGCCCACCCGAGGATGACGTCGTCACGCATCAGCCAGATGAGGAGCGTGATCACCCCCGAGGTCGCCACGATCAGGCCCAGCACTCGCATGCTGTTGACCACGGATCCGGGCACGTCGCGCGCCATGCAAAACTCCCTCGGGCTGGTCGGTCGTCGTCGCTAGGCTCACCATCATGTCGAGCGAGCACACGTCCATCACCTCATTTCGAGGCGAGCTCACCCGGCGCGGCGGCACGGGTGACGTGGTCATCCTGCCCGACAGCGCCCACACTGCGGCACTCGCCGCGGCGGCGCTGGGGTGTGAGGTCGGCGCCATCGCCAACAGCCTGCTCTTCGACAGCGACGGCGAGCCGGTCCTGATCCTCACCTCGGGTGCCCACCGGGTCGACACGAAAGCCACCGCGGAGCGCATGGGCGTGGGCCGCCTCAAGCGTGCCGACCCCGACTTCGTACGACGCCACACCGGCCAGGTCATCGGCGGCGTCTCCCCCATCGACCACCCCACCCCCATCCGCACCTGGATCGACCCGTGGCTGCGGCAGCACGAGGTGGTGTGGGCGGCGGCCGGCCACCCCGCGGCCGTCTTCTCCTCGACCTACGACGAGCTGGTCGCGATGACCGACGCGGTCGAGGTGCAGGTGGACTGATGGACGCGCTCGCACTCACCTTCTCCAGCGGCTGGGCCAGCGGCATCAACGCCTACCTCGTGGTGCTCGTGCTCGGCATCGCCGACCGGGTCGGCTCGTTCACCGACATCCCCGACGTGCTGGCCCGCTGGGACGTGCTGGCGGTGGCCGGATTCCTCTACGCGATGGAGTTCATCGCCGACAAGATCCCCTACATCGACTCGACCTGGGACGCGATCTCCACGGCGATCCGCCCGACGGCCGGGGCGGTCATCGGCGTGCTGCTCGCCGGTGACGCCGACTCGCTCGACCAGGCGGTGCTCGGCGTGGTCGGCGGCGGCACCGCGCTGCTCAGCCACCTGGCGAAGGCCGGCGGCCGCCTGGCCATCAATTCCTCGCCCGAGCCCGTGACCAACGTCGTGGCCAGCCTCAGCGAGGACGCCGCAGTGCTCGGCGTCGTGTGGTTCTCGCTCGAGCACCCGAGGGCTGCAGCCGCGATCGCCGCGGTCCTGCTGGTGCTGGGCCTCACCATGCTCTACGTCCTCGGCCGGGCGATCCGCCGCGGCTGGCGACGCTGGAAGAAGCGGGACCCAGTCCAGCAGGTCGCCTGACGCCCGCGCCCACCCTCTAGGGTTCCGACCGTGGCGCGGGTCGTGGTGGTGGGCGGTGGCTTCGGCGGCATGGCCGCGGCGGCCCGGCTCGCCAAGGTCGGCCACGAGGTGACCCTGCTCGAGCGGTCCGACCGCCTGGGCGGTGCGCTCACGACCGAGGAGCTCGACGGCTTCGCGTGGGACGCCGGACCGACGACCACGCTCCTGCCGGCCGTGATCCGCGACCTGTTCCGCAAGTCGGGCCGTCCGCTCGAGCGCGAGGTCGACCTCCAGCCCCTCGACCTCGTCCGCGAGCACCGCTTCGAGGACGGCACCTCGCTGCGCCTGCCCGGTGGCTCCCGGTCGGCACAGCTCGAGGCCGTCGACGCGCTCGCGCCCGGCCTCGGTCGGCAGTGGGTCGACCACGTGGCGTCGTACGGCGACACGTGGGAGCTGCTGCGCAAGGAGTGGTTCGAGCGGCCCTTCGACGACGACGTGGCGCCGCGCGAGCTCACCGACCTGCTCGGTCGCCGCGAGTCGCTCCACAAGCGGCTCCGGAAGGCGCTCACCGACGAGCGGCTGCGGCTGGTCGCCGGCCACCGACTGGTGATGGACGGCCACGACCTCCGCGACGTACCGGTCTTCGCCGGGGTCGACGCCTACCTCGAGCAGCGCTTCGGCGCCTGGACCGTGCCCGGCGGGCTTGCGGCCCTCGGCACGGCGATGGCCGAACGGCTGGAGCTGCGCGGCGTCACGGTGCTGACGGGCGCCGAGGCGCTCGACCTGGTCGTCGGCGACGCGGGCGTCGCCGCGGTCCGGACGGCTCAGGGCGAGGTCCCGGCGGACCGGGTGGTCGTGGCGATCGACCCGCGCCGCCTCCCTGCGCTGGCGTCGTACGTCAGGAGGACGATGCCGGCCATCCCGCCGGTCGTGTGCCACGTGGGGTTGGAGGGCGAGGTGCCCGAGATCCCGCACGAGGTCGTGCTGCACGGCGACCCGCTGCTGGTCGTGCGCACCGGCGGCCGCGCACCCGACAGCGGTGCGGCGTGGACCGTGCTCGGTCGCGGCCGGCTCGCCGAGGACCCGCTGCTGGCGCTCGCGCGCCGCGGGATCGACGTACGACGTCAGGTGGTCGCGCGCGTCGACCGCTCGCCGCGCGAGCTCGTCGAGCAGTGGGGCGGCTCGCCCCACGGGATGCTGTGGCAGGGCCCGCGCACCGCGCGCAGCCGGCTGGGTCCCCGGACGCCGGTGCCGGGCGTGCTGGCGGCGGGCGCCCATGCCACGACCGGCAGCGGCCTGCCGTTCGCGGGGCTCAGCGCGGCGCTGGTGGCCGAGCTGGTCGGACGGGCCTGATCAGGCCAGCTCCCACACGACCGTGACGGTCGTGGTCACGGTCGTCTCCCCCGGCTCGATCCCGCCGCCGGAGTCGCGCATCATCGCCATCTTGGGCATCGGGCCGGGTGCGTCCGCGCCGTCCTCGACGACCGACTGCACGGCGCCGAGGCCCGCGCCGGCCATCCGCGCGAGGGCGGCCGCCTTCTCGCGGGCGTCGTGGAAGGCCGCCTCGCGGGCCTTGCCGCCGGCACCGTGGTCCTCGGTGACCTCGAGGCCGACGCTGTCGACGGCCAGGCTGTCGCCGACCTCGCGGGCCAGCTCGCCGAGCATCGTGCCCGCCTCGGCGAGGTCGGTGCAGGCAATCGCGAACGCGTGGCGCGCCTCGTAGCCCTGCCTGCGCCCCTCGTGGTCGTGGAACGGCCACACCGAGATGCCCGTCGACGCGATGCGCCGGGTGTCGGTGTGGCGCCCGGCCACCTCGACCACCGTCGTCGCGCTGCCCGCCATGGCGTCGTACGCCTCCGCGACGCCGGCTCCGCGGGCGACCGCGGCGACGCGCACGACGGCGCTGTCGGGCGCGACCTTGGCGGTGCCGGTTCCGGTGACGGTGACGGTGCGCATGACGTCACCGTAGTGCGCGGCGGAAGCCCCCGCCTCAGACGCAGATGCGGAGGTTGTCGAAGATCTCGCGCGTCGCGCGGGAGCGGTTGAGCGTGTAGAAGTGCAGGCCCGGAGCGCCGGCGTCGAGGAGGTCGGCGCACAGCTCGGTCGCGATCGCGATCCCCTCCTCGCGCAGGCGGGCGGGGTCGTCGGCGTGGGGCGTGAGCCGGTCGTGGACCTCCTGCGGCAGGTGCCGGCGCGAGAGCTCGACCATCCGCTCCATCGAGCGGAGGTTCAGGATCGGCATGATGCCGGGGATGATCGGCAGGTCGGCGCCGACGGCCTCGGCCCGCTCGACGAGCGCGACGTAGTCGGAGGCCCGCAGCACCATCTCGGTGACGGCGAACTCGGCCCCCGCGTCGTACTTCGCCTTGAGGACCTGCGCGTCCTGCTCGAGGCTGACGGCGTCGACGTGGCCCTCCGGGAAGGCCGCGACGCCGATACGCATGTCGGGCCGCCGCCGGATCAGCGAGACCAGCTCGCTCGCGTAGGTCAGGCCACCCTCGGTGGGCGTCCACGGCGTGCCCGGGCCGCCCGGCGGGTCTCCCCGCAGCGCCATGATGTGCTGGACCCCGGCCGCGTCGAGGTCGTCGAGGATCCCCTCGATCTCCCCCGTCGTGTGGCCGACGCAGGTCAGGTGCGCGACCGGCAGCATGCCGGTCTCGCGGGCGATCCGCGCGGTGATCGCCACCGTGCGGTCGCGGGTGGTGCCTCCGGCGCCGTAGGTCACCGAGACGAAGGTCGGGCCGTAGGGCTCGAGCTCGGTGATGGCCTGCCAGAGCTGCTGCTCCCCGGCCTCGTCCTTGGGCGGGAAGAACTCGAAGGAGAAGGATCGGTCTCCGCGCGCGAGCAGCTCGCGCATGCTCAGTCCCCGTGCGTGCGTCATACGCAACAGCCTACGGAGGACCGCGCCGTCAGCCGCATCCTGTCCGATGTTTAGGCTGAATAGGTGACGACCTGGGACCCCGCAGCCTTCCGCCACGAGGTCCAGGAGGTGCTGGACGCCTTCCTCGACGAGCGCGCGGCCGAGCTGGCCCCGCTCGGTCCCGACGCGACCCGCCTGATCACCGAGGCGCGTACGGCCGTGCGCGGCGGCAAGCGGTTCCGTGCGGCCTTCTGCCACTGGGGCTACCGCGCGATCCGGCCCGAGGTCTCGGACCCGGCCGCCCTGGCCCGCGCGTGCGCCTCGCTGGAGATGCTGCACGCGAGCGCGCTGGTCCACGACGACTACATGGACGCCTCCGACACCCGTCGCGGCCGCCCGGCGACGCACCGCGCCTTCGAGGCCGAGCACCGCGCCGCCGGCTGGCGCGGCGACCCGGCCCAGTACGGCGCCGCGGCCGCGATCCTGCTCGGCGACCTCCAGCTCGGCTGGGCCGGCGACATGCTGCGGCACAGCGGGTTCACCGCGTCCGAGACCGCGGCCGGGCTCCAGCTGTTCGAGCTGTGCCGCAACGAGGTCATCGCCGGGCAGTTCCTCGACGTCTCGGTCCAGGCGCGCGGTCGTGCCGACGTCGACACCGCGATGACGGTCCTGCGCTACAAGTCGGCCAAGTACTCCATCGAGCGGCCGCTGCACATCGGGGCCGGCCTCGCCGGCGCGAGCGACGTACAGCTCGAGCAGCTGACGCGCTTCGGCCTCCCGCTCGGTGAGGCCTTCCAGCTGCGCGACGACCTCCTCGGCGTCTTCGGCGACCCCGAGGAGACCGGCAAGCCCGCCGGCGACGACCTCGTCGAGGGCAAGCGCACGGTGCTCGTCGCCCTTGCGCTCGACGCCGCGCCCCAGGCGCAGGCCCAGCGCCTCGACGCCGCCCTCGGTACGCCGCTCACCGCCGCCGACGTCGACGAGCTGCGCGGCATCATCGAGGACTCCGGCGCCCGCGCCCAGGTCGAGGACGTCATCGGCCACCTCTCCGACCGTGCCGTCGAGTCGCTCCAGGCCGCTGACGTCGACCCCCACGCCCGCGAGGTGCTCACCCAGCTGGCGGCGGCGGCCACACAGCGCACGGTCTGACTGCCACTAGATCGAGGGCCTTGGTTTCGACACGCTCGCTGCGCTCGCTGCTCAACCAGCGGGGAGCACGCGCCGCCCGGATCGCCCCAGCCTCCCCAGCACACGCGCTCGGCGCCCGACGTCGTCTGGACTGAGGAGCGAGCGAGCGCGACGAGCGCAGCGAGGCAGCTCGGGAGCGACGAGGGAAGACGACGTCTTGCAGGGCGCCGAGCACGCGCGAGCGGAGCGAGCGCCAAATAGCACCGTCCCCAGCCTGAAGCAGCCTGGTTTCGAGGCTCGCTTCGCTCGCACCTCAACCAGCGGTCAGGTCCTAGTCGAGGCTGGTGATGCCGGGGACGGCAGGTCCCTCGCCGCGGAGGAGGACGGTGAAGGGGACACCGCGGTCGGCGTTGACGCGGGAGCCGAGGACGCTGAGGGCGACGTTGAAGGCGCGCTCGTCGGCGCGGGCGAGGGTGGACCAGCCGTCCCAGAGGAGGATCACGCCGCCTGCGTGGGCGCCGATGTCGTGGAGGCAGTCGGCGAGGGCGTCGAAGTTCTGCCCGTAGTGGTCGGGGAAGTCGAGCGCCTCCCCCACCGCGGCGAGGAAGCCCGACTTGGTGTCGCCCACGGTCCAGCCGTCGACGTGCCCGAAGGCCCAGCCGGCGTGCTCCACCGAGTGCCGTACGTCGTCGACCTCGAATGCGCCGTGCCAGAGGTGGATCCCCGGTGCCTCGTGCCCGGCCAGGACTGCTGCGAGTCCGCTCATGTCGACTACCTCGCTATGCGTGAGAAGGACCTGTAGTGGTCGCCCGTGTAGTAGAGCTCCCCGTCCTCGCCGACCACGATGCGTCGGGCGCCGCGGTCGTCGGAGCCGGGAGTGGGGACCGTGTACTCCTTGTAGTAGCCCAGAGGGTGGTCGGGCAAGAGGTCCTCGCGGTTCTCGAAGGTCACGCCGTCGCGGTCCTCCGGGAACGGGCCGCCCGCGTCGATCAGGTCGAGCGTGTCGGCGGCCTCGGGCGGCAGGTCGGCGACCTGCACGATCGGCAGCCCGCTCTCGGGGTCGGTGCCCCCGTCGCCGCCGGTGTCGTCGGTCGTCGTCGGCGTGGTGGCCCCGGTGACCTCGGGGCTCGACGAGGCCGACGACGAGGACGAGGACGAGGTGTCGCCCTCCGGGTCGTCCTGGCCGTTGCCGCCAGTGAGCAGCCAGCCGATGAGCAGGACCGCGACGAGGAGCAGCAGCCCCCACTGGTAGCGCTGACGGCCCGTCGTCGGCTGGGCCATCAGTACTCCAGCACCTGGGCCCGGCGCTTGACCTCGCTGCCGCGGTTCTCCCGCAGCGCGTCGATCGGACGGCCGGGCAGGTCGTCGTCGGTGAAGAGCCACGCGATGCACTCGCGGTCGTCGAACTTGTGGTCGTGGAGCATCATCAGCAGGCCGGAGAGGCCCTTGACGACGAGGCCGTCCTGGATGAAGTCGGCCGGCACCCGGGGGCCGGTGCCCGGCTCGGAGACGGCGGCAGCGAGCTCGTGCTCCTTGATCATCGTGCGGACCCGGCTTGGGGTCACGCCGAGCTGCTCGGCCACCTGTCCCCAGTCGAGCCACTCGGGCACGAGGGCGGCCAGGTCACGGTCGGCGAGGGGGACGTCACTCATGGGCGGAGTCTGTCACGCGCGACACGCCCGACCCACCCGGCGCCTCGCGTCGGCGACGAGCGGTCGCTACCGTCGAATGCTCGTCCGCGCGCTTCCCTCCCACGGGCCTCGGACCCTGTGGGCGCAGCGGACGGGACCAGGAGCAGCAGTGCCCCGACAGTTCCCCCGCATGATGGCAACGCTCGTCCTCGGCCTGACGGTGTCGAGCCTCGTCGCTGCACCCGCCCACGCCGACCACGAGCGGCTGCCCGCCGGACGCAAGGCGGTGCCGTACGTCGTCGAGCGGGGCGACACCGCGTCGGGCCTGGCGAGCAGGTTCCACGCGTGGACGGCCGAGCTGATCTCCTACAACCACCTCGGCAGCGCGGGCAGCCTGCGGGTCGGGCAGCGGATCGTCATCCCGGTCGTCAGGAAGGGCGACCGCAGCGGCGACAAGGACACGGACCGCGGCACCACGATGTGGCAGCACCCCGTCCGGAGCCGCGAGAAGGTCCGCCGCGTGATCGCGGGTGCCGCGCGCAACCACGGCGTCGACCCGCAGCTCGCGCTGGCGGTCGCGTGGCAGGAGTCGGGCTGGCAGATGGGCGTGGTGTCCGGCGCCCACGCGATCGGCGCGATGCAGGTGCTGCCGTCGACCGGGCGGTGGATGGAGGGCTACGCGGGCCGTCGCCTGCACCTGCGCTCGCTCGGCGACAACGCGACGGCCGGAGTGCTGCTGCTCCGGGTGCTGGCGCGCCACACGCATCGTCGTACCCACACGATCGGCGCCTACTACCAGGGCCTCGGGGCGGTGCGGCGGCACGGGCTCTACGAGGAGACCCGGACCTACGTCGACAACGTCGAGGCGATCAAGCGGCGTCTCGAGGCCGGCCGCCCGCCGGCCTGAGCGACTCGCGGGCGGCTCGCAGGCACCCGCACGCGGGCGGACGTGGACTTGTCGCCGCGCTGACGCCCTTCGTAGGTTGTCCGGATGCGCTCTCTCCGATCCACCCTCGCCGCCGCGCTCGTCGGGCTGTTGGCCCTGACGCTCTCGCCGGCGGTCTCCCCTGCCTCAGCAGTCCCCGACCACCGCGTCCCCGGCCCGATCCACGCCGGCAACACCTGGGGCTGGTACCAGTACGGCGTCTTCCGCCAGGAGTTCGTCGGCCCCAAGCCGGCCTACTGGAAGAAGCACGGCCGCGGCATCGTCCGCACCCAGCACGGGATGCTCACGCTGATGACCACCCGCAAGGGCAGCGTCTCGGCCAAGCTCGACCTGCCTGGCCACACCTACGGCCGCTGGGAGATCCGCGCCCGCGCCCGCCGGATGGGCACCACCCCGGGCGGCAGCAACTACAAGGTGGTCACCGAGCTCGTCCCCGCGGGCAAGCGCCCCCAGCACTGCGGCGGCCGCGACATCGCGCTGAACAACTGGACGCTCGGCACGAACACCGTGAAGTCCTACGTCCACACCCTGCCCAACAGCTCCTACCGGGGCTTCAAGGGTCGCAACCTCAGCAACGACCGCTGGCACACCTACGCCGTCGAGGTCGCCAAGGACCACATCTCGTGGTTCGTGGACGCGAAGATCATCCACACCGAGCGACGCGCCGCGGCCCTCGACCCGGTGCCCCGGCAGCTGAAGTTCGAGCTGCGCTCGAAGGGCCAGAAGAAGATGCACCCGGCCCGGATGCAGATGGACTGGATGCGCTACTGGACCATGCGCGCCCCCAACGAGCGCTCCGTCAAGGCACCCCAGCTCGAGCTGAGCACCTACAACGACGCCTGCTGAGGAGTGATCCGGCGCCGGACCAGTCAGGGTGCGCGCCACGCCGGGGCCGAGACGAGAGACGGCTCCGAGCGTGGTTTCCGTACGATGGTCGCGCCGGATCCTTCCCCGTCCGGCGTTGGAGGTCGACGTGGAGCCACCCGAGCACGCCCGCGCAACCGCGCCCGGCGCCGCTGGCGACCCCCTGACCGGACGGCTGCTCGACCGCCGCTACCGCATCGGGGCCCGGGTGGCGCGCGGTGGCATGGCCAGTGTCTACGAGGCCACCGACACTCGTCTGGACCGCACCGTCGCGGTCAAGGTGATGCACCCGGGCCTGGGTGACGACCAGCAGTTCGCCGAGCGCTTCGTGCGGGAGGCGCGCGCCGCGGCCCGTCTCAACCACCCCCACGTCGTGGGCGTCTACGACCAGGGCGACGACACCTCCGACGGCACCGACACCGTCTTCCTCGTCATGGAGTACGTCCCGGGCCACACCCTGCGCGACGTGATCCGCAAGGAGGCGCCGATGCCTCCGAGCAGGGCGCTGGCCCTGCTCGAGCCGGTCGTCTCCGCGCTCGCCGCCGCCCACCGCGCCGGCCTGATCCACCGCGACGTCAAGCCCGAGAACGTCCTCATCGCCGACGAGGCGCACGGCGGCCGGGTCAAGGTCGCCGACTTCGGCCTCGCCAAGGCGGTCAGCGCCGACACCCAGCACACCGCCACCGGCGGCGTCCTGATCGGCACCGTCTCCTACCTCGCGCCCGAGCTCGTCGTCGACGGCCGGGCCGACGCCCGCGCCGACGTCTACGCCACCGGCGTCGTCCTCTACGAGCTGCTGACCGGCAGCAAGCCGCACGAGGGCGAGTCGCCGATCCAGGTCGCCTACCGCCACGTCCACCACGACGTACCCCTCCCCTCGCTCGTGGAGCCGGGCATCCCCGACTACGTCGACGCGCTCGTCGCGCGGGCCACCTCGCGCGACCGCAGCCAGCGCCCGGCCGACGCTGCCGTGCTGCTCCACCACGTCCACCGGGTCGCACAGGCGCTCCGCGAGGGGCTCACCACCGACCCCGAGCTCGCCGAGGACCTGATGCCGCGCCGGGCGCCCGACGCCGACGACGCCTCCGAGGGCCACGGCTACGACACGATGCCGCAGCCGTTCGACGCCGCGGCGCTGGCCCTGCTGACGGAGGTCGACCCGAAGGAGTCCGGGCTGGTCGACGACGGCAGCCCCGACCGGACGACGGCGATCGAGCGCCACCCGGCGCCCCCGGCTCCCGAGCCGGAGGTCGTCGAGCCCGAGCCCGTCACCACCGCGATGCCCGTCCGTCCCAAGGACACCGAGGCGGCACCGCCACCCCGTACGCCGTCGCGCGCACCGTCGCGCGCCCCCAGCCCGGTCGCCCCGGTCACCACGACGGCCCGGCGACGCTCCGTCAAGGGCCCGCTCCTGCTGCTGCTCGCGCTCCTGCTCGTCGCGGGCGTCGGCCTCGGCGCCTACTGGTTCGGCTGGGCGCGCTACACCACGGCGCCCGCCGTGCTGGGGCTCGACGAGGCCGCGGCGACCGCGCGGCTGGAGAAGGCCGGGCTCGAGGCGGAGGCCGGCGACCCGGCGTACTCGGAGAACGTCGCGGCCGGCCTGGTCATCGCCACCGATCCGAAGCCCGGCGGCAAGGTCCTCGACGGCGGCACCGTCTCGTTGACCCTCTCGCTCGGCCCCGAGCGCTACGACGTGCCCCAGCTGAAGGGGCAGACCGAGGACCAGGCGCAGGACGCGCTGGCCGCGACCAACCTCGACTTCGGCAAGAGCGTCGGACGGTGGAGCGAGAAGGTCCCCGAAGGGCAGGTCATCCGCACCTCCCCCAAGGCCGGCACCACGCTGAAGCCCGGCGCCACGGTCGACCTGGTCCTCAGCAAGGGCCGCAAGCCGCTCGAGATCAAGGACTGGACGGGCAAGTCGTTCGACGACGCCAAGGCTGCGCTCGAGAAGCGCAAGCTGAAGGTGACGGTCGCCAGCGACGAGTACAGCGACACCGTCGCCGAGGGCGACATCATCTCCCAGGACCCCACCACCGGCACGCTCTACCGCGGCGACACCGTCTCGTTCGTGGTGTCGCAGGGACCCGAGCTGGTCGAGGTGCCGCGGGTGCGCGCGATGGGCGTGGAGGCGGCCACCGAGCTGCTCCAGGGCCTCGGCTTCGAGGTGGTCACCGAGGAGGCCGACAACTACCTCGGCCTCGGCTTCGTGTTCAGCTCCGACCCGGACCAGGGCGCGCAGGTCCCGAAGGGCTCGACGATCACGCTGTTCCTGATCTGACGCCCTAGATTTCGTCCGTGGAATCCGCGCACGACCGTCGTACGACCCTGCTCGCGGCGGCGGCGCTGCTGGGGCTCGCCGCCTGCTGGGGCTCGACGTTCTTCCTGATCAAGGACCTGCTCGACCGGGTGCCGACCCTCGACTTCCTGGCGCTCCGGTTCAGCATCGCGTCGCTGGCCCTCCTCGTCGTCGCGCCGAAGGCGATCGGCCGCCTCTCCCCTGTCGTGCGCCGGCACGCGGTGGTGCTCGGCCTGCTCTACGGCGTCGCGCAGATCCTGCAGACCGCCGGCCTCGCGCACACACCGGCCAGCATCAGCGGCTTCGTCACCGGCCTGTACGTCGTCTGCACCCCGCTGCTCGCCGCGGCGATCCTGCGGACCCGGATCCCGCCGATCACCTGGGTGGCCGTCGTGCTCGCCACCGTCGGCCTCGGCGTGCTCGCGCTCAACGGCTTCAGCATCGGCTACGGCGAGCTGATCACGCTGTCCTCCGCCGTCCTCTACGCGCTGCACATCGTCGGGCTCGGCGCCTGGTCGACGGCCCAGGACGCCGTCGGCATCACCATCCTCCAGGTCATGGTCATCGCACTGGTGTGCACGCTCGCGACCGTGCACGACGGGATCGTGCTGCCGGACCGCACGGGCGACTGGGTGTCGGTGGCCTACATGGCCGTCATCGTGGGCGCCCTCGGGCTGCTCGGCCAGACGTGGGCGCAGGCCCACCTGCCGCCCACCCGCAGCGCGATCATCATGAGCATGGAGCCCGTCTTCGCCTCGTTCTTCGCCGTCTGGCTGGGCGGTGAGGACCTGACCACGAGGCTGCTGGTCGGCGGCTCGATGGTGCTGGTCGCGATGCTGACCGTCGAGCTCGCGCCCCGGCGCGTGGTCGAGGGCGAGGTCCCGCACATCGCCGTCTGACCCGAGATCAGGAGCCCGCAGTGGGCGCCGCCCCCTATCGTGGGGCC
This sequence comes from Nocardioides sp. BE266, assembly GCF_031457855.1. Taxonomy (NCBI): domain Bacteria; kingdom Bacillati; phylum Actinomycetota; class Actinomycetes; order Propionibacteriales; family Nocardioidaceae; genus Nocardioides; species Nocardioides sp. BE266. Next base: position 358,345 of record NZ_JAURTI010000004.1, on the reverse strand, counting down.
GTGGACACCTGTGTGAGGTGCGGGGCCGAGCTCGGTGTGGGCCGGTTCTGCCTCAACTGCGGGCACCCGATCGGGGCGCCCGCTCCCGCCGCGCCCAAGGCGGCCGTCGCGCCGGCTCCCGCGGCCGCCCCGACACCCGAGGCGACCACTCCGACGTCCGCTCAGAAGCCCACCCCGAAGCCGGCTCCCGAGCACCCGACCGCCGAGGCCGAGGACGTGCCCGAGGTGAGCGAGGCCCCGCCCGCCGCCGTACCCGTGCAGGCGGCCGACCCCGTCCCGCTCCCACCCGCGCCGGTCGTGCCGCCAGGGCGCGAGCCGCGGTTCCGGCTGCGCGGGCGGCCCGCGGCCACGGCCCGCGAGGACGCGGTGCCCGCGGCGGGCACGGTCGCCACGGCGACCTCCGAGTGGGACCCCGAGCGCGACCTGCTGCCCTACCACGAGGTCGACGAGCTGGAGCCCGAGGCGCCGCTCACCGGCCTGGCCTGGGTCTACTGGGTGGTCGGCGCGGTCGCGCTGGTCGCCCTCATCTTCGTCCTGCTGCAGGTCTTCAAGAGCGACCCGGTCGACGACACGGCGAGCGAGCAGCCGGCCGGCCAGTCGTCGACGACGCCTGACGACGGAGCCAGCGACCCGGACGAGACGACCACCGACGGCTCCGAGTCGCCGGCACCGGAGGGTGTCGGCAAGCGGTTCGACCTCGCCGACACGGCCACCTTCACCGCGCCGGACACGGCCCCGCCGACGCAGGACTTCGACGGCAACACCGTCGCCTACGAGGCGAGCCAGATGGGCGACGGCAACCCGGCCACCACCTGGCGGATGGCCGGCGACGCCACCGGGCAGAGCATCACCATCTCGCTGGCCGAGCCCGGCGTGATCAACCGCGTCGGGCTCATCAACGGCTACGCCAAGCAGGTCGCGGGGGTGAACTGGTACCCCAACAACCGCCGCATCCTCAGCGCCACCTGGGCCTTCGACGACGGCACCACGGCCGAGCAGACCTTCGCGGAGCGACCGACCATGCAGCTGCTCAAGGTGCCGCCGGTGAAGGCGAGCACGGTCACCCTCACCATCACCTCGGTCACGCCTCCCGGCAGCGGTCCGCTCGGGCGCGACTACACCGCCATCAGCGAGGTCACGCTGGTCGGCCGCCGAGCCGCCTGAGCATGCCCCGCACCGTCATCACGCCCATCGCGGACGACGACTCGCGACGCCTCGCGGTCGGGGTGTGGGAGGCGGCGCGGCGGGCCACCGGTCGGCGCCCGTCGACGACGAGGAGCGAGCGCGTCGCGGCCAAGGTGGCGACCCGGGTGGCGGACGGCGACGTCGCCCTGCTCGCCCATTACGGCGAGCGGGTGGCAGGGATGCTCGTCGCGGAGCCCTACCGTGGCGACGACGGGCCGGACGCCGCGTGCGGCCACCTGTCCATGGTCTTCGTCGATCCCGCCCTGTGGGGGTGCGGCGTCGCGGGCGCCCTTGTGCGCTCGTTGCAGCGCGGCGACCACGGCCCGGGCTGGACCCGGCTCTCGGTCTGGACGCGCGAGACCAACCGCCGCGCCGAGCGGCTCTACGTCGCGCGCGGCTTCGCCGACACCGGCGAGCGCGCGACCCTCCACGAGGGCGAGGTCATCTGCCGCTGGGAGTGGCGCGCAGACGCGTGAGGCTCAGCCCAGCCGGGCGAGCACCGCGGCTGCCCGCTCGGCGTCGGCGCGGGTGACGTCGAGGTGGGTGACCAGGCGCACCGCGCGCGGCCCGACGGCAGCGATGCGTACGCCCTCCTCCGCCGCGGCGGCCACGAAGGACTGCGCGTCGGGCCGCTGCACGACGACGATGTTGGTGTCCACGGTCTCCGGGTCGAGGCTCAGCGCCTCGCCGAGCAGCCGGGCATGGGCATGGTCGTCGGCGAGCCGCTCGACGTGGTGGTCCAGGGCGTACGCACCGGCTGCCGCGAGCACGCCGACCTGGCGCATCCCGCCGCCCATCCGCTTGCGTCGCACCCGCGCCTCGGCGATCGCGTCGGCGGAGCCGATCATGAGCGAACCGATCGGGGCGCCCAGGCCCTTGGACAGGCACACCGCGAGGACGTCGGCGACGCGGCCGTAGTCGGCCAGCGGCGTGCCCGTCGCGACGTGGGCGTTCCAGAGGCGCGCGCCGTCGAGGTGGACCGACGTTCCGGTGGTGTCGGCCCAGGCGCGGAGCTCCTTCAGGTCCTCGAGCGGGAGCACCGCACCGCCGGCGAAGTTGTGGGTGTTCTCCACCGAGACGGCTGCCGTGCGGACGAAGAACGGCCCCATGTCGGGGGCGTGCATCGACTCGATCGCGGTCAGGTCGACCTGGCCGCGCGGGTCGGTCCAGGTGCGCATGGTGATGCCGGTGATCGCGCCGTGCGCTCCGAGTTCGGCGCGCGCGATGTGGGCCGAGGACTCGCAGAGCACCTCCTGGCCCGGCGCGACGACGCTCGCCACCGCGAGGACGTTGGCCATCGAGCCGGTGGGCGTGAACAGCGCGGCATCGTGGCCGAACATCCCCGCGACCCGCTCCTCGAGCGCCGCGACCGTCGGGTCCTCGCCGTAGACGTCGTCACCGACCTCCGCGCGGGCCATCGCCTCGCGCATCGCCTCGGTCGGCCGGGTCAGGGTGTCGGAGCGCAGGTCGATCACACCGTCATCCAACCAGCCGGCATCGCCGTACCGCCGAGCGGTGCGTGAGGCGGGTTCTGGGCACCGGAAAGCCGCCTCACTCACCGCCGGGGCGCGCGTTGGCGTACGACACTCCGGCGGGCGGTGCGTGAGGCGGGTTCTACGGCCCGAAAAGCCGCCTCACGCACCGCCCGAACGAAGCTCAGGCCTTGCGAAGCATCTCCGCGACGAGGAACGCGAGCTCGAGGGACTGGACCCGGTTGAGGCGCGGGTCGCAGACCGACTCGTAGCGGTTGGCCAGCTGGGCCTCGTCGATCTCCTCGCCGCCGCCGACGCACTCGGTGACGTCGTCACCGGTGAGCTCGACGTGGATGCCGCCCGGCCAGGTGCCGAGGCTGCGGTGGACGTCGAAGAAGCCCTGGACCTCGTCGATCACGTCGTCGAAGCGGCGGGTCTTGTAGCCCGAGGACGCCTCGAAGGTGTTGCCGTGCATCGGGTCGCAGACCCACGCCACGTTGAGGCCCTCGGCGGTGACCTTCTCGACCAGCGCGGGCAGGCCGTCGCGGATCTTGCCGGCGCCGAAGCGGGTGATGAACGTCAGCCGGCCCGGGGTGTTCTCCGGGTTGAGGCGCGCGGCGTAGGCCAGCGCGTCGTCGGGGCTCGTGGTCGGGCCGAGCTTCATGCCGATCGGGTTCTTGATCCGCGACAGCAGCTCGACGTGGGCGCCGTCGAGCTGGCGGGTGCGCTCACCGATCCACACGAAGTGCGCCGAGACGTTGTAGGGCTGGTCGGTGCGCGAGTCGATGCGCGTCAGGGCCTGTTCGTACTCGAGCAGCAGGGCCTCGTGGCTGGAGTGGAAGTCGACGCGGTGGAACTCGTCGGGGTCGGCGCCGATCGCCTTCATGAAGGTCAGCGCGCGCTCGATCTCGTCGGCCATCGCCTCGTAGCGCTGGCCGAACGGCGAGGTCTGCACGAAGTCGGTGTTCCAGGTGTGCACCTGGCGCAGGTCGGCGTAACCACCGGTGACGAAGGCGCGGACCAGGTTGAGCGTCGCCGCCGAGGAGTTGTAGACCTCGACCAGGCGCTGCGGGTCGGGGACGCGGGCCTCGGGCGTGAAGTCGTAGCCGTTGACCGCGTCGCCGCGGTAGGCCGGGAGGGTGATGCCGTTGCGGGTCTCCTCGTCGGAGCTGCGCGGCTTGGCGTACTGGCCGGCGAGGCGGCCGAGCTTCACGACCGGCACCGAGGCGGCGTACGTCAGGACGACGGCCATCTGCAGGAGCACGCGCAGCTTGTTGCGCACGTTGTCGGCGGTGACGCCGGCGAAGGTCTCGGCGCAGTCGCCGCCCTGGAGCAGGAACGCCTCGCCACGGGTGACCGCGGCGATCTTCTCGGTCAGGTCGTCGCACTCGCCCGCAAAGACGAGCGGCGGCGCAGTCCTCAGTCGGGCGACCGCAGCGTCGACCGCCCCGGAGTCGGGGTAGGTCGGCTGCTGCAACGGCTCGAGGGCGTGCAACTGCTCGAGGGTGGGGATCGCGCTCACCGGACAAGGGTACGGCGCCGAGCACGCCCGACCCGAACCCTGACCGCCCGCTGAACGGCGCTCGTCAGCCCCTCGGCTCGAGCACTCCCTCGGCCGAGTCGACGCGCACGCCGCCCGAGGCGGTCCGGTGGGCCTCGAGGGTGCCGGTGACGATCGAGGGACGCGGGTAGCTGATGTGACCGGGAGCACCCTGGCGCGACGTCGTCCAGAGCCGGTCGTCGAAGCTGATCGTGCCGCGGAACTGGTGGTTCTCCAGGACCAGCTCGTCGGCGGTCGCCTGCCCGACGACGTACGACGCCTCGCCGCGGTAGAACAGCGAGCCGTGCGAGACCTCGAGGAGGCCGTCGTGCACGTGCACGGTCTGGTCGTGCACCTCGCCGCTCAGGTAGACGTCGACGCCACCGCGGACCATGGCCTTCCAGAGGTCGGAGCGGTAGCCCTTCTCGTACACGAGGTGGCTGGAGTTGCGGGTGCGGACGTCGCCGGTCATCGGCGTGTGGCCCTGCACCATCACCCACGGCACGTCGTCCTTGCGCGCCTTGCGCAGCACGCCCTTCAGCCAGCTCAGCTGCTGCGGGTCGACCGAGATGTGCACGTCTCCCCCGCGCCGCTCGAAGACGTCGATCGTCACGAGCAGCACGTTCTCGTCGAGCCGCGTGGCGTAGGCGGTGTCATGGGCCGGGCCCGGGGGCCGGTCGGTGAACCGCGGACGGCCGTCGGCGCGGGTCAGCATCTGCCGGGCGTAGAGCGTCTTGAACTCGAGCACGTGCCGTCGCTTGAAGTCGATCCACGCGTCGTTGCGCGGCTTGCGCCACGGGTCGTCGCCGATCTCGTGGTCGCCCACGGCGGTGTACGTCCTCAGGCCGAGCGCCTCGAAGCGGTCGCGGTAGGCCGGGAAGTAGGTCGCCGCGGCGCGGCGCCAGGCGCGCAGCCGCTGGGCCTCCGTCCGCACCGGCCCGAACACCCCGGTGCGCGAGTCGTCGCGACCCCACCGGCCCTCGACGAGGTCGCCCGCCACGAGCACGTCGTCGGTGTCGTGGGAGGCCATCTCGGTCATCACGTGCTCGAGCGCGGCGTCGTACTCGCTGTTCGTGGAGTTGGCCACCTCGCCGGTGCGGCGGTCGACGAACTGGCGCCGGCCGTCAGCGGTGAGGTCGGCGACGTCCTGGTTGAGGAAGTCGGGGGTGGAGATGAAGCGGTAGGCCCCGGGGAGGTCGGCGACCCGCGGCACCGGTGGCCGGTCGCGCGGGTTGCTGCGCTCCACCGGTCCGGGGGGCCCTGACGTGTCGTCCGGAGCCACGCTCGCCGGCGGGTAGTCGCCCGGAGTGGCGCTCGCCGACGGCGAGGCCGGGCTGGTGACGGCGGAGCACCCGAGCGCGGAGGCGATGAGCACAGCCGCCAGCGGCCCGAGAGGTCGTCGTGTCACCGGGACACCGTAGAGGGCGGCACCCAGCGGTCCGGGGAGTCCCCCGCCGTGTCGCGGTGGGCGGTTTGCTCAGTCGTGCTCGAGGTGCTCGATGTCGCGGAAGCCGGTGCGCTTGGCCCGCACGCCGCGGTTGGTGAACCAGGTGAGCGCCCAGAGCACCACTCCGACGGCGAGCAGGCCGCCGGCGATCTTGTACTGCACCATGTCGGCCTCGAGGCGCGCCCACGGGCCGAGGAGGTAGCCGCAGAAGACCGCGCCGAGGACCGGGAGCAGCGACGGCGCCCGGAAGGCGCCGTCGGGCGTCGGGTCGCGGCGCAGGATCAGGCAGGCGATGTTGACGATGGTGAAGACCGCGAGCAGCAGGAGTGCCGTGGTGCCGGACAGGGCCGCGACCACCGAGGACTCCGAGTCCAGGGTGACCACGGTGATCAGGGCGAGCGCGAGCAGCGTGGTGAAGATGATGGCCGTCCACGGCGACCGGCGTCCCGGGAGCACCTTGCCGAGCGAGCGCGGCAGCACGTCCTGCTGCGCCATGCCGTAGATCAGGCGGCTGGCCATCAGCATGTTGATGAGGGCGGTGTTGGCGACCGCGAAGACGGTGAGGAACGGGAAGAGCTTGTCGATCGGCAGGTCGGGGGCGCCGACCTTGACCACGTCGAGCAGGATGCCGGCCTCCGCGTTGGTCGGCTCGGCGATCTGGCCGGCCGGGATCACCGCGACCACGGAGATCGCGACGAGCATGTAGATGACCACCGCGATGCCCAGGCCCGTCAGCATCGTGCGCGGGAAGATCTTCATCGGGTCCTTGGTCTCCTCGACCATGTTGACCGAGTCCTCGAAGCCGACCATCGAGAAGAACGCGATGGCCGTCGCGATCGTGACGGCCATGAAGAGGCCCTTGTCGTCGGGGCTCTCGAAGACGGTGATCCGGCCCAGGTCGCCGTCGCCGCTGGCGATCACCCAGAAGCCGATCAGGATCACGATGGCGAGTGCGGTCATCTCGACGAGGGTCAGGAGCACGTTGAACTTCACGCTCTCCCCCACGCCGCGCAGGTTGATCGCGGCCAGCACGAGCATGAAGCAGAGCGCGGTGATGAGGGTGGCGGCCGAGCTCGGCTCGTCGTTGCCGAAGCCGATCAGCAGGTTGGCGGCCAGCAGGTTGGACGACGTCGAGGCGCTCGTGATGCCCGAGCAGACCACGGTGAAGGCGACCAGGAACGTGACGAAGTGGATGCCGAACGCCTTGTGCGTGTAGAGCGCTGCACCCGCGGCCTGGGGGTACTTGGTGACCAGCTCGAGGTACGAGAACGCGGTGATCGTGGCGACCGCGAAGGCCACCAGGAACGGCAGCCAGGCGATGCCGCCGACCTGCCCGGCGAGCTTGCCGGTGACGGCGTACACGCCCGCGCCGAGGATGTCTCCGACGATGAAGAGGAGGAGCAGCTTGGGCCCCAGCACCCGCTTGAGGTCCGCGTCCTCCGGGCCGTTGACGTCGGGCTCGGCGGCTTCGGTCGTGCTCATGGGGGCTCCCCTCGTCGGTCCGTGCCCGGGCACGGCGTGCCCTCACCCTCGCGTGTGAGCGCGGTGCGAGGCAACCTCTGCACCTTCCTGGGGAGGGAGAACCGCCGATCCGGCGCGGTCTCGGACGGCGGGGCACCCTTCCCGACTTGGATCGATCTAACTACCCTGCTGCCCATGCCGAAGCGTGTTGCGCTCCTGACGGCCGGTGGCTACGCCCCCTGCCTGTCCTCCGCAGTGGGTGCCCTGATCGAGTCCTACGACGCCACCGACCCCTCCATCGAGCTGATCGCCTACAAGCACGGCTACCACGGCCTGCTCACCGGCAACAGCCTGGTGATCGGGCCCGAGGAGCGAGCCGGTGCGGCCCTCCTGCACCGCTACGGCGGCAGCCCGATCGGCAACAGCCGGGTCAAGCTCACCAACGACGACGACTGCCGCCGCCGCGGCCTGATCGGCGAGGGCGAGACGGCGCTGGAGGTCGCGGCCCGGCGCCTGCAGGCCGACGGCGTGGACGTCCTGCACACCATCGGCGGCGACGACACCAACACCGCGGCGGCCGACCTGGCGGCGTACCTCCACACGCTGGGGTCCGAGCTCACCGTCGTCGGCCTGCCCAAGACCATCGACAACGACATCGTGCCGATCCGGCAGAGCCTGGGCGCGCAGACAGCCGCCGAGCAGGCGTCGCGGTTCGCCCAGAACGTGCTCGCCGAGCACGGCTCCAACCCGCGCATGCTGATCGTGCACGAGGTGATGGGCCGCGCCAGCGGCTGGCTGACCGCCGCCGCGGCCCGTGACTACATGGCCTGGCACGCCGAGCAGGAGTGGCTGCCCGGGATCGGGCTCGACCCGCGCCGCTGGGCCATCCACGCGGTCTACGTCCCCGAGCTCGGCATCGACCTCGCTGCCGAGGCCGAGCGGCTGCGCGCGGTGATGGACGAGATCGGCTGCGTCAACATCTTCCTCGCCGAGGGCGCCGGCATCGACGACATCGTGGCCGACCTCGAGTCCGCGGGCGAGACCGTCGGGCGCGACCCCTTCGGCCACGTGAAGATCGACACCATCAACCCGGGTCGCTACTTCGCCGACCGCTTCTCCGAGGCCATCGGCGCCGAGAAGAAGATGGTGCAGAAGTCGGGCTACTTCTCCCGCTCCGCACCGGCCAACGACACCGACCGCGCACTGATCCGCGAGATGGCCGAGCTCGCCGTCGCCTGCGCCCTCGACGGCACGCCCGGCGTCATCGGCCACGACGAGGATCGCGGCGACGAGCTGCGCGCGATCGAGTTCGAGCGGATCGCCGGCCACAAGGCCTTCGACGCGACGCAGCCCTGGTTCACCGACCTCCTGGCGGGCATCGGCCAGGCCTGAGGAGCCTCAGGCTTCCTGCGGCTCGGCGCGGTTGGTGACGCGGAGCCCGGCGGCGGGCAGGACGCGGGGCAGGGTCTGGAGGTACGCCGCGCTGGCGAAGGCGATCGCGGCGAGCACCCACCAGATCGTGGTCGCGCCGTGGGCGAGCAGCCAGGTGAAGGCCACCGGCGTGACGGCTCCCCCGACGCCCCAGCTGAGCTGGAAGAGTCCGAGGTAGCGCCCGCGCAGGTGGTCGGGCGCGGCTTCGGCTGCGGTCGCACTGAAGACCGGGCCGCCGGCGAGCTCGCCGCCGGTGTAGACGGCGGCCCCGACCAGCATTACCGCGACGGCCAGCCACACCGGGAGCCAGCCGGCCACCACGAACATGGCGTAGCTCGTCACGAACACCAACTGGGCCAGCCCCATCATGCGGGCGCGGACCTGCCCGGTCATGCGTCGTACGACGATGCCCTGGCCGAGCCCGACGAGGGCGGTGTTGACCGTGAAGATGGCGCCGACCACCCAACCGGGGAGGTCGATGGTCTCGGCGACATAGACGGGCAGGGCGAAGTTGAGCACCATCATCCCGACGACGAACCCCATCTGGCCGGCGACCAGACGCAGGTAGGCGCCGTCGCGGAAGACCGCACCCCACCCCTCGACCGGCGCGTCGTCGGCCTTGGCCACCCGGTGGTCGGGCACGTCGAGCAGCAGCGCGTAGGCGATGACGAAGGTGATCGCGTTGATCACGACCACCGACTGGTAGGCGACGTCGGTGCCGATCTGCAGCGCGATGCCGGCGAGCACGCCGCCGACGGAGTAGCCGAGGTTGCGCACCGCCTGGAGGAAGCCGAACCACAGCTCCCGCTCGCCGGGCGCGGAGATCGCGGTGACCACGTTGCCGAAGGAGCCCCAGAACGACTGCCGCCCGACGTTGAGCAAGGTGGTCCACAGCGCCACCGCGAACAAGGAGTCGGCCCAGAGGTAGGCGACCATGCCGAGCGCCTGCACGAGGTTGCCGATCAGCATCATCCGGCGCGGGCCGAAGCGGTCGACGAAGCTGCCGATCACCAACGCCCCGGGCATCGTGAGCAGCGCCGACAGCGAGAGGGCCGACCCGATCTGCACGAGCGACAGGTCGGTCATCGCCAGGAAGTAGAGCAGCGTGATGGGCATGAACAACCCGCTGCCGACGGTGTCCGCGACGATCGCGGTCACGAATCGGCGGTGCTCCCCCACGTGAGGGAATCCGAGACGGCTCAGCACGTGTCCAGACTAGGGCCGCGCCACCCGGCTATGTTGCGGCACATGACCTTCTCGATCGTGGCCCGGTCCGACGACGGCGACTCGTGGGGCGTGGCCGTCGCGTCGAAGTTCCTGGCGGTGGGGTCTGCGGTCCCCGCTGCGGCGGCGGGTGTGGGCGCGATCGCCACGCAGGCCGACGCGAACCTCGCCTACAAGTACCTCGGCCTGGCCCACCTCGACGACGGCGCGACCGCGCAGGTGGCGCTCGACCGGCTCGTCGAGGAGGACGACGGCCGCGAGCACCGGCAGGCCGGTATCGTCGACTCCGACGGCAACGCCGCCACCTGGACCGGCTCCGAGTGCTTCGCGTGGGCGGGCGGGGTCACCGGCCGCAGCGGCGAGCGCGGCGGCTACGCCATCCAGGGCAACATCCTCACCGGCCCTGAGGTCGTCGAGGCGATGGAGAAGGCGTGGCAGGACTCCGAGAGCCAGCCGGTCGAGCGGCGCCTGCTGGCCGCCCTCACCGCCGGCGACGCCGCGGGAGGCGACAGCCGCGGCCGCCAGTCGGCGGCACTGCTCGTCGTACGCGACGGGGCCGGATACGGCGGGCACGACGACGTGGCGGTGGACCTCCGCGTCGACGACCACGCCGACCCGGTGACCGAGCTCGCCCGGCTGGTCGACCTCAACGAGCTCTACCTGACGGCCTCGACACCCGAGGAGCAGGTGCCCGTCGACGACGCGCTGATGATGGAGCTCGAGGCGCTGGCCAAGGCCGAGGGCAAGGACAGCTTCCACATGTGGGTCGGCTCGGAGAACTACGAGATGCGGGTCGACTCGGGCGCGCGCCCGGAGTGGATCGACCGCCGGATCCTCGGCATCATTCGTGGCGAGGAGCAGGCATGAGCATCCTCGCCATCGACGCCGGCACCACCGGCGTCACGGCTGTCGTCGTCACGCCGGACGGCCGGATCGAGGCAAAGGGCTACCAGGAGTTCCGCCAGCACTTCCCGCAGCCGGGGTGGGTCGAGCACTCCCCCGAGGAGATCTGGCAGGCGACGCTGGAGGCCACCCGCGAGGTGCTCGGCAAGGTCGACCAGTCCGCGCTCACCGCCGTCGGCATCACCAACCAGCGCGAGACGATCGTGCTCTGGGACCGCGAGACGCTGGGGTCGCCGCGGCGCGCGATCGTGTGGCAGGACCGGCGCACGGCCGACATCTGCGACCGCCTGCGCTCCGAGGGCCACGAGGACCGGGTCGCCGAGCTGACCGGCCTGCGGCTCGACCCGTACTTCTCCGGCACGAAGCTGATGTGGCTGGCCGAGCAGGAGCCGCACACGTGGGCGCTGGTGGAGTCCGGGAGGTACGCCGTCGGCACCGTCGACTCCTACCTGATCGCCCGGATGACCCGCGGCACGTGGCACGTCACCGACGTCTCCAACGCCTGCCGCACCCTGCTCTTCGACCTCGAGGCGGGCGACTGGTCCGACGAGCTGTGCTCGCTGTTCGGCGTGCCGCGCGACGCCCTGCCCGAGCTGGTGCCCAACTGGGGCGAGGTCGCGCCCACCGATCCGTCCACCTTCCTCGGTCTGTCGCTGCCGATCGCGGGCATCGCCGGCGACCAGCAGTCGGCGCTCTTCGGGCAGACCTGCTTCGAGGAGGGCGAGTCGAAGTGCACCTACGGCACGGGCTCGTTCATCCTCACCAACACCGGCTCGACCGTGGTCCGCAGCGACGCGGGGCTGCTCTCGACGGCCGCGTGGCGCTCGCCGGAGGGCGAGATGACGTACGCCCTCGAGGGGGCCATCTTCGTCACCGGCTCGGCGGTGCAGTGGCTGCGCGACGGGCTCCAGATCGTCGGCAGCGCCGCCGAGACGGCTGCCATCGCCGCGACCGTCGACGACACCGACGGCGTGGTCTTCGTGCCCGCCCTCACCGGCCTCGGCGCCCCGCACTGGGACCCGCACGCGCGCGGCATGATCATCGGCATCACCCGCGGCACCACCCGCGCCCACCTCGTGCGGGCCACGCTCGAGGCGATCGCCTTCGAGGTGCGCGACGTGCTCGAGACACTGCCCGAGCTGTCCACCCTGCGCGTCGACGGCGGCGCCGCGGCCAACGACCTGCTCTGTCAGTTCCAGGCCGACCAGGTCGGCCGGGCGGTCGAGCGACCGGAGATCGTGGAGACCACGGCGCTGGGCGCCGCCTTCCTCGCCGGCCTCGGCACCGGCGTGTGGTCGTCCACGGACGAGCTGCGCGACACGTGGGCGCTGGATCGCCGCTTCGAGGCCGGCGGCGACCGCGACGCACTCGACGCGTCGTACGCCCGCTGGTCCGACGCCGTCGAGCGGTCGAAGGGCTGGGGCTAGAGCTTCTGGCGGGCGGCCTTGGCATCGTCGACCTCGGCCCGCGCCTCGTCCACGGCCTCGACCGCCTCCTCCTGGGCCGCCTCGGCCTCGCCGAGCTCCTCGTCGACCTCCTCAAGGTCGGACTCGAGCCCGGCCACGCGGCTGCGCAGCTCGTCGATCTCCGACTGGATCTGCAAGGTCTTCGCCTGCAGCTTCTCCACCGACCGGCGCGCGGCCCGGTGCTCCTTCTCGGCCTCGGCCAGCACGATGCGGGCGTCGGAGAGTCGCTCGTCGGCAGCGGCACGTGCCTTCTCCTCCGCGTCCGGGTCCGGTACGACGTGGAGCTGGGGCCGCTCGGTGGGCTCCGGCGCCGCCGCCGGGCGGGCCTTCGCGCTGAAGCCGAGCGCCTCGGGGACGGCCACCGCACCGCTGAGGTCGAGGTCGCCGAGGCCGGTTGCCTCGAGGGCGGTCACGAGCATCCCGCTGCGCACCGCCTTCGCCGCGTCGGGCTCGAGCATCGCTGCCGTCAGCGTCGCCTCCACCTGGTCAGCTACCGACTGCGTCACCTTCACGCCCTCCTCCCGGGCCATTCGGCGGGCGGCGGTCGTGACAGAGGCGGTGAGCTGGCGACGCTGCTTGGTGAACTCCCGCAGCTGCGTGGCGTCGAGGTTCTCCTGCGCCTCGCGGAGGGCAGCGCCGACCGCCAGCACCTGGTCGACCTGGTCGGGGTCGCGGCGTACGAGCAGGTTGACGACCCACGCGGCAAGCGACGACTTGCGCAGGCCCTTGATCGAGCCGGCGAGCGCCTTGTCGGCCTTGTGCTCCTTCACCAGGGCGTCACGCGCCGGCGTGAAGTCGGCCAGCGACAGGGAGTAGAGCTCGTCGGCGATCTCGAGCAGCGGGTCGGCCATGCCCGTGATCCTAGGTGTGGACGGATCCGCCCGGTCTGGGCTGGGCCAGCAGTGGTCGTAGCTTGAACATGAGGATGCCGAGGTACTTGTCCATCACGGCCTGCTTGTGCGGGAAGCGCTCGCCGACCTCCCGCGACATCTGGGGCTCGACCGTGGTCTCCACCCACATCCCCGCCGTGCTGAACGTGTTGAGCAGGTCGGCCATCGTGTACGGCCGCTTGGTCAGCGTGACGCCCTCGTCCCAGTTGCGGTGGCGGTAGGAGAACGTGCTGGTGGAGAAGTACTCCTCGCCCAGGGTGGTCCCGTTCTCCTCCGAGCGCTCGATGGCGTAGCGGACCGGCTGGGTCCGGGTCAGCAGCACGAACCCGTCGTCGGTGAGCATCGACCGCGCGGTGCTGAGCGCGTGGACCGGGTCCGTGGCGTAGCCGAACGACTGGAGGAACAGGATCCGGTCGAACCGTCGACCCGCGAGGCGCGGCACCGCGGCCAGGTCGGAGAGGTCGCCCTGGAGGAGCTCCAGACCCTGCGGCGTCTCGGTGATGAAGGAGTCACTGATGTCCACTCCGACGGAGGCGACCGCGCCGTCCTGGACCAGCTGCGCGACCTTGGCTCCGTTGCCGCACCCTGCATCCAGCACGGACAGTCCGGTGACGTCGCCGAGCAGGTCGCGCTGTGCGGGCCACTCGACCAGCCGGTCCAGCGAGTCCTCCCGGGACCGTGCCTGCTCGTAGCCCGACGCGAGGTCGGCCCACGGTCGGCTCGCGTCACCACCACCGATGCCCGTCGAGCCCGCCGTCGGCTGAGGGTCCCCCGTCACCATGGAGGCAGGATAGTGAGGTGGCTCGCCGAGCCCGCGACAGCCGCCATGGCCGAGCGGGAATGTGGAGAGTGGTTTCGAGGCTCGCTGCGCTCGCTGGTCAACCGGTGGTTACGGCTACTGGGGCGGCGTACTCGACCTCGGTGGGGTACGGCGCCCAGGGGCAGTCCTGCGTCACGCCGGACGGGCTCCAGCCTAGCGTCTCGTAGAGCCGGCGGGCGCGGTGGTTGTCCTCCAGCACCCACAGCCGGCGGGCTCCTGCGGCCTCGGCGCGGGCGAAGCCCTCGCGGCCCAGGCCGGATCCCCAGTGGTCGGGGCGGACGGCGAGGTGGCGCAGGGTGGCGCCGTCGTGGGCGGTGAAGGCGATCAGTCCCTGCTCGTCCTCGACCACCTCGACCACGACCTCGGGGTCGTCGAGCAGCAGCGCCCAGCGGGCGAGCACGTCGTCGTCGGGGTAGGGCAGCTCACCGAAGACGTGGGCCAGCCCCGCCCGGCTCGAGACGCGCTCCAGGTCGCGGAGCGCCACGGCGTCGTCGGCCGTCGCGCGGCGCCAGTCGCTCATGGGCGACCCGCCTCGTCCCACGCGCGATGGGACGCGACCGTGCGGTCCCAGAGCGAGGTCCACTCCTCCTCGGTCACGTCGCCGACCGGCACGAGCAGGTCGTCGACAAGAGCGCCGCGCCAGTCGTCGTACGACGTCAGGTCGCGCTGGTCGCGCGAGCCCGGGGTAACCACGTGGTGCACCAGGCCGCGCACCGTGCGGAAGTCGGGTCCGGCGATGCGCTGCGCGACGACCACCCGACGGAAGGGTGACGCCTCGCCGCGGCTCAGCACCTCGTGGGAGGCGTCGATGACCGCGGCGGAGTGGTCGCGCGAGGTGACCACGATCCCGCTGATCGCCCCACCTGGCGGGTGGCGGTAGGTCCACGCGGCCGGCCCGGTCGGGCGGCCGGCGGCCTGGGCTCCGTAGCCGGCGCCGATGCCGAAGGACCACCCGTCTACGTCGTGGTCGCCCCGCACGAGCGGGAGCGGCTCCGCGAAGCCCTCCCCCAGCCCGGCGTCGGCCCACCAGTGGCCGCCGGGGTTGTCGTCGGTCGGCAGTCCCGAGACCACGAGCACGAGGTGGTTGAGCTCGGTGCCGAGCTGGTCCTCGGGGCGGAACCAGACGTGGCCGTGCCGTCGGCTCACCGCGAAGCCGAGCTCGGTCAGCAGCCACTCGAACGCGCCGTTCTGCTGGAAGCAGTAGCCCAGGCGTCCACCGCCCGCGGCCCGC
Source organism: Nocardioides sp. BE266 (assembly GCF_031457855.1). Taxonomy (NCBI): domain Bacteria; kingdom Bacillati; phylum Actinomycetota; class Actinomycetes; order Propionibacteriales; family Nocardioidaceae; genus Nocardioides; species Nocardioides sp. BE266. The sequence goes on along the minus strand of NZ_JAURTI010000004.1, from coordinate 343,275 downwards.
GCGACGCTCGCCAGCGGGTCGACCGCATCGGGGCGCCCGAGCATGATGGAGAGGTTGTCGTAGGGGATGCGCGAGACATGGGCGCGGTGCACCCGTCGGAGGCCTTCGAGCGTCGCCGGTGGCCGCTCGGTGAGGCCGAGTCGCGCCAGGTAGCCCTCGACCTCGGTGGACCCGTCATGCATGCCTTGACACCCTCCTGTTCAGCCGCCGTTGCCGGGGCGAGCACGAACGTACCCGTAGGGGTGGACAACAGCCCCCTGCTACCCGATTTTGGGGTTGAGCGCGCTTCGACCCGGGTGTTCAGGTGAAGTCCGGTTCCCAGACGGGATCGTCCACCGGGGGGTGCATCCACGTGCGTCGACTTCTTCCACCGTTCCTCGCCGCCTCGCTGGCACTGCTGGCGCTCGCGCCGGCCGCACCGGTCACCGGAGCGCCCAACCCGGCGCTCGTGACGGTCATCCAGGCCGTGCCGGATGCCACCGTCGACGTCACCATCGACGGCCGCTCGGTCGCGACGGGCGCGGGCATCGGAGATGTCCTCGGTCCCTTCGACCTCGCGCCCGGCGACCACGACGTCTCCTTCGCGGGCGACGGGGTGGCGGTCGACACCAGCATCTCGGTCGACGCGGGCGCCGCCAGCGACGTAGTACTCCACCTGCCCGCCGACGTCGGCGGCGACCCGGTGGTGCACTCCTACGACGCGCCTACCGGCAAGATCGGTCCCGACAAGGCGCGGGTCCTGCTGGCCCACACCGCGACCGTCGCGCCCGCCGACGTGGAGGTCAACGGCGAGACCTTCTTCACCAACATCGCGAACGGCGAGTACGCCGACGCCGACGTCCCGGCGGGCACGATCAAGGTCGCGTTGCTGCCGTCCGGCACGACCGAGGACCCGATCCTCGGCCCGCTCGACGTGGCCCTCAAGGCCGAGACGCTCTCGATGATCTACGCCTACGGCAACCCGCGCGACGGCTCGATGAGCGCGATCGCCCACGTTGAGGACCTCTCGCCCGACGGTTCCGTGCGGCCCACGCGCATCGACACCGGGTCGGCCGGGCTCGTCGACGAGCCGGTCACCACCTTCGGCGACGACTCCGGCGCCGCGCGCACCGCCCTGGCCCTCGCCGCGCTGGGGGTGCTGCTCGCCGCGGGAGCCGTGGTCGTACGACGCCGCTCCCGCCCGGACGGTGCCACGCCGCCGGTCTGATGCGGACCCGACGTGTGCGGGGACTGGCGGTGACCGGCGTGCTGCTGGTGACGACGACATGGGGCTGCGCGGCTGCGGGCTCGTCCGGATCCTCGGACGGGCCCGCGCCCGCGCCGTCGGAGGCCTCCACCTCGATCGCCACGCCGACCGCCAGGGGGACGGTGCCGCCGGCGCGCCGGACCGGAGCGGTGCGCCCCGAGCCGCCCGCGGCGGCCACGCTGCCCAGCGGCCGCACGGTCCGGATCAGTCCGGTCGGCACGACGCCGGCCGGGTTCCTCGCGGTGCCCGAGGACATCGACGTCGCGGGCTGGTGGCGCGGCGGGTCCCGGCTGGGCGACCCGTTCGGCTCGATCCTGGTGGCCGCCCACGTCGACTCCAGCACGCAGGGCCTCGGCCCGTTCGCCGAGCTGCTGACCGTCGACCGCGGCACCCGGATCCGGATCACGTCGGCCGGCCTCCAGCAGGTCTTCCAGGTGAAGTCGCGCACGCTCGTTCCACAGGGGTCGCTCGCCGACGACTCGTGGATCTTCGACGTCGCCGGACCGGTGCGCCTCACCCTCGTGACCTGCGCGCCGCCGTACGACGCCTCACGCGGGGGCTACCAGAACCTGGCGGTCGTCACCGCTGTCCCGCTCGGTGCTCCGGAGGCGTCGTGACGAAGAAGAAGCAGTACAAGAAGAAGCTCCCGACGGTGCTGCCGCCCGCGCCGCGTCCGGCCTCGGACGCCGAGGTGCCACAGGCGGAGGTGCCACAGGCGGAGGTGCCACCGACGGCGCCTGCGCTCCCGACCCCACGGCCGCCGGAGCCGCGGCCGGCCGTGTCGCAGTCCACCGCTGACTTCGTGCGCGAGATGAAGCAGCGGGCCGGCGTGCGCGAGACGGCCCCGGTGCTCGACCCGGACCTCGACACCGACGACGACGCCGCCGACGACACCGATGACGAGCACGACGAGGACCACGAGCAGGAGGTCGAGGTCCAGGAGCCGTACGACGAGCCGTACGAAGAGGCCATCCTGGCGTACGACGAGCCCTACGAGGACGAGCCCGAGCGGTCCCGGCGACCGGTGCTGCCGCTGGTCCTGGTCGGCGTGCTTCTGATCGGCATCGCGGCCGGCGCGCTGGCGTACTGGTGGACGGCACGCGACGACGGCAGCCAGCAGGCCGGGAGCGGGTGGTCGGCGCCGGCCGGACTGAAGGCCGACGAGGGCTACGTGGAGACGCGGGTGCACGCCGACGGCAGCATGGAGGTCCGGCAGTGGATCCACGCGGACGAGCCGATCGACCGGGTGACCCTGCGGGTTCCGCACGTGTCGAGCGCCGGCCAGCTCGCGGCCGAGGACGTCGAGGTGCTGGCCGACGGGACCCCGGTCGCCGGCCAGGACGAGATCACCTACTTCACCGCGGCCTACGACCTGGGCGGCGCCACCGAGGTCGAGCTGCGCTACCGCCTGGTCGGCGCGATCCAGCGCAGCGACTCGGCGGCCGGCCGGGCGCTCGCGGTGGTGACGGGGCTGGAGGCCCGCTTCTCCCCCGCACCGGCGCGCGAGGTGCGGGTCGTCAAGGCGCCCGAGGTGCTCTCGCTGGCCTGCGCGCCCGTCGCTGACGGCTCGCCGGTCCCGTGCGGCAAGCCGGACGGCGACGGCGAGTGGCACGTCGACCTCAGCGGCGCGCGGACGACCGACCGCGTGCTCGCCTCCGTCACCGTGGGCTGAGCCCAGGTCAGGCCGGGTCGTCGGTCTCGTCGAGCCCGTGCTCGATGGCCCAGCGGGTGAGCTGGACGCGGTTGTTCATCTGCAGCTTGCGCAGGGTGTTCTGGACGTGGTTCTGGACCGTGCGGTGCGAGAGCACCAGGCGCGAGGCGATCTGCTTGTAGCTCATCCCGGTCGCGACCATCTTGAGGATCTCGGTCTCGCGGTCGGTGAGCTGGTCGCGCGGGTCGTCGGCCGGGCCGTCGGCGATGCGGCGGAACTCCCCGAGCACGAGTCCGGCGAGGCCCGGAGTGAACACGGTGTCGCCCTCGGCGACCCGCTGCACCGCGTCGATGAGCTCGGCGCTGGACGCGGACTTCACGAGGTAGCCCGTGGCGCCGGCCTTGATCGCCTCGAGGACGTCGGCCTGCTCACCGCTTGCCGAGAGGATCAGCACCCGGGCGGTCGGGTCGTGCTCGAGCATCATGCTGGTGACCTGCACCCCGCTGTTGTCGGGCAGCTGCAGGTCGAGCACCACGACGTGCGGTGCCGCCGCCGGGAAGCGGGCCATCGCCTCGCGCCCGTTGGCGGCCACGGCCACCACCTCGTGCCCGGCGGCCTGCAGGTCGCGCTCCACCGCGTCGCGCCACATGGGGTGGTCGTCGACCACCATCACACTCACCATCGTTCGTGTCCCCCGTCCCAGAGATGGGGGAATCGTAGACCGGCTACGCGCTGGGGGGACTGAATCGTCCGCGGCGGTGGACGAGTGGATCGCCGCCCTCCCCGACCACGACCTCGTCGAGCGTGCAGGTGACCAGCGTCGACCAGCCGACGGCAGCCTCCGACTCCACCGAGACCAGCGCCCAGGTCTGCGCGTGGGCGAGGCGGAGTCCGTGGTCGGTGGCGACCCAGTCGGCCATCCGGAACGGTCCTCCCGGTGCCGGCGCCGTGCCGGCGAACGCCTCGGCGAGACCACGATCCGGCCACGCCAGCAGCTGTACGACGCCCCGCCCGGTCTCCAGCAGCGCCTCGGTCAGGTCGGCGTCGGGGTCCAGCAGCGCGAGCACCCGGCCCGGCTCGCCCCCGGCCACCAGCCACGACGACACCGTCAGCCCGGCCCGGTCGGCGTCGGAGGCGCCGGCGGTCCACAGTGAGACCGTGCCGCCCAGGCGCCCGCGCAGGCGTCGTACGGGATCGCGGTCGCCCTCCGGCTCGAGGAAGGGGTGCGTGGTGTGGATGGTCACGACGCCACGCTAGCCGCCACCAGTTCGGCCATTCGGCCTCGGCGCCCCACTCGTCTCCCTAGCATTCTCGGCGACGTAGAGGCACCGAGGGGACACCGTGACCGACACCGCCGTGAGGACCGACCGGCCCAACACCGCCGCTGCCACCCCGCAGCGGGGCGCCTGGATCGCGGTCCTGTTCGCCTGCACCACGTTCCTGGGCGCGTCGCTCCTGTTCATGATCCAGCCGCTGGCGGCGAAGCTGATCCTGCCGTCCTACGGCGGCTCGGCGACCGTGTGGAGCACCAGCTCGCTGCTGTTCCAGCTCCTGCTTCTGATCGGCTACGTCTACGCCCACGTGTCCACGCGCCGCCTCGGGGCGCGCTGGCAGCCGCGTGCGCACCTCCTGCTGCTGGCCCTTCCGCTCCTCGCGCTCCCGCTCGCCCTGCCCGCGGAGTCCGCCCCGCCCGCGGACGCCAGCCCGGTGCTGTGGCTGCTGCGCACCCTGCTGCTGATGGTCGGCCTGCCCTTCGCGGTGCTGTCCACCACCGGCCCGCTCATCCAGCGCTGGTACGCCTGGTCCGGCGGTCCGCGCTCAGACGACCCCTACTTCCTGTTCGCCGGCAGCAACATGGGCAGCTTCGTCGGCCTGCTGGCCTACCCGTTCGCCATCGAGCCGCTGCTCACCCTCACCCAGCAGCGCACGGCCTGGTCGATCGCCTTCGTGGCGTTCATGCTGCTGATGGGCGCGTGCGCACTCACGGTCCGCCGTCGCGAGGACCGCTCGGCCGACGTCGTGGCCGCGACCGCCGGCCCGTCGGCCCGGCAGGTCGGGCTGTGGTGCCTCTGGGCGTTCCTGCCCTCCAGCCTGATGCTCGCGGCGACGGCCCACCTCTCGACCGACATCGCCGCAGTCCCGCTGCTGTGGGTCCTGCCCCTGGCTGCCTACCTCGCGTCGTTCGTCCTGGCCTTCGCACGTACGTCGCGCAGCGTCTCGCCGCGCCTGGTCGTCCCCTGCGTCGCCTTCGCCGTCACGACCGGTGTCGTCTCCGGCCTGGGCAGCACCGCGCTCGCCCCGCTGGTCGCGGTCGTCGTCGGTGCCAACGTGCTCTCGGTCGGCGTCGCCGGCTTCGCCGCCCACGCGCGGCTCGCGGTGTCGCGGCCCGACCCGGCGCACCTGACCCTCTTCTACCTCGTCATCTCCGTCGGTGGCGCCCTCGGCGGGCTGCTCAACGGTGTCGTGGCGCCGCTGCTCTTCGACGGGGTGTGGGAGTACTTCCTGACCGTCGCCCTGCTCCCGGTGCTCGCCATCGGGCTGCCGGTCCTGCACGTGACCGCCCGGCGCGTGCTGACCGGGCTCGCCGTCGTGGCCGCCGTGCTCCTCGCGATCGGTGCCGCCTGGGGCCTGGGCGGGCTCACCGCAGTGGAGGCGGTGGTCCTCCTCGGCGGCACGCTCGCCGCAGCGGTCATCACCTGGCTGAGCCTGCGGGTGGCCGGGATGCTGACCGCGACCCTGCTCGTCGCCGCGCTCGCGGTGATCGTTGTCCAGGAGCAGGCGTCGCTGCTCACGGAGCGCACCTTCTACGGCAGCTACCGGGTGCAGTCCGTCGAGGGGCAGCACCGCCTCCTGCACGGTACGACGATCCACGGCACGCAGTTCCTGGACGAGGACCTCGAGCGCACCCCGACGACGTACTACGCGACCGACGGGCCGTTCGGCGACGTGATGACGACCGTGGCTCCCGACGACCTCGCCGTCGTCGGGCTGGGCGCCGGTGCGATCGCGGCCTACGGCTCCGACGTCTCGCGGATCCGCTTCTTCGAGATCGACCCGGTCGTCGCCCGGATCGCCGAGGACCCGCGGTGGTTCACCTACCTGAGCAAGTCGGACGCGGACGTCGACGTGGTCGTCGGCGACGGGCGGCTGGCGATGGAGCAGGAGCCCGAGGACTCCTTCGACGTGGTCGCCCTCGACGCCTTCAGCTCCGACTCGATCCCGGTGCACATCCTCACCCGCGAGGGGATCGAGGTGTTCCTCGACCGCGTCCACGAGGACGGTGTCCTGGCCATCCACATCAGCAACCGGGTCTTCGACCTGCGGCCGGTCCTGGCGGCGCACGCGCAGGCCCTGGGCCTGCACGCGGTGTTCGGCACCGGCGGCGAGGGTCCTGGCGCCTCCACGAGCGAGTGGGCCGTGCTGACCCGCTCGAGCGAGGTCGCCGAGGCACTCGACGCCCTGCCGCGCTGGGAGCCGCTGCCGGACGACAGGACCGTCGAGTGGACGGACGACTACTCGTCCGTGCTGTCCGTGCTCCGCTGAACCGGGACGACGATCTCCCACTCGGTGCCCCAGTCGCCGCTCTCGACCGTGGCCGTGCCGCCGAGGTCCTCGACCCGGCCGCGGATCGAGGAGACGACGCCGAGCCGGCCCTCGCCCTCGGCCTGCTGCAGCCGGCCCGGCGCGATGCCGGGGCCGTCGTCACGCACCGAGACGGTGATCTCGTCGGGGGCGGCCTGGGCGAGCACCCACGCCGACCCGTCCGGCCCGACGTGGGCCAGCACGTTGTCGAGGCACGCGCGAACGGCGGCGACGGTCTCCGTCGCCACGTGCGCGTCGACGAGCACGGCCGCACCGGGGGTCGCGACCTCGACCCGGACCGGGTGCGCCGTCGCCATCGCCTCGAGCGCGCCGGCGAGGTCGACCCTGCCGCCCGACTCCGTGGGCACCGTGTCCTGCTGGCGGATGAGCGAGCGCAGACTGCGCTCCTGCTCCCCCGCGAGCCGGCCCAGCTCGGCCCACACGCCGCCCTCGGCGGCGCCGCGACGCTGGGTCATGGCGAGCACCTGGAGGACGCCGTCGTGGACGGCCCGTGCGAGCCGGGTGCGCTCCTCGGCCGCCGCCGCTGCGTGCTCGGCGGCGTCGCGCTCGCGCGCCATCCGCTGCAGCGACTCGCACAGGAACCCGACGACGGGTCCGCCGATGAGGATGAGGAAGACGTTGCCGTAGTTGCCCTGGTCGACCTCCGTGCGTGGCAGCAGGTCGAAGGCCGCGATCAGCGCCGCGGCGACCAGGCCGCCACGCCAGTGCCAGTGGATCGCCCACGCGAGCAGCGCGCCCATTACCCAGAAGCCCGGGATGGTGGCGTTGAAGTGGTCGGACTTCACCCACGGCGTCGCCGCGATGGCCGCCAGGGTGATCGCGAGGTCGGCCACCAGCAGCACCGGCGTACGACGGGCGCGGTCGCGGTAGAGCCAGATGGCGGCAGCGGTCCACACCGCCAGCGCGACGACGATCGTCAGCCCGGCGGTCGGGTGGTCGAAGTTGTCGCGGCGGTAGGCGTTGAGCCCGACCATGTTGATGGTCACCACGACGCGGACGATGGCCAGCGCCGCGTGGAGGCGGTCCTCCACGGCCAGCGCCGAGTCGGCGCGGGGCGTCGGCGCCCAGGGCGCCGGCTGGGCGCTCAGGACGCCTTCTGCTCCGGCCCGTCGCCGGCCTTCTCCTGGGCCGCCTGCTCGGCAGCGGCCTGCTTGGCCTTCTCCTTGGCCTCCTTGTCGAGCTCCTTCGCCTTGCCGGCGTAGAGGTCGACGTACTCCTGGCCGGAGAGGCGCATGATCTCGTACATGATCTCGTCGGTGATCGAGCGCAGGATGTAGCGGTCGTTCTCCATGCCGGCGTAGCGCGAGAAGTCGAGGGGCTTGCCGAAGCGCACCACCGGGCGGGTCCACGTGCCGTAGACCTTGCCCGCGGGGGCGACCACGTCGGTGCCGACGACGGCGCACGGGATGACCGGGGCGCCGGTCTCCAGCGCCAGCCGCGCGACTCCGGTTTTGCCGCGGTAGAGCTTGCCGTCGTGGGAGCGGGTGCCCTCGGGGTAGATGCCGAACAGGTCACCCTCGGCGAGGATCTTCATCGCCGACTTCATCGCGCCGTCGGCGGCGTTGGCTCCCGAGCGGTCGATCGGCACCTGGCCGGCGCCGGTGAAGAACTTCTTCTGGAACCAGCCCTTCACGCCGGGGGTCGTGAAGTACTCCGCCTTGGCGACGAAGGTGACGCGTCGGTTGAGCGTCAGAGGCATGAAGAGCCAGTCTGCGTACGACAGGTGGTTGCTCGCCAGGATCGCGGGGCCCTCCTCCGGCACGTGGTCCACGCCGTAGGCCTTGGGCCGGAAGACGAGTCGCAGCACCGGCCCGAGGGCGATCCACTTCAGGAACCAATAGAGCACGCCGCCGAGCCTATCCCTGCTGCTGGGTGACCCGGTCGATGAACTCGGCCGACTCCGCGAAGATCCGCGGGGCGTCGTTGTCGAGGGTGGCGACGTGGAAGCTGTCGTCGAGCACCCGCTCCTCGAAGTCCTTCGACGACAGCCCGGCGTTGAGCGCGCGCGAGCTCGAGATGTCGACGACGTGGTCGTCGGCGGAGCGGAAGAACAGCACGGGGATGGTGATCCGCGGGAGGTCGCGGCGCAGGTCGGCGTAGCCGGCGAACATCGAGGCGGCCGCCTTCAGCGGCGTCATCGGGTAGCCGTGCTCGTCGGCGCCGGGCTTCTTGATGTCGTTGGCGATGCCGGGCATCGCCGGCACCACGTGCTTGAGCACCGGGAGCGCCTTGACGTCCTTGCGGAGGGTGTCGACGGCCGGGTTGACCAGGCAGATGCCCGCGAGGCCCTCGCCCTTGTCGGCGGCCAGGCGCAGGCACAGCGCACCACCCATGGAGAGGCCGACCGCGACGACGGCGTCGTTCTCGGCGGAGAGCTTGTCGTAAGCACCCTCGACAGTCGCGACCCAGTCAGCCCACGTCGTGCGGTTGAGGTCCTGCCACCGGGTGCCGTGGCCGGGCAGCAGCGGCATCTCGACGGCGTACCCGCGCGCGGCGAGGTCCTCGGCCCAGGGACGCATCGAGGCAGGGTTGCCGGTGAACCCGTGCTGGACCAGCACGCCGATGCGGCGCCCGCCGGTGAGCTCCGGCCTGGCGGCCGTGGACATCGGGGCGACGAGGGCGGGGTCGAGGGGCGCGTCCGCGGCGCCGCTGAAGGGGAGCTTCACGGCGGTCAGTCTGCCGCATGCAACCGCGGCGCGGGTACCGTGATCGCGTGACGACGCCAGGCGACGAGAGCCGCACCGAGCTCGCCTGGCGCGAGATCGTGGAGAACTACGGCGAGCGCGCGGTGCTGCCCGACGAGAAGGCCCCGCAGCCGGTCGTGGACCGGTCGGTGCCGGACGAGCCGACCGACGCCGAGGACACGCTCGAGGCGGAGGCAGGCGCCGCGGAGGCCGACGACGTCCCGGAGGTCGAGCGCTTCCACCCGCCGGCCGCCCCACCGTTCCCCCGGCCCCGGACCTGGCAGCGCGGCCTCGCGTGGGCCGGCATCTTCCTCGCCCCGGTCTTCGCCCTGGTCGTCGGGCTCTTCTCGATCTACGTCAACCCGCTCTTCGGCTGGCTGCTCGTGCTCTGGTTCGTCGGCGGCTTCCTCTTCCTCGTGCGCGAGATGCCGCGCTCGCCGCGCGACCCGTGGGACGACGGCTCCCGCATCTGAGCCGGAGGTCTGGATAGGGTCGACGGCGTGGGATCGAGCGAGACGGTCGAGGTCACCGGACACCTGATGGACAGCGGCATCCTGTCGCGGATCCTCGACGACATCCGGGACTACGGCGGCGACTACGTCATCGACCAGTTCGACGTCGGGCACGAGGCCAACGACCCCAGCAGCGCCCGCATCACGGTCGAGGCCGAGGACGAGGACTCGCTCCAGCGGCTGCTGATGCGACTGCAGACGCGCGGCGTCAACCAGATCGACCCCGGCGAGGCCGTCGTCGGCGTGGCCGAGCGCGACGGCGTCCTGCCGGACGGGTTCTACTCCACGACCAACCTCGAGACCCGGATCCGCATCGAGGGAGCCTGGTACGACGTCGAGAACCCCGAGATGGACTGCGGCCTCGTGGTCATCGACGGCCCCGGCGGTCGTCGGGTGCGCACGGTGCCGATGTCGGACGTCGAGGCCGGCATGCACGTCGTGATCGGGGCCGCAGGCATCCAGGTCTCCGTGCCCGAGCCCGAGTCCGGTCCCGACGCCTACGGCCAGCTCGTGGGCGAGTCGCCGTACGACAAGCCGCAGGCGGTGCTGGTGCGCCAGGTCGCCGACGAGATGCGACGCACCCGAGCCGAGGGCCGCAGGCTGCTCTGGGTCGCCGGGCCCGGTGTCGTGCACACCGGTGCGGTGCCGGCCCTGGTCGCGCTGATCGGTGCGGGCTTCGTCGACACCCTCTTCGCGGGCAACGCGCTCGCGACGCACGACATCGAGTCCTCGCTCTACGGCGCCAGCCTCGGCGTCGACCTCTCGATCACCCAGGGCGTCGAGCACGGGCACGAGCACCACGTCCGGGCGCTCAACACCGTCCGCAAGGCCGGGTCCATCGCCCAGGCGGTCGCCGACGGGGTGGTGACCAGCGGGATCATGCACGCGCTCGTCACGCACCGGAAGCACTACGTCCTCGTCGGCTCCGTGCGCGACGACGGTCCCCTCCCCGACGTGTTCACCGACGTCATCGAGGGGCAGCGGGCGATGCGGGCCGCGATCCCCGACGTGGGCTACTGCCTGATGATGGCCACCCAGCTGCACTCGGTCGCCACCGGCAACATCCTGCCCGCGACGGTCCCGCTGGTGTGCGTCGACATCAACCCGTCCACGGTGACCAAGCTGGCCGACCGGGGCTCCAACCGGGGTCGCGGCATCGTCACCGACGTGGGGTTGTTCCTCGAGCAGCTCGCGCTGGAGCTGGTGCCGGACTACCGGCGGGCCTGAGCGGCGAGCAGGGCCGCGCCGACCATCCCGGACCGCGGTCCCAGCCGACCGGCGACCAGGTCGGGCACGACGCGGTGTGCCGCTCCGACGAGGCTGCGCCTGAGCGCCGTGCGCGCCGGGTCGAGCAGCCGGTCGCCCGCCGCAGACACCCCGCCGCCGATGACGACGAGCTCCGGGTCGAGGGCGGCGATGAGGTTGGCGGTGCCCACCCCGAGCCAGTCGCCGACGGAGGCGAAGGCACGCCGCGCCACGAGGTCGCCCTCCTCGGCGGCCGCGGTGACCATCGGCCCGGTGACCCGCTCCGGGTTGTCCTCGCACATCTCCTGCAGCACGGAGGGCTCCTCGGCCATCAGCGCCCGAGCGGTGCGGACCAGGGCGTTGCCCGAGGAGTACTGCTCCCAGCACCCGCTGCCGCCGCACTCGCACGGGCGGCCGTCGGGCACGACCTGCATGTGACCGAACTCCCCCGCCATGCCGTTCGCGCCGCGCAGGACCTGGCCGTCGAGCAGCACCGCGCCCCCGATGCCCGTGCCCATCGTGATCATCAGCGCCGACGAGGCACCGCGGGCTGCGCCGTGGTGCGCCTCGGCCCGGGCCGCGCAGTTGGCGTCGTTGTCGAGCGCCACCGGACAGCCGAGCCGCGCCTCCAGCAGGTCGCGCAGGGGCTCCCCCTGCCACGGCAGGTGTGGGGCGAACTGGACCCGCTCCCCCGCCGAGTCGACGAAGCCGGCCGCGGCGACGCCGACTGCCAGCAGCGGACGACCCGCAGCCGCCTCGAGGACCGCCTCGGCCAGGGCGTCCTCCACCTGGCTCGTCACGACCCGGCGGCCGGGCGTGGTGCGCAGCGCGGTCGAGGTGATCGCGCCGTCGGCGTCGACCACCCCGGCGAGGACCTTGGTGCCGCCGATGTCGACCCCGACCACGACCCCGGTCACGACGGGCTCACTCGTCCTCGGGCCAGTCGTCGGAGAGGTCGATGTGCTCCACCCCGTCCGACTCCTCGCGGGACGCCGGCGTCGCCATCACGGCGGCTGCCGCCTGCGCCAGCGAGGTCGCCGCGGCGGCGAGGTGGGTCATCACCTCGGGGCTCAGCTGGCGCACGGCGTGCACGGTGCGACAGATCGGGCACACCGTGCACTCCGTCGAGCCGGTGGCGAGGTGCTCGTTGAGGTCGTGCGCGGTCGTCGCCGCGTGGGCGGCCAGTCCGGACAGGCCCTCCCCGGCCTCGCCCGCCTGGTCGCGTGCCCAGCCGGAGAGCGCGCCGAAGAGCTTGGCGGCCTCCTCGGCCAGCGAGCCGACCTCGGGTCCCGGGGCGTGCGCGTCACCCGCGTCGCTCACGTGCTCTCCTGTGGGGTCGTGCCGGCATCGGGTTCGGTGAACCTGACCTGCAGCTCTCCGTCGTGCACGCGGGCTCCCGCCACGCGGTGCCGCGCCAACCCCGAGGGCAGCGTCAGGAGACGACGATACGACGCGACCGAGACGACGAGCTCGTCGCCCTTCCGGGCGAGACGCACGTCGTCCTGGACGGCGAGCGGCAACGGGAAGGACAGGATGCGTGCGCCCGGCACCGAGCGCACGCGCAGGCCGGTCCGGTCGTCCCCGGCGGCCAGCGGGTCGCTGCCGTCGTACACAGCCCGGGCGAGGTCGAGCAGCTGCTCGCGGCCGACGGGCTCGGAGTCGCGGTAGACCGAGGTGCGCAGGTCGAGCCCGGCGAAGGAGTCGGCGGCGTCGGCGAGGACCCGGCGCTGTGACTCCACCCAGCTCGCGCGCCAGGCGTCGGCCCCGCCGTCGGGGAAGACGCGGTTCACGACCGCGGCGTCGACGGTGTAGCCGAAGAGCGTGAGGAACGTGTAGGCCCGCCGCGCCTCGGCGAGCACCACCGACTCGGGCGTCAGCACCAGCCGGACCGAGGTCTCCGGCCCCGTCAGCACGGTGCGTACGTCGTCGAGCTCGGCGTGCAGCCGCTCGATCGCGTCGAAGACCGAGTCCTCCGGCATCGGTACGCCGGCAGCCCGGGTGAGCACCGGCTTGAGGGCCTTGACCACCCGCCGCTCGACCGGCAGCACGCGCGACATGTACCAGCCCAGGGCCTCCGGGAGGGCGAGCAGCCGCAGGGTCTCGGCCGTCGGGGCGCAGTCGACGACGAGCACGTCCCACTCGCCCGAGCGCGCCTGCGCACGGACCTCGAGCAGCGCGAGCACCTCCTCCGCACCCGGGATCACGGTGAGCTCCTCGGCCGCCACCGGGTCGACGCCGGCGACGTCGAGCACGCTGAGGAGGTAGCCCTGGATGTCGCGCCACGAGCGCTCGAACCGCTCCTGGGCGTCGACGTGCTGGAGCCAGAGGTTCTCGGCGACCTGGCTCGGCTCGGCGCTGGGGGCGACGTCGAGCGCGTCGGCCAGCGAGTGCGCGGCGTCGGTGGAGAGCACCAGCGTCCGGTGACCGGCCGCGGCGCTCGCGCAGGCAGAGGCGGCCGCGAGGGTGGACTTGCCGACACCGCCCTTGCCGGTGAACAGGAGGATCCGCATGCGGGACCCGGGCGTCAGAGCGACTCGACGCGCTTCTTGAGGCCCTTCAGCGCGGTGTCGATGAGGATCTTCTCGCCCTTGCGCTTGAGCATGCCGATGAGCGGGATGCTCACGTCGAGGGCGAGGCGGTAGGTCACCTCGGTGCTGCCGTCGCCGAGGTCCTCGAGGGTGTAGGCGCCGTCGAGCGCCTTCAGCATGTTGCCCTCGACGAGGGTCCAGGTGACCTCGCGGTCGCCGTCCCAGTCGTAGGCGAGGGTGTACTCGTCCTTGATCGGGGAGACGTCGAGCGCGAAGTAGACCTGCTCGGCGCGACCGCCGGTGCCGCCGGCCGTGACTTCCGCGGTCTGCACGCCCTTGGCCCACTCGGGGTAGGACTCGAAGTCGGCGATGACGGCCATGACGTCGGCCGGCGGGGCGTCGATCGTGATCGACGAGGAGGTCTGTTCGGCCATGTCCGGAGCCTACACATGCCGTTCGGGCACGCAGCCCCACTCGGCTGCGGGGGTCTGACTGCTCGCCCGGCAGGCCGGGCGAGATCCCTCAGGGGATAGCCTGCGCAGGCACTGACCGCTTCCCAGGAGGTTCCACCGTGCGTGAGTTCGCCACGCCCCTCTCCACCGTCATCCCCACGACCGGGAACCTCACCGACGACGTGGTCGCCAACGCCCGCGAGGCCGGCGACGTCGCGGTCTTCAGCCGCAACACGGGCGACGGCTGGGTCGACGTCACCGCCGCCGAGTTCCACGACCAGGTCCGTGCGGTCGCCAAGGGCCTGATCGCTGCGGGCGTCGAGGCCGGCGACCGCGTCGCGCTCCTGTCCAAGACCCGCTACGAGTGGACGCTCCTCGACTACGCGATCTGGTTCGCCGGCGCCGTCACCGTGCCGATCTACGAGACCTCCTCCGCCGAGCAGATCGGCTGGATCCTCGCCGACTCCGGCGCCCGGGCCGTCGTCGCCGAGGGCCCCGACCACCTCGCCCGCGTCCGCGAGGCCCGCGAGTCCGGCGACCTCGCCGAGCTCCAGCACGTGTGGTCGATCCAGGACAACGCCGTCGACGTGCTCGACCGCCTCGGGTCCGACATCTCCGACGACCTCCTCGAGGAGCGTCGTACGACGGCCACGCCGCTCGACCTCGCCACGCTGATCTACACCAGCGGCACGACAGGCAAGCCCAAGGGCTGCATGCTCACCCACGGCAACTTCATGTTCGAGCTCGGCGTCGCGGTCGACGAGCTGCACGAGCTCTTCGACAAGGACGACGCGGCCACGCTGCTCTTCCTGCCGCTGGCCCACGTGTTCGCCCGGATCATCCAGATCGGCTGCGTCAAGAGCCGCGCCCGGATGGGCCACAGCGCCGACATCAAGAACCTCGTCGCCGACCTCGGCGAGTTCAAGCCCACGTTCATCCTCGCCGTCCCCCGGGTCTTCGAGAAGGTCTTCAACACCGCCTCCCAGCGCGCCACCGCCGACGGCCGCGGCACGATCTTCGACCGCGCCGCCGACGTGGCGATCGCCTACTCGCGTGCCCTCGACGGCAAGCGGGTCCCGGTGCGCCTGCGCGCCCAGCACGCCCTCTTCGACAAGCTCGTCTACGGCAAGCTGCGCCTCGCCCTGGGTGGCCGGTGCGCGTACGCCATCTCGGGCGGCGCACCGCTCGGTGACCGGCTCGGCCACTTCTACCGCGGGATCGGCCTCGTCGTGCTCGAGGGCTACGGCCTGACCGAGACGACGGCCGCGCTCTCGGCCAACCTCCCCGACGCGACCAAGATCGGCACGGTCGGCCGACCGCTCCCGGGCACCAGCGTGCGCGTCGCCGACGACGGCGAGCTGCTCTTCAAGGGTGGCCAGGTCTTCGCCGGCTACTGGGGCAACGACACCGCCACCAGCGAGGCGCTCGACCGCGACGGCTGGTTCCACACCGGCGACGTGGGCGAGGTCGACGAGGAGGGCTTCGTCCGGATCACCGGGCGCAAGAAGGAGATCCTGGTGACCGCAGGCGGCAAGAACGTCGCCCCGGCGGTCCTCGAGGACCGGCTCCGCGCCCACGCGCTCGTGGACCAGTGCCTCGTCGTCGGCGACGGCCAGCCGTTCATCGGCGCCCTCGTCACCATCGACCGCGAGACCTTCCCCGCCTGGGCCGAGCAGCACGGCAAGGCCGGCGAGGTCGCCGACCTCGTCGACGACCCCGACCTCGTGGCCGCCGTCCAGGAGGCCGTCGACGACGCCAACAAGGCGGTGTCCAAGGCCGAGTCGATCCGCAAGTTCACGATCCTGCCCGGCGAGTGGACCGAGGAGGGCGGCCAGCTGACGCCCAGCCTCAAGCTCAAGCGCAACGTCGTCGTCCGCGAGGCGCGCGACGAGATCGACGCGCTCTACCTCTCCTGACCCGGCAGTCCCTCCAGCCACTTCCCGCGGCCCCGCCCGGCTCCCGGGCTAGACCATGACTACGACGGACTAGTCACTTCGGGCTACCCGTGCGCCACCTTCGGGTGGTTTGTCAGGCTTAGCCCTCGGCACCCGCCACGACGCCCCTACATTCGTCGATGCACGAGAGGACGTCGGGGCCGCTCGTGGACTGAAGACGGTGGCACAGGCACCCTCACCGGTCGGACCCCCTTCCCGGCACGTTGCTGAGCGATCCACGAGACGTGGATCCCTGACACCGAAGGAAGCCTGATGGCGCGTCGTTCCGTACTCCTCGCCCTGGCCATCGTCACGGCCCTCGTCGGCACCCTGCTGATCGTCATGTACGTGCAGGGCATCGACAACCGGGCCACCGAGGGCCAGGAGCTGGTCGAGGTACTGGTGGCCAAGGACATCGTCAACGCCGGCGAGTCCGTCTCCGCGGCCGAAGAGGCCGGCAAGTTCGAGAAGAAGGAGATCCGCCGCGACGACCTCGTCCCGGGCGCCCTCTCCTCCTCCACCAGCGTGACGGGACTCGTCGCCACCGGGAACATCTTCCCGGGCGAGCAGCTGATCGCCGACAAGTTCGGCACGGTCGGCGACACCGAGACGCTGGTGATCCCCGACGACATGCTCGCCATGTCGGTCGAGCTGACCGACCCCGAGCGCGTGGCGGGCTTCGTCAACCCGGGCTCCGAGGTCGCCGTGTTCGTCACGGTCAGCGACCCGAAGTCCTACACCCGGGTGCTCCTGACCCGCGTGACGGTGATCGGTGTCGGCACCACGACCACGACGTCTCGGACCACCACCGACGAGTCCGGCGCCCAGACCATCGAGGAGGTCCCCAAGACCATCCTCACTCTCGCGCTCAGCCAGAAGGAGAGCGAGAAGCTCATCTGGGCCGACCGCTTCGGCGACCTGAACTTCGCCCTGCTGAGCGACAAGACCAAGGTCGTCGACCAGAAGGGGGTCGACGCCCCGATCGTCCTCCCCGGCCTCCCCGCTGCCTCCGTGAGCTGACCGATGACTGCCATTCTCGAGTACGACGCCGCCAACCGGGCGGTGCTCCAGGCAATGCTGCACGGGTCGACCGGCGTGGGCAGCGCCGAGGCCCTCTCGGACCACATCCAGTCCTCGCCGAACGAGTTCGCCGTGGTGATCGGCCCCAGCATCACCACCGACGAGGCGGCCTCGTTCGCCCAGTGGGCCCGGGTCAACCGACCCGACCTCGGCGTGATCCTGCTGCGCGACACCGTCGACGCCGGCACCCTGTCGCTCGCCCTGCGCAGCGGCATGCGTGAGGTCGTGCAGAGCAAGGACCTGGCCGGCATCACTACCGCCGTCCAGCGCGCCCGGTCGGTCGCCAGCGCGATAGGTCAGACCATGCTCGGCGAGGTCCAGGCCGCTGCCGAGGAGGCCAAGGCCCGCCTCGTCGCCGAGGCGGAGGCCCAGCGCGCCGCCGACGAGGCGCCGCAGGGCAAGGTCTTCACGGTCTTCTCGACCAAGGGTGGCGTGGGCAAGAGCCTGGTGGCGGTCAACACGGCCGTCGCACTGTCGCAGCGCGGCCACCGCGTCTGCCTCGTCGACCTCGACGTGAACAGCGGAGACGTGGCGATCATGCTGCAGCTCTCCCCCACCCGGAACGTCAACGACCTGGTGAGCTTCCGCGGCGGCATCGACGAGGGCGCCATCGAGTCCCTGCTGACGAAGTACTCCGACACGATGTCCGTCGTGGCCGCGCCGGTCCACCTCGACTCCCCCGATCAGGCGTCGGCCGACGAGATCGGCCAGCTCCTCGACGGGCTCAAGGCGATGTTCGAGTTCGTCGTGATCGACACCTCGGGCGTCTTCGACGACCAGGCGCTCGCCGCGCTCGACCGCTCGGCCACGATCATCCTGGTCGGCACCCTGGACATCCCCGCGCTCAAGGGCGTGAAGCTCGCCACCAGCACGCTCGACCTGCTCAACTTCTCGCGCGACTCGTGGCGCTTCGTGCTCAACCGGGCGGACGCCAAGGTCGGCCTGACGCAGCCCGAGTTCGAGTCGACCCTGGGCCTGAAGGCCGACTCCACGCTGGTCTCCAGCCGCGAGGTGCTGGCTGCCGTGAACCGCGGTGAGCCCCTGGTCAGCGCCTTCCCCGCGAACCCCAACAGCAAGGCACTCACCACCTTCGCGACCGCACTGGCCACGGCCCACGCCGAGGACCCGCAGGTCGCTGCTCCCGCTGGCCGCAAGGCCGGCCGACTCCGCATGAGGAAGGGCTGACATGAGTCTCACCGACCGGCTCGCTGCTGCATCGCGCTCCCGCTCCGCCGAGCCCGCCGCTCCCGGCGCGCCGGCGGGTGCGCCCACGGGTGCTGCCCCCACGAGCACCACGCCCGCGAAGACGTCCGAGTCGACCGAGGCCGGCCGCCGCCGCGCGGCCGCACGGGCGACGGGCAACGACCCGTACAAGGACCTGAAGCGGATCGTCCACGCACGGCTGGTGAGCACCCTGGGCCCCACGCTGTACGACGCCCACCTGACGCAGTCCGACCTCGAGCAGCAGGTCCGCCTCGCCCTGCAGACGACGCTCGCCGAGGTCGACATGCCGATGTCCTCGGCCGACAAGTCCCGCATCTCCCAGGAGATCGCCGACGACATCCTCGGCTACGGACCGCTCGAGCCGCTGCTGCGCGACGCCGACCTCTCCGAGGTCATGGTCAACACGTTCGAGGACATCTACGTCGAGCGCAGCGGCAAGCTGGTCAAGGTCGACGCGACGTTCGCCGACGAGGCGCACCTGCGCCGCACCATCGACAAGATCGTCAGCAAGATCGGTCGCCGCGTCGACGAGACCAGCCCGATGGTGGACGCCCGTCTCCCCGACGGCAGCCGTGTCAACGCGATCATCCCGCCGCTGGCCCTCGACGGTTCCAAGCTGACCATCCGCAAGTTCTCCGAAGACCCCTACACGGTCGACGACCTGATCGGCTTCGGCACGCTGAGCCGCGCCTCGGCCGACCTGCTCGAGGCGTGCGTCCGCGGCCGGCTCAACATCCTGGTCTCGGGTGGTACGGGTGCCGGAAAGACGACCACGCTCAACGTGCTCTCGTCCTTCATCCCCGACGACGAGCGCATCGTCACCATCGAGGACGCCGCCGAGCTCCGGCTGGTCCAGGACCACGTGCTCCGCCTGGAGTCGCGCCCGCCCAACATCGAGGGCAAGGGTGCGGTCACCATCCGCGACCTGGTGAAGAACTCCCTCCGCATGCGCCCCGACCGCGTCGTCGTCGGTGAGATCCGTGACGCCGCGGCGCTCGACATGCTGCAGGCCATGAACACCGGTCACGACGGCTCGATCTCGACGCTGCACGCCAACACCCCGCGCGACGCCCTGTCGCGTCTGGAGACCATGGTGCTCATGGCGGGCATGGACCTCCCGGTCCGCGCCATCCGCGAGCAGGTGGCCAGCGCCGTCGACCTGATCATCCAGCAGACCCGACTCAAGGACGGCACGCGTCGCATCACCGCGATCACCGAGATCGTGGGCATGGAGGGCGACATCATCACCACCCAGGACGTCTTCCTCTTCGACTACGCCGCGGGCATGAACGAGCAGGGCAAGTTCAAGGGCGGCCTGGAGTCGACCGGTCTGCGCCCGCGCTTCCTCGAGCGTCTCGCCGACCACGGCGTCCACCTCAACCCGGCCGTGTTCACCGTCGGCGGGGCCCGATGAGCACAGTGCGGCGCTGCGTCACCGGCGCGCTCGTCACCGGTGTGCTCGCGCTGTACGGCGGCGCCCCGGCATTCGCCGAGGACGAGATCAGCATCGACCACGTCGACACCGACCGCGGCACGGTCAACCTGCTGCTGTCGACCGACGGGCTGCCCGAGGGCAGCGAGGTCGACCCGTCGCAGGTCTTCGTCGAGCTCAACGGCTCGTCGGTCGAGTCGTCGGCCAAGCTCGTTGACGCCGGCGACATCGACCGCTCGACGGTCATCGTCCTCGACGCCAGCAACAGCATGAAGGGACAGGGCAAGTTCGCGGCGGCCACCACCGCCATCAACGCCTTCCTCGACAGCGCTCCCGAGGACGTGGCCATCGGCCTCGTCGCCTTCGCCGGCGAGGTCACGACGACGGTCTCCCCCACCATCGACCACGCCGACGTCCGCCAGGCGCTCGCAGACGTGAAGCTCGCCAAGGGCACGAGCGTGTACGACGGCATCGTCGAGGGCGTGAAGCTGCTGCAGAACGACGGCTCGCGCAACCTGCTCGTCCTGTCCGACGGCGCCGACACGGGCAGCGACATGACGATCGAGGTCGCGACCGCGGATGCCAAGGAGGCCGGCGTCGTCGTCGACGTCGTGTCGCTGGTGCAGGGCGCCAAGTCCGACGAGCTCGCCACCGTCGCCACTGACACCAACGGCTCGGTCATCCCGGCCGATCCGACCGCGCTCACCTCGGTCTTCAACGAACGGGCCGCGGCCCTGTCCCAGCAGCTGCTGGTGACCTTCGAGGCGCCGTACGCCAGCGGTGAGGACGCCAACATCGACGTCGTCGTCGAGTCCGGCGGCACGCAGTACCACGACACCGCCTTCGCGACCCTCGGCCCCGGCTTCGCCGTGCCCGACGTGGTCGACTCCGGCAAGGCACTGATCGGCAACACCGGCATGCTGCTGGGTGCCGGCGCCCTCGCCATCGGCCTGTTCGGCCTGCTCGCCACTGCTCTGATCAGCGCCGGTGACAACCGCCCGCAGTCGGTGAAGCAGCTCGAGGCCTACTTCAACGGCACGCCGGCCGCCACCAAGGGCAAGAAGCCGAAGGCAACCCCGTCCGACCTCAAGGGTTCGGCCGTCTCGGTCGCCAACAAGTTCGTCAGCGAGGACCTCGAGACCAAGATCTCGCAGCGCCTCTCGGGCGCCGGTTCCTCGTTCACGGCCTCCGAGTGGGTGCTCGTCCATGCGGGCATCGCGTTCGCGGGCGGCCTCGTCGGTCTGATCATGGGCGGCATCCCGCTCAGCCTGCTGGGACTCCTCCTGGGGATCGTGCTGCCGTGGGTCTACCTGAAGTTCAAGCACGGGCGCCGACTCAGCGCGTTCAACGCCCAGCTCGCCCAGACCCTCGGTCTGATGGCCGGTGGTCTCCAGGCCGGTCTGTCGCTCCCCCAGGCCGTCGACACCGTGGTCCGCGAGGGCCACGAGCCGATGGCCGGCGAGCTGCGTCGCGCGCTCGTCGAGCAGCGCCTCGGCGTCGACATCACCGACGCCTTGGACGGCGTCGGCGACCGGATGGAGAGCGACGACTTCGCGTGGGTCGTCATGGCGATCCGCATCCAGCGCGAGGTCGGCGGCAACCTGGCCGAGATCCTCCACACGGTCGCGGACACCCTGCGTGAGCGCGAGTATCTCCGCCGCCAGGTGAAGGCACTGAGTGCTGAGGGCCGTCTGTCGGGTTACATTCTGACCGGCCTGCCCCCGCTGATCTTCTTCTACATGACCTTCGCGAACCCTGACTACGTGGCACTGCTCTACACGACGCTGCCCGGCTACATCATCCTGGGAGTGGCGCTGTTCCTCCTGGGTCTGGGATCGTTCGCGATGGCCAAGCTCGCCACGGTGGAGGTCTGAGATGATCCTGTACATCGGAGCAGGGCTCGTCTTCCTGGCGCTCGTCCTGGCGCTGTCGATGATCGGTGTGGTCAGCAAGGAGCGCCGCGGTGTGGCGCGCTCCATGGCCGCCATCCAGGCGATGAGCCAGAACACGCCCGACATGCTCAAGACCGAGCTCGAGCGACCCTTCGCCGAGCGGGTCCTCGGACCACTGGGCGACCAGCTCGTCGGCACCGGTCGCAAGCTGGTGCGCGCGGACACGCACCAGAAGCTCACCTACCGCCTCAACGTGGCCGGCAACCCGCCCGGTTGGGACGCCAACCGGCTCATCGGCCTCAAGGTCCTGGGTCTCGCCGTCTTCGGCGGGATCGGGTTCCTCTACATCGCCGGCATGGACTGGCCGTTCATCCGGATGGTCATCGGCACCGCCCTCGTGGCGTCGTTCGGCTACATCCTGCCCAACGTGCTGCTCTACAACGCTGGCCAGAAGCGCGAGAAGCTGATGCGCAACGCGCTGCCCGACGCGCTCGACCTCCTCACGGTCTCCGTCGAGGCCGGCCTTGGCTTCGACGCCGCCGTCGACCGCGTGGCGCGCAACACCGACGGTCCCCTGGCCGCGGAGTTCGCCCGTCTCCTGCAGGAGATGAACATCGGCGTGGGTCGCACGGACGCCATGCGGGCCATGGCCGAGCGCACCTCGCTCGACGACCTCAAGTCGTTCTGCCTCGCGATGGTCCAGGCCGACAGCCTCGGCATCCCGATCGGGCGCGTGCTGCGCATCCAGAGCGGTGAGATGCGGACCAAGCGCCGCCAGCGGGCCGAGGAGAAGGCGCAGCAGGTCCCGGTGCGGATGATGATCCCCCTGGTGCTCTTCATCCTCCCGTGCCTGTTCCTGGTGATCATGGGTCCCGCAGCGATCCAGATCGCGCAGACGTTCGGGGGCCAGTGAGCCGATGCGCCTGACCAATCGGGTGGACAGGACAGGCACTCGGAGCGGCCTGCAGTACACCTGGCGGGTCACCACGGCGGTGCGCGTGTTCGCGCTCGCCCTGGCGGCGGGCATCGTGTTCTCCGACGACCGGGCCGGTGTCTCGGGTCCCCTGCTCGCCGCGCTCGGCGTGATCGCCTGCGCCGGTGCGGCCCTGGACTGGACGCCGGAGCTCAACCGGACGTCGTGGACGGCTGCCGCCGAGATGCTGCTGGCTGCGCTCATGCTCGCCAGCGCCGACGCGTCCGCCGGCCTGTACGCCTACCTCGCCGCACCGCCCGTCGTCGCCGGCGTGCGCCACGGCTTCGTGACCACCATCAACGTCGCGTTCGTGGGCGCCCTCGGAGTGCTCGCAGCCGTCGGCGCGGCCACCGGTTCCGACCCCCGCCCCGAGCTCGTCGCGGCCCTGCCGTGGGTGCTCAGCGGGCTCGGCGCCGGCCTGCTCACCAGCTGGCAGTCCCGCTCCGGACGCGACCAGGACGCCCGCCGCGCGCCGTACCAGGCCGCCCACCAGCTGATGGCGCAGCTCCACGGCCTCGCCCGGCGTGGGGACATCGGCCTCGACAGCGCCCAGCTGGCCGCCGACCTCGAGGCCGACCTGCGCCGCAAGACCGGTGCCGTCGCGTCGGCCGTATTCACCTGCACGGGCGACGAGTCACCCGTGATGCTCTCGAGCTACGGCGACGGCGCGCCGCTGGCGGCCGAGATCGCCCGCTCCCCCGAGCAGCGCACGGCGGGTGCACGGGTCCTGACGATCCAGGGCACCGACGGCGTGCTCGGCTACCTCGTGCTCGGCGGGGTGATCCGGTGGAACGAGGACATCGCTGAGCAGGCGGTCCAGGTCACCGACAACTTCGCCCTGCGTCTGGACACCGCGGTGCTGTTCGACGAGGTGCGCCGGATGGCGACGTCGGAGGAGCGCAACCGGCTGGCACGGGAGATGCACGACGGCGTCGCCCAGGAGATCGTCGCGCTCGGCTACGTCGTCGACGAGATCGAGTCGGTCTCCGACGACACCCGGACACGTCAGCTCGCGGCGTCGCTGCGCGAGGAGATCAGCCGTGTCGTGAGCGAGCTGCGCTACTCGATCTACGACCTGCGCCACCACGTCACCGACCACCGGCTCTCCGGCGCGCTCGCGGAGTACGTCCGCGAGCTCAGCACAGGCACCGACATGCGCGTGCACCTCAGCTTCGACGAGTCGGGCTCTGCGCTCACCGCCCGCACGGAGACCGAGCTGCTCCGCATCGCCCAGGAGGCGATCGCCAACGTACGACGGCACTCGCAGGCCAAGAACGTCTGGGTGGGCTTCGTGACCGACGGGCTGCTCATCGACCTCACCATCGAGGACGACGGTATTGGCCAGGCCGGCCCCAAGGAACGGCACTGGGGACTCCAGACCATGTCCGAGCGGGCGCGTGGCGTCGGCGCCACCCTGACTGTCGGCGACCGTCCGGGAGGCGGCACCCGCGTCCACCTCAGAACCGACCACTCCACCACCGCCCGAGAGGGGAGCGCTCACCCATGAGCACCACCGTCATGCTGGTCGACGACCACGAACTGATCCGCCAGGGACTGGCCAAGGCCTTCGAGCGCGACGAGGAGATGGCGATCGTCGGCCAGGCGGGCAGCGTCAACGAGGCGCTGGCCGCCTACCGCGAGCTGAGCCCCCACGTGGTCGTGACCGACCTGCAGCTCCCCGACGGCCTCGGCCTCGAGATCGTCCGTGCGGTCCGTCAGGAGAGCGACTCCGTCGGCCTGGTCGTGCTGACCATGCACGCCGGCGACGACCAGATCTTCGCCGCGATGGAGGCGGGTGCGTCGGCCTTCGTCGGCAAGGACAGCAAGGCGTCCGAGGTCGTCAGTGCGGCGAAGCACGCCGCCGTGGCGCCGCGGACGTTCCTGTGCGCCGGCCTCAGCGCGGCCATGATGCGGCGCGCCACGACGCCTGCCGCGCCCAAGCTGTCAGGTCGCGAGGAGGAGGTCCTGGTGCTGCTTGCCGAGGGCCTGGGCACGAGCGACATCGCCGGGCGGCTCTACCTCAGCGAGTCCACCGCGAAGACCCACATCACGCACATCTACCAGAAGCTGGGCGCCGCCAACCGCGCTCAGGCACTGGTCACCGCGATGCGGATGGGCATGCTGGACCACCTGTCCTCGAGCGACCCGCTGCGCTGACGCAAGGACGTGCCACCCGACCCTTCGTCGAGGGTGATCGCAAGATAGTCACATCGGACTATCCACTCGCGGCCGTTCACCCGATCCGCTGGAGGAGGAAGTCGAGCAGAGTTATCCCTGACGGGTCCTCGTGGGCTCGGGACTCATCACACTCGACTTATCACAAGGGGAATCACATGATTGAGAAGCTGCAGTTCATGACGATCATGCTCGTCAACGACCTCAAGGCCAAGCGCGACGAGCGTGGCGCCACCGCCGTTGAGTACGGCCTCATGGTCGCCCTCATCGCGATCGTCATCATCGGCGCCGTCACCCTCCTGGGTGGCAACCTGAAGACCCTCTTCAGCTCCATCGCCACCAAGGTCTGATCACCAGATCTTCGCGATAGTGCAGGCCGGTGTCGCGGGTTCGCGGCACCGGCCTTGCGCATTCCACCAGGAGGTGACATCCATGCTTGCACCCGAGCTCTTCGAGCGAGACGAGCGCGGTGCCACAGCCGTCGAGTACGGACTGATGGTGGCGATGATCGCCATCGTGATAGTCGGAGCGATCAGCTTCTTCGGCACCTCGGTCGTCAACCTGTACTCCATCCCGGCCGGCATCTTCAGCCGCGGGTAGTCCTCGACTCCCGCCTCCGGGCCCTCGGACCCGAAGTCATCTCGTACCACTCACCACACGCCAGACCGCAAAGGGAACACCATGATTGAGAAGCTCCAGTTCATGACGATCATGCTCGTCAACGACCTGAAGGCCAAGCGCGACGAGCGTGGCGCCACGGCCGTCGAGTACGGCCTCATGGTCGCCCTGATCGCGATCGTCATCATCGGCGCCGTCACCCTCCTGGGTGGCAACCTGAAGACCCTCTTCAGCTCGATCGCCGCCAAGGTCTGACCAGACCGTCGCGACCTCAGGGCCGGTGTCGAGGACTCCTCGACGCCGGCTCGTCGCATGCTCCGGCCCGTTCAGTCACGGGCCAGGGCCAGGCGCTGGAGGACCGTGGGGTGCGAGCCCCACCACCACTGCGACCACGCGGGCGGGGTCGGGTCGGCCAGCGAGCGGCGCGCCAGCATCAGCTGCATCTCCCTGAAGGCGACCGGATCTCCGGTCGCCTTCAGCGCATCCACGTCGGCCCGGGTCTCGATCCGCCTGCTGATGCCGTTCTCGACCGGGCTCGCCAGCTGCGAGCCGACGGCGAGCAGCGCCATCACGAGGGGTACGACGGACGCCCTCCGCATCCGGTCCCCTCCCACCAGCATCCCCAGCAGACCGACGCCGAGCGCCGCGCCCAGCGCCCCGAGCACGGTGCCGGTCAGCACGTCGTCGTGCCTGGCGTGCGCGAGCTCGTGGGCGACCACGCTGAGGGCCTGGTCCTCGGGCAGCGAGTCGACGAGCGTGTCGTACAGCACCACGCGCCGGGTGCCCGAGAAGCCCGACACGTAGGCGTTCAGCGTCGTCGTACGACGTGAGGCGTCGGCGACCAGCACGTCGTCGACCGGCACGCCCTCGCGGTCGGCGACCTCGAGGACCCCGGTGCGCAGCGGACCGTCGGGCAGCGGCGTGAACGAGTTGTAGAGCGGCTCCACGACCACCGGGTAGACGAGTGAGCCCACCAGCACGAGGGCCGCCGCGAGGCCGGCACCGACCAGCACCCAGGCGCGCTGCCACCGACGTGCCAGGCCGACGAGGACCAGCACGCCGAGCGAGGTCACCACGATGCTCACGACGAGGCCGGTGACCTGGTCGCGGGCGTAGCCCCACCACGACTGCGTCGAGAGGGCGTGGTCGAGCCGATGCTGCTGCAGCGCGACGGCGAAGGGCAGCGCGAGCACCCGCAGGACCAGCGTCACGACCACGACGGCCAGCGGCACCTGCACCCACCACGGGCCTGGCAGGCGCCCGGTGAGCCGGTCGCGCACCCGCGCGGAACCGAGCCCGCAGACCACGACCAGCTGGATCGCCAGGCTGGTCCAGCTCCACACCCGTGTCCAGAAGGCGTAGTGCTCCCCCGCCGCGATCTCCGAGGCGGTGAACGCCGAGTCGGCCGACACCGGGTCGGGCGTCCCGCCCGGCACCGGGCTCCACGGCACCAGCCACGCAGCGACGAGCACGAAGGCGATGCCGGCGAGGACGACGACCGCGGCCGCCGGAGTGCGATCAGGAGCGGTCGGGCGGGTCACCCGGCCAAGTCTTGCAGGCGGGTCCGCCACGTCCGGGTGAGCTCGGGCAGCGGCAGCCCCGCCCGGGCCAGCGCCCGGGGCACGGGCGTGCCGGCGAGGGCGGCGTCGTACACGTCCACCAGGCCCTGCTCCCCCAGCCGCTCGGCGACGACCCGACACGCCAGCCACGCCTGCTCGTAGCGCGCCTGCAGGTCCCCGGCCCGCGTGTCGAAGTCGGCCGCGGCCGGCAGGGCGCCGGGCGCCCCGTCACGGCGGACGAGCGCGATCGCCCGGCCCAGCGTGGTCGACTCCGGCAGGTCGACGTCGCGCAGGGCGACGTAGTCGGCGAAGCCCTCCAGCAGCCACGGCTCCGCCGGGCTGCGGGCCGCGTCGGTGGCGAGGTGGACGAGCTCGTGGCTCATCACCACCTGAGCGCCGGCGCGGCGCAGGCCGGCCGTGACCTCGGGGTTGACGAAGACGTGCACAGGAGCCTGACCGGAGGCGTTGCCCGCGGTCGTGGTCACCGCGGCGATGGCGCCATAGGTGCCGGAGGAGGCACCGAGCGTCTCGTCGAGGTCGGTCGCGCTCGCGGGAACCTCGACGACCACGGGCCCGCGCCAGGCGGGCAGCACGCGGCGCACCACGCGGACGCCCACGACCACGCGCGCGGCCACCGCGTCGGCCTCGGCCTGCGGTCCGTCGGCCAGCACCAGCACACCGGGCGACTCGGCCACCGCGAGCTCGCCCCGCAGCCACAGCGGCACCCGCCCGGGCGCACCGGCCGCACCACCGCTGAAGCCGACGATGCCCAGCCGGTCGCCCGACGGCACGAACGAGATGCGTACGTCGGACTCCGACGGGTGCGCGTCGAACGACCCGAGCTGCCACGTGAGCTCGGCGACGCCCGTCCATGAGCCGTCGGCGGCAACGGTGCCCGTCTCGTCGACGTAGCGGGCCGTCACGCCCCGCAGGTCGAGCGCCGATACGTTGGCAGCGATGCCGGCGAGCAGGTCTGCGGCTTCGCTGTCGCCGTCCGGGGCGAGCGCGGAGAGCGCGTCAGGGTCGCCGGACCTCACGGCAGCGACGAACGCCTGCAACGCCGCCGTCGCCTCGGCCGGGCTGGCCCGCGGCGCGTCGACGGACCCCGGTTCCACCTCGTGGGTCGGGTCGCGGACGAGGAGCACCGCCACGATGACCGCGACCAGGCACAACGCAAGGCCGGCCGCCCACAGGAGTGGACGACCGGCCTTCGAGGTCTGGAGGTCAGCCAGGGCGGACCGCGCCGACGTAGGGCATCGAGTACAGACCCGAGACCGTCA
Organism: Nocardioides sp. BE266; assembly: GCF_031457855.1. Lineage (NCBI taxonomy): Bacteria > Bacillati > Actinomycetota > Actinomycetes > Propionibacteriales > Nocardioidaceae > Nocardioides > Nocardioides sp. BE266. The sequence continues at coordinate 315,187 of NZ_JAURTI010000004.1, read as the reverse complement.
CGCCGGTGCCGGGGTTGGCCGCGTGCACGATCATCCCGTTGCCGATGTACATGCCGACGTGGCTGATCGGGCTGTAGTAGAACACCAGGTCGCCCGGCTGCAGGTCGCTCGCGGCGATGTGCGGGCCGGAGCCGTACTGGGCGCTCGAGGAGTGCGGAAGGGACACACCGGCCTGGGCCCAGGCGCGCATGGTCAGGCCGCTGCAGTCGAAGGCGCTCTCGCCGGCCGCGCCGTAGACGTAGGCGTCACCGACCTGGGCGAGGGCGTACTGCACGGCTGCCGCCGCGCGGCCGGAGGCCTCGACGGAGGTGGGCATGCGGCCGACGCTGCTGCGGGAGGCGAGCAGCCGCTCGCGCTCCTCGGCCTCGAGGTCGGAGAGCAGGCTCTTGGCCTCGGCCAGCTTGTCGTCGACCGTCTCCTTCTCGGTGCTGAGCTGGTCGGTGAGCTCGGCGATCTCCGTGGTGCGGGCGTCGGTGGCCTCGCGACGGATCTCGAGGGCCTCGAGCTCGGTGTCGTAGTCCGACAGGAGCGAGGACTGGAGGTCGTTGAAGGACGACATCGTGGACAGCGTGTCGAGGAAGGACCCGGGGTCCTCCGAGACGACGATCTGGCCGACGGTCGAGATCCCCTCGCCCTCGAGCTGGCGGACGACGGCGTCGGAGACCTGGTCGCGGACGGCGTCGAGGCGCTCGTCCTGACGGGCCTGGTCGGCCTTCAGGCCGGCGAGGTCGCTCTTGAGGTCGGCGAGGTCGAGCTGGGCGTCGTGCAGGCGCTCCTGCGCAGCCTCGGCCTCGTGGTAGAGGCGGTCGACCTTGGCCTTGACGTCCTTGATGTCGGGGTCGGCCTGCGCAGGGGTCGCAGGCACGAGAGCGATGGCAGCGATCGCGGAGAGACCTAGAACGGTCGCGCCAACTCGCTTGCGGGTGTGAGCCACGAGCGGGGGAACTCCTCGGGGTGTCGTACGCCTACCAGGTGAGCTGACGGGTTCGGCACGACGTGTCCTACCCCTGCTCCACGCACCGCTCGCGCAGTGCGCCTCACAGGGGATTCACCCCAGGGGGAAGTGTGGTTCCCCGGCTCACAGACCACGGGTGATGCGGGGGACGTGGGCTGTGACTCGGCGCGACGCCCGCGCGGGCCGGGTGACCCACTCCCACGGACGTCAGCCCACACCCTAGACCGGGAACGCGAGCCCCGCCAATCTTCGACACACTTCGGTCCACCTGCGTGTCAAGCGGATTCGATCACCGGCCCGGCCACCGGCTCCACCAGCCGCAGCGGTGGCACCAGTCCCCCGGAGGCCAGCGCGTCGAGCGCGGCCATCTCGTCGTCGTCGATGGTCAGCTCCGGCGGGGGGCCGAGCAGCACGCTCACCACGCAGTCGTGGCAGTGCAGCCCCCGCACCACGCAGGTGTCGCAGTCGATCCGTGTCGTCATGCGTCACACGGTCGCAGGGCCCACCGACAACGGCTCCCCGGCGTGTCGCGGCCCGCGTGTCGCCGGGCGCCCGGGCGACGTCAGCTCCGGACGTAGCAGAGCCAGCGCCCGCCGCAGGGCTGCGCGACGAAGGCCGGGTCGTCGGCCACGAGCGCCTGCGGCGCGGACTCCTGGCCGACCACGACGACGTCGGCCTCCTCGACCGCGGCCCGACCACCGGCCCGGCCGTCGAGGAAGTCGAGGTAGGCGGCCTGGTCGTCGTGCCCGAACGCGTCGAGCGGGTTCGTGGCCCACAGCCGCACCCCGGCAACGGCCAGCGCCTCCGAGAGCGGCGCCTGCGCCAGCACCACCCGGTCCCCGGCGACCTCGGCGACCGTCGCCACCACCTCGGTCCGCGCACCCAGCACCGACTCGCCGCGCAGCAGCGCCACCGGCAGGGCCACCGCAGTCGCCACGCAGGCGACGGCGACCGCCCCGGGCACGGCCGTCGTCCTGACCGGGGCGGGCGTCCCGTCGGCCTCCTCGGGGCGCTCGCGGCGGCCCGCTGCGACGACGACCAGCAGGACGAGCAGCCACACGCCGTGACGGGCGGCGCTGGCCGTCGCCACCGCGAGCCCGGCCACGGCGACGTACTCCCAGAGGGCGTGGCGGGTGCGCAGCGCGACGACCGCGAGCCCGACGGCTGCGAGCAGCATCACGACGTCGAAGGGCGCGTCGAGCGCTGGCCGCGCCCAGAGCCCCTCGGCCCGCTGGGCCGAGACGTTGTCGAAGACGTCGGCGTAGTACTGCGGGGTGCGCCAGCCCTGCGGCGTCACGCACAGTCCGACCAGCGCGGCCGTCCCGACGCCGATGGTCTCCAGCGGCCGACGGGGAAGCCGGTGCAGCAGGAGGTACGCGCCGAGCACGCACGTGCCGAGCAGCGCGGCGCCGTGGAGGTTGCCCCACACGACCACGAGGGGCACCGCCCACCAGATGCGGCGGTCCGGCCGCGTGGTCTGGCTCGACACGAGGGCGACCAGGAGGGCGAACGGCAGCAGCGAGAACGTCTGCGCCCGTACGACGCCCAGCGACGCGAGGCTGCCGACGACGAGGGCGGCGAGCGCACCACCGACGTAGGCGTCGCGCGCCCCGCGGGCCCGGGCGGCGGAGGACAGCACCGCCAGCGTGGCCGCAACGAGCGCGAGGTGGGCGACGACGGCCGCCCTGCCGCCGAGCGCGTGCAGCCCGGCGGCCAGCAGCTCGGCGAGGACCGGGACGTTGTGCCAGCCCGTGCTGTCGGCGGTGGCGAAGGGCACCGAGCCCGGCACCGACCGCGTGGACGCGATGTGGTCGCCCATCGCGACCAGCCAGTCCCAGTCGGCGCCGATGCGGACGAAGGCGGCCAGCAGCGCCAGCGAGAGAACGCTCGCGAGGAGGGTCCACCGCCACTGGTCGAGCCACCCCAGCAGGCGCCGGCTCACGTCAGCAGGCCGATCAGGGCCGCGGACGGCAGCACGCGGGCACCCGCCTGCGCCAGGTCCCGGGCCAGCGCCTGGTCGTCGGTCACCGCGACCACCACGCGACCGCGCGGCTCCGCCCCGACGAGCTGGCGGATCACGTCGTCGGCGATGACGCCTTGCGGGCTGAAGACCACCTTCACGCCGCGCGGCGCGGGCATGACCGTGCGGGTCGCGGCCGAGGCCGCGTCGAAGACCACCGTCGTCTCGGCACCGGACCGCGCGACCAGTGGGCCGAGCGCCGTCACCAGACGGCTGCGCTGGGCCTCGAGGCTGGCCGAGGGCCACGCCTGCTTGGTCACGTTGTAGCCGTCGACGAGCAGGCGGGCCCTCGGGAGGCCGAGCGTCTGCTCCAGCAGTGCCGGGCTCCCGGGCGCACTGGACGCCGGCGCCGAGGACGGCTCGTCGAACGAGGACTCGAGAGCGTCGCCGGGCGTTCCCTCGGTCGCGGGGAGGCCCAGCTCGCGGCGCAGCCCGGTCGCGGCCTCGACCACGGTCTCCAGGAGGTAGCGCGCCCGGATGGTGGCCTGCTCGCGGGTGACGCGCCCTTCCCTGCGAGTCGCGGCGAGGCCGCTCTCGGCCTCCTCCACCTGCGCGCGCAGCCGGCGTACGTCGGCCTCCGCCGCCGCCACCATGGCATCGGCCGTGGCCTGCGCGGCCTCCCGTGCGGCGACGGCGTCGTCGCGCTCCTGCTCGGCGTCGCGGAGGGTGCTCCGGGCCTGGCCGAGGCGCTGGCGCAGCACCTTGTGCTCGGCGCGCATCCCGTCGACCTCGTCGCGGTGCTCGGCCCGCAGCGAGGACAGCTCGGCCTGGAGCGCGGCGACCTGTGCGGTCAGCCGCGCGACCTCGCCCTGGACGCGCTCGTCCTTGGCGCCGGTCTCCTCGAGGTCGGCCACGACCGGCGCGACGACCGTGCTCCACCCCTCCTCACGTCCCAGCCACGCCCGGGCGGCCGCGTCGATCGGGTCCTCGGCCTGCGCGGGCACCGCCGCCACCTGGACGGCGGCGTGCTCGCGGAAGTCGTCGTCGGCGAGGGCGTCCCACACCGCCTGGCCGCCGAGACGCGCCCGGCGGGCCGGCGCGAAGCCGGCCACCTTGCGCAGAGACGGCGGGACGGGCGTGACCGACGGGAGCACAGCCGAGACCAGCGCCACCACCCGCAGGCGGAGACGCTCGGGCAGCTGGTCGGCGTCGGCCACGGTCGTCCGGTCGGTGGGCTCAGTCCGCTGCCGGGTCGGCCGCGGTGTCGGCGGAGGCGCGGTCGACCAGCTCGATGGCGTCGTCACGGCCGCACCAGCGGCACGAGACGGCCTCGACGGCCTCGGAGCGCACGGTCTCCTCCTCCACCTGGTGGTCACCGGACAGGTCGAAGTGCCAGTACTCCGTCGTACGACGGGTGCGGGTCACGTCGAACCGGGTCAGGTTGCCGCAGCCGGCGCAGCGCCACCTCTCCCCCTCGGTGGGGAGGCGAAGGTCGGTGCTCTGGTCGGTCACGGTCACTCCTGTGCGCTCGGGATCGGTGCGGCGTCAGCCTAGTGGTCGGGGAGTGTCTCGCCGGACGGTTCCCCAGCCCCGGACGCGCGCATCAGCAGCCAGGACACGCCGGCGACCGCAAAGTCCGCGACCGCGTGCAGCAGGCGGGCCACCAGGGCCACCATCCCCGCGGGCCCGGCGCCGAGGGCCGGGGCGAGGAGCACGACCAGCACGCCGTCGCGTGCCCCGAGCCCTGCGGGCGCGATGGGTACGGCGACCCCGACGGCGTGCGCGACCGCGAACCCGCACCCGAGGGTGAGCACAAGCGACGCGTCCGTGTCAGGAGCGAGGGCCACCAGCGCCAGCGCGTAGCAGGACCACACCGGGACCATGAGAAGCGCGCCGAGGACGCTGCGGCGCACGTCCCAGTCACAGGTCGTGCCGGCCACCCGGCGGCCGACGAGACGATGCACGGCGGGCAGCAGCCCGACCAGCCCCACGAGCAGCGACAGGGCGACCACCCAGACGGGCAGGTCGGCCCACCACCCGAGGAGCCCGGCCAGCAGCAGCCCGCTGGCCACGTGCACGCCCAGGAACAGCACGGCCGCGGCAGCGGGGACGCGCGGCGGCAGGCCGCGGCGCGCACCCAGCGCGCCCTGCGCGGCGAACGACCACACGGACCCGGGGATGTACTTGCCGAGCTGGGCGACGAAGAACGGCGGCACGACCTCACGCGCGCTTCCCCGGATCCCGAGCGAGGCCAGGGCCAGCCGCCACACCGCACCGGTCAGCACCAGACCGACCACGACCAACACCGCGGCGAGTGCGACCTGCCCCTGACCGACCTGGCCGAGCGCGCGCTCGAGGTCGTCGCCGGAGTCGCGCCACGACCACCAGGCGCCGGCGACCACCGCGGCGAGGAAGACCCACCGCAGCAGGGACCACACCGGTCCGGTCATGCCGGGTGCGACCGCCGGATCAGCGCGGTCCGGGTCGGGTACGGGAGGGAGGGCGTGAGGCCGCGCGTCCACCGCACCTCGAGGCCCGGCTGAGCGGCCATGGCGTCGCGGTAACGCTGGCGGTCGACGTTGTCGAAGACGATGAGGCCGTCGTCGGCGAGGTGCGGCACTGCCCGCGCCAGGCAGGCCTCGCGCGCCCGGCCGTCGATCACGATGAGGTCGAAGACGCCGTCCTGCTGGTCGATGGCGGCGACGTAGTCGCTGAAGTCGAGGCCTTCGAAGCCGGGCTTCTGCGAGAGCACCCCGGCCCCTGCGGTCGCCGGCACCGGCGGCACCGTGACGACCTCGACACCGGCGCCGGCCAGCGGCCGGACCTGCTCGGCCCAGGCCGCGTCGTGCTCGACCGCGACCACCTCGCGCGCGCGCCTCGACAGCCAGGCGGTCGACGCGCCCGATCCCCACTCGAACACCCGGGCACCGGGCCGCTCGGCCAGGTGGGCGGCCACGAGCTCGGCCGACTCGAAGGTCCACCACGGGGTGTCGAGCGCGACGAGCTCGCGCACGTCGTAGATGGCGAGCAGCGAACGCGCCCACCGACCGGTGCGCGAGCGGCGTGCCCACGCGTCGAAGGGACCCATCAGGCCGAGGAGGCGGAGCAGGCCGCGCACGGCCCTGACCGCGGTCACGTAGACGCGCTTCACCCGACGACCTCCTCGACCTCGACGTGCGAGACCCGGGCGGCCCCGTCGGTGGGGACCACGGTGAGCACCAGGTTGCCCGGCTCACCCAGCTCCGGCAGCGACGCCGGCGGCTGGACCAGCCAGCCGTCCGCCGACGACTCCGTCTGCGCCGGCACGTTGTTGACCAGGAACTCGATGTCGCCGTCCGCGCTGCCCTCGACCCGGATCGCGTCGTCGTCGTAGGGGGCGTCGACGTGGAAGCCCAGGCTTGCCCGGTCCTCGACCGTGATCTCGCGCTCGCCGCCGTCGCCGCTCCACCCGCCCAGGAGGTATGTCGCCCCGCGACCCTCGCCGTCGAGGGTGATCGGACCGACGTAGTCGGGGAGCACGAGCGGGCACAGCAGCGCGCGGCTCGCGACCACCTCGGTCACGAGCCGGTGGCGGGTGACCCGCCCGATCTCCCGGCAGCCCTCGGGCATCGGGTCGTCGTACACGACGAAGGCGACGAAGTCGCCCGCCACCTCGTCGCCGGCAGCCTTCCGGCCGGAGGAGAGGAAGGGCTCGAGCACGCTCGTGACACCGGGCGCCGCACAGTCGCGGCCCACCTCGAGCCAGGACTGGCCGCCGTTGGGCATCTCCCGCAGCGGGTGGGCGTCGTCGTCGAGCTTCGCGCCGCAGATCACCCAGGCGCCGTCGGGGACGACGTCGGCGTACTCGCGGAAGCTGGCCTGCCAGAAGTCGCCGGCCAGGCCGAGCCCGGCGGCGTCCGAGAGCGGGTTGGCGTAGGCGTAGCCCAGCGGGAACAGCTGGACCTGTGCACCCACCGGGACGACGAGCCCGACGGCCGCGAAGGCGGTCACCACGCCCTGACCGCGCCGGCCCGGCGCGTCGCCGACCACCTGCGCGATGCCCGCCGCGATCAGCACGGCGACGGCCGGTGCGGCGAAGAGCAGGTGCCGGAGGCCTCCGTTGAGCGACGGCACCCGGATCATCAGCAGCACGGGCAGCAGCAGCGCCTGCGAGACGACCAGCCCCATCAGGAGGTCGCGCGCGCCCCAGCCGTCGCGGCGCGTCGCCACCCGGCCACGGAACCGCACGAAGGAGCCGGCCAGCCCGAAGAGGAGCAGGACGACCGGCACGGTGCACATCACGTAGAGCGGGATGTAGCCCCAGAAGCGCACTCCCTGGTAGCCCGCGGACTCCGACGTGGCACCGAGCGCCCAACGGAGCGGGTGCAGGAACACCGAGGGGTAGACCGCCGCGAGGACCGCGAGCCCGCCGAGCACGCCGACGGCCGCGTCCACCACGCGCCACCAGCGGGCCGGGCGCCACGACGCGAGGACCAGCAGGCCCACCGCGGCCGCGAGACCTGGCCAGATCGCCGGGCGCGTGCCGACGGCGAGGACGACCCCGAGCAGCAGGAGCGCGACCACCGCGGCCCGACGCCGCCGCGCGGTCCGCTCACCGACCACGAGGAGCATGCACGCCAGGGTGACGAAGGTGTAGCCGGCCGCCACCGGGACGTCCTTGACGTTGAACATCGCGTGGCCGCTCCACATCGGTAGCGCGGCGACCACCGCGCACGCCACCACGGCCCAGCGCCAAGAGGCCGAGACAAGACGGGTGACCACGGCGGTGGCGCCCAGCGTGCAGGCGGCGAGGAACGCGACGCCCAGGTGTCGTACGACGTAGGCGCCCGTCGACGTCGAGACCTCGGACCACGCCTCGTTGCCGACGACCACGTTGAGCACGTGGAGGAAGAGGGCCGCGACCGGGGCGTAGACATAGGAGTCGGTGACCCAGGCACCGGGCCTGCCCGCGCGCAGGTCGTCGTCGAGGAGGTACCACCCCTGGTCGAGGTAGTTGCGCAGCCGTACGACGTGGAAGGTCTCGTCGACCGTGATCCCGATGCGCACCGTGCCGACCACCGTGACGACCGTCCCGGCCACCACCACGGCAGCGCAGAGCCACACGAACCATCGGGGCGGCTGGCCCCACGGACTCATCCGCCGGCCCGGGTCGACCGGTTGCGTGCGTGGACGACGAGCTCGGCGAGCAGGCCGAACAGGGTGAGCTGGAGGCCGACGACGGTGAACAGGACGCCGGCGAGGAGCAGCGGGCGCCCGCCGATCGCCTCGCCGGTGAGCTTGACCCCGGTCAGGTAGAGGAGGGTGCCGATGCCGAGCAGGAAGCAGACGGCACCGAAGCCGCCGAACAGGTGCGAGGGCCGGTTCTCGTAGGACATGAGGAACCGGACCGTGAGCAGGTCAGAGAAGCCGCGCCAGAACCGCGCCGGGCCGTACTTGCTGCTCCCGCTCATCCGCGCGTGGTGCTGGACCGGCACCTCGGCGACCCGGTAGCCGGCCTGGTGGGCGATGACGGTGAGGTAGCGGTGCATCTCGCCGTAGAGCATCGGGACGACGTCGCGCGCGACGTCGGCGCGCATCACCTTGTAGCCGGAGTTGAAGTCGCGGCCCGGCGCGCCGGAGAGCCGGCCGGTCGTCCAGTTGTAGAGCTTGGATGTGTTGCGCTTGATGAAGCGGTCGTTGCGCTTGAGCCGCGCCCCCGTCACCAGGTCGGCGGTCTCGAGGGCCTCCAGGAGGCGCGGCAGCTCGTCGGGATCGTCCTGGCCGTCGGCGTCCATCATCACCACGACGTCGGCGCCCTCGTCGAGGACCTGCGAGAAGCCGCGGTTGAGCGCCGCGGCCTTGCCGAGGTTGCGGCGGTGCTGCAGCAGCGAGACGCGCGCGTCCTCGGCCGAGAGCTTGGCCACCACCGTGGTGGTGTCGTCGGTGGAGCCGTCGTCGACGACGAGCACGCGCCAGTCGCCCGGCAGGCCGGCCAGCGTGCTCACCACCCGCGGGACCAGCACGGTCAGGTTCTCCGCCTCGTTCAAGGCGGGGATGACGACCGAGATCACAGGTTCCACCCTTCCGTCGTGCCCTCGTCAAACGGGCTCAGTGTGCCAGTAGTCGGGCGCGTCCCACGCCGGATTGTCGGACGTCGTGTCTACCTTCGAGACATGGGCACGACCATCATGCGGTCTGCGACATCCCGGTGGGAGGCGCAACGCACCTTCGACGAGCTGGGTCGGCCCCTGCGTGACCTCACCTTCTGCGTCGTCGACCTCGAGACGACGGGCGGATCGGCCGCCGGCGGGTCGATGATCACCGAGATCGGCGCGGTGAAGGTGTGCGGCGGCGAGGTGCTCGGCGAGTTCCAGACCCTGGTCAACCCGCACACCGAGATTCCCGCCTTCATCGCGGTCCTCACCGGCATCACCAACTCGATGGTCCACGACGCACCCGCGATCGAGTCCGCCCTGCCCGCCTTCCTCGAGTTCGCCGAGGGGTGCGTGCTGGTCGCCCACAACGCGCCGTTCGACGTGGGCTTCCTCCAGCACTTCGCGGCCCGGCAGGGCCGGACGTGGCCGAAGTTCGAGGTGCTCGACACAGCTAAGCTCGCCCGCCGCGTGATCACCCGCGACGACGCCCCCAACTGCAAGCTCTCCTCGCTGGCCAAGGTGTTCAACTCCGGCACCACCCCCAACCACCGAGCGCTCTCCGATGCCCGCGCCACGGTCGACGTGCTCCACGGCCTGATGGAGCGCCTCGGCGGGCTCGGGGTCCACACCCTCGAGGAGCTCTCGACCTTCTCCTCGCGCGTGTCGACCGCGCAGCGCCGCAAGCGCCACCTCGCCGAGGGCCTCCCCCACGCCCCGGGGGTGTACCTCTTCCGCGACGAGCGCTCACGCGTGCTCTACGTCGGCACCTCGCGCGACCTGCGCACCCGCGTCCGCACCTACTTCACCGCCTCCGAGACGCGCAGCCGGATGGGCGAGATGGTCGGCCTGGCCACCTCGGTGACGGGCATCGAGTGCGCGACGCCGCTCGAGGCCGAGGTGCGCGAGCTGCGGCTGATCGCCGAGCACAAGCCGAAGTACAACCGGCGCTCCCGGTTCCCCGAGAAGGTCCACTTCGTCAAGCTCACCCGGGAGGCATGGCCGCGCCTGTCGCTCGTGCGCCGCGTGCTCGACGACGACGCCGACTACCTCGGCCCGTTCTCCTCCCGCAAGACCGCGGAGAAGTGCCTCGCCGCGCTCCACGAGACGTTCCCAGTCCGGCAGTGCAGCGGCCGGATGCCCGCCGTGCCCTCCGGCTCGGCCTGCGTGCTGGCGGAGATGGGCCGCTGCCTCTCCCCCTGCGACGGCACGGTCGACGCCACCGCGTACGCCGCCGTGGTGCGGCAGCTGCGCGACACCCTGCTGCGCCGGCCCGACCAGGTCGTCGAGGCGATCAACGAGCGGATGCAGGCGCTCGCCGAGCACGAGCGCTTCGAGGAGGCCGGGGTGCACCGCGACCGGCTCTCGACCTTCGTGCGGGCCGCGGCGCGCACCCAGCGACTGTCCGCCCTGACCCAGTGCCCCGAGATCGTCGCGGCCCGACGTGAGGACAGCGGACGATGGGCGGTCCACGTCATCCGGCGCGGGCGCCTCGCCGCGGCCGGCGTCATCCCGCGCGGTGGCGACGCCCACCAGTTCGTCCGCGAGCTCACGGCCAGCGCGGAGACCGTCCAGGGCGCACCCGGTCCGGTCCCGGCCGCGACGGCTGAGGAGAGCGAGCGGATCCTGCGCTGGCTGGAGTCACCCGGCATCCGCCTCGTCGACGTCGAGGGTGACTGGGTGTGCCCGGTCGCCGGCGCGGCGCGCCACCTGGCGGTCTACGACGCGGTCAACCAGTCGCGCCTCTCGCTGACGCCGTTCGACGAGCAGCGCCTGCCGTCCCCGGTGCACCGCCCCGTGCGATGACCCGCGTGTCTCGCTGGCGCAGACCGCCGCATCCGCCCACACGACGCCACGGCTGCACCTACTCTCATCCCTCGTGAGCCGCGTCGACCCGTCCCGGACCGCGCGGCTGCGCCGTCGCCACGGGTGGGTCCTCGTCCCGCTGGGGATCTTCGCGATCGCTCGGCTCGTCTCGGGAGTCCTGCTGCACCGCAGCGCCGTCCAGCAGGCCGAGATCGCGCGGGACGCCGCGGCCATGCCCGCAGGCACCTACGACCTGGTGACGCCGGTGCCCGACCCCGTGGGGTACCTCGGCGTCATCGCCAACTGGGACGGCGGGTGGTACCGCACCATCGCCGAGCACGGCTATCCCGTGCCGCTGCCCCGCCTCGACGGCCAGGTCGTGCCCAACGAGTGGGCCTTCTCCCCGGGCTACCCCTTCGTCGTGCGCGCCGTGATGGAGGTCGCGAGCATCGGCTTCCCGCTCGCCGCGACGATCGTCAGCCTCCTCTGCGGCGCCGCGGCCATCACCTGGCTCTACGCCATGGTCCGCACCCGCATGGGCGACCCGGCCGCGGCACGCCTCGTCATGGCCGTCTCGTTCTTCCCGTCAGCACCGATCCTCCAGGTGGCGTACGCCGAGGGGATGGCGTTGTTGCTCATCGTGGGATCGCTCTGGGCGCTTGCGCACCGCCGCCATGGCTGGCTGGTCGGGTTCGCAGCCCTCCTGGCGGTGACACGGCCCCTCGTCCTGCCCTTGGCGCTGCTCAGCGGGATCGTGTGGCTGACCCGATGGCACCGCCGTCGTGACGTCGACTTCCCGACCCGGGAGCGGTGGACCTGCGCGGCGGCCACGGTCGCCTGCGCGGCGTTGGCAGGTGCGTGGCCGGGCATCGCCGCCCTCGTCACCGGGGAGCCGACCGCGTTCACCGACACGATGGCCGCCTGGCCGGGCAACGAGGTCTGGGGCGGCGCGACCACCAACTGGCTCACCCTGTCGGTCCGCTACCCGCTCGCCCTCGGATCATTCGTCTTCGTGGTGCTGGCCCTCGCCGTCTTCGCCGCGACGCGGAAGCCGGCGCGCTCGCTTCCCGTCGCGCTGCGGTGGTGGGGGCCGTCGTACCTGCTCTACCTCATGGTCGCCACGAAGCCCAGCATGGGCATCGTCCGCTACCTGCTGCTGGCGATCTTCCCGCTCTCCCCGCTGCTCGAGCCGAGCACACCGGCGACGTCACGCGCGGGTGCCGCGGCTCGATGGGTCCTGCCCGTGCTCCTGGCCGTCGCCGGCGTGGTGGGCCAGTACTACTGGATCACCTACGTCTTCATGGTCGACGGGACGTCGTCGTTCCAGGCGTTCCCGTGAGCTCCCGAGCGTTCGGTCTCAGTCCAGGCCGATGCTGAACGCCGACTCGAGGTCGTGGCGGGAGTAGGTGCGGAAGGCGATGTGCGTCTCGGTCTCGGTGACGCCCTCGACCTTGTTGAGCCGGTCGGCGACCACCGCGGCGACGTCGTCGTGCTCGCGGACCCGCACGAGAGCGATCAAGTCGACCTGCCCGGTGACCGAGTAGACCTCGCTCACCCCGTCGAGCGCCGCGATCGCCTCGGCGACCTCGGGGATGCGAGCGACGTCGGCCTTGACGAAGACGATGGCGGTGATCATGCCGCCACCGTATCGCCCCGCGGTCATGGACCGTGGCGATGACCGATCGGGCAGCCTTCCTAGTCACTTCGGACTATGCGCGGGTCATTCGCGGACGGTGGCGCACCGGGCGCGCCTAGCCTTCACGCGACTATCGACACCGTCTCAGGGGGATATCCAGTGCGTCGTTCCACTTCGACCGCCCGTCGGCGATCGCGCCAGCTGCTGGTGGGGTCCGTCGGCCTCGCCGTGGCTGCTGCCGGCCTCGCAGTCGCCACACCCGCGTCTGCGGCAGCGGCGCCCAAGGCCCCCACGGGGCTCGCCGTGCGGCTTCCCAACACAGCCACGCCGGTGCTGACCTGGGCCCGCACCGCCGGGGCCACGAGCTACCAGCTCCAGATCGACAACGACGGCTCGTTCGGCTCGGTCGAGGTGACCGACACGACCAAGAACACGCGGTACGTGCCCACCCGCAACCTCTCAAGGGGCACTCAGAACTGGCGCGTCCGAGCGGAGAAGGGCGGTGTCTTCGGCCCCTGGTCGACCGCGACGTTCAGCGTCAGCCCGGTCGACGTACCGGTCGGCACCTCGCCGACCAACGGCTCGGTCCTCCCCCAGCCCGACCAGCCGCCGCTGATGCGCTGGCAGACCAGCCGGGGCGCGGTCTACTACACCGTCGAGATCGACGGCGACGCCGACTTCATCGGCGCGAAGACCTACACCACCAAGACCACCTCGTTCGCGGCCCCCGAGGCCCTGCCCGCGGGTGACTACTTCTGGCGCGTGACGGCCACCCTCGACGGCGGGTTCAACAGCCTGCCGTCCCCGACGATGAGCTTCATCCTCGGCTCGCTGCCGTCGCCGAAGCTCACCTACCCCGTGGACGACATCAACCAGTCCGTCGAGGACGTCGTCTTCGACTGGCAGCCGGTCGCCGGCGCGGTGACGTACGACCTCCAGGTCGCCACCGACTCGACCTTCAACAACTTCGCCTTCAAGGGCGAGAACATCTACGGCTCGCGCTACTCCCCGGCGACGACCCTCTACAACGACCAGTTCTGGTGGCGCGTGCGCGCCGTCGACCAGGCCGGTCAGCCGACCGCCTGGTCCACCGCCCGCTTCAGCTTCAAGCGCAACTGGCTCGACACCCCGTCGGCCGTCTGGCCGCTCGGCAACGAGCAGACGCCGGATCTCTCCGTGGGCGAGTCCGACGGCGAGAAGAAGTTCTACGAGTGGACGCCCGTCCAGCACGCGAGTCGCTACGTGATCCAGGTCTCCACGGACCAGAACTTCTCCCCGGCGCTCACCGCGAGCTGCTTCACCGCGAGCACCACCTTCGCCCCGCGGTCGAACAACTTCTACGACTGCGGCATCGTGCCCGGCCAGGTGCACTACTGGCGCGTCAGCGGCATCGACGACCCCTATCCCGGTGGTGTCCCCGGCATCTGGTCGGTCCCGCAGAAGGTGAAGTGGGCCGACCCTGCCCCGTCCGGTTCGTTCACCGGCTTCGCGACGGTCACGGGCCTGCGCGCAGCGATGACCGGCACGGGTGCAGCCAGCTCCGCCCTCGGCTGCGCCACCACGACGTGCGGTGCGCTGTCGGCGACCCCCGTCCTCACGTGGGACCGCCAGCCCGGCATCGCCTACTACAAGGTCGTCGTCGGGGTCGACGAGAACTTCACGTTCTCCCCGATTCCTGACGTCGAGCGCTACCGCACCAGCAACCACTTCTTCTCGCTGCGCAGCGGCGACGAGAAGCTCGCCTTGCCCGAGAGCGAGGCTGGCGAGCCCTACTTCTGGTACGTGATCCCGTGCCGGGCCGACGACACCTGTGGCCCGAGCCCGGTGAAGCGCAACCCGCCCCTCCCGGGCGCGCACAGCTTCCTCAAGTCCTCGCCGCCGGTGAAGCAGCTCACGTCCTCCGACCCGGCCGGCTCGGACATCACGTTCAGCTGGCAGGACTACTTCGACACCAACCAGGGCGCCACGACCTACGGTCAGGCGGGCCAGCAGTCCGCGAAGACGTACCTGATCCAGGTGGACAACGAGCCGAGCTTCGCCGAGCCGCTGATCGACTCGGCGACCGTCGACCAGGCGACGTTCACGTCCGGTGACCGGCTCTACCCGGAGGGCCGCCTGTACTGGCGGGTCCAGGCCATCGACGGCGAGGGGAACGGCCTGACGTGGTCCAGCACGGCCGAGCTGGTCAAGGCCAGCCCGCCGATCAGCCTGCTCTCCCCCGTCAGCGGCGCCGCCGTCGCGGGCACCGCGCCGCTCCAGTGGGCGCCGCAGGCCTTCGCCAAGGCGTACGACGTGGAGATCTACAAGAACGGCGACACCGCGTTCTCCGGTCCGAACCGGGTCGCCGCCGCTACGGTCGCCAACCCGGCCTACACACCGACGGACACCCTGGCCGCCTCGAACGTCCCCTACGTGTGGCGTGTGCGCCGCATCGACTCGCGCGGCAATCCGGGTCCTTGGTCCGCCGGCACGTTCGTGTCGCTCGGCAGCGCACCCGAGCTCCTCACACCCGGCCCCGGCGCCAACCAGCCGACGGCGGGCGCGTACTTCGAGTGGAGCGACGTGCAGGGCGCGGCGTCGTACCAGGTGGCGCTGCGTGCCGGCACGGACAACACCGTGATCAACACGGTCGGCACCGCCTACGCGCCGTCCGAGCTGCGCACGGGTTCCTACGTCTGGCAGGTCACGGCGCTCGACGCCGCCGGCCGCACGCTCGGCGTCAGCTCGGCGCGACCCTTCTGGGTCGACGCCGACGCCCCTCGCGTGCTCAAGGTGACGCCCAAGAAGCTCACCAAGAAGTCGACGCTCAAGGTGCGGTTCACCGAGGCCGTCAAGGGCGCGAACAAGAAGACCGTGAAGCTCATGCGCGCCAACAGCAAGGGCAAGTTCAAGATCGCGGTCAAGGCCAAGGTCAAGGTCGCCAAGAAGGGCCGCGAGGTCCTGATCGACCCCAAGGGCAAGCTCAAGCGCGGCACGTACCAGATCGTGTTCACCAACACCTCGATCAGGGACGGCGCCGGCAACCAGCTCGTCGACCAGACTGCCGCCGTACCGGGGCTGTAGCGGCCGACAGATGGACTAGCGTTCGCCCGTGACCTGGCTCTCCGACCACTGGCTCGACGTCCTCGGCTGGGGAGGGAGTGCACTCCTGGTGTACTCCCTCCTCCAGGCGAGCGTGCTGCGCCTGAGGATCCTCAACGCGATCGCCTGCGTGATCCTGATCGTGTTCAACGGCGTGCTCGAGGTCTGGCCGATGGTCGGCATGAACACGGTGCTGGTCGCGATCAACGCGTGGTTCATCGTGAAGATGCTGCGCGAGCGGCACGACGAGAAGGCCTTCGAGGTGCTGCAGGTCAGCGCGACCGACGAGTACCTCCGCCACGTCCTCCGGGTCCACGGCGAGGACATCCTCCGGTTCAACCCCGACTTCGTCCACGACCCGGGCGACACCCACGACGCCTTCCTCGTCCAGAAGGGCGACGAGACCGTCGGCGTGGTGCTCCTGCGCGAGGACGGCGAGACGGCCAACGTCCTGCTCGACTACGTCACGCCCCGCTACCGCGACTTCTCCCCCGGCGAGTTCGTCTGGCGCCGCAGCGGGATGCTCGCCGACCGCGGCATCCGGCGGGTGGTCACCCCTCCGTCGATGGTGGGCGCCTACTACGACCGCCTGGGCTTCCGCCGCGAGGGCCAGTCGTGGGTCCTGGACGTGGCTGGATGATCACCCTCGTCGTGCGGCGGGTGGTGCCGCTCGCCGCGCTGGCGCTCGTGCTGGGTGCCGTCGTACGGACGCAGCGGGTGCCGATCGTCATCTCCGACACCTGGTTCCACCTCCGCTTCGGCGAGGAGTTCCTCTCCGGGAGCTGGAGCCTGCGCCACCCGGGCCACCTCGGCGTCTTCGACACCGCGGACTGGATCCCGACACAGTGGCTCCCCCAGATCGGCATGGCCTGGCTCGACGACCACCTCGGCATCGCCGGGGTCGTCTTCGCGGGTGGCTTCGTCCAGCTGCTGATCGCGGTCGCCCTCTACCTGTCCTGCCGGCGCGCGGCCGCGCCGCTGCCGGCGGCGATGGCGACGGCGCTCGCGATGTTCGGGGCCTCCCCCGGCCTGTCGGCCCGCCCCCAGCTCCTGAGCTACCTGCTCATCATCGCGACGACCTACGCCTGGCTCCGGACCGCCCGTGACGGCCGGGCCCGCTGGTGGGTCGTCGCGCTGGCCTGGGTCTGGCCGATGCTCCACGGCATGTGGCCGATCGGCATCTCGATCTCCGTGGTCGCCGTCGTCGGGATCGCGCTGCAGGGCGACGTCCGCGGACGTCCGCTGCTCCGGCTGGCGGCCATCCCCGTGCTCTCGCTCGTGGTGGCGGCGCTCAACCCCCTCGGCCCGGCGGTCGTGCGCAGCGTGTTCGACGTCGGATCGCGGTCGGCGTACTTCTCCGAGTGGGGCCCCACCGACTTCACCGAGCCTGCGGGCGCGCTCCTCGCCGTCGTGGTCGCCCTCGTGCTCCTCGCCGGGCTCCGCTCCGACCCGGTGCCGTGGGTGCCCGCGCTGCTCGCACTCCTGGCGCTGGCGTGGGCCCTGTTCTCGGTGCGTACGACGCCCGTCGCCGCGCTGATGCTCGCGCCGATCGTCGCCACCGCCCTCCAACGACTGGTCCCGGACACCGGCCCGCTGAGCCGGCCTGAGCTCGCCTCCGTCGTCGCGATCCTGCTCGTAACCTCACTCGCCCTGGCAGTCGTGTCGGCGAAGAGGGCCTCGGAGGAGGTCGTCGCCGACTGGGTCGACAGCCGCCTCGACGCGCTGCCCGCCGGCGCGAAGGTGCTCGACGACTGGTCGGCCGGGGCCTACCTCCTCGCCGAGCACCCTGACCTGGAGCTCGTGATGCACGGCTACGGCGAGGTCTTCACCGACGACGAGCTCGCCCGCAACGCCGACCTGGTCCGCCTCGAGCCCGGGTGGGACGACCTGCTGGCGGACCTCGACGTCGACGTCGCCCTGCTCGACCCCGACACGCCGCTCGGCTACGCCGTCGAGAACCAGCTCGGGTGGACGCGCGTCGAGGGCGACGACGACTTCGTGCTGCTGACGCCGCCCGGGAGCTGAGCGGGTCAGTCCCGCGAACTCGCCGCGATCCAGCCTTCGAGCGCGCGGGCCGCGGCACCCGAGTCGATCGCCTCCGCCGCGCGCGCGATGCCCGCCGGCAGCGACTCCTCGACCGACTGCTCTGGGGCACCGTGGACCGCCAGGGCAGCACCCGTGTTCAGCAGCACCGCATCGCGGACCGGCCCCGGCTCGCCCGCCAGCACCCGACGTACGACGTCGGCGTTGTGGTCCGCGTCGCCGCCGCGCAGGTCCTCGGTCGTGGCCCGCGCGATGCCGAGCGTCGCCGGGTCGACCTCCACCTGGTCCACCGCACCTCCGTGCACACGCCACACGGTCGACGTCGTCGTCGTGGTGAGCTCGTCGAGCCCGTCGTCGCCCCGGAAGACCCACGCGTCGACGCCGCGCTCGGCGAGGACGCCTGCCATCACGGGAGCCATCCGCAGGTCGGCGCAGCCGATCGCCTGGGCCTGCGGGCGTGCGGGGTTGGTCAGCGGACCGAGGATGTTGAAGGTCGTGGCGATGCCGAGCTCGCGGCGGGTCACCGCAGCATGGCGCATGGCCGGGTGGAACGCCGCGGAGAAGCAGAAGGTGATCCCGGCCTCCTCCGCGACCTGTGCGACCCGTGGCGGGGCCAGGTCGAGCCGGATGCCGAGCGCCTCCAGGACGTCGGCGGAGCCGGACTTCGACGAGGCCGAGCGGTTGCCGTGCTTGACCACCCGCGCCCCGGCGCCGGCGGCGACGATCGCCGACATGGTGGAGATGTTGACCGACATGGAGCGGTCTCCTCCGGTGCCGACGACGTCGAGCAGCCGACCGGGCACGGAGATCGGGTTGGCGGCCGCCAGCATGGCGGCAGCGAAGCCGGAGACCTCCTCGACGGTCTCCCCCTTGGCGCGCAGGGCCACGACGAAGCCGGCGAGCTGGACGGGGGTCGCCGCACCGGTGAACACCTCGTCCGTTGCCCATCGCGCCTGCTCGGTCGTCAGGTCGCGTCCGGCGACCAGCGTGGAGAGGACATCGGGCCAGGTGTGCGACATGCCGTCAGGCTAGTCGGGGGCCATCAGCGCGCCTGCACTGTCCACGGCTGCGAGGATGCACGCATGACGAGCGGGGGCGACGAGCAGCGCGCTGCGGGGCGACCCGCCTGGGTTCTGCCCTGGGCCGTCGGCGTCGTCACCGCGGTGATCTATCTGCTCACGGCCGGCTACTCCTCGGCGTCCGGCGACGTGGTCGCAGCCGACGTGCTCGCCTGGCAGCTCGGGACGCAGGGGAGCTCGACCTTCACCGCCGAGACCTACCCGCCGCTGGACCAGCACCCCGCGCGCGAGGGGTGGATCATCGAGGCGGCTGACGGCCACGAGGTCGTCGGCCGCTCGCCCGGCGCCGTCGCGTCGGCCGTGCCGGCATACCGGCTCTTCGGCGGCGAGGAGTTCTCGCTCGTTCCCGGTGCGGTCACCGCAGCCCTCCTGACGGCCCTCGCCATGGCGGTGATGTCGCTCGCCCTGAGCAACCTCGTGCCCCGGCGGCAGGTGCTGCTGGCCAGCTTCGCGCTCGCCCTGTCCACGCCTGTGTGGTGCGTGGCTGCCGACGGGATGTGGCCGCACACCGTGACGGTCCTCGCCCTGAGCGGCATGGCCTGGGCGGCGAGCCGCGAGCGCTGGTGGCTGGTCGGCCTGTTCGGCGGCGTGCTCCTCTGGGGCCGTCTCCACGCGGTCGTCGTGGTGGCCGCGGTCGGCCTGCTGGTCGGGTGGCGGCGCCGCGACCCGCTGCTGGTCGCCAAGGTCGCCGTCCCGAGCGCGGCCCTGCTCGCCCTCGAGACGGTCTGGACCCGGCAGCTCTACGGCAGCTGGAACCCGATGTCCTCCTACGAGACCGGCAAGTTCGAGGCCTACGCCGATCGCAACAGGCTCGACGTGGTCAACCACCTGGGCTTCTGGATCTCCCCCGACCGCGGTCTTTTGGTCTGGACGCCCGTCCTCGTCCTGCTGCTGCCGGCGCTCGTGAGGAGCTGGCGCTCGCTCCCCGACTGGACGAAGGCGCTCGTCCTCGGCGGTCTCGCCTACAGCCTGCTGCAGGGTGTGCTGGACCGCTTCGGCGGAGGAGACGCGTTCTACGCCTACCGGCTGATGATCGAGATGCTCGTCTGCGCGGTCCCCGCGCTTGCCCTCTCCGCAGCCCGGACGGGCCGGTGGGCGCGAGCCCTGTTCGCCCCGGTCCTCGCGCTCCAGGCGTTCGTGATCAGCGCGGGCGCCATCGACAGCGACCTCGGCGCCGGCGACCAGGACGCCTGGCACTGGCACAGCTTCTTCTCCGTGCTCGCCGAGCGTCCGGTGCTGCTGGTGCTCTTCGTCGCCGCGTGCCTCATGGCCGGCTTCCTCGGTCGCCGGATCTGGGCGGACCCGAGCCTCTCCCGACCGGCACCGGCGCTGTCGACCACCCGTCCGTGAGTGGTCGGCCCAGGCCTCAGGACGTGGCCGGCACCGACGAGCGGAGCAGGCCGATGACGGCCTCGGCGAGCTGGATCGGGTCGATCGGGTGCGAGACCGCGGCCTCGGCGCGCGACCAGGTGGCGAGCCAGGCGTCCTGCGGACGACCGGTGAGCACCAGGACCGGCGGGCACTGGTAGATCTCGTCCTTGAGCTGCTTGGCGATGCCCATGCCACCGGCGGGAACGGCCTCGCCGTCGAGGATCGCGAGGGAGATCTCGCCGGAGTCCATGTTCTGCAGGACGACGGGCTCCGTGGCCACCTCGACGTACTCGAGCTCGGGGAGGTCGGGGTGCGGCCGACGACCGAGAGCGAGGATGACCTGCTGGCGGGTGTTGACGTCGTCGCTGTAGACCAGGACCTTCAACGGCTTCGTGGTGTCGCTCACCGACCCATCGTATCCACGGACACCGGCGGGTCGTTCGCTTAGGCTCCGACGGTGGAGTCGCGAGCCGAGGTCGACCTGCGTCGGCGCCTGCCCGCACTGGCGCTGTGCATGCTGCTCGCGGGCGTGGGACTGATCGAGACGTGGGCCCACCTCGAGCAGGGCGGCCCCGGCTGGGACGCCTGGGCCTACTGGGACGCCTGGCGCGGCGCGATGTACGACGGCTCCGTCGGCGACCCCGGCCACTACCTCTACAGCCCCGCCTTCGCCCAGGTGGTGTGGCCGCTCGCGCAGACCACGTGGCCGCTCTTCCTCGGCGTCTTCATCGCGATCAACGCGGTCGGGCTGGCCTGGCTGCTGCGACCGCTCCCCCTGAGCCTGGCCGTCCCGCTGTGGCTCGCGGCGTCGCAGGAGATCGTCTCGGGCAACATCTTCATCCCGATGGCGATCGTCGCCGTGCTCGGGATGCGGCGCCCCCACCTGTGGGCCTTCGTGGCGCTCACCAAGATCACGCCCGCGCTCGGGCCCGTCTGGTTCGCGGTCCGCCGCGAGTGGACGGCCGTGGCGCAGGCCGCCGCTACCACGCTCGCCGTCGCCGTGGTGTCGTACGTCGCCGCGCCGGGGCTGTGGCACCAGTGGTTCACGTTCCTGGTCGACCAGGCCCGGCTGTCGGACGGCGCCATCGGCTACGAGTTCATCCCCGGGCCGATCTACCGGATCCCGGTGGCTCTGCTCCTCGTCGTCTGGGGCGCCCGCACGAACCGGGTGTGGGTGCTGCCCCTGGCCATGGTGCTCGCGACGCCGTTCATCTGGAACGGGTCGTTCACGCTCCTGGCCGCGATCCCCCGGCTCCGGGCAGCCCGGCCTCGCGCCGCTCGGCGAGATCGAGCCGACGGTCCTCCCGCGACGCCTCCCTCATCGACTGCCGCACCCACTGGGTGAAGAGCACCGCGAAGAACAGCACGCCGACCAGGTCGCCGCTGGCCCAGAGGATGCCGCCGGCCAGGTGCTGGTCGTCGAGGGCCGGAGGCAGCCACGCACCCATCGGGCCCTCCCGCAGCGCGAGGTAGTGCTCGCCGCCGATCAGCGTCGTCTGTCCCATGATCGTCACCCCGAGGAAGGCGTGGAACGGCAGCGTCATGATCGTGAGCAGCACCCGGAACGGGTAGCCGACGCGGCCCGGCACCGGGTCGATGCCCATCAGCGGCCAGAAGAAGAGGGTGCCGACGAGGACGAGGTGGACGTGCATCATCTGGTGGACGAAGGCCGAGCCCAGGCTGGCGTCGTACCAGGAGCTGAAGTAGAGCGCCCACGGCGAGGCCACGTAGAGGACGAAGGCCAGGGGCGGGAAGGCGAGCACCTTCGCGACCCGTGAGTGCAGCAGCGCCAGCAGCCAGCGCCGCGGGGCGGCGGGCAGCGTGCGCAGCGCGAGGGTCACGGGCGCGCCGAGCGCGAGGGCCAGCGGCACCACCATCGACAGCACCATGTGCTGGACCATGTGCACGCTCAGCAGCGTGGTGTCGTAGCGCCCGAGCCCGGACGACGTGGCGACGAGGAACGACCCCATGCCGAGCCCGACGAAGGCGAGCGTGCGACCGACCGGCCAGCGGTCCCCGCGGCGCCGGAGCGCGGCCACCCCGAGGAGGTAGAGGCCGGTCGCCCAGACCGTCACGACGAACGGGATCGGATCGATCCCCCAGTCGGTGAAGACCCGCCCGAGCGTGAATCGCGGAAGGGTCTCGGAAGCCGCCGCGGAGAGCATCGGCAGGTGGATCAGCACGCTGTGAACTTTATGACGGGACTACACAGGGGGTCGGGGTGCCCTCCGGCTTCAAGAGCAGCCATAATGAGGCCCGTGGCGACAGCAACAGCGATTCCGGCATCCCGACTGCACGGGCACCACGACCGACCGAGCATGGTCAGCGTGGGCACGATCATCTGGCTCTCCAGCGAGCTGATGTTCTTCGCGGCGCTGTTCGCGGCCTACTTCACGATCCGCGCCGTCAGCCCCGAGCTGTGGGCGCAGGAGACCAGCAAGCTCAACGTGCCGTTCTCGACGGGCAACACGATCATCCTCGTGGCGTCGTCGTTCGCCTGCCAGTGGGGCGTGTTCGCCGCCGAGCGCGGGCAGGTCGGCCGCACCGGTGGCCTGCTCAACTTCACCAAGTGGGGCCTGCGCGAGTGGTTCATCCTGACCTACCTGATGGGCGCGGTGTTCATCGGCGGCCAGGCGCTGGAGTACGCCGAGCTGATCCACGAGGGCGTGACCATCCCGAGCTCCGCCTACGGCACGATGTTCTACCTCACGACCGGCTTCCACGGCCTCCACGTGACCGGCGGCCTGATCGCCTTCCTGTTCGTGCTGGGACGCACCTACCTGGCCCGACGCTTCACCCACGAGCAAGCCGTCACCGCGATCGTCGTGTCCTACTACTGGCACTTCGTCGACGTGGTGTGGATCGGCCTGTTCTTCACGATCTACGTCATCCAGTAAAGCCCCGCCCCGCAACGGCTAAGGACTGAAAAGTGCGTGTGCTCAACCGAACCGCTGGTCGCCTCTCCCGGCACCGTCGAGGACCTCTCGCGGGTCTCGCCGTCCTGCTGCTGGGCCTGCTGATCAGCGGCTCCCTCTACACCGCCCTGGCCCCGGCGCAGGCTGACAACCAGCCCAGCGAGACCGACCAGGTCGCTCAGGGCAAGGAGCTGTTCCTCGCCAGCTGCGCGTTCTGCCACGGCAAGAACGGCGAGGGCATGCCCACCGTGCGCGAGGGCTACCAGGTCGGCCCGTCGCTGGTCGGCGTCGGCGCCGCCGCGGTCGACTTCCAGGTCGGCACCGGCCGCATGCCGATGGCCAGCCCCGGCGCGCAGGCACCCCGCAAGCCCGTCGCCTTCAACGACGAGGAGACCGCGGCCCTCGCGGCGTACGTCGCCTCGCTCGCGCCCGGCCCGGCCATCCCCAACGAGTCCGACTACTCCATCGAGGGGCTCTCGGACGAGGAGCGCGAGGAGGCCATCTCCCGCGGCGGCCAGATCTTCCTGACCAACTGCACGGCCTGCCACAACTTCAACGGCCGTGGCGGCGCCATGCCCCGTGGTGGCTACGCCCCGAACCTGCACGGTGTCGAGGGCAAGTACATCTTCGAGGCCCTGCTGACCGGCCCGCAGGCCATGCCCAACTTCAGCAACGGCAACCTCTCCCCCGACGAGAAGCGTGACGTCATCGCCTACCTCGGCAGCATCCAGGACACGCCCGAGTACGCCGGCTTCACGCTCGGCGGCCTCGGCCCCGTCTCCGAGGGCATGTTTGCCTGGCTGGCCGGCATCGGCTCGCTGGTGGGCGCGGCGATCTGGATCGCCTCGCACACGACTCGGAGCAAGAAGAGCAAGGTGAACGCGTGAGCATCGAGACCCCTCCCCACGAGTCGCACGTGCCGACGCACCGCGAGGCCGAGCCGATCCCCGACCCGGGCCTGCCGCCGCACCACTGGCGCCCGACCGACGTCGACCCCAAGGCCGAGAAGCGTGCCGAGCGGCAGATCGCCGCGATGTTCATCGCCGCGATGATCAGCGCGGTCCTGTTCGTGGTCGCCTACTTCTCCTTCGAGGTCGGCGACAACTGGGACACCTTCGCCGGCATGGGCGCCTCCACGGTGGCCCTCGGCGTCACCCTCGGCCTGACGCTGCTGCTCATCGGCATCGCGATCATCCACCTCGCCCGCAAGCTGATGTCCGACGTCGAGATGGTGGAGATGCGCCACTCGGCCGCCTCCCCGCCCGAGGACCGCGAGGCGACCATCGAGGCGCTGAACGCCGGCCTCGACGAGGCCGGCATCGGCCGCCGCCCGCTGGTGCGCAACACGATGCTCGGCGCGGTCGGCATCCTCGGCCTCCCGGCCGTCGTGCTGCTGCGCGACCTCGCCCCCGGCGACGAGCTCGACATCAGCAAGCTCGCGCACACGATCTGGGAGCCGGGCATGCGCCTGGTGCGCGACGTGGTCGGCACGCCGATCCTCGCGAGCGAGGTCGAGATGGGCGACCTGATCAACGCGGCTCCCGAGGCCCTGTTCCCCACCGAGGAGAACGGCTACGAGGAACTCCACGGCGCCGAGCTGCAGGTCAACAAGGCCAAGGGCGCCATCATCATCGTGCGGATGGAGCCCGAGAACATCATCCCGGCCAAGGGTCGGGAGAAGTGGACCGTCGACGGCATCATCTGCTACTCGAAGATCTGCACCCACGTGGGGTGCCCGATCTCCCTCTACGAGCGCACCACGCACCACGTGCTGTGCCCGTGCCACCAGTCGACCTTCGACCTGGCCGACCACGCCAAGGTCATCTTCGGTCCGGCTGCCCGGCCCCTCCCCCAGCTGCCCCTGGCAGTGGACGAAGCGGGCTACCTCGTCGCACAGAGCGACTTCACCGAGCCCATCGGGGCAAGCTACTGGGAGCGTGAGAAGCAGTGAGCGTCGACACCAGCAAGGTCGCGACGAGCAACCGCACCGACGCCGCGACCGCATCGAAGCCCGGCCCCGCCGGGTCGCTGGCCTCGTGGGCCGACGACCGGCTCGGCCTGGCCACGATGATGAAGAAGAACCTCCGCAAGGTCTTCCCGGACCACTGGTCGTTCATGCTCGGCGAGATCGCCCTGTGGAGCTTCGTCGTGCTGCTCCTCACCGGCGTGTTCCTCACGCTGTGGTTCACCCCGTCGATG
Source organism: Nocardioides sp. BE266 (assembly GCF_031457855.1). Lineage (NCBI taxonomy): Bacteria > Bacillati > Actinomycetota > Actinomycetes > Propionibacteriales > Nocardioidaceae > Nocardioides > Nocardioides sp. BE266. Next base: position 290,011 of record NZ_JAURTI010000004.1, on the reverse strand, counting down.
GGCGAGGTGACCTACGAGGGCTCCTACGACCAGCTCCGGGGCATCGGCATGTCCGAGGCGATGGCCTCCACGCTGCACATCTCCTTCGACGTGCGCGGCGGCCTGCTCATGCGCCAGATGCACCACTGGGCCGCGATGATCTTCATCGCCGCGATGATGGTGCACCTGCTCCGCGTCGCCTTCACCGGCGCCTACCGCAAGCCGCGTGAGCTCAACTGGGTCATCGGCTGCGTGCTGCTGCTCCTGGGCACGCTCGAGGGCTTCACCGGCTACTCGCTCCCCGACGACCTGCTCTCCGGCACCGGCGTCCGCGCGGCCGACGGCTTCATGAAGGCCAGCCCGGTCATCGGCACCTACATGTCGTTCCTGCTCTTCGGTGGCGAGTTCCCGGGTGAGTCGATCATCCCGCGCCTCTACATCGTGCACGTGCTGCTGATCCCGGGCATCCTGCTCGCGCTGATCGCCGCCCACATGCTGCTGCTCGTCTACCACAAGCACACGCAGTGGCCCGGCCCCGGCCGCACCGAGCAGAACGTCGTCGGCTTCCCGATGCTGCCCGTGTACGCCGCCAAGGCCGGTGGCTTCTTCTTCATGGTGTTCGGCGTGGTGGCCCTCATGGGCGGCCTGCTGTCGATCAACCCGGTGTGGAAGTTCGGCCCCTACGACCCGACCAAGGTCACGGCCGGCTCGCAGCCCGACTGGTACATGGGGTGGCCCGACGGCGCGCTGCGCATCATGCCCAGCCACCTGGAGACCGTCCTCTTCGGCTACACGATCTCCTGGAACGTGCTGATCCCGATCCTGCTGCTGCCGCCGATGATGCTCGTCATCCTGATGCTGCTGCCCTTCATCGAGGGCTGGATCACCGGTGACAAGCGCGACCACCACCTGCTCCAGCGCCCGCGCAACGCGCCCACGCGCACCGCGGTCATGGTGTCGCTGATGACCTTCTACGGCCTGCTCTGGGCCGCGGGCGGCAACGACATCATCGCGATCAAGCTGCATGCCAGCATCAACCAGATCACCTACTTCATGCGCGGAGCCGTCTTCCTCGGTCCCGCCCTGGCGTTCTGGATCACCCGACGCTGGTGCATCTCGCTGCAGCGCCACGACAACGAGAAGCTCCTCCACGGCTACGAGACGGGCATCATCACCCGCTCCCCCGAGGGCCAGTACGCCGAGCGGCACCTGCCGATCAACGAGAAGACGGCCTACACCCTCACGGCCCGGGAGCGTGACGAGGTCTTCACCGTCGGCAGCGACACCGACGCCGCCGGTGTGGCAGCCCCCAACAGTCGCTCCGAGCGCCTGCGGGCCCGCCTGTCGAGGTGGATGTACGTCCACAACGTGCAGAAGCCCACGGTCGCCGAGCTCGAGGAGGCGCACCACCACGCCGAGCACGAGGCGGAGCTCGCCGCAGGTCTCGACCACCCGGTCGACGGTCACCAGTTCGACGATCACCGCCTGCGCGACACCGACGACGTGCCGCTGCGCGACCACTGATCGTCGTACGACAGCACGAGGGCCCGCCGGGATCATCCCGGCGGGCCCTCGTCGTTCCTGCTGCGTGAGCGGGGTCAGTCGCCCTTGACGTTCACCAGCTGCCGCAGCACGTGGCGCACCTCCACGAGGTCAGCGGCGTCGGCCATCACCTGGTCGATGTCCTTGTAGGCCGCCGGGATCTCGTCGATGAAGGCGTCGGTGTCGCGGTACTCGATCCCCGCCATCGCGACCCGCAGGTCCTCGGCGGTGAAGGTCTTCCGCGCCCGGGTCCGCGAGTACTCCCGCCCGGCACCGTGCGGCGCCGAGCAGAGCGACGCCGGGTCACCCTTGCCGACCACGACGTAGGACGCCGTGCCCATGGACCCCGGGATCAACCCCGGGCGCCCGGCCTCGGCGTTGATGGCCCCCTTGCGGGAGAGCCACACGTCGCGGCCGTAGTGGTGCTCGGGCTCGGTGTAGTTGTGGTGGCAGTTGATCTCCTCCTGCCGCTCCACGTCACCGCCGACCCACTCGCCGAACTGGCGCACGACCCGGTCCATCATCTCCTCGCGGTTGAGCAGCGCGTAGGTCTGCGCCCACCGCATCTCGCGGATGTAGGCGTCGAACTCCTCCGTGCCCTCGGTGAGGTAGGCCAGGTCGCGGTGCGGCAGCTCCACGTCCGCACACAGCTCGCGGGCGACCGCGATGTGCTTCTGCGCGATCCGGTTGCCGACGCCGCGGGACCCCGAGTGCAGGAACAGCCACACTCCCCCGCTCTCGTCGGCGGTCACCTCGATGAAGTGGTTGCCCGACCCGAGGGTGCCCAGCTGCAGGTCCCACCGCGAGGCGTACGACGCCGGGTCGAAGCCCGCCCCGGCCGCGAGGCCTCGGAGCTGCTCGAGCCGCTGCTCGGTGTGCTCACGGCTCACGGTGCGGTTCGCGGCGCCGGCGTTGAGCGGGATCGCCCGCTCGATCGCCTCACGGACCGGCTTGCGGTCCTCGGGCAGGTCGTCGGTGGCGTACTGGGTGCGCACGGCGATCATGCCGCAGCCGATGTCGACGCCCACGGCGGCCGGGATGATCGCACCGAGGGTCGGGATCACCGATCCCACGGTGGCACCCAGGCCGAGGTGTGCGTCGGGCATCAGCGCGACGTGCGGGTGGATGAACGGCATCTGGGCCGTCTGCTCCGCCTGGGCGCGCGTGGTGTCCTCGAGGATCGACGCCCAGCTGAGCAGCGTCGGGGTCAGGTTCTCCATCGTCCTTCCTTGTCTGTCCGGGCCCGCAGGGTTGCGGGCCGGTGGAGGACGCTAGAGGCCGCGAAACGGGTTGCACCGCCCATTTCGCGTGTGCTGCCTCAGGTGAGGGCGGAACCCTGCTTCCAGTCGGCGAAGGAGAGGTTCCAGTCGCCGTAGCCGTTCTGGAGGGTCATCGGCCGGTCGGTGCCGGTGTACTGGACGACGTCGCCGCGGCGGCTCATCGCGTACAGCCAGCCGGCGTCGGCGGTCGACATGCCGGTGCAGCCGTGCGACACGTTGGCGTGGCCCTGCGAGCCGACCGACCACGGTGCTGCGTGGAGGAACTCGCCGGAGTAGGTGACCCGCATCGCCCAGCGCACGTCGTCGATGTCGTAGGCCTCGGGGCTGTTGCGGTTGATGCCGACGGTCTCGGAGTTCATCCGCTTGGTGGCGAACTTCTCGATGATCACCTTGGTGCCCGAGCGCGTGGTGAAGCCGGGCTTGCCCGTGGTGATCGGGATCGTCCGCAGCAGCGTGCCGTTGGAGAAGACCTGCATCTGGTGGGTCTGGGCGTTGACCTTGTAGACGTGGGCGTCACCGACGTGGAAGGAGACCTGGCGGTCCTCCTGGCCGTAGATGCCGTTGCCGGCGGGCAGGCTGTTGATCTCGAGGTCGACGGAGACGTCGGTGCCGGCCTTCCAGTAGCTGGCCGGGCGGAAGTGCGCCTCCTGGTCGCTCATCCAGTACCACGAGCCCTTCTGCTGCGGGGTGCTCGTGACGTGCATGTGCTTCTCGAACAGCGCCTTGTCGGTCACCGGGACGTCGAAGGTGACGATCACCGGCATGCCGACGCCGACGGTCTCGCCGTCGAGCGGCGCGATGGCGGCGTAGGTCTGCTGGTCGAGGGTCAGGTCGACGGTGTGGAACGAGCGAGTGCGCTCCACGCTGCTGCCGTCGCTGCGCTCCGCGCTCGCGGTGATGGTGTAGTCGGTGCCGGGCTCGAGGGCCGCGCCGGACGTCCAGGAGCCGTCCTGGACCTTGCCCGCGAGCTCACCGAGCGTGGAGGTCACCGTCACCGTGCCGAGCGTGCCACCGGTCGCACCCACCGTCACCGGTGCGTCGATCGGCACTGCCTTCGCGTCCTGGAAGCTCGTGGTGAGCCGGACCGGGTCGGGCTTGGCCGACTCCGACGCCGCGTCGGCTCCGGGGCCGTCGGGCGACGACGAGCTGCCGCCCGCCGAGCTGCAGCCGGCGAGGGCGGTGACGGCGAGGAGCGCCGCAGCGAGCGCCGTACGACGGTGCGGGCGGCGCGTGGACACGGGCAGGGACGCACGGACCATGCGACGAGACCCCCTGGGCGAGCTGACGAAACGGAAGAACCCGTCCAGCGTACGACGCGGACGGGCTCTTCCGAATTCGGCGGACGCTCAGTGGGCGTGCTCGCCCCGGTAGTACTCGAAGACGAAGCCGCACACGGCCACGGCGCCGATGGTGAAGCCGATGATCACCAGCCACCACGCCGCGAGGGCGGTGCCGTACACGATCACGCCCAGGGTGAGGGCGCACCACAGCGGCCACCACGAGTAGGGCGGGAAGAAGCCCAGCTCTCCGGCGCCCTCCGCGATCTCGCCCTCCTTGCGGTCCTCGGGCCGCGGGTCCATGCGCGAGGCGTGGAAGCCGAGGTAGAGGGTGACCATGCCGAACAGCAGCGCGGTCATCACCAGGGCCGACGTGCCGGTCGGGTCCTCGGCGAGGAACCAGTAGGCCGGGGTCACCACCGCGACGAACAGCGCGGTGAGCCCGAAGATCCAGGCCTCGGCCTTCATCGGTTGTCCTCCTCGGTCGGGGTGGTCGTGTCGGCGCGGTCGCGCAGCATCTCCTCGCGTCCGGAGACCTCGGGCGCGTCAGCGAAGTCGCCGTTGCGCTCGGCGTCGTGCTCGTCGAGCTCACGCAGCGCCACCTCGGGGTGGTGCAGGTCGAAGGCGGGCGACTCGGAGCGGATCCGCGGCAGGGTGTGGAAGTTGTGGCGCGGCGGCGGGGAGCTGGTTGCCCACTCGAGCGAGCGGCCCCAGCCCCACGGGTCGTCGACCTCGACCTTGGGACCCTTGGCGGAGATGTAGACGTTGTAGAGGAACGGCAGCACCGAGGCACCCAGCAGGAACGAGCCCACCGTGGAGACCTGGTTGAGCGTGGTGAAGCCGTCCTCGGGGAGGTAGTCGGCGTAGCGACGCGGCATGCCCTCGACACCCAGCCAGTGCTGGACGAGGAAGGTGGTGTGGAAGCCGACGAAGAGGACCCAGAAGTGGACCTTGCCGAGGCGCTCGTCGAGCATCTTGCCCGTCATCTTCGGCCACCAGAAGTAGAAGCCGGCGAACATCGCGAACACCACGGTGCCGAAGACGACGTAGTGGAAGTGCGCCACCACGAAGTAGGAGTCGGACACGTGGAAGTCCAGCGGCGGGCTGGCCAGGATGACGCCCGTCAGGCCACCGAAGAGGAAGGTGGTGAGGAAGCCGATCGACCACAGCATCGGGGTGTCGAAGGACAGGCTTCCGCCCCACATCGTGCCGATCCAGTTGAAGAACTTCACACCCGTTGGCACGGCGATGAGGAAGGTCATGCCGGAGAAGAACGGCAGGTCGACCGCGCCGGTGACGAACATGTGGTGCGCCCACACGGCCACCGAGAGCATCGCGATGCCGAGCGTCGCGGCCACCAGGCCGACGTAGCCGAAGATCGGCTTGCGGCTGAAGACCGGGAGGATCTCGGAGATGATGCCGAAGAACGGCAGCGCGATGATGTAGACCTCGGGGTGCCCGAAGAACCAGAACAGGTGCTGCCACAGGATCGGCCCGCCGTGCGACGGGTCGAAGACGTGGGCCCCGAGTATCCGGTCGGCCTCCAGCGAGAGCAGCGCGCCCGCGAGGATCGGGAAGACCAGGATCACGAGCATGCTGGTGATCAGCGTGTTCCACACGAAGATCGGCATCCGGAACATGGTCATGCCGGGCGCGCGCATGCAGATGATCGTGGTGATGAAGTTGACGCCACCGAGGATCGAGCCGAGACCGGCCATCCAGAGGCCCATGATCCAGAGGTCACCACCGACACCGGGACTGCGTACGGCGTCGGAGAGGGGCGTGTAGGCGAACCAGCCGAAGTCGGCGGCGCCCGAGGGCGTCAGGAAGCCCGAGCCGGCGATCAGCCCGCCGAACAGGAACAGCCAGTAGCTGAACATGTTGAGGCGCGGGAACGCGACGTCGGGCGCACCGATCTGCAGCGGCATGATCACGTTGGCGAAGCCGAAGAACAGCGGCGTCGCGAACAGCAGCAGCATGATCGTGCCGTGCATCGTGAACAGCTGGTTGTAGAGCTGGTCGTTGACGATCTGCTGGCCGGGGTAGGCCAGCTCGGCGCGGATCAGCATGGCCATCAGGCCCGCGGCCAGGAACCACCCGAACGAGGTGATCAGGTACATCTTGCCGATCAGCTTGTGGTCGGTCGTCGTCAGGATCCGGACGACCTGCTGTCCCAGCGGCTTGCGCTCCGGCGGCTGCGCCGACGTGTGGGATCCGGCGGAGGTGGTGGCGGTCACTCGCTCTGTCCTTCCGAGTCGTCGTCGAGCCCGACCTGGTCGTTGACGTAGTCGCCACCGAGGACAGGCGTTGCGGCCTCCTGGCCGGCCTCCGCCAGGTCGGCGAGGTGCGCCTCGTAGTCGGCCTGGCTGACGACCTTGACGTTGAAGAGCATCCGCGAGTGGGAGACACCGCAGAGCTCGTAGCACTTGCCGACGTAGTCGCCCTCGACGGTCGGGGTGACCTGGAGCTTGTTCACGCGGCCGGGGATGACGTCCATCTTCATGAGGAACGCCGGCACGCCGAAGTCGTGGATCACGTCGGGCGAGTGCAGGTTGAACTGGATCGTCTGGTCGACCGGGAGCCAGAGGGTCGGGATGTCGCGGGCGGTGCCGGACTCGTAGACGTAGTCGCTGTAGGCGAAGTCGTCCTCGGTGCCGTTGGCACCCGGCTCGCCCGTGGCGGAGGTGTCCTGCTCGCCGAGGCCGTGGTTGAAGGTCCACGACCACTGCTGGCCGGTCACCTCGATGGTGAGGTCGGGGTTCGGCACGAGCTTGGTCATCTCGTCCTGCACGCGGACGGTGTGGAAGAAGAACACGACGCACATCAGGACCGGCGCGATCGTGTAGAAGACCTCGAGCGGCAGGTTGTAGCGCGTCTGGCGGGGGATCTCGTCGTCGCTGCGACGACGGAACTTGACCACGGCGTAGAAGATCAGGCCCCAGACGATGACACCGGTGACCATGGCGGCCACCCAGGCCCACTTCCACAGCTCGTAGGTGTAGGGACCCTGCGCGCTCGCGCGGTCGGGCATCGCGAGGTTGCGGATCTGGTGCTCGTCGGCCTCGGAACACCCGGCCAGCACCAGCATCGTCACGCCCAGCAGCGCGACCCTCAGGATGCGCCGGGCTGGCGCGCCTGAAAGCTTGGGGACTTGCAGACCCACTGACGAGCCTCTCTCTCGGTCCTTTTCGACGAACAGAGACTATCCCCATCCGGGCCTGCCGTGCCGGGCAGGGTCGGGTGTCGGCGGATCTGCGTGGATCAGCATCGGCCGTCCCGCGTGGACAGGGCTGTGCGTGGCATAAGTTGCCCCTGTGACTGGGCCGGCGAGCGGGAGGCGCGACCTCGACAGCGCGTCCGCCGCTTCCCTGCACCCGGCGGCCCGCGAGGTGCTGCTCGCGGCCCTCGACCGGGGGTACGCCGACCCGCGCCGGCTGCACGGCGCCGGCCGCGACGCCCGGCTGCTGCTCGACAACGCCCGCGAGGCCACGGCCGACGCGCTCGACGTGCGGGCCGACGAGGTGACCTTCACGCCGTCCGGGACACATGCGGTCCACCTGGGCCTGCTGGGGCTGGTCCGCGGGTCGCGCCGCGGGGACGTCGTCGTCCACTCGGCGGTGGAGCACTCCGCGGTGCGGCACGCCGTCGCGTGGGGCGCCCGCGCCTCCGAGGTGGGCGTCGACCACCTCGGACGCATCGACGCCGGCGAGCTCACTGCTCGCGCCGCCGCCCCAGACGTCGGGGCGGTGGCCCTCCAGACCGCCAACCACGAGGTCGGCACGGTCCAGGACGTCGGCGACCTCGAGCTGCCTGACGACGTCCCGCTGTTCACCGACGCCTGCGCCTCGATGGGCCGCCTGCCGCTGCCGGAGGGCTGGGCCGCTGCAGCCGGCTCGGCGCACAAGTGGGGCGGCCCGGCGGGCGTCGGCGTGCTGCTGGTCCGCAAACGGGCGCGCTGGCGCAACCCGTTCCCCGGCGACGACCGGGTCGACGAACGCTCCACCGGTTTCGAGAACGTTCCCGCGATCCTCGCCTCGGCCGCCGCGCTCCAGGCGGTGGTGGCAGAGCGTGACGAGGTCGGTGTGCGCCAGCACGCGCTCGTGGACGTCGTACGGCAGCGGGTGGCGGCGGAGGTGCCCGACGTCGAGGTGGTCGGCGACCCCGACCGGCGGCTCCCCCACCTGGTGACGTTCTCCTGCCTCTACGTCGACGGCGAGGCTCTGGTGACCGAGCTCAACCGCCGCGGCTTCGGCATCGCCAGCGGCTCGGCCTGCACCGCCTCGACGCTCACTCCAAGCCACGTGCTGGAGGCGATGGGGGTGCTCACCCACGGCAACGTGCGGCTCTCGCTGCAGCGCGACACGACCCGCGCGGACGTGGACGCCTTCTGCGACGCCCTGCCAGGGGTCGTCGCCGAGATCCGCGCGCGGGTCGGCCTCTGATGCAGTACGACGTCGCGCTCGAGCTCGACTGCCGCGAGATGCCGTGCCCGATGCCGGTCATCGAGCTGGCCCGCCACCTCGCCGATGTCGGGGTCGGCGAGCTGCTGGCCGTCGTCGCGCACGACCCCGCGGCAGCGGTCGACGTACCGGCCTGGTGCCGGATGAAGGCGCAGGACTACGTCGGCGCGGACACCGCCGCGGACGGCGCGCCGCGCTACGTCGTACGACGCGTCAGCTGAGCGCGCTGCCCGGCTGACCGGGTTTCGACACGCTCCGTCGCGGCTTCGTCCCTCAGCCGCGGTCGCTGCTCAACCACCGACGATCGAGTCCGCTGGCGCGTCCTCGATCAGGGACGGATCGTCTTGAGGTGCGGCTCGAGGTCGGCCACGGCGTCGTCGCCGTAGGTCTCCTGGCAGCGGGCGAGGAAGGCGCTGCGGGAGATCTCGTACTCCTGCGTGCCGACCCGCTCGACGACGTAGACCGCGAGGAGGCAGCCGAGCTGGGCGGCGCGCTCGTGGTCGAGGCCCCAGCTGAGGGCGGCGAGGAAGCCGGCGCGGAAGGCGTCGCCGACGCCGGTGGGCTCGACCTTCTCGATCTCGGGGACCGCCGGGACCACGATCGACTCCGCGCCCTCGCGGTCGATGCGGACGCCGTCGGGGCCGAGGGTGACGACCCAGGTGCCGACCCGCGAGAGCACCTCGTCGCGGCTCCAGCCGGTCTTCTGGGTGATCAGGCTGGCTTCGTACTCGTTGGAGAACAGGATCTCCGCGCCGTCGATCAGCGGGCGGATCAGGTCGCCGTCGCCGAAGGCGAGCTGCTGCGACGGGTCGGCGAGGAACTTGTAGCCGCGCTGGCGGCACTCCTCGGTGTGGCGCAGCATCCCCTGCGGGTCGTCGGGGCCGATGATCACGTAGTCGGGCTCGCCCACGCGGTCGACGATCGGCTTGAGCTCGATCTCGCGCGACTCGCTCATCGCGCCGGCGTAGAAGCTCGCGATCTGGGCGTGTGCGGTGTCGTTGGTGCACACGAACCGGGCGGTGTGGCGCGTCTCCGAGACGTGCACGGAGTCGCAGTCGACGTTGTGGCGCTCGAGCCACGCGCGGTACTCGGCGAAGTCCTCGCCGACCGCGCCGACGAGCACCGGGCGCAGGCCCAGGTTGCCGAGGCCGAAGCAGATGTTGGCGGCACAGCCGCCGCGGCGTACCTCCAGGTCCTCGACGAGGAACGACACCGACAGCTTGTCGAGCTGGTCGACGACGAGGCTGTCGGAGAACTTGCCCGGGAAGGACATCAGGTGGTCGGTCGCGATGGATCCGGCTACAAGGAGGGACACGACGCGAAACACTACCTCCCGGTAGTTGCTCCGCGTGTCGCGCTTCGCTTCCCGGCCGCCAGCTTGGCGATGGCGGTATCCACACCAGGGCTCGGCTCGCCGCCATCAGGAGGCGTCGGCGTGCCGGTGCCCTCGCCGTTCTCCAGCCACTCGACGGGAACGCCGGTCATGAGCGCCCACTGAGCGAGGAACGGGCGCTTCGGAGCGGTGCCTCGTCCATTGAGCCAGCGGCTGATGGTAGAGCGGCTGACGTCCATCCGAGCGGCGGCTTCCTCGACAGAGATCCCCGCCTCGTCGAGCGACATCTGCAAGCGCCACTTGAGCGTGACGGCCGGGATGCGCTCCTGTGCCTGTGTGGTCATGGGTTGAGTATGGCACATCGTGACGCTCGTGCGTCAAGTTTCAGAAAGTCAACACTTTCTCAACGTAGTCGCTTGTCCGTCATGCGACATTGTGCCAAAGTGGCACGCATGAGCAGCGATTACCTCTCCACTCCCCAGGTGGCTGCCGAACTCCACGTCTCGACGCGCACGGTCCACCGGATGGTTACAGCCGGCGCTCTAGTCCCCGCACTGACGGCCCCCGGTGGGCCTCATGGTGCATACCTCTTCACCCGGTCAGAGGTTGAGCGGGCCAAGGAAGAGGCCGCCGCATGAGCCCGCCCACCTCAGCCAGTCCCATGCCTCGCGTTGAGCAGATCAGCGCGGAGAGTGAGCTCTCCACCCAGTCGAAGCCTTACTACGAGGACGACCTGGTGACGCTGTACCACCTCGACGAGCGCTACTGCGAGATCGCAGCCAAGCGACTCGGTCAAGAAACGCTATTCGGAGGCGCCGCATGAACCTCTCCACCCGCACCCAGCAGATGCGGTTCCTTGTCGCCGAGCTGGGTGTGACCCGGCAGCAGGCGCACCGTCTGCTCGTGGCCTACGAGAAGGACCTGCGCGACGCGGACGCCCATGAGGCCAGCGCCGAGGAGTTCGGTCCGTGGCTGCGTCGTCGTGGCGACCTGATGATCGTGCGCGGCAAGGCCAAGCGTGCGTGGCGGGTGGCGTCATGAGCGAGCAGCGGTCTCCCGAGAATGACGCGCTCAAAGCCAAGGAGCCGGGCGCTACCTACCGCATCGTCCGGGCGGCGAAGGAGCGTTGGTGTGGCGACCGCACGGCGACCTACCCCGCCCCGTGTCCTCGGAAGATCGAGAAGGGCGAGCAGTACGTCCGAGCGGTCATGTTCAAGAATCACGACGTCTACGCCTACGTAGACCGGGACACGCATCAACCGCTGACGCGCCCGATGGTGACGGACCTGTGCTTCGCCTGCGCCGAGCAGTACTACACGACCCAGATGTTGGTCATTGCTGCTGAGCGAGCTGTGCGAGTGGCTGAGCACGCGAACCGCGTCATTCCACCCGCAATGGACGCCTAACAACGCACTGACCGCCGCGGCGTGGAGCGACTCACCGACCCCACGCCGCGGTCACCAACCCCCAGCCGTCGGTCACCAACTCCCAGCCGTCACCTCAGGGCGTCGGGCGGCTGGGTCATGCCCACAAGAGAACAGCGAAGCCCGGCCACCTCGAAGCAACCGGGCCCGCTCAACAACTGCAAGGAGATCATCTCATGGCACGACCCGAAACCCACGACGACTTGTCCGACTGGCAGCGCCAGGGGCACCTCGTCGCACAGATTCCGAGCGAGCACCTCACTCGCCACCCTGCTCTGGGTGCGCACCTGCTCGCGGCGGTCGCGGAGGCTGACCGGCTCGGCCTGATCCGCGAGGCGGACGGTTCGATCCGCATTCCGCTGACCGATGACGAACTTGACGTCAAGGTCAAGAGCGAGCAGCGGTCGTGGGACTGGAACGCCGAGCGCTGGGAGAAGTCCATGGCTGGCGACACCGAAGTGTGCCCGACGTGGGCGCGTTCTGGTGTCGATGCATGGGCCAAGGCCGAGGGTCGCGACCTCGTCGACTGGTCCGCGCTGGACGAGGAGGCAGCCCGATGATCACCACCGGAGAGTTGCCCACCACGACCGCCCAGAAGGCCGAGTTGTGGCGCACCTACGCCGAGCTGCCCGACATGCCGCACGCGCTGTTGTCGGATGCCCTGGCGCAATACCTGATAGCCGTCAGCCCGACCACGTTCGCGAGGCTGCTGTCCGAGGCGGTGGCGAACTCATGACCGCCGCTACTGAACAGTGGGCCGACTGGTGCGAAGCCGACGAGGAAGCCGGGATTGCTTTCTGTGGAACTCGGATGGTTGAGCACAGTCGACGATCCCTCGGTGAGCGCTGGTGTTTCCATCACCGCCGCCGTCACGAGTTCTTCTGGGTCGTCATGGTGCCCGATGGCCTGTCGTACTACGGGCCGCACGTCGAAATCCAGGGCGAGGTGAGCGGCTGCACCGACCTCTTTCCCGGCTGGACGCGCGAGTGGGAGGACGACTGATGCGCGCCCCCTTCTACAGCCGACGACTCGGACACACGACCTTCTACCGGATCGGAGGTGGTCGACCATGACCGCCACCCTGCTCGCCTACATCACCAACCTCGACGGCCCCGTGTTCGTCGGGTGGGTGCTCATCATCCTGATGGTCTCGCTTGCCGTCGCCTGCCAGATCGCGCGCCACGGTCAGCCCGAGCAGCCTGCACCGAGGTTGGCTGCCAGTTCGAACCGGAAGGCGGCGCGACGATGAGGCTCTATGTCGCGGGCCCCATGAGCGGCCTCCCTGACTTCAACTACCGCGCGTTCTTCGATGCCGCCGCTGCCCTCCGCGGGGCTGGCTACGAGGTGGAGAACCCAGCCGAGAATGAGCTGGAGGGCGAAGCGTCGTGGCTCGCGTTCATGCGCATGTCGCTCGTCCAGATCAGCAAGGTGGATGGACTAGCGCTCCTGCCGGGCTGGCAGGACAGCCGAGGGGCCTCGCTTGAGGTCCACATCGCCGAGGCCCTCGGGTTGCGCCTCTGGTCGGTCGACAAGTGGCTGGAGGCGTCCTCATGACGTTACTCCTGATCGCCCTCGCGCTGTGGCTGGTCGTGATCCCTGCCGCCGTGGTCGCGCTGGTGCTGTGGTCCAAGAGCCACGACGACGCCTGGACCGACGAGCGCCCCGAGTGGGCTGACGACGAGACGCCGACCTACGACGCCCTGTGCTTCGAGTTCTGGGCCAAGGAGATGCAGCCATGAAGCGCGAGTGGAAGCCCGGCAACGTGGCGCTGGTCCGCGGCACTATCGGAGTCGACGCGGTGGCCGTCCGGTCTGGCGTCCCGAGCAACATGGGATGGGCTTACAACGGCGACGGACCCGACACGAAGAACTACGGCAATTGCTGGATGAGTGACCGTGACGGGGATGCGGTCATACGCCCCCTCGTCGTCATCGACCCCGAGGACCGCGAGCAGATCGAGCGGCTGCGCGACCTCATGGTCGGTCACGACATTCACGAGGGGAGGCCGTGCTACTCGACGACCTGTCACGCCGATCGCCTCGCTGACGCCCTCCACGAGTTCGCCAACCCGACGCCGCTGAAGCCGGATGAGCCGACCGGACTGGGGGCCGTGGTGGAGGACGAGAAGGGCGACCACTGGGTTCGCCTCGACGCCTCTGGCGTCTGGGCCTGCTCGGAGGACGAGGACCGCACCGCCACGTATTGGCCGAAGGTCACAGCCGTCCGCATCCTCAGCGAAGGAGTCCAGCCATGACCGCCGCCACCGAAGCTCGCGACGCCGGGATGCGACTGGCCGAGGATGGTGCCGACCCGCGCCTCAAGATCGCCGTCGACAAGGTGATCGCCGAAGCCATCGCGTCGGGTGAGCCGTTCAGCGCCAACTCGATTCGTCGCCTCATGCCAGCCGTCCGCTCCGGGCTCATCGGCAGCCGCGTCCATGCCGCTGCCCTGCGCAAGGAGCCGCGCCTGGTGAAGGTCGGCGAGGAGGCTTCGACGCTGAAGTCGACGCACGCCAAGCCCGTGGCCATCTGGGCGGTGGCGTCATGAGTGAACCTGTGACCGGCCACGACATGAGCCGCTACTGGCGACTCGTCAACAACGACGGCGGACTCATCACAGGTACGTGGTGGGTGACGCGACCAGACGACAAGAAGGGCACGTCGCACGTCAAGCCCATCGACGTCGTCATGTGGAGCGAGGGCCGCCACCACGGACTGACCCTGAAGCCGGACGACTTCACCGCTTTCGTTACCGATGGCGTGGTTGAGCCGATCTCCATCCGGGCCCGCCATGACCACGTGCAGAGCGAAGCCGGGCACCGACTGGCAGAGATCGAGGCCGTCGTGCTCACTGTCATTGCAGCCGCTGAATGGCCCAACGATGAAGCGGCCGAATCATGACCGCCAACGACTGGGAGCCAACCCCGCCCCGTCCTGGCTCCTTCGACGACTGCCAGGCCCGCGGCTTCGACCCAGCCACCGCGAGCCTGCCCGACAACACCGAGCCGCTCGGCCCTGAGTGGCAGGGCGCCCTGGACAGGTCGCTGGAGATCGTGCGCCACCTGCGCTGCGGGGTCGAGGACTGCGGCGAGATCCGCTGCGACCGCTGCGGGGACCGAATGCTTTGCACCGGACCCGAGCCACGTGCCTGCGGAACCACCTGCGTCGACTGCCCGTGTCACTGCGCGACCTGTTTCAAGGTGCGCGAGGAGATGCGTGCCGAGCTGATGCACCAGATCGAGAAGGAGGGGTGATGATCGAGCCCGGCCTGCGCCACGACCTCAGCAACGACGAGTACCACGCCATCACCGACTGGTTCTCGTCCAGCCAGCTCAAGGCTGCGCTTCCCGAGCACTACAAGCCCGGTGGCAGCCAGGAGGCGCTCGACTTCGGCACCTTGTTCCACACCGCCGTGCTTGAGCCCGACAATCTCGCCGGCTACGTCGCCCTTGACGCCACCGCCATCGCGGGCAACAACCCGAAGACCGGCAAGCCCTACGACGCGCCGCACATGACCGCAAAGTTCAAGGCAGCGGTCGCAGAGGCCAGCGAGAGTGGCAGCACCGTTGTCGCGCAGGCCGACCTCGACCGGGCGCTGCGGATGTCGGAGGCTCTGCGCGATCACGCCACCGCCGCACAACTCCTCTTCGGCCCCGAGGGAACCAACGAGGAGTCGGCGTTCGCCGTGGACGACGACGGGGTCCGGCACAAGGCGCGCTTCGACAGGCGCATCCCCGGCGCGATCGTGGACCTCAAGTCGACCAGCGCCAAGCCCGGCCGGCACTCGCTGACCCGCGCGGCCATCGACTACGGCTACGACGTGTCCGCTGCGCACTACCTCGCCGTCGCCGACCTTCTTGGCCTCGATGCCCCGGCCTTCGCCCTCGTGTTCGTCAGCAAGGACGACAAGCCCCGCGTCACGGTCGCCGAGATCGACGGCACCCTGCTCGCCCGCGGAGCCGAACTCCGGCGCCGCGCCATCGAGCGCCTGACCACCCCGGACGCGCCCGCCTACGAAGGCGCCACCGGGTTCCTGACACTCACCGCCCCGCGCTGGGCAGAACTGGAGACATCCGCATGACCGAGATCGCCGTCCGCCAGGACACCACGCCCGTCGTCCCCATGCCCGGCTCCACTGGAGCCAACCTCATCCGCGAGGCAGCCGCCGTCATGGTCGACGCTCACAAGCTCGCCACCGCCGTCGCCAGCACGCAGATGATCCCGAAGCACTTCCAGAACAAGCCCGACGAGCTCGCCGCCGCCATGCTCTACGGCGCGAGCCTCAACCTCGACCCCATGCAGTCCGCCCGGCAGATCTACGTCGTGCACGGACAGGCCGCGCTCTACGCCAGGGCGATGGACGCACTCGTGAAGGGCGCCGGCCACAACACCTGGACGGTCTCCACCTCCGACGAGTCCGTGACGGTCGCCGGCCAACGCAAGGGATCGGCGCACATCGAGGAGTCCACTTGGACCTTCGAGCGCGCCAAGAAGGCGGGCTACACCAACAACGAGAAGTACCGCACCGACCCTCAGGCGATGCTCTACAGCAAGGCGCTCTCGGAGGTGTGCCGGAAGATCGCCCCCGACGTGCTCAATGGCGTCTACGCGGTGGAGGAGCTCCAGATGGAGCAGCCGTGGGACGGAACCACCGCCGCGCCGCGCCCGGGCCTTGCCGCCGCCCTCGCGCCAGCCGCGCCGGTGGCAGAGCGACCAGCCTACGAGTCCCCCCTGCTTGACACCCGAGGCTCCCTCGCCAAGCGGATGTTTGCCACGTTCCGCTCGGCCGGGCTCGAGGAGAAGGAAGACCGACTCGCTTACGCCAGCGCGGTCCTCGGCCGCGAGATCGGGTCGTCCGCCGAGATGACCGACGACGACGCGCACGCCGTCATCAAGGCGATGGAGTCGATCGCCGCCGACGCCAACCAGGCAGGTGAGTCCCTTTGAACGTCAAGGACTTCGGCACCGAGCTCGACAGCATCAGCAGCTGCACGCCCGAGCAGCACGCAGCAGCCCGCGCCTACGTCGAGGCCAACGCACCCGACTGCCTGGCCGCGATCTTCGGGGAGGAGTCGTGAGTTGCGACTGCCAGATGGGTCTGTCCGCGCGAGCTATCAAGTACGCCGGAGAGAAGAACCACCCACATGACCCCGGAGACCTCAACCGCTGCATTGCCTACTGCCGATCGGCTGGCATTGACAACGAGACCCTCCGTCGACGCATGACAGGTCGCTCTCCTGAGTGGGACGCGCTCCTGCCGCACTGGGGCGAACTGGTTGGGCTGCTGGATGACGAGAAGGACACCCGGAAGGACGGCTGTGCTCCAGCGACGTACCGACGGATGCGCGAGATCCTCGACGAGGTGACCCGATGACCCGCCAGCCCACACCCGCCGACCTCCGCCGCCTCGCCACCCACGAAGACGCAGCCGGCAACCACGACCGCGCCAACGCCCTCCACTGCCTCATCGTGTGGATGCGCGGCGGGGACTACACCGTGCCGGGGGTGCGCAATGGCTGAGCCCTACTACGAGGACGAGTCGGTGACGCTGCACCACGGCGACTCGCTCGAGATCCTCCGTTCGCTGCCAGACCAGTCGATCGACTGCTGCGTGACGAGCCCGCCCTACTTCGGGCTACGCGACTACGGCACCGAGGGCCAGTACGGGCTCGAGGCGTCTCCTGCCGAGTACGTCGAGACCATGCGCGCCCTGTTCGCTGAGGTGCGTCGCGTGCTCGCCGACGACGGAACCCTGTGGCTGAACATCGGGGACTCCTACTACTCGGGACGTGGAGCTTCGACGGGCGTCGATGCGAAGAACCCCGCCCGTCGCTTCGGCGTCCGGTCCGTCGACAAGGGCGGTGTCGATTGGGCCAAGCCGAAGAACTTGCTTGGCATCCCCTGGCGCACCGCCTTCGCCTTGCAGGACGACGGATGGACGCTCCGGGCCGAGGTGATCTGGGCCAAGCGCAACTGCCTCCCGGACCCCGCCGCAGACCGCCCCGCCCGGGCGCACGAACAAGTCTTCCTCTTCTCCAAGAAGCGGACCTACTGGTACGACGCCGACGCGATCCGGGAGGATTCCGACCCGGAGCAGGAGGCTCACAACCAGCGGTACGCCCGTGAGTACGAGGGCCACACGGCTCGTGCCGCCACCACTGGACAGCCTGGCAACGTCAACAACGTCGGCATCCACTCCCGCCCCGGCAAGGGCGGCCGACCGGCGCGGTCCGTCTGGTCGATCAGCGCGCAGCCGTTCGCGGAGGCGCACTTCGCTGTCATGCCAGCCGAGATGGCCGAGAGGTGCGTTCTCGCCGGCTGCAAGCCGGGAGGCGTCGTGTTGGACCCCTTCTCCGGATCCGGCACCACCGGCTTCGCTGCCACCAAGCACGGCCGCAAGTACGTGGGCATCGACCTGTCGGCCGACTACCTCGACCTGAGCCTGAGGACGCGGTTCGCGCAACCCGGACTCGATCTGAGCGGCGGTGTGGCATGACCGCCCCGATCCCCGAGCGCGGGGACGTGAGCAGCGAACCGACCGCCGAGGGGTTGACCGAGGCTGAGCGGGACATGCTGTGGCGCGGGGTGAAGATCACCCCGAGCGTCTATGACCGCGAGCAGATTGAGGCGGCGGTAGGTCGGATCGTCTCGGCCCGGACAGCAAGGGCGCGAGCGGTGCTCGATGTGGTCGACTCACTCACAGTCGCGGCCGAGCATCGCGCTAAGACGTCGCTGTCTCGCACCTTTACTGGCGAACCATTCCCGTCGACCGTGCCCGCCGCAGACATCCGCGCCGCCCTAGACGGCATCCGATGACCGCCGAGGAGCAGGGCGGCGACGAGAGCGGCGGGGGGCTGAGCCGTGGCGAGCGGAAGGCTCTGTCCGAAGTGGTTGGTTGGCCACCGGGTGGAGCCGCAACGGCTCGCCTTGCTGTGGCGGTCGAGCGTCGCGCCGCTGTCGAAGGTGACCGGTCGTGAGCGGGGACGGGCTGCGTGAGGCCGTGGAGCGCGTGCGGCGATACCTCGACGAGAGGGAGCGTCCGATGCCCTTCGCCCCGCAAGGATTTCTGCCGATCGACTTCCTCGGGGAGATCACGCGCACGGGTGACCGCCTGCTCGCAAGCGACCTTCGCCGCATCCTCGCCGAGCACCCGGCCACGCCCGACAGTGCCGCCGACGACACCGGGGCAGGCGAGCGGGAGGCACTCGGGTTGATCTTGCGCGACCTGTGGGGCCGCATCCACGTCACCCGTTTCGATGACGTCCAGCCCGACTCGCTCTACAACGGCGTCACCCGTTCGGAGCGCATCGTTGAAGCCGTGGGGCGCGAGCAGGGGGTGGGAAACGTCCGCCTTCCCGCCGCCACCCCGGACGCCGACGACACGCCCCCGCCCGTCGAACCTGACACCGGGGAGGTCGAGGGGTTGGCGCGGGCGCGGGAGGAAGCCGACTTCGCCGCGATCGTCGAGCGCGTCATGGCCGCGCAGGGCTGGGTATGCGACCCGAGCGACCATGACGACCTGCCGGGCGTAGGCGAGTGCATCAACTGTGACGCCGAGCGCCACCGCCTCGGCTACCAAATCCACGAAGCCGTCCTCGCCTCCGACTGGCTCGCCGCCCACGACCAGCAGGTCAAGGCCGAGGCGCTGCGAGAGGCGGCAGACGAGATGGTCGGGCGCGGTGGCACAAACCCGGCCGCCCGATTCCTCCGAACCCGCGCTGAGTGGATCGCACGCGGGGAGGCCGGACAGTGACCGCCCCCATCGACTGGTCCTCGCCGCTGTGGGGCAAGCCCGGGCACAACGTTCACGAGGCCGCGTGGGCAGCCGACAGGAAGCACGCCGACGAGACGGATGAGGAGTTCTCGTGAACACGCCCTGCATCATCTGGACCAAGGGGCTCGACGCCTGCGGATACGGACGACAGCAGAAGGATGGCAAGGCTCAGGCCGCCCACCGCGTCGCCTATGAAGAGGCCGTCGGGCCGATCCCCGAGGGCCTCGAGATTGACCATCTCTGTCGGGTTCGCGCTTGTGTTAACCCAGAGCACTTAGAGCCGGTTACCCATGCCGAGAACGTCCGGCGTGCGGCTGCTGCTCGAACGGCGTGCCGACAGGGTCACGAGTGGAACGAAGAAAACACCTACATCTGGAACAACACTCGCTTTTGCCGGGCCTGCAACCGCGAGGCTCAGCGCAAGCGCAAGGCGGCACGAGCCAAGGCAGCATCGTGAACACCGTCGCCACCGTCGCCGTCATGGCCGTGCTCGTCGTGGCCTGCGTCTGGGTCACCTGGCTGAACCTGAGCAAGCGGGGGCGGACGTGAGTGTCATCGCCCTTGTCTGGACCTCGCCGCCACTCACCAAGAACGACACTCGCCGCCAAGGCCACCACCACGCCATGCGCCGCAAGTGGGCCACCGCCCTCGACGAAGCACGTTGGGCCATCCGCGCCGCCAAGGTGCCAGCTACGGACCGCGCCGTGGTCATCCTCCACTGGCGCCAACCCGACCGACGACGCAGAGACGGAGACGGCGCCATGCCAACGCTGTCCGCCTGCCTCGACGCCCTCGTGCTCGAGGAAGTGCTGCCAGACGATTCCTGGTCACACGTCCTGCACTCCGGCGTCACCGTCCACGACCCCATCGAGGGTCAGCCCGGCGCAATGTGGCTCACCGTTCAGACCGCCGACACCACGCCCTGACGGGCACCCACCAGCACCTCTCAGTCACCGACCCCCGCGGTGGCTGGGAGGGCACAAGCCTGCGCGTTTGCGCTGAGGAGAACCCATGAGCAACCGCCGAGCCATCCCCGACCACATCCGCACCGCCGCGATCAACGACTACCGCGCCAGTGGTGAGCCCCTCGCGACCGTCGCGCGCAGGCATGGCGTGTCCAAGACGGCGCTGTCGTCGTGGATCACGCCGCAGAAGAAGCGCGGGCCGAAGCAATGGGGTGCCGACGAGCTCGCGCTGACAGGTGGGCGCTGGGTGAACGTGCGCGGAGTCATGCGCTGGGAGTCATTCACCCCGCGACCAGTCGACTGCGACCTCACCGACCGCCAGCGCCGCATGCAGTCGGAGGACGCCATGTTCACCGAGGACGAGGCCAGGCAAGCGCACGCGGCCTATGCGTACGGCCGGCGCGACCCCCGCACCGTCGTCGGGGAGCGGGTCTACAACCGGCGCAAGAAGCGGGCCCGCTACGAGAGCTTCAAGAAGGCAGTCGCATGAGCGAGAAAAGCCCCATTCCTAGCGGCTTTCCGGGCCGTTTCGTGGGACAATTGACGCACAACAAAACGGCCCCTCGGCGGTGCGTCAACACCGTTGATCCAAGGGGCCTCGCCGACTGCAAAGGAGTCGACTGGTGAACATCATTATGCCTGAGGCCGGGGACGGTCAAAGCCGCGACGAGTGCGAGTTCTATGTCTCGCCCTTCGCCTGCTACTGGGCTCCGAGCGGCATCGCTGCCGCCAAGGAGGACATGTGCCCCCGGTGTCTCGACAAGATCAGCCTGAGTGACGCCGAGAAGGAGTGGCTGCACTCGGTCTATCTGTGCGACTGCGACGACCTGCTGGACTGCAAGACGCTGCGCGGCCTCTACTTCGATGTCGCCACGATCAAACTTGAGGCGATCCGCCAAGGAAGGGCCGAGCAGTACGCCGCCCAGGTGGGCCGATGAGCACCGAATGCACAGCCCGATGCGACTACTGCGGTCGCAAGGTGGCCGACGAGACGGGCTTGTGGCCTCTCGTGGTCACCGACCAACTAGGTGGCTCCAAGGACGTCTGTCGCGAGGAGTGCTTGCTCTTGCTCGCGTTCAGCATCGCCCAGAACCGCTCGTGGCGTGAGGGTCGCGTCGTCGGCGAGCAGTTGCAGCCCGAGCCACAGATCTGGTGGAAGCGGTGGGGTCGATGAACGCCGTAGAAGACGCTCTGACCCGGGCGACGGCGGAGGTTGCGGACAATGGCGACGGATGGGAGACCACGGCTGCCGTGCTCGCCTATGAGGTTCGCCGGCTCCAAGGCGAGGTCGAGCTGGCGATGCGGATGCATGACGTCCAATGGTCGCGTGCGAATCGCGCCGAACAGGAGGCGGAGCAGTTCTGCGAGCAATTCCACGACGAGCGGGCATTGCGCCTGGAGACCGCCATTGAACTAGACGCCCTCCGCGAGAACCTCCGCAGCGTCCTCGACGGGAGTGGGTTGTGACGTGGGAGTCGAGATCGTGAAGGCCGCGATGGTCTACGGAAAGTCGCTCTCGGGCAACGGCTACAAGGTGCTCGTCGCCATGTCCATGAGCGCCCTCGACAAGCCGTCTAACGGACGACCACCCGGGCTCTACTGGGGCGGCTGGGACGCGCTCGCAATCGCTCTCGGGTACGAGCACGCGGAGCGCAACAGCCCCGGCCAGAACGCCGTCGCGAGGGCCGTTCGAGAGCTCAAGAAGGGCAATCACATCACTCCGATGTTGGACGCAGGAAGGGGCACAAGGCAGTCCTACTTGGTGCATCCAGGGGGCATCAGGAATGGCGGAAAGGGTGAGCAAAATGCTCACGCTGAGGGTGAGCAATTTGCACAGCCTAAGGGTGAGCAAAATGCTCCACAAAGGGTGAGCAAAATGCTCCCCCCTAGGAAGGAACAAGGATCTACATCTGACTTATCTCAGGACACAACTCCGCATGAAGCAGCCTCAACCACAGGTAGCGACGTAGCTGAGTCCGAGAGGGCAGAGAAGAAGCCGGGGGTTGGGTCACACGCTCATCGCGGAGGAGTCGATGACGACTGCGCCGAGTGCGGTCTGAGCTACCAGAACCGCGCCCACTTCCGCCGCGGACTGAGGGCCATCTGATGCCGACGCCTGACGAGTACGCCGCCGCTCGCCTGGCTGCCCGCGCTGAGAAGTACCGCCAAGAGGTAGCCCGCCTGCGCGCACTGGCCGGCGCGCAACCTGCCGACGAGGACGATCCCGAGGTGCCCGCATGACCGACAACGACGCACGCCGAGGAGCAGCCATGAGTGAGACCACAGGGCATGACATGAGCCGCTACTGGCGACTCGTCAACAACGACGGCGGACTCATCACAGGTACGTGGTGGGTGACGCGACCTGACGACAAGAAGGGCACTTCGCACGTCAAGCCCATCGACGTCGTCATGTGGAGCGAGGGACGCCATCACGGGCTCACGCTGCGCAGCGAGGACTTCACGGCGTTCATCACGGACGGCGTCGTGGAGCCGATCCACGTTCGCGCCCGCCATGACCACGTCCAGCGTGAGGCCGAGAGCCGCCTAGCCGAGATCGAAGCCGTGGTTCTGGCTGTCGTCGCAGCACCCGAGTGGCCGACCGAGCAGGAGACCCCATGACCGAGACGTCGATCCACCCCACCGCGAAGGTGGCACGCGATCTGAGTGCCATCCTCGACCTGCACGCCCGCCTCGCATCGCAGGCTGAGCACCAGGCGTCGCACTCGCTGATGCCTGGTGGCCACGCGATGGTGGCACTCGGCAACGTGGCCAACCTCGAAGCGTGGGAGAACCTGCAAGGCGCCACTGAGCGATACGCCCGCGCCTACACCAGCGCCGAGGACGAGGACCCGGACGAGGCATGGTCGCCGTTCCAGCTCCTCGAGTTCTGGTCCGAGGGCTGGCGACGTGAGCACGGGGCCG
Organism: Nocardioides sp. BE266; assembly: GCF_031457855.1. Lineage (NCBI taxonomy): Bacteria > Bacillati > Actinomycetota > Actinomycetes > Propionibacteriales > Nocardioidaceae > Nocardioides > Nocardioides sp. BE266. The sequence continues at coordinate 267,054 of NZ_JAURTI010000004.1, read as the reverse complement.
AGTACGATGCCCGACCAACGATCGCCAGCGAGGCCAACTTCATCCGGTGGGCGCTCGACTGGGCGTGGCAGAACGAGCCGGCGTGGGATGAGTTCGCGGCCGACGTGGCGCGAGCTCGCACGAGGCTGGAGAACATCCTTACCGAGGGCGTCCGCGCCGAGCGTGGTGTGCCCTGCCTGTACGACGAGTGCAAGGGCGCTCGCCTGGTGCGCAAGATGCAGCCCGGTCGAGACGCCGAGGGGCGCAAGGTCTGGGTGCACTCGAACTGGCACTGCCCGAAGTGTCACCGCGAGTGGGATGAGTCGCGCTACGCCGCGATGGTGACCGCTGGCACCGAGGCAGCCAAGAGCGAGACCATCGACGGCGAGGAGTGGGTGACCACGGACCTGGCTGCGCGACGGGTGGGGCGACCAGCCGCGACCATCCGCCAGTGGGTGCACAAGGGCAAGCTCGAGGTACTGTGCATCGTCCGCGGCCGGCGTATCGGCTTCGTGCGCATGGCCGAGGTCTGGGAGCGACACGACAACTCCAAGCGGCGATCCGGTGCGGCATGAATCACATCCGTGTAGTCTTAGCCTTGAAACAGCCCGGTCGCTTTGGCGTACCCGGGCTCAGGCAAAGAGTGACCCGGCGAGGCGGCAACCTCCCGGGTCGTGGCCGAACTAGGTAAGGAGTTCGACGTGAGTCACGCTAGCAGGTACCTCCCTGGCATGACAGGCGGGTCGCAACAGCGGTTCAGGAACGAGGCAATCCGGGCTATCCAAGCCTCGTGCCCGCGCCTGGTTTACGCCATCCGCACCCGGGACGACCTTGTGAAGATTGGATCTAGTGCCAACCTCATCCAGCGCATGAGGGAGATCAAGGGCGGCACTGCTGAGTTGCTGGCGTTCAAGCCTGGCGATTGGTCTGACGAACTCGCCATCCACCACCGGCTCAAGGGGCACGCTACCGAAGGCCGCGAGTACTACTTCCCAAGCAAGGCCGTCTTGCGCGAGGTCAACGCCATGCGCGCGCCTCTCGGGCTGGACCCCATCGTTTTCGAGCGTCGGTGGGCCGACTGAGGAGGTAGCCATGAGCGAACCGATCGGCAACCTTCTCGACAGCCTCGGCGTCGACCTGGACCTCGACAGCGACGAACTGGTGTCAGGTGCCATCGTGCTGCTCAAGACCATCGACGCTGACGGCGACGTGGGCCTACGCATCCGCTGGTCCGACGGCATGGGCTACCTCGAGCGCATCGGGATGCTGCACGCGGCCAGGGCCATCGAGACCGACAACCTCGGCTGTGGTCATGACGACTGACGCGCTCACCATCGCCGACAACCTCGACGAGCGGTGCTACTCGCTGCGTGACTTCCTCGCCCTCGTGGCTGCTGCTCGACTGGAGCGCACGCCGATCGACAACCTGGCTGACCGGCTCTTAGACCTGGTGGGCGAGTGAGTGCCCAAGCGCATCGCAGGCCCGTGCCCCTCTCCCGGTTGCCCTAATCGAGCAGGCCAGTGCAAGCAGCACAGGCCAGCTTCACGTCAGGCTCGAGGGTACAACGCTGAGCACGACGCACTAGGCCGTCACTACGAGCGACGCATGGCACAAGGCGAGCGCTTCCGATGCTGGAGGTGCGAGACACCACTCGGCACACGCCGCGGCATCGACTGGGACCTTGGGCACAAGTCGTGGAAGGTGCACGCCGGCCCCGAGTGCATCCCCTGCAACCGCGGCACTGCTTCGCGGCGATAGGGGTGGGGGGTGCCCCTCGAACAGACGTTCGGCAAGAGGACTGGGGGTAGGCAAACTGCCACTCCCGCAGCAAAACGGGTTTCGCTAGGAGGTGCTCGCGATGGGGTCTGGAGGCCACAACCGCAAGCCCGCACTGGCGGTCGTCCGTGAGGGCAACCCCGGCAAGCGTCCCATCAAGGACACGGTTGTCCTCCCGCCGACGAAGTTGGTCGAGCCGGACTGGGACCTCGCGCTAGGCGAGGTCGAAGCGAAGGTAGCGAGCGAACTGTGGGCCAAGCTGGCCCCGACGCTGGCCGTCTCGATCGGCTTGGTTGGTGCACAGCAGGAGTCGCTCGTCGACTACTGCATCACGTGGGCGCGCATCGCTGAGAACGAGGCAGCGCTGACGAGCGAGGGCATGTTGATCTCGGGCGCACAGGGCGGGCTCGTGAAGAACCCGCGCACCACGATCCTGAACCAGTACCGCTCGAACCTCCGGTCGCTCATGGCGAAGCTCGGGCTGACTCCCGCCGACGCGGCTGGGATTGCACGGCCGGAGTCGAGCGATGAAGACGACCCCTTCGACTGACCTGCTGCCTGTCCCCCGCGACGCACTGCTCGAGCTCGGGCTGACCGAAGAGCAGATCACCGACGCGGAGAAGCGTCGCCCGCTCGTGGTGGCGTTCCAGGCGGACAAGCATCCCGGCGCATGGTTCGACGTCGAGCGCGCGCGTAAGGCGCTCAAGGCGATCGGTGCTTTCAAGCACACGAAGGGCCGCTGGGCCGGCGTCTCCATGCGCCTCGGCGAGGGCCTCGACCCGTGGCAAGTCGTCTGGGTACTCGCCCCGATCTTCGGCTGGGTCTACCACGACGCCGAGATCGACCGCGTGGTCCGTGTCATCCGTTCGGCGTGGATCGAGATCCCGCGCAAGAACGGTAAGTCGACGTTCGCCTCTGGCATCTCTGGCGTCCTGCTGCTCGCTGACGGCGAGGCGGGCGCGGAGGTCTACAACGCCGCGGGCTCCACACTCCAGGCTGGTCGCGTCTTCGAGGACGCCAAGCGGATGATCCTCACCTCGCCCGCCGCTCGGAAGCGGGTTGAGCCGCTCAAGGAGGTCGTCCGAGTTCCGGCGTCTGGCGGGATGCTCCGAGTGCTCTCCCGTGTCGCTGAGACCGCCCACGGCTTGAACGTCTCCGGCGGCATCATCGACGAGGTCCACACGCTGCGTCTTCGTCGCGCACTGGTCGAAGCGATCGAGACCGGCACTGGTGCCCGCGACCAGCCACTCATCATCTTCATCACGACCGCAGATGAGGCCGAAGAGGGCACAATCTACGACGAGAAGCACGGCTACACGCGCAACGTGGCGTCGGGCATCGTCGAGGACCCCGGCCATTACGGCGTGATCTGGGCCGCCGACGACACCGACGACCCGTTCGCCGAGGAGACGTGGGCGAAGGCAAACCCCGGACTCGGAAAGTCGCCGACACTGGCCTACATGCGGCGTGAGTCGCAGAAGGCGCAGACCACCCCGACGTACCTTCCGACATTCCTGCGCCTCTCGCTCAACCGGCGCACGCGCGAGCAGGTCAAGTGGCTCGACCTGGCCAAGTGGGACCTGCTCGACGACAAGGTAGACCGCGCCAGCCTCCGCGGCCGACGCGCGTGGGGCGGCCTTGACCTCTCGGCCGTCTCCGACTTCACGGCATGGGCCGTCTGGGTCGAATCCAAACGCCCCGGCGCCTCGCTCGATCTACTTGCCCGGTTCTGGGTTCCCGAGGACCGTGTCGAGGATCTCGCTCGCAAGCTGCCGATCCCGTTGCAGAAGTGGATCGCAGACGGCTGGGTTGAGACCACCGAGGGCGACGTCATCGACTACGCGGCAATCAAGTCTGCGGTCGTCGGCGACTGCCAGCACTTCGACATGCAACGCGTGTCCTACGACCGCATGTTCGCCGGCCAGATGGTCCAGGAGCTCGATGCCGACATCGTGTGGCCCGTCTCGCAGTCCTACTCCGGCTTGTCGCCCGCCTGCAAGGAACTTGAGCGGCTGGTGGGTGCACAGGCGTTCCGTCATGGCGGCAACCCGGTCCTTCGCTGGATGGCAGACGTGGTCGAGGTCAAGAACGACGGCTCGGACAACATCCGCCCAGTCAAGCCCGACCGGCGCCGGTCCAGCACTCGCATCGACGGCATCCAAGCCGCAGTTACAGCCCTTGACGGCATCGTCCGCGCAGTTGAGAAGCCGCAGGCGTCCGGCATCTCGCACGCCATGTACGGCTTCAACTAGGAGGAGGTGCCGTGGACGAGCCCACCGCCCGCGAATACCTCGCCAAGGGTGTCTACGAACTCCAGCGCAAGGCGCCAAACTGGCTCAAGCGCCAGCGCTACAACGATGGCGACCATGACCTCCCGTACGCACCTGAGGGCGTGAATCAGGAGTACATGGAGCTCCGGGAGATGGCGGTCGCCAACTGGGTGCACCTCGCCATGACGGCACCGATCCAGCGATGCCGCGCAGAGGGGTTCCGCACCGGCCGCGACGGCGACGCCGACCAAGTGGCTTGGTCCGAGGTCTGGCAGCCGAACAAGTTGGACGCCCGTCAGCGAATCGTCTATGAGCAGATGATGGTTCACGGTCGTGGCGTCATGTCGGTGTGGCCGAACCCGCGCGAGAGCAAGTCTCCGTTCATCCGCGTGGAGAACGACCGCCGGGTGCACATCGAGCCCGACCCCGAGGACCCTTTCTCGGCGAAGTTCACGGTCAAGACATTCACGATAGAGGCTCGTCCGCCGTCGACCCTGTGGGTCCCATCGTCCGCTGCCGTCACGCCCACGACCGACGTCGCAATCGTGTACGACGCGGACTCGTGGGTGCGCTTCGAGAAGCCGGGGGGCGTCGGCGGTCAGTCCGAGACGCTGGGACCGTGGGAGATTGCCGACGGAGGAGACAACCCGCTCGGAGAGAACCCATTCGTAGCGTTCGACAACCAACTCGACGCCGATGGGCGCCCGCACTCCGCGCTGGAGCCACTCATCCCGGCGCAGGACGCAATCAACACCATCCGCTTCAACACTCTCCTGGCGATGCAGTTCTCGGCATTCCGTCAGCGCGTGTTTGTCGGCTACGACCCGGTTCAGCGCGACGAGGCCGGCAATCCGGTCATCCGCAAGGACGCCGAGGGCAACGACGTTGTGGACGCCAACGGCATGAAGGTTCCGGTCATCAACTCTCCGGGTCGCGTAAGTGTCGACCGCGCGCTCGTGTTCCCCGGCTCAGAGACGAAGGTGTTCGACCTCCAGGAGTCAAACCTCAAGAACTACATCGACGTTCTCGGGGAGTTCCTGACGCAGCTCTTCGCGGTCGGCCAGATCCCGCCCCAGTACCTCTTGAGCCGCATGGCGAATCTGTCCGGCGACGCACTCGCCGGTGCCGAGTCGACCCTTGCGGCACTGGTGGCCGATCTTCAGATGTCAATGGGCGAGTCGCTTGAGCACGTCATGCGCCTCGCCAATCGAGCCCGCGGCGAGGCGAACCCAGACCTTTCCTCCGAGGTCATCTGGGCTGACGCCGAGGCGCGTTCGTTCGCGCAGACCATCGACGCCATCACCAAGCTCGTCTCTACTGGCTTCCCGCGCGAGGCAGCCTTCGAGATGATCCCCGGCGCCACGCCTCCCAAGGTCACACGCTGGATGGACATGGTCGACGAGGACATGATGCGCGACCCTGTGAACGCCGCAGTGGCGGAGTCCGTCCGTGCCGCCGACACTCAGCTCGGCGCGTAAGAACCACGCGGTCTCGGCGCTCATCGCGCGCCGAGCCGCACGGGAGGCGCGCAAGGTCGAGAAGCGCGGCGCGAGCGCCGTCGCGGCCGTAGTGGTTGCTCACCAGCTCGCCAACGTTCGCACCTCTGACGCCGCTGTCAGCGAGATGCTCGCCGAGCAGAACATCGAGGTAGCCGCCGAAGCGCTGCTCAACTCCATTGCGTTTACTACGAGCCTCGACGAGATGAGCAAGAAGCTCGAGCAGATCGACATGGACTGGCAGTTCGATCGGCTCGTCGAGTCGCTGGTGCAGGACTCTGCTAGAGCGGCCGAGTCTGTCGCCGTGGCGGTCAGGCCGAACATCAGGCATGTGCGCTTCGTCAGCCCGCCGTGTTGCTCACGGTGTGCGGTCCTCGCCGGCCGGGAGTACCGGTTCAGTGCTGGATTTGAACGTCATCCCGGATGCGATTGCAGCCTGGTTCCCACATCTGTGTCCAGCCCGTACCGCCAAGACCCCGAACAGCTCGTCGCCGACGGACTGGTCCGAGGTCTCTCCAAGGCCGACATGCAGGCCCTTGCTGACGGCGCCGACCTCAATCAGGTCGTAAACGTTCGTCTGCGCAGCGCTGGATTGTGGCAGGCCGGAGAAACCGCGCTCCGTCGCGGTTCGCGACCTACGCCAGCCGGCATCTACGCAAGGGCCGGCGACGACCGAGACCTGGCCGTCTCGCTTCTAGGCCAACACGGCTACATCAGATAGACCACCCGCCGCGCCGCACGACGACGGCGCGGGATCACGGGGCGCATCGTCGGCCTACTCCACTCGGAGGAACGATGTCCAAGCCCAACCCGTTCGCGTACCCCGCGGCGATCACGCTCGACACCCTGCCCAACCTGTTTGCCCACCACGCTTCTCGCTTCGGCGGATGGCGCATGGAGGCCGAGGGTGAGGGCGGTGAAGGTGGCCCCGGCGACGGTGCCCCTGCCGGCGATGCGAAGACCTTCACGCAGGAACAGGTCAACGCCATGCTGGCCGAGCAGAAGCGCAAGTCTGGCGAGAAGTTCGCCGACTACGCAGACCTCAAGGCAAAGGCGGCCAAGCTCGACGAGATCGAAGCTGCCAGCGCCAGCGAACTCGAGAAGGCCGTCAAGGCAGCAACTGCCGAGGCAACGGGGGCCGAACGCGCTCGCGTGTCCGGCATCCTCGCCGCCGCAGAGGCCCGAGCGCAGGCATCCGAGCGGTTCCAGAACCCCGCCACCGCCGTCAAGCTGCTGGACCTATCCAGCGTCGCCGTGACGGACGAGGGCGAGGTCGACGGAGCCGCGGTGAAGGGGCTTTTGGACTCACTGGCCGAATCTGACCCGTACCTGCTCAAGGCCACGAAGCCCGCCGTCCCTACCCCGGGGCAGGCCGGCATCGGCGTGACGGGCGGAGCGCCTACGCCGACGACCCCACAGGGTCGTCTCCGCGCCTCCATCGAGCAGGACATTGCGGCTGGACGCCGCACCTGAACCTCCCGCAGCGCCGCGCTGTCGGGATGACTAGAAAGGAATCATCGTCATGGCAATGACCCTTGCCGACGCAGCGGCGCTGTCCAACAACCAGCGCCTCGCCGGTGTCGTGGAGACGATCAACACCTCCACCACCGTCCTCGACCGCCTTCCGTTCGAGACGATCACCGGTAACGCCTTCGAGTACGACCAGGAGGCCGCGCTTCCCGCTGCTGCCTTCCGCGCCGTGAACGCGGGCTACACCGAGTCGACTGGCACGACCACCAAGGCGACCGAGTCCTTGGTCATCCTCGGTGGCGAGTACGTGGTCGACCGCTTCCTCCAGCAGACGCGCTCCAACCTCGTCGACCTGCTCGCCGAGCAGGCCCGCATGAAGGCCAAGAGCGTGAACGCGAAGTACTCGGACACGTTCATCAACGGCGACACCGCCGTGGACGCGAACAGCTTCAACGGCCTCAAGAAGCGCCTCACTGGCGGTCAGGTGATCTCGATGGGCACCAACGGTGCCGCCATCAACACCGACTCCAGCACCCGGCAGAACTTCTTCGACGCGCTCGACACGCTGATCGGTCTCGTCCCGGGCATCGACGTGTTCTACACGAACGCCGCCGTTCTGGCGAAGTTCCGCTCGGCTGCTCGTCGCGAGACGTTCAGTCAGACCACGGTCGACTCCATCGGCCGCACCGTGGACACCTACAACGGCATCCCGATCGTCGACATCGGCAACAAGGCCGACGGCACGCCGATCATCCCCCAGACCGAGACGCAGGGCGCCTCCAGCGTCGCGTCGTCCATCTACGCCGTGAACTTCACCGACAGCCTCGGTGAGCAGGGCGTGGTCGGTCTGACCAACGGCGGTCTCCAGGTGGACCCGCCGCGCCAGCTCGAGTCCAAGCCCTCGTGGATGGGCCGGATCGAGTTCTACACCGGTCTCGCGCTCCTCGGCGCGAAGCCGGCAGCTCGCCTCACGGGCGTGCTGGCCTCCTGACAACGAACCGAAGGAAGACGCTCATGGCTCAGACCGCCGCTCCCGCTCAGCCGAAGATTGCTCACGAGGAGTTCTGCCTCAAGCGCCCCGAGTACGACGAGGTGCGCATCGAGAGCTACGTCGCTCACGGCGTCGACGGCCAGGGCCACGAGCGTCCCCTTCGCGTTCACCGCTGCATCGAGTGCGGGGCGGCTTCGTACCGCCCTGTCTCGGACTGAACGACTCACCAGAAAGGGAGCCAGTCATGGCCACCAAGAAGGACGACAACAGCAATCTCGAGCACAGCGAGGGTGGCTCCACCACCCGCGACGACGCCCTCGACTCGGGCGTTCCGATGCTTGCCGGCGACCCCTCTGAGCCCACCGGCCCGGAGGACGCGCTGGGCAGTGGCCCCAAGCGCGGTGACTACTCGGACGTCGTCGGCAACAAGCAGCACTACCACTCGGTGCCGAACCCGGACCACGACCCCAGCGACCCCAACTCGCCTCGCTTCGTGCTCGTGCACCAGAACCCCCTCGTTGCCGACCGCGGCGACGAGAAGGGCGTCAAGGGCGGCACTCACCCGCTGTCCGACGAGCTCAAGTAACACCCGGAGACGGAGGGAGGTGCGGCCATGTCGGTGGCGTCCTACGCAGACGTAGAGATCGAGCTCGGCCGCACCCTCTCTGACTCTGAGCGAGCCCAGGTCGAAACCTGGCTGGATCGCGCAGAGCGGCAGATCGTCAAGCGTCTCGGACCTGTCGCCGACTTGGACCAAGGCGCGGTGCTTGACGTCGAAGTCATGGCCGTGGCCGCCAAGACCCTCAACCCCGAGGGCTACGAGTCCGAAGGCGTTGACGACTACCGTTACAAGCTCCCCACTGAGACGCGGCGCGTCACCATCGTTGACGAGTGGTGGGACCTGCTGACACCGGCACCGACAATTGCCAACGGACCATACGTGGTCCCCCTCGGCGGCGCGGATGTGTGGTCGTGAGTCTTGAGACCGTCCTCGCCGCTGGCCAACGAGCAGCCCAGTCGCGGATGAAGGCAAGGGCCACCATCAAGCGCGAGGGTGGCCCGCCCGTGATCGTCGACGGTCTTGAGGTCCCCGGCTGGCAGCAAGTCGCTTCCATCCCCTGCTGGGTCGACGGCGGCAACACGACTCGCACGGTCACTGTCGGCCAGACCGAGGTGCAGGTCGCCACGCGCGTGCTCAAGGTCCCCCACGACACGACTGGCCTGCGCGATGGGGACATTGTTGCGGTCGTCGGCGGCGCTTGTGACGGCCGATTCTTCCGCATCGTCGAGGCGACCATCGCGGACCAGAAGAAGCAGCAGGAGATCCCGGTCTCCGAGGTCCAGAAGCCTGAGGGGTGGTCGGCGTGAAGGTCAGCGTCCATCACACCCTCCGCGACTTCGCCGACGACCAGAAGGACGTCGCCAAGCGCGCCGACCGCGACATGAAGGCGTGTGTCCGCGAGGGTGCACGCGCTGGCAACGAGATCGCGAAGGACTACGCCCGCGAGAAGAACCCGCCCGGTTCGCACTCGTACAAGTACCCGGGCACGTTTGCGGCCGGCGCCGTCCGCGGCTTCCACGGCTTCGGTGGCGCTGCGTACTCCGCGGAGTACGGCCCCCTTGCTCGTGGTCAGGGCATCCTCGCGCCGATCCTCGAGAACGGTGACCGCTCAGAGAACGCCCCGCAGATGAACCTCGCACGTTCGGCTGACCGCATCGGCCCGTCGTTCGCGCAGGAGGCTCGACGCTTGCCGGACAAGTGGTTCTGGACGTGAGCAGCGAGAAGGAGCACCTGGCCGCAGTCCTCGCGCTCATGGGCGGCTCTGCTCGTGGCGCGTACAGCCTGGGCGACCTCAAAGCGCTGGGCACGCTCCCCTCGTCCTATAACGAGGTGCACGTCGTGGAGCGCAACCCCGAGGGTTCCGACCGTGTCGGTTCGCTCTCAGGAGTCCAGCAGTGGCGCGTCCTGATTCGCTCCGTGGCTCAGATCTACGGGAACGCTCAAGAGATGCGTCGGCGCGCGGGAGAACTCCACGGCGCTCAGTTGACCGTGGCGTCCGAGAACTTCTACCCGCGTCGGTCGACCACCGACGATCCCATCGCACCTGACTCCGGCTGGTGGTCAGGAACCAGTGAATTCACCTACTGAGGAGACACCATGCCCGAGTTCATGCGTGTGAAGTGGCGCGACAGCGGCACCGAGCAGAGCATCGCCAAGCCCGTCGACCCGGCCGCGATCGACACCGACGCCTACGAGGTGCTGGACGAGGACGCCGTCGACTACAACGGCCGTGTCCTCGACCCCGTGATCCCCTCAGCCCCCACGCTCGAGGACCGCACCGTCGAGTGGCTCAAGTCCGAGATCGCGAGCCGCAACCAGGGCCGTGACGAGGCCGACCAGATCCCGACGCAGGGCAACAAGCCCGACCTCATCAAGGCCATCGAGGCCGACGACAACAAGGGAAGTGATATCTGATGGCTGCTGGTCTGCGTCCCGATGGGACCAAGGCGTACCGACAGACGAGGATCATCCTCGTCAAGGACGCCACCTATGACCCCAACTCGCCTTCGCTGGCGAAGCTGACGGGTGCTTCGGCGCTCGACGTGACGAACATGTTCTACGAGTCGTCGGCATCTCCGCGTTCGACGACCAACCTGGTGACGGCTCCTCGTCGTGTCGGTGACGGCGCTTCCTACCAGCGCGTGGGCACGTCGCAGGAGGAGATCGGCGAGGTGCGCTACTCGTTCGACCCGCAGGCTGCTGCGCTGTCCAACGGGAAGAAGTGCTTCGAGTTCCTCCCCGAGCTGACCACTGGCTACTACGTGACGATCATGGGCCTTCCGGACAGCGGCACGCTCGCGGTCGGCGCGTTCGCCACCTCGCGGCCGTTCGAGGCCGGCTCGCAGGACGAGGTTCCCGAGGGTGACGGCGAGGCAGCCGAGGTCGCCATCGCGCAGACCCTCGCGGCGACCGGCCCGAAGTCGCTCAACAAGGCCATCGTCACCTGATCCGCGCTGCCCGCCCGCCGGTTCGTCGGGAGCCGGTGGGCGGGCTTGCAGTATCCCGACGCCTCCCGACATCCCGACAGGAGTACCCGTGAGCACCCTCAAGCCCCGCACTGCCACGATCCCGATCTACCAGGGCGACGACACCGAGCGACTGGCCGAACTGCGCATGGCTGTTGCCATCGCCGAGCGTCAGGCGCAGATCGCCTCCAGCGCGCCGCGCCGTGGTGGTGACGACGACCCACAGGCCGCCGTCAACGCCGCACAGGCCGCCTACGACACCTTCGTGGATGAGGCTGCCGAGCGTGCCGTGGAGGTTGTCGTGCGCGCCATCGGCCGGCGTCGCTTCCGTGACCTCGTCGTGGCCCACCCGGCACGCACCGAGAAGAACGACAAGGGCGAGGACGTCACCCACGAGGACGACGTGCGCTACGGCGTCAACGTCGAGACCTTCGCCCCGGCGCTGCTCACCTTCGCCGAGTCGGGCGAGGAAGGCGTGCGGACCATCGTCGGCCCGTCCGAGGTGACCCGCTCCCCCAAGGTGCTTGAGGACTTCCTCGACGACGACGTGACCGAGGGCGACTACGAGAAGATCTTCGAGGTCGCCTACTGGATCAACCGGGCGCCGGGGTCCGACCCAAAAGAGCTTCGCTACTCCCCGAGCATCAGCGCGACCTTCGAGTAGCCAAGAGCCTCGGCCTCACCACGGACCGCTTCTACGCGCTGCCCGAGGCTGAGCAGCAGTGGCAGATCGAGGAGTGGGATCGCGAGCAAGGCAACTGCTCACTCCACGGCGGTCCGCGTGAGCTGTGTGCCGACGAACACCGTGAGTGGTTCCCGCAGCGGACCATCTGCTACGCCTCGATGGAGCGCGCGGCGGCCGAGTGGCGCTACCAGCAGTTGCACGAGAAGCGCGCCTACCACGACGGCACCTTTGAGAAGTGGTCAGACGATCGCTCGGCCGACTTCCCCTACGCCGCCAACGACGGCGTGACCATCTGGGTGTCCGATGTCGACCTCAGCCCGCATGACCACTTCCTCGGCGGCAAGCGTGATTGCCCCGTGTGCTCAGGTGGCGGCGCTGTAGATGACGTACAGGACGACCGCAGCGAGGACGAGTCCTAGCACCACGGGAATCCAGGCAGTGGCCGGCGTCGACCGCGCAGGGATCGTGTCATCCCACTCACTCCCGGTCCAGTAGCGATCAACACCCGGTCGCTCAGGATCCTCGCGCCATCCCGGCTCCGTGAGATCTCTGCGGTTGACCTTCTGCCCCCATTTCGTCATGCGCGCACGTTACGCCGTCGCTCGCAATCCCGACTAGCACTTGAGAGGCGGTGACTGGTGGCCACACGCAGGGAACGCGTCGTCCTTGACCTCGAGTCCAACCTCCCCGCTGGGATGCTGCGCGGCGCTGCGGCCACCGAGATCCTCCGCAAGGAACTCGACCGACTCTCGGGTGTCTCGGTGCAGACCTCGCGGGCCTCGGCGAACATCAGCCGCGACATCGACAAGGTCGACTCGTCGGCGAAGCGCGCTGACCAGTCCATCAACCAGCTCACGGGCCGCCTGCGGCTGTTCGCGGACGCCGCGGCAATTCTCGGACCCGCACTTGCGCCCTTGGGTGGCGTTGCGATTGCTGGCATGGCCGGTCTCGCCTCTCAGATGGGCTTCGCGGCCGTTGCTGGCGGTGTGCTGATCGGCTCTCTCCAGGGTGTCGGTGACGCGCTGGGGAAGATGAACGACGCCCAGCTCGACCCTACGAAGAAGAACCTCGAAGAGGCTGAGGACGCACTCAAGCGCCTGTCGCCGGCCGCCCGAGAGTTTGCCAAGGCTGCGTTCGACCTCAAGCCCGCTCTCGTCGCGATCCGCGACATGGGTGCCGAGGCATTGATGCCCGGCCTCACTGAGTCGCTGGACAGCCTTGAGCGCGTCGGCCCTCGCGTAGCGGCGATCATGACGGCGGTTTCGGGTGCGCTTGGTGAGATTGCTTCCGACTCCGCAGCGTCTCTCGCCTCGGATCGTTGGGCCGGTTTCTTCGAGTTCATCGAGAACGAGGCGCCTCAGGCAATCGCCGAGCTTGCAACGACGGTCGGCTCTTTGACACACGGAATGGCCGAGCTGTGGCAGGCGTTCACTCCGATCAACGACGGGTTCTCGTCGTGGCTGATGGACGTTGCGGCTGGGTTCGACTCTTGGGCAACTGGCCTGTCTGCCACCGAGGGTTTCGCCGAGTTCGTCGACTACATCCGAACGACCGGGCCTCAGGTCGCCGACACGCTCGGCGCACTGGCCAACGCCGTTATCCAGGTCGTGCAAGCGACGGCACCCCTCGGTGGCCCGGTGCTCGCCGCCGTCGAGGCGTTCTCCAATGCCATCGCCGCCATCGCCGATTCCGACCTCGGTACTCCAATCTTCGCTGCGGTCGCCGCGCTGTCCCTGCTCAACCGGACGCTGGCTGTGACCAAGTCGCTTTCCAGTGCGTCCCTGTCGTCAGGACTCTTCTCCGGCCTCGGAACTGCCTCAAAGGGCATCAAGGGGCAGGCGAACTCGATCCGGTCTGACATCGCAGCGATGTCGGACACGATGGTCGCTTTCGGCACGAACACCGAGAAGGCGGGACAGGCCGCCGAGCGGATGAAGAGCCGCCTCGCAAAGGGCGCAGGCTTGGCCGGTTTCGCCGTGGCAGCCACGGGTGCCGCGGACGCGATCGGCCTGACCAACACGACATCCCTTGCACTCATGGGGACGCTAGTGCCGGGTGGCGTCGTCATTGGCGCGGCGGCGGGACTGTTGCTCGACCTGCGCTCCGCTGGCATGGGGGCGACAGCTGCAATTCAAGGCCTCGATGCCGCCGTTCAGTCAGGTGACGTAGGCGTCCTGAGCGAGCAGATCGCCGCAGCCAAGGCCGAGCTTACGGACATCAAGAACCTTGACTTCAACGCGGGCGACATCCTCGACCGTATTGGCTTCTCGGTCGCCGACACCTTCGGTGGCCCGAGCATGGATGATGCGCGCGCCAAGATCGAGGCAAGCGAGCGTGCGCTGTACGAACTGACTCAGGCGCAGAAGCTCTCCGAGGTGCGCGCCAAGGGCGCCGCGCTAGCCCTCCTCCAGCAGACCGGGGCGAACGTTGACCTAGCTAAGTGGTCCGGGAAGACGAAGGAAGAGATCAAGGCTCAGGCTGACGCGATCAACACGATGCGCGAAGAGGCAGACAAGACGGCCCGCTCGTTCGTCGGTCTCGGAGACAGCCTCAACGACGGCAAGGTCTCGCTTGCTCAGTGGATCAAGGACATGGCAAGCACCGCCGACGCTTTGAACAACTTCACCACCAACTCGCAGAAGGCAGCCAGGCTTGGCCTCGAGGACGGTCTCATTCGTTCTTTGCAGGCGGCCGGCGAGGAGGGCGCGCTGCGGATGCGGCAGCTCGCCAACGGCACTCAGGGCGAGATCGAGCGCGCCAACGCCGCGTTCCTCAAGGGCGAGAAGGCGATCGAGCGGTACAACAACTACAAGATCCCTCCGAAAAAAATCACGGCCGACGCGAGCCGCGCCATGCAGTCGTTCCGCGAGGTCGATCAGTACCTCTCGTCCCTCAATGGCAAGACTGCGACGACCTACGTCAACACGGTGCGAACTGTCACCGGACCGCAGGGCGCTGCAGCTTTTAGCCAGCAAGCCTTTGGCGACTTCAAGGATCGCCATCACCCTGAGATCGCTTCGGGCCGGACGATGCGCGTGTGGGCCGAGCCTGAGACTCAGGGCGAGTCCTATATCCCTCACGCCAACGACTCGCGCCGTCCTCGAGCCAAGAGCATCCTGGAGCAGACCGCGGCCATGTTCGGCGGCTCGGTTCAGTGGTTCGCCGAAGGTGGCACTACTGGCAAGAAGGGGAGCAAGCCCAAGGCGTCCGGCGGTGCGTTCGTCTACGACAACACGGCCGCACTGGAGCAGGCGATCGACCGGCTGACGGGCAAGTTCGACCGTCAGAGCGAGATCGCCGAGCGTGACATCAAGTCCCGCGACGAGTGGGCGCAGAAGATGGCCGACGTCGCACAGGCGACGGTCGCTGGCTTCAACACAGGACTGTTCGAGAAGTCGTCGAACCCGTGGGCTGCCGGCGCAACGGGTGGCGCGCTCGGGAACGTGAACCGTGACATTGCGGGACTCCAGCAGCGCGGCGCCATCCAGCAGCAGCTCGCAGCCATGGGCATCACGGGCAACGCGCTCGCCACGATCCTGGCCGAGGGCGACAACCAGCAGATTTCTGCGCTGATCGCGAGCGGTCAGGCTCAGGCCACGGCTGCGGCGATCGACCAGCGGTCCGCGTTGCAGGCATCGGTCGGTGCGGCCGGTGGTCAGGCTGCGTTCGGTCAGCAGTTCGCCTACGCCTCCCAGCGCGCTGACGCCACTCTCGCAGAGGCGCAGCAGACCAACGCCCAGCTTGCCGGTGTCAACGGTCGGCTCGAGCGCGTGGAGAAGGCCATCGCCGCAGCCTCCGACCGCACGGGAGATCGAGTGGCTGGCGCGGTCTCTGGCCCTGCAACCCGCGCCGTGAAGTCCAACGCGAACGGAAAGCCGGTTAAGCCTCGATGACGATCAACCCCGGCCACGGCATCACTCTCGGCGGCCTTGTGCTGGTCGAGGACGGCCAGCCCTACGAGCACGCGGAGGGCTTCACCACGGAGGTCTCTGCGGACGGCACGACGTGGGGCAACCCTGACGTGGTGGTCGCGCAGATCATCTCGGCGCTCAGTGCTGGTGACCTCGTGCGTGAGACCCACGTCGGCAACCGCGAGCCGGTGCTGCACGTGCGCATCACGGGCGCGACGGCGAACGACCTGGCGTTGGGCGAGAAGGCGTTGGCTGCGGAGATGGGCAAGCCGATCGAGCTTGTCTGGCAGCCCCCGGACGTCTTCGCGCCGCCGACGGTGTTCGACGTCCTGCACGCGCGGATGGACTGGGAGTTCGACGATCTGTCGGAGCTTCGCGTCGAGCGCGCGTACATCGTCACCATGACGGCTCTCCCGCGGGGCCGTGGTGACACGCTGATCTCCACGCCGGCCATCAGCGCGGTTGCGCCCTCGGTCGTCGACAGCGGGTCGTCGACCACCAATTGGGCGGCGCTCGGCCCTGCTGGTGCCACCCTCTCGGTCGTCTCGGGTGCGGTGCGGCTGACGTACAACGGCGCGCTCCCCTATGGCTTCTTCTCGGGTGCCGAGCTCCAGCGCACGGCGGCGATCTCGACGAGCACGGACAAGTACCTCGGGCTGGACTGGAAGACCTCGGCTCCCGGCATTGCGATCAACGTCGCCATCAACAGCGGCTCGATCGGCCTGACGGAGGTTCGTCGCGAGCCCGCGCCGACCGCCAGCTTCTCGCGGTCGTGGTTCAAGGTTCCCGACGCGGTGACATCGATTACTGACTTCCGGTTCTACGTCAGGCACGCCGCGGCTGCCGGCACCCAGACGTTCGAGGTAGACCAGGTTCTCAAGGCCAACGCGCTTCCCGCATCGGGCACCACGCGGGAGAAGAACTCGGTCATCGTCCCTAAGGGCTCGGTCCCCACTGAGGGAAACGTGCTGGTCCAGCACGAGACCGGTGGCCTCGGCGTTGTCTCGGTGTTCTCGCATCAGGCTGGAAGCGGCTACAACCCATCGATGCGTCCGTGGACCATCATCTCGGATACGCCCACCACCGACTCCACCACTGTCTCCGGCGCACGGCAGACGTTGACCGGCCTGACTCGCTACGCGGTCCCGGTCGCCTCCATCCCTGAGGGCGACGTGCACCTGTGGGCGCGGCTGCGTACGACCTCTGGCACGGGCAACGCGCTGATCAACTACGCCGCTCGGTCCCTCATGGCCGGCGTCTCGGTCGGCGACGAACAGGCTGGCGGCACCTACGTCAATCTGCCGACGCTCAACGCCTGGGTCATGGCCCCGATTGCACGCCTGACGCTGCCAACCAGCCGCATCGGTCCTTCTGGTTTCATCTACGTCGACCTCCAGCGCGACTTCACCTCGTCGGGCCTTACGGTCGAGATCGACCAGGGATGGCTTTACGCGATGGACAAGGGCCAGCTCACCGTTGTCGACTGCGGCACCGGCACCCCTGCGGTCGGAACTGTGCACAACCGCCTGCGCATCACGGCGCCGTCGCTCGAGGCTCCCACGGGCGCGATCGAGGTCGCTACGCAAGCCGACTGGTCGGACGCCTACACCCCAACCTTTGACAAGATTCTCTGCGACCAGCGCAGCCACCAGTTCGACCCGAACGGCGGCTCGATGGTGCTCACGGTCACGACGGTGGCCGACGCCAACACGTCGTTTGAGCACTACCCGCGTGCACACTCCAACGTCGGGGATTTCTGATGCTGTCGGTCCGCATCGGCAGCCGCGACATCCGCGACCTGGGCATGGGTGGGCACAGTCCCGTCACCGTCAAGTACGGTCGCCACGGCTCCGAAGAGGCGTCGTGGCAGATGGAGCCCAATCGCTCACACCCGCTCGTCGTGGGCAACGCCTCAGTGAGCGTGTGGTGCGGCGGCTTCCGGATCTGGGTCGGAACCCTGGTTGAGCCGGCGGGCGATGGGAACTTCTCGGCCCGCGGGTTGTGGCGGCAGGGCGAGCGTGTCTACCCGATGGACGCGGCGGGGAACATCGTCACGATCATCGACACTGCGGTCATCGCTTCGGTGAACACCCGCCAAGAGTTGACGTGGGGCCTGCCCTTCTCGATCTCGGGTACTCCGTGGGCCGACTTCGGCACTCCGTCGGAGATGACTCTGATCGAACTGCTGGACGGCTACGCGGCTGAGAACGGCCTGAACTGGTACATCAGTGCCCACGACCGGGGTCTCTACATGGAGGCCCTGCCTTCGACTCCGCAGTGGGTCGTCCCCAATGCTGTTGTCGGTCGCGGCCTGACTCCCGCGGAGGACGAGTTCTACACCCACTTGGCGGGCCGCTACCTCGACGGCAGCGGCAACTACCAGACCGAGATCGTCGGGTCCGCGGAGGCTGCGACTGTCTTTGGTCGTCGAACCAAGCTGGTGGATCTGACCGACATCGGCAACACGACGAACACTCGTGCCGCTTCGGTCCTCCAGGGAATGCTCCTCAAGTCGGGCGCACGCATGGGTTGGGGTGAGGGCCTCGAGCTCGCGCACGGCCAGATCACCACGCCGGGCGGTCGAGCCGCAACGCTCAACCAAATCCAGTCGCTCCAGATGGTGCGCCTGTGCGGAACGGTCGACATGTCCCGCCCCCGTCTGCTGCGCAGCAACACCGACGTCGTGCTCGAGACTGTCACCTACACCGACCAGTCGGAGAAGATCACGGCCACCCCGTTCGGCTACGCGCCCCGCAGTTTCGAGGACGCGTGGAACGAGGCCCTCGCTACTGCCTGATGGAGCGACCTGCCTGCTCTGCCCACGCGACGACATCCTGGCGAATCCAGATGCGGCCAACACTCAACACGGCGACTGGCTTCGGGAACGTCGGCCCTGCGGCCAACTGGGTGACGCGCTGACGACTGACACCGAGCATGTCGGCGATCTCCTTTGATGCAACTAGTTCGGGAACACTAGGCACTTGACTAGACAGGGGCTTAGGCATGTGCCTAGTATAGGCACATGCCTAGCACGAACCGCACCGCGACTCTCCTGCACCTGGCCCTCATGCCGGTGCTCGCAGTCGCCTTCTCCATCTTCGCCGCGACCCTTCCGGCAACAGGTGGCTGGGTCACGAACGGCGCGATCGGGGCCGAGGAGCACCAGCGCACCGCCGCCAGCAAGCCCGCCAACGAGTGGACCACCAAGGCGCTGCGTGAGGCTGGGTTCCGTGGCTGCGTGGCGCTCGAAGCACCTGAGGACATGACGTCCTTCCCGGTCGCACACGTCGTGCGCCTCCCTGTCGCCGAGGGTTGGGACTGGGTCCGGATGCCCGCCGCCGAGGTCGCCGCCCGCACCGAAGCGTTCGGCGGCACGGCCACGACGGCCGACGACGTGAAGCTGGTCGGCAACTGCTACTGAGGCGCGACAGGCGAGGTTGCCGCACCCATGATCTCGCCACCGACGATCTTGCGCGCCTCATCCAGCGTCGCAGTGTCGGGCGCCTCGATCACGAACCCTTCGCCCACGAGGACGTTGGTGAAGTTGGTCGCCGCGTTCACGTAGGCATCACGCTCACCGGCATCCATGAATGACCGGATGCTGAGGCGAGAACCTTCAAAGTCACACGCCACCGCGTAATCGTCGCCGTCACCGCCAGTGCAGCCCAGCTCGCCAGCCAAGTCAGGCGCGGTGCGAGTGGCGGGCTCGTGACCACAACCGGTCAGCACGACGGCCAGCAAAAGCGCGGCGAGGAACCTCATGACACTCGATCCTAGTTCGTGCTTGAGAGTGACGCCCCCGCCGGCCGCATCGACCGACGAGGGCTAGCCCCGCGACAAGGCGGCCACCTAGCCGCGGGGATGCCTGACCGTACCGCCGCCCGACTCTCCAACGCATCGGGAGAACTACCTATCCAGGGGGCAACACATGGCAGTCATCGCAGCCCCGATCTCGGAGGGGTGACATGTCCTCAAAGGCAATGACGGCGCTCGCGTTCCTCATCGCTGGTCTCATCGGCATCGTCATCGTTGTCGGTCTCGCACAGAAGATCCTCGACGCCACTGGCGTCGTCCTGGCCCTGTCCACCGTGCTGACCGGCCTCGTGGCTGGCGTCGCGATGAGGGACAGGACCAAACCCCCCTCGGGCGGTGACTCGGAATGACGTATCTGCTCGTCGCTGTCGCGGGTCTCGTGATCGGCTTCCTTGCCGGGATCGTGTTCGACGACGCGCTCGACCTGTACCGCTCCTCTCGGAAGGAACGACCCGTGTCACCCACTCGGAACCACACCCTCAACAGGTGGCTCCTGACCATCGCCATCGTCGCCAACGGCGCGACGGCGGGGTTCCTGATCTACCAGCGCGCCGAGTCGGCCGAGTTCACCCGCTGCACCGCGGAGTGGCAGGGCGACTTCGCGCAGGTCTACGCCGCCCGTTCCAACGCCGTGGCCTCCTCGCAGGAGGCCCTCGACCGCCTGTTGAACGCGGTGTCGAAGTCCGACCGGGAAGAGTTCCGGGCGGCGCTCGAGAACTACCAGACCTTGCGCCGCGACCAGATCGCCGAGCGGAAGGCGAACCCGCTGCCCGAGCTCCCTGAGACTGCCTGTGGAGATTCGAAGTGACCGCCGAGATGTGGGACTGGCTCAGGTGGGCCAACGTCTTCCTGTCGGGGCTGGCCGTCGTGCTGCTTACGATGGGTGCCGTGGCTCGTTGGGGTCACATGCCGAAGCGCTTCAAGCGGATGACGCCGTGGGTGATCGGCACCTACGTCATCATCGCGTACGGGTCGGGCGAGGCTCTTGCTTCTGACGTCGCTCCCGGCCTTCGGGTGGCGCTGATGCTGGTCGCCCTCTGCGGCCTCGTCGTGGCTCTCGTGTGGCGCATGGGTGACCACGACTACAGCGAGTGATCCTGCGCCTCCGCCGACTGCTCGCCCGCGCCATCAACCACCTCTCGGGTCGCTGATTCTTCATTCCGCTCGGATGAAGTCTGCCGCTTCACGCCCGGAGGTCGTCATGCAGCGCCCACTCTCGCGCCAGCCCTCGTGCCGCTACTGCGATCACGAGGAGCACGTCTTCTCGCGCTGCCTCGCTGACCTCGACGGCGCCATGTGCCCGTGCCCGCCACATCGCCCACCCGGCCAGTACGACTAGGAGCCCGACATGCCCAGCGATCCTTACGAGCGCATCGTCGTCGATGGCAAGGTGCTCGACGCCCTCACTCTCGGCGCCATCAAGCGCGCTGAGGCGATCCTCGGCCGCAAGATCCCCATCGTCCAGGGCTCCTACAACGCGGGTGGTGTCGCGGCTTCGGCCGGCACGCACGATTTCGGCGGCGTGTTCGACACGATCGCCGGCGGCCACGACGACGCAGTCAAGGCGCTGCGTGCGGTCGGGTTCGCTGCGTGGTATCGCCCGACGCTCCCCGGCGTGTGGTCGGCCCACTGCCACGCGGTGCTGATCGGTCACGGCCGTCTCGCCCCTGCCGCCGCTCGTCAGGTGCAGGCGTACCTCGCGCGGCGCGACGGGCTCGTGTCCAACGCCATCGACTCTGACCCGGGGTGGACGAACACGGCGCGGTACACGGTGCAGGCGTTCCATGCTGACGTCGAGCGTGGGAAGTTGGATGCGCGTGAGGCCAAGAAGCTCGGCAAGGTCAAGACGCTGTGGAAGCAGATCAAGGCCATCCGCAAGCGTCGGAAGTTCCTGGCGAAGCGATGAGCGCGCGTCAGTTCTACCTCACCGTCGTCGGCGTGAACTGGGGCCGCGGCTACGAGCCGGGCGTCTTCATGCGGAACGTCCGCAACGTGATGGCCAAGGTCGATGACCACCAGCACTACGTCATCCTCCCGCAGGAACTCGACGAGGAGCCCGACCCCGCGCACGAGCACGATCGGCTGGCGTCAGCGCTGGAGCCGGGCACTCGGAAGGTCTACTGGCCGACCCGTGAGCCGATCATCCTGTCGCCGGGCTTCAAGGTGACGAAGCGCAAGCGGGTGAAGATCATGGGCTCGGGTCTGGAGATCGGCGCGGCGAAGGGCACGGGGCCGGCGCGTCACATCTCCACGTGTGTCGCCGAGCTCAAGGGCATCGAGTTGTTCTTCGGCAACTGGCACCCGCATCGCAGCGGCTTGAATGCGAAGGTCGACGAGGCTCGCGACTCGGGGGCCGTGATCGCTGGCGAGACGCTGCGGTCGATGTTCTGCCACGACGGCGGTACGTCGGGCATCTACGCATGCGACTACAACGCTCGCCGGATGCCGAGGATGGTGCCGGGCGAGAAGGTCGCCCACCACCAGGGCCTCGACCACATGCGCTTCGTGGAGAACGAGCAGGGTGCGCGGCTGGAGTTGAAGGACCACGGCTCCCTTGAGGGCACTATCGACAACCACGACCCGATCTGGGCTCGGTTCAGGGTGAGCGCTCGCTAGGGTCGCCACTGCTCGCGACGGGGCGTCAGGTCCAGTGGATAGACGTGCTCGTGCTCACCACGATCTAGCAGGCAGCGCCATACGTAGCCGTCACCGTCGCGCACGGTCGCCGAACACCGGTCGACGTCTCCTGTGCTCACGGTCGCCACTCCTCGCGGTAGTCCGGGTGGTCTGCGTAAGGCAGGGCGAGAAGTCGAATGATCGGATCGTGACCACCCCACCGCTTCACGATCAGGCGCTTGGCCTCGCATTCAGCCACCACGCGATCGGGCTGGATCTCAACCGATCCGCGCGGGCCGTGGTCGCAAACGCCTGCCCGCCCCGATCGCAGGCTCGTCCAGATAGACGAGCGACTAGAAGGATCAGAGGCTCCCGCCACTCGCGCCACGTCCGCGTCCTCCGCGACCCGGGCTAGCAGGAAGTCGGTCAGGTCGCTCATCAGTCGGTCCCCTTCGGCCAGTCGCGGAGTTCTAGGCAGATCACGCAGATGTCTACGCCCGGGGTGTTGGAGTAGTCCCAGTGGTGCTCGTGGTCGTTCACTTCACCGCCTCCCGCTTCCACCGCTGCAACGTGTTGGTGCTGAGACCCATCAATCGAGCGACCTCGCGGAACGAGGACTTGGCAACCATCTCGACGGCGAGCAGTTGGAACCTGCCCTCGGCCACTTTCGCCTCGCGCAGTGCGGCGAACAACTGCCGCTCATCTTCTTGGGACAACTGCCCCCGCTGTGTCATCTGCATAGTCTGACTGTATCTCATATCGCCACAGTTCCGTAGCGCCCCACGCCACATCCGGAGGAACCGCCATGACCCGCCTGCTCGCCGCCACCATCGCCGCACTCGCCCTGACCGCCAGCCTCGCCGCCCCCGCGTCGGCTGACATCACCTGGGGTCGCAGTGGCCCTGCCCAGACCCGGGACATCACGTGGGGGTGAACCGGACCGGCCTGCACCACTCGCTGCCGGTCGCATGGTTCGCCCTCTCTTGCCTGATCGCCGACCTCACCCACCACCGACCCACCAGGAGAATCCCGTGAACAAGGCATACGCCCTCGCTGTCCTCGAGCGTGCCGTGAAGACCGCCGCCCAAGCCGCGCTCCTCGTCTTCGGCGCCGACCAGGTCAACGCCATGAACGCCTCGTGGGCTGACGCTGGCGGGTTCGCTGCTGGCGGTTTCGTCCTGTCCATCCTCACGTCGCTCGCCACCTCGGGCTTCGGCGGCAACGGCCCGTCCGCCACCACCGAGACTGTCGAGGGGAACTGACATGGCGCTCACCATCTCTGCCGCTGCTGCTCAGGCCATGGGCGCGGCACTCGCAACCGACATCGGGTCGGCTGCCACCATCGAGATCCGCACCGGCACCAAGCCCGCCACCCCCGAGACCGCCGCGTCGGGCACCCTGCTCGCCACGGTGACCATCTCGGGGTCGTTCACGTCGACGAGTGGCGCGCTCACTGCTGCCGACCCCGCGTCGGTGACCGTGGCCGCGTCGGGTACCGCTGGTCACTTCCGCGTGAAGACCTCGGGTGGCACCGCGAAGATCGACGGCACCGTGGGTACGTCGGGTGCGGACATGAACCTGTCCACCACCGCGCTCGTTGCGGGCGGAACCGTCGACCTCGGCGTCCCCACGTTCACCATCCCGACGTCCTGATCCTGCCCTGATCGCCGGCCCGAGCAGGAGGTAAGCCGTGGCGACCCCTCCTACTCGTGTCTCATACGTCATTCCCGCGTCGGGCAACTTCTCCACCACAGGCGCCAGCAAGGTCACGGCGGCCTTCGACGTGCAAGCAGGCGACCTCATCGTTGTCATGGGGTCGATGGCCAACGCGAACACCTACGTCGCCGGCAACCCAAGCGCGTCAGGCGGATCGGTTACTTGGACGGCGCGTGCGCAAGCGGGAACATCAGGGACCAACAACTCGGGCGCTTGGATCTGGACCGGGGCAGTTGGTGCCACCGCGACGGGCATTACGGTCACGCTCAACCGTCCCACCGCGACCAACGACTACTGGGGCTTCTCTGCCACCGTCTGGCGCAACCACGGCGGCGTCGGATCGATCTTCAATGGCACCAACGGCACCGGATCCTCAGCCCCCGCGGTTGCCGCGACCTGCTCGGCCAACAGCGCAGTCCAGTGCCAGATCAACGACTGGAACGCGGTCACTTCGGCGCGCACCTGGCGAACCATCAACGGCTCGGCAGAGTCGGAGTCCACCTACGTCGCGGTGGCCGGACAGCACACCGTTTACGGCGGATATCGGACCGACACGGGGGCTGCCGGATCGATCACCCAAGGGCTCACCGCGCCCACGAACCTGCGGTGGGTGCTTGTCGGCGTCGAGATCCTCGGCACGTCCGCGAGTGGGACCACTGGCACACTCTCGGCCAGCGTCCCGCGCGTCACCGCGAGCATCTCTGGGACTGTCGCAGCTCCGTCCTACACAGGGACCCTGTCGACCAGCGCGCCACGGGTGTCGGCGAGCATCACGGGCACCGCCGCTGGGCCGTCGTACACGGGCACCCTGTCGGCATCGGCACCGCGCGCGACGGGCTCTCTCGCTGGAACCGTCACCGCCCCGTCGTACACCGGCAGCCTCGCCGCAGCCACACCACTCTTCACCGGATCACTGGCAGGCACCGCTGCCGTCCCCACCTACACGGGCACGGTCAACGCCACCACGCCGACCGTCACGGGCAGCATCGCAGGGACGTTCACCGCGGCCCCCGGCTACACGGGCACCCTCTCCGCAGCGACCCCCGCCACCACTGGGGCGCTCGCTGGCACGGCCACGCCGCCCACCTACAGCGGTGCCATCTCGGCCACTACGCCCAAGGTCACGGGCAGTGCGTCCGGCACCGCGACCCCGCCCACATATGCGGGCACGCTCTCGGCTGCCGTTCCGCCCACCCGCTCCACCATCAGCGGCACCGTCACCACGCCAGCAGGCGCAGCGACGCTCTCGGGCACCGTCCCGCTCGTCACGGCGTCGATGTCTGGCACGTTCACCGCACCCGTGTGGACGGGCACGCTCTCGGCTCAGGTCGCACGCCTGTCCGCCTCGATGCTCGGCACCGCGTCCGGCCCCGTGTATGTCGGCACTCTCGGCGCGCCGCTCCCGAAGATCACCGGCAGCCTGTCGGGAACGGCCACACCGCCCACAGCGACCGGCTCCCTGCTCGCCAGCCTCCCACTCGTCACCGGCTCCCTGTCGGGTTCAGCGCAGGACGGACCGGCGACCAACTTCGAGGGCCGCATCCTCCGCGCCACCATCTCCATCCCGGCCGCATCCGGGTTCATCGCCGCGCCGTCCTCAACGGGCGAGATCACCGAGGCCCGCGCATCGGCCCGCCTGTCCATTCTTCGTGCCACGGGAGTCATCACATGAAGTTCGACGCCGGAACCCGCACCCGCCTCATCGCCACCATGACGCTCGACTTCGATCCCACGGGCTCCACGGTGGAGGTCAAGGTCGACTCCACCTGGCATCCGGCGAGCTGGCAGGACGCGGCCGTGCAGTCGGGTGGCAAGTGGACGCAGGCCGCACGGTCGACGGGCTACTTCGCAGGACCCGAAGCGACCGCCGATGGGGCCACCGTGCTCGCCGCTGGCCGTCACGCCACCCAGACCCGCGTCACCTCGGGCACGGACGTGATCGTGGCTGACTCCACGCCCATCGACGTCTCCTGATCCCGCACAGCCTGACCACGACCTGAGGAGCACCCCTTGGCCGAGTACTCGCTCAATGGAGACGTCGCGACACTGACCGGAGCCGACCCCGACGCCAACGACCCGGCAGCCCTGTGGATCGAGGCGTCCCAGCCGATCTTCACCATCGGCTCCACTGGCAGGCTCGGCGGGAAGGTACGCATCCCGCTCAACAGCGACGGGACGTTCACGCGCGACGACCTGCCCGAGACTGCCGCCGGGGTTGCGCCGCTGTACCGGCTCAACGTCGACTCCCGCAGCCTGAGGCTCGCCGGCAACATGCGCGGGATCACCACCAAGTGGTTCCCGCTGACTGCCGACCGTGACCTCGAGTGGGTGGTCGACAACTACGTGGACGTGGTCGCCATCACGCCCGAGGTTGCGGCGAACGTGGGGGCGGCTGCTGCGTTGGGTGCGACCAACGACACGGCGACGGCATCGTTCGTGGCGAACCCGGCTTCGGCTACGACAGCCGCACTATCGGTCAACTTCGCACCTGTCTACACGCCCGAGAAGTACGGAGCCGTGGGTGACGGAGTAGCCGACGACACCTCGGCTGTCCTCGCAGCCTTCGCTGCGGCTAACGCCGAGAAGCGCGTCAATGGCACCTACGCCGACCCCGGGGCACGGGTCGTGATGAAGCGCCGCTACAAGCTCACCACGCTCGCAGCGCCCATCCCCGTCATGTGCCACCTCCAGGCTTCCGGAGCCGAGGTGCTCGCCCCAGCCGGGTACACCGGCACGGTCATGGCGGTCGGTCATGAAACTTCCGGGTCCGTCCTCCAGAACGCCGAGGTCGAGACCCCATCGGTCACCGGAGTGACCTCTGCCACGATGGGCGACCTGCCCGCTGGTTCGACCGGCGTCACCATCCGAAACCTTTATACTTCCCGCGTCCGCGTCGGCAAGATCATCCACTTCGAGACCGGCCTCAGAGTTGGCGGGCAGAGCTGGGGTGTTGCCTACAACGAGATCGGCTGGCGCACCATCTCATATGCCAAGGTCTGCGTGTCAGTGAAGCCCCTCGACGCTGGCGGGTGGAGCAATCAGAACACCTTCATCGCAGGGTCTTGCACCGGGTCTTCGACGTGGGCCGGCGGGCGACGTGCGAGCGGCACTCGCGCCCTGCTGCTCGACGGCTCCGGCTCCAACACCGTCACCGGAAACACGTTCCTCGGCTGCTCGTTCGAGTCCGACACCTTCGAGCACGTCATCGAGGTCAAGAACGGCTACCAGAACGTGTGGCTAGGCTGTCGACACGAGCAGGGCATCGCCGCCGCCGACACCACCGTCTCCGGTGACACGTTCACCGCCACCGCCCACCCCCTCGCCGTCGGCGAGATGGTGTTCCTCACGGGCACGACCGCCCCCACGGGGACGTTCTTCGACCGCCCGTACTACGTGGTGGCCACGACGACGAACACCTTCAAGATCTCCTTGAAGCGTGGCGGGACGGCTATTACCACCACCTCATCGGGCACCAGTGTCAAGTACCTCCGCCCGCAGAGGGTCCGGTTCGAGAACGCCACCGACAACGTGATCCGCAACCCGATGACCCCCGTCACCTGGCTTGAAGTCGTGGAGTCCGGGACGGCGGCTGCCACCGCCGGCAACATGATCCGCTACGCACAGGGTGAGACCCGGGACGCCTACATCCCCGGATCCTGGCCGCTCAACCGTGCCCGCAACAGGTACTCGAGCGGGACGAACCGGCCTCTCTGGGCTGCCTACCCCTCCACTGCCAACCCGTACGAAGACCCCGAGGGTTGGACTGCCGCCCTGTCTGACAAGGGCCTCCACTTCGGGAACAGCGGCGCCGAGACGGCCTGGCTCGGAGCAACCAGCACGGGCGCGCTCACCCACCAGCGACCGGCCGACGCAACCTCTGGCGTCACCTACGACATTCCGTCGTGGCGACGCATCGGAGCTGGCACCACCTTGGCGTCCGGCACGACGTACAACACCAACACGCGGACGACCGGAACCGCTTCCCTCACAGGAACCTCGGTCGGCGACTACGTGGTGTGGTCCACGACGACCGGCCTCCCGCCGCGGGGGCTCACTATCTCAGCGCAGGTGACCTCGACGGGCACCATCACCTACGCCATCGACAACAACACCGGGTCGAACATCACCCTCGCCTCCGACGTAACGCTGTTCTTCGCGGCTGCGCGTCGGTTCCTCTGACCTGCTGCCGCGGGATAGCGACTGCCCCCCACCCGCCTCGGCGAGTGGGGGCTTTCGTCATTGTCGGACCCCGCGCCTACCGTGGGCACATGCTCAAGGGCCACGGGTGACCTTCTCTGAACCAAGTGCATGGTCGGTTGCACTGTCGTGTGTCAATTGGTGTGTCACCTGCTAGTGTAAAACACCTTCCTGAGCGTAGGGCGGGTGGGGCTCGAACCCACGACCCAAGGATTATGAGTCCTCAGGCACGAAGCCCTTCCGCCCCTTAATTACGGTCAGGCCGCGGACGTTCACGTAGTAGGCCTGAACGCCGAGGATGGATGCCGGGTTGGCCCCGTTGCGCCACCACCACCACATCAAACTTCGCCGCGCCGCGCCCTCGGAACTATTGCACGGACGACACAGCCACCCGCGGGTGAATCCCGTGGCGTGGTCGTGGTCCTCAACCAACGCGCGACCCTCGATCCCACATGCCGCACACCTACCCCGCTGCCAAGCCCGCATGGCCGCCTTCGTGGGCTCCGGGAGTCCGGGGACATCCCACAGCAGGCACTCCGGGAGTCCGGGGATCGTGGGCTGGCGTCGCAACTCAGGCACTCAGCTTGAGGATCGCGTCCCGCTCTTCGTCGGTGACAACGGCGAGGTAGCCGGCGGTCGTGTCCAACGAGGCGTGCCGCATGAGCCGCTGGAGGACACGCACGTTGACGCCTTGGCGCAGGAGGTTGGTGCCGTAGGTGTGACGGCACCTGTGGATCGAGCCAGAGATGCCCAGCGACCGGAACAACCTGCCGACCGTGAGGCTGATCTGCTGTCCGCGCACGTGACCATCCTCGCCCCCGGGGAACCAGTAACCCGTCGCGGGATAGCGGCTCGCCATCTCCGCGAGGTCAGGGTGGCAGGCGATCGTGGCTTCCTTGTCGCCCTTGCCGACCACGTAGATGCCCTCGCTAGTGAAGTCCTCCCCGCGGAGCTTGGCGATCTCGAACGCACGCAGGCCGGAGAGCAGGGCGATGAGGATCCAGTCACGCACCTCACCCTCGACCACCGACAGGACACGTGTCTGCTCGGAGAGCGTCAGCGGCTTGGGCGACTTGCTCGGAGGCTTGGAGCGGCGCACGCCATCCATGGGCGAGGTCTCGAGCCGCCCAGCCGCCACGAGGAAGGCGCAGAAGTCCGTCAGGTGGTTGTAGTAGGTCGAGGTCGTCCACTTCTTGCGCTCGTTGCCGTTCGCGTCAGTGGCCAGGAACTGCTCGATGTTGCCGCGCGTGAATCCCTCCACGCCCCACGCCAGAAGTCGGGACCGGGCGAGGGTGAGCCGCGCCTTGATGGTCGTCGGACGTGCCTGCCATGACCGCAGGTAGGTGGCGTATTGGTCGAGCAGGTCTTCCATGGGTTCCCCGTTTTCTTGACGTTTGACCAAAAAGGGTCCAACGAGGGCGAGTGACGGTCGTTACATGACACGGTGATAACTACGCCGCCGTAGTTATCACCTCTAAGGGTGACAGATTCACGCGGCGATCGGGGAATACCTCCCGGTACTCCTCGGGATACCCCTCAGTAGCCAATAACGTCGTCGCCATGACGACTTCCCGACGCCCCGCGAACCTCGCCCACGACGAGCTCGGGACGCCTGCCGAGATGGCCGCCGACTGCCACGAGACCGGTCGCAACCTCCGCCTCGAGGCCCACCTCGAGCGCGCTGCGAAGGCCGCCGTGGCCACGCCCCCGAGCATCCGCTTCGAGGACTACCCCTCCGAGATCGGCAAGCGGGAGATCCGCATCTCCGAGGCGGCCGCCCGGCTCGCCAACGCCCTCCACCTGCACCTGGACTGATCAGGGCCGCGCCAGCGGACCTGATCGATGGTGGTTGAGCAGCGACCGCGACTGAGGAACGACGTCGCGACGGAGCGTGTCGAAACCCGGTCAGCCGACAAACAGCCTGCACCCACGTACGACGAAGGCCCCCGCCAACCGGCGGGGGCCTTCGTGGTGTCTCAGATCAGTGGAACGAGTCGCCGCACGCGCACGAGCCGGTGGCGTTCGGGTTGTCGATCGTGAAGCCCTGCTTCTCGATGGTGTCGACGAAGTCGATCTCGGCACCGTTGAGGTAGGGGACGCTCATCCGGTCGACGACCACGGTCACGCCGTCGAAGTCGGTGGTCACGTCGCCGTCGAGGGTGCGCTCGTCGAAGAAGAGCTGGTAGCGCAGGCCCGAGCAGCCACCCGGCTGCACGGAGATGCGCAGGGCCAGGTCGTCACGACCCTCCTGCTCGAGGAGGCTGCTGATCTTGCTGGCGGCCACGGCGGACAGGTTGATCTGGTCGGTGCGGCGCTCGGTGGTCTCGACCTGCTCGGTCATCTCATCACTCCAGAAGTCTCGGGGTACTGCTGGTTCCAATGGTCGCACACCACGGGTTATTCCCCGGCGTCCTCGTCCACTCCCCTGCTCGCCCGGGGGTGGCGGCAGATTGCACCCGACCACGCTCGTGACCCGCGATCTGCCGCCACCTCAGGCAGTGCGCCGACGGGGAGGCGCCGTTGGGACTCGCGCGAGGAAGGCAGCCCGGCCCGCCGGCGTGAACAGCGAGTCCTTCAGCAGGTCGTGCCAGGCGCGGATGCGTGACGGGTCATGCGGCCGGCCGAGCGAACGGTCGGCGTCCTCGAGGATCGATACCGCCCGCTGGATGACGTCACCTGCCGTGTAACCGCGCCGTACGAAGCCCACTCGGTCCACACGGCGGTCGCGCCGACGATCGCGGACTCGTCGAGGGGCCGCCTCGTGCTCGTCGCCGTCGTACTCGTGCAGTGCCTTCGTCCCGACGAGCCACAGGTCCGCCTTCGCGATCAGGACCCCGTCCTCGTCGACGAGGAGCCACTGAGGCTCGACCTCGATGTCGCACACGACGTGGAGCAGACGGAGCAGCGACTCCCACAGCGACTCGGCGCGCGCGTCGACGAGCACGAGGGCTGCCCGGAGGCGGCGACTTCCGGGGCGTCGCGACCTGGCCACCTCCTCGAGGTCGTCGAAGGTCACCAGACCGAGGTGCAAGGCGGAGTCGACCAGGGCGACGACGTCGGCGAGCCCTACCCATCGGGCTGCCGCCACGATGGCCTCCGGCGCCACTGCCACGCGCAGTCCGCGCTCCACCGTGTACGCGACCGGGCGGATGTGACGGCTGGTGTGCACACCATCACGCATCGGTCGCGGATCGTCCTTGCCCAGCGCCATGAAGACCGGACATCGATCGGGCAGCGGTGGCAGCGCGACACCGAGCACCTCGAGCGCGGTCAGTCCGGTGAAGCATCCGTGGTCGGTCATCAGGAGCTGCCATCCGGCCAGGTCGTCGTCGTCCCAGAACGGAGGGTGCTCGGCCTCGCTCTGGCACGTCACCGGCCGGTGCACGCCGTATGTCACCGGAGTCCAGGCGGTGCCGCGCCGGTGGCCGCGAACGGCTGGGAGATCTTGCATCCTGCGAGCATGGGCCGGTCCGGCTTCACTCGCGACACCTCTCCCGCCAGGCTGGGGAGAACGTCAGGACCGGGCGTCCTGTGGACGTTGGGTGGTCACCGGCGTCCGAAGGTGGCGGCACATCCCGTGTCGCCGACACGAAGATCTGCCATCTGCCGCCACCCTCAACAGCGGCGGCCCGAAGGTGGCGGCAAGCCCAGATCAGCGGGACCAGGTGCGGGCGACGCGGGCGGCGAGGTCGGCGAGGGCGTCGGCGGGGGCGCCGAGGGCGCGGTCCTCGCCCACGAGCTCGACGAGGGAGTACGCCGACTCGATGCCGAGGGCGCGCATCTCGCGCGACCCGACGAGCACCTGGCCGGCGAGGGCGATGCAGGGGCGGAGGGCCTCGGCGGCGACGTTGGCGACGCCGTAGGGCACCTTGCCGGCCCGGCTGGAGAAGTCGAAGGCGCCCTCGCCGGTCACCACGAGGTCGGCGGCCCGGGCCCGGGAGGCCAGCGAGACCGCGGAGGTCACCAGGTCGATGCCCGGCTCGCGGGTCGCGCCGAGGGTGAGCAGGGCGTAGCCGATGCCGCCAGCGGCGCCGGCGCCCTTCTCCAGCGACGTACGACGATCCGTGGCGACCGCGAAGGCCTCCAGCCAGCCGTCGACCTCGGCGATCCGGTCCTCGCCGATGCCCTTCTGGGGCCCGAAGGTTTTCGTCGCCCCGAAGAGCCCGGTCAGCGGGTTGTCGACGTCGCTCGCCGCGACCAGCGTGACGCCTGCCAGCCGGGCGCGGGCGGCGGAGAGGTCGACCGAGGAGACCGCGGCCAGGGGCGCCGCACCTCCGTCGAGCACACCGTCGGACGTCGCGCCCAGGGCCGCGAGGACACCCGCGCCGCCGTCGTTGGTCCCCGAACCGCCGAGCCCGACGACCACCGTGCGAGCGCCGCCGGCGACCGCGGCGAGCACGAGCTCGCCGACCCCGCGGCTCGACGCCGTCTCGGGATCACCGGAGACGAGGTGCAGCCCCGCCGCCTGCGCGCTCTCGACGTACGCCGTCTCCCCCACGCGCAGCACCACGGCCGGCGCGGGCCCTCCGTGCGGGCCGGAGACCGTCACAGCCTCCAGCGACCCACCCATCGCGGCGTGGAGGACGTCGACGAAGCCAGGCCCGCCGTCGGCCATCGGCGCGAGGTCGAGCTCGTCGTCCGGGGCGTGGCGCCGCCAGCCCTCGGCGATGGCGTCGGCGGCCTCCACGGCCGTCAGGGTCCCGGCGAACTTGTCCGGGGCGATCAGCACGCGCATGGCGGCCATCCTTGCAGCGGCCCCATCGGGCATGCTTCTCGCATGACCCTCGAACCGATCGTCGCGGACATCACGGTCCCGGTGAAGCCCGCACTGGCGTTCGTCGGGTTCACCGCCCAGATGGGCGAGTGGTGGGACCCGATGCTCAGCCCGGACCCGCCGACCTTCAGCAGCATCGCGATCGACCCGAACGGCCCCGTCGAGACCGTCCACGACGACGACCAGCGCTACACCTGGGGCAAGGTCACGACCTGGGACCCGCTGGGCCACCTCGTCATGGACTTCTGGCTCGGCCACGCGCAGGAGGAGCCCACGCAGCTCGACGTGCGCTTCACCGACGAGGGCACCGGCACGCGCGTCCGCCTCGAGCACGGCGGCTGGGCCGACGGCTCGGAGCAGGTCCGCGCGAAGTACACCCACTGGGACGACCTGCTCGCCCGGTACGCCGCGCACGTCTCGTGACGTCCGCCCTCGTCCGCCCGATGCGGGACGACGACCTCGAGGCGTTCGGCGACATCACGGCCACCAGCTACTACGAGGTCGACGCCCGCACCTACCAGCGCGCCTGGCCGGATCCGGTACGACGTCCGCCTGGTCGCAACGGCGCGTGGATCGCCCGCACCCGTGCCGCGCTGAGCACCGACGCGGGCGGCTGCTGGGTGGCCGAGGTCGACGGCGAGGTGGTCGGTGGAGCGGTCTCCCGCGTCCGCGAGCTGATGTGGGTCCTCGCGTCGTTCGCCGTGCTCCCCCAGCACCAGGGGCAGGGCATCGGCACCCAGCTGATGGCCTCGGCGCTCCACCACGGGCGCGGCTGCCTGCGCGGCATGTTCGCCTCGAGCGCCGACCCCGGTGCCGTACGCCGCTACCGGCTCGCCGGCTTCGACCTGCACCCCCAGATGATGCTGACGGGCGTGGTCGACCGCAGCGCGATCCCCGTCGTCGAACGGGTCCGCGAGGGCACGGCCGCCGACATCGACCTGATGAACTCGATCGACCGGCAGACCCGCGGCGCCGCGCACCTCTCCGACCACGAGCTGCTGCTCGACCAGTTCCGCCTCGTCGTGGTCGACCACACGACGGGCTCGGGCTACGCCTACGTCGACAGTGACGGCACCCCGCCGCTCGTCGCGGCCACCAACCGTCGTACCGCCTCGTCGCTGCTCTGGGAGGCGCTGGCGTCGTCAGCACCCGGCGAGCAGGTCTCCGTCCACCACGTGACCGCGGCCAACGCGTGGGCGCTCGACGTCGGGCTGGCGGCGCGGATGGCGGTCTACCAGAGCGGCTACCTCTGCCTTCGCCGGATGAAGCCGCCCGCGCCCTACATCCACCACGGCTCGCTGCTGTAGCCGCTCAGGCGTCCGAGCCGGGCTCGAGGCGGGCACCCGAGGCCACCTCGCCGCCGACCCGCGAGTCCCGCCCGACCAGTACGACGTCCTCGTCGCGGGCGAGCCGCCCGGAGGGCTCACCGCCCACCCGGGCCCCCGCGTCGACCTCGCACCGCTCGTCGAGGACGGTCGTGCGCACGACGGCGCCCGCGCGGATCACGCAGTCCTCCATCACCACGCTGTCGTGGACCTCGGCACCCTTCTCGACCACGACGCCGGGGCCGAGGACGCTGCCGACGACGAGCCCGCTCACGTCGACGCCCGGCGAGAGCAGCGAGTCGTGGCACTCCCCCGCGGCCCGCACGCGGGCGGCGGGGCGGTCGGGCCAGTGCGAGATCACGGGCCGGTCGGGGTGGTCGAACACGTCGACCTTGCCGGCCAGGAGGTCGCGGTGGGACTGGAGGTAGAGCCCGGGCTGGCCGACGTCGCGCCAGTAGCCGGTCAGCGGGACGGCGACGACCAAGCCGTCCTCGACCAGCCGCGGGAGCAGGTGCTCGCCGAAGTCGCCGATGCCGCTGTCGCCCTCGGCGGCGTCCTCGTCGTCCTGCTCCCCCGCGAGCTCCGCGCGCAGGTCGTGCAGCGTCTCCACGAGCACGGCCGTGTCGTAGAGGAAGATCTCGGTCGCGACCGTGCCGACCGACGGCCGGGACGGCTTGTGTTCGATCGCAGTCACCGTGCCGTCGCGCCGGGCGACGACCACCACGTTGTCCGACGCGTCCTTCTTGGTGACCTCGCTCGTGAGGACGGTCGCCGACCGCCCGGCAGCCACGTGCTCCTCGATCACGGGAGCGAGGTCCATGTTGAAGACGTGGTCCGCGCTGCAGACCACGAGCGTCCTCGCGCCGAACGACTCGAGGTCGGCCGACATCCGCAGCAGCAGGTCGCCGTTGCCGTGCGCGAAGCCGCTCTCGGTCGCCGGGCCCGTGCCGGTCTGCGGCACGATCCGGCGGAAGCCGCCGCGGTTGCGGTCCAGGCTCCACGGCCGCCCGCCGGAGAGGTACTCGTCGATCGAGGTCACCTGGTACTCCAGCGACACCCACACGTCGGACAGGTCGGCGTGCACGAGCCCGGAGAGCGCGAAGTCGATCAGCCTGTGCACACCGCCGTAGGGCAGGGCGGGCTTGGCGCGCTCGCGCGTCAGCACGTCCATGCGGGAGCCCTGCCCACCCGCCTGGACCAGGGCGAGCACCTCACCGCGTCGTGGCATGTGGGCCACCCTCCCACGAGCCGGCCCCGATGAACTTCCACCCGTGCGAGTGGAACTTCAGGGCTGGATCGGGCCGCCCACGCTCAGCGCCGGATGAACTTCCGCCCGGACGCGTGGAAATCCATCGTGCGGGGCTCTCCTAGGATGGGCGCATGAGTCTCGTCGACCTGCCGCTCCTCCCGCTCGGCAAGGGCCGCGACCTCGACGCCGAGCGTGGCGTGGAGTGCCCCGGTGACCTCCCGGCAGCGTCCGACCCCGACCTCGTCGCCCGCGCGCAGGCCGCCAAGGCGGCGCTCGGCGACCGCGTGTTCGTGCTCGGCCACCACTACCAGCGCGACGAGGTCATCCAGTTCGCCGACGTCACCGGCGACTCCTTCAAGCTCGCCCGCGACGCGGCCGCCCGGCCCGACGCGGAGTTCATCGTCTTCTGCGGCGTGCACTTCATGGCCGAGTCGGCCGACATCCTCACCTCGCCCGCCCAGCAGGTCGTGCTGCCCGACCTCGCCGCCGGCTGCTCGATGGCCGACATGGCCCGGCTGCGCCAGGTCGAGGACGCCTGGGACGCGATGGCCGACGCCGGCATCCAGGACAGCGTCGTGCCGGTGACCTACATGAACTCCAGCGCCGACATCAAGGCGTTCTGCGGCCGCAACGGCGGCGTCGTGTGCACCTCCTCCAACGCCGACGTCGCGCTCGACTGGGCCTTCGCCCAGAAGCCCGACGTCGAGGGAGGCGCGAAGATCCTCTTCCTCCCCGACCAGCACCTCGGCCGCAACACCGCCGTGCTCCAGATGGGCATCTCCCTCGACGAGTGCGTCGTGTGGGACCCGCTCCAGCCCAGCGGCGGCCTCACCGCCGACGAGCTCCAGAAGGCCCGGATGATCCTGTGGAAGGGCCACTGCTCGGTGCACGGCCGCTTCTCCGAGGACGTCGTCGACGAGCTGCGCGCCAAGCACCCCGGCATCAACGTGCTGGTCCACCCCGAGTGCAAGCACGAGGTCGTGCTCAAGGCCGACCTGGTCGGCTCGACCGAGTTCATCATCAAGACCATCGAGGCCGCCGAGCCCGGCACGGTGTGGGCCATCGGCACCGAGCTCAACCTCGTCAAGCGCCTGGCCGACGCCCACCCCGACAAGACGATCGTCTTCCTCGACCGCAACGTCTGCTACTGCTCGACGATGAACCGCATCGACCTGCCCCACCTGGTCTGGGCGATGGAGAACCTCGTCGCCGGCGAGGTCGTCAACCAGATCACCGTCGACCCCGAGACCGAGGCCGACGCGCTCCTGGCCCTCCAGCGGATGCTCGACCTGCCCGGCAAGTCCCACCGCGACTGAGCCGGGCGCGCAGGTGCGGCACGTCAGCGACTCGGAGCGGCGCAGCCGCATCGCCGTACGCCACGCGCTGGCGCCGGCGCACCGCCTCGACAGCACGACGGCCGTCACCCGCGCGATGACGGTCCTGCACGCGACGGAGGCGGCCACCGTCCACCTCGCGGTCGCCGCACGGTCGGAGGGCGTCACCCCCGAGGACGTCGACGCGGAGCTCTACGACGCCCGTCAGGTCGTCAAGCAGCTCGCCATGCGGCGCACCCTGTTCGTCTTCCCGCGCGACCTGCTCCCCGCGGCGTGGGGCAGCGCGTCGGCGCGGGTCGCGACCTCGGAGCGCAAGCGGATCGCCAAGGCCATCGCCGGCGCCGGCATCGCGCCCGACGGCGAGGCCTGGCTCGACGCGGCCCGCGAGGCGGTGCTCGCCCGCCTCGCCGTAGGCCCGGCCACCACGTCCGAGCTCCGCGCCGAGGTGCCCGAGCTCGCCGGGATGATCGGCGGTGACACCGACAAGACGTGGGACCGGCCGGTCTCGGTGGCGCCGTGGGTGCTCACCCACCTCGGGCTCGAGGGCCGGACGCTGCGCGGCCGCAACGCCGGGCACTGGAGGCTGAACAAGCCGACCTGGACCACCGCCGCGGACTGGCTGGGCACCGTGCCCGAGCCGCTCGGCGACGCGGAGGGGTACGCCGCCCTCGTCCGCTCCTGGCTGGCCACCTTCGGACCCGGCACCGCGGCCGACATCCAGTGGTGGCTCGGGTCCACCAAGACCGCGGTCACCCGCGCGCTGGCCGACGTCGCCGCCGTGGAGGTCACCCTCGACGGCGGGGCCACCGGGTGGCTGCTGCCCGAGGATGCTGACGAGGGGCCCGTCGACCCCTGGGCGGCGCTGCTGCCGACGCTCGACCCGACGGTGATGGGCTGGAAGTCGCGCGACTTCTACCTCGACCCCGCCCACGTGCCGTACCTCTTCGACACCAACGGCAACGCCGGCACCACCGCCTGGTGGGACGGCCGCATCGTCGGCTGCTGGGTGCAGGACGACGAGGGCGTCGTGCGCCTCTCGCTCCTCGAGGACGTGCCGCCCGACGGCCGAGACGCCCTCGACCACGAGGCCCGCCGGTTGACCGAGTGGCTCGACGGCACCGTCATCGGAAACGTCTACGCCTCGCGGCAGATGAAGCAGGCGAAGCTGCCCTAGCGAGGGCCCGCGACAGTTAGGAGACGGCAGGCAGCCGGAACCAGAAGACCGAGCCGCCGCCGTCGCGCGGGTCCACGCCCATGGTTCCGCCGTGCGCCTCGATGATTCGGCGGCAGGTGGCCAGGCCGATGCCCGAGCCCTCGACCGTCTTGTCGAGGCGGGCCAGCGGCGCGAAGACCCGCTCGGTCTTCTCCTCAGGTATCCCTCGGCCTCGATCGCGCACCTCGATGCGGTGGAACCCGTCAGCGCTCACGCTGGCGACCTCCACCTCGGGCTGCTCGCCCACGAGCGTGAACTTCGCGGCGTTGTCGATGAGGTTCATCAGCACCGAGCGCAGCTGGGAGGCGTCGCCCCGCACCGTGGGCAGCGGCTCGACCCGGACGAGCGAACGGTCGATGCGGCCCGCGAGGTCGTCGAGCGCGAGCTCGATCTCCGTCGCGAGGTCGACGAGCTCGTCGCCGGGAGCCTCGCCCTGGGCGGCGAAGTCGAGCAGGTTGCCGATCATGTCGGTCATCCGCTCGACGCCCCGTCGGGCGCGCGCCACGGTGTCGACCTGGTAGTCGTCGGTGACCTCCATCTCGAGCGCCTCGAGGGAGAGCGAGATGGAGGTCAGTGGGTTCTTCAGGTCGTGGCTGACCTGGCCGGCGAAGTTGGCCAGCCGCTCGTTGGAGGTGCTGAGGCGCGCGTTGACCTCGCTGAGCCGTCGGGAAGCCAGCTCCAGCTCGAGGACGTCGACCACCCGGTCGGCGAGCAGGGACAGCCCCCGCGCGGCCTCGTCGGTGACCTGGTGGGCCTCGCTGTCGAAGACGCACAGCGTGCCGATGACCACGCCGTCGGGCGTGCGCAGCGGGTGCGAGCCGTAGTACTTCACGTCGGCGATCTCGCCGGTCGTCCACGGGTTGTCGGCGAAGCGGGGGTCCAGGCTGGCGTCGTCGAGCATGATCGGCTGCCCGGACTCGACCACCTGCCGGCACATCGCGTCGTCGCACGGCGTGGTCCCGCCCTGGAAGCCGGCGGTGGCGACCTGGTGCTGGTGCCGGCTGCTCAGCAGGTTGACCGTCGCGAACGGCACGCCGGCGACCTGCGCGGCGAGGTCGACGAGCGCGGTGAGCTCGCGGCGCGGCGGCCCGCCGATGACGTCGTACGT
The DNA here is from genome assembly GCF_031457855.1 of Nocardioides sp. BE266. Lineage (NCBI taxonomy): Bacteria > Bacillati > Actinomycetota > Actinomycetes > Propionibacteriales > Nocardioidaceae > Nocardioides > Nocardioides sp. BE266. The sequence continues at coordinate 228,103 of NZ_JAURTI010000004.1, read as the reverse complement.
CGCCAGGGCGCGGTCGCGCTCCGCACCGGTGCTCACAGCCCCGGTGCCTTCCAGACGGCGAGCCAGCGTTGGGTGTCGGGCTCCATCGGCAGCTCCTTGTCGAGGAGGTCGCGCACGGACAGCTCGAGCAGCGTGTCACGCGACTGCTCGCCCGTGGGCGCGAACGGGTAGAACGTGCCCTGCTTGTAGAGGTAGGTCAGCCCGAAGGTCTGCCCCGCGGCGTTGCGGAACGGCACCATCGAGCACAGCAGGCCGCCCTCGAAGCCGTTGAGCTCGAGGGTGGTGTTGACGGCGTGCAGGTCGGTGCACAGGCCCGACATGTCGTCCTTGTCGCCGGCGACGACGAGCCAGGTGAAGCCGAAGTCGTCCTGGCTGACGCTGACCTCGGGCGCCTCGGTGTCGTCGCGGATCAGCGCCACCACGTCGTCCTGCGTCTGGGCGAAGGCCGCCCCGACAGCGGAGCGGTAGCAGACCGAGCCGGACCCGGTGGGCTCGAAGCCGAGGGCCGTCTGGAGGGTGATCGCGGCACTGGGGACGTGGAAGAGTGCATCGAGGTTGTTGCGCTTGGGCTGCGTCCGCGCTCGCACTGTCTCCCAGAGACCCATCGACGGTCCTCCTCAGCCCGCCGGTCGGCTGAGCTCGGTCTGGATCCGGGCCAGCTGCTCGAGCCGCTGCTGCAGGGGTGGGTGGGTGGCCATCAGGCCGCTCAGTCCGCCGCGGAGGGCGGGCACGATGCAGAGGGCGCTGGCGGCGTTGGCGCGCAGGTCGCGCTGCGGCGTGGCAGCTGCCTCGCCGCTGATCTTCTGCAGCGCAGAGGCCAGCGCGGCCGGCTTCATGGTCAGGTAGGCGCCGGACCGGTCGGCGCACAGCTCGCGGTAGCGCGAGAGCAGGCGCAGCAGCAGGAAGCTGACGGCGTACACCACCAGGCTGACCAGCACGCCCACGAGGATCGCGGGGAACGCGCTGTTGTTGTTGCGCCGACCGCCCATGCCGCCGAACTGCGCGAAGCGCATCAGCAGGCCGGCGGCGATGCCGGCCGACGAGGCGACGGTCATCACGAGCACGTCGCGGTGGGCGACGTGGCTCAGCTCGTGGGCCAGCACGGCCTCGAGCTCCTCGGCGTCGAGCGTCTGGAGGATGCCGGTCGTCACGCAGACCACCGCCCGGTCCGGGGAGCGTCCGGTCGCGAAGGCGTTGGCGACCGACATGTCGGCGACACCCACCCGCGGCTTGGGCATGTCGGCCAGGGCGCAGAGCCGGTCGATCATGCCGTGCAACTCAGGCGCCTCCTCCGGCGACACCTCACGGGCGCGCATCGCGCGCATGGCCACCTTGTCGGAGCTCCACCACTGCCAGAAGGCCATGCCGATCGCGATGACCGCGATCAGCACCGAGTAGCCCCGGAAGGCGTACATCAGCGCGACCACGAGCGCCACGAACAGTCCGCCGAGCAGGAACATGGTCAGGGTCATCCGGGCGGTGAGCCCGGTGTCCTTGATGAAGCGCGAGGAGGCCACCGTGGGGCCTGCCTCAGCCGGGGATGAGGCCGTCGTCGCCCAAGAGCTCGCGGACCTCGTCGATCGTGGCGTCCGGCGGCGGCAGGATCAGGTCGGACTCGTCGAGGGAGTCCGGGTCGTGGTGCGTGCCGCTCGCGCGCACGGCGGAGAGCAGGCCCTGCAGCGCGGTGCGGAACATCTCCTCGTCGCCGGCCTCGATCGCGTTCTCGATCTGGTTGTCGAGCCCGTTGAGGGCGTCGAGCGCGTGGTCGTCGAGGTCGTACTGCCCCTCGCCGAGGATCCGGACGATCATGCCGGGCCGCCCTCGTTGACCTCGCGCTGGATGGCCTGCTCCTCGGGCTCGGCCTCGAGGATGTCGCCGCCGTCGCCGGCTTCGATGGCGGGAGCGGACTGCGGGGCGTTGAGGCCCTTGAGGCGGGCCAGCTCGGCCTCGACGTCGGAGTTGGACGACAGCGCGTCGAGCTCGCGGGAGATGTCGTCGCCGGCGTTGAGCTGGGAGGCGTCGTCGAGGGCGCCGGAGGCGATCAGCTCGTCGATGGCCTGGCCGCGGGCCTGCATCTGGGCGGTCTTGTCCTCCGCGCGCTGGATCGCGAGGCCGACGTCACCCATCTCCTCGCCGATGCCGGACATGGCCTCTCCGATGCGGGTCTGGGCCTCGGCGGCGGTGTAGGTCGCCTTGATCGTCTCCTTGCGGGTGCGGAAGGCCTCGACCTTGGCCTGCAGCCGCTGCTGCGCCAGGACCAGCTTCTCCTCCTCGCCCTGGAGCGTGGACTGCTGCTCCTTGAGGCTGGTGATCTGGGAGGCGAGGCCCGACTTGCGCGTCAGCGCCTCGCGGGCGAGGTCCTCGCGGCCCGCGCCGATGGCCTTCTCGGCCTGCGTCTGGAGCTTGGCCGCCTGCTGCTCGAGCTGGTTGACCTGCAGCTCGACGCGCTTGCGGCTGGTGGCGACGTCGGCGACGCCGCGGCGTACCTTCGAGAGGAGCTCGAGCTGCCGCTGGTAGCTGTAGTCGAGGGTCTCCCGGGGGTCTTCCGCCCGGTCCAGGGCCTTGTTGGCCTTGGAGCGGAAGATCAGGCTGATGCGCTTCATGAGACTCATCGGGGTGCAGACCCTCTCTTGGTCATGGCCGTGGCGTTGCTGGATCGTTGGCCCCAACCCTAGGACCAAACCCCAACCGGAGGTAGGGCACCGCCGCGGGCGCGGCGAGCGTGGCGGTCGGCGATAGGCTGGGCCCAGCATCCGATCCATGTGAAGGCAGCACGCGTTGTTTGGTCGTTCCAGCTCCGAGCCCGAGACCCCTGCGTCCACCGACAAGGTGGGCGGCAAGGGCCGTCCCACCCCGAGCCGCAAGGAGGCGGAGGCGGCCGCGCGGGCCCGGGCCAAGGTGCCGCGGACCCGCAAGGAGCAGATGGCTGCCCAGCGCTCCGCGCGCGGCGACACCGCGTCGAAGATGCGCCAGGCGATGAAGACCGGCGACGACCGCTACCTCCCCACCCGGGACCGCGGACCGGTCCGCCGGTTCATTCGCGACTACGTCGACGCCCGCTTCAGCTTCATCGAGCTGATGGTGCCCTTGCTGATCGTCTCGATGATCCTGGGCTACTCCGGCAACCGCACGGCGATGAATCTCGGCAACACCGTCCTGTTCACCACGATCCTGGTGATCATCTTCGACATCGTGATGCTGCGCCTGCGGCTCCGGCGCGAGATCGCGCGTCGCTTCCCGGGGGAGTCGATGAAGGGCGTGACGATGTACGCCGCCATGCGCTCGCTGCAGATGAAGTTCCTGCGGCTGCCCAAGGCCCAGGTCAAGATCGGCCAGAAGCTCCCCGAGACCTACCGATGAGCGCCGCTCGATGAGCCACGACCACTCCGGCGGCCCGACCGCCGACGTGTCCGTGCGCGTTGCGTGGGCCGACGACGCCGACGCGATCGCGGCGGTGCAGGTGCGGGCCTGGCCCGAGCTCTACGCCGGGCTGGTGCCCACCGAGGTCCTGCCCACCGACCCCGAGCCGGTCGCCGCCCAGTGGCGGCAGGCGCTCGCGAAGCCTGCCGACGCCCGCAACCGGGTGCTGGTCGCGCTCGAGCGCAACCGGGTCGTGGGCTTCGCGCTCACCTCGCCCGCCGTCGACCCCGACTGCGACCCGGTCTCCGACGGCGAGCTGGCGGAGGTGACCCTCGACCCGCAGGAGCGCGCCAAGGGGCACGGCTCGCGGCTGCTCCAGGCGGCCGTCGACACCCTCGTCGCCGACCGCTTCACCCGCGCCGTGACCTGGGTCAACGCCGGCGACGACGCGCTGCGCGGCTTCCTCACCGAGGCCGGCTGGGCGCCCGACTCCGCCCACCGCGAGCTCGACCTCGATGGCACCGGCGCGACGACGGTCAAGCAGGTCCGCCTGCACACCGCCATCGGCTGACCGACCCGGGGACCAGCCCGGATTCGCGTCGGAACTCACCCCCAAGGGCACTTGTTTTTCGTGTGACGCGCGTCACCATGGAGGGGCCGGCCACTCCGCCGGCCCACCACGGGGGTTTCGCCATGTTCGGTCCGCTTCCGGCTCTGCACCGGTTCCTCCTCGTCCTCGCCGCCCTCGTGGTGTGCATCGGCCTCGGCTTCTGGCTGGGGGCCATGCCCGAGATCCCGCTCAACCTCCGCGTCGGCCTGCTGGCCGGTGGCGCGGCCGGCGTGGCCGCGGCTTTCGCCCTGGTGCACGACTTCCACGAGGGGCACGTCCGCCCGGCCCGGGTGCGGCGTCGTACGCACTGAGGGGCGGCACTAGCCTCGGGGCGTGACCGAGCCCGCCCTGACCCCGAGCGAGCGCTCGGGGATCGTGCGCGACGGGCTCGCCGTGGGCATCGCCACCGGGGCGTACGGCGTCGGCTTCGGCGCCGTCTCGGTCGCGTCGGGCCTCAGCGTCGCGCAGACGTGCGTGCTGTCGCTGCTGATGTTCACCGGGGCGAGCCAGTTCGCGCTCGCCGGGGTGGTCGCCGCGGGTGGCGCACCGATGTCGGGCGCCGCGACCGCCCTGCTGCTGGGCACCCGCAACACCCTCTACGGCCTGCGGATGGCGCCGCTGCTCAAGTGGCGCGGCTGGCGCCGGGCCGCGGCCGCACACGTGCTGATCGACGAGTCGACCGCGATGTCGGTCAACCGCGACACCACTGCGGGTGCCCGGCTCGGCTTCCTGACGACCGGTGTGGCGGTCTTCGTGCTCTGGAACGTCGCGACCGCGGTCGGCGCGTTCGCCGGCGAGGCGGTGGGCGACCCGCGGACATTCGGGCTCGACGCCGCGGTGGGCGCGGCGTTCCTGGCCCTGCTCTGGCCCCGCCTCAAGGACCGCCGCAACGTCCTCGTCGGCGTGCTGGCGGCCGCGGTGGCGCTGTCGATGGTGCCACTGACCGCACCGGGAGTGCCGGTGCTCGCGGCGGGCGGCGTCGCCCTGCTCGTCGGCGTCCTGGCCAAGGGTGACGACCCGACCGAGGTCCCCGGCCCCGACGACGTGGCGGGAGGTCACCGCTGATGTGGACCGCGGTCATCGTGGCCGGCGTCGGCTGCTACCTGCTCAAGCTGGCCGGGCTGTCGCTGCCCGAGAAGGTGCTGAGCCACCCGACGGTCGAGCGCGTGGCCGACCTGATCCCGGTGGCGCTCCTGGCGGCGCTGGTGGCCGTCCAGGTGTTCTCCGGCGGCACCTCGCTCACCCTGGACGCTCGGGTCCTGGGGCTGGCCTTCGCCGTGGTCGCGCTGCTGCTGCGGATGCCGTTCCTGGTCGTGGTGGTGGGGGCGTCGGTCGTAGCGGCCCTGGCCCGCCTCGTCTGACGCCCCCACCTCAACCCCGGAGGATCGATCAGGCGACCGACACCGCGCTCCACGCGGCGGCGACGGTGGCGTACTGCGTGCTGCCCTGGCCGTAGAGGTCCTTGGCGGCGTTGAGCGTCGCGGTGCGCGCACCCGCGTAGTTGGTGCTGGAGGTCATGTAGACCGTCAGCGCGCGGTACCAGATCTTCGCGGCCGCGTCGCGGCCGATGCCGGTGATCGACGTGCCGTTGCAGGTGGTCGAATTGTGCGCCACGCCGCCGATGGTCTTGGCGCCGCTGCCCTCGGCCAGCAGGTAGAAGAAGTGGTTGCCGATGCCGGAGGAGTAGTGCACGTCGACGTTCTTGGCGTTGCTGCTCCAGCAGTCGAGCGAGCTGCCGTCGGACGACGGGCGGTCCATCCGGCGGAAGCCGACGTGGTTCTTCAGGTCGAACTCCTCACCGATCAGGTAGTCGCCCGGGTCGTTGACGTTGGCGGCATAGAACTCCACCGCGGTGCCGAAGATGTCGGACGTCGCCTCGTTGAGGCCGCCGGACTCACCGGAGTAGGTGAGGTTGGCGGAGTTCTCGGTGACGCCGTGCGACATCTCGTGGCCGGCCACGTCGAGGGAGACGAGCGGGCCGTAGTTGACCCCGTCACCGTCGCCGTACGTCATCTTGGTGCCGTCCCAGAAGGCGTTGACGTATCCGCTGCCGTAGTGGACCCGGTTGTAGGAGCCGCGGCCGTCGTTCCAGATGCCGTTGCGGCCGTGGACCGCCTTGTAGTAGTCCCACGTCTCGTTGGAGCCGTACTGCGCGTCGGCGCCGGCGGTGGCGCGGTTCGTGTTCGAGCCGTTGCCGAACGTGGTCGAGGTCGACGTGAACGTCGTCCCGGTCTTGCACCCGCTGCCGAAGATCTGGCAGAGGACCGAGTCCTCCTTGTTGGCCATGTCGGTCGTGTAGGTGCCGCCGCGCGTCGCGTCCTTGAGGGTGTACGACGACCCGGAGCCGCTGACCTGCAGCGGGACCGTGCCGCTGTAGAGCGTCTGGCCCTGGCCGTCGACGTTGACGATCTGCTGCTCGCTGCGGATCACCATGCCGGTGCGGGCGTCGACGTAGGTCGCGAGGCGCGACGGGGTGCCGTCGGCCTGGGTGCCGCCGCTGATGATCTCCCACGCCAGGCGCGGGGTGGCGCCGGTCGCGTCGACGACCAGCTCGCTGGCCTTCGCCTTCGCGTCACCACGGACGGCCGAGGTGCCGGCGTTGCGCGCCAGCACCGTGCGCTGGGCGGCGGACTTCGCGACCTTCGCCTGGGTGGCGAGCGTCAGCGGCTGGGCGAGCGTCTGGCTGACACCCTCCCAGGCGCTGGTCGCGTCCTGGTGCACGACGAGGTCGCCGCCGAGGACGCGGAGCCCGTCGAGGGTGCGGTCGAAGCGGACGTGGCTGGTGCCGTCGGCGTCGACCACGGTGGAGCGGGCCACGAAGTCCTGGCCGTCGGTGGCGCGGGCCGCGCCGTCGTGGTGCTGGAGCGCCGTCAGCGCGCTGCTGGCGGCGTCGGTGCGGGCGGACGGGGCGGTGGGTGCGCCCTGGGCGCTCGTTGCCGTGGTCAGCGGCAGCGCTGCTGCGGTGGCAGCGGCGACGGCGAGCGCGGCGAGTCCTGCGGTTCTGCGCATGGTGGAGCCTTCCCGAGAGTGGAGCCGGGTCCCCGAGTGGACCGCGGCGGATGCCTGTCCAACGAGGACCTGCAACCGGGAGTTACCCAACTGCGGGCATCAGCCGATGTCAAGGAAGGAATCGAGCCCCACCGTCAGGCCGGGCCGGTCGCCGATCGCGCGCACGCCCGTCAGCACGCCGGGCGTGAAGGAGACCCGGTCGAGGGAGTCGTGGCGGATGGTGAGCGTCTCCCCCGCCGTGCCGAGGATGACCTCCTGGTGCGCCACCAGGCCGCGCACGCGCAGCCCGTGGACCCGCACGCCCTCGACGTCGGCGCCACGGGCGCCGTCGAGCCCGGTGGAGGTGGCGTCGGGCATCGGGGCGCTCCCGGCCTCGCGGCGCGCGGCGGCGATCAGCTCCGCCGTACGGCGTGCGGTGCCCGACGGCGCGTCGGCCTTGTCGGGGTGGTGGAGCTCGACGACCTCGACGGACTCGAAGAACGGCGCCGCCTGCGCGGCGAAGCGCATCATCAAGATCGCGCCGATGGAGAAGTTGGGGGCGATCAGCACGCCCACGCCGGGCGCGTCGGCCAGCCAGGCCTCGAGCTGGTCGAGGCGCTCCTGGTCGAAGCCGGTGGTGCCCACGACGGCATGGATGCCGTGCTCGATGCAGAAGCGGAGGTTGTCCATGACCACGTCGGGGTGGGTGAAGTCCACGACGACCTGCGCGCCACCGTCGACGAGCGCGGCGAGGTCGTCGCCGGCGTCGACCTCGGCCACCAGCTCCGTGTCGGGGGCTGACCCGACGGCCCGGCAGACCTCGCTGCCGACCTTGCCCCGGGCTCCCAGGACGCCGACGCGGACGGGGACCTGGCTGGACGACGGATCTGGGGTGCTCACCCGGCCAACCTAGCGACTCGGACACCCGGTGGGTGGCGGTGGCTGACTCGTGAACGCGCGTCTGGCAGGCTGTAGGTCATGCCTTCCCCGACCATCCCGCCGCGCATCAAGTGGGCCGTCGACCTCATGGACGTCCAGCCGAACGACCAGGTCCTCGAGATCGGTTGCGGGCCCGGCGCGGGGGCCGAGGCGATCTGCAGCAAGCTCGAGACCGGCAAGCTCTTCGCGATCGACCGCTCGGAGTCGGGCGTCGACCGCACCAAGCGCCGCAACCAGAAGTACGTCGACGCCGGCCGGCTCGTCGTACGCCAGATCGACTTGGCCACGCTCCGCGTCCCGGTCAAGCGGCTCAACAAGGTCTTCGCCTTCAACGTGAACCTGTTCTGGGTGCGCGCCTGCGACGACGAGATCGCGCTGCTGCACGAGCGCGTGGTCCCGGGCGGTGCGGTCTACCTCTTCTACGAGGCCGCTCGCCCCGAGCTCGTGCCCAACATCGTCAAGAAGGCCTCCGAGAACCTCCTGCGCGGCGGCTTCCGCGTCAGCGTCGTGGAGCAGAAGGCACCCCCGGTCATCGGGATCATCGCGCGCAGGTGACCGTCATCCTGTCGTGAGCTTGCGAACGACAGCGACGACGGTCGCCAAGCACTGGTGGTTGAGCAGCGAGCGCGCCTGAGGGACGAAGGCGCGACCGAGCGTGTCGAAACCCGGTCAGCCGGGAAGCAGCCTCAGCCACGGGGCCTTGGTTTCGACACGCTCGCTCCGCTCGCTGCTCAACCAGCGGCGGGGTGGCTCGCTGCTCAACCAGTGGCAGGGACTGGGTCGAAGCCGGCGGCGACCTGCTCGAGCGCCGCGAGCACGCGGCGTACGGCACGGCGACGGGCCCGGTCGGCACGCAGGATCGCGTAGACGTGGCGCCCGGACTCCACGCCGGCCAGCGGGCGGAGCACGACGTCGTCGCCACCGGGAGCGGTGAACCGCGGCAGCACGGCCAGGCAGTCGCCGGCGCCGATCAGCGCCTCGGCCAGGCGGTTGTCGCGCACGCGCTGGCGTACGTCGATGCGCGTCCCGGTTGCCTCCTCGACCGCCAGCCGGATGCTGTCGAACGGGTAGCCCGGAGGGACGCCGATCCACGGCCAGCGGGCGACGTCGTCGGCCGTCACGCGGACGCGGGAGGCGAGCGGGTGGCCGGCGGCCATGCCGATGTCGAGCGGCTCGCGGACCAACTGCCGGACCACGAGGTCCTCGGCGTCGGGCGGGACGAGGCTCGCGCTGTGCGCGATGACGATGTCGTGGTCGACCACCTGGCCGGCGTACGCCGCCTCGGCGATGTCGAGGTCGGTGCACACGACGTCGATGGGCTCGTCGGCGAGCTCACGGAGCACCCCCGGCAGCAGGAACGTCGCCGCGCTGGGCAGGGCGGCGACGGTGACCACGCCGGCCGCGGTGCCGTGGAACTCCTGCCACCGCGCCTCGGCCTCCGCCAGTGCGACGGCGACGTCACGGGCCGCGTCGGCGAGCACGCGACCGGCATCGGTCAACCGCAGGCCGCGGCCGTGCGGCTCGACCAGCGCGGCGCCGAACGCGCGCTCGGCGCTGCGCAGCTGCTGCGAGACCGCGGACGGGGTGCGGTGGGTGGCCGCAGCCACCGCCGTCACGCTCCCGCGGTCGTCCAGCTCGCGGAGCAGGTCGAGGTGCCGCACGTCCATGTAGGCAGCCTACAACTCCACACGAGCAGGTTTCACTTGTCCTTCAATGTCCACACCGGAAGGCTGGGTCGGTGCCCACCCGCCACCGCCTCCTCGCAGCCCTCGTCGCCGTCTGCTGGGGCCTGAATTTCCTGGCGATCGACGCGTCGCTGCAGCACTTCCCGCCGTTCTTCCTCGTCGCCCTGCGGTTCGCGCTGCTGGCGGTGCCCACGATGCTGTTCGTGCCGTTTCCAACGGTCCCCCTGCGCTGGCTGGTCGGCTACGGCCTCGGCTTCGGCACCTTCCAGTTCCTCTTCCTCTACTGGGGCATGGCGGCCGGGATGCCGGTCGGGCTGTCGTCGCTCGTGCTCCAGTCGTCGGCGCCCTTCACCGTTGTGCTGGCGAGCCTCTTCCTGGGCCACCGGCTCTCGCCACGGGCCGCGCTCGGTGTGCTCGTCGCTGCCGTGGGCCTTGCCGTCGTCGGCTGGCAGCGCCTCGACGGGCCGGCGGCGTTCGCGCCGTTCGTCCTCGTCGTGGCGGGCGCGTTCGCCTGGGCCGTCGGCAACATCTGCACCGCGCAGGCCCAGGCGCCGAACCCGCTCCACCTCACGCTGTGGATGTCGGTCGTCCCGCCGTTGCCCATGCTCGCGCTCGCGCTCGTCGTCGAGGGCCCCCGACGCATCGCGGACTCCCTCACCCGGTGGCACTCCCCCGACCTCGCACCGGCGCTCCTCGGGCTCGCCTACACGGTGGTCATCGGCACCGTGGTCGGCTCGGGCATCTGGACGTGGCTGATGGCGCGCCACCCGGCCGGCACCGTGGCTCCGTTCTCCATGCTGGTCCCCGTCGTCGGGATGACGGCGGCCTGGGTCGTCCTTGGCGAGGGGGTCAGCCGCGGCGAGGCGGCCGGCGCCCTCCTCGTGGTCGGCGGCGTCCTGGTCGCGACGCGGCCGCCCCGGCCCGCTCAGCCAGCGGCAGTCGGGCCCACGACGGCGAGCAGCTCGGGCTGGCTGAAGAGGTCCTTGGCCAGCAGCGAGACGTCCTCGAGCGTGACGGCCTCGATGCGACGGACCACCTCGTCGATGGAGAGCAGCTCGTCGTAGACCAGCTCGGCCTTGCCGATGCGCGACATCCGCGAGCCGGAGTCCTCGAGGCCGAGCAGGAGGCCGCCCTTGAGCTGGCCCTTGCCGCGCTCGAGCTCCTCGGCGGTGATGCCGCCCTGGGCGACCTTGGCGAGCTCGGCGCGGACGGTCTCGAGCACGGCGTCGTACTTGCCGGGCAGGCAGCCCACCGACACCCCGACGACGCCGGCGTCGGCGTGGTGGGTGGCGAAGGAGTAGACGGAGTACGCCAGGCCGCGCAGCTCGCGGACCTCCTGGAACAGCCGCGAGGAGGTGCCGCCGCCGAGCGCGGTGTTGAGCACGCCGAGGGCGTAGCGGCGCGGGTCGGTGCGGGTGAGGCCCTTCACGCCGAGGACCAGGTTGATCTGCTCCTGCGGGCGGACGGTGCGGGCCTCGCCGGCCTGCACCTTGCGGGCCTTCTCGGTCTGCTGGGGCGCCACCGGGGTCGCCTCGCCGTCGAGGAACCCGCCGCGGCCGAAGGACTGGCGCACCAGGCGCACGACGGCGGTGTGGTCGACGTTGCCGGCGACCGAGACCACGATCGTGGCGGGCGTGTAGTGGCGGCGGTAGAAGCGGTGGATCTGGCCGCGCGTCATCGCGGTGATCGAGGCCTCGGTGCCGGCGATGGGACGGCCCAGCGGGCTGTCGCCCCACGCCTGGTGGGCGAAGAGGTTGTGCACCACGTCGTCGGGGTCGTCGTCGTGCATCGCGATCTCGTCGAGGATCACGTCGCGCTCGGCCTCGACGTCGAGCTCGGTGATCGTGGACGCGGTGATCATGTCGCCGAGGACGTCCACGGCGGTGCCGAGGTCCTCGTCGAGGACCCGCGCGTGGAAGACGGTGTACTCCTTGGTGGTGAAGGCGTTGAACTCGCCTCCGACCGCGTCGAGCGCGACCGAGATCTCCATCGCGGAGCGCTCCGCGGTGCCCTTGAAGAGCAGGTGCTCGAGGAAGTGCGAGCAGCCGTGCAGGGCCGGCGACTCGTCGCGCGAGCCCACGTCGACCCAGACGCCGATGCTGGCCGAGCGGGTGCCGGCCATCTGCTCGGTGACGATCCGCAGGCCGCTCGGCAGGACCGTACGACGCACGCGCGAGGTCACTGCCCCGTCGGCGTCCTTGGTGGTCTGGAGGGTGCGGGTGGTGCCGTTCTTCTGCAAGGGGTCCTTCTTCCGGTCCTGCTGGGGGTGAAGCACCGCGACCGGTCGGCCAGACGGCCGACCGGTCGCGGGTGGAGCATCAGGTGAGGGTCACTCGGCGTCGGCGGCCTCGGGGGCCTCGGCCGACTCCTCGGAGCCGCCCTCGGTCTCCTCGACCACGGGGACCAGCGAGAGCTTGCCGCGGTCGTCGATCTCGGCGATCTGGACCTGGACCTTCTGGCCGACGGCCAGGACGTCCTCGACGGCCTCGACGCGCTTGCCACCGGCCAGCGAACGGAGCTTGCTGATGTGCAGCAGGCCGTCCTTGCCCGGGAGCAGCGAGACGAACGCACCGAAGTTGGTCGTCTTCACGACGGTGCCGAGGTAGCGCTCGCCGACCTCGGGCATCGTCGGGTTGGCGATCGCGTTGACCGCGGCCTTGGCAGCCTCGGCCGCCTCGCCGTTGGTCGCGCCGATGTAGACCGTGCCGTCGTCCTCGATGGACAGCGTCGCGCCCGTGTCGTCCTGGATCTGGTTGATGACCTTGCCCTTGGGACCGATCACCTCGCCGATCTTGTCGACGGGCACGCGGATGGTGATGATGCGCGGCGCGTGGACCGACATCTCCTCCGGCGCGTCGATGGCCTCGGCCATCACGTCGAGGATCGCCAGGCGCGCCTCGCGGGCCTGGGTCAGCGCGCCGGCGAGCACCTCGGCCGGGATGCCGTCGAGCTTGGTGTCGAGCTGGAGCGCGGTGACGAACTCGCGGGTGCCGGCGACCTTGAAGTCCATGTCGCCGAACGCGTCCTCGGCGCCGAGGATGTCGGTCAGCGCGACGTAGCGGGTCTCACCGTCGACCTGGTCGGAGATGAGGCCCATCGCGATGCCGGCGACGGACGCCTTGAGCGGCACACCCGCCTGCAGCAGCGACAGCGTCGAGGCGCAGACCGAGCCCATCGAGGTGGAGCCGTTGGAGCCCATGGCCTCGGAGAGCTGGCGGATCGCGTAGGGGAACTCCTCGCGCGAGGGCAGCACCGGCAGGAGGGCGCGGCGCGCCAGGGCGCCGTGGCCGACCTCGCGACGCTTGGGCGAGCCCACGCGGCCGGTCTCACCGGTGGAGAACGGCGGGAAGACGTACTTGTGCATGTAGCGGCGGTGCTTCTCCGGGGAGAGCGTGTCGAGCTGCTGCTCCATCTTGAGCATGTCGAGGGTGGTGACGCCCAGGATCTGGGTCTCGCCACGCTCGAACAGCGCGGAGCCGTGGACGCGCGGGATCACGCCGGTCTCGGCGTGCAGCGGCCGGATGTCGGCGAGGCCACGGCCGTCGATGCGGACCTTGTCGCGCAGCACCTGCTGGCGCACGAGCGACTTGGTCAGCGAGCGGAACGCGGCGCCGATCTCCTTCTCGCGACCCTCGAACTGCGGGCCGATCTTCTCGAGGAGGGCGGCCTTGATGACGTCGAGCTGCTCGTCGCGCTCCTGCTTGCCGAGCACGCGCTCACGCTTGCCACCGACACCGAACAGCTCGGCGGCGGCCTGGCCGGACTCGGCCTCGACAGCGGCGTACACGTCGTCCTCGTAGTCGAGGAAGATCGGGAAGTCCTCGACCGGCTTGGCGGCCTCGGCGGCGAGCTGCGACTGCGCCTCGCACAGCTGCTTGATGAAGGGCTTCGCGGCGTCGAGGCCACCGGCCACGACCTCCTCGGTCGGCGCCTGGGCGCCACCCTGGATGAGGGCGATGGTGTCCTCGGGGGCCTCGGCCTCGACCATCATGATCGCGACGTCGCCCGACTCGGTGACGCGACCGGCGACGACCATGTCGAAGACGGCGGACTCGAGCTGCTGGTGGGTCGGGAACGCGACCCACTGGCCGTCGATGAGGGCGACGCGCACGCCGCCGACCGGGCCGGAGAACGGCAGGCCGGAGAGCTGGGTCGACATCGATGCGGCGTTGATGGCCAGCACGTCGTAGGGCATGTTCGGGTCGAGCGCCATGACGGTGATGACGACCTGGACCTCGTTGCGCAGGCCCTTCTTGAAGGTCGGGCGCAGCGGGCGGTCGATCAGGCGGCAGGCGAGGATCGCGTCCTCGCCCGGGCGACCCTCGGACCGGAAGAACGAGCCGGGGATCTGGCCCACGGCGTACATCCGCTCCTCGACGTCGATCGTCAGGGGGAAGAAGTCGAAGTGGTCCTTGGGCGTCTTGCCCGCGGTCGTCGCCGAGAGCAGCATGGTCTCGTCGTCGAGGTACGCCGTGACGGCGCCGGCCGCCTGGCGGGCCAGCAGGCCGGTCTCGAACTTGACCGTGCGCTTGCCGAAGGAGCCGTTGTCGATGACGGTCTCGACAGCGGAGATGATGGGTTCACTCATGGAAGCAGGATCCTGCTTTCTCTTCGCGGAGCGATCCGCGACGCCGCATGAGGTGCCGGTCTTCGATCGAGGCCCGCAGGTGCGGCGTCCACGCTGAATTCACGAGGGACGGGGACCTGAAAGCCACTACCGAGGACCGAGCCGGGTGCGCGGGTCGCTCCTGGATCTTCGGATGTTCAGTTGTGCTGGTGGTGCTGGTCGTGCGGTGGTGCGTCGGGGCCGACACTAGCGCGGCCGGACCCCTGAAACCGAGCGGAGCGGCCCCCCGTGTCCGGGAGGCCGCTCCGATCAGTCAGCGGCGGAGGCCGAGGCGCTCGACGATCGAGCGGTAGCGCTCGATCTCGGTCTTCTGCAGGTAGTTGAGAAGACGGCGGCGCTGGCCGACCAGCAGCAGCAGGCCACGACGGCTGTGGTGGTCGTGCTTGTGCTGCTTGAGGTGCTCGGTGAGGTGGGAGATGCGGTGGCTGAGCAGCGCGATCTGGACCTCGGGCGAACCGGTGTCACCCTCGGTCTGGGCGTACTCGGCGATGATCTTCTTCTTGGTCTCCGCGTCGGTTCCGATCGACATGGGGCTCCTTCGGTTCTCTCGTTGCGCGGCGCGCCCGGGCCTGTTCACCGGGGCACTCTGGTTCCGCGGCCGTGTTCACGGCGTGTCGTCCGTCCGGACAACCGGGAAAGCATATCGGCGCGCTGGGCGGTGGCCCAATCCACGCCGCGCGACGAGAGACCCGCGGCTCAGACAGCCGGCGGCGGCGGGTCCGACTCGGTGGTGCGCTGCGTGGTCGCCTGGCGACCCGCGGCGTCGGTCGTGGTCGCGGTGGTGGTGTGGCGGCGCCGGGTGTTCTGCTGGATGAGCGTGAGCACCAGCCAGAGCGCGCCGGCCAGGACGAGGATCCAGCCCAGGGCGTTCACCCGGAGCGGACCGACCTGCTGCTCGGTGAACGCGAACGACAGGACAAGACCCACCACGATGAGGCCGATCGGCCCTCCGAAACCCATGACGTGCTCCATTCTGTCGACGACTGTCGGGGATGCCCGACGGTGACGGGCGGGCCAGAGTGTGCCCGACTCCCCCGCCGCGCGGAACCCCCGTGCGGGTGCCCGGCGCGCGTCGGCCCGACGTGGTTTGATCGGTCCGTGGCAGACCTGGCGAGGCAGCAGTGAGCGAGAAGCGCATCGGCGTGTGCAACCTCTGCGAGGCCATCTGCGGCCTCGAGCTCACCATCGAGGGCCGCGACGTCGTCGGCGTGCGGGGCAACCCCGCCGACCCGCTGTCGCGCGGCCACATCTGCCCCAAGGGCGTGGCCATCGCCGACGTGTACGCCGACCCCGACCGGCTGCGACGACCCGTCAAGCGGGTCGGCGAGGGTCCGGACGCCGCGTGGCAGGAGATCGGCTGGGACGAGGCCTTCGACCTCGTCGCCGACAACCTCGCCCGCGTCATCGAGGAGCACGGCGACGACGCGCTGGGCGTCTACCTCGGCAACCCCAACGCGCACAGCCTCGGCTCGATGACCCACGGCACCGCGATGTTCAAGTCGTTCCGCACGAAGAACCGCTACTCCGCCACCTCGGTCGACCAGCTCCCCCACCAGCTCGTGGCGCACCTGATGTTCGGCCACCAGCTGTTCCTGCCGATCCCCGACATCGACCGCACCTCGTGGTTCCTGGTCATCGGCGCCAACCCGATGGCCTCCAACGGCTCCCTGATGACGGTGCCGGACTTCCCGAACCGGGTGCGCGACCTCAAGGCGCGCGGCGGCCGCATGATCGTCCTCGACCCGCGCCGCACCGAGACCGCGAAGGTCGCCGACGAGCACCACTTCGTGCGGCCGGGCACCGACGCGTGGGTGCTCCTGGCGATGCTGCACGTCCTGACCGCGGAGACCACGCCCGCCGTGGCGTCGTACGTCGATGGGGTGGGGACGGTCGTCGAGCTGGTCGCCGAGTTCACCCCCGAGCGTGCCGAGGCGATGAGCGGCCTTCCCGCCGCCGAGATCCGCCGGCTCGCCGGCGAGCTCGTCGCGGCCGACGCCGGCGTGGTCTACAGCCGGATCGGCGTCTCGGCCGGCCCGTGGGGCACGGTGTGCCAGTGGGCGGTGAACTGCCTGAACATCCTGAGCGGCAACCTCGACCGCGTCGGCGGTGCCATGTTCACCACGCCGGCGATCGACGCCGTCGGCACCGGCCTGATCGGTCGCGGGCACTTCGACGCCTGGCGCTCGCGGGTGCGAGGGCTGCCCGAGACCGCGGGCGAGCTGCCGGTCTCCGCGCTGCGCGAGGAGATCGAGACGCCGGGCGAGGGCCAAGTCCGCGCGATGCTGACCGTGGCCGGCAACCCGGTGCTCTCCACGCCCGACGGCGCCCGCCTCGACGGAGCCCTGCGCGGGCTCGACTTCATGGCGGCGGTCGACATCTACGTCAACGAGACCACCCGCCACGCCGACGTGATCCTGCCGCCGACGACCGCGCTGGAGCGCGACCACTACGACCTGGTCTTCCACCTGCTGGCCGTGCGCAACACCTCGCGCTTCACCCCGGCCGTGTTCGACAAGGACGCCGACCAGCGCCACGACTGGCAGATCTTCAAGGAGATCACCCTGCGCACCGCGGCCCGGCTCAGCCGCAAGGCGCCGCTGAAGAAGCGCCTCGTGCAGCGGGCGCGGCTCACCGCCAGCCCCACGCTGCTGATCGGACAGCTGCTGCGACGCGGCGACAGCGGGGTCACGATCTCCAAGCTGCGCGCCCGTCCCGCGGGCATCGACCTCGGCCCGCTCCGGGCCGGCCAGCTGCCTGCGCGACTCCCGACGAAGGGCAAGCGGGTCGACCTCGCCCCGGCCCTCGTGGTGCAGGACGTCGACCGGCTCGCCGCCGTGGCGGCGCCGGCCGACGACGAGCTGCTCCTCATCGGACGACGCCACAAGCAGGACTGCAACTCGTGGATGCACAACTCCGAGCGGCTCACCCGCGGCCGGCCGCGCCACCAGCTGCTGATGAACCCCGGCGACCTGGCCGCCCGCGAGATCGTCGACGGCGCCCGCGTGCGGGTGACCTCTCGGATCGGCTCGGTCGAGGTCGAGGTCGCCGCCTCCGACGACCTCATGCCCGGCGTCGTCTCGCTCCCCCACGGCTACGGCCACGCCAAGGACGGCGTCCTGATGAGCCGCAGCCGCGACCTGCCGGGCGTCTCGATCAACGACCTCACCGACCCCGAGCTGCTCGACGTGTCGGGCAACGCCGCGCTCAACGGCGTACCCGTCGCGGTCACCGCCTGCTGACCCCGTCGCCCTTCTCGTCGCCCTTCCCGTCGCGCTCGGCACCGTCCTTCGCGCGGCCCTTCCTCCCCGTCGGCTCCTTCACCGGCTCGACCTCCTCCGGCACGAGCGGGTTGGTGACCTCGGGCGTCGTCGCGCGGTCCGGCGTGGGGAACGCCGCGTCGGACAGGTCGGCGCGACGGGTCGCGTTGCGCGCGGGCCGGTCGCGCTCGCCGAGCGGGAAGACGTTCCACCGTGTCACGTCGCCGAGCACCCACGGCACCTTGGTGGCCTGCTGGTCGTAGCACCGCACGTCGAGGGGCCGACCTGCCTGGTCGAAGAGCTGCACCCCCTCCAACGGCTGGCCCTCCGCGTCGTAGGCCGCGATGTTGCAGACCTGCTGCCCGCGATTGAGGAGGCCCTGCTCGTTGCCGCCCCACTGCGCCTCGTTGTAGCCCTGGCTGTAGCGGTCCCACGACAGCCGGTCGAGCTGGCCGTTGATCACAGGGACCGCCACGACGGCCGCGACGTTGAGCAGCAGCAGCGTCGTGCGCGCCAGCACGCTCGAGGTGCCGCCCGGCCAGAGCCTGCCCATGCCCACGAGGGCGCTGCCGACGATGCAGGCAGCGAGGAGTGCGAGCCCGACACCGACGGGAACCCCCGGCAGCCAGGTGAGTCCGTAGGGGTACCAGCCCGGGACGAGCCGGGCGACGACGACCGCGGCCGCCCAGGCCCGCACCACCCACCACGCCGGGCGGAGGGCGACGAGGAGGTGCCACACCGGCGCGACGCGGCGGTGCGCGATCAGCTCCTCCCACCTGCGAGTCAGGTCCTCCACCCGCTCCGCGAGGCTGACGTCCGCACGCAGTCGGGTCCGACGTCGCGCGACCGGCTCGAAGCCGGCGGCCGTCCGCAGCTCGCGGGCGTAGGCCTCAGGGTCGCCGAGCACACCCCCGTCGTGCTCGGCGACCTGGTCGGTGAGGTCTGCCTCGAGGCCCTCGGTCAGCTCGAGCCGGTCCTCCTCGGAGAGGTCGGCGAGGCACTCGCGGACGCGGGCGACGAAGGCGGCGACATCGGGCCGCAGCGGCAGCTCGGTGGTGTTCATGCGTGGACCCCCTGTGACGTGGTGCGGGACGCGGGTCCGTCGAGGAGCCCGTCGAGCGTGGTGGAGAAGGCGTGCCAGTCGTCGCGCTGACGCTTCAGCTGGTCGCGACCGATCGGCGTGATCCCGTAGTACTTGCGGTGCGGTCCGCTCTCCGACGGCACGACGTACGACGTCAGTGCCCCGGCGGCGTAGAGCCGGCGGAGCGTGCCGTAGACCGAGGCGTCGCCCACCTCCGCCAGGCCGCCGTCGCGGAGGCGACGCACGATGTCGTAGCCGTAGCCGTCCTCGCCCCGCACCACCGCGAGGACCGCGAGGTCGAGCACTCCCTTGAGGAGCTGGGTCTGATCCATGCGTCGCACACTACTACGCACTCCACAGTAGTGCGCGAGCCGAACGACCGCGTGTCGCCATCGAGGCCATGCCTCGCGGGCGGCAGGACCAACCCCGCACGGCGCCCTTGGGTCCAGCTCATCGATTGTCTAGCGTTTCACTAGACATTTGATCGACGACCGATGACCAGGGAGCAGCCATGACCCTCCAGCTCGAGCAGGACCTCTCGACCGACCTCCACGTGCAGCAGCTCGGCGGCCGCATCGGCGTCCGCATCGACGGCGTACGACTCGCCGGCGACCTCGACGACACCACCGTGCAGCAGGTGCGCGCGGCGATCCTGAAGCACAAGGTCGTCTTCTTCCGCGGCCAGGACCACCTCGACGACGACGCCCACATCGCCTTCGCCGAGCGCCTCGGCACGCTGACGACGGCGCACCCGACGGTGAACACCGGCAGCGAGCGCATCTACACGCTCACCGCCAACAAGGGCATGGCCGCCAACAGCTGGCACACCGACGTGACCTTCGTCGACCGCGTGCCCGCCTTCAGCGTGCTGCGCGGTGTGACGATCCCGCCCCACGGCGGCAACACCGTCTGGGCCAACACCGTCGAGGCCTATGACCGCCTGCCCGACGCGCTCAAGGCGCTGGTCGAGAACCTCTGGGCGGTGCACACCAACGCCTACGACTACGCCGACCGCGACGAGCGGGAGGACTTCGACGACGAGGTCGCGGTGGCCCGTCGCAAGGAGTTCCGTCGCACGACCTACGAGACGTCGCACCCGGTCGTCCGCATCCACCCCGAGACCGGTGAGCGCGCGCTGCTGCTGGGCCACTTCGTGAAGCAGTTCGTCGGCTTCAACTCACTCGAGTCGAGCACGCTGTTCAACCTGCTCCAGAACCGCATCACCCGTCTGGAGAACACGATCCGCTGGACCTGGCAGCAGGGCGACGTGGCGATCTGGGACAACCGCGCCACGCAGCACTACGCCGTCGCCGACTTCGGCGAGGAGCCGCGAGAGGTACGACGGATCACCGTGGCCGGCGACGTCCCGGTCTCGATCGACGGCCGCCACAGCGAGGTGCTGGTCGGCGACGCGTCGGGCTTCGCCGACATCGACGCGCTGATCGGCTGAGCGGCGGTCCCACGACACAGAGGTGCCCCCGCCGGATCGGCGGGGGCACCTCTGCGTCTGTCGCGGGCTGCGGCTCAGACGCTCACGTCGCCGAGCACGGCCAGCACGTCGTCGGGGGTCTGCGCCGCGTCGAGGGCGGCGATCTGGGCGTCGTCGGTGAACGCACCGGCGAGCGCCTGGAGCACGGTCAGGTGGTCGTCGCCGGCGCCGGCGATGCCGACGACGTACTTCGCCGGGCTGCCCTTCCAGTCGATGGGCTCGTCGTAGCGGATGAAGGAGATGGCCGTCTGGCGGATCAGCGCCTTGGCCTCGTTGGTGCCGTGCGGGATCGCCAGCCCGTTGCCCATGAACGTCGAGACCGAGGTCTCCCGCTCGTGCATCGCGTCGACGTAGGCCTGGTCCACCGCGCCGGAGGCGACGAGCAGCTGCCCCGCCTCGGTGATGGCCGCATCACGGTCGCGGGCCTGCCCGCCCAGCACGATCGCGTCCCGACTCAGTACCTCGCTCATCTCAGCCTCTTCCTGTGCGTCCTCGTGCGTGTCCCGTGCGGCCATCTGACCACACGTCTGGGTGGTGCGGGCAGGGCCGGCTCTCCTCGGGGATGGAGAGCCGGCCCTGTGTTTCCGGTGTGCTGGCCTTGCGGGGGAACTAGGCCTTGTTGTTGCTCTCGTCGACCAACGTCACGATCTCGTCATAGCGAGGGCTCGCCATGAAGTTGTCGACCGAGACGTGGATCGCCGACGGGCTCTTCTGACGGGCCCGGTCGGTGAGGTCCTGGTGGGTGACCACCAGGTCGATGTCGTCCTGCAGGTTGGCGATGGCCTTGTTGACCACCGTCACCTCCGAGTGCCCGGCCTCCTGGATCTTCTTGCGGAGCACCGAGGCGCCCATCGCCGAGGACCCCATGCCGGCGTCGCAGGCGAACACGATGTTGCGGATCTCGCGGGTGGCCGTCGCCGAGCCGCCGCCGGCGAGGACGGAGGAGGCGATGGACTGCTTGCCCTTCATCGACTCCATCGACGCGGTGGCGTGCACCAGCTCGTCCTCGGCCTCCTCGGCCTTGTCGGTCTTCAGCAGGATCGCGGCCACGGCGAAGCTGGCCGCTGCGCCACCCAGGATCGACAGCGTCACGCCGAGGTAGTCCGAGACCGAGGAGTTGGTCTGGATGTAGACGGCGAACACCGAGCCCGGCGCGGCGGGGGCACGCAGGCCCACGTCGAACAGGACGTTGATCAGGATCTGGGTGAAGCCACCGGCGATCATCGCGACGATCAGCTTGGGCTTCATCAGCACGTACGGGAAGTAGATCTCGTGGATGCCGCCCAGGAAGTGGATGATCAGCGCGCCGGGAGCCGACGACTTCGCGACACCCTTGCCGAAGAACATGTAGGCGAGCAGGAGGCCGGCACCGGCAGCCGGGTTGGCCTCGAGCAGGAACAGCACGGACTTGCCCTTGTCCGCGACGTCGGCCGCGCCCAGGGGCGTGAGGATGCCGTGGTTGATGGCGTTGTTGAGGAACAGGACCTTGGCCGGCTCGATGATGAACGAGGTGAACGGCAGCAGGCCGTGGTCGGTGAGGAACTCGATGCCCTTGCTGCCGGCCTTGATGATCTGGTCGAGGATCGGGCTCATCGTGAAGAAGGCGAAGACCGCGAGGATCATGCCCCAGATGCCGGCGGAGAAGTTGTTGACCAGCATCTCGAAGCCGGGCCTGATCTTGCCGTCCCAGATGGCGTCGATCTTCTTCATCGACCAGCCGCCGAGCGGACCCATGATCATGGCGCCCATGAACATCGGCACGTCGGTGCCGGCGATGACGCCCATCGTGGCGATGGCGCCGACGACGCCGCCGCGGACGTTGTCGTCGTACACCATGCGGCCGCCGGTGTAGCCGATCAGCAGCGGCAGCAGGTAGGTGATCATCGGGCCGACGATGCCGCCGCCCGCGTAGTCACCCCAGCCGCCGATGTGGGCCACCCAGCTGTCGGGCGCGAGGCTGCCCTTGCCGCCGAGGTTGAGCCAGCCGACCTCGATGAAGAGGGCGGTGATCAGGCCCCAGGCGATGAACGCGCCGATGTTGGGCATGACCATGTTGGAGAGGAACGTGCCGAACTTCTGCACGCTGACCCGGGCGCCGGACCTGGACGCCGATGTCGAAGTTGTGGTCGCCATGCTTGATGTCCTCCAGTTGAGCTAGGGGTGACCCCCATCACATGTTGTCGTGATTAAACCTCACGAACGGGCATGTTGCCAAGCATTCGGGCACGATTTCATGCCCGACTGTGTGGCTTTACCCGAAACAAGGGGTCTCAGGCACCCAGCTGGCTGTCGAAGAACGCCTTCTCCGCCTCGCTGTTCCAGGTGTCGCCGGGCCCCAGCTTCGCGGCGACCTCGGGCAGCTTCTCCTTGAGCTCGTGGAGCCCCATGAGCGGGAGGTCGTGGATCTGGGGGAAGATCAGGACCTTGCCGGAGTAGCTCCCGTCGACCAGGGCCTGGAGACCGTCCTTGGCCGCCCGCATGCCACCGACGGCACCCACGATCGAGCCCGGTGAGAGCGCGCCCTGCTTGGCCAGGTCGACGACCTGCTGCTGGTCGTGGATGGTCAGTCCGGAGGTGCCGGTGTACTGCGCGTTGTCGAGGTAGACCGCGCTCAGGTTCATCGGCGCCATGGTGCCGTTGGGGACGCCGGCGAAGAAGACGAGCATGCCGTCGGCGTTCATCAGGGTGTCGGCCTCGGCCATCACCCCGGCGATCGGGACGCTGACCACGACGTCGTCCGCGCCCTTGCCGTCGGTGAGCCCCATGACGAAGTCGCGCAGCGACTGCTCCGAGGTCTGGGAGTTGAAGGTGATCAGCTCGCAGTCGTTGCTCTCGGCCAGGTGGGCCAGGCGGTCCTCGAGGGCCTTGAGGCGCTCGTCGCTCACCTCCGTGGCGACGATCTTGCGGGGACCGCCGGGCTGCTGGATGGCCCGCTGGACGTGCATCAGACCCATAGGTCCACCGGCGCCGACGAAGACGGTCGTGCCCTCCGAGCGCAGGTCGCAGCGGTTGCGCGCCTCGCCGTAGGAGGCGGCGATGTCCGGGCCCCGCCCGCCGATGTAGGCGGTGTAGTCGTAGTGCAGGCGCCCCACGTCGGTGTCGACCAGGCCGTCCAGCTCGGTCTCCCCCACCAGGTTGAGCGTGCCCCGCCGGGCGATGTGCTTCGCCACAGCGCCCACCGTCGCGGCGGACCGTGGGTCGAGCATGACGATGTCGTCGAAGCCGGCGCCGTCGGTCAGCTCGTCCACGAGCGTCTGGAAGTCACCGTCGCCGAGCCCGTTGCGTACGACGGTGGTGGCCGAGGTGCCCTCGACCAGCGCGGCGACCGAGGCGGGCACGTCGGTCAGCACGATCGTGGCCGGAGCGTCCAGCCCGGCCGAGAAGGTGTAGTCGCGCTCGTCACCGGGCCGGCCGATGATCCACATCGTCCCACCGGCCTTCGGCTCGAGGCGGCGCCGCTGCGTGTAGGCGGCCATCACGCAGCCCCACGGCTCCAGCGTCGAGGCCTCGGCGTAGCCCATCGAGTCGGGCAGGGGCAGCAGGCAGGCGCCGTCGTCGGTCTCGAGCATCTCGGCGCCCATCACGTGGTACTGGATCAGCCCGCCGGGGATGGTGTAGCCGTAGGCCGTGCTCTTGCCGTCCTGGTAGATGTCGGGCTGCACGGCAAGCCGCTGGCCGGCGGAGTACTGGTCCTTGAGGTTGTCGCCGACCTCGATGACCGTGAGGCTCACCTCGTGCCCCAGCCTGGTGGGGTCCGTGGAGAGGTCGCGGTTGTAGAGCTTCGGGTGGCTGCCGCCCTGGCGCATGATCTTCACGTCGGAGAAGCAGAGCCCGACGCTGTCGATGCGCACCAGCATGTGGTCGGCGTCGGGCTCGGGGACCGGGACCAGCTCGGGAGCGCTGTCCTTGCCCATGTTGTCCTCGCCGGCGCCGTGCAGGAGCCAGGCCCAGGCCTCGTCGGGCACGTCGGAATCGGCGGCGCGGTAGCGGTCGTACGCAGATGTCATGGTTCCTCCGTCGTGAGGTGGATGGGGTCTCAGTGGTGTCAGTGACCCAGGACGGCGCGCACCGCGGCGCGGGCCGCCATCGGGTCGGGCGCGCCGAGGGCGGCCTCGCCGGCGGCCTCGCAGGTCTCGAAGGTGACGCGGCCCAGCTGCGCGCCCACGGGGCGTACGGCACGGGCGGCCATCGACAGCGACGTGATGCCCATGCCGATGAGCGCCGTGGCGAGCAACGGGTCGGCCGCTGCCTCGCCGCAGACGCCGACGGGCTTGGCGGCCTCCTTGCCAGCGTGGGCGGTGATCGCGATCAGCTGGAGCACGGCGGGCTGCCACGGGTCGGTGAGGTGCGCCAGGTCGGTGGCCATGCGGTCGGCCGCCATGGCGTACTGGGTGAGGTCGTTGGTGCCGATGGAGAGGAAGTCGGTCACCTCGAGCATCCGGTGCGCGAGCAGCGCCGCGCTCGGGATCTCCACCATCACGCCGGCCTTGAGCCCGCGGGCGCGGACCTTCTCCGAGAAGTCGGCGGCCTCCGCGACGGTCGCGACCATCGGCGCCATCACCCAGGTCTCGGTGCCGGTGCGCTCGGCCGCGGCCGCGATGCCGTCGAGCTGGCGGTCCATCAGGCCGGGGTTGTCGAAGCTCAGCCGCAGGCCGCGGACGCCGAGGGCGGGGTTCTCCTCGCCCTCGTGGGTCGCGAACGCGATCGGCTTGTCGGAGCCGGCGTCGAGGGTGCGTACGACGACGTAGCGACCGTCGCTGTAGGGCGAGAGGACGTCGGCGTAGATGTCGGCCTGCTCCTCCACGCTCGGCTCGTCCTTGCGGTTGAGGAAGCACAGCTCGGTGCGGAACAGGCCCACGCCCTGCACCGGCTCGGTGCCCGCGGAGGCCGCGGAGGCGCCGTCGGCGACGTTGGCGAGCAGCTTGAGCGGCATCCCGTCCGCGGTCGCGGCGGGCCCGGTCCAGGTGGCGAGCTCCTCGCGCAGCCGGCGGCTCTCCTCCACGCGCGTGGCTGCCTCGTCGGGGTCGGCGCCCTGCTCGATCGTGCCAGCCTCGCCGTCGACCACCACGAAGGTGCCCTCGGCGAGCGCCGTGACGCCGGCCGCGCCGACCACGCACGGGATGCCCAGCTGGCGGGCGATGATCGCGGTGTGGCTGGTCGCGCCGCCGCGCTCGGTGACCAGCGCGGTCACCAAGCTGGGGTCGAGGCCCGAGGTGTCGCTGGGTGCGAGGTCCTCGGCCACCAGGATCGAGGGCACGCTCGGCGTTGGCACGCCCGGCGGCGGCTCGCCGACCAGGTGGGCGACGACGCGGCGCTCGATGTCGCGCAGGTCGGTCACCCGCTCGGCCATCAGGCCGCCCATGTTGGTGAAGATCGTGACGAACTGCTCGACCGCACCCTGCACCGCCGCGACCGGTCCCTGACCGGCCTGGAGATTCTTGGCGACGCCGGATCGCAGCCCCTTGTCGCGGGCCAGGCCCGCGCTCGCGGTGAGGACCTCCGCGGCCGCGCCCTGGGCGGAGGCAGCCTTCTCGGAGAACGTGTCGGCGACCGCGGCGGCCGCCTCGTCGTACGCCGCCAGGGCAGCGACGGCATCGGCGAAGTCGCCCTCTCCGTAGCGCGCGATGGCCTCGGGCGAGACCTCGCCGCGCACGTGGAGGACGGGGCCGGCGGCGACCCCCGGAACGACCGGGGTCCCGCTCAGGGTGTCGGGTGTGGTCATGGACACACCGTAGAACACGCCTTGGTTGACAAGCAACACGTTCGGGACTAAAACAACACATACACAGATCGCGCCGAAAGGGCCCCGCATGTACGCCGAAGAGCGCCAGCAGGCGATGGCACAGCTGATCAGCCGTCGTGGTCGGCTGTCGGTGGTGCAGCTCGCCGGGGAGTTCGAGGTCACCACCGAGACCGTTCGTCGCGACCTGTCCACGCTGGACCGGATGGGTCTGGTCCGACGGGTTCACGGCGGCGCGGTCCCGGCCGGCTCGCTCACGGTCATCGAATCAGGGATCGGCGAGCGCGACCAGTCCAACACGCAGGCCAAGGAGGCGATCGCCGCGGCTGCGGTGGCCTTCCTCCCCCCGCCCGACTCCGTGATCGTCATCGACGCGGGCACCACGACCGCGCGCCTGGCCGCCGCGCTCCCCCGCGACCACCGGCTGACGGTGATCACCCACGCCGTGCCCGTTGCGACGCGCCTGGCCGGCCTCCCCCAGATCGAGCTCCACCTGCTCCCCGGCCGGGTGCGGCCGGCCACGCACGCCGCCGTCGGTGCCGACACCGTGGCGGCGCTGGCCGAGCTGCGGGCCGACGTCGCCTTCGTCGCGACCAACGGCATCACCGTCGGCCACGGCCTCACCACGCCCGACGCCGACGAGGCCGCGACCAAGCGCGCGGTCATCGCCTGCGCCCGCCGCACCGTGGTGCTCGCGGACTCCACCAAGCTCGGGGTGGAGACCGCTGTCAGGTTCGCGACGCTGGACAGCCTCGACGTCCTCGTCACCGACAGCGGCATCGAGTCCGCAGACCGCCGAGCGCTCGAGAACGCCGGAATCGAGGTGGTGATCGCATGATCCTGACCCTGACCCCCAACCCGAGTGTCGACCGCACGGTCGCGCTCGACGCCGAGCTGGTGCGCGGCCAGGTCCACCGGGTCGCCTCGGTGACCTCGCAGGCCGGCGGCAAGGGCGTGAACATCTCCCGCGCCGCCGTCAGCGCCGGCATCCCCAGCATCGCCGTCGTACCCGCCGAGAAGGAGGACCCGTTCGTCCTCGAGCTGCTCGGTGCCGGCATCGACTGCCGTCCGGTCCAGCCGGCCGGCGACGTGCGGGTCAACCTGACCATCACCGAGCCCGACGGCACCACGACGAAGCTCAACTCCCCGGGCGCCGAGGTGCTCCCGCTGCACCTCGAGCTCATGGCCCAGGCCGTGCTCGTCCGCGCCTCTAGCGCGGACTGGACGGTGCTGGCAGGCTCACTTCCTGTGGGTGCCCCAGCAGGGTTCTACGCCGACCTCGTACGACGACTGCGCGAGGTGGGCGGACATGTCGCGGTCGACACCAGCGAGGCGCCGCTCCAGGCGCTGGTCGAGGCCCTCCCTGACGCCGCACCCGACCTGATGAAGCCCAACGGCGAGGAGCTGGCCTCCTTCACCGGGGGCGATGCCGACGAGCTCGAGTCCGATCCAGCAGCCACCGCAGCAGCGGCGCGCCAGCTGATCGACCGCGGGGTCGGCGCCGTCCTGGCCACCCTCGGTGGCAACGGCGCGGTCCTCGTCACCGCGGAGGGCGCCTGGCACGCCACCCCGCCCCCGACCACCGTGGTGAGCACGGTCGGGGCCGGTGACTCCAGCCTCTTCGGCTACTTGCTCGGCGACATCCGGGGGCTGCCCGCCCCCGAACGCCTGGCCCTCGCAGTCGCCTACGGCAGCGCCGCCGCAGGTCTTCCCGGCACGACCATCCCCCAGCCCTCGCAGCTCCGCACGGAGCTCGTCGGCGTCACTCCTCTGGGAGGCACCGCATGACCGACCTGATCACCACCGACCTCGTGCGGCTCGGCGCCGACTGGGGTGCCGACAAGCAGGACGTGATCCGCGCCCTCGCCGCCGTCGTCGACGACGCCGGCCGCGCGAGCAGCAAGGACCAGCTCATCGAGGACGCGTTCGCCCGCGAGTCGACCTCGGCCACCGGCCTGCCCGGCGGCATCGCGATCCCCCACTGCCGCACCGCCGGCGTGGAGGAGCCGACCCTGGCCTTCGCCCGGCTCGACCCGCCGGTCGACTTCGGCGCCAAGGACGGCCCGGCCGACCTGGCGTTCCTGATCGCCGCCCCCGCCGGCGGCGACGCCGACCACCTGACGATCCTCACCAAGCTGGCCCGGGCGCTGGTGAAGCCGGCCTTCACCGACGCGCTGCGCGCGGCCGAGTCGCCCGAGGCGGTCGTCGACCTGGTCACCCACGAGCTCGGCGAGCCCGCCGCCAGGCCGGCTGCCGCTGCGGCCGCACCGGCTGCTGCCGCTGCTGCTCCCGCCGCCGCTGCCGCCGCCCCCGCTGCCGCGGGCGGCAAGCCGTCGCTCGTCGCGGTCACCGCCTGCCCGACCGGCATCGCGCACACCTACATGGCCGCCGAGGCACTCGAGGCCGCTGCGGAGCGCGCCGGCGTACAGCTGCAGGTGGAGACGCAAGGTTCCGCCGGCTCGACCCCGCTCGCGCCCGACACGATCGCCGCCGCAGGTGCGGTGATCTTCGCAGTCGACGTGGGGGTGCGCGACCGCGCCCGGTTCGCCGGCAAGCCGATGGTCAGCTCCGGTGTGAAGCGGCCCATCGACGACGGCGACGCGATGATCGCCGAGGCGCTGCGCTACGCCGCCGACCCGGCCAACGCGCCCAAGGTCGAGGGTGAGGCCAGCGCCGCCGGTGCCGGGCACGCCGCCGACGAGTCGTGGGGCGGCCGGATCCGCCGCGTGCTGATGACCGGCGTCTCCTACATGATCCCGTTCGTCGCGGCCGGCGGTCTGCTGATCGCGCTCGGCTTCCTCTTCGGCGGCTACGAGATCGTCAACGACGGTCAGTCGATCGCGGTGGACAACACGCTGTTCAACCTGCCCGACGTCAACGAGTTCGGCCTCGACCACGCCTTGGCCGGCAGCTCGTTCTTCGCCTACCTCGGCGCCCTGTTCTTCACCCTCGGCGCCGCGGCGTTCGGGTTCCTCGTCCCCGCGCTGGCCGGCTACATCGCCTACGCCATCGCCGACCGCCCCGGCATCGCCCCGGGCTTCGTCATGGGCGCGATCGCCGGCACCATCAACTCCGGCTTCCTCGGCGGCATCGTCGGTGGCGTCCTCGCCGGCATCGCGGCCCACTGGATCGCGTCCTGGAAGGTGCCGGCCGCGCTCCGCGGCCTGATGCCGGTCCTGGTGATCCCGCTCCTCGCGACCCTGATCTCCGGCTTCGTGATGCTGGTGATCCTCGGCAAGCCGCTCGGCAAGCTGATGTCCAGCCTCGCCGACGGCCTCAACAGCCTCCAGGGCGGGTCGGCGATCATCCTGGGCATCATCCTCGGCCTGATGATGGCCTTCGACATGGGCGGGCCGCTCAACAAGACGGCGTACGCCTTCGCGACCGCCGGTCTCGGCGCCGCCGCCACCGCGACGGACGCCCCGGAGCTCAAGGTCATGGCCGCCGTCATGCTCGCCGGCATGGTGCCGCCGCTCGCCTTGGCGCTCGCCACGGTCGTCCGCCCGGGCCTGTTCACCGTCCCCGAGCGCGAGAACGGCAAGGCCGCCTGGCTGATGGGCGCGTCGTTCATCACCGAGGGCGCCATCCCGTTCGCGGCGGCCGACCCGCTGCGCGTGATCCCCTCGATCATGGCCGGCAGCGCGGTCACCGGTGCCCTCTCGATGGGGCTCGACGTCGGGCTCCGTGCCCCACACGGCGGCATCTTCGTGCTGTTCGCGGTCGACAACAAGCTGTGGTTCCTCGTGGCCCTCGTCGCAGGTGTCCTCGTCAGCGCCGCGCTGGTGATCGCCCTGAAGAGCGTCGGCCGCACCGACAACGACCTCGCTACTGTCTGACCCAGTCAACCCCTGCAAGCGATCTAGGAGAACCATGCCCAGCAAGTCCGTCGTCGTCGGCTCCGCCGTCGGCCTCCACGCCCGTCCCGCCGCGATCATCGCGGAGAAGGCCGCCGAGCTCGGCTCCGACGTCACCATCAACGGTGTCGACGCGAGCTCGTCGCTGATGATCATGACCCTGGGCGCCGGCAACGGCGACACCGTCGAGGTCGCCGGGGACGACCAGGACGCGGTCGACACGATCGCCGCCCTGGTCGAGCAGGACCTCGACGCCTGAGGTGAGACGCGTCAGCGGATCGCCTCGATGGTGGTTGAGCAGCGCGCGCGACTGACGAAGGAAGTCGCGACCGCGCGTGTCGAAACCCGGTCCCCGCACTGCCTGGTGGGCGGTGGTCCACCCACATTTCGTACGCCGGATTTGGAGGTGGACCACCGCCCGACGTCGTCCCGGGCGGGTGTCGTACGAGTGGTGGCTCAGGAGCGCCGCAGGTAGCCGACCCGCACCCGCAGCGCCTGCTCCAGCTCACCGAGCACCTCGGTGAAGAACTCGCGGCGGTAGGTCTCGTCGGTCACGGCGTAGACCGCGAAGTAGAGACCGCTGAAGGCCGCCAGGAACGTCGAGACCTGCACCAGCTCCTTGCTGACCGCCTTGAAGCCCCATGCCGAGGTCAGCTCGGTCCCGATCCACGCCTCCAGGACGCTCGGCTTCATGGCGACG
Organism: Nocardioides sp. BE266; assembly: GCF_031457855.1. Taxonomy (NCBI): domain Bacteria; kingdom Bacillati; phylum Actinomycetota; class Actinomycetes; order Propionibacteriales; family Nocardioidaceae; genus Nocardioides; species Nocardioides sp. BE266. The sequence goes on along the minus strand of NZ_JAURTI010000004.1, from coordinate 197,773 downwards.
GCGCCGAAGACGATGAAGAACGCGAACACGGCCAGTGACAGCAGGAGCACCTGGAAGGCCTGGCTGATCAGCAGCACCAGCACCAGGTTGGTGCGTTCGAGCCCGACGACGTCGGCGTCGTCGCCGACCTCTTCACGGCCGATCTGGTCGTCGAGCCGGTCGACCTCCTCGACCAGCCGCACCACCAGGAAGCCCACCGCGACGGCGCCGAACAGCATCACCGCGCCCCACAGGATGCCGCCGTCCAGCGCCGAGGCGACCATCCAGACCTCGGTGTTGATGAAGAGGAACGTCACGAAGAGCAGCAGCATCGGCAGCGCCCGCGTGGCCAGCGGGAAGAGCAGCTCGAGGCTGGCAAGGGTCTGGCGCAGCGCCCATCGCGCGATCAGCCGCACCTGCAGTGCACGACCGGCGTAGACGGCCGCCACGAGCACCAGCACCGTCACGCCGAGCGAGACACCTGCCGTGCCGTCACCGGTCGGCCAGCCCAGTCCGATGCCCGCCGCCAGCGCGAGGACGAGACCCACCGAGGCCACGACCGCCAGCCTGCTGCGCGAGAGCCGGCGGCGGACCTGGTCGCGGATCGGGTCGACGAAGTAGGGCAGGCCGTGCGCGAGGAACCACTCCTCGCAGCCGGCCCGGGAGTCAGGGACCTGCTCAGGCACCCAGGACCTCGCGCGCACGTCGTACGTCGTCGCGCATGGTCTCGATGAGCGCCTCGATGCCCTCGAACTTCACCATCCCGCGCAGCCGCTCGACGAAGGCGACCTCGACCTCGACGCCGTAGAGCTCGAGGTCGTCGCGGTCGAGGACGTAGGACTCGACGCGCCGGTCGCGCTCGCCGTCGAAGGTCGGGTTGGTGCCGACGGAGATCGCCGCGGGGTAGCGCTGGCCGTCGTCGAGTCGGGTCAGCCAGCCGGCGTAGACGCCGTCCGCGGGAGCCGCGTCGACCGGTGGGACCGGCACGTTGGCGGTCGGGAAGCCGAGCTCGCGACCGCGCTTGTCGCCCTCGACAACCGTGCCGCGGACGGTGAACGGACGTCCCAGCGCCTCGGCGGCACCGGCAACGTCGCCGGTGGCCAGGCACTGGCGGACGTAGGTCGAGCTCCAGACCTGCGGCCCGCCGTCGAGCGGGACGCCGACAGTCTCGAAGCCTCGGGTCGCGCCGGCCTCGACCAGCGTGGCGACCTCGCCGGCTGCCTTGGCACCGAAGCGGAAGTTGGCGCCGACCACCACCGCACCCGCGTGCAGCGTGTCCACGAGCACGCGGTCGATGAACTCCTCGGGCGACCAGCCGGCGATCTCGCGGTTGAAGCCGACGACGAGGATCGCGTCGACGCCGGCGCCCTCGAGGAGCCGGGCGCGCGTCTCGATGGAGGTCAAGGTCGGCGGCGCGTGCTCGGGCCGCAGCACCGCCATCGGGTGAGGGTCGAAGGTCACCGCGACGACGGTCTCGATGCCCAGCCGGTCGGCGGTGGCACGGGCCTCGCGCAGCACGTGGGCGTGACCGAGGTGCACGCCGTCGAAGTTGCCGATGCTGACGACCGTGCGGCCGAGGTCGGCCGGCACGTCGTCGACGTCACGCCAGATCTGCACCGGGGCAGCCTACTGGCGGACTCAGACGAACACGGCCACCGGTCGGGCCTGCTCGCCGCGCTGCTCGTAGAGCGCGAGGAACTCACCGCCGGGCGCGAAGACCGCGTGCGGTCCCTCGCCGGGGAGGGCCAGGTCGAGCGACCGACCGAACCGCACGTGCGCGGCCTGCTCCTCATCGAGGTCGACCGAGACGAACGTCGCCCGCGCGGCGTCGGCGATCGGCAGCACGGCGAAGTCGTCGGCCAGCTGCTCGAGCGTGCGCGCGACGGCGAGGTCGAAGGACCCGACAGCCGTACGACGCAGTGCCGTGAGGTGGCCGCCCACCCCGAGCGCCGCACCGAGGTCGCGCGCGATCGCGCGGATGTAGGTGCCGGACGAGCAGCGCACCGAGATGCGGACGTCGGGGAGGTCGACCTCGTGGACCTCGAGCGCGTGGATCGTCACCGGCCGGGCCTTCAGCTCGACCTGCTCCCCCGCCCGGACCCGCGCGTAGGCGCGCTGGCCGTCGACCTTGATCGCGGAGACGGCGGTCGGGACCTGCTCGATGTCGCCGACGAACCTCGCCAGCTCACGGCGTACGTCGTCCTCGGTCACGCCTCCGACCGGAGCGGTCGAGACGACCTCGCCCTCGGCGTCGTCGGTGGTCGTGGACACGCCGAGCCGCACCGTGGCGTCGTACGCCTTCTCGGTGAGCATCAGGTGGCCGAGCAGCCGGGTGGCGCGGTCGACGCCGAGCACGAGCACGCCGGTGGCCATCGGGTCGAGCGTGCCGGCGTGGCCGACCTTGCGGGTGCCGGCGAGCCGGCGAACCCGGGCCACCACGTCGTGCGAGGTCATGCCCGGGGCCTTGTCGACGACGACCAGACCGGGGTCGACCATCAGAGGCGGTCGTCCTCGTCGAGGTCCTCGTCGTCGAGCTCGTCCTCGATCACGCGGGGCTTCTTGTACGGGTCCGCCTCGCCTGCGTACGACGACCCGCGCTGGGCGGCGACGGCCTCGTCCTGCTCCTTGGCGCGGGCGAGCACCTCGTCGAGCGCGCGGGCGCTCTCGGGGAGGGCGTCGGGGATGAAGGTCAGCGACGGCACGATGCGCATGCCGAGCTGCTTGGCGACCTCGGAACGGATCACGCCCTTGGCCGACTCCAGCGCGGCAGCCGTGCTGGCCAGCTCGTCCTCGGCACCGAGCACGGTGTAGAAGATCGACGCCTGCTGCGAGTCACCGGTGACACGGACGTCGGTGATCGTGACGAAGCCCAGCCGCGGGTCCTTGATCCGTCGCTCGAGCATCTCGGCGACGACCACCTGGATGCGGTCGGCGATCTTGCGGACGCGGGGGTTGCTCATGCTGCTCACTCTCTCAGAAGACAACAGTTGGTCGAGTAGCCGCCGAGGAACGAGGCGTCGTATCGAGACCGGGTGGGTCTCGATACGCCCTCGCTCGTTCCTCGCTCGGGCTACTCGACCAACTAGTTGGTGGTGGTGCGTCGTGCGTCAGCCGCGGGGGATCTCGCGCATCTCGAAGGCCTCCACGACATCGCCGATCTTGATGTCCTGGAAGTTCTTGAGCACCAGACCGCACTCGAAGCCCTCGCGGACCTCGGCGGCGTCGTCCTTCTCGCGGCGGAGGGAGGCGAGGTCGAGGTTGTCGGCCACCACCGCTCCGTCGCGCAGGACCCGCACCTTGGCGTTGCGGCGGATCAGGCCGCTGGTGACCATGCAGCCCGCGATGTTGCCGGCCCTGGACGAGCGGAAGATCTCGCGGATCTCCGCCTGGCCGAGGGTCGACTCCTCGTAGATCGGCTTGAGCATGCCCTTGAGCGCTGCCTCGATCTCCTCGATCGCCTGGTAGATGACCGAGTAGTAGCGGATCTCGACACCTTCCTTGTCGGCCATCTGGCTCGCCTTGCCCTGCGGGCGGACGTTGAAGCCGATGATGATGGCGTCGGAGGCGGCGGCCAGGTCGACGTTGGTCTCGGTGATCGCACCGACACCGCGGTCGATGACGCGCAGCGAGACCTCGTCGCCGACGTCGATCTGCGACAGGGCGTCCTCGAGGGCCTCGACCGAACCGGACACGTCGCCCTTGAGGATGAGGTTGAGCTCCTGGCTCTCGCCCTTCTCCATGGAGGCCATGAAGTCCTCGAGGCTGCGACGCACGCGGCGCTTGGCCTGCATGGCCGCCCGCTCACGCGCCTCACGCTTCTCGGCGATCTGGCGAGCCATGCGGTCGTCCTCGACCACGATGAAGTTCTGACCCGCACCCGGCACCGCCGAGAGGCCCAGCACCATCGCGGGACGCGACGGGTCTGCCTCGGCGATCTCGTTGCCGTGCTCGTCGAGCATCGCGCGGACACGACCGTGGGCCGGACCGGCCACGATCGAGTCGCCGACCCGCAGCGTGCCGCGCTGGACCAGGACGGTCGCCACGGGGCCACGGCCACGGTCGAGGTGCGCCTCGACCACGAGGCCCTGGGCGTCCTGGTCGGGGTTGGCACGCAGGTCGAGCGACGCGTCGGCGGTGAGCACGACGGCCTCGAGCAGCTTGTCGAGGTTGAGGCCGGCCTTGGCCGAGACGTCGACGAACATCGCGTCGCCGCCGTACTCCTCGGGGATCAGGCCGTATTCGGTCAGCTGGCCACGGACCTTGGTCGCGTCGGCCTCCGGCTTGTCGATCTTGTTGACCGCCACGACGATCGGCACACCGGCCGCCTTTGCGTGGTTGAGCGCCTCGACCGTCTGCGGCATGACGCCGTCGTCGGCCGCGACGACCAGGATCGCGATGTCCGTGGCCTGGGCACCACGGGCACGCATGGCGGTGAACGCCTCGTGACCCGGGGTGTCGATGAAGGTGATGCGGCGGTCGTCGCCGTCGACCTCGGTGTGGACCTGGTAGGCGCCGATGTGCTGGGTGATGCCACCGGCCTCCTTGTCGACCACGTTGGCGTCACGCAGCGCGTCGAGGAGCTTGGTCTTTCCGTGGTCGACGTGACCCATGACGGTGACGACCGGCGGACGGATGGCCAGGTCGGCCTCGTCGCCCTCGTCGGCGCCGAACTCGAGGTCGAACGTCTCGAGCAGCTCGCGGTCCTCGTCCTCCGGGGAGACGATCTGGACGACGTAGTTGAGCTCCTCGGCGAGCAGCTCGAACGTCTCGTCACCCACCGACTGCGTGGAGGTCACCATCTCGCCGAGCGAGAACAGCATCTGCACGAGCGCAGCGGCATCGACGTTGATCTTCTCGGCGAAGTCGGTCAGCGAGGCACCACGCGGGAGGCGGACGGTCTCGCCGTTGCCCTTGCGGACTCGCACGCCACCGATCGTCGGGGCCTCCATGGCCTCGAACTCCTGGCGACGGGCACGCTTCGACTTGCGACCGCGGCGCGACGGGCCACCCGGGCGACCGAAGGCACCCTGGGTCTGGCCACGCTGGCCGGGACGACCGCCACCGGGGCGACCGCCACCGGACGGACCGAAGCCACCGGGACGACCCGGGGCACCGCCACCGGGAGCACCGGCGCCGGCACCGGGACGACCCGGAGCACCGCCGCGGGCGGGGGCGCCCGGACGACCGGGAGCACCGCCGGGGCCACCACGGGCCGGGCGCCCGCCGGGGCCGTTGCCGAAGGCGGCAGGCGACTTCGGCATCATCGCCGGGTTGGGGCGCGGCATGCCCGGACGGGCGTCGCCACCGGCCGGCGGGCGCGGCGGACGGGTGTCGTCGCCGGGCGTGCGCGGGGCCGGGCGCGAGCCCATGCCCTGGCTGGGTGCGAACGGGTTGTTGCCCGGGCGCGGGGCGCCGGGACGACCGACCGGCCGCGGCGCGGGCGTCGCGGACTTGGCCGCGGGAGCCGCGGGCGCCTCGGGCTCGGCCGCCGGAGCCTCGGGCTCGGCGACAGGGGCCTTCGGGCCGGGCTTCGGGCCGGGCTTGGCGGCCGGGGCGGCCTCCTCGACGACCGCGGCGGCCGGAGCCTCCGCGGGCGCCTCGGCGGGCGCCTCGGCAGGGGCCTCGGCCACGGGGGCCGGCTTCGGGCCGGGCTTGGGGGCGGCCTTCTTGGCAGCCGGCTTGTCGGCCGGCGCCTCGGTCGCGGTGTCGGCGGCGGGAGCGGCGGCCGCAGCGGCCTTCAGCTCGTCGCCGTACTGCTTCTTGAAGCGCATCTCGACGGGCGGCTCGACAGTCGACGACGCCGACTTGACGAACTCCCCCATCTCCTTGAGCTTCTCGAGAACGAACTTGCTCTCGACTCCGAACTCCTTGGCGAGTTCGTGGACTCGGGTCTTTGCCACGGTTGGTTTCTACTCCTTCTGGTCCGTGACCCCAGAAGGACAGGGGAAACGGAACAGCTAGTGGGTGTGCACACTCATTACGAGTTACTCATCGAGTGCTCATGAGCTGCGTGCTCCAGTTTCTGGTCGGTGCTGCTGTGATTCGGACTGGTGCGCGGTGAGGTGGTCCTCGACCGGCGCGCCGCTGAGATTCTCCCCCGAGCGGAGGGCCCGGGGAAACGCTCGGCGTCGCACAGCGAGCTGCCAACACTCCTGCGTGGGGTGCAGGTGCGCCCCACGACCGGGTGCTCGGCGGTCCGGATCGGGCACCAGGGCTGGTCGGCCCTCGGCGTCCGCCCCCGCAACCACGCGGAGCAGCTCGCTCGCAGCGGCCTTCGCCCGGCAACCCACACAGGTCCGGACAGGTCCGGGCGCAGGGGTGTCAGACGTGGTGGCCACTGATCTCCACTCTACCGAATGAGGCCAGCGGTTTACGAACCGGGCGTGCGCCATGCTGGGTTCGTGAACGCGCTGGCGCCCCTCGCCCGACGCCTCGTCTTCCGGGCGCACGACACGCACATCGACGTCCCGCCCACGAACTACGAGCTCGACCGCGAGGGGGTCGTGCTCCGCGGCTGGGTCACCCGGCCGCGGTCCGAGCGCGCGGTCATCTACTTCGGCGGCAATGCGGAGGACCTCAGCGGCTGGCGCCTGCGTTTCCGTACGTCGCTGGGCGGGCGCGCGTCGTACCTCGTCGCGTACCGGGGCTACGGCTCCTCCGACGGGGAGCCGACCGAGCGCGACCTGGTCGAGGACGGGGTCGCCCTCTTCCTCGACGTGGCCTCCCGGCACACCTCGGTCGCCGTGATCGGGCGCAGCCTCGGCAGCGGCGTGGCGTCCCAGGTGACCTCCGACCCGCGGGTCCGGGACCGGGTGGAGGCGGTCGTGCTGGTGACGCCCTTCGACAGCCTGGCGGGGGTGGTGCGCCCGCTCTTCCGCGGGCTGCCGTTCGACTGGCTGCTGCCCGACCGGTTCCGCTCCGACCGGCACGTCGGATCGATCCCGGCTCCGGTCCTCGTGCTGCGCGCCGGGCGGGACACGATCGTGCGTCCGGCTGCCACCGACCGCCTGGTCGCGGCGCTGCCGCCGGGAGCCCGGGTCATCGACTTCCCCGACGCCGACCACCAGACCATCGCCGGGCTCAACGCGTACTGGCACGCGATCCAGCGGTTCCTGGGCGAGCCGGTGCTCTTCGAGACCGGGGCCGACCGCGACGCGGCCGACCCCTGGGTGCTCGAGGGCGAGTGATCAGTCGTCGGACGGAGCCGGCGCTTTGGTTACGACGCGCTCGCGCGACTTCGTTCCTCAGTCGCGTCGCTTGCTCAACCTGGTCGACCCCACGCGTCGAGCTCGTCTCTCACTCGTCGCTGGTCGCTTCATCCGACCTGATGTCGATCCGCCAGCCGGTGAGGCGGGCGGCGAGGCGGGCGTTCTGGCCCTCCTTGCCGATGGCCAGCGAGAGCTGGAAGTCGGGCACTACGACGCGGCAGGACCGCGCAGCGAGGTCGACGACCTCGACCGACGTCACGCGCGCCGGCGACAGGGCGTGGGCGACCAGCTCGGCGGGGTCCTCGGCCCAGTCGACGATGTCGATCTTCTCGCCGTGGAGCTCGCTCATCACGTTGCGCACGCGCTGGCCCATCGGGCCGATGCAGGCGCCCTTGGCGTTGACGCCCGGGATGGTCGAGTGGACCGCGATCTTGGTGCGGTGGCCGGCCTCGCGGGCGATGCCGGCGATCTCGACGGTCCCATCGGCGATCTCGGGCACCTCGAGGGCGAAGAGCTTCTTCACCAGCGTCGGGTGCGAGCGCGACAGAGTGATCTGGGGACCGCGCATGCCCTTGCGGACCGAGGTCACCAGGCACTTGATGCGCTCGCCGTGGACGTACTTCTCCCCCGGCACCCGCTCGCTGACGGGCAGCAGCGCCTCGACCTTGCCGAGGTCGACCATCACGTCGTCGGGGTTGCGGCCCTGCTGGATGATGCCCGAGATGATGTCGCCCTCCTTGCCGGAGAACTCGCCAAACTTGATCTCGTCCTCGGCATCGCGGAGTCGCTGCAGCATCACCTGCTTGGCGGTGGTGGCGGCGATGCGGCCGAAGCCGTCGGGCGTGTCGTCGTACTCCGGACCGGCGGTGCCGTCCTCGTCGACCTCGCGCGCCCAGACGGTGACGTGCCCGGTCTTGCGGTCCAGCTCGACGCGGGCGGGGTGGTGCGACTCGGTCGCACGCTGGTAGGCCGTCAGCAGGGCCTGCTCGATGGCCTCGGCCAGCACCTCGAAGGAGATCTCCTTCTCGCGCTCCAGCATCCGCAGGATGCTCAGATCGATGTCCATCAGTCGTCCTTCTTCTCACTCTTGCGGTTGAACTCGATCTGCACGAGGGCCTTCGCCACGTCGGCATAGGCGACCTCGCGCTTCGTGCCGTCCTCGTCGAGGGTCACCGACTCCTCCGACGAGGCGAGGATGCGACCGGTCACGTGGGACCCGTCGGCCAGTGTCGCCTTGACCAGGCGGTCCTCGTTGCGGCGCCAGTGGCGCGGCAGCGTCAGCGGCCGGTCGACGCCACGGGAGGTGACCTCGAGCGTGTACGGCATCTCACCCATCACGTCGGACTCGTCGAGCACCCGGGAGACCTCACGGGTCGCGTCGGCGACGTCGTCGAGCGTGACGCCGCCGTCCTTGTCGACCGCGACGCGCAGCACGCGGCGCTTGCCGGCCGGGGTGACCTCGACGGCCTCGACGTCGAGGCCCATCACGCTCAAGGGGTCGATCAGCTCCGCTTCGATGCGGTCCCGGGTGGCGTCCTGGTGGGTGCTCATCGGCAGCGACCTCCTTGTGCAGTTGTCGAAGGAACACCTTAGCGGCCTGCTGGAGCGCCCCGACATCCCCGGGCGACCGGTCCGGACCGGTCCCGCCGCTGGGTAGGGTCGTCGCGTGCCAGGTCGTCCGCTCTCACGTCGTACGACGCTGGGCTCGGCGCTCGCAGCACCCCTCGTCCTGGCGGCCTGCGACATCGACCCGCCCTCCCCCGACGCCGATCCGTCCGGGGCGACACCACCGCCTCCGGAGGACTCCGAGCTGGTCGCGACCGTGGTCGCCGCGCTGGTCGACGCCGAGGCCGTCCTGGTCGCCGCGGGCACCGCGGTCCCCGCCCTCTACGCACGCCTCGAGCCGCTCATCGCAGCCCACGCGGCGCACCGCGAGCTCCTCGCCGGCGCGATCCCCGACGCCGAGCAGCCCACCGCCTCGCCGGCAACGGTCCCGCCGGTCGCCGCGGGTGCCCTCCGGGCCGTACGCCGCTCCGAGCAACAGCTCCTGCGCACCCTGCGCGACGGCTGCCTCGGCGCGGCGAGCGGCGACCTCGCGCGGGTGCTGGCCAGCATGGCCGCCTCGACCTCGCAGCACGCAGCGGCGCTCACCGCGGGGGTGACGTCGTGACCGTCCTCGACGCCCTCCAGACGACGCTCGCCGACGAGCACGCGGCCCTCTACGCGTACGGCGTGCTGGGCGCGCGCACGTCGCAGGCCGCCGCCCCGCTCCTGTACGACGCCCTCACGACCGCCTACCGGCGGCACCGCTCGCGCCGCGACCAGCTCCGTGCGATGGTCACCGACGCCGGCGGCGAGCCCGTGGCCGCAGCGGCTGCCTACGACCTCGACGACCCCGGCCAGGGCGTCGAGCGGATCAAGGCGGCCGCGCTCGCCCTCGAGGTCGACGGCGTGGAGACCCTGCTCGCACTGGTCGCCCAGTCGTCGGGCACCGTGCGCGCCTGGGCGCTCACCGAGACAACCTGGTCGGCCACCTGGCAGCTCGAGCTCGGCGGCGAGCCGCAGACCTGGCCCGGGGCCCCCGAGCTGGACCGATCGACCTGAGCGGAGTGGGTGTCAAGAGGCACTCCCGGATCGCCCCAACTTGCCCAGCCCACGCGCTCGGCGCCCGACGTCGTCTGGACTGACGAGCGAGCAAGCGCAGGCGAGCGCAGCGAGACAGCTTGGGAGCGAGGAGGGAAGACGACGTCTCTCAGGGCGCCGCGCACGCGCGAAGCGGAGCGAGCGCAATAAAGAACGGCCCGCGGCCTCAACCATTGGGAAAGTCCCGAGATCCTTCCCAATGGCCGAGGACGCGGACCGCCTTGTGGGGTTGGTCAGCATCACCCGTTGTGGCCCCTCCTGTGGGGGTGGGGGAGCCACATGCACAATCATGCATTCGATCCGGGGCGAGGTGAACGATATCGCGGTTGCATGTTCTTGCAACGCAGAAAGTTGCAGGTGATCCACGCGGGGCACACACGAGGGCAACGGCGCTGCACGGGCGATCAGCGGCCGTCCAGGGCCCGTACCGCGGCAGGGATCCGGGCCAGCGAGTCGACCGTGGCGTCGGGGTCGCCCTCGGTGTGCCCGACCTGCGCGGGCGGGATGTTGCTCAGCGGGATGTGGATCGCCCTGAGGCCCGCGTTGTGGGCACCCCAGACGTCGTCGAAGAGCCGGTCCCCCACGTAGACGCAGGCGGCCGGATCGCTGACACCCACGGCCTCCATCGCGGCGGCGAAGGCGTGCGGCGACGGCTTGGTCCACGGGATCTCGCTGGAGTAGACGTCGCCGTCGATGAGGTCGTACACGCCGTCGCGCTCGAAGAAGCCGACGTGCCACTCCCGCGGCCAGACCGTGTTGGACAGCACCCCGACCTTGAGCCCGGCCGCCCGCAGCTCCTCGAACATCGGCCCCGCCTCGGGATCGGTGAGGGTGTGCGGCTCCCAGAAGTCGTAGTAGGCCTGCAGCAGGTCGGGATCGTGGTCGAGCCCGGCCTCGACGAAGAGGTCGGCGATCGTGGCGCTCTGCTGGTGGTCGCGGCTGCGACCCCAGACCACGTCGCCGGCGCGGTGGAGCCGCTCGGCGTGCGCGTGGTGGTCGTCGTCGGGCGACGGCATACGTCGTACGGCCTCCGCGAGCGCCAGCGACTCGGCGTGGAAGTCCACGTCGTGCCAGCGGGTGAGCGTGCCGCCCCAGTCGAAGATCACTGCCTCGATAGCCATGGGCGCGAACCTATCGGCGGATCACACGTTGATCGTGTCGGCGTCGGACCAGAGCGAGCCGTCGACGGGCCAGGGCAGCACCTCGAGCCGCTCGTCGGCGAGCAGGTCGTCGACGAGCGCACGCGTGCCTCCGACCAGGGTTGAGTCGAGGTCGGTGTCGTTCGACGTCGCCCAGGCACGGTCGGCTGGCCACCACGCACTCGGGCTCTGCCACTGGTGCGGCGCCCAGATCTCGAACTCCTCGTCGGCGGTCGGCGGAGGGCCGCCGATCACCATCGAGGTCCCGGTGGGCGTGCCCAGGGCGTACGCCACCGCCGGCGCCTCGGCGCAGAGCGTGACCACCTCGGACACGGGTCGCTCGAAGAGGTACGACTCCCGACCCGGCCCCGGCGCCGTCGGCAACGTGTGCCACGCGACCGGCCAGACGCCGTAGCCGACCCAGAAGCCGACGATCGAGCGTCCGGGGCTCGTGGTGTGTCGCGCCAGCACGTCGACGAGCGCCTCGAACTGGGGACGTTCGAGGACGCCGACCCTCGGCTCGTTGCCCGGCCAGCGTCGCGGCTCGATGCCCTCGCCTCGGGGGTCGTACTCCCGGCCGCCGGCGATCCGGTGCCACTGGGCCTCAGGATGCAGGGTCGTCCCGGTCTCCTCCGCGACCGTCGCCCACGTCACCGCATCGCGCTCACCATCGTGCGCGGGATGGAGGACGCGGGCGTACGCCTCGAAGCCGCGCGGGACCAGGAAGCCGACGGCCGCCGGCGTGTCCGGACCCCAGTCGGTGTCCCACCACTCCGCCTCGGCCGGGTCGGCGTCGGGGCGGATCGCGGCGAGGTGGGCGCGCCACTCCGAGCTCGGACGCACCTCAACCACCCGAGAGCGTCAGCCGCGGACGAGCTCGACGAGGTGCGCGGCGGCGCGCTCGACCGCGACCTCCTCGCGCTCGCCGGAGGCGCGGTCGCGGACCTCGACGTTCCCGTCGGCCAGCCCACGCCCGACCGTGACGATCGTGGGCACGCCGATGAGCTCGGCGTCCTTGAACTTCACGCCGGGGCTGACCTTGCCGGTGCGGTCGTCGAGCAGCACCTCGAGGCCGGCGTCCTTGAGGTCGCGGGCCAGCTGCTCGGCGGCGGCGAGGATCGCCTCCTCCTTGCCGGCGGCGACGACGTGGACGTCGGCGGGCGCGACGTTGCGCGGCCACGAGAGGCCGAGCTCGTCGAGCGTGCCCTCGGCGATCGCCGCGACGGCGCGCGACGGACCGATGCCGTAGGAGCCCATGGTGACCGTGACGAGCTTGCCGTTCTCGTCGAGGACCTTGAGCCCGAGCGCCTCGGCGTACTTCCGGCCGAGCTGGAAGATGTGGCCCATCTCCACACCGCGGGCGGACTCGAGCGTGCCCTCGTGGCAGTTGGGGCAGGCGTCGCCGTCGCGGACGTCGGCGGCCTCGATGGTGCCGTCGGGCGTGAAGTCGCGACCCACGACCATGTCGATGACGTGGGAGCCGGGGACGTTGGCGCCGGTGACCCAGCGGGTGCCCTCGGAGATGCGCGGGTCGACGACGAAGCGGATGCCCGACTTCGACTCCTCCCCCAGCACCTCGGGGCCGATGTAGCCCTTGACCAGCGCGGCGTGCTTGGCGAGCTCGGCCTCGTCCATGGGCTCGACCTCGATGGGCTCGAGCTGGCCCTCGAGGCGCTTCTGGTCGACCTCGCGGTCGCCGGGGACGCCGATGGCGAGGGGCTCGCGGGTGCCGTCGGGGTGCTTGAGCACGACCAGCACGTTCTTGAGCGTGTCGCCCGCGACCCAGGGCCGGTCCTCGCGCGGGAAGGCCGCGTTGAGGTGGTCGACCAGGCTGTCGATGGTGGGCGTGTCGGGGGTGTCCTCGGCATGCGCGGCGGGCACGTCGTCGTACGACACGGCGGCGGGCGCGGGGACCGCGACGGCCTCGACGTTGGCGGCGTAGTCGCAGTGCGTGCAGCGGACGTAGGTGTCCTCACCGACCTCGGCCTTGGCGAGGAACTCCTCGCTCGCCGAGCCACCCATCGCGCCGGACGTCGCCTTGACGATGACGTACTCGAAGCCGAGGCGGTCGAAGATCCGGATGTAGGCGTCGCGGTGCTTCTGGTAGGAGTCCTCGAGCCCGGCGTCGTCGACGTCGAAGGAGTAGGAGTCCTTCATGATGAACTCGCGGCCGCGCAGCAGGCCCGCGCGGGGACGCGCCTCGTCGCGGTACTTGGTCTGGATCTGGTAGATCGAGAGCGGCAGGTCCTTGTAGGAGGAGTAGAGGTCCTTCACCACGAGGGTGAACATCTCCTCGTGCGTGGGGCCGAGCAGGTAGTCGGCGCCCTTGCGGTCCTGGAGCCGGAAGATGTTCGGGCCGTACTCGGTCCAGCGGTTGGTCGCCTCGTAGGGCTCCTTGGGCAGGAGCGCGGGGAACGACAGCTCCTGCGCGCCCATGTCGTCCATCTCCTCGCGGATGATGTTCTCGATCCTGCGCAGCACGCGCAGGCCCAGGGGCAGCCAGGTGTAGATGCCCGGGGCGTTGCGGCGGATGTAGCCGGCGCGGACCAGCAGCTTGTGGCTCGGCACCTCGGCATCGTTCGGGTCGTCGCGCAGGGTGCGCACGAACAGGGTCGACATGCGGAGGATGCGGCCAGTCATGGGCGCAAGGATAGGTGGGGCCTCCGCCCACCGCGAACCAGATTGCAGCTCGGTCGCCGGCAACCTTCCCGGTCCCTCTCACGTCTCCCCCACGACACCGAACCACCCAGGGGGAACCACCATGCGTCGCACCCGCACTGCCGGCCTCGTGCTGGCCGCCGTCACCACCGCTCTATCGCTCGCGGTGCCCGCACAGGCGGCCGCGCCGACCGTCGAGCTCCAGCCGCAGCGGCTTGCCCGCGGCGCCGACGTCGCGGTCCCCCACGTCGAGGAAGGGACATGGGGCGACGTCTTCGTCGACGGTGCCCGCCGGGTCGAGCTGCCGGGCCGGATCGCTCGGGTCATCGGCCGCTCCGGCGACGGGTGGCTGGTCGGCACGAACAACGTCGACGTCAAGCGCAACCGGCGCGTCGTACGCGTCGAGGCGGACGGCACGGTCGTCGATGTGCTCCGCAACATCGACCCCTCGACCGTGATCCTGTCGGCCGACGGCGGCACGCTCGCGTGGCAGCGCTTCTCCGGCCGTGGCCGCAAGGTGACGACGTACGCCGGCTCGTCGGCCGACGGCACGGTGCTCGGGACCAAAGGCCCGGGGAGGTACGTCAACCTGCTCGACGTCGACGCCGACCGGGTCGTGCTGAGCAACGACGACCGCGTCTTCCAGTGGCGGATCCGCAGCGGTCGCACGAAGACGATCGTCCGGAAGCTCGCCGGGATGGCGGACATCGAGCACGACCTGCTGAGCTTCTACACCAAGGACCCCTACTTCGGCGGCTGCACCAAGCTGGTCCGCCTGAGCGCTCCGCGGATGAAGCACTGGACGTCGTGCCACGACCGCGTCGCCGCTGTCTCCCCCGACGGCACGCAGCTGCTGACCTTCCACATCCTCACCGACGGGGTCGGCCCCGGCGAGATCCGCCTGCGCACCCTCGCGGGGAAGAAGCTGGCGACCTACACGACCAACTGGTTCCAGGACTGGGGCTGGGAGTCGCCCGGCACCCTGCTGCTCGGCGTCAACGGGCAGCGGAAGGCCGCCACCGTGCGCTGCACCCTCACCGCCTGCGAGAACGCCACCGACCCGGTGAAGGCCTCGACCCCGTAGTCCAGATATCTGAGGACGTGGTGAACGGTTCCGTGGTCGATCGACGTCCATCACGTCCTCAGATATCTCGGTTCTAGACGCCCAGAACGGTGAACGAGGCTGCGGTGGCCGCGAGCACCTGGTCACCCGCGGCGACCTCTCGAGCGGCGAGCATCGCCTCGCCGAGGCCGCGGCCCCGGCGGAGGCTGTCGTGGAGGGCGACCATCACCTCGACCGTGGCGGCGTCGTCGACCTCGCCGAGGCTGGAGACGATGCCCGCGGTGCCCATGGACAGCAGCGCGGCGGACAGGCCGAGCAGCTCCTGCGCGCCGACCGGTGCCATCTCCCCCGACTCGCACGCCGACAGCACGACGCGGTGCGGGGGTCGCGCGAGCCGCTGGAGGTCGTGCACGAGGAGGGGTCCGTCGGCCATCACGAGCGAGGAGAACAGCGGGCTGTCCTCGCGGAAGTGACCGTGCGCCGCGACGTGGGCCAGGGCGGCGCCGTCGAGCGCGGCAAGCGAGGCCTCGACTGTCGCGGCCGCCCCGTCCAGCACCTCGGCGCTCGGGTCGTGCGCGGCCACGGCCGGCACCTCGGCGCCGCCGCTGGCCAGGCCCGGGCCGACGAGCAGCACCCGTCGGTCGGCTTCGGCGGAGCTCTGGCGGGCGCGCAGCCAGAGCCGTGCGGACGGCGTGCTGGTGACGGGTCGCTCGGCCAGTCCGGGCACGAGTCCCCATGGGACACCCTGTAGAGCGCTGGTGCCTGACACCACCACGCGCGACTCGCCCACGTGGTCGAGCGCCGAGCCGAGCAGCGCTCGCTGAAGCCGTGCCCCGGCCATCTCGAGCTGCGAGCGACGGCCCCGCGCGGCGCCGCGAAGGGCGAACAGTGCGAAGTCCACCGCGGCCGATGCGGCCGACGCCTCTCCGACAGCGAGGTGTCGTACGCGTCCCTGTCCCGCCACGAGCGCGTGCAGGTGGCCGTCGACCTCCGTGAGCTCGACGAGCACCGTGTCGTCGTCGGCGAGCGCACTGAGCAGCTCGGCCACGTCGAGCGACTGCGGCGCCGCTCCCGAACCGCGCAGGTGGAACATCCGCTGCCGCACCGACTCCTCGAGCCGGGCGGCGCGGGCCTGCAGGCGGTCGGTCGGGGCGCCCTCAGCCTTGGCCTCCGCGATCCGCCGGTGCTGGGCGCGCAGGGCCGCGAGGTCGGCCGTGGTCTCGGGGTCGTGCTGGTCGAAGGCGGAGGGGATCGTCAGGGAGCTGGCGCGCCACCGCTCGGACCATCGCAGCAGGCGACGAGCCCCGCCTGACGCGAGTGCCGTGCGAGTGCCCAGCTCGGCCAGCTCGGCCCCGTGGGCGGAGGACAGGGCGCGAAGCTCCTGGCTGCCGAGGGTGGCGCGGTGCTCGTCAAGTGCGGCCAGACCTCGCTCGCAGGCGCGCAGCACTCCCCCAGCGTCGCCGGCCAGCCGTCGACGCTCGGCCGTGGCCAACCATCCCAGGACGCGCGTCGTCCCTCGGGTGGACCGACGGAACGTTGCCGCCTCATCCAGCAACGCCGCGACCAACGCCTCGGCCTCCGACGAGTGCGCCCGGCGCCCGGTCCGCGCGGCCAGCAAGAGCGCCTCCGGAAGTTCGACGGCTCGTCCCTCCCGCGCCAGGTCGACCAGTGCGGTCGCGCGCGCGAACAGCCGTTGCGGTGGGTCGGCGGACTCGGCCCGGGCCCAGACGGCCATCATCTCGGCCCGGATCCAGTGCTGGTGGCGGCCCTGCGTCCGGAACAACCGGCAGGCCCGATCGGCGGCCGACCTCGCCCTGTCCGGGTCACCGGCCGCCAGCGCCGCCTCCGCGGTCGCGAGCAGCAGGTCCGCCTGCTCCACCTCGAGGAGAGGGCGCGCGACCAGGGCCTGCTCCACCACGTCGAGCGCGTCGGCCGGCATGCCGGCGGCGAGGTAGGCGCTGCACCGGTCGTACACCAGGTCGACGTTCGTCCGGTCGAGGGCGGCGTAGCGGTCGCTGGCCTCCGCGTAGCGCTCCAGGGCCCGGGGAAGGTCGCCCTCGAGGAAGGCGAGCCAGCCCTGGTTGTGGACTCCAACGGCGACGTCCATGGGCATCGCCAGGGCGGTATGGATTGCCATCGACTCGTCGAATGCCCGACGGGCCGCTGCGATGTCGCCGAGCCCCACGCGCGTCAGACCCTCCAGCTGAAGCGCGCGAGCGCGCCAGATGTCGTCGTCCGACGCGTCGAGGATGGCGAGTGCCCTGCGCAGGTCCGCCGCGCCGTCCTCGAACCTCTCCATCCGGAAGCTCAGCATCATGGCGCGCCGCACGAGCACGCGGGCCAGGGCGAGCCCCGTGCTCTGCTCTGCAGCACGATCGAGCTGTTCCAGCCCGTCGCGGGTGCGCCCGGCATAGATCAACGAGCCCCCGAGCGTGGCCCTGACGTCTGCCTCGCGCTCGATGTCCACGCGCCGAGCGAGCCGCAACGCGGTGCGCAGGTGGGTGAGTGCCGTGTCGGTCTCGCCCACGTCGCGGTGCAGGATCCCGAGGACCTGGTGACCGATCGACGACACTGCGGGATCAGGGTCGGGCACCAGCTCGTCGCGAGCGCGGGTGCGGGAGAGCCCGGGGTCGGCGAAGACGGTGCGCAGCACCTCCTCGGCCTCGTCCCTCGTCACCATGGTCGGACCATCCTTGCCGATCACCTCGACAAGATGTCGCGGAAACCCTCGTCAGGCTCGGCTGGACGGCACTAGCGTCGCCCCATGGGAGACTGGATGATCGGCGACGACCGACGACGACGGGCCACTGACCAGCTGCGCCACCTCAGGCGCGCCAACGACGGTGAAGTCGCCTGGAACACCGAGGCACCGGCCGACTTCACGTATCTCTTCCACCCGAACCGCGTCCTCGTCCGCCGTGCCGACGCCGAGGAGTTCGAGGGCATCGTCCGCCGCGTCGGGGAGCGTCTCTTCAAGGGCGAGGCGCGCCGCGACGACGTGAACCTCCTGGGCGGCGCGCTGCTGCGCTACGTGCTCCCCGAGCGCCTGAACGACGAGTCGGTGCCCGACGTCCTGGACCAGCTCGAGGAGGCCGGGCTCGAGCGTGGCAAGGCGACGCCGGACCACTGGGTGCACGTGAGTCCCGGTGGCGGTGGCGGCACCACCTGCCCGGCGGTCGAGCCGCAGGAGACCGGCCTGAAGGAGCCGTGGCCGCCGGGTGGTCCGCAGGAGGAGACGAAGTGTCGGGTCAACGTCGTGGTCGTCGACACGGGGTGGCACCCGCCGGCCGCGACCGACCCCCGCACGCCGTGGATGGCGGGCATCACGGGTGACGACGAGCTGAACGACCCGGCCCACCTGCGCCCGTACGCCGGTCACGGCACGTTCATCGCCGGCGTGGTCCGCCGCATGGCACCGGCCACCGACATCTTCGTCGAGGGCTTCTGCATCGGCGGCGTCGGCGGCGGCGGGATCCTCGAGTCCGACATGGTCGTGCAGCTCGAGGAGGCGATGAAGCACGAGCCCCAGGTCATCAACCTCTCGGCGGGCTGTCGTACGCGCATGGACCTGCCGTCGGCTGCGTTCCAGACGTTCTACGAGGAGCACCTCGAGGGCAAGGACTGCGTGCTCGTCGCTGCCGCCGGCAACGACTCGACCGCCGCTCCGTTCTGGCCGGCCGCCTTCGACTGGTCGGTCGGGGTCGGGTCGCTCGACCGCGACGGCCGGATCTCCGACTACTCGAACTACGGGGTGTCCGCCGACGTGTACGCGCTCGGCCGCAACCTCGTCAACGCCTTCCCCGACGGCAGGTTCGAGTGCCACGAGACGCCCGACAAGGGCGACATCCGGGTGTTCAACACCGGCATGGCTCGCTGGAGCGGTACGTCGTTCTCCGCACCGGTGGTCGCCGGGCTGATCGCCCGCGAGATCTCCGAGCACGGTGTGTCGGCGGCCGACGCCCGCGACAAGGTGCTGGGCCGGGCGGTCTACGACTCCGACCCGACGGTCGGGCCGCACATGGAGCTGCAGCAGCCGTTCGTGTGAGGGCTCAGACCTCGATCCACCGGCTGCTGGCGGAGCCGGAGGCGTTGCTGACGGTGAAGCGGAGCTCGCCGCTCACCTCGGCGGTGATGGCGAAGAAGCCGACCTCGTCGAGGCCGGAGGTCCAGCGCTCGCCGTCGCGGGTCTCCAGCGCGACCTCGACGGACCCCAGGTCTCCGTCGAAGTCCAGCAGCTGGCCGCGCACCTGGTCGCCGTCGATCTCGGCGTCGAGGGACCAGCCCTCAGCGGCGGTGAAGTAGAGGATGCGGGCCGAGGCGAGGCCGCGCACCTGGGCGGCCGGCTCGTCGGCGGAGTCACGGACCAGGACGAGGAGCTCCCACTCCTGGTCGAGGTCGGCGGCGGCGACGGTCGCGATCATGCTCGCCGCCAGTCCCGGAGGCGGCGGGTCGGCAAGGAGCCACATCTCGCGCAGGTCGTCGAGCAGGCTGTCGTCCGAGGTGTTCATCGTCCCCCTCCTTCGTTCATCAGTGCGGTCCTCACCTTGGCCAGGCACCGGGCCCGGGTGGGTCCGATGCTCCCGACGGGCATGTCGAGCTCCTGGCTGAGTGACTGGTAGTCGGGTCGTTCCATGAAGGCGATGACCCGCAGCAGCTTGCGGCAGCGCTCGTCCACGCTGGAGACGGCACGCCACAACCTGGCGGCGTCGTCGTCGAGCACGGCGAGGGCCTCCGCGGACTCCTCGTCAGGGAGCACTGCGGCGAGCTTCTCGTCCTCCACCGGGGAGGCACGGCGTGCCTTCCTGGCATGTTCTGCGGCGCCGCGCCTGGCTGAGGTGATCAGCCAGGACGCGACGGCCCTGGGGTCATTGATGGTCTGGTGCAGACGGACGAAACCGAGCCATGTCGTCGCGATGACGTCCTCCGCCGACTGGCGGTCGTGTCCGTAGGCCCTCACCACGTGCCAGAGGACCGGTGTCATCGCGGTGACCAGATCGTCCACGGCTGCGGCGTCCCCTGCACGCCACGCCGTGAACGCCCCACTGGCTGTTTCCCACGGTGACTGTTCGAGCTCCCCCTCAGCCCTGCGGTGTTCTGACATGGTGACCATTGTCCCCATGTCCTCACAGGTAGGGCCACGCGCCGTGCTGATACGTCCGGTGCGAAATCTTTTTCGCACTTTCTCCGCGGGCCGGGTCAGAACATCAGCGTCGCGAAGGTGGCGGTCTGCTCGAACCCCACGCGGGCGTACGTCGCCCGGGCGGGCGCGTTCCACTCGTTGACGTAGAGCGAGACCACCGGCGCCATCCCGGAGCCGATGACGTGGGCGACCACGGCGGCCATGCCGGCGGCCGCCAGACCCTGGCCCCGGCGGTCGGGACGGACCCAGACGCCCTGCACCTGGGCGGCGTACGGCGTCACGCAGGCGACCTCGGCCTTGAACACCACGCCGTGGTCGTCGAAGCTCGCCATCGACCAGCCGCGGCCGATGAGCTGCTGCACGCGCGCCCGGTAGAGGTCGCCGCCGCCGGCGTCGCTCTCGGGAGAGACGCCGACCTCCTCGGTGTACATCGCCACGCAGGCGGGGTAGAGCAGCTCGAGGTCGCGGGGCGTCGTGAGGCGAACGCCGGCGTCGACCGGGAGCTCGGGGACGTGGCGCATCTCCAGGTGTGGCTGGCGGGCGCGGAACTCGCGCGGGCGCTGCCAGCGGGACTCGAGGGTCTCCCACAGCGCGGCGACGACGTCGTACGGGCCGACGATGGTGCCGACCGTGCTCCGGCGGCGCAGCGCGACGTCGGCGAAGGCGTCGACGTCGTCGGGCGTGCACTGGACGGGCACGAGGTTGGCGCCGAGGTGGCACCCGGCGACGAGGTCCTCGCCGACGAAGCGGCCCCACACCTGGCCGCCGAGCCAGCGCTCGTCGAGATTGGTCAGGCGGGCACGGTAGTCGGCGAAGACGTTGACCACCGGGTCCTGCTCGGCGAGCGCGATGAACTGGTCCCGGTCGGCCGGGCCCAGCACACGCACCTGCTCGCGAGTCCTCAGCACGCTCGGAGCCTACTCATCTCGGTCGATGCCCGCGGCGAGCCGTGAGGCCGACTTGTCAGGCATTCGCTGAACCTGTCGGCCCGTGCACGGCCTGACAAGTTCAGCGATCCCCGGTCAGCCGGGGATCACGCGAGAGGTCAGGAGACCGAGACGGTCGCCTCCGAGCCCTCGACGGTCTCCATGCCCTCGGCGATGCGCATGGCCTCCTCGATGAGGGTCTCCACGATCTGCGACTCGGGCACCGTCTTGACGACCTCGCCCTTGACGAAGATCTGGCCCTTGCCGTTGCCGGAGGCGACGCCGAGGTCGGCCTCGCGGGCCTCGCCGGGGCCGTTCACGACGCAGCCCATGACGGCGACGCGCAGCGGCACCTCGAGCCCGTCGAGGCCGGCGGTGACCTCCTCGGCGAGCTTGTAGACGTCGACCTGGGCGCGGCCGCAGGACGGGCAGGAGACGATCTCGAGGCGGCGCGGCTTGAGGTTGAGAGACTCCAGGATCTGGAGGCCGACCTTGACCTCCTCGACCGGGGGCGCGGACAGCGAGACGCGGATGGTGTCGCCGATGCCCTGGCTGAGCAGGTGGCCGAAGGCGACCGACGACTTGATGGTGCCCTGGAACGCCGGCCCGGCCTCGGTCACGCCGAGGTGCAGCGGCCAGTCGCCGGCCTCGGCGAGCAGCTCGTAGGCGCGCACCATCACGACGGGGTCGTTGTGCTTGACCGAGATCTTGAAGTCGTGGAAGTCGTGCTCCTCGAAGAGGCTGGCCTCCCACACGGCCGACTCGACGAGCGCCTCCGGCGTCGCCTTGCCGTACTTGTCGAGGATCCGCTTGTCGAGCGAGCCGGCGTTGACCCCGATGCGGATCGAGGTGCCGCGGTCCTTGGCGGCCTTCGCGATCTCCTTGACCTGGTCGTCGAACTTGCGGATGTTGCCCGGGTTGACCCGGACGGCCGCGCAGCCGGCGTCGATGGCCGCGAAGACGTACTTCGGCTGGAAGTGGATGTCGGCGATCACCGGGATCTGCGAGTGCTGCGCGATCTCGGGGAGCGCGTCGGCGTCGTCCTGGCTCGGGCACGCCACCCGGACGATGTCGCAGCCGGTGGCGGTGAGCTCGGCGATCTGCTGGAGCGTGGCGTTGACGTCGGAGGTCAGCGTCGTGGTCATCGACTGCACCGAGATCGGCGAGTCGCTGCCGACCCCCACGGACCCGACCTTGATCTGGCGGGTCTTGCGGCGGGGAGCCAGTACGGGGGGCGGGAGGGCAGGCATGCCGAGGCCGACGGACGTCATGGCGCCAGTCTAGGAGCAGGCCCCGCCTCGACCCGAGTCGGCGGCCCGGCCGGCTGGCGGTGGTCCACCTACATTCCGGGCCCGCCGAATGTGGCTGGACCACCGCTCGCCCGCGTGGCGCCGCAGGACTCGCCCGGCAGCGGTGGTCGACCTACATTCCGAGCTCGCGGAATGTGGGTGGACCACCGCTCGCGGCGGCCTCAGCTCAGGTGGAGGGGTACGACGAGGTCGGCGACGATCAGCACGACACCCATCACCAGCATCGCGAGCCCGACGACGTACGCGATCGGGAGCAGCTTGGCGACGTCGACGTGGCCGGGGTCGGGACGACCGCGGAGGCGGGCGATGCCGCGCTTGAGGCCTTCGTAGAGCGCACCGGCGATGTGGCCGCCGTCGAGCGGGAGGAGCGGCACGAAGTTGAACATGCCGATGAAGAAGTTGAAGCTCGCGATCAGGAAGAGCAGCGTCACCAGCTTGTCGGCCAGCGGGAACTGGTCGCTGGCCGCGGCTTCGCCCGCGAAGCGTCCGCCGCCCACGATCGAGACCGGGCTGTCGGCCGCGCGCTCCTCGAGCCCGACGATCGCCCGCCCGACCTCGTAGACCTTGACCGGCAGCTGGCCGAGCGCCTTGACCGTTTCGACGGTCATCGACTCCATCTGGATCGCGGTGTAGATCGGGCCGCCGGTCGCGAGGTGCGTCTCGGGCTGCACGCCGAGGAAGCCGACCTCGGTGAGGGTGTCGTCCTCGAGCGAGGTCTGGCGCAGGGTGACGGTGGTGTTGGTCTCGAGCGTCAGCAGCTTGCCGTCGCGGCGGACCTGGATCACCGCGTCGCCGTCGGCGTTGGCACGGATCAGCGCCTGGAAGGACTCCCAGTCCTCGAACTTCGTGCCGTTGAAGCTGACGATCTCGTCGCCCGGCTCGATGCCGGCCTTCAGCGCCGGCGTCTCCGGGTCGGTGGCCTTGCAGGTGGTGCGCTGCTCGGCGACGGGGATCACGCACTCGGGCACCGCGGCGACGGTCGGCTCGACGACCTCGTCGCGCGGGTTGCCGTAGGTCGCGAAGAGGATCACGAACAGCGAGAACGCGATGGCGATGTTCACCATCGGCCCGCCGGCCATGACGATGACCTTCTTCCACCACGCGAGGCGGTAGAAGAGCCGGTCGGTGTCGTGCTGCTTGACGTACTCCCACTCCGCGGTGCGCGCGTCGGAGATCAGCTGCGTGAACATGCCGGTGTTGGAGCGTCGCACCTTGTGGACCGGCTCGCCGTCCTCGTCGTACGTCGTCTCCTCGACGAGGTCCTCAGCGCCCGGGGGCAGCATCCCGACGATCTTGACGTAGCCGCCGAGCGGGATCGCCTTGACGCCGTATTCCGTCTCCCCGATCTGCTTGCTCCAGACCGTCGGACCGAAGCCGATGAACCACTGCGGCACCTTGCACCCGAACTTCTTGGCCGGGATCAGGTGACCGAACTCGTGGAGGCCGATCGACGCCAGGATCGCCACGACGAACGTGACGACGCCCAGGGTGTAGAGCAGGGCGGTCATGCAGGGAGGTCCTTCTCAGGTGAGGGCGTCAGATGAGGGACGACGCCTCCGCGCGCGCCCAGGCGTCGGCCGCGAGGACGTCGTCCACGGTGAAGTGCTCCTTCGATGGTACGTCGTGGAGGTCGAGGACCCGTGAAATCGTGGTGACGATGTCGGGGAATCCCAGCCGTCCCTCGTGGAAGGCGTCGACCGCCACCTCGTTGGCCGCGTTGTAGACCGCCGGGGCCGTCCCGCCCCGCTCCCCCGCGGTCCGAGCCAGCGCGACGGCCGGGAAGACCCCGTCGTCGAGGGGCTCGAAGCGCCAGTCCGAGGCCTTCGTCCAGTCGATCGGCGCCTCGGCGTCGGGCACCCGGTCGGGCCAGCCCAGTCCCATCGCGATCGGCACCAGCATCGTCGGCAGGCCGAGCTGGGCGACGACGGCACCGTCGACGAACTCGACCATCGAGTGGATGATCTGCTGGGGGTGCACGACGACGTCGATCCGGTCGAAGGGGATGTCGAAGAGCAGGTGCGCCTCGATCACCTCGAGGCCCTTGTTGACCAGCGTGGCCGAGTTGGTGGTGATCACCCGGCCCATCGCGAAGTTGGGGTGGGCCAGCGCCTGCTCGGGGCTGACGTCGGCCAGCTCGGCGGCGCTCCGGCCGCGGAACGGGCCGCCCGACGCGGTCAGCACGAGGCGGCGTACCTCCGCGGCGGAGCCGGCGCGCAGGCTCTGCGCGATCGCGCTGTGCTCGGAGTCGACGGGCACGATCTGGCCCGGCTTGGCGCTCTCCTTGACGAGGGATCCACCGATGATCAGCGACTCCTTGTTGGCGAGCGCGAGCGTGTTGCCCGCCTCGAGGGCCGCGAGCGTGGGCCGCAGCCCGACGGCGCCGGTGACGGCGTTGAGCACGACGTCGCACGGCCGGCCGGCGGCCTCGACCGAGGCCTCCTCCCCCAGCCCGGACCACGTCGGCGCGAACTCGGCGACCTGGGCCTCGAACAGCTCGGGGTTCGAGCCGCCGGCGGTCAGGCCGACCACCCGGAAGCGGTCGGGGTTGGCACGGACGAGGTCGAGGGCCTGGGTCCCGACGGAGCCGGTGGAACCGAGGATGACGATGTCGCGCGCACTCACGGGCGCCAGTGTGTCAGGTGCCCGACGACGGTCCTACGGCGTGTCGAACGACCACAACCGCAGTCCACCGACCTCCACCACGCTCGCGCCGCGGGGCACGACGAGCTTCTGGTCGTCCGACGCGCCGAGGGCGGCGAGCACC
The DNA here is from genome assembly GCF_031457855.1 of Nocardioides sp. BE266. Classification (NCBI taxonomy): domain Bacteria; kingdom Bacillati; phylum Actinomycetota; class Actinomycetes; order Propionibacteriales; family Nocardioidaceae; genus Nocardioides; species Nocardioides sp. BE266. The sequence continues at coordinate 172,943 of NZ_JAURTI010000004.1, read as the reverse complement.
CGGAGCTCGTCGTCGCCGTGCCTCGCGAGGACCGCGTCGCCGGGCACGTCGGCCGTCGGCGCGGGGTCGGTGCGGCCGGCGCGCATCGCGACGTCCCACGGCAGGTCCTCGCCGTCGACGGCGAACACCACGCCGGAGTCGGCGCTCCGCAGGATGACGCGGCCCTCCGCCCCGGCCGAGTTGTCGTACGACGCCACGGCGCCGATGCGGGCCACCGCGAGCGCGCCGACCAGGCCCGCCTCGGCCGGCAGGGAGCCGAGCACGACCCGGTCACCCACCCCGATGCCGAACGCGCGGAGCACGCCGGCACAGGCGGCCACCTCGGTGAGCAGCCAGGCGAAGGTGTGGTCGGTGCCGTCGACCGAGGCCGCGACCTCGTCGGCGCGGCCGCGGATGACGTGCAGGTCGAGGGCGTTGTAGCAGGCGTTCAGGAGGCCCGGGTCGTCCCCCGAGGGCGCCCGGAACCAGGTGACCTCCCCCATCAGGTCTGCCATCAGGCCAGGCCGTTGGCCGCCGTCGCGGCCGGCTTCGACGGGGTGCGCAGCCAGGCGGTGAAGAACCCGCTGAGGTCCTGCCCGCTGACCCGCGCCGCGACGTCCTCGAACTCCTCGGTCGAGCCGTTGCCGCCCTTCTGCTCGTGGATCCAGGTGCGGATGATCCGCCAGAAGGTGTCGTCGCCGACGCGGTTGCGCAGGGCCTGCAAGGCCATCGAGCCACGGCCGTAGACCGCGCCGTCGAAGACGAGGTCGGCGCCGGGGTCGGCGACGGTGACCTGCCAGAACTGCGCCGACGAGCTCATCGAGTCGTAGTAGGACTTCAGGATCTCCGCGCCGGAGCGCTTGCCGTGGGTCTCGCTCCAGCGCCACTCCATGAAGGTGGCGAAGCCCTCGTTGAGCCAGATGTCGCGCCACTGCTGCACGGCGATGTCGTCACCGAACCACTGGTGGGCGAGCTCGTGGACGATGAGGCTGGTGTAGTTCGCGCCGACAGCCGGGTAGGTCGGGCGGGTCTGGTTCTCCAGCGCGAAGCCTGGGTCGAGCGAGGTGGTGAGGCCACCGACGACCGAGAACGGGTAGCGGCCGAGGTCCTTCTGGAGCCAGCTGATCACCTCGGGCGTCTTCTTCAGCAGGTGCATGTTGGCCCGCTGCACGGACGGGTCGAGCCCCTGGGACACCGCGACGAGCCACGGCAGGCCGCGGTGCTTGCCCCGGGCGATGGTGAAGTCGCCGGCGGCGAAGAAGGCGAGGTAGGAGGCCATCGGCTCGTCGGCCCGCCAGTGCCACGTGGTGGAGGTCGTGCCGACCTTGCGCCCGCGGAGCTTGCCGTTGGAGACCACCTCGCGCCCGTTGGGCACGCGGACCTTCACGTCGACGATCGCCTTGTCGAGCGGGTGGTCGTTGGCCGGGAACCACCACGGGGCCATGTGCGGCTCGTTCATGGTGACGACCTCGTGGGCGTCGGCGAGCCAGTTGCGCTCCCCGGCGTAGGCGTACGTGCCCGGCTTGTCGGCGTACGTCACCACGACGGTGTGCTTGGTGCCCGCGGCGAGCGGGGCGCTGGGGGTGATCCGGAGCTCGTGGCCACCGTCGGACCTGGCGAAATCGGCCTTCTCGCCGTCGACGGTCACCGTCTTCGTCCTGAGGAGGAAGTCGAGCGAGAAGCTGGAGAGGTCGCTGGTGGCGGTGAGCTCGATCCTGGTCCGCCCGGCGAGGCGCTTGGTGTCGAAGGCGTAGTGGTTGGAGATCTCGTAGCGCGCCACGTCGATCCCGCCGTTGCCGTCGAGCGGCCAGTAGGGGTCTCCGATGCCGGACGCACCGTCGGCGGCGGCCGCCGGGACCTCCGCGGTGGCCGTGGTCGGCACGGTGGCACCCGCCAGGCCCACGGTCAGGGCTCCGACGAGGGCAGCGGACAGCAGGGGTCGGGAGACAGCTCGCGTGGTCACCGTCAGAACCTAGCCCAGTCATTAATCCGGGTGCACGGACGAGGTTCGTGCGCCACACTGTCGACGTACTCCCGGGCGTCGATCCGCGTCGCCCGTGTCCGAAAGGAGCCGTGACATGTCCATCGCTGTCCTCGGCCTGTCCGCCGACCACCTTTCGCACACACGGAGCACCGTTGACACACACATTTCCGGAGGACTTCCTCCGGCCTGACGACCGTTCGCCCCTCGAGGGCATCGACGAGTCGTTCGTCTTCACCTACGACACCTACGCCGACGAGCTCGGCGCAGGTCAACGATGGTCCCGCTGGGAGGACCTCGAGGCCCTGATGAGGGGTCCCGAGCCGCGTCCCGACTGGGTCGTCACCTCGAGCGGAGCCATCGACACCGAGCTCGGCGTCCTCAAGACCGGCAAGGAAGCAGACGTCTTCCTCGTCGAGCGCGAGGACCCGCACCGGCCCGAGACGGCCGTCATCATGGCGGCCAAGCGCTACCGCGACACCGACCACCGCACCTTCCACCGCGCCGCGTCCTACACCGAGGGCCGCTCGATGAAGCGCTCGCGCGACGAGCGAGCCCTCAAGCGGAAGTCGACCTGGGGCCGCCAGGTCGCTGCCGGCGAGTGGGCGGTCTCGGAGTGGAACGCCCTGCGCCGGTGCTGGGAGCTCGGCCTGCCGGTCCCCTACCCGGTCCAGATCGACGAGACCGAGATCATGATGGAGTGGATCACCTGGGACGGCGAGACCGCGCCCCGGGTGGCCCAGGTCCGGCCCGAGCGGTCGGTCGTGCAGGGCTTCTACGAGCAGCTGCGCGACGCGTTGACCACGCTCGTCCAGAGCGGGCTGGTGCACGGCGACCTGTCGCCGTACAACACCCTCGCCGCCGGTGAGCGGCTGGTCATCATCGACCTGCCGCAGATGGTGGACCTGGTCGGCAACCCGCAGGGGATGGACTTCCTGCTGCGGGACTGCGCCAACATGTGCGCGTGGTTCCGCTCGCGGGGGCTCGAGGTCGACGAGCAGGAGCTGTTCGGCGACCTGATGGCGCATGCCTTCTGAGACGGGCAGCGGCGACCGAGGCACGAGGTCGTCGCGTGCGCCCGGCCAGATCGAGTGGGCCTGCGGCTGAGGAACGAAGCCGCGCTGGGTCCGTATCGAGATCTAGCTGGGTGCGACGACCAGCTCCATCACGCAGTTGCCCTGCCCCTTGGGGCGGACGTAGTCGAAGCCGATGCGTTCGTACATCGTCCGGGTGGCGTTGTAGAGCCACGAGGCAGAGGTCTTCTTCTCCGGCGGGAGGTCGTGCGGGTAGGACTCGACACGACCCCCGCCGGCCTCCGCGATGAGGGCGACCGCGCCCTTGACTGCGACCTCGGCGAGGCCGGTGCGGCGCTGGTCCTTGGCCACGAACAGGCAGGTGATGCGGTAGTCGGGCGGCTGCTCGGTCTCGGCCTCCCACTGCTTGCGGTGGTGGATGTTGGGCAGCTCGGCCACGGTGCCGTACTCCGCCCACGCGACCGCGCGGCCCCCGTCGAGGACGAGCGCCGCGTGCGCGATGCCATCGTCGACCATCTTCTTCTTGAACGCCTGGTTGCCCATCTCCTCGCGCTCGGGCGGGTCGGGGTGGCAGTGGAAGTGGACGCACCAGCAGCCGCTGAACAGCCCCTTCCGACCGGCGAGGCCCTCGAAGAGGTGCCACGTCTCGGGAGTCAGCGCTACGACCTCGTGGCCGTCGATGGTGTGGCTCATGCTCGCCACCCTAGGAGCGGTTGCGGACGATCCGCGACCGGTTGCGTCGCCCTCTAGGTTGTCCACGTGTTGCACTCCCGCGGACGGGTCCTCGACATCACCACGCTCGCTGACCTCGACCGGCGGCTGGCCGCAGGGGCGCGCTCGCTCGCGGGGTGGCGCGTGGTCGGGCTGGACCTCACCGCGCGGGGACCCGAGCTGCTCGACCGGACGCTCGCGCAGTCGCTCTTCCTCGGGTGCGAGTTCGCCGAGGGTGACGACGAGGCCGTACGACGCGCGGGCGGCGTCGTGCTGCACGAGATCCCCGGGATCCCGGTCGACCCCTACCGCTCGAGCCTCTACACGCCGCGCGAGCTCTACGACACCCCGCGCTACGCCGACAGCCTCGATGCCCGGGCGTACGCCTGGTCGCGCAGCGGCCGCTCCCACGAGGACACCCTCGCCCAGGCGCTGCACGACCACCACGTCGACGAGGCGCTCGAGGAGTGGGTCGCCGACCGCGCGGTCGTCGGCGTGATGGGCGGGCACGCCCACGAGCGCGGCAGCGAGGCGTACGTCGATGCCGCCAGGCTCGGCCACGGCCTGGGCGCCCGGCTCACCGTCGCCACCGGTGGCGGACCAGGGGCGATGGAGGCGGCCAACCTGGGCGCCTTCGTGCCGGGCGGCCTCGACGACGCCCTGGCGACGCTCGCGCAGGTGCCGTCGTTCCGGCCCGACGTCGGGGCCTGGGCGAAGGCCGGCTTCGACGTCGTCGACCGCGTCGAGGGCCGGCCGTCGCTCGGCATCCCGACCTGGCACTACGGCCACGAGCCGCCCAACGTCTTCGCCACGGCGATCGCCAAGTTCTTCCGCAACGCGCCGCGCGAGGCGGTGCTGCTCGAGGTCTGTGACGCCGGCATCGTCTTCCTGCCGGGCGCCGGCGGCACCGTGCAGGAGGTCTTCCAGGACGCCTGCGAGAACTACTACGCCGACGAGACTGCGGTCGCGCCGATGGTGCTGGTCGGGCGCCGCCACTGGACCGAGGAGCTGCCCGCCTGGCCGCTCCTCCAGGCCCTCGCCAAGGGCCGCCCGATGGAGCCGCACGTCCACCTTGTCGACAGCGTCGACGAGGCGATCGCCGTGGTGGTCAGCCGGCGCGCCGGCGGGTGACGGTCGGCGTGCTGACGTCGCGGTAGTGGCCCACCAGCAGGTCGTTGACGGCCTGCCAGGTCCGGCCGCGCACGCTTGCGCGGGCCGCGTGCGACATCCGCAGCCGCAGCACTGGCTGGGTGACGAGCCGCTGGACGTGCGCCGCGAGCTCGGCGGCGTCACCGGGCTCGTAGAGGTAGCCCGCGACGGTGTCGTCGACGACGTCGATCGGACCGCCCGCACGCGGCGCCACGACCGGCACGCCGCTGGCCAGCGCCTCCTGGGCGGACTGGCAGTAGGTCTCGTGGCGACCGGTGTGCACGAAGACGTCGAGCGTGGCGTAGGCGCGGGCCAGATCGTCGCCGTGCAGCACGCCGAGGAACGCCGCGTCGGGCAGCAGCGCCTTCAGCCGAGCCTCTTCCGGTCCCCCGCCCACCAGCACCAGGCGCACGCCCGGGAGCCGGTCGACGTGGGCCAGGAGCTCGAGCTCCTTCTCGGGCGCCAGCCTGCCGACGTACCCCACGAGGAGCTCGCCGTGCGGCGCGAGCTCGGCGTGCAGGGCCTCGTCGCGCTTCGCCGGCTCGAACAGCACCTGGTCCACTCCCCTGGGCCAGCGGGCGACCTCGGTGATGCCGAGCCGGTCGAGCTGGGTCATGCTCGCGCTCGAGGGGGCCAGCGTGCGGTCCACGCCGAGGTGGATCCGGCGGGTGAGCGACTCCATCGCGCGGGCGCCGCCGGGGATGGCGTAGCGGTCCGCGAAGCCGACGAGGTCGGTCTGGTAGATCGCGACCGTCGGGATGCCGAGCGAGCGGGCCGCCTTGGCGGCCTGGTAGCCGAGGGTGGCCGGCGAGGCGATGTGGACGACGTCGGGCCGGAAGCGCTCCATGGTCGCGCGCAGCCGGCGCCGGGTCTCCAGGCCGATCCGGAACTCGGCGTAGAACGGCAGGCTCGCGCTGCGGGCGTGGGTGACCGGGAAGCCGGCGTACGTCGCCGGGCCGGTCGGGGCGACCAGCTCGGCCTCGTGGCCCTCGGCCGCGAGGTGCTCGAGCACGCGGCGCACGGAGTTGGTCACGCCGTTGACCTGCGGGAGGAACGACTCGGTGACCACGAGCACGCGCAGGCGGCGAGCGGAGGCGGACGGGCTGACGGGGAGGGTGACGAGGTTTGCCGGAACGGTGCGGCTGCGACGCCGCCTCTCGAGCAGGTCCATGCCACGGACGCTAGGAAGCGCGCCGCAACGGACCACCCGTCCCGGGCAGACGACACGTGAACGGTCCCTGACGGGACCGGTTTCTACTCCTTGGCGGCCAGCTGGCCGCAGGCGCCGTCGATCTCGCGGCCACGCGTGTCGCGGACGGTGGTCGGGACGCCCTTGGCCTCGAGACGCCGCACGAACTCACGCTCGTCGGCCGGGTCGGAGGCGGTCCACTTGGAGCCCTCGATCGGGTTGAGCGGGATCAGGTTGACGTGGACCCAGCCGTGGCCGCGCTCGTTGAGCACGTCGGCGAGCAGGTCGGCGCGGTGGGCCTGGTCGTTGATGCCGCGCATCATGGCGTACTCGATGGAGACTCGTCGGTGGGTCTTCTCGAAGTACTCGTAGGCCGCGTCGACGGTCTCCGCGACCGAGAAACGCGTGTTGATCGGGACCAGCTCGTTGCGCAGCTCGTCGTCGGGCGCGTGCAGGCTCAGCGCGAGGGTCACCGGGATGCCCTCGTCAGCGAGCTGCTTGATCCGCGGCACCAGGCCGACGGTGGACACGGTGACGCCGCGGGCGCTCATGCCGAGGCCGGCGGGCGCGGGGTCGGTGAGGCGGCGTACGGCGCCGACGACCGCCTTGTAGTTGGCCAGCGGCTCCCCCATCCCCATGAAGACCACGTTGGACACGCGACCGGGGCCGCCCGGGACCTCGCCCCGGGCCAGCGAGCGAGCGCCGGCGACGACCTGCTCGACGATCTCGGCGGTCGACATGTTGCGCTGGAGGCCGCCCATGCCGGTGGCGCAGAACGGGCAGGCCATGCCGCAGCCGGCCTGGCTCGAGACGCACATCGTGGCGCGGTCGGGGTAGCGCATCAGCACCGACTCCACGAGCGCACCGTCGAAGAGCTTCCACAGCGTCTTGCGGGTCGTGCCCTTGTCGGCCTCCATCGTCCGCAACGGCGTCATCAGCTCGGGCAGGAGCGTGGAGACGAGGTCGTCGCGCTGGCCCGCGGGCAGGTCGGTCATCTCCGCCGGGTCGTCGACCAGGCGCGAGAAGTAGTGGGTGGAGACCTGCTTGGCCCGGAAGCCCGGCAGCCCCATCTCCTCGAGCAGCGCCTTGCGACCCGCCTCGTCGAGGTCGGCGAGGTGGGGCGGCGGCTTCTTGCGGCCGCGCGGCTCGCTGAGGACAAGGGGCAGCGTCTTGATCGGCTCGTGCGTGGACATCGCGCCGATTCTCCCATCCCGGCGGGCGCCGGGGCGATTCAGCGGGTCAGGCGTCTCGCCTGATCAGGCGTCGACCATGAAGTAGAGGACGAGCGAGGCGACGCCGAGGACGACCATTGCCGTGACGACCATGCCGACGAACATGAACTGGGCGAAGCGCCGGGTCTTGCGCTTGATGAGCATCACGATCGGCAGGACGAGCGCGATCAGCACGAAGGGGAACAGCTTCTCGGCCGTCTCGTAGCTGAAGAGCAGCCGCAGGATGCCGACGAAGGCGCCCGGCACGGCCGTGACGTAGAGCATGCCGGCGAAGAAGCCGGTGATGCCGGCGAACGTGGGGTGGCTGTGGTGCCACCACTCGAAGTTGCGGTCGCGCTGCTCCTCGACCTCGTTCAGCTGTTCCGTCTCCACGCTCCCAGCCTAGGCGGTCGAACGGGCCGGTCCGCGCTGGGCTCGCGGGCTGTGTGATTTGGCGCCTCCGCTTCGCTCCGGCGCATGTCGCGGCGCTCGTAACCCGCTCGTTCGTCGTCGCGCCCGCACCCTCCCCCGCTCCGCTCCTCCGGCTTTGTCGCTCCTCCTGCACTCCCGGGCGCGCCGCGACGAAACACCGGCCCTTGATCAGCGAGTCACGCGACGGTGATCAGGTCGGGCATCGCCAGTGCGGCCCAGCGCTCGAGGTCGGGCTCCTGGCCGGTCAGGTCGGCCCTGACCAGGGTCCACGCGGTGCCGTGGCCGGTGAGGACCACGTCGTCGTCGCCGTGCACCTCGACGATGCGCCGCACGGCCGCGGTCACGCGCGCGCGGCACGCCTCGAGGGGCTCCCAGCCGTCGACCGCGGGCCGGTCCGGGTGCGCGAAGGCGCGCCGGACCGCCGCGGGGAAGTCCTCGACCCAGACCTCGCCTCGCTCGTGCTCGCGCAGGTCGTCGACGACCCCGACCTCGCCGTCGGTGAGCAGCTGCGCGGTCTGCAGGGCCTTGGGTTCGGGCGAGCTGAACCACGCCGCCCGAGCCGGGAGCCGGGCGCGCAGCGCCCACACGTCGTCGTACGACGCCGGGTCGAGGTGCCACTCGGCTGCGGGCATGCCGGGCGTCATCACGGGCCGTCCGTGGCGGACGAGGTGGAGGGTCATGGCGCGAGGAACTCGCGCGCCCCGCGCAGGCGGGTGGCGAGCAGGGTCGAGGCCAGCGTCGAGTCCAGACGTACGTCGACCGGGCCGGGGTCGGGAAGGTCGGCCCGGCGGCCGGCGCGGAGCGCGTCGGGGTCGAGCCCGTCGCGTCGGGCCACCAGCCGGCCGAGCTCGAGCCGGCTCGTGGCATCGGCGCCGCCGAGGTGCAGCAGGCCGCGGACGTCATTGCCGGCGAGCTCCACGAGGGCGGCCGCGAGGTCGGCGACGTGCACCGGGCAGCGGCGCTCATCCTCGAACAGTGCGCCGTCGGCTCCCTCGGCCAGCGCGTGGAAGAGCTCCTCGTGCTTCGACAGGCCGTCGCCGAGGATCAGCGAGGTGCGGGCGACCACCACGTCGTCCCCCGAGGCGAGGGCCGCCTGCTCCGCCTCGACCTTGGCCTCGCCGTAGGCCGACGCAGGGTCGGGGTGCGCCGACTCGTCGTACGGAAGCGGGCGGCCGCCGAAGACGACGTCGGAAGACACGAGCACCAACCGGGCGCCGACACCTGCCGCTGCGAGCGCGACGTTGGCGGCCCCGGTTGCGGTGACGTCGCGGTCGGACTGCACGTAGGCCGTGTGGATGACGGCGTCGGGCCGGTGGGTCGCCAGCAGCGCCTCGACGGCAGCACGGTCGCGGACGTCGCAGTCGGCCGAGCCGACGGCGATCACGTCGTGCTGGGAAGCCGCAGCGACGACGTGCCGACCGAGGTAGCCGGTGCGGCCACCCGTGACGAGGACCCGCACGTCAGAAGACCAGGTAGTAGAGGACCAGCCAGATCGGCGCAACGGTGGCGAGGAGCGAGTCGAGGCGGTCCATGAGGCCGCCGTGGCCGGGGATCACCTGGCTCATGTCCTTGATGCCGAGGTCGCGCTTGATGACCGACTCGCAGAGGTCGCCCAGGGTGGCCATCGCGGCCGCGATGAGACCGAGGATCACGCCGACCCACCAGTCACCGTCGAGGAACGACGTCACGAGAAACACGCCGACCGCGACCGTCGCCACGACCGAGCCGGCGAAGCCCTCCCACGACTTCTTCGGCGAGATGACCGGCGCCATCGGGTGCTTGCCGAAGAGCACGCCGGCGATGTAGCCGCCGGTGTCGGAGGCGACGGTGATGGCGATGAAGGTGATCACGCCCCGCACGCCGAGGTCGTCGGTGTCGAGCGCGAACGCCGGGCTGGTGCCGCCCTCGCCCAGCAGGAGCGCGACGAACGAGGCGAGGAAGGGCACGTAGACGAGCGTGAAGACCGACGCAGTGGCGTTCTTGACGTAGCCCTCCACGCCGCGGCGCAGCAGCCACAGCATGATCACCAGCGCGGTGACGGCTGTGGCGGTGACGAGAGCCGGGGCGCCCCAGAAGTACGCCACGACGACCATGACGACACCACCGGCCATCAGTGGCTGCTCGGGGATGTCGATGTCCTTGGCCGACAGGCCACGGTGCAGCTCCCACACTGCGACGGCCACGGCGGCGGCGACGATCCCCATGAAGGCGGTCTTCCAGAAGAAGAGCGACAGCAGGATCGCCGCGATCAGCACCACCGCGGAGGTGATCGCCGCGGGCAGGTCACGGCCGGCGCGGCCGTGGTCCTTCTGCGGCTGCGGTGCCTCCGGGGCCGCCGGACTGTCAGGGGTCGTCATCGAAGGGGCGCTCAGACCTCGAGCAGCTCGGCTTCCTTGTGCTTGAGCAGCTCGTCGATCTTGTCGGTGTGGGTCTTGGTGACCGCGTCGAGGCGCTTCTCGGCACCGGTCACGTCGTCCTTGCCGACCTCGCCGTCCTTCTCGAGCTTCTCCAGCGCCTGCTTCGCGGTGCGGCGTACGTTGCGCACGGACACGCGGCCGTCCTCTGCCTTGGCCTTCGCGAGCTTGATGTACTCCTTGCGGCGCTCCTCGGTGAGTGCCGGGAAGACGCAGCGCAGCACCTTGCCGTCGTTGGCCGGGTTGACGCCCAGGTCGGAGTCGCGGATCGCGCGCTCGATGCTGCCCATCGCGGTGATGTCGAAGGGTGCGATCAGGATCGTCTGCGCGTCCTGCGAGGTGAAGCTCGCGAGCTGCTGCAGCGGGGTCTGGGTGCCGTAGTACTCGGCCGTGATCTTGGAGAACATCGCCGGGTTGGCGCGGCCCGCACGGATCGCGGCGAACTCCTCACGGGTCGCCTCGACCGACTTGCCCATCTTGGCGTCGGCATCGTTCATGACGTCGTTGATCACGGTTGCGCTCTCTTTCGTGGTGCGTGCGTGCTGGCTCTGGTCCCGCGTGCGGGCCGGTCCTCGGCGGTGGTCAGCCCTCGCGGCTCACCAGCGTGCCGATTCTCTCACCCCGGACGATGCGCAGGATCGCGCCCTCGTCGTCGGCGCCGAAGACCACCAGCGGCATGTTGTTCTCCATGCACAGGGCGAACGCGGTGGCGTCGGCGATCTTGAGGCCACGCTGGAGGGCCTCGGAGAAGCTCAGGGTGTCGTACTTCGTGGCCGTCGGGTCCTTCTTCGGGTCGGCGCTGTAGACGCCGTCGACGCCCTGCTTGGCCATCAGCACGACCTCGCAGTGGGTCTCCAGCGCGCGCTGCGCCGCCACGGTGTCGGTGGAGAAGAACGGCATGCCGGCGCCGGCGCCGAAGATCACGACGCGGCCCTTCTCGAGGTGGCGCATGGCGCGGCGCGGGATGTAGGGCTCCGCGACCTGGCCCATCGCGATCGCGGTCTGCACCCGGGTCTCGATGCCCTCCTTCTCCAGGAAGTCCTGGAGGGCGAGGCAGTTCATCACGGTGCCGAGCATGCCCATGTAGTCGGCGCGGCTGCGGTCCATGCCGCGCTGCTGCATCTCGGCGCCCCGGAAGAAGTTGCCGCCGCCGACGACGATGCACACGCCGACGCCCTCGCGGACGACGCCGGCGATCTCGCGGGCGATCTTCGACACGACGTCGGGGTCCACCCCCACGGTCCCACCGCCGAACACTTCACCCGAGAGCTTGATGAGGACGCGGTTGTAGGCCGTCACTGGGATCCCTTCACACGGCTTGGTGGGTCCCGAGAAACCTACCGGCCAGTGGGGTCGGGGGTCGAACCCGGCGTGCAGGAAATGCCGACGGGGCCCGTACGCCGATGCGTACGGGCCCCGTCGTGGTGCGGGTGAGGCGGTGCCTCAGGCGCCGACCTCGAAGCGGGCGAACCGCTTGACGGTGGTGCCGGCCTCGTCCAGGACGGCCTTGACCGACTTCTTGGACTCGGTGACCGACTCCTGCTCGAGCAGCACGATCTCCTTGAAGAAGCCACCGAGACGACCCTCGACGATCTTGGCGATCGCCTGCTCGGGCTTGCCCTCCTCGCGGGTCTTCTGCTCGGCGATGGAGCGCTCCGACTCGACGACGTCGGCCGGGACCTCGTCGCGGGTGAGGTACTGGGCCTTCATCGCGGCGATCTGCATCGCGGCGCCGCGGGCGGCAGCCTCGTCACCCTCGAACTCGACGAGCACGCCCACGGCGGGCGGCAGGTCGGCGGCACGCTTGTGCATGTAGGTGACGGTGGTGCCGTCGAAGTAGGCGACCTCGCCCAGCTCGATCTTCTCGCCGATGGTGATGGCGAGGTCCTCGACGACCTCGCCGACGGTCTTGCCGTCGAGCTCGGCGGCCTTGAGGGCGGCGGTGTCGGCGGCCTTGACGGCGTTGGCGACATCGGCGATCTGCTGCGCCTTGGTGATGAAGTCCTCGTTCTTGGCGACGAAGTCGGTCTCGCTCTTGAGCTCGACCAGCGCGTTGCCGGAGGTGGCGACGAGACCGGCGGCGGTCTCGCGCTCGGCGCCGCGGGCGGCAGCCTTGGCGGCACCCTTGACGCGGAGCAGCTCGACGGCCTTGTCGAAGTCGCCGTCCGTCTCGGTCAGCGCCTTCTTGCAGTCCATCATCCCGGCCTGGGTCAGCTCACGGAGCTTCTTGACGTCGGCAGCGGTGAAGTTGGCCATGGTCCTTCTTCCTCGAATTTCTGTGGGCCCGACCGTGGTCGGGCGAGTGGGGGGATGAACAGCACGGACGCCGGTCACGGGCCCAGGGCTCGTGACCGGCGACGCGTGATCAGTCCTTCTTCTGCTCCGCGTTGACGAAGCCGGCGGCCTCGGCGGCCTCCGCGGTGCGGAACCAGACCTCGGCCTTGGTGCGGTCGTACCAGGGGCTGGTCGGGGCGTGGAACTTCATCGAGTCCTTGTTGCCCTTGACCTCGAAGCCCTCGGGAGCCGAGCCGTCCTCGTTGGCAGGAGCGGAGTCGGCGCCGAACTCACCCTCGGCGACGGCGGCGAACGCCTTCACCTCGGTGGCAGCCTCGGCGGGCGCCTCGGTCGCAGCCTCGGCAGCGGCCTCGGCCTGCGGGGCCTCGGACGCGGCACCGGTGGCCTCGGAGGCCGGGGTCTCCGCAGCAGCGTCACCGGTCGCGGCGGCGGCGGTCTTCTCGGCGTCGCCCTGCAGGAGCTCGCGCTCCCACTCGGCCAGCGGCTCCTCGGTGCCGACGGTCTCGTCACCCTCGGTGGGCTTGGCGCCCGAGCGGGCCACGAGGCCCTCGGCCACGGCGTCGGCGACCACGCGGGTCAGCAGGCCGACGGCGCGGATGGCGTCGTCGTTGCCCGGGATCGGGAAGTCGACGAGGTCGGGGTCGCAGTTGGAGTCGAGGATGCCGATGATCGGGATCCGCAGCTTGCGGGCCTCCTCGACAGCCAGGTGCTCCTTGTTGGTGTCGACGATCCAGACAGCCGACGGGATCTTCGTCATGTCGCGGATGCCGCCGAGCGTCTTGTCGAGCTTGGTGCGCTCCCGCTTCATCTGCAGGAGCTCCTTCTTCGTGCGGTTGGAGCCGGCGACGTCGTCGAAGTCGATCTCGTCGAGCTCCTTCAGGCGGTTGATCCGCTGGTGCACGGTCTGGAAGTTGGTGAGCATGCCGCCGAGCCAACGCTGGTTGACGTAGGGCATGCCGACGCGGGTGGCCTGCTCGGCGATGGCCTCCTGGGCCTGCTTCTTGGTGCCGACGAACATCACGACACCGCCCTTGGCGACGGTCTCCTTGACGAAGGCGTAGGAGCGGTCGATGTAGGCGAGCGACTGCTGCAGGTCGATGATGTAGATGCCGTTGCGCTCGGTCATGATGAAGCGCTTCATCTTCGGGTTCCAGCGACGGGTCTGGTGACCGAAGTGGACGCCGCTCTCGAGCAGCTGGCGCATGGTGACGACTGCCATGGGTTCTCCTGTTTTCGCGGAGGCGCTCGCCGATGTGCCCGACCTTCAGCAGGTCGTGCCGGGAGCGTGACTCCTGTTGTTTTCAGTTGCTGCGCCCGGCGGGTGCCGGGTGCCCTGACGCCCACACGCCGGTCCGATCCGCACCGGTGGAGCTGGTGGGAACTGAGGGCCGACGCCCACGGGTGGTGCGGAACCGAGAAGCATTCCGCCGCGGTCTGCGAGCGTGCGAAGTCAGTCCAGGCGGACTGCTCCGCACATCGTAGGCCAGAGGCTCCCCGTGGCGCGAATCGCTGGGGACGCTCCGGCTGAGCGTGGGCTGAGCGTGGAACGCCCCGCCTCGGAGAGGGCCACGAGCCGTCCACAGGCGGGGTGGTCCACCCGTCGTCCACAGGCAGCTCCCGCGAGGGTCGTACGACGCCCGCGCCGGGGTCAGGATCGCCCGATGAGAGCCCTCCTTGGAGCCGTCGTCCTCGTCCTGGTCTCCCTCGCCTGCCCGGCCCGCACCGGTGCCGCTGAGCCTGTCGGGGTCTGGCCGCTCGACCCCGAGCCGGCCGTCGTCCGGGGCTTCGAGCCCCCGCCCGGCCCCTGGGCGGCCGGTCACCGCGGCGTCGACCTCGCCGGCTCCCCCGGTCAGGCCGTGCGGTCGTCTCTCCCAGGCACGGTCGGCTTCGTCGGCTCGATCGGCGGCAAGCCGGTGGTCACGGTGCTCCACGGCGGGCGGCGTACGACCTACGAGCCGGTTGCGGCGTCCGTCGAGGCCGGCCAACCGGTGGCCGCCGGCGACGTGCTGGGGCGCCTGACGGTGACCGACAGCCACTGCTTCCCGGCGGCATGCCTGCACTGGGGGCTGATCCGGGGCACCGGCGACGCGCAGGAGTACCTCGACCCGCTCACCCTCGTCGGGTCGGGTCCGGTCCGCCTGCTGCCGCTCTGGCGCGACGACCCGGTGACCCTGCGCCTGCCCTGGACTCCCCCGCTGGCGTCGTGGCGGCGCCCGGTCGACTGGGCGGCCTGACCTCCGTCTGACAGACCGATGGCCGTGGTGGATCCGTCATACGAACCCGACCCCATCAGGTCGGATCGGGATGACGGATGCCGGACAGCGGGAGTCAGGCGCGGGGGTGGGCCTGCTGGTAGGCCCGGCGGAGCCGGTCGGTGGTGACGTGCGTGTAGAGCTGGGTCGTCGCGAGCGAGGCGTGGCCGAGGAGCTCCTGCACGGAGCGGAGGTCGGCCCCGCCCTCGAGGAGGTGGGTGGCGGCGGTGTGGCGCAGGCCGTGGGGGCCGATGTCGGGTGCTCCGGGCACGTCGGCGATCCGCTTGTGCACCAGGTCGCGGACCGCCCGCTGGTCGATCCGGCGCCCGCGGACGCCGAGGAACAGTGCCGGCCCCGAGCCCTCGACCCGCAGGGAGGGGCGCCCGGCGGTCAGCCACCGGTCGACCGCGCGGCCGGCGGGCGTGCCGTAGGGCACCGACCGCTCCTTGCGGCCCTTGCCGAAGACCCTGACCACGCGGCGCTCGGCGTCGAGGTCGTCGATGTCGAGTCCGACGAGCTCGCCGACCCGGATCCCCGTGGCGTAGAGCAGCTCGAGCATCGCCACGTCGCGCAGGCCGACGGGCGTGCCGTCGTCGGCGAGGTCGGCGGCCGACCGGATCAGCGCCTCCGCCTCGTCGGCGCGCAGCACCGGCGGGAGCGTCTTGTGCTTCTTCGGCGAGCCGAGCGCGGCGCCCGGGTCGGTCGGCAGTCGGCCAGTGCGGTGGAGCCAGGCGGTGAAGACCCGGGCTGCAGTCGCGCGGCGCGCGATCGTCGTACGGCTGCGGCCGGTCGTCTGGAGCCTCGCGAGCCAGCTGCGCAGGGTGCGCAGGTCGAGCTCGGTGACGTCGTCGAGGCGGAGGCGCACGCAGTGGTCGAGCAGGCTGGAGACATCGCCGAGGTAGGCGCGCACGGTGTGCGGGGCCAGGTCGCGCTCGGAGACGAGGTGGCGCTCGTAGTCGCCGAGCAGGCGCACCATCGGCTCGGGCAGCCCGGCCTGGTCCTCCTCAGCGTCGCTCACCCCAGCAGCCTAGGCGCGCACGACCGCGTCACACGTCAGGCGCGAGCCGCCACCCCTCATCGCTCAGCTCGACGAACCTCTTCGACCGCAGCCGGCGCAGCGCACCCTCGGTGGTGCGAAGGTGGAGCCCGGAGAGGCGGGCGATCGACTCGACCAGCGCCGGCTCGCTCACCGGCACCCACTCCACGACCTTCGCCTCAGTTGGCGTGAGGTCGTCGCGTGCACGCCGCTCGCCCCGCGGCGGGTCGACCAGGTGCTCCCCCGTCGCGCCGACGAGCTCGAGGACCTCCGCCCCGTGGGTGACCACGGTGCCGCGGCCCTCGCGGAGGAAGTTGTTGACGCCTTGAGAGGTGTAGCTGGTGACCGGGCCCGGCACGCACATCACGTGGCGGTGCAGGCTCTCGGCCCACCCGGCGGTGTTGAGGGCACCGCTGCGCAGGGCTGCCTCGACCACCACCGTGCCGCTGGTGATGGCCGCGATGAGCCGGTTGCGGGCGAGGAAGCGCGGGCGCGTCGGCGCCGAGCCCGGCGGTTGCTCCGACACGACGGCGAACTCGCTGGCGAGGTGGTGGAGCAGACGACGGTTGTTGGCCGGGTAGACCCGGTCGACGCCGCACGCCAGGACGGCGGCCGTGACGCCGTCGGCCGACAGGCTCGCGTCGTGGGCCTCGAAGTCGATCCCGAGCGCTCCGCCCGAGACGACCGGCACGCCCGCGAGGGCGAGGTGGGCGCAGACCGCGCGCGTCATCTCCACGCCGTAGGCCGACGCGGCGCGTGAGCCGACCACGGCGACCGACGTGGCCAGCTCGGTGAGCGGCATCGGGCCCTTCACCCACAGGCCCGGCGGCGTGCCGCCGAAGCCCTCGTCGGTGATGGCTCCGTCGAGCTGGTCGAGGCCGGGCGGCCACTCGGGGTCGCCGGGGACCAGGAACCGGATGCCGCACCGCTCGGCCTGGTCGAGCTGACGGGCCGGGTCGACCTCTGCCAACCGCGCGGCGAGCATCTCCCCGGGCTCGCCCTCGGCCCCGGACAGCGACCGCTCGAGCGCACGCTCGGCACCCAGCTGGGCGACGAGCGAGGACGTGGTGCCGTCGCCGGGCTCCACCCCGCAGCTCAGGACGACCCGGGCGAGGCGCTCGGCCTCGGACACCGGCTCGCCGACCGGCGGCACGGACCGCAGGTGTGCGGCACTCACGAGGCCACCCGCACGGCGCGCGCGGGAAGGCTGCGCGCCGCGTCGTCGGACCGCAGTGCCAGGGCGATCTCGGCCTCGTGCCGACCCGGCCGGTCGATCCCTGCGCAGTCGGCCACCGTCCAGGCCAGGCGCTGCACGCGGGTCAGCCCCCTGCGGGTGAGCCTGCCTGCGGACAGCTCGCTGTCGATGAGGTGCTGGCCGTCGGACTCCAGCGGCCAGTGCTCCGCGAGGACCGGTCCGGGGCAGGAGGAGTTGAGCAGCCAGGTGCAGTGCCGGAACCGTCGGGCCTGGCGCTGGCGCGCCTCCGTCACCCGTGCCCGGACGTCGTCGGACGACTCGGGCTCCGGCCGGAACGACCCGCTCCCGCTTCCCTGCGGGCGGACCTCCATCCAGATGTCGACCCGGTCGAGGATCGGGCCGGTGAGCTTGCGCCGGTAGTGCAGGCGCTGGACCTCGGAGCACTCGCAGCTGCCTCCCGACAGCCCGTGGAAGTTGCCGCAGGGGCACGGGTTGGCTGCCAGCACCACGAGCGATCGCGCGGGATAGGTGGCCGACTCCTCGCCGCGCGCGATCGTCACCTCTCCCGACTCCAGCGGCTGACGCATCGCCTCGATGACGTCGGTGCGGAAGTGCGGGAACTCGTCGAGGAACAGCACGCCGTGGTGCGCCAGGGAGACCTGCCCCGGCCGGACGCGGCCCGTGCCGCCGCCGAGGACGCTGGCCGCCGTCGCTGAGTGGTGCGGGGCGAACCACGGTGGACGGCGCAGCAGGCCGCTGCCGTCGGGCAGCGTCCCCGCGACGGAGTGCAGGGCGGTCACCTCCAGCGCCTGCTCGGTCGTGAGGTCGGGGAGGATCGACGGGATCCGCTCCGCGATCGAGGTCTTTCCGGTGCCACGAGGCCCGATGAGCATCGTCGGATGGCCCCCGGCCGCCGCCACCTCGACGGCGTAACGGACGTCCTCGAGGCCGTCGAGGTCGCGGAGGTCGAGGTCGGCCAGCCGGTCCTCGCCGCGCCAGGTGGCCAGCGGGCTCGCAGACGGCGCGACGACCGGCTCGGCCTCCGGCACCTCCACGTCGCGCAGCACGGCGGAGACCTGGGCGAGCGACCGGACGCCGAACACGGTCATGCCCGGCACCAGCGCCGCCTCGGCGGCCTGCGGCTCCGGCACGCACACGCGGGTGATGCCGTGGGCGGCCGCCGCGAGGACCATCGGCAGGATCCCGGGGACCGGTCGCAGGCCGCCCGAGACCGAGAGCTCGCCGATGAAACCCCATCCGGCCAGGTGCTCGGGCCGGAGGTCGTCGTGCTGCTTGTCGGCCGCAAGGACGGCGACGGCGATGGCGACGTCGTAGTGGGTGCCGCCCTTGGGCAGGTCGGCCGGAGCCAGCAGGATCGTCACCCGCTTGGTCGCCGGCCAGCGGCCGCAGTCGTTGTTGATCGCCATCCGCACCCGCTCGCGTGCTTCGGACAGCGTCTTGTCGACGCGTCCGACGACGGTCGTGTTGGGCAACCCCGGCGACACGTCGACCTGCACGTCGATCACGTGCCCGTCGGCGCCCTTGAGGGCGAGCGAACGGGCCGTCGCGAACGCCATCAGCCGATCCCCGCGACGTGCTCGATCTCCACCGGGCCACCGGGCGGGGCGAGCACACCGACCAGGTCGACCCGGATGTCCTCCGGGTGGGAGTCGTGCGCGCGGAGCCAGCGGGCACCGAGCCGACGGAGCCGGTCGGCCTTGCGCCGGTCGACCCCCTCGAGGGGCGCGCCGTAGTCGGTCGAGGACCGCGTCTTGACCTCGCAGATCACGAGCACCCGACCGTCGCGCAGCACCAGGTCGATCTCTCCGGCCTCGCACCTCCAGTTGTGGTCGAGGACCTCCATCCCGAGCCCAGTGAGGTGGCGGGCCGCGAGTGCCTCACCACGCCGGCCGAGCCGACGGTTGTGCTCGGCGATCGGGTCGGGGACGAGCGAAGCAGGGGTGCGGGCCATCGTGGGTGCCTTCCGGTCGGGCAGATCGGGAAGGCACCAGCACACCGCGGCGTACCGACGGTGACGACCGGTGCGGCGGACGGCCTGTGGAGAAGCCGTCCGCAGGCGCGGCTGTGGACGGTTGGTGGCCCGGCGCGGGTCAGTCCTTGGGCGGGTCGATCTCCTGGGGAGCGAGCTCCTCGACGTTGACGTCCTTGAACGTCAGCACCTTGACGTTCTTCGCGAAGCGGGCGGGGCGGTACATGTCCCACACCCACGCGTCGCTCATCGACACCTCGAAGAACACGTCGCCGCTCTCCGAGCGGGCCTTCACGTCGACCTGGTTGCACAGGTAGAACCGGCGGTCGGTCTCCACGACGTACTTGAAGATGCCGACGACGTCGCGGTACTCGCGATAGAGGGTGAGCTCCATCTCGGTCTCGTACTTCTCGAGGTCCTCGGCGCTCATGCATCCTCCTCCGTGATGTCCCCCGGCCCGTCCGGACCGACACTAGTGGCCGGGGCCACGTCGGGACCGGGGATCGGCTCGAGTCCCGCGGCGCGGCGGACGTTGACGAACCGCATCCGGTGCACCGGCGACGGCCCGTGCTCCATGAGCGCGGCGTCGTGCTCGGACGTGCAGTAGCCCTTGTGCGTCTTGAAGTCGTACGACGGCCATTGCCCGTCGAGGCCGACCATCAGGCGGTCGCGGGTGACCTTGGCGATCACCGAGGCGGCGGCGATGCAGGCGGCGACCCGGTCGCCCTTCCACACCGCGAGCCCGGGGACGCCGAGCCCGTCGACGGGGAAGCCGTCGGTGAGGACGTAGGACGGGCGCGTCTCCAGCCGGGCCACGGCGCGGCGCAGCGCCTCGACGTTGGCGACGTGCATGCCGAGCCGGTCGCACTCCTCGGAGTCGATCACCACGACCGACCAGGCGAGCGCCCGGCGCACGACCTGGGCGTAGACGCGCTCGCGGGCGGCCTCGGTCAGCAGCTTGGAGTCGGCGAGCCCGGGGACGATGCCGGCCTTGCCCGGCGGCAGCACGACCGCGCCGGCGACCAGCGGGCCGGCGCAGGCGCCGCGGCCGGCCTCGTCGACGCCGGCGATGGGCTCGAGGCCCGCGCGGCGCAGGGCTCGCTCGTAGCCGTAGAGCCCGGCGTCACGGCGTACGGTCACGGCGCCGGACGCGGGGTCCGGCAGCGACACGGGGGTGGACGGGTGGGTCACCGCGGCCTCACGAGGTCGGGGCGGGCACGTCCTCGAAGCTGTCGGGCCGGTGGTTCCAGCGGAACCGGTCGGCCGGCCAGAGCAGCACGAAGACCTTGCCGACGACCAGGTCGACCGGGACGAACTCGTCGCCGGGCACGCACTCGGTCTCGTCGGACTGGCACATGTGGTAGGACGAGTCGGCCGAGCGCGACCGGTTGTCGCCCATGACGAAGATGTGGCCCTCGGGGATCGGGCCGACCTGCCAGTCGGAGGCGCACTTGCTGGGCATCGGCCCGTTGCAGGTGGCGCCGCTGCGCTTGACGTAGGCGTCCTCGTCGAGGGGCTGGCCGTTGACCTCGAGGCGCCCCTGGTCGTCGCAGCACTTGATCGTGTCGCCGGCGACGCCGATGACGCGCTTCACGAGGTGGCCGCCGGTCGGGTAGAGCCCGATCTTGGCCATCACCTTCGCGACCGGGCTGCTCGGCCCGGCGGCCTCCGTCGGCGGCAGCCAGCCGCCCGGGTCCTTGAAGACCACGACGTCGCCGCGCTCGGGGCCGCTGTCGCCCCAGTAGGACGGCTTCTCGACCAGGATCCGGTCGTTGAGGACCAGCCCCGGCTCCATCGACTCGGAGGGGATGTAGAAGGCCTGGACGAAGAACGTCTTGATCACGATGGCCAGGATGAGCGCCACGCCGAGCAGCAGGATGGTCTCCTGCCACAGGGGCAGCTGCTTGCGCTTGGGCTTGCCGTTCTTCTTCACGCCCCCACCCCCCGAACGCGACGACCGCGGTTCCTCGTCCGCTGAGAGGGACGTGGAACCGCGGTCATCAGAAGTCACGCGCAGAGACTAACCAGTCCCTGGTCGAACTCACGCCTCGCGGCGCGAGTCCGGTGGATCACGCCTCGCGGCGCTCCTTGATCTTGGCAGCCTTGCCGCGCAGGTTGCGCAGGTAGTACAGCTTGGCGCGACGGACGTCACCGCGGGTCACGACCTCGATCTTCTCGAAGATCGGGGAGTTCAGCGGGAAGGTGCGCTCGACGCCGACGCCGAAGGAGACCTTGCGGACGGTGAAGGTGCGGCCGATGCCCGAGCCGTGGACGCGGATCACGACGCCCTGGAAGACCTGGACACGCGAGCGGCTGCCCTCGATGACCTTGACGTGGACCTTGATGGTGTCGCCGGCGCGGAAGTCCGGGACGTCGTCGCGCTTGATGGCGCTGCCGAGATCGACGATGACGTTGCTCATGATGCTCCTCGCGAGTGCCACAGGTCAGCCGCGGACATAGGTGGTGATGGTGTCTGTCGGTGCTCGACATGACCGGCCGGCGCGCCCCCTGTGGCAGGTGCGGTTCGGCGGGACCCCGGGGCGGTGCATCTGGGATGTGTCCGGGCGACCCTGGTCTCGAGCAGACCAAGGGTGAAGTCTGCCAGAGCGTGCGGTCAGCGTGAAATCCGCCGGCTCGCCCTCTTGGTGAGCACCACGGCTCCGGGTGGCGCCTTCCGGTCGGACCGCAGCCGGAAGCCGGCCTTCTTGTACATCCGCAGGTTGTCGGTCGAGCCGGCACCCGTGAACAGCACGAACGTCTCCACCTCGGCGGGAGCGAGGTCCTCGACGAGCTCGAGCAGCGCGCGCCCGAGGCCCTTGCCCTGGAGGTCGGGCGCGACCATGATCCGGCCGATGTCCCACTCACCGTGCGCGTCGACGCGCCCGCGCACGGCACCGACCAGGCGGCCGGACGACGGCTCGCGCGCCACCATCACGGTCCACTGCCCCAGCCCACGTCGTACGTCGTCGAGCGACTCGCGCAGCGCCGGGATCTCCACGCCGGGGTTGGCCTCCATCTCCTGGAGCCAGCAGGCGCGCTGGAGCGTGTAGAGCTCCCCCGCGTCGGCCGGCACCGCAGGACGTACGTCGAGCTCCGCCAGGCTGCCGACGACACCGGTGCGCGGCAGGAGGTCGGGCCGGCGCTGCGCGGTGCGAGCCTCGGCCTGCTCGCGGCGCCACGCCGCGATCCGACCGTGGTCGCCGGAGAGCAGCACCTCGGGCACCTCACGGCCCTCCCAGGAGGCGGGCTTGGTGTAGACGGGGTACTCGAGCAGGCCGTCGGCGTGCGACTCCTCGACCAGCGACTCAGCGTTGCCCATGAACCCGGGCAGCAACCGCACGACCGCCTCGGTGATCGCCAGGGCGGCGACCTCGCCGCCGTTGAGGACGTAGTCGCCGAGGCTGATCTCGCGCACGGTGCCGACGGTCGCGGCGTGGTCGATGACCCGCTGGTCGATGCCCTCGTAGCGCCCGCAGGCGAAGACGAGGTGCTCGTGGCCGCTCAGCTCCCGGGCGACCTCCTGGGTGAACGGCTCGCCGCTGGGTGTGGTGAAGATGATCGTGGCTCCCCCGGCGACGGCGTCGAGCGCCCGACCCCACGGCTCGGGCTTCATCACCATGCCGGCGCCACCGCCGTAGGGGGTGTCGTCGACGGTCCGGTGCCGGTCGGTCGTCCACTCCCGCAGGTCGTGGACGTGGACGTCCAGTAGGCCGTTGTCGCGGGCCTTGCCGGGCAGGCTGAGCGTCAGCGGGGTGAGGTAGTCGGGGAAGATCGTGACGACGTCGATCCTCACGGCGCGACCTCGTCGGGGAAGGGTGAGACCAGCCCGGGTCGGTCGGCGACGACCAGGCGCCCTCCGGCCAGGTCGACCTCTGGGACGAGCGCGGAGACGAACGGCACGAGCGCGTCGCGCCCGTCGTCGGTGCGGACGGTCAGCAGGTCCTGCGCGGAGCCGTGCACGAGCCCCTTCACGGTGCCGAGGTGGGTGCCGTCGAGGTCGACGACGGCGAGCCCGACCAGCTGGTGGTCGTAGAACTCCTCGGGGTCCTCGGGCACCTCGTCGTGGGCGAGCGTGGCGTGCAGGACGGTGCCGCGGGCGGCCTCGGCGGCGTTGCGGTCCGGCAGCTCCTCGAAGGTCACCAGCAGCGTGCTCTGGTGCCAGCGGGCGCGGGCCACGGTGAGCGCTGCCGGGCGACGGTCGGCCCCTGCCGGCGCCTCGGCGCGCAGCACGCTGCCCGGGGCGAATCGCCTCTCCGGCTCGTCGGTGCGGACGTCGAGGGTGACCTCGCCGCGGATGCCGTGGGGCTTGCCGATGCGGCCGACCACGACCTCGATGTCGGCCCTGCTGTCCTCGCTCACGCGGCCCAGCGTAGAGGGACTGGCCCTTGAGTCTCCCAGCGACTCAAGGCCGAGGGTGGCGGCGTACGACACGGCGTCGGGCCGCCGCGATGTCGTACGCCGCCACCTTCGCGGCGGACGCCCCGAGATGCAGCGACGGGCGCCACCCCGCATGGGGTGACGCCCGTCGAACGGTGCTGTGCGCTGGTTCAGCGACGGCGGTCGGTGTCGACGAAGTCGACGCGCGCACCGCCACGGCCCGCGAGGGCCGAGACGACGGTGCGGAAGGCCGTCGCGGTGCGGCCGTTGCGGCCGATCACCTTGCCGAGGTCGTCGGGGTGGACCCGGACCTCGAGGATCGAGCCACGACGCAGCTGCTTGTCGCGGACGGTGACCTCGTCGGGGTGGTCGACGATGCCACGCACCAGGTGCTCGAGAGCCTCGGCCAGCACGACGCTCACGCCTCGCTCTTGCCGGCGTCCTCGGCGGTCACCGTCTCGGCGGCCTCGGCGGCGTCAGCGGCGCCCTCGGGGGTCTCCGACGCGGGAACCTCGGCGGGAGCCTCGGCAGCGGGCTCCTCGACCTTCTCGGCCTTCTCGACCTTCTCGGCCTTCTTCTTGGCGGTCGTCGCGGCGCCCTTGGGCTCGGCGGCGGCCTCCTTGAGGGCCTCGTTGAAGATGTCGAGCTTGGAGCGCTTGGGCTCCTTGACCTTCAGGGTGCCCTCGGCGCCCGGCAGGCCCTTGAACTTCTGCCAGTCACCGGTGATCTTCAGCAGGGCCTCGACGGCCTCGGAGGGCTGGGCGCCCACGCCGAGCCAGTACTGCGCCCGGTCGGAGACGACGTCGATGAGCGACGGCTCCTCCTTGGGGTGGTACTTGCCGATCTCCTCGAGGACCTTGCCGTCGCGCTTCTTGCGCGAGTCGACGACGACGATGCGGTACTGCGGCACCCGGATCTTGCCCAGGCGCTTCAAACGAATCTTGACGGCCACGTTTGTGGTGTCTCCTCAGAAATTGTCGTGGGTGAGCGACCTTCTCCAGGTGGGGCCACCGGGTCAGGTCACTCGAAGGGCTCTGCGTCGCTCGGATGAGAGGGTCCGGGCGCGCAGGACACGAGGGAAGATTCTGCCAGACGTGAGCCGCGCACGACCAATCCGGTCACGTCACCGTGGCGCCTGGTAGGTCCAGCGTCCCTCCCAGAACCAGCGGGCGAGGTCACCGTCCGTGTCCCGGTCCACCGAGCTGAAGACCACGTCCTGGCCCGTCCTCCCGGCCCACCGCCACGACAGGGTGGTGGTGCAGCTGGGGCACTTGTCCGAGATCGTCGTCAGCACGAGGTGTCCGTCCGACGTGAACTCGTAGCTGCCATAGTCCCAGGCGGTCGACTTGTACCGGTCGTCGTTGGTCCAGATCGTGAAGGTCCCGAACCGGAACTGGATCCCGAGGAGAAGGATCCTGTCCTTCCCGGCGAGCTGGTCGACGGTCTGCCGGGGCACCCCGAGGGCCAGCCCCTGCTTCTCGGTCACCTCGTGGACGAAGCCGCCGAGCTCGGGGAGCGCCGTCGGCCGCCCCGAGGGCTGGATGACACCCGGTCGCGCCGGGTCCTGGTCGGGCGACTGCCCCGGCAGCGACAGGCCGCCGAGCTGGGCGACCACACCGGCCACCAGCGCAGCCGCCGCGGTCCCCAGGGACGCAGCCGTGGTCGCCGTACGACGACGGCGGCGCCGGTGGAGGGTCTCGAGCCGACCCTCCCCCGACGGCGTGAAGGAGGTCGCGTTCGCCTCGAGCCCCTGACGGAGCCGGTCCTCAACGAGCATGGTCGTTCGCTCCTTCTCCGAGCAGCGAGGCCAGGCGTTGCCGGGCCCGGTACAGGTGCTGCTTGACGGTCGATTCGGACACGGCCAGGACCTCGGCGATCTCGTGCACCGGGCGGTCCTCCCAGTAGAAGAGCACCACGGCGGCCCGCTGCATCGGCGCCAGCTCGGCCACCGCGCGGGCGACGTCGGGGTCCGGCAGCTCGTCGTACGACGTGGGCTGGCCCAGGCGCTCCTTGCTCACCCGGGCCGCACGACGCTGCAGCTCGCGCACCGCGATGCGGATCGCGACGCGGCGTACCCAGGCCTCGGGACGCTCGTACTCCGACACGGTGCGCCAGTGGCGCAGCATGCGGTAGAGCGCCTCCTGCGTGATGTCCTCGGCCAGCTCGCGGTCGTGCACCATCAGGAAGACGGTGCGTGAGACCGGCGGGAAGCAGGCACGGAAGTACCAGTCGTACTCCCGCTGCTCATTGGCCCTCATGGTGCGCCTCCATGACAGGTGACAGCCACGAGGAGCCCGGGTGGTTGACCCGTCCGGGAAAGTTTCTCGCGCTCAGGCCAC
The DNA here is from genome assembly GCF_031457855.1 of Nocardioides sp. BE266. Taxonomy (NCBI): domain Bacteria; kingdom Bacillati; phylum Actinomycetota; class Actinomycetes; order Propionibacteriales; family Nocardioidaceae; genus Nocardioides; species Nocardioides sp. BE266. The sequence goes on along the minus strand of NZ_JAURTI010000004.1, from coordinate 147,359 downwards.
CGCGTCGAGGCCGATGAAGGCGCGGAACGCCTCGACCCCCGAGACCTGCACGGGGTGTGGGCCGCGGACGAAGTCGTCCGGGGACAGCACCAGCGACTGGTTCAGCGCGAGCTCGCCCTCGCGACGCTTCAGTCGGCGGACCCCGTTGGGCCGGTAGCCGACCTTGCGGGAGACCGCGAGCGACGCCGGGTTGTCGACGAACGCGCCCGACGCGATCTCGGCGGCGTCGAGGTGGTCGAAGACGAACGCGCACATGACCTGTCGCATCGCGGTGCCGATGCCGCGGCCGTGGAACTCCCGGCCGAGCCAGGACCCCGTCTCGCCCGTGCGGGTCACGAGGTAGTGAGAGGTGTCGATGCCCTGGACGCCGACGAGCTCGCCCTCGTGGAGGACAGCCAGGTTCAGGCTCCACGACTCGCGGCTGAACTCGGCCCTCGTGCGCCAGTGGTACGCCAGGAAGCTGGGTGCGAAGTCCTCTGCGGGCACGTCGGTCCACGGGAAGTAGAACGGCATCTCCGACGGGTCGTGGACACCTCGCGCCGCGACCTCGCAGAGGTCGGCGAGCAGCTCGTCGGTGATGCTCCGCAGGACCACAGGCCCGGCCTCGATGGTGAGCCCGAGGGGCGGGAAGTGGTCCGCGAGAGTCGTCATGGCTCCATCCTCGAGGAGCGCGCACGGCCGCCACAAACCGATGTCCGGCAACGAATCGGGCGCGAGCGACGTCTATCTGGCATGACCACCGTGGACGCCGGAGCGCTGGAGCTCCCGGCCCGGCTCACCGCTCCCCCGCGCCTGACCCAGCGCCACCCGTGGCTGCTGCCCGTCGCGATGGCCGCGCACCGGGCGCGACGTCGTACGACGTGGGTGCGGGACGCGTGGTCGGGGCGGGTCGTCTGGGCCCGCACCCGCGACGAGGTCGACCTCCCGGTGCGGCTCAAGCAGCACGGCTCGCTGCTGCTCCGCGAGCTCGACCCGGACCAGATGCACCTCCAGCACAACAAGGTGACCAACCTGCGCCTGGCCGCGTCGCGGATGGACGGGATCGTGGTCCGCCCCGGCGAGACGCTGTCGTTCAACCGGGTCGTCGGCAACTGCACGCGCCGCAAGGGCTACCTCGACGGGATGAAGCTCTCGAACGGCTCGGCCGAGGCGGGCGTCGGCGGCGGCATCTGCCAGCTCGCCAACCTCGTGCACTGGATGGTGCTGCACTCGCCCCTCACCGTGGTCGAGCGCTCGGAGCACTCCTTCGACCCGTTCCCCGACAAGGGCCGGGTGCTGCCGTGGGGCGTGGGCTGCTCGATCGTCTACAACTACGTCGACCTCGTGGTGTGCAACGACACCGAGCAGACCTACCAGCTCCGCACCTGGGTCGGCGACCGCTACCTCCACGGCCAGCTGCGCACCGACGTGCGGCCCGAGCACTCCTACCGGGTCGAGGCCCGCGCCGAGCAGTTCCTGCGGCGGGGCGACCAGGTGTTCCGCCGCAACCAGATCTGGCGCCGGGTGATCGACCGGCGCACCGGCGACCAGGTCGGCGAGGAGCTGGTCAAGGGCAACTGCGCGCTGGTGGTCTACGAGCCCGGGCCCGAGGTCGAGGTCATCGAGATCGGCTGACGCCGACCTGACGCCCTCGGAGCACGACGGCCCTCGGGGTGCGCAGGACCGAGAGGTCCTCGACCGGGTTGCGGTCGTAGACCACGAAGTCTGCCGAGGCGCCCTCGGTCAGGCCGTCGACGCCGAGCCACTCGCGCGCCCGCCAGCTCGCCGCGCCGAGCGCGTCGTGGGCCGGCATCCCGATCCGCGCCAGCGCCTCGACCTCCCCCGCGATGTTGCCGTGGCGGCTGATGCCGCCGCCGTCCGAGCCGGCGTAGATCGGCACGCCCGCCTCGTACGCCGCCATGAGCGTGGCCGGCATCCGTTCGTAGAGGTCGGTCATCGTCGACGCGTAGTCGGGGAACCGCTCCGCCCCGGCCGCCGCGTGCTCGGGGAACTTGTCGAGCTGCATCACGGTCGGCACGAGCCGGGTGCCACGCGCGACCATCGCGTCGATCAGGTCCTCGGTCAGGCCGGTGCCGTGCTCGATGCAGTCGATGCCGGCCTCGATCAGCCCGGGCAGCACGCCGTGGCCGAAGCAGTGGGCGGTGACCTTGGCGCCGTTGGCGTGGGCGGCCTCGATCGCGTCGGCGAAGGCCTGCGCGGGGAAGGACGGCGCGAGGTCGCCCTCCTCGCGGGAGATCCAGTCGCCCACCAGCTTGATCCAGCCGTCACCGTTGCGGGCCTCCTGGGCGGCGTACGTCGCCAGGTCGGCCGGCTCGACCTCGTGGGCGTAGCCGCGGATGTAGCGCTTCGTCGCGGCGATGTGGCGCCCGCAGCGGATCAGCCGCGGCAGGTCGTCGCGGTCGTGGATCCAGCGGGTGTCCGCGGCCGAGCCCGCGTCGCGGATCAGCAGGGCTCCCCCGTCGCGGTCGTCGATCGCCTGCTGCTCGGTGGCCGCGTCGTCGGTGGCCCCGAAGTCGTCCAGGCCGAGGTGGCAGTGGGCGTCGACCAGGCCGGGGACGATCCACCCCTCGGCGACCGTGTCGGCGCCCGGCTGGACCTCGAACGTGATGCGTCCGTCGACGACGTACAGGTCACGGGTCTCGCCGTCCGGCAGGACCGGGCCGCGGAAGCGCTGGGCGGGTTCGGAGGGCATGGCCGGGACGTTACAGGCGGTCGAGCAGCCAGGACGGGCTGAGCACCTGCGCGGGCTGGACGTTGGCCGCCAGCATCCGGTCGGCGGTCACGACCACGACGCTGCCGCCAGCCTCGGTGACCCTGCGCGCCTGCGTGCGGATCTCGGCGTCACCGTCGCGCGGCGCGTGGACGGTGGTGACGTGGCCGTCGCGGCCGGCCCGGACGCCGGCCTTGGCCTGGCCCTCGAGCACCAGCACGATCTCGTCGTACGACGTGTCGGCGACGAGCAGCCGCTCGTGGAGCCGCCGGGCCACACCCGCGCGGTCCTTCCACCAACCGTCGGGGACCGATCCCACGACGTTGGCGCCGTCGACGACGAGAACCGAGGTCACCTCAGTCGCGCAGCACGAACTCGTCGCCGCGGGTGACGGGTACGACGGTGCCGTCGGCGTGGATGCCGTCGATCTGCACCTCGGGGCTGCCGATGACGATGTCGACGTGGGTGTCGGACTGGTTGAGGCCCTGGTCGACCCGCTGGTCCGGCGAGAGGGGCAGCGTGCCGTCCATCGCGCTGGTGTAGCCCATGCCCCAGGCGACGTGCGAGCCGACGTTCTCGTCGAACAGCATGTCCTTGTAGACCAGCCCGGTGCTCGCGACCGTGGAGTCGGAGTCGACGATGGCGACCTCGCCGAAGTGCTTCGAGCGCGGGATCAGGTCGAACTGGGCACGGACCTCGTCCTCGCCGTGGGCGGCCGTGGCGCCGGTGATGGTGCCGTCGCTGATCTCGAGGGCGAGGTCCTCCACCAGCGTCCCCATCGACGCCAGGAAGAACGGTGCCGAGGTCCGGACGTGCCCCTCGGCGCGACGCCAGTCCGGGGAGATGAAGACCTCCTCGGTCGGCATGTTGGGCACGAACTCGACGCCGTCCTCGTTCTCCAGCGCGCCACCGACCCACGTCGAGCCGGACGCCATGCCGAGCGTGAGGTCCGTGCCCGGTCCGCGGTAGCGGATCCGGTCGAACCGGTGGCCGTTGAGGATCGCGGCCCGCGTGCGCAGCTTGGCGACGTGCGCCTGCCAGGCGGCGACCGGGTCGGCCTGGTCCAGGCGCATGGACACCGCGACCGCGTCCCAGAGCTGCGCGAGGTCGGCGACGCCCACGCTGTCCGCCCAGCCCTTCGTCGGGGCGCCGATGACCGTCCAGGCCACCTTGTTGGACAGGATCAGCGGCATGACCTGCTGGATCAGGTCGATCGGCGTCGACTTCGCCAGCCGCGCGGGGTCGAGCCCCTCCATGAGGGTCGGGTGCGGGTTGCCGGTGAGGCTGATCAGGGCCGGCTTGCTGTCGTTCCACGCCCGCACCTGGGCGAGCTCGTGCTCCTGCGAGACGCCGAGCTGGTCCTCGGGACCGTGCTCGACGGCAGCGCGCTTCACGTGGGGGTCGCCGTAGTCGATGCGCACCCGCGACGCGCCCACCCGGTAGGCCTCGTCGGCCAGCGCCCGTGCGGCGTCGGCCTGCTCCGGGAGGGCGTTGATCACGACCTCCTGGCCCGGCTGGACGTTCACCCCCACGCGGACGACGAGTCGGGCGTACTTCTCCAGCAGGTGGTCGAACGGCTCGGTCATGCTTTTCCTCCCCCGTGGACAACGTGGGGTCACTCAATCATCGACGGCTGCCGACGACCACACCTCCACAAGGGATTTCGACGCGCTCGTACGGCTTCGTGCCTCAGCCGTGTCGCTTGCTCAATCTGGCCGAGCCCGCACCGGGATCTCGTTCCTCGATCCCGGTTGCTCGTCTCATTTGAGGAACTGGGAGAAGTCCTTGGGGAGGTTGAGCTGCTCGGCGGCCTTCTCGTAGTCGATGTCGGCGCCGTCGGGGTTGCCGAAGGGGTTGCTGGCCTTCTCGGACGCAGCGGCCTTCTGGTCGGCCTTCTGCTGGGCGGCCTTGGCGGGGTTGCCGGAGACGCGCTTCTTGCCCTTCTTGCCCTTGTTCTGCGGCTGCTGCCGCGCACCGGATCGCTTGCCGCCCGCGCCGGGCAGGCCCGGCATGCCGGGCATCCCGCCGCCACGCGCCATCTGCTCCATCATCTTGCGCGCCTCGAAGAAGCGGTCGACGAGCTGGTTGACGTCGGAGACCTGGCGGCCCGAGCCCTTGGCGATGCGGGCGCGACGCGAACCGTCGATGATCTTGGGGTTGTCCCGCTCGGCGGGGGTCATCGACTGGATGATCGCCTGGATCCGGTCGATCTCGCGCTCGTCGAAGTTCTCGAGCTGGTCGCGGAACTGACCCATGCCGGGGAGCATCCCCATGATCTTGGTCATCGAGCCGAGCTTGCGGATCTGCATCATCTGCTGGAGGAAGTCCTCCAGGGTGAAGCCGCCCTTGGTGCCGAGCTTCTCGGCGGCCTTCATGGCCTGCTCGGAGTCGAACGCCTTCTCGGCCTGCTCGATCAGGGTGAGCATGTCGCCCATGTCGAGGATGCGCGAGGCCATCCGGTCGGGGTGGAAGAGGTCGAAGTCGGTCATCTTCTCGCCGCTGGAGGCGAACATGACCGGCTTGCCGGTGATCGAGCGGATCGACAGGGCGGCACCACCGCGGGCGTCACCGTCGAGCTTGGTGAGCACCACGCCGTCGTACCCGACGCCGTCGAGGAAGGCCTGCGCGGTCGTCACGGCGTCCTGGCCGATCATCGCGTCGACGACGAACAGCACCTCGTCGGGCTGGACCGCGTCGCGGATGTCCTTGGCCTGCTGCATGAGCGTCTCGTCGACACCGAGGCGGCCGGCGGTGTCGATGATGACGACGTCGTGCAGCTTGCGCTTGGCCTCCTCGATGGAGGCGCGGGCGACGTCGACCGGGTTTCCGCCGTGCTCGATTCCCTGGGCGTTGCCGGGCTCGGGGGCGAAGACGGGCACGTTGACGCGCTCGCCGTTGACCTGGAGCTGCTGGACCGCGTTGGGACGCTGCAGGTCGGCGGCGACCAGCATCGGGGTCTTGTCCTGGTCCTTGAGCCAGAGCGCGAGCTTGGCGGCCAGCGTCGTCTTTCCGGCGCCCTGGAGGCCGGCGAGCATGATGACCGTCGGGCCGCTCTTGGCGTAGCGCAGGCGGCGGGTCTCGCCACCGAGGATCGTCACGAGCTCCTCGTGGACGATCTTGATGATCTGCTGGGCCGGGTTGAGGGCGCCGCTGACCTCCTCGCCGCGCGCCCGCTCCTTCACCGCGGCGACGAACTCCTTGACGACCGGCAGGGCGACGTCGGCCTCGAGCAGCGCGATGCGGATCTCGCGCGCGGTGGCGTCGATGTCGGCCTCGGAGAGCCGGCCCTTGCCCCGGAGGTTCTTGAAGGTGTCGGCAAGGCGGTCGGAGAGTGTGGCGAACACGGTGTGGGTCTGTCCCTCGCATCGGTGGTGGATCAGGGTGGTACGACGCTCCAGCCTAACGGGGCGACCCCGCCGGACCCGCCTCGACGGGAAACCTCGGTGCTCAGCCGCCCAGGGCGGTGCGCACGGCATGGGCGGCCGCCGCGGCGCGCTCCTCCGTGGGACGTACGCCGCCGACCTCCTGCACGTAGAACACGTCGACCGCCTGCGGGCCGAGCGTCGAGACGTGGGCCGAGGCGACGGTCAGGCCGAGGCCGGCGAGCGTGGTGAGCACGCGGTGCACGACGCCCGGGCGGTCGGAGGTCCGGATCTCCAGCACGAGCGAGGCGCGCGAGGCGTCGGGGCGCACCTCCACGATCGGCGGCAGCTCGTCGGCCGGCCGTGCGGCGAGGTCGGGCAGGCGCTGGCTGCCCTCCACCACCCGGCGGATGCGGTCGCGCACGACGGTCGCATCGAGGTAGGCGTCGGGCACCTCCCAGGCGCTCACGCCCCACTCGCCGTCGGCGTCGACCTGGGCCCAGGCGCGGGCGGCCTTCACCGGCACCCGCAGGGCGGCCAGGCCCCCGGCGACGTCGGCCAGCAGGCCAACCCGGTCCGCGGCGATCACGGTGACCGTCGCGCCGACCTCGTGCGGGGCGATCTCGACGGAGACCGCGGCGTGGTCGCGTCGTACGGACTCGGGGACGGGGAGCGACTCCACGGGGGCGCTGTGGGTGATCTCCGCGCCGAGGGCGTGCCCGGCCCGGGAGACCAGCCGGTCGATCAGCGACTCGCGCCACGACGTCCAGGCCGCCGAGGACGTGGCGCGGGCGTCGGCCTCGGTGAGCGCGCGCAGCAGCTCGAGGCTGGCCGCGTCGGGCACGTGGGTGAGCAGCTCGGCGGTCGTCGCCGGGTCGTCGGGGTCGCGAGTGGTGCCGAGGTTGGCGAGCAGCAGGTGCCAGCGCACGAGCGAGGCGACGACCTCGGCGTCGAGGTCGGTGAAGCCCATCCGGGTGACGATCTTGCGGGCGAGCGGCTCGCCGGCGACCGAGTGGTCGTGGAGCGAGCCCTTGCCGATGTCGTGCAGCAGCGCCGCGACCAGCAGCAGGTCGGGGCGGCGGACGCTCCGGATCAGCGAGCCGGCCTCGGCGCAGGTCTCCACGACGTGCCGGTCGACGGTGAACCGGTGGATGGCCGAGGCGTGCGGCAGCAGCCGGATCTGCTCCCACTCGGGCAGGAACGTCTCGATCCCCTCGACCTCGTCGAGCGTCTCCCAGACCGGCAGCAGGCCGGGCCCGCTGGCGAGGAGCCGGACGAGCGCGTCGCGCGCGGGGGCGGGCCACGGGGTCGGCAGCTCGGTGCCCTCGCGCACCAGGCGGGCCGCCGTCGTCGGGGCGAGCACGGCGTCGCGGCTCGCGGCCTCGGCTGCGGCGCGCAGCAGCAGGGTCGGGTCGTCGGCCGGCTTGGTGCCCGCGTCGAGGACCACCTCGCCCCGGGAGAGCGCGATGCCGGGTGCGATCCGCTCGAGAGCGGGCGTGCGACGCCCCTTCTCCCCCGTCGTACGTGCCATCACCGCGTCCGTACGACGCCAGGCCAGACGCGAGAGGTGCGCGATCCGGCGCCCGAGCGAGCGCACATGGCGCTGGGCGGCCTCGGCGTCGGGGAGGTCGAGGCGCTCGGCCAGCGGCGCCCACATCTCCGGGGCGATCCGGTCGCCCGGGCGGCCGGCGAGGTCCTGCACCTCGTCGCGGACGTCGAGGAGCAGCAGCCGGGCGGCCTCGAGCGCAGGGGTGGACGCGTCGACGAGCCAGCTGGCCTCGATGGCCTTGAGCACGCCCGCGTCACGGAGCCCGCCCTCGGCCTCCTTCACGTCGGGAACGGAGGCGTGGGCGAGCTCGCCGGTCACCTCGTGGCGCTTCTGCGTGAGCGCCTTCAGCTCGGGCAGCCGCGAGCGGGCCTGCCGCCGCCAGTCGGCGAGCATCGTCGTGCGCAGCCGCAGGCTCAGCCCGGGGTCGCCGGCCAGGTGGCGGGCGTCGAGCAGGCCGAGGGCGACCCGCAGGTCGCCGGCGGCGTCGAGCATCTGGCTCATCGAGCGCACCGAGTGGTCGAGCCGCTTGCCGGAGTCCCAGAGCGGGTACCAGAGCACGCTGCCGAGCTCGCCGAGGTCGGTGCCGTCCTCGTGGACGAGGACGACGTCGAGGTCGGAGTGGGGCGCGAGCTCGCCGCGCCCGTATCCCCCGACCGCGACCAGGGCCACCCCGGCGGCGGGCCCCGCGGAGGCAGCGTATGCCTGCCGGCAGAGCTCGTCGGCCGAGGTGGCCCTGGTCTGGCGTTGTGGTGCGGTCACGAGAGCTGCCCCGAGAGGGTGGCCATCAGAGCGCGGACGCGTCCTGCTCGCCGGTCCGGACCCGCACGACGGTCTCGACCGGGCTGACCCAGACCTTGCCGTCGCCGATGCGACCGGTCTGCGCAGTCTTGACGATGATGCCGACGATGTCGTCCGCGTCGCCGTCGTCCACGACGATCTCGAGGCGGATCTTGGGCACGAGCGCGATGTCGTACTCGGCACCGCGGTAGACCTCGGTGTGGCCCTTCTGCCGGCCGTAGCCGCTGACCTCGGAGACCGTCATCCCGGCGACGCCGAAGGTCTCGAGGGCCTCGCGGACGTCCTCCCACTTGTGCGGCTTGATGACCGCGGTCACGAGCTTCATGCGTTGACTCCTTCCGTGCGGGTGGCGGTGCTGGCGGCGAGGACGCTGGACGAGCCGCCGCTGGTGCCGCTGTGCAGGTCGTACGCCGACTCGCCGTGGGCCGAGAGGTCGATGCCGTTGACCTCGTCCTCCTCGTCGAGGCGCAGGCCGATCGTGTACTTGATCGCGAGGCCGATGACGGCGGTGAGGATGCCCGAGTAGAGGACGGCCACCAGGACACCGAGCGACTGGTCGCCCAGCGAGCCGAAGCCGCCGCCGTACAGCAGGCCGTCGACGCCGCCGGCGCCCTCCGAGGTGGAGAACACACCGATCAGCACAGTGCCGATGATGCCACCGACCAGGTGCACGCCGACCACGTCGAGCGAGTCGTCGTAGCCGAGCTTGTACTTCAGGCCGACCGCCCAGGCGCAGACCGCACCGGCGATGGCGCCGATGGCGACGGCACCGGAGAGGTTGACCGCACCGGTCGCCGGGGTGATCGCGACGAGGCCCGCGACGATGCCGGAGGCGGCGCCGAGCGAGGTGGCCTTCTTGTGGATCAGGCGCTCGACGAGCAGCCAGCCGAGGATGGCGGCCATCGTGGCCAGCGTGGTGGTGGCGAAGGTGCGACCGGTCTCGAGCGGGAACTGGGTCTCCGGGTCGTCGCCGAAGACGATCGAGCCGACGTTGAAGCCGTACCAGCCCATCCACAGCAGGCCGGCACCGAGCATGGTCAGCGTGAGGTTGTGCGGGCGCATCTGCTCACGCGGCCAGCCGATGCGCTTGCCGAGCAGCAGGACGAGCACGAGGGCCGCGACACCGGCGTTGATGTGGACCGCGGTGCCGCCGGCGTAGTCCTGGGCGCCGATGCGACCGCAGATGAGCGAGTCGTCGGTGCAGCTGAAGACCATGTGGGCCATCGGGAAGTAGACGATGACGGCCCAGAGCGGGACGAAGACGACCCACGCGGAGAACTTGAGGCGGTCGGCGACCGCGCCGCTGATCAGCGCGGCGGTGATGATCGCGAACGTCATCTGGAACATCACGAAGATGTAGTCGCCGGTCGAGACGCCGTCGAGCCAGAGGAGCTCGAACGGGTTGGCGAAGAGCGTGCCGTCCCCGCCGAAGCCCATCGACCAGCCGACGGCGACGTACAGGATGCCGACGATGGCAGCCGCGACGTACGACATCATCATCATGTTGAGCACGGACTTCGACCGGGACATGCCGCCGTAGAACAGGGCCAGCGCGGGAACCGTCATCATCAGGACGAAGGCAGTCGCCACCAGCATGAAGGCGTAATAGCCGTCCACAGAACCTCCAGGGATCGGGCAGGAAACGTACGGGGGTGTGGTCCGCCGGGTCATGACGCCGCTGTCATGCAGGGGTCCACATGTTCATCCGAAGACTGCGCGGGCGAGGTTTCACCGGGCCGCGGGACATGTTGCGGGCAGGCAACGGAATGGACCCTTGTGTTACGGGTGTGTGAACGGAACGACCTCCGACCCCGCCTTGTTAGTGTTCGGCCGTGTCCAGACTGGCCGTGATGGCGCACTACGACGTCGCCGGAGATCTTCGGCCGCACGTGCGTGGTCAGGTCGAGGCGCTGGCCGCGTCGGTGGACAAGCTGCTGGTCTGCACGACCGCGCACCTGCAGGACTCCGCGCGCGAGTGGCTGGGCGAGCGCGCGGAGGTCGTGGAGCGCGCCAACTACGGCTACGACTTCTTCAGCTACAAGGTCGGCCTCGACGCCGCGGGCGACCTGACGGCGTACGACGAGGTGGTGGTCTGCAACGACACCTACGTCTTCGCCCTCGACTCCTACACCCCCGTCTTCGACGAGATGGCCACCCGGCCGTGCGACTTCTGGGGCCTGACCGCCGCGGAGCGCCTCGCGCCCCACATCCAGTCCTTCTTCGTCGCCTTCCGGCCCTGGGTGGTCGCCTCGCGCGCCTTCACCGCCTTCTGGGAGGAGATGGAGCCGATCTCCAAGCGCCGGCAGGTCATCCGCCGCTACGAGATCGGCATGTCGCGCCGGCTCTACGAGGCCGGCTTCGCCTCCGACACCTACTTCGTGGAGACCCCCGAGGACCGCCGCATCGCCCGCGAGCGGATGCGGTGGTGGGCGGCCCACCGCTCCTCCTTCCCGCGCACGCGCGCGGAGGTGCGCGAGTGGCGCGAGCGGGCCAACGAGCCGTGGAACCCCGCGCGCAGCCTGGCCGACCGCGTGCTCGACAACGCCCGGCTCCCCTACGTCAAGATCGACACCTTGCGCTACGACCCCTACAACCTCGACGCCGACCGGCTGCTCGAGCTGTGCGAGCGTCGCTTCCCGCAGCGCTTCGACGGCGTACGCCAGTTCCTGGCCGACACCGCGCAGTACTACCCCCTCCGCGACACCGAGCGGCTGCTGCCGACCCCGCTGGCGCTGGAGCCGCTGTTCCCGCGGGTGAGGTACTCAGATGCGCGGTGAGCGCCGCCAGCACCAGGTGAGGCTCGACGACCCGGCCGAGGTGCTGGTCGACTCCGGCCTGGTCGACATCGACTTCGTGGCCGCCCAGCTCGGCACCCGGTTCGGCTCCCCCTACGAGGCCGCGCGCGCCGCGGTGCAGGCCGGTGAGGTCTCGCCGCACCCGCTCTTCGAGGCGCAGTGGATCGGGCGACGCCGCTCGTGGCAGCGCTCGGGCCAGCACCCGGTGGTCTGGTACGTCTCCGAGCGCCGCCGCCGCAACCGGATCGCGCCGCACCCGCTCGTCGACCCGCGGGTGGTCTTCGCGGCGATGCCGGAGGCGCGGCACCACCCCTACGGCGCCCTGTCCTACTGGCTCTCGGTCTCCAGCCCCGGCACGGCGCTGCCGACCCGGATCCTGCCCCGGAAGGTCTCCTGGTCGACCTACCGCGCCGCCGCGATCGAGGCCGCGACCGCGTGGCGCGAGGAGGTCGTGCTGGAGCGGCCCGCGCTCATCGGCCCGGCACCTGACCTCCCGCAGCGCCTGGGCACCTCCCCCGCGGTCACCGTGGTGATGGCCGCCCAGGACGTGGGGCCCCAGGTCCGGGATACGGTGGCGTCGCTCCAGGCCCAGACCTTCGGCGACTGGCACCTGGTCGCGGTCGACCGGGGCTCGCTCGACGACACCGCGGGCGTGCTCCAGGGCCTGGCCGCCTTCGACGACCGGATCACCCTCGTGCGCGAGTCGCGCTGCGGCCACGCGCGCGCGCTCAACACCGCGCTCGAGCACAGCACCGCCGACCACGTCGCCTTCCTGCCGCCGGGCCGGGTGTGGCTGCCCGACATGCTCGCCCAGCTCCTCGCCCACGCGAACGGCACAGGCGCGGCCGCGGTGCTCGCCGGTGCGGGTGCCGTTGGCCGGTCACGCCTCGAGCTGCTCGGCGGCCGGCCGGTCGACCTCACCACCGCCCTCCTGCGCCGCACCGCGATCAAGGACGTCGGCGGCTTCGACGAGACGCTCGGCGGGTCGGTCGAGCGTGACGTGATGCTGCGGCTCACGCACGACCACGAGCCCGTGCCGGTCGACGTACCCGTCCTGAAGCGGCCCGACGTCGGCCTCACCGGTTACGGCGACGACTGGGACTCCGTCGTGCTCGAGCGCCAGCTCGTCGACTGGGAGGCCGCCGCGGCGCGACCCCGCTCGGAGGACCTGGTCAGCCACGTCATGCCGGTGGGCACCGAGCCGCGTCGCACGGTTGAGTGGCTCAGCTCGCTGCCGCGCGAGGGCTCGGAGCTGATCCTGGTCGGCGTACGGCTGCGGCGCGCGCACCACGTCCTGGCCGCCTCGCTCGCGGCGATCATCTCCGGAGCCCGGTTCGTCTCGGTCCCGGCAGCCGTGTCCACCTCGGCGGCGACCGACGTCGGCATCTCCCAGGCCGACGGCGCCACCGTGCTGCTGATCCGACCGGAGGCGATGCCGCCGCGCCAGCCGATCGCCGAGAAGCTCGCCGACGTGCTGCGCCAGCCGGAGGTCGCGCTCGCGCAGCCGCTCGTGGTCGACCTCGACGGCGTCGTGCTGAGCGCCGGCGCGCGGTTCAGCCCCGGCAACCCCAACCCCGAGCTGTTCCTGGCCGGGCTGCCCAGCAGCGACGCCGTACGGATCGGGCAGTGTGCTGTCGCCGCGCCGGCCTCGCCGCTCGTCGCGGTGCGCACCGAGACGGCGGTCGCCCTCGGTGGCCTGAGTGGGCGTTTCCACTCCGTGCTGGCCGAGACCGACCTCGGGCTCCGGGCGCGGCACGCCGGCCTCGGTGAGTCGGTCGTGGTACCCGACACGGTGATCACCTCGCGCACCGACTACGCCGCACCCGAGGAGCTCATCGGCGCGATGGCCTCCCTGCGCGGCAGCGGTCTCACACCACCGCCCGACACGGCCCCGGAGCTGCTGCTGAAGGCGGGGCTCGAGGTCACCGACCAGCGCAACCGCCGGGTCTCGGCCGACCCCGACGACCGCCTCGCCGACGCCGTGCTGGTCCCCGAGCTCGTGGTGCGCGCGGTCAGCGGCATCCACGAGTCACCGCCGCGGCTGCGGTGGGCGATCGACATCGCCGCGCCGGCCGCCAACCGCGGTGACCGCTGGGGCGACACCTACTTCGCCCGCTCGCTCGCCGACGCGCTCGAGCGACGCGGCCAGCACGTCGCGATCGACCGGCGTGACGCCCGCGACCGCGACTCGCGTGACCACGACGACGTGCTCCTGGTGCTGCGCGGCCTCGACCGGGTGGATCCCCGGCCCGGGCTGCTCAACATCGAGTGGATCATCAGCCACCCCGACATGATTTCGCCCGACGAGGTGGCGTGCTTCGACCTCGTGTACGCCGCCAGCACGAGCTGGTCGGCCCGGATGACCCGCGAGTGGGGCACCCCGATCGCGCCGCTGCTGCAGTGCACCGACACGCGCTGGTTCCACCCCGACCGGGCCGAGCCCGACACGGGTCCGGCGCTGCTCTTCGTGGGCAACTCGCGTGGCGTCTACCGCTACGCCGTCCGCAGCGCCCTGGCGATCGGCGCCGACCTGACGCTGCACGGCAACGACTGGACCGAGTTCGTCGACCGCGAGCAGATCGCGTCGGGCGGCGTGGCCAACGAGGAGGTCGGCGCGCTCTACGCCTCGGCCGGCGTCGTCCTCAACGACCACCACCTCGACATGCGTCGCGACAGCTTCGCCTCCAACCGGCTCTTCGACGCCGCGGCCTGCGGCGCCCGGATCCTCAGCGACCGCATCGACGGGCTGGAGGAGATCTTCTCCGGGCTCGTGCTGCCCTTCGACAACGAGCACGAGCTCGCCCGCCTCGTCGCGCCGCCGTACGACGCCTTCCCCGACGACGAGGCGCGCCGCGCCATCGCCACCCGGATCATCGCCGAGCACAGCTTCGACAAGCGGGCCGAGACCCTCATCGACGACGCCGTACGCCGAATCCTCGCCCGCGGCTGACGGTGCCCGCGCCGGTCGCCCGACCGGGACTTGTCAGGCTCTCGCTGAACTTGTCGGCCCGTGCACGGCCTGACATGTTCAGCGATCCCCGGTCAGCCGGGGATCGCTGACCGGGTCAGCCGAGGAGGGCGTCGACGAAGGCGGCCGCGTCGAAGGGCGCCATGTCGTCGGGGCCCTCGCCGAGGCCGACCAGCTTGACCGGCACGCCGAGCTCGCGCTGGACCTGGACGACGATGCCGCCCTTGGCCGAGCCGTCGAGCTTGGTGAGCACGATGCCGGTGACGTCGACGATCTCGCTGAAGACGCGGGCCTGGATCAGGCCGTTCTGGCCGGTGGTGGCGTCGAGCACGAGCAGCACCTCGGTGACCGGCGCCTGCTTCTCGATGACGCGCTTAACCTTGCCGAGCTCGTCCATCAGGCCGGCCTTGTTCTGCAGGCGGCCGGCGGTGTCGACCAGGACGGTGTCGATGCCGTTGTCGACGCCGTGCTTGACCGCCTCGAAGGCCACGCTGGCGGGGTCGCCGCCCTCGGGGCCGCGCACGACCTCGACACCGACGCGCTCTCCCCAGGTGGCGAGCTGGTCGACGGCGGCCGCGCGGAAGGTGTCAGCCGCGCCCAGCGTCACGGAGAGGTCCTCGGCGACGAGGATGCGGGCGATCTTGCCGACCGACGTCGTCTTGCCGGCGCCGTTCACGCCGACCACGAGGACCACGCCGGGCTTGCCGTCGGTGCCGGTGACCTGCACGCGACGGTCAAGGTCGGTGCCGACGAGCTCGATGAGCTCCTCGCGCAGGACGGTGCGGGCGTCGGGCGTCTGGCCGCCCTCGACCCGCAGCCGGGTGCGCAGCTTCTCCACGAGGGCCTGCGTCGGCGCCACCCCGATGTCGGCGGTGAGGAGGGTGTCCTCGATCGCCTCCCACGTGTCCTCGTCGAGCCGGTCGCGGCTCAGGAGGGCGAGCAGGCCCTTGCCCAGGCCGCCCTGCGAGCGGGAGAGCCGCTCGCGCAGCCGCTGCATGCGGGTGGAGGCCTTCTCGGGCTTCTCGATCGTCGGCGCGGTCGGCTCGGCGGTCTCGACCGCGGGCTCCGGCGGCGCCTCGGTGGCCGTGTCGGTCTCGGTCGGTGCCGGGACGATCACGTCGGTACCACCCGACGGCGGCACCGCCTTGCGCCGGCGGCCGGAGGTCAGCAGCCCGGCGAGCGTGAGCACGCCGACGACGGCGATGCCGATGATCAGATACAGCCAGTCACCCATGGGCCAATCCAATCAGAGGCGCACGACACGGCGAAGCCGGGTGAGCAGCCGCGCCTCGCGCCGCGCCTTCTCGTCCGCGAGCCGGCCCCGCAGGGCGTCGCGCTGGGCGACCAGGCGGGTGGCCCGCTCGCGCTCGCGGGCCAGGCGCGCCTGCGCCTTGTCCAGGTCGGCGAGCACCGCGTCGAAGGCGGCGGTGAGGCCGGAGCCGGTGCCACCGGCCAGCATCGGGGCGGCGGTCTCGCGGCCGAGGTGCGCGACCCACACGACCTCGTGGGCCATCAGCCGGAACCACTTCACGGCGGCCTCGCCGACCAGGGCCGGAGGCGTCACCCGGAGCGAGGCCAGCCCGGCCGCCGAGAGGCGCGCGTCGAAGTCGTCGCCGTACCAGCGCACGTGGTCGCTCTGCCCGAAGCGCCGGAGCCGCTCCTCCGGGGTGGCCGAGGGGTCCTCCTCGGTCGGGACGCCCACCTTGATCGGGACCTCGAGGAGCGCGATCCCCCGCGGGCTGAGCACCCGCGCGATCTCGCGCATCGCCGCGCCGTCGTCGGGGATGTGCTCGAGGACGTGGTAGCAGACCAGCAGGTCGACCGAGCCGTCGCGCAGCGGCAGCTCGGTGAGGCTGGCCAGCGCATCGACGTCGCGGGAGTCGTAGCCCGCGTCGAGGCTGAGCCGCTGGCGGGCGTCGAGCCGGTCGAGCAGCGGCTTGGACTGCCGCGACGGCGCGATCTCCACCACCAGGTCGAGGTCGCGCAGCTCGGGCGCGAGCACGCCGAGCAGCAGGGACAGGAAACGGTGCCGCTCCAGGCTCCCGCACCGCGGGCAGACGGCGTCGGGTCGCCCGTCGGGACCCGGGCGGAACTGCCGGGAGACCATCGCCCCGCACGCAGCGCAGTAGCCCTTGGGAACGTGCTTGTCCGCGCCTGTCACGTCGCGCAGGTTAGTGGGCGGACCGGACGCCGCGAGGCGCCGGGCCGCTCCATCACCGGATCGCAGGGCTCAGACCCGCGACTCGGAGTCCTCGAGCGTGGGCAGCGCGTCGACGCCCTTGCGCATGGCGTTGCCCAGCTGCGGGGCGACGGGCATCTCCTCGCCGCGGTGGGGGTAGGCGACGTAGACACCGACGCCGGCGGCGACGAGCACGCCGAGGGTCATCATCAGGATGATCGCGAGCACGGGATTCCCTCCGAGGTGGTGGTCCGTTGACCTCCACCATGGCACAGGGCCGGTGCTCGCCCCGCATCCCCGGCCCCCGTGTCGGCGCGTCGCGTCCGTCAGCGCAGGAGGGGTACGACGGCCTGCCGCACGGCGTCGGGCATCGGGGTCACCGGACGCTCGCCGGCACCACGGGAGTTGTCGACGTACACGTGCACGAAGCGCCCCTCGGCCGCGGCCTCGTCGGAGTCGCCCTGGAAGAGCCCGATCCGGTAGACGATCGAGCTCGTGCCGACCTTGTCGACGACCAGGCCCATCTCGATCGGCTCGGGGAACCCGATCTCGCGGAAGTAGCGGCAGCCGGTCTCGGCGACCACGCCGATCTGCGGCAGCGAGCGCACGTCGAGCCCGGTCGCCTCGTAGAGGTAGGCGTTGACCGCGGTGTCGAAGAGCTCGTAGTAGGTCGCGTTGTTGAGGTGGCCGTAGGCGTCGTCGTCGCGCCAGCGCGTGGTGGCGGTGCGCCAGGCGACGTAGTCGGCGCGGGTGGGGACGTCCTGCGGCATCAGGCCGACTCGGCGTCGCGCAGGCGCTGGCTGATCACCGCGGAGACGCCGTCGCCGCGCATGGTGACGCCGTAGAGCGCGTCGCCGACCTCCATGGTGCGCTTCTGGTGGGTGATCACGAGGAGCTGGGAGTTCTCCCGCAGCTCTTCGTAGATCTCCAGCAGGCGGCCCAGGTTGGTGTCGTCGAGCGCCGCCTCGACCTCGTCGAGGATGTAGAACGGCGAGGGGCGGGCCTTGAACAGCGCGACCAGGAACGCCACAGCGACCAGCGACCGCTCGCCACCGGAGAGCAGCGAGAGGCGCTTGACCTTCTTGCCGGGCGGGCGGGCCTCGACCTCGACACCCGTGGCGAGCATGTCGCCGGGGTTGGTGAGGACGAGGCGCCCCTCACCGCCCGGGAACAGCCGGGCGAAGGTCTGGTCGAAGGCCTTCTCCACGTCGGCGTACGCCTCGGTGAAGACCTGCTCGACGCGGGCGTCGACCTCGCGGACGATGTCGAGGAGGTCCTTGCGGGTGCGCTTGAGGTCCTCGAGCTGCTCAGTGAGGAACTTGTGCCGCTCCTCCATCGCCGAGAACTCCTCGAGCGCGAGCGGGTTGACCCGGCCGAGCATGGAGAGCGCCCGCTCGGCGGTGCGGAGCCGCTTGACCTGCTCCTCACGGACGAAGGCGGTGGGCTCGGGAGCCTCCTCGCCGTCGGGGACCTCGCCGGTGAACGGGATCAGCGTCGTCGGGCCGTAGTCGGTGACCAGGCCGTCGGGGTCGAGGCCGAGCTCCTCGAGCGCGCGCTCCTCGAGCTGCTCGATGCGCATCTTCTGCTGGGTGCGCGCCATCTCGTCGCGGTGGACGGAGTTGACCAGCTCGTCGTGCTCGCGGCCCAGGTCGCGCAGCTGCGTGCGCACGGCCATCAGCTGCTGCTCGCTGCCCTGGCGCGACTCCTCGACCGCGGCGCGCTCGTCAGCGGCCTGCATCACGGAGCGCTCGAGCTGGTGGAGCACGATCCGGACGGCCACGGAGACGGCCTGCGCGGCCCTGCCCTCGCGGATCAGCCGCTCGCGGCGCTCGGCAGCGCGGGCGCGGGACTCACGCTCGGCCTGTGCAGCGCGCAGCAGCGAGTCGGCGCGCCCGTGGAGCGCGCGGGCACGCTCCTCGGCGGTGCGCAGCGCCAGCCGGGCGTCCATCTCGCCCTGGCGGGACTCGCGCGCCGCCTCGGCGAGCTTCTCGCGGTCGGAGGTGTCGGGCTCCTCGTCGGTGACGTCCTGGGCCGCGGCCAGCCGCGCCTCGAGCTCGACGAGCCCCGCGAGGTCGGCCTCTCGGGCCTCGCGGGCGGTCGTGATGGCGCGCTCGAGGCGCTCGGCCTCGCCCTTGGCGGCGCGGGCCTGCGAGCCGTGCTGGCCGAGCTCCTCGGCCACCGCGGCGAGCGTCGCGTCGGACTCGTGCAGCTTGGCCAGCGCCACGTCGACGCGCTTGAGGATGTCGTGGCGCGACGCCTCGAGCCGGGAGATCTCGAAGCCGAGGCGCTCGGTGGTGGCGGACGCCTCGGCGAGCTTCGTCGTGGCCTCGTCGACGGCGGCCTGGATCTCGATGAGGCTGGGCTGGCTGCTGGATCCGCCGGCCGCGAAGTGGGCGCCGAGCAGGTCGCCCTCGCGGGTCACCGCGACGACGTCGGGGAGCTCGGCGACGAGGCTGCGGGCCGCCGGGAGGTCGTCGACGACGGCGACCTTGTGGAGCAGACGCACCAGCGCCGGACGTACGTCGTCGGGCGCGGTCACCACGTCGACGGCGTACGACGCCGAGGCGGGGAGGCCGGGCCAGTCGCGGTCGTCGAGCGGAGCGCCTCCGAGCAGCAGGCCCGCGCGGCCGAGGTCGTCGTCCTTGAGGTGGCTGATCGCCTCGACGGCGGCGTGGGAGTCGGCGACCACCACGGCGTCGGCGGCGGTGCCCAGGGCCGCGGCGACGGCGGCCTCGTAGCCGTGGTCGACGTCGAGCAGGGCGGCCACGGAGCCGAGGAGGCCGCCGACCTTGTCGGTGGCCGCGAGCAGCGCGCCGGCGCCGTCCTTGCGGTTGAGGCCGAGCTCGAGGGCGTCGCGGCGGGCGATGAGACCGGCTCGGTCGCGGTCGGCCTGCTGGGAGTCCTCGCGGGCCCGGGCCAGCTGCTCCTCGACCTCGTCGAGGGCGGCGACGGCCTCCTCGTGCTCGGAGTCGAGGCCCTCCTCGCCCGCGTCGAGACCGGCGACCTTGGTCTCCAGGGCGGTGAAGTCGCGCTGCGCGCGCTCGGCGCGGGTGGCGGCGTCCTCGCGGGCATCGGTGAGGCGCTGGATCTCGGCGTCGGCCGCCTCGGAGCGGGACTTGAGCGCGTTGACCTGTCCGGTGAGCCGGGCCAGGCCCTCGCGGCGGTCGGCGGCGGCCCGCTGGAGGCCGGCGATCCGCTTGTCCTCCTCGGCCGCGGCCTCCTCGGCCGCGCGCTTGGCGACGACGGCGGCGTCGAGCGCGGCACGCTGCTGCTCGACCTGCTCGGCGATCTCCGCCTCCTGCTCCCGGACGCGTCCGGCCTGGGCCTCGAGCTCGTCGGGGTCGCGGCCCGAGTCCACGGTGTCGCCCTCGGCGGCGCCCGCGGCGTTGCGGATCCGCTCGTCGGCCAGCGACGCGGTGCCGCGCAGCCGCTCCTTGAGGCCCGACAGCGCGAACCAGGTCTCCTGGGCAGCGGCGAGGCGGGGCAGGTCGTCGCGGAGCGCGGCCTCGAGGCTCGCCTCCTTCTCGCGACCCGCGGCGACCTCGGCCTCGACCTGCTCGCGGCGCTGCACCAGCAGCGACTCGTCGGCCATCTCCTGGTCGAGCGAGGTGCGCGCGTTCACGAGGTCGTCGGCGAGCAGGCGCGCGCGGGCGTCGCGGACGTCCATCTGCACGGTCTGCGCCTGGCGGGCGACCTCGGCCTGGCGACCGAGGGGCTTGAGCTGGCGACGGATCTCGGAGAGCAGGTCGGCCAGCCGCGTCAGGTTGCCGTCGGTGGCGTCGAGCTTGCGGAGCGCCTTCTCCTTGCGCTTGCGGTGCTTGAGGACGCCGGCGGCCTCCTCGATGAAGCCGCGGCGGTCCTCGGGGGTCGCGTGCAGGATCGAGTCGAGCTGGCCCTGCCCGACGATCACGTGCATCTCGCGGCCGATGCCGGAGTCGCTGAGCAGCTCCTGCACGTCGAGCAGCCGGCAGCCGTTGCCGTTGATGGCGTACTCCGAGCCGCCGTTGCGGAACATCGTGCGGCTGATCGTGACCTCGGCGTAGTCGATCGGCAGGGCGCCGTCGGAGTTGTCGATGGTCAGCTGCACTTCGGCGCGGCCCAGCGGCGGGCGGCCGGACGTGCCGGCGAAGATGACGTCCTCCATCTTGCCGCCGCGCAGGCTCTTGGCGCCCTGCTCGCCCATCACCCACGCGAGGGCGTCGACGACGTTGGACTTGCCCGAGCCGTTGGGGCCGACGATGCACGTGATGCCCGGCTCGAGCTGCATCGTCGTCGAGGACGCGAAGGACTTGAACCCCTTGAGGGTCAGGCTCTTCAGGTACAACGAGGGCTCCTCACCGCTCAGGCATGGTCACTGAAGTCTGGGGAAGCTCAGCGCCGCTCACCCTACGACACGGGCCAGCCTGACGGGCGTTGCACACGGTGTACGTCGCCGCCATGCTGGACGCCATGCGGAGGACGATGATCTCGCTCGCAGCACTCGTCACGGTCCTGGCCGGCCTGGTCGTCGCGCCTCCGGGCACCGCCGCACCTGCACCGGTGGGCCGCGATCGGCTGCTGACCCTGGACGACTACGCCACGGTCTACCCCGACATGGACGACCCGATCCGGGTCGTCCTGCGCTCCCCCGTCTTCGCGCCCCGCGGCTGCGAGGACCAGGAGGCGGTGGTGCGCGGCAGCAGCCGGATCCAGGGCAGCGTCTCCCCCGCGAGCAGGCGCCGCTCGGTGGCGCTGATCGACCAGAACGTCGTCCGCTTCGGCTCGACGGAGGCCGCCCGGCAGCTGCTCCAGCGCTACCGGTTCTTCTCCAAGCGCTGCGTCGGCAACGTGCGCACCGATGACGGCGAGGGCGGCAGGGTCACCCTGAAGAACCGGGCCTGGATCCCGCCGCGCGTGGGCGACGAGTCGACCGGGATGCTCATCGGCTGGCTCCAGGGCGGTGCCATCACGTGGCGCCGGGTGCTCGCGACGCGCGTCGGGCGCACCGTCTCCGTGCTCGACGTGAGCTTCACCGAGGTCCGCCCGCCCCAGGACGACCTGGTCGCGCTCGGCGCGCTGGCCGTCGAGCGCCTGGACTGACCACCGGCCGCCTCAGCGGCCGAGGACCTCGCGCAGCGCCGCCAGCACCATCAGTACGGCGTCCGGGCGCGCGTTGCGACCCATCAGCCCGATGCGCCACACACTCGCGGCGTACGCCCCCGCCCCGGCGCCGATCTCGATGTCGTACGTCTCCAGGAGCTGCTTGCGGACGGCGGCGGAGTCGACGCCCTCGGGCACCTTGACGGTGGTCAGCTCCGGCAGCCGGTGGCCCTCCGCGGCGAAGAGCTCGAGGCCGAGGTCCTGCAGCCCGGCCTGCAGTGCGTCGCCGGCGGCCTGGTGGCGTGCCCAGACGGCCTCGAGTCCTTCCTCGAGGATCCGGGTGAGGCCCGCGTGCAGGCTCGCGACCATCGCTGTCGGGGCGGTGTGGTGGTAGGTCCGCTGGCCCTTGCCGGCCGCCTCCCCCACGTAGCCGCCGAGCATGCCCAGGTCGAGGTACCACGACCGCGGCTTCTCGACGCGGCGCTCGAAGGCGCGGTCGTTGATCGTGAAGGGAGCGAGTCCGGGTGCGACGCCCAGGCACTTCTGGGTGCCGGCGTAGCCGACGTCGACGCCCCAGTCGTCGGCGCGCAGCTCGATGCCGGCGATGGAGGTGACGGCGTCGACGAGCAGCAGCGCGTCACCCTTGGCGGCGCCGAGTGCGGCGATGTCGGACCGGACGCCGGTGGACGTCTCGGCGTGGACCGCGGCGATGATCGCCGGGCTCGGGTGCGCGGACAGCACGCGGTCGACGTCGACGGGCTGGCCCCACTCGTGCTCGACCGCGACGACCTCCGCGCCGCAGCGGGCGGCGACGTCGGTCATCCGCTGGCCGAAGAGGCCGTTCACCGCGACGACGACCACGTCGCCGGGGTGGACGGTGTTGACGAACGCCGCCTCCATGCCGGCCGAACCGGTCGCGCTCAGCGGCAGCGTCCGGGCGTTCGACGTGCCCCAGACCGTGCGGAGCATCTCGCAGGTCTCGTCCATGATCCGGAGGAACTCCGGGTCGAGGTGGCCCAGCAGCGGCGCGGCCAGCGCGCCGGTCGCCTCCGGGTAGGGGTTGGACGGACCGGGACCGAAGAGGTGGCGCTCGCGGATCATGGTCCGACCGTAGCCAACCCGCGTGCGAGTCGTCAGGAACCCGTCGTGCCGTCGATGGCCTCGCGCATGAGGTCGGCGTGGCCGTTGTGCCGGGCGGTCTCCTGGACCAGGTGCGCCAGGATCGCCCGCAGGTTGACCTCGGCGCCCCACGGCGTGGTGACGACGTCGTCCAGCCCTCCCGCCGCGACGAGCTCGTCCGCCCGCGCGCAGGTCTCGCGGTAGAGCGCGAGCACCTCCTCCGTCGGCTCGTCGGCGTCCACCCGGAACTCCGCACCCGGCTGCTCGTCGAGGGCGAGGTACGGGTCGGGCACACCGCCGTAGATGGTGAGGAGCCAGCCGTGCTCGGTCACCGTGAGGTGGCGTACGAGCCCGAGCAGGTTGAGGCCGCTCGCCGTCATCGGGCGCCGGAGCGCCTCGTCGTCGAGGCCGTCGAGCTTGATCAGCATGGTGGCCCGCTGGTAGGCGAGGTGCTGGGTCAGCGCAGCCCGCTCGTCGCCGAGGCGGTCCGGGTCGACCCGGGTCACAGCACCGCGCCCGGGTTGAGGATCCCGGCGGGGTCGAGGGCGTCCTTGACCCGGCGGCTGAGCGCCATCACGTCGTCGCCGAGCTGGTCGGGCAGAGCGGACTTCTTCGTGCGCCCGACGCCGTGCTCGCCGGTGATCGTGCCGCCGAGCCGGATGGCCGCCTGCAGGATGGCGTCGAACGCGGCGCGGGCGCGGCGCTCGGAGTCCGCGTCCGTGGCGTCGTAGACGATGATCGGGTGGGTGTTGCCGTCGCCGGCGTGGGCCACGGTCGGGATCTCGACATCGTGCTCGCGGGCGATCTCCGCCACGGCGGCGAGCAGGTCGGGCAGCAGCGGCACCGGCGCACCGACGTCCTCGAGGAGCAGCGCGCCCCGCGCCTCGACGGCCGGGAAGGCCGCCCGCCGCGCCTCGACGAACATCTCCCCCTCGGCGGGGTCGTCGGTGACCACGACCTCGCTCGCCCCGGCCGCCTCGCACGCCTCCTCGACCACGGCGATCTCCGCCACCCGGGCCTCGCCCGGGGCGTCGGACTGGACGACGAGCAGCGCGCCGGCGGTGCGGTCGAGCCCGCGCGGCGAGTAGTCCTCGACCGCGTTGATCGACGCCTGGTCCATCAGCTCCATCATCGAGGGCCGCAGCGTGCGTCGTACGGCGACGACGGCCTCGGCGGCCGCGCCGACCGTCGCGAAGGAGGCGACGAGGGTCGCCGGGGGCAGCGGCAGCGGCACCAGGCGCAGGATCGCGCGCGTGACGATGCCGAGGGTGCCCTCCGAGCCGACGAAGAGCTTGAGCAGCGAGAGGCCGGCGACGTCCTTGATCCGCTTGCCGCCGAGGGTGACCAGGGTGCCGTCGGCCAGCACCACGTCGAGGCCGAGGACGTAGTCGGTGGTGACGCCGTACTTCACGCAGCACAGGCCGCCGGCGTTGGTGGCGACGTTGCCGCCGATGGAGCAGATCTCGTACGACGACGGGTCGGGCGGGTACCACAGCCCGTGCTCGCGGGACGCGGCCTTGACCTCCGCGTTGAAGGCACCCGGCTCGACGACCGCGACCTGGCAGTCGGCGTCGATCTCGATCGCACGCATCCGCTCGAGGCTGAGCACGATGCCGCCGTCGACCGCGCTGGAGCCGCCGGAGAGCCCCGAGCCGGCGCCGCGCGGGACGACCGGCACGCCGTGGGCGGCCGCCCAGCGCACCGCCGTCTGCACCTGGGCGGCGTCCTCGGCCCGTACGACGGCGACGGGCGTGCCCGCCCCGGTGTCCTTCGACCAGTCGAACCGGTAGTTCTCCGCGGTGGCGGGGTCGGTGGCGACGACGCCAGCGGGCAGGGACTCGACGAGCTCGGCGAGGGCATCCACGGATCCATCGTGGCACGGCGGGGTCGACGCCGCCGGTCGGCCGCGAGCACCTAGGGTCACCCCATGAGAGCCGCACGACGCGCGCGGATCCTCGGGGAGGTCGACCTGGGACTGGGGCGCTGCCTGGAGATCGGGCCGTTGTCCAACCCCGTGGTGGGTGCCGACGTCGCCGACGTGCGCTACGTCGACGTGGTCGACCGTGACGGGCTGCTCGCCCACTACGCCGGCAACCCCGCGGTCGACCCGGACGCCATCCCCCAGATCCACTTCTCGCTCACGCGACCCGACGGGACCGTGTCGTCCCTGGCCGAGGCGGTCGGCGCCGACGCGCCCTACCAGCACGTGGTGGCCAGCCACGTCATCGAGCACGTGCCCGACCTGATCGGATGGCTGCGCGACGTGGCCTCGGTGGTCGCCGCGGACGGTGCGCTGCTGCTCGCGATCCCGGACCGCCGCTACTGCTTCGACGTACGCCGCACCCCGACGACCGCCGGGCAGGTGGTGCAGGCGCACCTCGACGGCGACCGGACCCCGTCGGCGCGGGCCGTCGTCGACCACTTCCTGCGGGCGGTCGACTATCCCGCCGACCGGGCGTGGAGCGGTGAGGCCCCGCCGGAGGCGGCCTCGCACCCGGTCGAGGACGTGATGCAGCAGCTCGCCCGGCAGCAGGACGGCGCCTACGTCGACTGCCACGTCTGGCCGATGTCGCCGCGCGGCTTCGCCGACCTGGTCGGCGACCTGCTCCGGCTCGGGCTGGTGGACTTCTCCGTCGAGCGGATCACGGCCACCCGGGTCGGCGACCAGGAGTTCTACGCGACGCTGCGACCGCTCCCGAGCGGTGATGCGCGGGAGCGAGCGGTGGCCGAGGCCCTCGTGACGCTGCGCGCGCTGCACGACGCCCTGCCTGACGAGGCCCCTGCCGCTCAGGCCGCCGGCGACGACGCGCTGCGCGAGCGGCTGGCGAACGTCGAGGACCAGCTGTCCCGCACGCGCGAGCGCCTGGTCAAGGTGCGTGCCGCGCGGGACCGCGCCCTTCGACAGCGCGACGACGCACGCGCCGCCGGTCCTGCGGCTGAGACCACAGGGTTGCGCGCGGGCGTGGCCCGCTGGACCCGCCGCGGCTGACCGTCCGGCGGTCAGGAGGCCGCGGTCGCGACCTCGTCGGCGTGCGCGATGTGGCCGAGCTCGCGCCACACGAGGGCGAGGGTGATCCCGGCGCCGCCGAAGGCGAACCACCACGGCGCCGTCAGGCCCCACTGATCGGCGATCAGTCCGCCGAGCAGCGCGCCGAGCAGCATCCCGCCCATCACGCAGATCATGTAGACCGACGAGACGCGGCCCTGGAGCTCGGTGGGCACGGCCCGCTGCCGGACGGCGTTGCTCAGCGTGCCCCAGACGAAGGCGTACACGCCGAAGAAGACCATCAGGCCGAGCGCGACGGGGAACGACGTGGTGAAGGCCATCGAGAGGTGGAACACCACCTCGCACAGCAGCGCGACGCGCATCAGCGTGGCCAGGGGCACGCGCTTCTCCAGCCGGCCGTAGCTGACGGTCGCGATGATGCCGCCGAGGGCCCCCGCCGTGGTCAGCAGGCCGAAGCCGGCCTCGTCGATGCCGACGCGCTCCTGGGCCCAGAGCACCAGGACCGACATCGGTGCCGCGAACGTGACGTTGAAGGTGACGATGACCAGCGCCAGCGTGCGGACCGGGCGGTTGCCCATCAGCCAGCGCATGCCCTCGGCGATGTCCTGGCGGATGTGGGAGTCGACGTCCTCGCGCACGGCGCCGGGCGGCGTACCGATGCGCGAGATCAGCACCACGCCGAGGGCCACGCAGATCGCCTGGAGCGTGAACGGGACAGCCATGCCGACCGCGAACAGCACCGCACCGAGCGCCGGTCCGACCAGCTGGTTGGCGGTGATCAGCCCGGCCATGATCCGCGCGTTGGCGATGCCGAGGTCGGGCTTGTCCACCAGCATCGGGACGAGCGTCGAGGCCGTGGTGTCGGCGAAGACCTCCGCCGTGCCCATCGCGAAGAGCGCGACGAGCACCAGCCAGATGTTGACGTGACCGGTCCACACGACTGCCACCAGGCCGGCCAGGACCAGGGCGCGGACGGCGTTCATCGTCATGATGACGACGCGGCGGTCCAGCCGGTCGGCGATCGCGCCGGCGACCAGGCCGAAGAGCAGCCACGGGAGCTGTGACGCCATCATGGCGAGGGAGACCAGCACCGGGTTGCGCGTCTGCGACGCCACCAGGAGAGGGCCGGCCGCCATCATCAGGCCGTCGCCGAGGTTGCTGGCCCACGAGCTGGCGACGAGCCAGCGGAAGCCCGTGCCGAGGCGCCTCGGGAAGACGGTCTCGACGAGGGTGCTCACAAGGACGTGAGCCTACGGTGCGACCTCTCGCGGTCGCACCCGGATTTCAGGCGAGCTGGAGGTCCTCGACCTTGAGCTCGTCACGGGCTGCGGCGGCCAGGCGGTCGTTCTCGGCCTGGAGGCGGAGGACCAGGGACTCCAGGTCCCCGACCCGGCGCCGGAGCCGGCTGTTCTCGACGGCCAGCACCGAGGCGGTCCGTCCGTCGTTGTTCACATGACCCATCAGCGCCTTGGCCATGGGGAGCCTTTCCGGAAAGGGGGTGTCACGGCCGCGAAGCCGCCGTCTCCAAGAGTCGCACCCCGCCGGGGCGGGGTCAATGGCTGCGACCGGGGTTCGGGGGTGGTCATCGCGACCTCGGCGGCCGGGGCGGTCGCTGGCAGCGGGGGCAGAAGTACGACGACCGGTTCATGAAGGCGACCCGGCGGATCGGGGTGCCGCAGCGGCGGCACGGCTCGCCCTCCTGCCCGTAGGCGTCGAGGGAGCGGTCGAAGTAGCCCGACTCGCCGTTGACGTTGACGTAGAGCGCGTCGAAGGAGGTGCCGCCCTGGGCGAGGGCCTCCCCCATCACCTCGCGCACGTGGCCGAGCAGCTCGCGCAGCACCGGTCCGGTGAGCCGGTCGCCGGGCCGCTCGCCGTGCAGGCGCGAGCGCCACAGCGCCTCGTCGGCGTAAATGTTGCCGACACCGGAGATCAGGCCCTGGTCGAGCAGCAGCCGCTTCACCGCCGACGTACGACGCCGGGCGCGGCGCACGAACTCGGCGTCGTCGAACGCGGGGTCGATCGGGTCGCGGGCGATGTGGACGATCTCGGTCGGCAGCTCCGCGCCACCGGCGGAGACGGCGAGGCCGCCGAACATCCGCTGGTCGACGAAGCGCATCTCGAGCCGGCTGCCGTCGGGCCGCGCGAGGGTGAAGCGCACCCGCAGGTGGCGCTCGTCGGGGGCGCCGGGCTCCTTGAGGAGCATCTGGCCGCTCATCCCGAGGTGGCCGAGGAGGGCGTCACCGTTGGCGAGGGCGAGCCAGAAGTACTTGCCGCGGCGTCGTACGGCGTCGATGCGCTGGCCGACGAGGGCGGCCACGAAGCCGGTCGAGCCGCGGTGGTCGCGGCGCACGGGCCGCGGGTGCAGCACCTCGACGGCCTCGATGGTGCTGCCGAGGACATGGCGCTCGAGACCGGCGCGGACGACCTCGACCTCGGGGAGCTCGGGCACGGGTCAGGCGTCGGCGGGGGCGGACTGCTCGGCCTCGGCCGTGCGGCTGTGGGAGGCCTCGATCTCGCGGTAGGCGGTCTCGGCGGCGCCCTGCTCGGCCTCCTTCTTGGAGCGGCCGGTGCCGTTGCCGAGGACCAGCTCGCCGACGCGGACACGCGCGACGAAGGTCTTCATGTGGTCGGGACCGTCGTCCTCGATGAGGTATTCAGGAACGCCGAGACCCCTCTCGGCGGAGAGCTCCTGGAGGGAGGTCTTCCAGTCGAGGCCGGCGCCCATGGACGCGGCAGCCTCCATCACCGGGTCGAAGAGCCGGTGGATCACGTTCGCGGCCTCGGCCATGCCGCCGCTGAGGTGGATGGCGCCGATGACCGCCTCGACGGTGTCGGACAGGATCGACGCCTTGTCGCGGCCGCCGGTGGTCTCCTCGCCGCGGCCGAGCATGATGTGCTGGCCGAGCTCGATCTCACGGGCGACGTCGGCCAGGGCGCGCGCGTTGACGACCGCGGCACGCAGCTTCGCCAGGCGCCCCTCGGAGAAGTCCGGGTGGGCGCGGTAGAGCGTCTCGGTGACCACGACCCCGAGGACCGAGTCCCCGAGGAACTCGAGTCGCTCGTTGGTCGGGATCTGCCCGTTCTCGTAGGCGAACGAGCGGTGCGTCAGCGCACGCTGCAGCAGCTCGGGATCCAGGACCGGATCACCGAGCGCTGCGCGGAGCTCGTCGGTGGTCAGAGGACCTGGCGACGGTCGGCCCGGGCGCCGTACTGGCCGCACTGGCCGCACGCACGGTGCGGGAGGTGCTTGGCGCCGCAGGCGGGGTTGGCGCACGTCACGAGGGTCGGCGCGACGGCCTTCCACTGCGAACGGCGGTGGCGCGTGTTGCTGCGCGACATCTTCCGCTTCGGAACAGCCATGGTTGTCTCCTGTTGCTTGATGCTCCACCGGGGATTCCCGGCGGGGTGGTCAGTCCTGGGGGTCCTGCTTGAGTTCGGCGAGCCCTGCCCACCGCGGGTCGATCGGTGCCTCGTGCGTGTGGTCCGGGTCGTCCGCGAGCCGCGCACCACACTCGGTGCACAATCCCGGGCAATCGTCCATGCACAGCGGCTGGAACGGCAGTGCGAGCACCACCGCGTCCCGCAGCAGGGGTTCGAGGTCGAGCAGGTCGTCCTCGAGGAGGCTGGTCTCGTCGTCGAGGTCGCGGTCGTGGTGCTCCGTGGCCTTGTCGTGCTGGTCGGGGTAGACGTAGAGCTCCTGCAGCGTCACGTGGACCTCGTCCTCGATCGGTTGCAGGCACCGCACGCACTCCCCCTCGAGCGCGGCCGTGGCCGTGCCCGTGAGCAGCACTCCCTCCATGACCGCCTCCAGCCGCAGGTCGAGCTCGACCGGCGATCCTTCGGGGACAGAGAGGACTTCGATACCAAGTTCTGCTGGTGCCGGAACGGAGAGCCCGAGCTCACGCTGGGACCCCGGGCGGCGCCCGAGCTCGCGCGTGTCAAGCACGAGCGGCGCCCTCGGGTCCAGGCTGCTCACGTCGAACTCCCGTATCTGGACACCAACACAACCTCGGAATCGTATCCGTCGCCCGGGTGGCGGGGCAAAACGAGTGGGGTCCGGGGTGACGGGTGGGTCAGGAGCGGCGCTCCGCGAGGCGGCGTACGAGCGCCTCCCGCACCGACTCCGGGACGAGCCCGCTGACGTCGCCGCCGAGGGCCGCGACCTCCTTGATCAGGCTCGAGGAGACGAACGCGTTGCCGACCGCGCCGGGCAGGAAGACGGTCTCCACGTCGGTCAGGTGGGAGTTCATCTGCGCCATCGGCAGCTCGTACTCGTAGTCGCCGGCGCCGCGCAGCCCCTTCACGATGGCCACCGCGTCGATCTCGCGGCAGAAGTCGACGATGAGGCCGTCGAAGCCGGAGACCCGCACGTTGGGGATGCCGACCGTGGCCTCCTCGAGCATCGCGATGCGCTCGTCGGGCGTGAACAGCCGGTTCTTGGACATGTTGAGGCCGGTGGCGACGACGACCTCGTCGAAGAGCTTGGCGGCGCGACCGACGATGTCGAGGTGGCCGTTGGTCACCGGGTCGAAGGACCCGGGGCAGACAGCGCGACGCACGCGGGTCTCCCTTCCGGCTGGATCGGGGGCGCCCGACGGGTCAGGCTGCCGGGGTGGCGTGACCGTACCAAAGCGCCGTCTCGCCGTAGCGCTTCGTGCGGTCCTCCTCGATCCCCTCGGGCCAGGTGACCTCGCTGCGCTTGGCGGCGCGCTCGACGACGACGAGCGCGCCGGGGACCAGCCAGCCGTGTGCGACGAGTGCGGCGAGGTCGGCGGCGACGTCGGCGTCCGACATCGGGTAGGGCGGGTCGGAGAAGACGATGTCGTAGGGGGCGGCCGGCGAGGCCTGGAGGAAGGTCGCGACGGCAGTCGCGACCACCTTGGCGCGCGCGAAGCCCAGCGCCGTGGCGTTGCGGGAGATCAGGGTCGCCGTACGCCGGTCCTGCTCGACCATCGTGACGACGCCCGCACCACGCGACCAGGCCTCGAGGCCCACGGCCCCGGATCCGGCGTAGAGGTCGAGGAAGCGCAGCCCGTCGAGGGAGCCGGTGCGCGACTCCACGGCGGAGAAGAGCGCCTCGCGCACCCGGTCGCTCGTGGGCCGCGTGGTCTGGCCGCGCGGCGTCTCCAGACGGCGACCCCCCGCCGTTCCCCCGATGATCCGAGTCATGTCGTCGCGCTCAGCCCTTCTCCATGAACCCCGAGGCTGCGGACCGCTCGACGTCGGCAACGGCCGAGGCGAGGTCGGGCGACTGGCCGAGCTCGGGGTCCTCGGAGAGTAGCGCCTCCGCGGCCTCACGGGCACGGACGATCGTCTTCTCGTCGCGCAATACCCGAAGTGAGACAAGGCCCGAGCGGAACCCGGACTGGCTGGCGCCGAGGACGTCGCCCTCGCGCCGCTGCTCGAGGTCGACGCGGCTCAGCTCGAAGCCGTCGGTGGTGGCGGCAACAGCATCGAGGCGATCCCGCGCGGGCGAGCCGACCTCGGCGTGCGAGACCAGGAGGCACAGGCCGGGCAGGCCACCACGGCCGACGCGACCACGCAGCTGGTGGAGCTGGGAGACGCCGAAGCGGTCGGCGTCGAGGAGCACCATCGTGGTCGCGTTGTGCACGTCGACGCCGACCTCGATGACGGTCGTGGAGACGAGCACGTCGACGCCCCCGGCGGCGAAGGCCCGCATCGTGCGGTCCTTCTCGTCGGGCGGGAGCTTGCCGTGCAGGATCGCGGTGCGCAGCCCGGCGAGGGGCCCGTCGGCGAGCTCGGCGTGGACCTCCTCGACCGCGGCCAGCGCGCGCTTGGGCGCGATCTCGGCACCGCTCTCGTCGAGGTCGACCTGGTCGGACTCGCCGTCCTCACCGTGGTCGCCGGAGATGCGGGGACACACGACGTAGACCTGGTGGCCCTTTTCCACCTCCTCGCGCACCCGCTGCCAGACCCGCTCGATCCACGCCGGCTGGTCGGCGAGCGGGACCACGTTGGTCTGGATCGGGGCACGGCCGGCGGGCAGCTCGGCGAGCACGGAGGTCTCGAGGTCGCCGAAGACGGTCATCGCCACCGTGCGCGGGATCGGCGTGGCCGTCATGACGAGGACGTGGGGCGGGGTGCCGGCCTTGTCGGTCAGCGCCGCTCGCTGCTCGACGCCGAAGCGGTGCTGCTCGTCGACGACGACCAGGCCGAGGTCGGCGAACTCGACCTTGTCCTCGAGGATCGCGTGGGTGCCGATGACGATCCCCGCCTCGCCGGTGACGATCCGGAGCATCGCCTCCTGCCGGGCGGCCTTGCCCATCGACCCGGTGAGCAGGGTGACGGTGGTGGCGTCGGCCGCTCCCCCGAGCATCCCGCCCTGGGCGAGGTCGCCGAGCATCGCGGAGATCGAGCGGTGGTGCTGCTGGGCGAGGACCTCGGTCGGCGCGAGCAGCGCCGCCTGTCCCCCGGCGTCGACGACCTGCAGCATCGCGCGCAGGGCGACGAGGGTCTTGCCGGAGCCGACCTCGCCCTGGAGCAGGCGGTTCATCGGGTGGTCGCGACCGAGCTCGTCGGCGACCAGGTCGCCGATCTCGCGCTGGCCGCCGGTGAGCTCGAACGGCAGCCGCTCGTCGAAGGCGGACAGCAGGCCGTCGGTGCGCAACGTCCGCGCCTGCGCGCCCTGGGCGCGGTGGGCGGCACGACGGCGGGCGAGCACCAGCTGGAGGATCAGCGCCTCCTCGAAGCGGAAGCGCTTCTGCGCGGCCCCCAGCTCGCTCCACTCGTCGGGCGCGTGGATCCAGCGCAGCGCCTGCATGATGCTCAGCAGCTCGAACCGCTCGCGCAGCTCGGGGGTGAAGACGTCGGGCACGCCGGTGACGAGGTCGAGAGCGGTGGAGACGACCTTCTGGAGGTCCCAGGTGTAGAGCTTGGCGGTCAGCGGGTAGACCGGCATCAGCTTGCTCAGCGTGGCGCCCTCGGGCCCGTCCATGGCGAAGCCGTGGGGCTGGTCGAGCTGCCAGCTGCCACGGAACTGCTTGGCCTTGCCGGTGAACACGGCGCGGCTGCCAGGCCGGAACTCGGCCTCGTGACGGTCGGCCTGGCCCTGGTAGGGGCTGAACAGCGTCACGGAGAAGTCGGGGCCGTCGGTCCTCAGCCTGACCGTCGTACGGAACTGGCGGCGGTTGCCGGCGAAGAACGGCGCGCTGTCGCAGGACCGCACCTCGCCGACGATCGTCAGCTGCTCGCCGACCACCGGCGTGGCGACCTCGGAGAGCTCGGTCGCGGCGACGTAGCGACGCGGGAAGTGGCGCAGCAGGTCGCCGACGGTCGCGAGCCCGAGGCCCTCCTCGGCGAGCTTGCGCTTCTTGTGGTGGTTGCCGAAGACCGCCCCGATCGGGCTGTCCGGTGTGATCGCGACCATGCGGGAATCCTGCCGGTCACTCGACGCTGACGAGCAGCGGGTAGCGCGGTTGGCCGCCCTCGTGCACCGCCACGTCGACGGTCGGGTGGCGCTCCTCGACGTGGGCGGCGACCCGTGCGGCGAGCTCGACCCCGTCCTGGCCGGACACGATCGTGACCAGCTCGCCACCGCCGGCGAGCAGCCGCTCGAGCACGTCGCGGGCGACCTCCTCGAGGTCGGAGCCGACCACCGCGAAGTCGCCGGCGACGACGCCGAGGGCGTCACCGGGCTCGCACGGCCCGGCCATGGTGATCGCCTGGCGGGCGGCGATCGTGACGGCGCCGTGGCGCACGTGGCGGGCGGTCGCGGTCATCTCCCGGACGTCGGCGTCGAAGGTGCGGCCCGGCTCGTGGACGGAGATCGCGGCCAGCCCCTGCACCTGGGCCTGCGTCGGGATCACCTCGACCGTCACGTCGTGCTCGGCCTCGGCGGTCCGGGCGGCGATCTCGGCGGCCCGCACGGTGTCCCCGTCGTTGGGGAGTACGACGACCTCCGCGGCACCGCAGTCGACGACCGCCTCGAGCAGCTGCCCGGTGGATGGACGCTGGCCGGGACCACCGGCGACGACGACCGCACCGGCCGACTGGAAGAGCTCGGCGAGCCCCTGACCGGCGGCCACGGCGACGACCTTGCGGCCGCTCCGGGTCGAGGCCTTCTGGCGGGCCTCGGCGACCTGCTCGGCGAAGTGGGTGACGCGGATGCGGTGGGGGCGGCCGGCGGCGATGCCGGCCTCGATCGCGGCGCCCACGTCGTCGACGTGGACGTGGACGTTCCAGAGGTCGTCGCCGCCGACCACCACGAGGCTGTCGCCGAGCGCGGCGAGAGTGGCGCGCAGCGCGACGACGGCGTCCTCGGGTGCGTCGAGGAGGTACATCACCTCGTAGCCCGGGCCGTCCTCGGTGAGGTCCTCCCCCGGCGCGCCCGACGGGACCACGACCGGGATGTGGTGGGTGCCGATCGGCGGTGTCCACGGCATCGGGCGACGGCCGGTCGAGGCGGTCTCGACCGCGTCGAGGACCACGCAGAGCCCACGTCCGCCGGCGTCGACGACCCCGGCCTGCGCGAGCACCGGCAGCTGCTCGGGCGTCTTGGCCAGCGCGGCCCGGGCCGCCGCGGCGGCAGCCGTGAACACCTCACGGGTGCGCGCGCCGGGGCGCTGGGCGGTCGCCATGGCGGCGTCGGAGGCCGCCCGCGAGACGGTGAGGATGGTGCCCTCGACGGGCGTGCCGACGGCGGCGTAGCTGGCATCCGTGGCCTCGGCCATCGCGGCGGCGATGGTCTGCGCCGGCCGGTCCTGTACGCCGGCTCCGGCGAGGTGGTGGACGTAGGCACGGAACATCTGGCTCAGGATCACGCCGGAGTTGCCCCGCGCGCCCAGCAGCGCGGCCCGCGCCAGCACGGCCATCCCCGCACCCAGGGCGAGGTCGGGGTCGGCCGCGCGGGCGGCGCGCAGCTCGTCACGGGCGGCCGAGACGGTGAGGAACATGTTGGTGCCGGTGTCGCCGTCGGGCACCGGGTAGACGTTGAGGGCGTCGATCTCCTCACGCGCCGAGGACAGGGCGTCGGTCGCGATGTCGACGAACCGGGCGACCCCGTCCAGGGTGATGCCGTGGGTGACTGGCTCCATCGAGTCGGTGTGCTCCCGGTGAGGTCTTCGGTCGTGTGCTGGGGCAGGATGAGCGGGCACCGCACGCCGGCTCGGGCCGACTGTGGTGCGCGCCACAGGGTAGTGCCCGGATCCGACGCTGCTGCGATTTCATCTCGCCGCGGGTCCTCGGCTACTCTTGCGCGGTTGCCTGTTGCCGCTTCCAGCGGCGACGGCCTTGAACATCTATCAACCTCGAACGGATCGGAGTGCACGGTGGCTGCCGTCTGCGACATCTGCGCCAAGAAGCCGGGCTTCGGAAACAACCGTCCCTGGTCGCGCAAGATCACCAAGCGTCGTTTCAACCCCAACATCCAGCGCGTCCGGGCGACCGTGAACGGCACGCCCAAGCGCCTGAACGTCTGCACCGGCTGCCTCAAGGCCGGCAAGGTCTCGCGCTGACCTGAAGCTCTTCGTCGAAGCCCCCGTCGCACTGCGGCGGGGGCTTCGTCGTTCCCGCCTGCGGGAGGACACTGCTCGGATGAGCAGGTTCGTCCCCGGCATCGACCTGTGCCGGCGCCTGTACGACGAGCAGGTCGGCCCGGTCCTCGCCGGGTCGTTCCCCAGCCTCCGCCACTCCGCCGCCCTGCTCGGTCGCGGGTCCGAGGTGCTCGGCTTCGACGACGAGACCTCGACCGACCACGACTGGGCTGCGCGCGTCCTGCTCTTCCTCACCGACGAGGACGAGGCCACGCTCGGCGCCGAGGTGACCCAGCGGCTCGACGAGGCACTGCCGCCGACCTTCGGCGGGCACCCCGTGCGCCACGAGGTCCACACCGTCCGTGGGTTCGTGCAGCAGCAGCTGGCGCTGGACCTCGACCGGGAGGTCCGGGCCGTCGACTGGCTGACGATGCCCGAGAACAGCCTGCGGTCGGTCACCGCCGGTGCGGTCTTCCACGACGAGGTCGGGCTCGGCGCGGTGCGGGAGCGGCTGTCGTACTACCCGAGGGACGTGTGGTTCTACCTCATGATCACCGGCTGGTGGCGGGTGCATCCCGAGGCCAACCTGGTCGGCCGGACCGGATCCGTCGGGGACGAGCTCGGGTCGGCCGTGCTGGGGACGCGACTGGCGAAGGACCTGATGCGGCTGGCCTTCCTGATGGAGCGGGAGTACGCGCCGTACGACAAGTGGTTCGGCACCGCGTTCGCCCGCCTCGGGTGCGGGCCCGCGCTCACGCCGTACCTCAACGCCGTCGTGCACGCGCGATCGTGGCAGGAGCGGGAGGACGCACTGGTCGGCGCCACCACGGCGCTCGTCGACGTGCACAACCGGCTCGGCCTCACCGCGCCCGTCGCCGTCGAGGTGGTGCAGATGTGGGACCGGCCGTTCCGGGTGGCCTGGGCCGAGATCCCCGAGCTCCTCCACGCGCAGATCGACGACCAGGAGGTGCTGCAGATCTCCGGGAAGTGGCCCCTCGGCCCGGTCGACCAGCTCCGCGAGCTCACCTGGGCCGTGCGGCGGCGGCCCGCCTTCCTGAGGATCTTCAGCGACCTCGCGGACGGCGCCGCGACGGGCCAGTAGCCCTTGAGTCTCCCAGAGACTCAAGGGCCAGGGGCGCTCAGAAGTGGGTCCAGCCGGTGGGGCCGTCGTAGTCCCCGCCGTCGACGGTGACGCCTTCGCCCTCGCTCACCTCGCCGATCACGTGCCAGCCGGCCGGCACCGAGGCCGAGTCGGGGAAGGTGGCGAGGAGGGCATGGTCGTCGCCGCCGCCGAGGATGAACTGGATCGGGTCGGCGCCGAGCGCGGCGCCGACCGCCTGGAGGGGCTCGGGGACGTCGAAGGCGTCACGGCGTACGTCGATGGCGACGCCGCTCGCCTCGGCGATGTGCCCGGCCTCGGCGAGCAGGCCGTCGGAGATGTCGATCATGGCCGTGGCGCCGGCATCGGCCGCCACCTTGCCGGCGGCGTAGGGCGGCTCCGGACGGCGGTAGGCCTCGACCAGCGCCCGTGGTGAGCGGAAGCCGCGGCCGAGGACCGCGAGCCCGCCCGCGGCCCAGCCCTGGCGGCCGGTGAGCGCGAGCAGGTCGCCCGGGCGGGCACCCGAGCGCAGGACCGGCGACTGGAAGCACTGGCCGAGCACGGTCACCGCGATGACGAGCTGGTCGGCGCGTGTCACGTCGCCGCCGACGACGGTGGCGCCGACGGCCGCGCACTCCTCGGCGAAGCCGCGCGCGAAGTCGAGCGCCCACTCCGCCGGCAGATCCGCGGGGGCTGCGAGGCCGATCGTCAGGTGGCGCGCGGTGCCGCCCATGGCGTTGATGTCGGAGAGGTTCTGCGCGGCCGCGCGGTGCCCCACGTCGGAGGCGCTGGCCCAGTCGCGGCGGAAGTGCCGGCCCTCGACCATGAGGTCGGTCGAGACCACCACGTGGCCGTGCTTGATGCGCAGCACGGCGGCGTCGTCACCGGGTCCGACGAGCACGTGCTCGTCGCCCTCGAAGATCTCCACGAGCTCCGAGATCAGCCCGAACTCGCCTGCGTCGCCGAGGGTTGCGTCAGGTGGGAGCGCCATGGGTCCATCCCACCAGACCGGCCCGGTGACCACAGTCACCCGGCCCCTGTCGGCTCGTGCGCGTCGCGCGGTAGGTTGGCCCGGTCCCACCCCGCTGAACGAGACCGAGGAGTCCACGATGGTCGTCCAGGCCTACATCCTGATCCAGACCGACGTCGGCAAGGCCGCCGAGGTGGCCAAGGCCATCGCGCAGGTCAGTGGCGTCACGCTTGCTGAGGACGTCACCGGTCCCTACGACGTGATCGTCCGGGCCGAGGCCAAGAACGTCGACGAGCTGGGCAAGCTCGTGGTGTCGAAGGTGCAGAACCTCGACGGCATCACCCGCACGCTGACGTGCCCGGTCGTCCACATCTGACCCACGTGCACCTGCTTCGACGCCTCGGCCCACCTGCGGGCCGGGGCGTCGTCGTCTCCGCGGTGCTTGCAGCCGTCCTGCTCTCGGCCTGCTCCCCCGGCCGCGTGCAGATCGACGAGCCCGACCTCTCCGAGGCCGACCGGGCCACCTGCGAGGCCCTGGTCGACGACCTGCCGGACACGCTGGCCGGCGAGGTGCGCCGCTCGACCGACCCGGACGACGCGCTCGGCGCGGCCTGGGGCGATCCGGCGTACGTCCTCACGTGTGGCGTCGACGAGCCCTCGGACTACGAGCCGACCGCCGAGTGCAGCGTCATCGAGGGCGTGGGCTGGTACGTCGACGAGGACCAGCTCGGCGACCTGCGTGTCGACGCGACACCGGTCGCGCTCAGCCTG
This sequence comes from Nocardioides sp. BE266, assembly GCF_031457855.1. Taxonomy (NCBI): domain Bacteria; kingdom Bacillati; phylum Actinomycetota; class Actinomycetes; order Propionibacteriales; family Nocardioidaceae; genus Nocardioides; species Nocardioides sp. BE266. Next base: position 109,462 of record NZ_JAURTI010000004.1, on the reverse strand, counting down.
GAGCCGTACGTCGCGGTGCTGGTGCCCGCGCGCTACCGCACCGACGGCATCGACGGCGCGCTGTCCGAGCTGGCGCCGGTGCTGAAGAAGCACCTCGGAGAGGGCTTGTCCTGCCTCTGACGCGCGGTCAGCGCAGGTCGGTGTCGCGCCGCAGCGCGAGCTGCACCAGGCGGTCGACCAGCTCGGGGTAGGTCATCCCCGAGGCCGCCCACATCTGGGGGTACATCGACGTGGGCGTGAAGCCCGGCATCGTGTTGAGCTCGTTGATCACCAGCGAGCCGTCGGGCATCACGAAGAAGTCGACGCGGGCCAGGCCCTCGCACGAGAGCGCCTCGAAGGCGCGGACCGCCATCGCGCGGAGCTCCTGCTCGGTCTCGGCGGGGAGGTCGGCGGGGATGTCGATCTCGGTGTGCTGGTCGGCGAGGTACTTGGCCTCGAAGTCGTAGAACTCGTGGTCTCCGCCGGTGCGCACCTCGCCCGGACGCGACGTCTCGGGCGGGCCCTCGAGCGTGCCGAGCACGCCGCACTCGACCTCGCGGGCGCCCTCCATCGACTGCTCGACGAGCACCTTCGGGTCGTGGCGGAAGGCCTCCTCCAGCGCATCGGTGATCTCCGAGGCGTCGTGGACCTTGCTGATGCCCATGCTCGAGCCCGCGCGGGCGGGCTTGGCGAAGGACGGGAAGCCGAGCTCCTCGACCCGCGCCTGTACGCCGACCGGGTCCTGCTCGAGCTCGGATCGGGTGACGACGATGCCCGGCGTCACCGGCAGCCCGGCGGCCTGGAGGACGACCTTCATGTAGGCCTTGTCCATGCCGATCGCCGAGGCCAGCACACCGGAGCCGACGTAGCGCACCGCGGCCATCTCGAGCATGCCCTGCAGGGTGCCGTCCTCGCCCCACGGGCCGTGGAGCAGCGGGAAGACCACGTCGACCTCACCGATCACGGACGGCACGCTCGACGGCTCGGTGACCACGAGGTCAGTGCCCGTCGTCGCTCCCATCAGCGCGACGGGCGACCGGTCGGCGTCGACCGCGGGGAGCTCGCTGCCCCGGATCGCGAGTCGGGTGGGCTCGTCGGCCTCCAGCACCCACCGGCCGTCGAGGGCGATGCCGACGGGCACGACGTCGTACTTCTCGCGGTCGATCGCGGCCAGCACGCTGCCCGCGGTGACGCAGGAGATGCCGTGCTCGGACGAGCGCCCGCCGAAGACGACGGCGACGCGCGGCTTGTGGGCCGCCGGATCGGGGGTCTTGCCAGGGGAGGTCTCGTTCATCGCCTCGACCCTATCCACCTACGCTGGCGCGCATGGCTGCAGACTCACCCCTCAGGCCCTCCACGCCGGCCCTCTCCACGATTGCCGTGACCGCCGGTCGCCCCGACAAGGTGCCCGACGCCCCGCTCAACACGCCGATCACGATGGCCGCGACCTACGTCGCCGGCGGCGACGTGGAGTACGGCCGCTACGGCAACCCGACCTGGACCGCGCTCGAGGACGCCCTCGGTGCGCTGGAGGGCGGCCGCTGCCTGACCTTCGCGTCCGGGCTGGCGGCCGTCGCGACGGTGCTCGACCTGGTCGGCACCGATGGCAAGGTCGTCGCCCCCAAGCACGCCTACACCGGCACGGTCATGCAGCTCGCCGACCTCGAGGCGCGCGGCCGGCTGCGCGCCGAGCTGGTCGACATCACTGACACCGACGCCGTGATCGCGGCGTGCGACGGCGCGGCGCTGGTGTGGCTGGAGTCGCCCACCAACCCGGCGCTCGAGATCGCCGACATCCCCGCCATCACCGCCGCCGCGCACGAGGCCGGTGCCTACGTCGTGGTCGACAACACCTTCGCCACTCCCCTGCTCCAGCGCCCGCTCGAGGACGACGTCGACCTCGTGGTGCACTCCGCGACGAAGTACCTCGCCGGCCACTCCGACGTACAGATGGGGGCGATCGTCACCCGCGACGACGAGCTGCACGGCGTGCTGAAGAACCGCCGCGACCTCGTCGGCGCGATCCCCGGGCCGTTCGAGGCGTGGCTGACGCTGCGCGGCCTGCGCACCCTGCACCTGCGCGTCGAGCGGGCGCAGGCCAACGCGCAGGAGCTGGTACGACGCCTCGCCGAGCACCCGGCGCTCTCCGAGGTCCGCTACCCCGGCTTCGGTGGCATCGTCAGCATCGTGCTCGCCCAGGGCGAGATGGCCGCCGACCTGCTCAGCCGCAAGACCCGGCTCTGGATCCACGCGACGTCGCTCGGCGGCGTCGAGTCGAGCCTGGAGCGCCGTCGCCGCTGGAAGTCGGAGGCCGCGACCATCCCCGACGGCCTGGTCCGCCTCTCCGTCGGCATCGAGGACGTCGACGACCTCTGGGACGACCTCCGCACCGCGCTGGACGGGTGCGTCGGCTAGCAGCCTTGGTTTCGACACGGTCGCTGCGCGACCTGCTCAACCAGCGGAGGGCTCAGTCGGTTTCAGCTTTCGTGTCGCGCGCGATGAAGGAGTTCATCATGTCCTGCGCCGTCATGCGGCCGTCGACGACGGCGTCGACCGCCTCGGCGATGGGGGCGTCGACGCCGGTCTGCTGGGCGAGGGCGAGGAGGGACTTGCAGGACTTGGCGCCCTCGGCGACCTGGCGGGTGGAGGCGTAGATCTCCTCCGTCGTCATGCCTTGGCCGAGGCGCTCGCCGAACGTTCGGTTGCGCGAGAGCGGCGAGGAGCAGGTGGCGACGAGGTCACCGAGACCGGCCAGGCCCATCAGGGTCAGCGGGTTGGCGCCCTGGGCCGTGGCGAGGCGGGCGGTCTCGGCGAGGCCGCGGGTGATCACCGACGCGGTCGTGTTGTCTCCGAAGCCGAGCCCGACGGCCATGCCGACCGCGAGCCCGACGACGTTCTTGTAGGCACCGCCGATCTCGCAGCCGAGGACGTCGACGGACGTGTAGGGCCGCCACGACGGGCCGTGGGTGATCGCCTGGATGTGCTTGGCGCGCTCCTCGTCGAGGCACGCGACCACGGAGGCGGCGGGCTCGCGACGCGCGATCTCGCGGGCCAGGTTGGGACCGCTGACGACGGCGATCCGGCGGGGGTCGGCGTCGGTGACCTCCTGGATCACCTCGCTCATCCGCATCAGCGAGCCGAGCTCGACGCCCTTCATCAGTGAGACCAGCGTCGACTTCTCCGGCAGGATCGGCGCCCAACTCGTGAGGTTCTCGCGCAGGCTCTGCGACGGGACGGTCAGCACGACGACGTCGGCGTCGGCCGCGACCTGCTCGGGGTCGGTGGACGCACTGATCGACGGCGGCAGCTCGATGCCCGGCAGGTAGTCGGTGTTCTCGCGGCGCTCGTTGATCGCTTCCACCACGTCGTCGCGGCGCGCCCAGAGGGACACGTCGTTGCCCGCGTCGGCCAGGACCAGCGAGAAGGCGGTGCCCCACGATCCGGCGCTGAACACTGCGATCTTCGTCATCGGCTGCGCTTCCTCCTGCTCTTGGTGTCGTTGGGGTTGCCCGTCTCCCGTACGCCGCGCTGGCGCGGGTCGAAGCGCTCGGCCGGGGCGGTGCCCCCGCGGAGGTCCTCGACGAGCCCGGTGATGGCGCTCATGATCCGCTCGGTCGCCTGGGCTGTGGCGTCCGGGGTGTGCGGCCCGGCGACGAGGTCGTCGAGCGGCACGGGGTCGCCGGCTTTCATCACGACGTTCTTGCGCGGCACCAGGTGCGGTGTCTTCGTGTAGGGCGGGAGCACCTCCTGCGCACCCCACTGGCCGACCGGGATCACCGGACACCCGGTGGCCAGGGCGATCCGGGCGGCGCCGGTCTTGCCCTTCATCGGCCACAGGTCGGGGTCACGGGTCAAAGTGCCCTCCGGGTAGACGATGATGCACTCGCCATCGCCCACCGCCTTCACCGCGGCGTCGTAGGCCCCGATGGCGTTACGGCTGAGCCGCTCGACCGGGATCTGGCCTGCGGACTTCAGGAAGCCGCCGAGGTACTTGTTGGTGAAGAGGCCCGACTTCGCGAGGTAGCGCGGCAGCCGACCGTGGTCGTAGACGAAGTGCGCCGACAGCAGCGGGTCGACGTGGGAGATGTGGTTGATCGCGATGATGCAGCCGCCGGATGCCGGGATCTTCTCACCGTCGATCCAGGTGCGTGAGGTGGCGGCGAGCAACGTCGGCTTCAGGATCGACGCCGCGACGGTGAACGCCCAGCCGCGTTTCCGCTCCAGCTTCCTGACGCGCACCCGTCACCTCTCCCGTTCCTCGTGCCGGCCCACTCGACGCGGGCGACGACGCTCCCTGCGTCGCGAGCAGGCTACTCGGTCCGATGGGCCCGGGGACCTCAGCGGCGCGCTGGTCTCGGATGGGAGGATCGAGGCGATGTCCAGCCCCCAGACCCCCGCTGCCACCCGCCCGCGCTGCGTCGTCGTCGTACCCGTGAAGCCGCCTGCGTTCGGCAAGTCCCGCCTCGTCGGGCTCACCGACGAGCAGCGCCGCGAGCTCGCCGAGGCGTTCGCCCTCGACACCGTCCAGGCAGCACTGTCGACCACCGGCGTGGAGGCCGTCCTCGTCGTCACCGACGACTTCCGGTTCGCCGCGACGGTCAGCGAGCTCGGCTGCGCGGTGATGCCCGACGGCGCCAGCGAGGACCTCAACGCGACCCTCGTGCAGGGCGCCGCCGAGTCCGTACGACGATGGCCTGAGGCCGTGCCGGTCGCGCTGTGTGCGGACCTGCCCGCGCTGCGTCCCGACGAGCTCGCCGTCGTGCTGGCGGAGGCCGCAGAGCTGGTCGCGGCTGGGCAGTCGGTCTTCGTGCGCGACCGCGCGGGCGTCGGCACGACGCTCTACGCCGCGCCTGCGGATCGGTTCGAGCCGGAGTTCGGCATCGACTCCGCTGCCCGGCACTCCGGCGCCGGCGCGATCGAGGTCGGGGCCGGCGCGACCAGTGTGCGTACGGACGTCGACGACTTCGCCGATCTGGGGGCGGCGCTCGTGACGGGCGTCGGGCCGCACACGTCGCGGGCAAGCGAAAGGCGGGCCACCCCCTCGGGGTGACCCGCCCTCGGATCGCAGCAGCTGCGGCGTCAGGACTTCTTCGCGGTCTTCTTGGCCGGAGCCTTCTTCGCGGGAGCCTTCTTCGCAGCGGTCTTCTTGGCCGGAGCCGCCTTCTTGGCCGGAGCCTTGGCAGCGGTGGTCTTCTTGGCCGGGGCCTTCTTGGCGGGAGCGGCCTTCTTGGCGGGAGCCGCCTTCTTCGCCGGAGCCTTCTTCGCAGCGGCCTTCTTGGCCGGAGCCGCCTTCTTCGCCGGGGCTGCCTTCTTGGCCGGCGCGGACTTCTTGGCGGCGGCGGTCTTGGCAGGAGCGGCCTTCTTCGCCGGCGCGGACTTCTTGGCCGTGGCACCGGTGACGGCAGCAGCCGCGGCGCGGACGCTGGCGGGCGGCTTGGGCATGGTGGCCGCGGTCAGCTTCGGCAACTTCTTCGCACCGGAGATGACGTCCTTGAGCTCCTTGCCCGCGGAGAACTTCGGCACGGACTTCTTCTTGGACTTGATCCGCTCACCCGTCTGCGGGTTGCGGACCCAACGGGCGTTGCGCACGGCCTTCTCGAAGGAGCCGAAGCCGGTGATCGCCACCTTCTCGCCCTTGGCCACCTCGCGCGTGATGGTGTCGAGGACCGACTCCAGTGCGTGGGCCGCCTGCTTGCGGTTCCCCTCGTAACGCGCCGCGAGCGCGTCGATGAGCTCTGACTTGTTCACTAGCTTCCCTTCCAATGAACCTTGGATGCCGAGCTCGTGCTCGGCCCTCTGCTGGGCACGCTAGGCACATGGAAGGGTGACCACAATCACCATCGCCCTTATTTTCTGGGGTTTTTTCAGAGTGTGGCGGGCTTCCAGCTCGGTCGCGCGGCCTCGAAGGACGCGATGTCGTCCTCGTGGCCGAGGGTGATGCCGATGTCGTCGAGCCCCTCGAGGAGGCGCCAGCGGGTGTAGTCGTCGATGTCGAAGGAGTCCTCGATCGCGTCCTCGCCGGCGCCCGCGCGGACCGTACGGCTCTCGAGGTCGACGGTGATCTCGCCACCCGGGTTGTCGTCGAGCCAGTCCCACAGGCGCTGCACGACCTTCTCGTCGACCTGGGCCGCCAGCAGGCCGGCCTTGCCGGAGTTGCCGCGGAAGATGTCGGCGAAGCGCGAGGAGATGACGACCTTGAAACCGTAGTTCTGCAGGGCCCAGACGGCGTGCTCGCGCGAGCTGCCGGTGCCGAAGTCGGGACCGGCGACGAGCACCGACGCGGTGGCGTACGTCGGGTTGTTGAGGACGAACTCGGGGTCGTTGCGCCAGGCCGCGAACAGCCCGTCCTCGAAGCCGGTGCGGGTGACCCGCTTGAGGTAGACCGCCGGGATGATCTGGTCGGTGTCGACGTTGCTGCGCCGCAGCGGGACGCCGACGCCGGTGTGGGTCGTGAACGAGTCCATGGGTCAGACCTCCTGCAGGTCGGCGGGGCTGGAGAGCGTGCCGCGGATCGCGGTCGCAGCGGCGACGGGGACGGACACGAGGTGCGTACGTCCGCCCTTGCCCTGGCGGCCCTCGAAGTTGCGGTTGGACGTGGACGCGCTGCGCTCACCGGGCGCGAGCTGGTCGGGGTTCATGCCCAGGCACATCGAGCAGCCGGCGCCGCGCCACTCGGCGCCCGCGGCGGTGAAGACCTTGTCGAGGCCCTCGGCCTCGGCCTGGAGGCGTACGCGCACCGAGCCCGGCACCACCAGCAGACGGGTGTCGGCCGCGACGTGGCGACCCTCGAGGATCGACGCGGCGAGACGCAGGTCCTCGATGCGGCCGTTGGTGCACGAGCCGACGAAGACGGTGTCGACCTTGACCTCGCGCAGCGGGGTGCCGGCCTCGAGACCCATGTACTGGAGGGCCTTCTCGGTCGCGATCTTGTCGTTGGGCTCGTCGAAGTCGTCGGGGCTCGGCACGCTGGCGCCGAGCGGCGCGCCCTGGCCGGGGTTGGTGCCCCACGTGACGAACGGCGTCATGGTGGACGCGTCGAGCACGATCTCCTCGTCGAAGACCGCGTCGTCGTCGGTGCGCAGGGTCTTCCAGTGCGCGACGGCGGCGTCCCAGTCGGCGCCCTTCGGCGCCTCGGGCTTGCCCTCGATGTAGTCGAAGGTCGTCTGGTCGGGCGCGATCAGGCCGGCCTTCGCGCCCCACTCGATCGACATGTTGCAGACCGTCATCCGGCCTTCCATCGAGAGCTCCTCGATGGCCTGGCCGCGGTACTCGACGATGTAGCCCTGGCCACCGCCGGTGCCGGTGTGCGTGATGAGGGTGAGGACGAGGTCCTTGGCGGTGACGCCCTCGGGAAGCGTGCCGTTGACCGTGACGGCCATCGTCTTCGGGCGGGCCTGCGTCAGGGTCTGGGTGGCGAGGACGTGCTCGACCTCGGACGTGCCGATGCCGAAGGCGATCGCGCCGAAGGCGCCGTGCGTGGAGGTGTGCGAGTCGCCGCACACGATCGTCATGCCGGGCTGGGTGAGACCCAGCTGCGGGCCGACGACGTGGACGATGCCCTGCTCGACGTCGCCGAGCGGGTGCAGTCGCACGCCGAAGTCGGCGGCGTTCTTGCGCAGCGTCTCAACCTGGGTGCGGCTCACCGGGTCGGCGATCGGCTTGTCCCAGTCGACGGTCGGCACGTTGTGGTCCTCGGTGGCGAGGGTCAGGTCGGGCCGGCGGACGGTGCGGTTGGCGAGACGCAGGCCGTCGAAGGCCTGCGGCGAGGTCACCTCGTGGAGGAGGTGCAGGTCGATGAAGAGGAGGTCGGGCTCTCCGGCGGCGCTGCGGACGACGTGCTCGTCCCACACTTTCTCGGACAGGGTCTTGCCCACGACGAATCTCCTTCTGGTCTGGCGGTGTCTACGACCATAGGCTTGCATCCCACTCCCTGAGATGAGAATATCGGCATATGGACAACGGATCTGGCGTCGGCGTACTCGACAAGGCCGCCCTCGTGCTTGCTGCCCTCGAGGCAGGACCGGCCACCCTGGCCGGACTCGTCGCCGGGACGGGCCTGGCCCGACCCACCGCCCACCGCCTGGCCGTCGCCCTCGAGCACCACCGCCTCGTCGCCCGCGACATGCAGGGCCGCTTCGTGCTCGGTCCGCGCCTGGCCGAGCTCTCCGCCGCCGCTGGCGAGGACCGCCTCCTGGCCGCCGCCGGTCCGGTGCTCGCGCGACTGCGCGACATCACCGGCGAGTCCGCCCAGCTGTGGCGCCGCCAGGGCGAGCACCGCGTCTGCGTCGCCGCGGCCGAGCGCCCGTCCGGCCTGCGCGACACCATCCCGGTCGGCTCGCAGCTCACCATGAACGCCGGCTCCGCCGCGCAGATCCTGCTCGCGTGGGAGGACCCGGAGCGGATGCACCGCGGCCTGCAGAACGCCGCCTTCTCCGCCACCGCCCTCTCCGGCATCCGCCGCCGCGGCTGGTCGCAGTCGGTCGGCGAGCGCGAGCAGGGCGTCGCGTCCGTCTCCGCGCCGGTCCGCTCCCCCGGTGGCAAGGTCATCGCCGCCGTCTCGGTCTCCGGCCCCCTCGAGCGCCTCTCGCGCCAGCCCGGCCGGATGCACGCACCCGCCGTGCTCGCCGCCGCCGACCGGCTCTCGGAGTCGCTCCGCCGCGCTGCCTCGGAGTAGGCGGGGCCGTCGCCCGGGTGGCGGCACATCGCACCTCTGGCGGCCGCCCACCTGCGATCTGCCGCCACCCTGGCGGCGTACGACATCGGTCCCGGCCGTCGCGATGTCGCGAGCCGCCACCCTCGCGAGCCCGCCGCGACCCTGGCGGCGCGCGACATCAGCATGGTCCGAAGGGATGTCGTACGCCGCCACCCTCCGGTGGCACACTCGCGAGCATGCCTCCTGTCGACCTCCAGGCCGCGGGCGACGCCCTGCTCCACGTCGCCGACAGCATCACCGACGACCAGCTCGGCGACCCGACCCCGTGCGAGGGTCGGACGGTCAGCCAGCTGATCGGGCACCTCACCGGGCTGGTGGTGGCGTTCCGCGCCGCCGCCGACAAGGAGCTCGGCCCGCTCACCGACACGAGTCCCGACGCGTCCGGATGGCCGGAAGCTCCCGACGGGTGGCGCGAGGCCCTCGCCGAGCGGGTGCCTCCCCTGGTCGAGGCGTGGCGGCGACCCGAGGCCTGGGAGGGGATGACGCGCGCCGGCGGCGTCGACCTGCCCGGCGAGGTCGGCGGCCTGGTCGCGCTCGACGAGCTCGTGCTGCACGGCTGGGACCTGGCCCGCGCGACCGGCCAGTCGTACGACGCCGACGACCCGACCGCCGACGCGGTCATGCAGTTCGTCGGAGGCTTTGAGGAGACCGGCACCCCGGGACTGTTCGGACCGTCGGTCACCGCCGACACGGGCGCGTCGAGGTTCGAGCAGGTGCTGGCGCGCTCGGGACGCGATCCGCACTGGTCTGCGTAACCCGGGTCGGCGTCCCTTCGACGATCTTGACCATTGAAGGGATTTCGACGCGACCGTCGCGGCTTCGTCCCTCAGCCGCGGGTCTTGCTCAATCTGGCCGCGCCCACGTGCCGACCTCGTTCCTCGCTCGACACTGCGCGTCTCAGAACAGCGCGTCCTGCTCGAGCTCGAGGAGCTGCTGCTTGCGCTCCAGCCCGCCGGCGTACCCGGTGAGGGTGCCGTTGGCGCCGATGACGCGGTGGCACGGCACCACGATCGGGATCGGGTTGCGGCCGTTGGCCAGGCCGACGGCGCGCGAGGCCGCGTTGGTCATGCCGAGCCGCCCGGCGATCTCACCGTAGGACGCGGTCTCGCCGTAGGCGATCTTCTCGAGCTGGCTCCACACGCGACGCTGGAAGTCGGTGCCGACGGGCGCGAGCGGGAGGTCGAAGTCGGTGAGCTCGCGGCCGAAGTACGCCGTCAGCTGGCGCACCGCCTCGACGAGCACGGGTTCGTCGTCGGAGCGGGGTCCGAGCGGCCGTCCGTCGGCCGGCTGCCGGAACGGGGAGAACTCGATCGCCACGATCGAGCCGTCCCGCTCCACGATGCGCAGGTCGCCGATGGGCGAGGGCATCACGGTCCACATGTCAGTTCTCCTTGCTTCGGGTCAGAGTGTTCCAGAGGTGCACCTGGGCGTAGGACCGCCACGGGCGCCAGGTCTCGCTGAGCTCGGCGGCACGCGCGGGGTCCTGCCCCAGCCCGTGCAGCGCATCGCGGATGCCGATGTCGGTCGGCAGGAAGACGTCGGGGTGGCCGAGCGCGCGCAGCGCGATGTAGTCGGCCGTCCACGGGCCGATCCCCGGCAGCGCCAGCAGCGCGGCACGTACGTCGTCCCGGTCGGCGCCGCGGTCGAGCACGATGTCGCCGGCCGCCAGGGCGGCGCACATCCCGACGAGCGCCCGGCCACGTGCCCGCGGCATCGGCAGGGTCTCGGGGTCCTGCGAGGCGATCGCGGCGCTGGAGGGGAACAGGTGGGTCAGGCCAGGGACGTCGGTCTCGACGGGGTCGCCCCACTGCTCGACGAACCGGCCGGCGACCGTGCGCGCGCCGGCGACGCTGACCTGCTGGCCGAGCACCGCGCGGACGGCCACCTCCTCGCCGTCGACATGACCGGGGACGCGGAGGCCGGGAGCGCTGCGCACGACCGGACCGAGGACGTCGTCGTCACCCAGGGCCGCCGCCACCGCGACCGGGTCGCAGTCGGCGTCGAGGAGCCGGCGGGTGCGCTCGGAGGCAGCGCTCAGGTCGCGCAGGTCGCTCAGCGCGAACGTCGCCTCGGCGACCGCGGTCTCGCCGACGGTGTCGGAGTCGGGCAGCCGCAGCTCGAGGGTGCCGTGCCCGTGCGGGAGCCGCAGCGTGCGGGCGTAGACCCCGTCGTGGACGACCTCGACGCCCGGCACCGCACGAAGGGCGAGGAAGTCGAAGAGCGCCCGGCCGTCGTACGGCGTCCGGACCGGGAGCCGCATCGTCACGGTGCCGTGGGTCGGGACGCCCCCGCGTCGCCCGCGCAGCTCGGTCGGCGACGCGGCGTAGATCTCGCGCAGCGTCTCGTTGAACTGGCGCACGCTCGCGAAGCCCGCGGCGAAGGCCACGTCGGTGAGCGGAAGGTCGGTGGTCTCGATCAGCACCCGGGCGCTCTGCGCGCGGCGGGCCCGGGCCAACGACAGCGGCGTCGCACCGAGCTCCTGGGTGAGCAGCCGGCCGAGGTGACGCGGCGTGTAGCCGACCCGACGGGCCAGGCCGTCGACGCCCTCGCGATCCACCAGGCCGTCGGCGATCAACCGCATCGCCCGCCCGGCGACGTCGGCGGCGACGTCCCACTCCGGGCTGCCGGGCGTCGCGTCGGGCAGGCAGCGCTTGCAGGCGCGGTAGCCGGCGGCGTGGGCACTGGCCGCGGTCGCGTGGAAGGTCACGTTGGCGACCGCCGGCGTCCGGGCCGGGCAGGACGGCCGGCAGTAGATCCCGGTCGTCCGGACCGCGGTGTAGAACACCCCGTCGAAGCGCCGGTCGCGGCTCTGGACCGCGCGGTAGCAGGCCTCGGTGTCGAGGTGTCCGGTCGGTGTCATGGCTCAAGTCTGACCCCGGCCAGGTCGTCGTACCAGCGGAAAACGGACACGGCACGGAACGCGTGCGCTCCCGCTGGCGGACACATCTGCGGGCCGGGGATCTTCCCAGGCCGGCCGGCCCCTCGCCACACTCGAAGGGATCGGCCCCACTCCCGGGCCCGGACGACTCAGGAGGTCGTCATGGCAGCCGTTCCCAGCACCAGCAAGAAGCTCGCCGCGGAGTTCCTCGGCACCTTCGTCCTCGTCTTCGGCGGATGCGGCACCGCCGTCCTCGCCACGACCAACCCCGACGTCGGCGTCGGATGGCTCGGCGTCGCGCTCGCGTTCGGTCTGACCGTGCTCACCATGGCCTACGCCGTGGGCCACATCTCGGGCGGACACTTCAACCCGGCCGTCACCCTCGGGGCGGCCGCCGGGCGGCGGATCGCCTGGAGCGAGGTGCCGGCCTACATCGGCACCCAGCTGGTGGCGGGCATCGTCGCGGGTGCCTTGCTGCTGGTGGTCGCGAGTGGGCTCGACGGCTTCTCGGCCCAGGACAGCGGCTTCGCATCGAACGGCTACGGCGATCGCTCACCGATGGGCTACGGCCTCCTGGCCTGCCTCGTGATCGAGGTGCTGCTCACCGCGGTGTTCCTGTGGGTGATCCTCGGCTCGACCGACACCCGCGCACCCAAGGGCATGGCGCCGCTCGCCATCGGCCTCGCGCTGACGCTGATCCACCTGATCAGCATCCCGGTGACCAACACCTCGGTGAACCCGGCCCGCTCGATCGGTGTCGGCCTGTTCGCCGGTGGTGATGCGATCGCCCAGCTGTGGCTCTTCATCCTCGCGCCGGTCGTCGGGGGCCTGGTCGCCGGGTTCAGCTACGCGATGCTCCTCGGCGACGACGCGGTCGGCCTGCCGGAGGCCATGGAGGCCTAAGCCTCGTTCCACCGCCGCTCGTCGCCAGACTATTCATGGCGTGTATTCACACTGTGTATAGTTCAAGCCATGTCCGTCTCCCACGTCCTGCTCGGGATCCTGTCGGAGGGCGCCGCCCACGGCTACGACCTCAAGCGCATCCACGACGAGCGGTTCCCGGGCGCCAGACCGTTGGCGTTCGGCCAGGTCTACGCAGCCCTGGCGAAGCTGGAGAAGGACGGGCTGGTGGAGGTCGCCGAGACGCTCCGGGACGGGGGTCCGGAGCGCACGACGTACGCCATCACGCCGCTCGGCCGCGACGAGCTGGACACCTGGCTCGCTACGGCCGAGCGGGCCGGGCCCTACCCGGCCGACGACCTGGTCCGGAAGACCGTCACGGCGCTGCGCCTGGGCGCCGACGCTGCGGGCTTCCTGGACCGGCAACGCGGCGTGCACCTCGCCGCGATGAAGCACCAGCTCCACCTGCAGGACTCGACCGCCGACACGGCCGCGCGAATCGTCATCGACCACACGGTCTCCCACCTCGACGCAGAGCTGCGGTGGCTGGAGTCCGCCGCCGCCCGCGTCGCCGACGCCGGAAAGGCACCCGCATGACCCACCTGCTCGAGCTGCGCGGCGTGCACAAGTCCTATGCCCGCACCGAAGCCCTCCGGGGGGTCTCCCTCGACGTGCGTCCCGGCGAGGTCGTCGCGGTGAGCGGCCCGTCGGGGAGCGGGAAGTCGACGCTCCTCCACTGCGCCGCAGGCGTCCTGGCCCCGGAGGCGGGCTCGGTGAGGTTCGACGGGACGCGGCTCGACGAGCTCGACGAGGCTGCACGCACCCGGCTGAGGCGACGCGAGATCGGGCTGGTGCTGCAGTTCGGCCAGCTGGTGCCCGAGCTGACGGCCGTCCAGAACGCCGCGCTGCCGCTGCTGCTCGACGGCACGGACCGGCGGACGGCCCGGACGGCCGCGCTCGCCTGGCTCGAACGCCTCGGGGTGCCCGAGGTCGCCGACCAGGTGCCGGCAGAGCTGTCCGGTGGCGAGGCCCAGCGCGTCGCCGTGGCCCGCGCCCTGGTCACCGGACCGCGCCTGGTCTGCGCCGACGAGCCGACCGGCGCCCTCGACACGGTCGCCGGTGAGGTCGTCCTCACCCAGCTGCTGGCCGCGGTCCGCGACGCGGGCACCGCGCTGCTGGTGGTCACGCACGACAACCGGGTGGCAGCCCGCGCCGACCGCGAGGTCGTCCTGCAGGACGGCCGGCTCGCCAGCGGGCAGGCGGCGGTGACCCCGTGATCGAGCTCGACCTGGCCCTCGGCTCCTTCCGCGGCGGCGGACGAGCGCGCGCCCTCGCGATCGGGGCGTGCACGGCCGTCGTCACCGGTCTGCTGCTGGTCGCCGTCACGGTCGCGCAGTACGCCTCCGCCGACGTGCGAGTCATGCCCGACGGCACCGTCGTCTACCTGAGCTCCGGCGGCAACGTCGCCAACCTGCTCCGGGACGGAGGCGTGCGACCCGGCTACGCCTTCGCCCTCCTGCTGATCTGCCTGGTCCCGCTCACCCTGCTCCAGCAGGTGGTGCGACTCGGCACCGCGGCGCGCGAGCGCCGGCTCGCGGCGCTCCGGCTGGCCGGCGCCACCCCGCACCAGGTGCGCACCGTCGGCGCGTGGGAGGTCGGCCTGCCGGCGGTGCTCGGCGCAGTGCTCGGCTGGCCCGTCTACCTGGCCCTGCGCGCCCTGTTCGGCGTCTCTGCCGACACGTCGTGGGCCGGGGACATGGACGTCGCGCGCGAGCTGCGCATGGTCCCGGGGGACTCTCCCGCCTGGTGGCAGGTCGTGCTCGTCGTCCTCGCCGTCGGGCTGCTCGGCGTCCTCGCCGGCGCCCTGGCGTCCCGCACCGTCGTCGTGTCGCCCCTGGGCGTCGCGCGCGGCGCACGTCGTACGCCGCCGCGTGGGTGGGTGCCGGCGGTGTTCGTGGCTGCCGGGCTCTTCCTCTGCGGGCCGGTCTACGTGCCGTTCTTCGAGGCGTGGTGGGCCCAGCTCGGCGGGATGGTCGGCATCGCCCTGCTGGTGCTCGGCCTGCTGTCCGCGGCGCCGTGGCTCGCTTTCCGGGTGGGCGGGGCGCTTGCCGGGCGCACCTCGTCGCCCTCACTCCTGCTGGCATCGCGCTGGCTGGTGACGGACGCCCGCGCAGCCGGCCGCGCGGCCGCGGCGATCGGCGTCATCGCCCTGGTCTCGGGCGGAGCCTCGAGCCTGCTGGCCGATCTCCTGCGGACCTCGCGCTCCAGCGACCACGGCATCGACGCCATGTACTCGGTGCCCGTGGCACTCGTCTTCGCCGTGGTCCTCGTCGCACTGGTCGTGGCGACGTTCTCGCTCGTGGTCCACGGTGTCGAGTCCCTCACCGACCGACGCCGGTCGCTCTCGTCGCTGGCGGCCGAGGGCGTGCCCGTCACCGTGCTCGAGAACGCCCTGAGGTGGGAGGTCGGGCTCGCCGCGCTCCCGACCTCGGTCCTCGCCCTGGTCGGGGTGGGGGTGTTCGGCTCGCTGGCGATGACCGGCGACTTCGGGGCCGTGGTGGTGCAGGTCGGCCTCTCGGCGTTGACGCTCGCCCTCGTCTGGCTCGCGCTCGTCGCCTCGACCCGGCTGGTGCGCCCCTGGCTCCGGCGCGCCGCCGATCCGGCGAACCTGCGGACGACCTGAGCGACCGGCCTACACGGACCGGAAGCGGCGCTCGGGCCGCCCGCCACCGCCGTACTGCAGCCGTACGACGACCACGCCGCGCGCCACGAAGTGCTCGAGGTAGCGCCGGGCCGAGACGCGCGAGATGCCGACGACGTCGGCACACTCGGCGGCCGAGAGCTCGCCGGCCTCCCGCAGCGCGGTCTCCACGGCGTCGGCGGTCTCCGGGCTGAGCCCCTTGGGCAGGGTCGCCGCAGGAGCGGGGGCGGCGGCGCCGAAGACGGCGTCGATGTCGTCCTGCCCGGGGGCAGACGAGCCAGAGAGCGCCAGGAACGCGGTGCGGAAGGACTCGAGGCGCACCCGCAGGTCGTCGTAGTCGAACGGCTTCACGAGGTAGTGCACCGCTCCCCCGGCGGCCGCCGCGCGGACCGTGTCGGCCTCCCGCGCGGCGGTCACGACGAGCACCCCGACGTCGTCGCCGCCGGCCCGCAGTCGGCGGAGCACCTCGATGCCGGTCATGTCGGGCAGGTGCACGTCGAGGAGGACCAGGTCGGGGCGGAGCCGCGCCACGTCGTCGAGCGCGGCCGCACCGGTGCTGGCGACCCCGACGACCCGGAAGCCGGGAGTCCGCTCGACGAACTGGGTGTGGATGCGCGCGACCATGAAGTCGTCGTCGACGACCAGCACGGCGACGTCGCTCACGCGTCCACTCCTGTCTCGGCTGTCAGGGTCAGGTCGGCCCCGGGCAGCTCGGCCTCGAACACGGCACCCCTCCCGGACGCGCCGGGGCGCACGGTGACCGAGCCGCCCCGACGCTCGCAGACGACCTGCACGAGTGCCAGTCCGACACCCCGCCCACCGACCGTCGGCGCCTTGGAGCTCCAGCCCCGGCGGAAGATCTCGCCCACCAGCTCGGGCGGGACGCCCGGTCCGCTGTCGGCCACCGCCAGCTGCACGACGTCGCGATCGTGGCGCAGGGTGACCTCGACGGACCGGCCCTCGACGGCGACCGAGGCGTCGACGGCGTTGTCGACCAGGTTGCCCAGCACGGTGCCGACGTCGGTCGACGACTCCGGGTCGAGCCGGGGCAGGTCACTGTCGGCGGTGACCACCAGGTCGACGCCCCGCTCCGACGCGAGGCTGGTCTTGGCGATCAGCAGGGCGGCGACCGTCGGATCCTCGACGTGCGCGGTGACGGCGTCGGAGATCTCTGCGCGGCGCCGGCTGAGGGTGCCGACGAGCCGGGACACCTCGTCGTACTCACCGAGCTGGACGAGGCCCGAGATGGTGTGGAGCTGGTTGTGGAACTCGTGCGTCTGGGCGCGCAGGGTGTTGGTGATCGACTCGCGCGCACTCAGCTCGCTCTGCAGCGCGAGCAGCTCGGTGCGGTCGCGCAGCGTGGTGACCGAGGCAACCGGGCGGCCGCCCTCGAGGACGGCGTTGCGGTTGACGACCAGCACGCGCTCGCCGACGACCACCACGTGGTCGCGGATCTCGGCGTCGTCGGTCAGCAGGCCGCGCAGCGCCGGATCGAGGTCGAGCTCGTCCACGCGCCGCCCCTCGACGGGCCCGTCGAGGCCCACCAGCTCGCGGGCGCTGTCGCTGAAGACCGTGACGATGCCGTCGGTGGACACCGCCACGACACCCTCGCGGATCGCGTGCAGCAGTGCCTCGCGCTGGTCGGCCAGGGCGGCGATGGCGGCAGGTTCGAGCCCGCGCGTACGCCGCCGGATCAGGCGCGAGAGCAGCAACGAGCCGGCCACCCCCAGCCCGAGCCCGAGCCCGGCGACCGGCAGCAGGTCGGGAAGCACGCCTCGGGCACGCTCGCCCCAGGTCGGGTACTCCTCGGCCACCATCGCGATGCCGACCAGGTCCAGCTTGCGGTTGATGATCGGCACCTGCGCCGCGATCGAGGGCGTGCCGAAGTCGTCGACGTCACCGGTCCAGGCGCGGAGGTCCTGCACGGTGCTGCTCGACACGTCGATCCGCTCGTCACGACCCGCGAAGTCGCTGCTGACCAGCACCGTCCCGTCCGGAGCGGCGAGGTAGACCCCGCTGGCCCGGGCGCTGTCACGCTCCAGCTGGGTGCGGTTGGCCAGCGGTGCCCGGTTCTCGGCCACCGCGCCGGTCCGGAAGGACTGCCGCACGAACGGGGTGTTGGCCAGGTGCTCCGCCGCGGACCGCATCGCGGCACCGCGGGTGGCACGGAAGTCGGCGTCGCTCTGCTGGACCGAGACCACGCTGGCCACCACGACGACGACGAGCATCACGCTGACCTGCAGCACCAGGAACTGGCCGGCGAGCGTCGCCGGCCACCACCTCGCGCGTGACCACAAGTTCCACAACCTCCATTGCTTTCCCAAGCGTGACGAGCACCACACGCAGTCTCCACCATCGTCGTGGCCGGTCCGTCCGCGGACCGTGCGACGACCCCCACGAGATCGGACAGATCGGAGTGCGCATGAGGCGCCGAAGGACGACGAGAGCCATCGCCACGGCTGTGGCGCTCGGCAGTGCGCTGGTGCTGGCCACCGGCTGCGGGGTGACCCGCGGCGACCAGAGCCGGGACCTGACGATGCTGATCCCCAACAGCCCCGGAGGCGGCTACGACCAGACCGGCCGTGCCGCGGTCGCGGTGATGGACCACGGTGACATCACCGGCGGCTCCTTCGAGGTCACCAACGTGATCGGTGCCGGCGGCTCGGTGGCGATGACGCGGCTGATGAACGCCGAGGGCGACGAGCGCACCATGATGACCGCCGGCCTCGGCGTCGTCGGGTCGCTCTACTCCTTCGGCGCCCCCTACAAGCTCGACGACGCCACGCCGCTCGCCCAGCTCATCGAGGACCAGGAGGGCGTGCTCGTCCCGTCGGACTCGCCCTACGAGACCATCGACGACCTCGTGAAGGCCTGGAAGGCCGACCCCGGCTCGATCGTCGTCGGCGGCGGCTCGTCGCCCGGCGGCCCGGACCACCTGTTCCCGATGCAGCTGGCCAGCGCTGTCGGCGTCGAGCCCCGCGACGTGCGCTACGTGCCGTACGACGGCGGCGGCCCGCTCACCAGCGCGCTGCTCGGCAACAAGATCGACGTCGGCTTCTCCGGCGTCGGCGAGTTCACCGGCCAGCTCTCCTCCGGCGACCTGCGGCTGCTGGCCGTGTCGGGCGAGGACCGCCTCAAGGGCGAGGGCATCAGCGACTCGCCCACCCTCACCGAGTCGGGCATCGACCTGGTCTTCACCAACTGGCGCGGCGTCTTCGCGCCGCCCGGCATCTCGGACGAGCGCCGCGACCAGCTGATCGCGATGCTCCAGGAGATGCACGACACCCCCGAGTGGCGCCAGGCGCTCGAGGACAACGGCTGGATCGACGAGTTCAAGACCGGCGACGACTTCACCGCGTTCCTGCAGGAGCAGGACCAGCGCGTCGCCACCACCCTCGAGGAGCTGGACCTGCTGTGAGCACACCACTCGACACCACCACCGGTGCGGCGCGGACGCCCGACGCCGGAACCCCCGACCGCGACCTGCCCCAGCTCGGCCTCGCCGCCGCGCTCGTGCTGGTCGGCGCGTACACCTTCTACGACGCCACGACGCTGCGCATCGGCTTCGGCGACCCCGTCGGCCCGCGCGTCTTCCCCTACGTCATCGGCGCGGTCACCGTGCTGCTCGGCGTGCTGCTCGCCCTCTCCACCCTGCGCGGTGACGTGCCCGAGGCGGAGGGCGGCGAGGACGTCGACCTGCGCCAGCCGGCCGACTGGGTCACGGTCCTCAAGCTGGTCGGCGTCCTCATGGTCACCGTCCTGACCGTCTCCTTCCTCGGCTGGGCGATCAGCGGCGCGATCCTGTTCGTCGGCTCGGCGTGGTCGCTCGGCAGCCGCACGCTGGTGCGCGACGTGATCGTCGGCCTCGTGCTGTCCGTCGGCAGCTGGTACGCCTTCCACGAGGGCCTGGGCGTGATCCTCCCGGCCGGGATCCTGGACGGGGTGCTGTGATGGACAACCTCGGACTGCTCGCGGACGGCTTCGGCTCCGTCCTCACCCCGGAGAACCTGCTCTTCGCCGCCATCGGCGTGCTGCTGGGCACGTTCGTCGGCGTGCTGCCGGGCATCGGCCCGGCCATGGCGGTGGCGCTGCTGCTGCCCGTGACCTACGGCCTCGACCCGATCCCGGCGTTCATCATGTTCGCCGGCATCTACTACGGCGGCATGTACGGCGGCTCGACCACCTCGATCCTGCTCAACACCCCGGGCGAGTCGGCGTCGGTGATGACGGCGCTCGAGGGCAACCTGATGGCCCGTGCCGGCCGTGCCGCACAGGCGCTGGCCACCGCGGCGATCGGCTCCTTCATCGCCGGCACGATCGGCACCCTGCTGGTCGTCTTCTTCGCCCCGGCGCTCGCGTCGGTGGCCGTCGAGATCGGCGCACCGTCCTACTTCGCCCTCATGGTGCTCGCGATGATCATGGTGACCAGCGTGCTCGGCGGCTCGCCGCTGCGCGGCTTCATCGCCCTCTTCATCGGCCTAACCATCGGCCTGGTCGGGCTCGACCTCAACACCGGCCAGCCGCGGCTCAGCTTCGACCAGCCGCTGCTCGCCGACCGCATCGACGTGGTCGTGGTCGCGGTCGGCATCTTCGCCCTCGGCGAGGCCCTCTGGGTCGCCGCGCACCTGCGGCGCAGCCCGCTGCACGTCATCCCCGTCGGTCGCCCCTGGATGGACCGCTCGGACTTCCGACGCTCGTGGGGCCCGTGGCTGCGCGGCACGGCGTACGGCTTCCCGTTCGGCGCGCTGCCGGCCGGCGGTGCGGAGATCCCGACCTTCCTGTCGTACCTGACCGAGAAGCGGATCGCGAAGCGCAAGGGCATCGACGAGTTCGGCAAGGGCGCCATCGAGGGCGTCGCGGGCCCAGAGGCAGCCAACAACGCCTCCGCCGCCGGCACGTTCGTGCCCCTGCTGGCGCTCGGCCTGCCGGTCACCGCGACATCGGCGGTCATGCTCGCCGCACTGCAGGGCTACGGCATCGAGCCGGGTCCCGGCCTGATGACCGACCAGCCCGAGCTGGTGTGGGCGCTGCTGGCCAGCCTGCTGGTGGGCAACGCGCTCCTGCTGGTGCTCAACCTCCCGCTGGCGCCGGTCTGGGCCAAGCTGCTGCGGATCCCCCGGCCGCAGCTCTACGCCGGCATCCTGTTCTTCGCCGCCCTCGGTGCGTACGCCTCCAACCTGCAGGCCTTCGACCTGTTCCTGCTGGTGCTGCTCGGCCTGCTCGGCCTGGCGATGCGACGCTTCGGCCTCCCGGTGCTGCCGCTCATCCTGGGTGTCATCCTGGGACCCCTGATGGAGTTCCGGCTCCGCGAGGCGATGGCGATCTCCGGCGGCGACGTCTCCGGCCTCTGGAGCGAGCCGCTGGCCGTGGCGATCTATGTCGTCGTGGCACTCGTGGTCGTCGCGCCGTTCGTGGTCCGCGCGGTCCGCCCGACACCGGAGGTGCCGACCGTGGACGCATCTGGCAGTGTCGAGGACGACGCAGCCGACAGTCCGGGCAACGAGGAGGCTCTGCGATGACGACGATCGTGGTCGGGTGGACACCCGACGAGTACGGCGAGGCCGCGCTCCAGCGCGGTGTCGAGGAGGCCAGGCTCCGCGAAGGCCGGGTCGTGGTGGTCAACGCCACCCGGGGCGACGCCCTGGTGGACGAGCGCTACGCCGACAACGACCAGCTCGCGCGGCTCTCCACGGAGCTGGCCGGCACGGGCGTCGCCGTCGACGTACGCCGCTCGATGGGCGCCGACGTCGGCGACCAGGTGCTGGAGGTGGCCGACGAGGTGTCGGCCGACCTCATCGTCATCGGCCTGCGCCGCCGCTCCCCCGTCGGCAAGCTGTTGATGGGCAGCGTCGCGCAGCGGATCCTGCTCGGCGCCGAGTGCGCCGTCACCGCAGTGAAGCCGACGACCTGATCACTCCTCCGACTCCACGGAGAACGAGGGCGTCCCGCCGACGCAGCGTGCGACGACCTTGACGTGCGTGCCGCTCTCGTCCTCCCGTCCCTCGAACTCGGCCTCGAGCCGCGAGTCCTCGGGATGCACCTCGACCTTGAAGCCGTTCGCGGGCTGGGCCGACACCAGGCGGATGCCGGACGACGTGCAGGCCGCGACCACCGTCCCGGCCTGCCCCTGCCACGTCCGTCGGACGTCGGTCGCGGAGGGCGACGGCGAGCCCGTCGGCGAGTCCGGCGTGCCGCTGGCATGGGGCGTGGTGGGGCGCGAGGTCGGGGTGCTCGACGGTTCGGGTGACGGCTCGGGAGACTCGGGTGACGCAGGCGAGCTGGGTGACTCGGGCGCCGGCGACGACGTCCCGGAGGGGGTGCGGGGCGGCTTGTGAGTGGTGCCGGCCCGGTCGCGCGGGGTCCGCTGCGCCGGCGGGGCCGACGTGGAGGCCGCACCCGAGGCCGCGGACGGGCCGTCGGAGGCGATGAGGTCCCTGCCTGCCTGCGAGATGACCAGCCAGACGAGGGCCGAGACGCTGACGACGACCGCCAGCCAGGCGAGCGCGGCACCGAGGAGTCGTCGACGGCTCATGGGCGCATCCTTCCAGTCCGGGAGCAGCGGCAGGGGTCTACGGTTCGCTCATGACGACCATCCTCGTGATCGAGGACGACGATGCGATCAGGTCCGCGATCGCCCGAGGCCTGCGCGAGCGCGGGCACCCCGTAGCCATGGTCGCCACCGGCCTCGCGGGTCTCGAGCACATCCTCCGGGAGCGGCCGCAGGTCGTGCTGCTCGACCTCGGGCTTCCCGACGTCGACGGACTCACGCTGATCGCCATGGTCCGGGCGGCGAGCGACGTCCCGCTCATCGTCATCACCGCACAGGACGACGACCCGACCATGGTGCGAGCCCTCGACAGCGGTGCCGACGACTACGTCGTCAAGCCGTTCGGCACCGACCAGGTCGATGCTCGCATCCGCGCCGTGCTGCGCCGCGGGGACCGCGACCTGACACCGTCGGTCATCCGCATCGGCGGCCTGGTCGTCGACGAGAGCACGCGGACGGCGACGCTCGACGGCAAGGTCCTCGAGCTGTCGCGCAAGGAGTTCGACGTGCTCGCGGTGCTCGCCTCGCGACGCGGTCAGGTCGTGACCAAGCGTGAGCTGCTGACCGAGGTGTGGCAGCAGGCCTACGGCGGGTCGGACCGGAGCGTGGACGTCCACCTGTCCTGGTTGCGCCGCAAGCTGGGCGAGTCCGCCGCCCATCCGCGCCACCTGATCAGCGTCCGCGGCGTCGGGGTGCGGCTCGTGGACCCCGATGCCGGGGAGGAGTGATGCGGCGCAGGATCTCATTGCTGGTCGTCGCGACGACGTCGGCGGTCGTCGTCTCCTTCGTGATCCCCCTGTGCCTCCTGGTGCAGACCCTCGCGCAGGATCGCGCGGTCGCGGCCGCTGACCAGGAGGCGCGCAACGTGGCGATCCTGGTCGCCGGCCTGCGCGACGACGACCGGCTCGGTGAGCTCGTCGACAGCATCGACGACCGCGGCACGCCGACCACGGGCGTGCTCACCGCCGACGGCCGCGTGCTGGGCGGCGGCACCGACCTGGCCGGCGACCCCGAGGTACGTCGCGCGCTCGACGGCGAGGCATTCACGGTCGTCGACGACGACGGGGCCCGCGTCCTGCTGCCGGTCATCGTGGAGGAGGGCACCGCGGTCGTCCGCTCGCAGGTGAGCGAGGCCGACCTCCGCCACGGGGTGACCACCGCCTGGACGGGCATCATCGGTGTCGGCCTGCTGCTGATGCTGCTCTCGGTCGGCATCGCATGGCAGCTCGGGCGGCGGATCAGCGCGCCGTTGCGCGCTGTGTCGTCCACCGCGCACCGGCTGCGCGAGGGCGACCTCGATGCCCGCGCAGGTGTCGCGGGTCCGGCCGAGACGCAGGAGCTCGCCCGCGCCCTCAACGGCCTCGCGGACCGGATCACCGAGCTCCTGGCGCTCGAGCGTGCCGCCGTCGGCGATCTCTCCCACCGGCTGCGCACGCCCGTCACTGCGCTGCGCCTCGACGCGGAGGCCGTGGCCGAGCCGGAGCTCGCCCAGCGCCTCCAGACCCACATCGGGGTGCTGCAGCGCTCCATCGACGCCATCGTGCGGGAGGCCCGACGCCCGGTGCGCGCCGACCTCGACGTCACCAGCGATGCCCGTGCGACGGTGCAGCAGCGGATGGAGTTCTGGCGCCCGCTGGCCGAGGACCAGGACCGGGCACTGGACGTGCGGCTGCCCGCGTCGCCGGTCCTGGTGCGGCTGGCGAGCCAGGACCTGACGGACCTGCTCGACGTGCTGGTCGACAACGTGTTCGCTCACACGGACGAAGGGGTGGCCCTGCACATCGCCCTCGACGTCGACGGCGACCGGGCTCATCTGTCGGTCAGCGACGACGGCCCGGGCCTGGACCCGTCGCGCGACACCGAGGACCCGGATCGCCAGGGGCGCACCGGGCTCGGGCTGGACATCGCCACCCGCATCGCCCGGGAGTGTGGCGGCAGCCTGGTGCTCGGCCGCCGCACCACCGGACACGGGGTGCTGGTGGACGTCCGGCTGCCGATGGCCTCCGCCTGACCTGCTCACTCAGTCCTCGTGCTCGTCCTCGTGGTCGTCGTCCTCGTCGTGACCGTCGGCGTGGTCGTCGTCGCCGTCGTCGTCGCCGTGCTCCGCCTCGTCGTCATCCTCGTCATCGTCGTCGTGGTGGTCGGCCTGGTCGTGCTGGGTCTGCTCGTCGTGGTCGGTGTCGTCGCCCTGCTCGTCACCCTCGTCGGACTCGTCGTCGGACTCGTCGGGGTCGTCCGTGTCGGGGTGCGACGTGGCGTGCGCCTGCGGGGTGGCGGAGGGGTGTGCCGTCGGCGTGGCGGCCGGCAGCACGACCGTGCGTACGACGTCGATGACGCAGGTGCCCTCCTCGAGCGTGCTGCCCGCCGGGCACGGGGCCCAGCGCTTGGTCCGGCCCGCGTCACCGTCGGTCGTCGCCGTCGCCGTCGCGGTCGGCTGTGCGCTGGGCTGAGCGGCGTGCACCGCATCGGCGGAGGCGGCCTGCGTCCGGTAGGCGGCAACGGAGGCGGCTGTCCCGGCGGCGAGCATGGCCGACATCAGGCCGGCAGTGAGGATCTTCATGCGACGCATCTTGGGGTCGCGCCTGCTATCGGCACCTCGCGAGAACCTCAAGTCCAGGTCAAGTCCGGACATGACCTCGACTTAACACGACGATGAGGACCGCTTGCCGGGCCACCGTCCACGATGGGCGCCATGTCGTACACCCCCCGAAGCCGCGATCGCTACCGCGCTGCCGTCTGGGCGACCACGGCGACCGTCGCGGCCGGTGCCATCAGCGCCACGGGATGGGTGGCCGGGGTCGCCGCGCACGACGAGGCGACGGACGCGGCCGCCACCCGGGCTGCGCAGGACGCCAAGGCGCAGCGGCAGTACGACCGCTGGCTGGCGCGCTACGGCGACACCGCACGGAGCCGTGAACGCAGTCACCCCGTGCTGCGCCAGCGTCCGACCCGGACCCGGGTCACTACGCGCTACGTGACCGCCGCCGGGACCAACCCCGCGCCCGGCCCGGGTGGCACGGTGAGTCCGTCGACCGGCTCGACGAGCCAGCAGCCCACGACCGTCCAGCCCACCCAGCCTGCGTCCAGCGGCACCGGTGGTGGTGGAGGTGGAGGGACGAGCACGACCCCGCAGCCGCCCCCGCCGCCTCCGCCGCCTCCTCCCCCGCCGCCCACTCCGACGAGCGGCTCCTGATCGTGGGCGCGACGTGGTCCACCTTCACCGCGTTGGGCACCTACACGTTCGTGGCCGTGCGTGACCGCGTCCTCCTCGAGCGGGTCGAACGACTGGCCCAGCTGGTGCTGCGCGACGTCGACCAGGTCTGCAGCCGGTTCCGGTCCGACTCCGACCTGTCGGTGGTGAACGCCCACCCCGGACGTTGGGTGGCCGTCGACCCGCTGCTGGTCGCCGGTGTGGCCGTCGCCGTCGACGCCGCCGCGGAGACCGACGGCCTGGTGCACCCGCTCCTGGGACGCCACCTCGTCCAGCTCGGCTACGACCGCGACTTCGACGCCCTCGTCGACCTCGGCGGCAGCCCGTTCGGCACGCCACCGCCCGACCCGCGTGCCTGGGAGCAGATCGAGCTCGACCCGGGCGGCGCGATCAGGATCCCCGACGACACCGCCCTGGACCTCGGCGCGACCGGCAAGGCCTGGGCGGCCGACCTGGTGGCGACCGCGATCGAGCGCGACCTCGACACCCCGGCAATCGTGAGCGTCGGAGGCGACGTACGGATAGCCGGCCCTGGCTCGTGGCCGGTGGCGGTCAGCGAGCGACCCGGGTCGGACCCCGACGTCGTCGTCACCCTGGACGGCGGCGGGCTGGCGACCTCGAGCACCCAGGTGAGGCGCTGGAGCCGTGCGGGCACCCGCCTCCACCACCTGCTCGATCCCCGCACCGGACGGCCGGCCCGTGAGGTGTGGCGCACCGTCACGACGACGGGTCCCACGTGCACCGCCGCCAACGCCGCCAGCACCGCGGCGGTCGTGCTGGGGACCGACGCCCCCGCATGGCTCGCTGCCCGTCAGGTCACGGCGCGACTGGTCGGCAGCGACGGCCAGGTCGTGACGACGGCGGGGTGGCCCTCCGACGAGGACGCTGCATGACCGACGGCCCGCTGCTCTGGTACCTCAACCGCTCGACGGGAGTCGTGCTGCTGGTCCTGCTCACGGTGAGCGTGGCGCTGGGCGTGCTGTCGATCGGCGGGCGTCCCGGCCGCGGCCTGCCCCGCTTCGTCAGCCAGGCACTGCACCGCAACGTCGCGCTGCTGTCGGTCCTGATGCTGCTCGCCCACGTGGTCACCGCCGTGGTCGACGAGTACGTCGACATCCGCTGGTGGCAGGCCGTGGTGCCGGTCGGTGCGAGCTACGAACCACTGTGGCTGGGACTCGGCACGCTCTCGCTCGACCTGGTCGCAGCGGTCACCGTCACGAGCCTGCTGCGGACCCGGCTCAGCCTCCGGGCGTGGCGCTCGGTGCACCTGCTCTCGTGGGCGGCCTGGGTCGTCGCCGTCGTGCACTCCGTCGGGATCGGGACGGACCTGTCCTCCCTCGACGGTCTCGCCGTCGTCCCCGCTGCCGCCTGCGTGGTGGTCGTCGCCCTGTCGCTCGTCGTACGCCTGGCCCGCCCGGCGCCGCCGGTGGCCGGCCAGACGTGGGGCAGGTCGGCATGACGAGCACGCTGGCTGCGAGATCACCAGTCCCCCTGCCGGACGACATCACCGTGCTTCCCGGCCCCGCACTCCTGGCCGGGCTGACGAGAGGACCCTCGCTCGCGGCGCACCGCCACCAGTTCGGCGCACTGCCGTGGATCGGCCTGGACGTGCTGCAGGACCTCGTCGGGCGCGTCGGCGTGCGCGGCCGCGGCGGAGCTGCCTTCCCCTTCGCCACCAAGCTCGAGACCGTCGCCCGGCGCCGGAGGCCGGTCGTGGTCGTGAACTTCGCAGAGGGCGAGCCGGCCAGCGCCAAGGACATGGCCCTGGCGCTGACGCGCCCGCACCTGGTCCTGGACGGCGCGGTCGCGGCTGCTCGTGCGCTCGGGGCCCGTGAGATCCACGTCGTGCTGCCCGGTGAGCGCGTCCGGGTGCAGGCAGCGATGCATCTCGCGTCCGAGGAGCGCGACGACCGGATGCGGATCCGGGTCCACACCACGACCCACGGCTTCGTGTCGGGACAGTCCCGCGCCGTGATCGAGCTGATGTCGGGCCGCCCGAACCTCCCGGTCACCGCCTGGGAACCGGAAGCGCTCTCGGGCTTCGCCGGACGACCCACCCTCCTGTCCAACGCCGAGACCTGGGCGCAGGTGGGCCTGCTCGCCCTCGGCGGGGCGAGCAGCTACCGCCGCCTCGGCACCCAGGTCGAGCCGGGCTCCACGCTCGTGACCCTCACCCGGACCGGGTCGGCCACCACGCCCGAGGTGCACGAGGTCGCCTTCGGGACTCCGTGGAGCGAGGTGATCCGCCCGCTCGCCCCCCGGACCGAGGTGCTCGTCGGAGGCTTCCACGGAAGCTGGACCAGGTGGGAGACCCTCTCCTCGATGAGGGTCTCGCCGACCGAGATGCTCGCGGCGGGCATCCCGCTCGGAGCAGGAGTCGTGCACGTCGCCGATGCTGCGACCTGCCCGCTCGCGTTCACCGCCGACGTCGCGGCCTACCTGGCCGGGGAGTCGGCAGGACGCTGCGGGCCCTGCGTCAACGGACTCCCGGCGATCGCTCGCGAGCTGCGCGCCGTGGTGGGTGGCCACGGTGACCCCGCACGGCTCTCCCGGCTGACCGGCCTCGTCACCGGACGTGGCGCCTGCGCCCACCCCGACGGCACGTCGCGCCTGGTGAGGACCGCACTCACGACGCTGGCCGACGAGGTCGAGGCCCACCTGCACGGGCGCTGCGGCCGCGCCCTCGACGCGGACGGGCGGGCGTCGTGACGTCGACGATCCGGGTCGACTGGCCGGCGTGCCGGGCACGCGGCCTGTGCCACGAGCTGCTGCCCGAGGTCATCGACCTCGACGAGTGGGGATATCCGGTCGTCACCGGCACGGTGACCGCGGAACTGCTCTCCGACGCCCGCGCAGCGGTGCGCGCGTGCCCGCAGCTGGCGCTGCGCCTCGTCGGCTGACTGCCGGCATCGTCGCCCGGGCGTGCTCCCGAGCGCCGCTGTCTCGCGTTGGTCTGGTCCACCTCGCTCGCTGGTCCCGCTCACGCGCGCCACGAAGATGATCACTTCATGACAAAGCCGTGACGCCGCTGCAAGGAACCGTCGTCCGAGCTGGGCCCGGCGAGACCGTGACCGCCGGGAATCTCCCACGCTCCCGGAGGGGTGACGCACATGCGCGGTCAGAGGACGACGAGCACGGACACCGGACGCCGCTTCCACACGGCAGTCGGGAGGCGGACCCTCGCGGTCCTGGCCTCCGTGACCCTCGGCGCGGCGGGCCTCACGGTCCTGCCTGCCGTCACCGCGGACGCGGCACCCACGAACGTCCTGGTGCTCGCGGTCACCAGCGCGCGCACCGAACCGCGCGCGCTCGGCGGCGCGGGGGTGCAGAAGGGCGACGCGGTCGACCAGTTCACCTTCATCGTCAACCGCGACACCACCGGCGACACCAACCAGAAGTCACCGACCGGCCCGTGCTCGACCGCGGCTGACGACTACCCGACGTCGTGCGGCTGGACCTCGCTCAACGCCGCTCCGGACCAGGCACCGATCGTGGCGCAGGGCGACGAGACGACGCTCGCGGGCGGGCTCACGCTGCCCGACGGCAACTACCTCGTCTCGGTGCTGGCCGACGGGTTCAAGCTCGACGGCGCCCACTTCACCATGCCCCTGCCGGACACCGTTCCGGTGCCGGTCCAGGTGCAGCCGATGCCGTTGCCGGACTCGACGGTCAGGGGCCAGGTGTTCGAGGACATGGCGCCCACCAACGGCGCGTACGATGCCGGCGACCGACCGCTCGCCGGCTTCGTCGGGCACCTCAACGACGTGCTCGGCGAGGTGAGCACCGACGTCTACGGCAACCCGCTCTGCACGACGTACGTCGACGAGGACCCGGTCACCCACGAGATCCCGCTGGCATCACTCGACCAGGACATGCTCCCCGTCGTCGACAAGATCGGCGGCGAGTGCGTGAGCGACGCCGACGGCGTCGTGACGTATCCGCACATGGGCACCAACCGCTACACCCAGTACGTCACCCCGCGTCCGGCCCAGGCCGGCGACCCGTCCCAGTGGGTGCAGACCACCACGCTCGAGGGCAACCACGACTGGGACACATGGGTGATGGAGGGCTCCACCGGCTACGACACCGAGTTCGTGCTCGCCGGGGAGGCGGTGCCCGCGCCGCTCTTCGGCTTCGCCGTGCCGACGCGCGACGGCCAGCCGCTGAACCCCCAGGCGAACGGCCACATCACCGGGCGCGTCATGCGGACCCTGCACTACGTCCCGCCCAAGGGAGGCATCTTCGACCTCTACAACGGCTACACCGGGTCGAAGGTGCAGCGACCCATCACGGACGCCTGGCTGTCCCTCTCCGACCTGGGCAACGGCGACCAGGCCGTGTGGGTCGGGCGTGCCGGCGAGGACGGTCGCTTCGACATCAGCGGCGTGCCCGACGGCGACTACACGCTGACGTGGTGGGACGAGGCGCAGAACAACCTGCTCGCGCTCCAGGCCGTGACGGTGAGCAACGGGGGCACCGTGGAGATGGGCACGGTGCCGATGACGGGCTGGTGGACGGAGTACTCCGGCTTCGTGTTCAACGACGCCAACCGCAACGGCGTGCGCAACGCCGGTGAGAACGGGGTGCCCAACTTCACCCTGACCCTGCGCAAGCGGGACAACTCGCTCATGGACCGCGGCATGACCACCGTGACGACGGACGCGAACGGCTACTACAGCCTCGACGGGGCCTACCCGCTCGGCGAGTTCGGCTGGACCGTGCTGGAGGCCTACAGCGACTCCTTCTACACCACCGGCGTCACCTACCAGGCCGACAACCAGGCCCAACCGACCACCGTCAAGGGTGCCGGCGTCGACGTGAGCACCCTGAACATCATCGGCCTGGGCGGCACCATCGACTTCGGGGTGCACGCCTATGGCCCGCCCAACGGCACCGTCGACCCCAGCAACGGCGGCATCGTCGGCTCGATCACCTACGACACCACCCGCAACGAGCTCGACCCCCGCTACGCCGCTGCGGAGGACTGGCAGCCCGGTGTCCCCGACATCCCGGTGATGCTCTACGACACCGTCGACTGCGGCACCCACCCCGGTGTCCCGTGCGACGCCGACGAGAACCACGAGCTCGACCCGGACGGGTCCTACCGACGCGGCGCCCTGCTCAACAGCTACCTGTCGGAGACCTGGGAGAAGCCGCGCGGCTGCACCGCGCGCGACCTGGACGGCGTCGCGCTGGTCCACGGCGTCGACGAGGACGTGCTCGCCCGCAACCAGGAGACCGACGGGATCTGCATCCCGGCGTTCTCGCAGAGCGTGCAGTTCGGGACGTACCCCACCGATCAGGGCACCCCGGACGCCAACTTCGGCGCAGCGGTCAACGGCAACTACGGCTTCGGAGACGGCTGCTTCAACGGGACGCTCGACGCGACAGACCCCTCCGCCCCGGAGTGCGTGGGCGGCCAGTTCACCTCGCTGAAGGCACGTGACTACCTCGTCGCGGTCGAGATCCCCGACGACGAGACCGGCAGCCCGATGTACAAGGTGACCTCCGAGGAGGACATCAACATCGGCAACGGCAACGACATCGTCCCGCAGATCCCGCCGCCGGCGTGCGCGGGACCCCTCCACACGGTGGACGTCGCCGGCATCGATGCCCAGGGCGACCTCGCCGAGCTTCCCGACGGCAGCCCCAACCCGGCCTTCGGAGGTGACGGCCCGGACGCCGTGCGCAACCAGACCTTCGTCGACCTCGGCGGCTCGCCGTACGAGGGCACGCAGCGGCCGCGGTGCGGCACCAAGCTGGTCACCGTCAGCAACGGCAAGTCCGTCGTGCCGATGTTCAACGTCTTCACCGACGTCCCGGTGCCCTCGCGCCTGCGCGGGCTGATCATCGACGACGTCAACTTCTCTGCCGACATCAAGTCGACGGCGTACGGCGAGAAGCTGGGGGCAGCCTTCGTCCCCGTCGGGATCTACGACTTCGACAACCAGCTCGTGACGACTGTGCAGTCGGACTACAACGGCTTCTGGGATGTCCTGCTGCCGTCGTCCAACCACATCTCGTGTCCCACCCCGTCTGGCGTGTGCGGCGGGATGTACCGCTTCGTGGGCAACGACCCCGGCGTGCCGGGATCGCTGAACCCCGACTTCAATCCCCGCTACCGCACGATCGCCACCGAGTTCGAGGCGCTTCCCGGGGTCACCATCCCCACCGACCTCGCGGTCACCCAGGTCGGCACCACGATCGGTCGTCCCGGCACCGGGCAGCTGGTCCCCGTCACCTGCCCGCAGGGTGGGGGCACGCCGCAGCTGTTCGCCGTCAGCCGTCCCTACGTCAACGGGTCCGGGGCCGTCCACATCGAGGGCACCGGCTTCGGGGCCGCCCAGGGCACCGGGAGCGTCACGCTCGACGGCGTCGCCCTGCCCACGACCAACTGGTCGAGCACGGCGATCGACGTGACGGTCCCGCCGGGCACGCCGACCGGTGCCCACACGCTCCGGATCACCGGGAACAACGGCCAGCACACGGCGAACGGCCTGACGTTCCACGTCCTCGGGCAGGGCTACAACCCGGCCGTGCGGGAGGTCGGCCCAGGCAGGACCTACGCCACGATCCAGGCCGCTCTCGACGCCGGCTTCACCAACAGCGGCAACGACCTCGTCGTCGTCTACCCCGGCACTCCCTCGACCAACAACCCGCGCCTGAACCCGCGTGGTGCCTACTACGAGAACCTGATCATGGCCTCGCCGGTCAAGCTGCAGGGCGTCGGCCCGGGCGGCTTCCAGGGCACCACGTTCGTGCCCGGCTCGATCATCGACGGCTCGTCCTTCGCAGGAGACACCCAGCTGGCGACGGACTGGTACACCAAGCTCGGCGCGATGACGTGGGACGGCAACCAGGACGTCAACGACGGACAGGTGATCTACCTCCTCGCCTCCCAGAACGCCACCAACGCCGCCGGGCGCGCCCGCCAGTTCACCAGCGCGTTCCCCGCCGCCATCGACGGCTTCGACATCCGCGGCGGCGACCAGCAGGGCTTCCCCGGCAACATCAACAACCAGACAGGCGCACCCACCGGCCTGCCGGCCAACATCACCACCCAAGGCGGTGCGGTCTTCGCCAACGCCTACGTGCGCAACCTCCAGATCACCAACAACGTGGTCGAGAACAACGGCGGGGCCTACGGGACGATCCGGCTCGGCACCCCGGACCTGCCCGCACCGGACACCAACCAGCACAACGAGAACGTGCGGATCACCGACAACCGGATCGTCAACAACGCCGGCACCAACCTCGCCGGCGGCATCGGCCTCTTCGCCGGCTCGGACGCCTACCAGGTGTCGCGCAACGACATCTGCGGCAACTTCTCGCTGGAGTACGGCGCCGGTGTGAGCGTCTACGGGCGCAGCCCGAACGGCCGCATCGACCACAACCGGATCACCTTCAACCACGCCAACGACGAGGGCGGCGCCATCATGATGGCCGGCCAGCTGCCTGCCGACCCGAACGCGCTCTCCCCGGGCACCGGGGCCGTGGACATCTACGCCAACCAGATCCAGGCGAACCTCTCCAACGACGACGGCGGCGGCATCCGGTTCCTGATGGCCGGTGGCTCGGGCGGCACCGACGCGATGAACGTCTACAACAACACGATCGTCAACAACGTCTCCACGCACGAGGGCGGCGGCATCGCCCTCGACGACGCGCCCAACGTGCGGATCTACAACAACACGATCATGAAGAACCTCACGACGGCCACCGCCGTCACCTCGGACGGCTCCCCCGCGCCGGCCGGGCTCTCCACCACCTCCAACAGCCAGCAGCTGCAGAGCACGCTGCCCAACGGGTCGCCGACCTTCAGCAAGCCGCTGCTCTTCAACAACATCTTCTGGGACAACCGCGCCGGCACGCGGGCGGGCAACACCGTGACCGGGATCGGGGTCGCCGGTGACGCGTCGGCCATCGAGCACTGGGACCTCGGGGTCTCCGACGGCACCGGCGAGCTCGCCCCGACGAGCTCGATCGTCCAGCAGGCGCAGGGCATGCACCCGTACACGCCCAGCGCGACCAACAGCAACGACGACCCCGCCGTGCAGGCGCCGTACGACCTCTCCGTGAGCTTCGCGGCCTGGCGGCAGAACCCCGCGTTCGTCGACGCCACGCTCGTCGCGGTCGAGGCGCCCGCCGACCAGCTCGGCGACTACCACCTGACCGGCTGCCCCGCCTCGCCCGCCTGCAACCGCGGCACCGCGAGCGCCGCCGTCCCGGCCTACCAGGCGCCGCCGGCCAGCCTCTCGGCGCCCGGCACCGACATCGACGACGACAGCCGACCGGCTGGCGGCGGCTTCGACGCCGGCTCCGACGAGGTGGGCGGTGGCACGGTGCCGCCCGCGATGGAGCTCTTCTACTCCACGGCAGGTTCGGTGAACCCGACCGGCGTCAACGGCACCGCGGACGACGCCGACGTCTACCGGTGGAACGGCACCCTCACGACCCGTCACTGGGACGCCAGCGCCGTCGGCGTGCCGGCCGGGGCGAACCTCGACGGCTACTCGAGGGTCGACGACACCCACTTCTACGCCTCGTTCACCGGGACGGTGTCGCTGCCGGGCCTGGGACAGGTCGGGGACGAGGACGTCGTCTACTACAGCGCCGGCTCGTGGCAGCTGTGGTTCGACGGCAGCGCCCGCGGGCTCACGGCCGCCGGTGTCGACCTCGGAGCGACGAGCGTGGTCGGGAGCACCCTCTACCTGACCACGCAGAACACCGCGGTCCCGCCGGGTGCCGGCGGCACCGGCGACGACGCGGACGTCTACCGGTGGGACGGCGGATCCAGCTACACGCGCGTGATCGACGCGACCGCTGCTCCCTACAACCTCCCCAACTCCGGGGCCGCTGGCAGTGCGACCAACCCCCAGGTCGACGGCCTGGTGTACGTGGACCCCACACACGTGCACCTGTCCTTCTCCAACGACAATGCCAGCGTCCCCGGACTTCCCGCCAACGGAGTGCAGGACGAGGACGTCGTCTCCTTCTCGACCAACGCCTGGTCGGTCTCGTTCGACGGCACGACCCACGGCCTCTCCGGCAACGCCGGACTGGACATCGACGCGATCTCCCAGGCCAGCGGCGCCTCGGCACCCCCACCGCCGACCCCGGCCGGCCCGCTCTCGTTCTCGACCGTCGGGAACGCGAACCCGCCCGGGGTCGGCGGGACCGCCGACGACTCCGACATCTACCGGTGGAACGGCACCGCCTTCACCCGCACGGTCGACGCCAGCGCATCACCGTACGGCCTGCCGCTGGGAGCCGACGTCGACGGGTTCTCCCGGGTCAACGCCACGCACTTCTACCTGTCCTTCTCGACCGGGACGACCATCGCCCGGCCGGGCCCGGACCTGACGGTGCGCGACGACGACGTCGTCTACTACAACGCCGGCACGTGGCAGCTGTGGTTCGACGGCAGCGCCCACGGCCTCCCGGCCACGACCGATGTCGGGGACATCTCTGTGGAGTCGGGGACGCTGTACTTCTCCACGACCAACGCGACGCCGCCCGGCGCAGGTGGCACGGGTGACAACGCCGATGTCTACCGGTGGAACTCCGGAGGCGCGGGCAACACCTACACGCGGGTCTTCAACGCCTCCGCGGCCGGGCTGCCCGCGAGCGCGAACGTCGACGGGGTCGACGTCACGGACGCCACGCACCTCGACCTGTCGTTCAGCACGGCGACGGTGACCGTCCCCGGTCTCGGCACGGTGCAGGACGAGGACGTCGTCCACTACGCAGCCGGCGCCTGGTCCGTCTACTTCGACGGCACCGCTCGAGGCCTCGATGCCAGCGCCGACCTCGACATCGACGCGATCGACCTGCCATGACCACGCAGCACCGACACCCGAAGGGAACAGGTGGCCCCATGGACGACCACTCCACTGCAGGGCTCTCCAGCGAGACGGACGCGGCCACCGGGGCCCGACTCGGCCGACGACGCTTCCTCCAGCTCGCGGGCGGTGCCGCCGCGGTCGGCGCCGTGGCGTGGCGGGGTCGCCTCCTCCTCCCGGAGGCTGCGGTCGCCGCCGACCTGCCGCCCGACCTGGCGCTGGGCGGCACGGACGGGTGGATGTACCTGCCGCCCACGCCCGCCATCCCGCCGTTCCACCCGGACGTGCTGGCACCCGACGGACTGACCACCTACATCTTCGGGTTCCGCAACGTGACCGGGATGACCACGCTGCAGCGGTCCGCGCAGAAGAACCACGCCCAGCACTCGGCGCCGCTCTTCTGGGTCGACCAGTTCGACCCCGACCACCCGGTGGACTTCCGGGTGCAGCTCACCAACCTCGGACTGGCCCTGCGACCCGACCTGTTCGACGCGCACACCGTCCACTGGCACGGCTTCCGCAACGTCATCCCGTTCTTCGACGGCGAGCCGTCGGGGTCGGTGGCCGTGCCCAGCGGCCGCAGCTTCACCTACGTCTACCGCCCGCGCGACCCGGGCACGTACATGTACCACTGCCACGTCGAGGACGTGGAGCACGTGCAGATGGGCATGACGGGGCTGGTCTTCGTCCGTCCGCTCCAGGACGGCAACACCACGCTCTACCCGAGCGGTCGCTACCTCTACAACGACGGCGACGGCTCGACCGGCTTCGACCGGGAGTTCGCCATGTTCCTCTCGGAGGTGTGGGCCGAGGCGCACTGGGCCGACGCGCACATCCAGCTCCCCGAGTGGAGCGACTACCAGGCCGACTTCACCCTCCTCAACGGGCGCGTCTACCCCGACACCCTGGCGCCGAACGGCTCCATCGACCCGTTCCACCCCGTCCACGACGCCGACGGTGATCTCATCGCGCCGGCCGGCCACCCGAACCTGAAGTACCAGCCGCACTCGTCGCTGGTGACCTGCCAGCCCGGCGAGCGGGTCGCCCTGCGGTTCGCCAACCTCGGCTTCCGCGAGCAGGCCATGTCCCTGGCCGGCATCCGGATGCGGGTCGTGGGACGCGACGCCACCCCGATGCGCGGTCGCGACGGCACCGACACGTCGTACGAGACCGAGACGCTGAACATCGGCCCCGGCGAGAGCTACGACGTCGTCTTCACCGCTCCCGCCCACACCGGAGGGAGCGGCACGAGCGGTCAGGGGTACGACACCTACCTGCTCTACAACCGGGCGTACACCCGGTCGAACAACCTGGCTCCCGGCGGGTTCGGCGGCCAGGCGACCGAGGTGCGCGTGCATCCGGCCGGAGCCCTGAGTCCCCAGCAGTACCCGAACGAATGGGCGGTCCAGTGATGAGCACCCACCTCACCCGGTCGAGCCGGCTCCGCCTCGTCGCAGCCTCCCTCCCGGTGGCCGCGCTGGCGACCCTCGGGTCCGCGGCGATCGAGCAGACCGGCGCCTCGGCGGCGCCGTCGTCCATGCCTCCTGTCGGCATCGTGTGCACGACACCGGAGGCCGGACCCGGCGGCCAGAAGATCTTCAACATCACGACCAGGACCGGCTACATCAGCCTGCCGGACGGCAACACCGCCTTCATGTGGGGCTACTCGAGCGGCTTCGACGCCTTCCAGCACCCCGGCCCGGTGCTGTGCGTCAACGAGGGCGACTCGGTCACCGTCATCCTGCACAACACCCTCCCCGACCCGTCGTCGATCGCCTTCCCGGGCCAGACCGACGTGCTCGCCGACGGCGTGCCCGCGCAGCTCCAGCGCGACGTCGACGGCCTGGTCACCTCGCTCACCGACCCCGCTCCCGCGGACGGCGGCACGATCACCTACTCCTTCACCGCCGACCACCCGGGGACCTTCCTCTACGAGTCGGGCACCAACCCCGAGAAGCAGGTGCGGATGGGCCTGTTCGGCGCGCTCATCGTGCGGCCGGCGATGGGGGCGGACCACGCCTACAACCGGGCGGACACCCAGTTCAACGCGGACGAGGAGTTCATGGTCCTGCTGTCCGAGATCGACCCCTACCAGCACCAGCGCGTCGAGCAGGGGCGGGCGTTCAACATGAACAACTACCACCCGCGCTACTGGCTCATCAACGGCCGCGGCTTCCCGGACAGCATCGCCGACAACGGTGCCTCCTGGCTGCCGACCCAGCCCTACGGCGCGCTGGCCCAGATCTACGGCTACGACGCCACCGACCACCCGCTCCCCGGGATGGCGCGCTACCTCAACGTCGGCACCGAGGACTACCCGTTCCACCCGCACGGCAACAACGGGCTGGTGGTCGGGCGTGACGGGCAGCCCCTGGAGAACGCAGGTGGGAACGACCTCTCGATGGAGAAGTTCGCCATCAACATCGGGCCGGGACAGACCTGGGACGTGATCTTCAGGTGGTACGACGCCGAGGACTACAGCGCCGCGAACCCCGTGCCGGTGACGGTCCCCGACCTGTCGAACAGCTCGATCGGCACGTTCTACAGCGGCACCCCGTATCTGGGGAGCAAGAAGGCACTCCCGCCCGGCGTCCAGACGCTCAACCAGTGCGGCGAGTTCTACATCATCAGCCACAACCACGCGCTCTTCCAGATCACCTCGTGGGGAGCGAACATGACCGGCCCGATCACGTACATGCGGATCGATCCGCCCGGCTCCAACCACTGCAGGTCCTGAGAGGCGGCGCGACGATGAACACGACCACGACCCGGACCCGGTCCGCAGCGCTGCTCGCTGCGCTGGCGCTCACACTGCTCGGCCTGGTGGCCGTCCCCGCGACCCCCGCGGCGGCCGCCGTCACCCTGGACCTCTACGCCGTGGTGGGCAACGACGCGGTCCTGCCCGGCGGCCAGGCGGTCCACGTGTGGGGCTACAGCTCCACCAACGCCCCCGTCGCCCGACCCGGAGGACCCGTCCTCGAGGTCACCGAGGGCGAGGAGGTCACGCTCACCCTGCACAACGAGCTCACCGAGCGG
Source organism: Nocardioides sp. BE266 (assembly GCF_031457855.1). NCBI lineage: Bacteria > Bacillati > Actinomycetota > Actinomycetes > Propionibacteriales > Nocardioidaceae > Nocardioides > Nocardioides sp. BE266. The sequence goes on along the minus strand of NZ_JAURTI010000004.1, from coordinate 71,655 downwards.
ACCGGGCTGCTCTTCCAGGGCCAGCAGCTGCCCCCGGACCTGGAGGGGGTCGCTGCCGGCGGCACGCGGACGTACACCTTCACCGCCGACCAGCCGGGCACGTACCTCTACGAGGCAGCGCCCATCCCGAACGCCCAGCACCAGGTGGCGATGGGCCTCTACGGCGCCCTGGTCGTGCGGCCCGCAGGCGCCCCGGCAACGGCGTACGGATCTCCCGCGACGGGCTTCGACGACGAGTCCGTGCTGGTCCTCGGTGAGATCGACCCGGCCCTCAACAACGCGCCGGACCCGGCCGCCTTCGACATGCGGAGCTATCGCCCGCGCTACTTCCTGATCAACGGTCGGGCGCACCCGAACACCCAGCCGATCGCGACGACCGGTGGGCACCAGCTGCTGCTGCGCTACGTCAACGCCGGCACCCAGTACCACTCGATGTCCGTCCTCGGGGCCGGGCAGACCGTCGTCGGCCTCGACGGCAGCGGCCTCGCCGACGCCCGGCGCTATGTCGCCGAGACGATCGGGCCCGGACAGACCGCGGACGCCCTCGTGAAGGCTCCGGAGTCGTCCGTCGCCGTCGCCATGTCGCTCTACGACGGCAGCCTGCTGCTCCACAACAGCAACGTCGCGTCCGGAGGCTTCGGCGGCATGCTCGCCCCCGTCGAGGTCAGCGCGAACCTCCCTGCCGGCCCCGATGCGACCGGCCCGGTCTCCCGCAACGCCGCCGTGGCGTCCGGGACGCTCACCGCGACGGTCAGCGACGCCGGCCGCGGTGGCGCCAACATCGCCGAGGCCCAGCTGTACGTCGACGACGCCAGCGGCACGCCCGTCGCGCTCGCCGCGCAGGACGGTGCCTTCGACAGCCCGACCGAGGCCGTGACCGCCGACGTCACGCTCGGGTCCGGGCACCACGTCCTCTACGTGCGCGGGCGCGATGCCAGCGGCACCTGGGGACCGCTCACGTCGGTCCTCGTGGACGGCAACGACACCGGCGGCCCGACCACGAAGTACCCGACCCTCACGCCTGCGCTGATCCGCACGGGCGGTGGCGGCGTGGTCATCTCGGCCACCGCGGACGACAGCGCGTCCGGCAACGCCGACATCCAGGCCGCCGAGTACTCGATCGACGGCGGCACGGCAGTCCCGATGACGGTGGGCACCGCAGCACCGGTGTCGAGCATCGACGCCACCATCCCGGGCGCGACCGTCGACACCCTCGCCGAGGGAGCACGGGTCATCACGATCCGCAGCCAGGACGCCCAGGGCAACTGGGGCGACTGGATCTCGGTCAACCTCTCCGTGGACAACACCGCCCCCACGACCACCGGTGTCACGGTGGCCCCCACGCCGAACAACGGCACGCTCGCCTACAACTCCGGCCAGCCGGCGCTCCGGGTCATGGTGGCGACGATGTCCGACCCCGTCTCGAGCAACCTGAACAGTGCGATCACCAAGGCCGAGGCCTTCATCGACACCGTGGGCGCCAACGGCAGCGGCATCCCGCTGATCGCGAGCGACGGGCTCTTCAACGACACCTCGGAGGGGGGCTACGCCGACATCCCGCTCACCACCGTGCGCCAGCTCCCGGACGGCCCGCACACCATCTCCGTGCACGCCCGTGACGCCGCCGGCAACTGGGGCACCGTGGGCACGACCACCCTGGTGGTCGACAAGCAGGCGCCGGCCGTCAGCGGGCTGACGGTCACGCCGAACCCGACCCAGGGTGGGCTGTCGGCGACGCTGAGCCTCACCGCCACCGACACCGCCAGCGCGATCGCAGCCGCTGAGTGGTTCACCGGCGCCGACCCCGGCGCGGGCCGCGGGACGGCGTTCACCAACGGCTCCGGCGCCTCTCCGGCAGCGCTGTCGACCAGCGTCGACACCAGCCTGCTGCCGGAAGGCACCACGACCCTGCAGGTGAGGGTGAGGGACGCCGCCGGCAACTGGAGTGCTCCGACCCCCCGTCCGCTGACGGTGACGGCCCCGCTGTACTACTCCACGACCGGCAACGCGAACCCGCCGGGAGTGGGCGGAACCGCCGACGACGCCGACATCCTCCGGTGGAACGGCACCGCACACGCGCGGGCCATCGACCTGAGCACCTACGGCATCGCGGCCGGCGCCAACGTGGACAGCTTCGTGCGGGTGGACGCCACCCACTTCTACCTGTCCTTCACGGGCAACACGACGGTACCCGGCCTGGCGAACACCGTCCCGGACGAGGACATCGTCTACTACAACGCAGGCTCCTGGTCGCGGTGGTTCGACGGCAGCGCCCACGGCCTGGGTGGTGCCTTCGACCTGGGCCCGATGACCATCCAGGGAGGAACGCTCTACCTCGCCACCCAGAACACCGCCGTCCCGCCGGGTGCCGGAGGCGCCGGTGACGACGCCGACGTCTACCGCTGGAACGCGAGCGCGCCGGGCAACTCCTACACCCGGGTATTCGACGCCTCCGGTCCCGGCTCGGCCGGGCTGCCGGCGGCAGCCGAGCTCGACGGCCTGGCCTACCAGGGCCTGCAGCACCTGTACCTGTCGTTCAGCTCGGACATCACCGTGCCCGGTCTGGGCGCGGTGCAGGACGAGGACGTCATCCACCGCACCGGCACGGCCTGGTCCACCTACTTCAACGGGACCGGGCACGGCCTCACCTCGAACGCGCTCGACATCGACGCGTTCGACCTCCCCTGACCCCTCCCGCCCGGCGGCTATCCCCCATACCGCCGGGCGGGCGGTCCACTCCTCGCACGAGAGGCCGACATGACCACAGCGACACTCACCGAGCTCCCGGACGACCCGGAGACCACGGCGCCGCCCCGGCGACGTCACCGCGGTCCGGTCGTGCTCGTCCTCGTCCTGGCGCTCGTGCTCCTCGGCGGCGCACTCGGCTGGCGGGCGTGGAGCCAGCAGCGGGCCGACATCCGGTCGGGCACCACGCTCGTCGACGCCGACGGGCTGGCAGCGGCGTACGGCATCGACGTCGACATGGTCGCGGTCACCGCGGCAGGCGGGCTGATCGAGCTGCGCTACCAGGTGGTCGACCCCGACAAGGCGGACCGGATCAACCACGACCCCTCGCTCGCGCCGGCCTTCGTGGTCGAGGACACCGGCGAGACCCTGGTGATGAAGACCGCTCCCCACCACCACGGCGCCGAGCTCAGGCTCGGCGGCACCTACTTCTTCCTCATGGCCAACGCCCACAACGCCGTCCACAAGGGCGCCGAGGTCACTCTCGTGATGGGCGAACTCCGCATGCAGCACCTGGTCGTGCAGGGATAGGAGCCGGACGTGATGGGGGGCGCTCGCAGGTGGTGGGGCCGCGTCGGGTGCGTGCTGGCCGCCGTGGCCGTGGTCGTGCTGTCGCCCGGCCCCGTGCAGGCACACAGCGAGCTCGACCGCTCCGATCCACCCAACGGCGGCATGGTGGCTCCCGGACGTGACTACCTCACGCTCTGGTTCGGTGAGCCCATCAGTGCCAGCGCCAGCCGCTTCGACCTCCACCGTGACGACGGCACCAGCGTGGACCTGCGCATCGGCGCGGTGGACGGCAACAACACCGTCATCCGGCTGGACATCGCCGCGCTGCGCCGTGGGACCTACGAGCTGCAGTGGCGCGTCATCTCGCTCGCGGACGGGCACCCGCTCTCGGGCTCGCTCGCCTTCGGAGCCGGCCTCCGTCCCGACATCCTCGCCGACAGCGGCGCCCGGCTCCCCGGTGCCCTGCCGCTGGCGGCGCGGGTGCTCGACCTCACCGGGCTCGTGCTGGCCATCGGCGCGCTGGCGGTCTCCGGACGCATCCTGGGAGCGCTGGGACCCGCCGGGATCGCCGTACGACGACGTGCCACGCTCCTCGCCCTCCTCGGCGTCACCACCTCGCTGTGGGCCGGCGTGCTCACTCCTCTGGCACGGACGCGGCTCCCGGGAAACCCGACGAGCGTGTGGCTCGCCGAGGCGTGGGACGTGGTCGTCGGGACGCAGTGGGGGCACAACCTGGCAGCCTTGCAAGCGGTGCTGGTGCTGGCACTGGTGCTGGTCGCGACCTCGCTGCGGCACGGCGCCCAGGCCGACCCCCGGGTGCGCCTGGGCGCGCTCTTCCTGCTCGGAGTGGCCGCACTCCTGGAGGGCGCGTCCGGACACGCGTCCGCGCTCTCCGGTGGCTCGGTCGTCGCCGTGCTCGCCTCGGCAGCGCACCTCGTGGCCGCAGGGGTCTGGGCCGGAGGGCTGGCCGTGCTCGTGGTCTGCCTGTCGGGCCGACGCGCCCGCCGGGTCGACCTGCGCGACCCTGCGACCCGGGCGGTGTGGCGCGGCTTCAGCTCCATGGCGGCGACGGCCACAGTGGTCCTGATCGCGACCGGGCTGCTGCAGATGGGCATCCACGTGCCGGCCGTCAGCGCCCTCTCGTCGTCGGTGTACGGCTGGTCCGTGATGACCAAGGTCGTGCTCGCGGGTGGCGCGCTCGCCCTCGCCGGCATCAACACTGTGGTCGTCCACCCCCGTCTGGCGGCCGACGTCGGCAGGGCCCTGGGCCGAGGTCCGGACTGGCGTCCTCGCCCAGCGGGCGTCGTGCTCGCCGAGGTCGTCGTACTGGCTCTGGGCGTCAGCGTCGCCGCGCTCATGACCTCCGTCCCGACAGCTGCCGAGGCAGCCGCGGCCAAGGTGTCGACCACCCCGCACCACGAGGAGATCGACGGCCTCTACGTCACCTTCGAGGCACTACCCGGCGGATCCGACGAGGTCACGCTGCTCGTGCGGGTGCGGGCGACCGTCGTTCCCCAGCCCGCCCCGGTCAACGGCGTGAGCGTCTCCATCAGCGGTCCCGGCGCGTCACAGGCCGCCGTCCCGATGAAGATCCTCGAGGTGGGGTCGTACCAGGCGCGGGTCGCCCGGCCTGCACCTGGAACGTGGACGGCGACGGTGGCGGTGGCTCGACCAGGGATGCCGGACGTCGTGATGAGTGCACCCTGGCGCGTGGCTGACCCCGACGACTCTTCCTTCACCCCCCTGCGGACCGTGACCACGCTGGTCGCGCTGCTGCTCCTCGCCGGTCTGGGGGCGGTGCTCGCCGCCCGGCGCTCGAGGCGAGCGGGGAGAGGCACCGGCGGCGGCGCGGCGCCCGAGCCGCTCGGTGCCGAGCCGGAGCTCGTGGGGAGCGGTCGATGAGGACGTGGATCGTCGCGACCCTCGCGTCGGTGGCGGTGGTCCTCGCCGCCGAACCGACCCCGGCCGCCCCGACCGTCCACGCGGGCCCGGCCCGCGACAACGCGAGCGAGAGGACCGACCTGGTCACCGTCGTGCTCACGCTGCGTGGTCGCGCGGACCTCACCGGTGTCGACGGTGGCCGCCGGCACCGGCTCCGGGAGGCCGTCGAGCAGCTGCAGACCCATGCAGCCACCGCCCAGGCACCGTTGATGCAGGACCTGCTCCGCGCCGCGGCCCGCGGCGAGGTCTCCGCGGTGACGCCCCTCTGGATCACGAACGCGGTCTCGGTGACCGCCACCCCGGAGCTGGTGGCCGAGCTGGCAGCGCGGGCCGACGTCCGCAGCGTCGTCGAGGACGACGTGGCCCTCGTCCCCGCCTATGGCAGCCCCACCCCCAACCAGGCAGCGATCACCGCGCCGACGCTGTGGGACCACGGCGCCACCGGGCAGGGCGTGGTGGTCGCCAGCCTCGACAGCGGTGTCGACGCGACCCACCCTGCGCTCGCCGGACGGTGGCGAGGCGGGACCAACAGCTGGTACGACCCCTACGGGCAGCACGCCACGCCCACCGACCTCACCGGGCACGGGACCGGAGTGATGGGCCTGATGGTCGGTGGCGACGAGGGCGGTACGTCGATCGGCACCGCACCAGGTGCCCGCTGGATCGCCGCCCGCGTGTTCAACGACTCAGGAGCCGCCACCGCCACCGCCGTCCACCAGGCCTTCCAGTGGGTCCTCGACCCGGACCACGACCCGAGCACGGCCGATGCACCGCGCGTGGTGAACGCCTCGTGGTCGCTGGGCTCCGGCCCCGGGTGCGACCTGTCGTTCCGCTCCGACGTGCAGGCACTGCGCGCGGCAGGGATCCTGCCCGTCTTCGCGGCCGGCAACTTCGGCCCCGGCGCCGGCAGCAGCGTGAGCCCCGCCAACTACCCCGAGGCCCTCTCCGTCGGCGCGGTGTCGTCGACCTCCCTGATCTACTCGGCCAGCAGCCGCGGACCCTCCACCTGCGGCGGGCGCAGCCGCCCGTTCCCCGACCTCGTCGCGCCGGGCGTGGGCGTGAGCACGGCGGACCGGTACGGCAACTACCAGACCGTCAGCGGGACGTCCGCCGCGGCACCGCACGTCGCCGGTGCACTCGCCCTCCTCCTGGGCGGCACTCCGGGGCTGACCCCCGACCAGCAGCAGCAAGCCCTGCTCAGCACCGCGCACGACCTGGGACCGGCCGGCCCCGACGACACCTACGGCGCAGGACTCGTGGACGCGACCGCCGCGTGGGAGTCGGTGGCTCCCCTGCCGGCGCCCGACTTCGGCTTCACCCTCAGCCCGCCGACCGCCTCCGTGACGGCGGGCACCGCGACGACGTACGACGTGACGACGACGTCCCTCGGTGGGTTCGGCGGCGACGTGACCCTGCAGCTGGACGGACTCGCACCGTCCGACGGCACGTGGTCCTTCTCCCCGCCCACGATCACCGGCGCCGGCGCGTCGCGGCTGACCGTCACCACGGCCGCGAACGCCACGCCCGGCACCCGCAGCCTCACCGTCACCGGGACGAGCGGCGCCGCCTCCCACACCGCGCAGGCACAGCTCGACATCACAGCGGCGCCGACACCCACGCCGACACCCACCCCGACACCCACCCCCACTCCCACTCCCACTCCCACACCCACTCCCACGCCGGAGCCGACACCTCCCCCGCTGTTCTTCTCCACGAGCGGGGCTGAACCGCCACCACTGGCGACCGGCGATCCGGACGACGCCGATATCTATCGCTGGACCGGCGCGACGCACGTCCTCGCCTGGGACGCCTCCTCGGCAGGGGTGCCGCGGAATGCCGACGTCGACGGCCTGGAGTGGGTCGACGCCGACCACGCCTTCCTGTCCTTCTCCACCCGCGTCGTGCTGCCCCGACCGGGCCGCGACCTGGTCGTCGAGGACGAGGACGTCGTGCGCCTCGACCGCGGACGCTGGTCACTGTGGTTCGACGGGAGCGAGCACGGCGTGCCGGCCGCCGCTGACCTGGTCGGGGCAGCGGTGTCGGGCGGCCGGCTCTACTTCGCCCTGTCGCGTGGCGCACCGTCCTCGGTGACGTCGCCCGGTGGTCCCGCCGACGTCTACCGCTGGAACGGCCCGGGTTCGCGAGTTCCGTTCACGCGCGTGCTGGACGCCAGCAGGAACGGCGTCCCGGCGCAGGCCAGGGTCGACGGGGTCGACGTCGATGGATCCAGCATCCACGTGTCCTTCTCCACCCCGGCCCTTGTCCTTCCAGGCAGCGGAGGCACCGCCCTTGACGTGCAGGACGAGGACGTCGTCGTGCTCCGCGGCCGCAGCTGGTCGACGTACTTCGACGGCACGGCGGCCGGCCTCGGCACCTCGCCGGCGCTCGACGTCGACGCCTTCGACGTGTCGTGACGCGATGGTGTACGCAGATACCCTGTATTGGTCAGGACGACCGGGCGCCGCAGGAGGAACCTGAAGGGTGGCACAACGCCACCTGGCACTCCTGGGGGCAGCATGGGCACCATCCTCGCCGTGGACGACGAACCCCGCGTCCTGACGTTCCTCACCCGATTCCTCACCGACGAGGGCCATCGGGTGGTGACCGCCAGCAACGGCCGCACTGCGCTCGAGACGCTCGACGTGCAGGCCGTCAACATGATGCTCCTCGACCTGATGATGCCGAGGTTCGGCGGGCTGCAGGTGCTCGACGCCCTCCGGACCCGCCCGGCGACACCGCCCGTCATCGTGCTGTCCGCGGTCTCCGACGTCGGAGCCCGCGTCCAGGCGCTCGACCGCGGGGCTGTCGACTTCGTCGGCAAGCCGTTCCACGTGGCCGAGCTCACCGCGCGGGTGCGTCGGCACATCGACGTGGCAGCACCCGTCGACCGGACCGACCAGCGCTTCCTCAGCGCAGGCGGGGTCACCCTGGACCTCGACCGGCGACGGGCCCAGGTCCAGGAGCGCGATGTCGTGCTGAGCGCACGGGAGTTCGGCCTGCTCGCCCACCTCATGCGGCGCCGCGGAGACGTGTGCGGACGCGACGAGCTGCTCCACGACGTGTGGGGCCTCGACTTCGACCCCGGCACCAACCTGGTCGAGGTCTGCGTGCGTCGGCTGCGCAACAAGCTGATGGACCCGCCGATCGAGACCGTCCGAGGCGTGGGGTACTGCTTCTATGCGCAGTGACACTGAGCGGCGCGACGGCCTCCTGCTGCCCTGGGTCGTCCTGGCGATGGCGTGCCTGGGGCTGATGCTCCTCTTCCCTGGTGGGGAGACGGTCTCCTACCACGTCGGCTGGATCGCGCTCGGCCTCGCCTACGGCCTCTACCCGTGGCCACTGCGCTGGGCCATCACCGCCGTCATCGGTTACGCCGCCATCACCGGCGTGGTGCTGGTCGACCGGGCGCTGCGCGGGATCATCCCGCTCGAGGAGACCACCGAGATCCCGTTGATGGCGATGCTCGTGATCTGCATGATCTGGCACGTCAACCAGCGTGTGCTGGCGTTCGAGGCAATGGACCAGGTCCGCCGCGCCGAGCGCGACCGGGCGGAGCGGCGCGAGCTCATGGCCGGCCTGGTCTCGCACGAGATCAAGACCACGGTGACGATCGCGAGCGGCTACCTCGACCTGGTCGTCGCGACCTCGCCCCCCTCCAACGCGCGCGACGACGTCCAGGTCGCGCGCGACGAGCTGCACAGGTTGAGTCGAGCCAGCGAGCGCCTGATCCGCATGATGCGCATGCAGGAGGAGTTCGCGCTCGAGCCCCTCAGCGGCGATGGCTTCATGGCAGAGGTGCTCGCACGGTGGTCGGCCGTCGCCCAGCGGGACTGGCAGATCGACCCGGGGGCCGGGCTCATCCAGGCCTCGCCCCATCGCCTGCGCGCCTGCTTCGACACCCTCATCGAGAACTCCCTGCGGCACACCCGCTCGGACGGGACGATCCGGCTGGTCGGCGTCCGCATCGACGACCAGGTCTGCCTCGGCGTCGCCGACTCGGGCACCGGCTTCTCGGCGAGCCAGCTCGAGTCGGTCAACCAGCACCGCATCGATGCCTTGGGCCAGCAAGGTGACGATGCGCGGAGCCACAAGTCAGGGCTGGGCCTCGCGATCGTCGACGAGGTCGTCCGCGAGCACGGTGGGCGTCTGGTGGCGGGCCGGTCGGCCGAGGGCGGTGCCCTGGTCCTGATGGTCCTACCGACGCACGAGAAGGTGCGCGAGCCGGCAGCGCCGGAGCCGCTGCAGCTGGCGAAGGCCGTGGAGCCCGCGGCCTGACGCTGCACCGCAGGGCGTACGACGGCTCAGGCGGGTGGTGCGACCGTGACTGTCACCGCGTCCGACCAACCCTCGTCGGCGTACTGGCTCGCTGGACGGTGCCAGCGGAACTCGGTCGTCTCGGCGACGGGTACGTCGACCTGCGCGACGCCGTCCGCGCCGGCGAGCACGCTGCCACCGACAGCGCCCCATGCCCCGCCCGGCGCTCGGGACTCCAGCACGAGCGGGTCGCCCATGACCCGCGTGTGGGCGTCGGTGACCCGGCCGGTGATGGACACCACGTCGCCCGACGCCGCCTCTGCGCGATCGGCCGAGATGGACGTGTCGAGGGCGAGGCCCTCGAAGTCGAACGTCGAGCCGGCGCCCTGCACGGCGTCGAGGTTGAACGCGCGGCCGTCGCACCCGAACCCCGACACGACCAGCCCCTCTCCGTCGCCGTGGGCGGCCGCGAACTGGGCAGGTGTCGCCTGGCCTGCGTCGGCCACCGTGGCGTAGGACGTGAGGTCGACGAGCGTCCAGTCGTAGGTCAGCACGGCCGCCGAGACCTGGGACCAGCCACCGCTCGGCGCGGCCAGCGGGGTCCGCGCCAGCCACGCGGCCCCGGCAGGTGTGTCGGGCGTGATCACCACGACGTACGACACCCCGGCGCTGCCCTGCGTCGACGCGACCGAGAACGTCGCCTGGACCGATGCCAGCGAGTCGAACCACACGACCGGCCCGGACGCACTGCCGGGGGCGGTCGGGACCAGCCCCAGCGACCGCTGGCCCATCGGGGCGCTGAACGGACCGAGGTTGAGCCGCGACGCCGGTGGTGTGCCGGGGCTGAAGAGGTTGCTGCAGTCGACGTAGGTGAGATAGACGTCGGGATCGTCGGTGGCCGGCCCGCTCAGCGTGTGGACGCCCTCAGCGTGCGCGGGGGCGACCAGCGAACCGCACGAGAGCGTCGCCGCCGCAAGGGCCGTGAGCACGGACCGCAACACCATGGGCCGTCCTCGCTCTCCTCATGGGCAGGTGCCTTCGTGCACCACACATCACCTCATCATCCGCTGGAGCGCGGGCGCTGGGAACGAGCGCACGAGAACGGTCATCTCCGCGTCATTCTCGAGCTGGCACCCGAACCAGCGGCCAGGAAAGCAGAAGCGGCCCTCTCCGCGGGAGAGGGCCGCTTCCTGATGCTGTGGGCTACTGGGTGTTGAACCACCCGGCGAGGGCGGGGACGCGTCGTACGACGAACCTGTCGAGCAGGAGCACCACGAGCAGGGTGATGCCGAAGAACGGCAGGAAGACGCCCAGGGCGAGCAGCCCGACCAGCAGCCATGGGCTCCCGGTGACGGGCATCCGTCCGCGGGGTGCTCCGAGTCCGGCGCCGCGTCGGCGTCGGCGCCACCACATCAACGGCCCGGTCACGCACGACGCGATGATGAGCACGCACATCGAGATGGACGCCCAGAACGAGACGAGACCGAGCGAGCGTCCTTCGTGCAGGCCGATGCCCTGTGACACGACCTTCGCGAGGAGCGGGTAGTCGTCGTACCCGTACGTGGAGACGACCTGACCACCGAACCGATCGACGTGGACGGTCTTCTCGTCGGAAGGTGCATCGAAGGCGTAGCCGATGGCGGAGTACACGCCGTCGTCGCCGTCGGGCAGCGCGACAGTCATGGGATGCCGTAGTCCTTGCTCGTCGGCGACCTCGATGGCCGTGTCGACGTTCGCGACCGCCCCCTCGTGGCCCTCCCCCTCGGAGCGCGGTACCTCGGTCTTCCCGGCACCCCACGGGACGGCGTGGCTGTGCGGAAGTGACTCGTCGAGGGTGGATGCGGGGTCGGACTCGGCGCCGTGGTCGAGACTCCACATGGACGTGCCCTGCTTGGTGGCGAGCTCCTGGACCTGGCCGCCCCAGAACCCGGTCCAGGGAAGGCCTGACACCAGCAGGGTGAGGAGTCCGATGCCGGCGACGACACCGAAGCGAGCATGCCAGGACCGCAGCGACCTGGGTTTGCGGGCCCGGGCACGTCGTCCGCGGAAGAACAGGTAGTAGCCCATGAGGGCGCTGACCAGGGCCCAGCAGGCGCCGAGCTCCATCAGCCGGTCGCCCCACGCACCGGCCATGAGGTCGGCGTGCAGGCGTACGGCGTACCCGCTGAGAGTGGTGTCAGGGTTCATCGAGCCGAGGACGTCGGCACCCCACGGGTTGACGTAGATCTCGCGCGCGGTCCCGTCGGGCATCTCGGCGGTGATGACCGTCGGCCGGTCCGCGGACCGCGGTTCGGCCACCGATGTGGGGGTGGCGTCGGGATAGGCGCGCTGAGCCGCGTCGAGCTGGGCGTTGTACGGCTGCTGGAAGTCGATCCCGGCAGGTTGTTCGACCTTGAGCAGGTCGGGGTGGAGCAGCGGTTCGAGCTGGAACCGGAGTAGGTAGATCAGGCCGGTGGTGGCCAGGACGAGCAGGACGGGTACGACGACGATGCTGGCGAAGAAGTGCCATCGCCACACGGCGCGGAACCAGCCTCCGGAACCGGGGCGAGTCCCGGTCGCTTGCTTGGTGCGTCGGCTGGTGCGGCTGGTTGGCGGGTGGTCTGGGTCGGTCGGGGGTCGAGCATCTAGCTGGGTCATGGGTCTCCTCGGTGCGCCCGTGACCGCGTGGCGGGGCCGGGCAGGACGGAACGCGCCCGTGCCCGACGACGCGGTGCTGGGCACCGGATCAGCCGGGTGACGTTCGGGCGCGGATGAGCGACGGGTGGGTCGTCAGGTTCCGAGCAGGAGAGGTGGGCCGCGTCGTACGACGCTCCCGGACGCCAGCCGAGCCAGCGTGACGGCCGCCAGCCGAGGGGCCGGCGCGCGAACGGCTGCGGGCGTGGACGGCAGCCGCAGTGCGGGAAGACGCAGGGTCCGCCAGATGTGCGTGACCACGCTCCACACGGCCCGTTCTCCGGCGGCGAGCCACAACCCGACGACAACAGCAGCCGCGAGGTGAGCAGCCAGCATCCGGGCATCGAGGCCGTGGAAGCCGGCCAGCAGACCGGTGAGCGCCCCGTCGCTGGCTCGAGCGGCACCCTCGGCCGCGTGTCCGGGGTGCACCCCGGACATGCCGGGCATCCCCTGCATGGAGGTACCCGCGGAGGCGGCTGCGCCACCGGTGGCGTGGGGGGAGGCGACTGCGAGGACGTAGTGCGCGACGAACTGGCCGCCGACGGTCAACGAGACGACGCGCGCCGTGGAAGCCGGTCGAGCGAGGACCACCGCGGCTGCCGCAGTGAGGACCAGGACGAGGAACGCCATCGTCGGCAGCGACGGCGCATGACCATCTGCATGGGCGTGTGCGACCACGCCCAGGAGAGTGGCGACCGTGGCGACTGTCCCGGCGCGCGCCCAGCGCAGCCAGGTCGGCGCGGTCTCCATGCCAGGAGTCTCCCATGTCGGACGACGACCTATCTCGGGGGAAACGCAGAAACGGCCCCTTCCAGCGTCTCCGCTGGTCAGGGCCGAATCTCTGTGCTGTACCCCCGACCGGATTCGAACCGGCGCTACCGCCTTGAGAGGGCGGCGTGCTAGGCCGCTACACAACGGGGGCTTGCAGGTGCTGCTCGTGCGAGCAACGGAGAGGAACTCTAGCGGTGCTGGAGTTCTCGCTCCAAATCCTCGGCCCGGAGGCCTCGGATCCGCTGGGGTACTAGGACTCGAACCTAGAACAACTGAACCAGAATCAGCCGTGTTGCCAATTACACCATACCCCATGGGGGTATCGGATCGATCCCGAGGACGTCCCCGACTCCCACGCGGTCCTGTCCGGAAACCTTCCAGAACCGACCCCGAACGTTACACGCGCGGGGGCTGGCCGACCAATTCGGGGCTGCCCGCCGCGGGCGGCAGCGCTCCCCCGACCGGCGGTCCCGTGTTGACCAGGCCCATCGACCGCGCGACCCACGACGCGAGGCCGAGGTAGACCAGCGACTGGGTCAGCGTGGTGAGGATCATCCACCAGCTGCTGCCGCCGGTGGCGTTGAGCGCGGACGTCAGGTCGCCGAACGCCAGGGCCAGCCCGAAGGCCAGGAAGTTGTTGAGCACGTGCATCGCGATGCCGGCCTCGAGGCCTCCGGTGCGGATCACCAGGATGCCCGCGACGACGCCGAAGGCGAAGCGGTCGAAGAAGACCGGGACGTCCTGCGAGAGGCCGTGGAAGAGCGCGAAGATCAGCGCCGGCCCGAGCACCGCGAGCGCCTGCGAGGCCCGGCGCGACCACACCATCGACCCGAAGGCCTGGGTGAGGTAGCCGCGGAAGAGGTACTCCTCACCTGCCGCCTGGAGCGGCGTCAGCAGCAGGATCACCAGCAGGAAGTCGCGCGTGCGGGAGGTGAACTCGTTCACCTCGCCGACCGGCGCCTCCCCCGGCGCGAGCGGCAGCAGCATGCCGACGCCGAGCGAGGCGAGCAGCGCGACCACGGAGACACCGAGGCAAGCGAAGAGGTAGCGCCAGCGGATCCGCGGCGCGACCGAGGAGACCCAGCGCGGCTTGAGCCGGTGGAACCACCAGGTGATCGCGAAGGTCATGGGGATCGCGGAGGCGATGACGATGTTGAGCAGCGCGAGCCCGGTCGGTGTGGCCTCGGCGGTCACGTCGAGCGTCGCGGCCGCCTCCGTCGTCGTACGGCCTGCGGCGATGAGCAGGGCGAACGCCACGAGACCCGCGACCAACGGGACCAGCACGAAGACCAGCACCAGGAGCAGCAGCGAGCCGACGAGCGAGCGCCAGATGCCGGGACGCCCGACACGGTGGAGCTCGTGGTACTGCGGCCGGAAGTCCGGCGCGAGAGGTGCCCCCATGGTCGCCTCGGGCCTCAGTCGGACATCGCGTCGTGGAGGCGCGCGAGCGAGCGCTCGCGGCCGAGGAGCTCCATCGACTCGAAGAGCGGCGGGCTGACCTTCTTGCCGCTCACCGCGATGCGCACCGGGCCGAAGGCGACGCGCGGCTTGAGGCCGAGCCCGTCGATCAGCTTCGCGCGCAGCGCCTCGTCGATGTTGGCGGTGCTCCAGGCGTCGAGGCCGGCGAGGGCGTCGTACGCCGCCTTCACGACGTCCTTGGCGGTGCCGTCGAGCTCCTCCTCGCGGACGAAGTCGGCCTCGTCGACGAAGAGGAAGCCGAGCATCCCGGCGGCCTCGGTGAGCTTGTTGATCCGCTCGCCGACCAGCGGCATGGCGAGCTCGAGCAGCTGCGCGTCGGCGTCGCTGACCGGGTCGCTGACCACGCCGGCCTCCTTGAGGAACGGCAGCGCCCGGTGGGTGATCTCGTCGAGGCTGAGCAGCCGCATCTGCGAGGTGTTGATCGCCTCGGCCTTCTTGAGGTCGAAGCGCGCCGGGTTGGGGTTGACGTCCTTGATGTCGAACTTCTCGACCATCTCCGCGACGGAGAACACGTCGCGGTCGGCGGCGATCGACCAGCCGAGGAGCGCGAGGTAGTTGAGCAGGCCCTCGGGCAGGAAGCCCTGCTCGCGGTAGGCCAGCGCGTGCGCCTCGGGGTCGCGCTTGGAGAGCTTCTTGTTGCCCTGGCCCATCACGTAGGGCAGGTGGCCGTAGGCCGGCACCTCCTTGGCGATGCCGAGGTCGACCAGCGCGTCGAACAGCGCGAGCTGGCGCGGGGTGCTGGAGAGCAGGTCCTCGCCGCGCAGGACGTGGGTGACCTCCATCAGCGCGTCGTCGATCGGGTTGACCAGCGTGTAGAGCGGGTCGCCGTTGGCGCGCGAGAGCGCGTAGTCGGGGACGTTCTCGGTGTCGAAGGTGATGTCGCCGCGGACCAGGTCGTCCCACGTGATCGACCCGTCGGGCATCCGGAAGCGCACGACCGGCGCCCGGCCCTCGGCCTCGAAGGCGGCGCGCTGCTCGTCGGAGAGCTCGCGGCAGAAGCCGTCGTACCCCTGCGCCTTGGAGCCCGACGCCTTGCGACGCGCGTCGACCTCCTCGCTCGTGCAGAAGCAGTCATAGGTGTACGACGACTCGTGCAGGCGGGCGAGCACGTCGCGGTAGATGTCGCCGCGCTCGCTCTGCTTGTAGGGGCCGTGCGGGCCGCCGACCTCGATGCCCTCGTCCCAGTCGAGGCCGAGCCAGCGCCACAGCTCCAGGATCGCGTCGTAGGACTCCTGGGTGCTGCGCTCCTTGTCGGTGTCCTCCATGCGGAAGACGATCTGGCCGCCGTGGTGGCGCGCGAAGGCCCAGTTGAACAGGGCCGTGCGGACCAGGCCGACGTGCGGCGAGCCGGTCGGCGAGGGGCAGAAGCGGACGCGGACTGGGGTGCTCATCGAAGTGCTCAGGCTCTCTTGTCAGCTGCGGGTGGCGACGGGGTTGGTCAGGGCGCCGATGCCGGCGATCGAGATCTCGACCTCGTCACCGACCTGCATGGGGCCGACACCCTCGGGGGTGCCGGTGAGGATGACGTCGCCGGGCAGCAGCGTCATCACGGAGGACACGTGGGCAACCAGGGTCGGCACGTCGAAGATCATGTCGGCCGTCGAGCCGTCCTGGACGAGGTCGCCGTTGAGGTAGGTCTGCACCTGGCGGCCGTCGTTGAAGGCCTGCGGGTCGAGGTCGGTCTCGATCCACGGGCCCAGCGGGCAGAAGGAGTCGAAGCCCTTCGCACGGGTGAACTGGACGTCGGAGCGCTGGAGGTCGCGCGCGGTCACGTCGTTGCCGATGGTGTAGCCGAAGATCACGTCGGTCGCCTGCTCGGCAGGTACGTCGCGGCAGATGCGTCCGATCACGACCGCGAGCTCGCCCTCGTAGTGGAGGTTGCTGGTCTGCGGCGGGTAGAAGATCGGGTCGCCCGGGCCGACGACGGTCGTGTTGGGCTTGAGGAACATCAGCGGCTCCTCGGGCACGTCGTTGCCCATCTCCGCCGCGTGCGCGGCGTAGTTGCGACCGATGCCGACGACCTTGCTGCGCGGGATGATCGGCGCGAGGAGCTTCACGTCGCTGAGCTTGTGCTCCTCCTCGAGGAGCTTGATCCCGACGTAGAGCGGGTCGCCGGTGAGCGCCACCACGACCGAGTCCTCGGCGGGCTGGCCGAACTGGTCGACGTCGCCCGTGACCACGCCGAAGCGCGGCTCGTCACCCGTGCTGAACCTGCAGATGCGCATGCACCGACCCTATCGAGCGGCTGCACGCCGCAGCGCATCGAGACTCGCCTCCACGTCGGCGGCCGTCGTCGACCAGTTGCTGACGCTCACCCGCAGCACGGCCCGGCCACGCCACCGCGAGCCGGTCGTCCACGCCGTACCGTCCGCGAGCATCGCGTCGACGACCCCGCGGGTGGCGTCGTCTTCGCCGAAGGTGGCGCACACCTGGGTGAAGTCGACGTCGTTGAGCACCTCGGCGCCCTCGATGGCGGCGATGCCGTCGGCGAAGGCACGGGCGTGCTCGCAGTAGCCGTCGACCAGCGCGGCGACCCCGTCGCGCCCGAGCGAGCGCAGCACCGCCCAGACCGGGAACGCGCGACCCCGCCGGCTGATCTCGGGCACCTTGTCCATCGGCTCGCCGGCGGCGTCGAAGATGAGGTAGTCGCCGTGCATGCCCATCGCTGCGCGCAGCGCGGCCCGGTCGCGAACGATCGCGAGGCCGCAGTCGTAGGGCACGTTGAGGGTCTTGTGCGCGTCGGTCGCCCACGAGTCGGCGGCCTCGAAGCCCTCGACGAGGTGGCGCCGGTTCGGTGAGGCCGCGGCGAAGAGCCCGAAGGCGCCGTCGACGTGCACCCACGCACCGGCCTCGTGGGCGGCCGCGATCGTCTCGACGAACGGGTCGAACGCGCCGGAGTGCACGTTGCCCGCCTGCAGGCACACGATCGTCGGGCTCCCGTCCCCCGCCTCAAGCGCCGCCGCGAGGGCGGCCGGCTCGATGCGCCCCTGGTCGTCGGCGGCCACGACCTCCGGCGCTCCGAGGCCGAGGTAGCGCAGCGCCAGGTCGATGGTGTCGTGGCGCTCGGCGCCCACCAGGACGCGCACGCCCGGCGAGCCGACCAGGCCTTGCGTCGCGACGTCCCAGCCGTGGCGGCGCAGCACCTCGTCACGGCCGGCGGCCAGGCAGGTGAAGTTGGCCATCGTCCCGCCGGTCACGAAGCCGACCGCGCTGCCGCCCGGCAGGCCGAGCAGGTCGAGCAGCCACCGCTCGGCGAGGTCCTCGACCGCCGAGTGAGCGGGTGTGATGACCCGGAGGCCGGTGTTCTGGTCCCAGGCGCTCACCAGCCAGTCGGCCGCCAGCGCGGCGGGGTGCGTGCCACCGATGACGAAGCCGAAGAACCGGCCGCCCGGCATCGCGTTGAGGCCCGGCTCACAGGCCGCTGCCAGCTCGTCGACGACCTTCGCCGGGTCGGTGGGCCCGTCGGGGAGCACCGGGTCGAGCCGCGCCGCCATCTCGGCCACCGTCAGCTGCGGCGGCACCTTCCTGTCGGCGAGCGAGTCGAGCCACTCCTGGGCCAGGGCATGGGCGCGGTCGAGCCCCGAGCTGCGGTCGATGTCCATCCCGTCAGTGTCCGCCCGGGCGCGTTCTCCGACTAGCCTCGTTTCGGTGAAGGTCCTGTCCCCGGCCGAGTGGCGTCCGCTGGCCGACGCGCACGCCGCGCGCGTCGACGCGCTGGTCGAGCCGCACCTCGCCCGCCGGGCCGGGCAGGTCAAGCACCCGGTGCACGACTTCCTGTTCACCTACTACTCCCAGCGCCCCGCACAGCTGCGCCGCTGGCACCCCGGCTTCGGGATCGCGCTCGAGGACGCGCCCGAGCACGCCGGGCTCAAGGGCTATGTGGGCCTTGGTTTCGACACGGTCGCTGCGCGACCTGCTCAACCAGCGGTCTGCTCGGTCTCGGAGGACTACGTCGCCTCGCAGCGGCCGCTGCTCGAGCAGCTCCACGCCCTGCTGTCCGCGACCGCCGACCGGGCGCCCCAGTTCGGGTGCTTCGGCCTGCACGAGTGGGCGATGGTGCACCGCTCCGCCGACTTCGGGAAGCGCCACGACTGGCCGCTGCGGCTCGGCCAGGAGGGCACCGACGCCGTCGTCGAGTCGCACCGGATCGGCTGCTCGCACTTCGACGCCTTCCGGTTCTTCACCCCCAGCGCCCGCCCGCTCAACACGCTCCAGCCGGGCCGCGACGACCGGCCGTCCTTCGAGCAACCGGGCTGCCTGCACGCCGGGATGGACCTCTACAAGCACGCCTTCCGGCTCTCGCCGATGGTCCCCAGCGACCTGGTGGCCGACTGCTTCGAGCTCGCGCGCGAGATCCGCGTGCTCGACATGCGGGCCGCGCCCTACGACCTCGCCGACCTCGGCTTCGACCCGGTCATGATCGAGACGGCGGAGGGCAAGGCGGCCTACGTCGAGGCGCAGAGGTCGTTCGCGGAGCGCGGCGCTCCCCTGCGGGCCCGACTGGTGGCCGAGTGCGAGCGCCTGCTGGGCGTCGTACGGGAGCCGGGGTGAGTCGCTGCGCCTGACGTCAGGGCGTCCAGTCGTCCCAGTCGCTCCACCAGCGCTCGTCGCGGTCGAGGAGGTCGACGACCGAGGCGGCGGTGGCGAGC
Organism: Nocardioides sp. BE266; assembly: GCF_031457855.1. Classification (NCBI taxonomy): domain Bacteria; kingdom Bacillati; phylum Actinomycetota; class Actinomycetes; order Propionibacteriales; family Nocardioidaceae; genus Nocardioides; species Nocardioides sp. BE266. The sequence goes on along the minus strand of NZ_JAURTI010000004.1, from coordinate 52,633 downwards.
ACCTCGCCGACGGTGGTGGGCGAGATCCGGCCCTCGACGACCTGGTGGTGGAGGTCCTCGACGTCCTTCCACTCGCGCCGGCCGTCGGGCCAGATGATCAGGTCGAGGCCGAAGTCGTCGGTCTCGAAGCCGCCGTCGACGCGCACGATCGGGGGTTCGAAGTTGACGTACCAGTAGCGGAAGGTGCCGTCGGTCTCGAAGAACTTCCAGACTCCGTAGGCCGTGTCGGCGCGGCTCAGGTGCATCACGATCGAGCCGCCCCACTCCGTGTGCGCGCCCCACGGGTGCGGCCCGAACGGGTGCTCCGGGAAGTGGAACGGCGCGCCCGGGTCGCACCGGGTCGCCAGCACGTCTCCGTCGTCGGCCACGACGGTCACCGGGGACGAGAGCCAGAGCTCGCCGTGCAGCATCTCGCGCCGCGAGATCACCTCGCCGGGGGCGAACATCAGAACTCGTAGCCGAACGCCTCGATGGTGTCGGCGAAGACGGTGGCCACCCGCTCGCGGGAGACGTCGGTGTAGAGCTCGCGGTAGTGGCCGGCGGGACGGGCGTTGCCCTTGGCGCGCGGCAGGTCGGGCTCGCCCGGGAGGCCGAGCTGCGACCAGACCTCGCGCAGCTCGGTGTCGAGGTGCTCGTAGCGCAGCACCCGGTCGAGCGCCATCTTCCCGCGGATCCGGTAGAGCCGGCGGTTGTTGGCGAGCTGCTCGATCCAGATCTCCTGGACGTAGGTCTCGAAGTCGGGCAGCTCGGGCCGGTCCTTGTACTTCCAGAAGTAGAGCGAGACGACCGCGTCCCACGGGTTCCGCTCGATCGCGAAGGTGAAGTAGTCGTCGAAGACGTCGGCACCGACCAGGTCGCGGGTCAGCTTCGCCCCCATGTGGTTGTACGCCTTGCGCGACAGCGGCGGCGACTCGAAGTTCTGCGGCGCGCGGCCGCCGGCGGCCCGGCGCAGCGCCTCGTCCTCCGGGCTGATCTCGGTGATGATGTCGTCGGGTCCGCACACCTTGGACAACGCGATCTCCACGCTCGTGCCCGCGGTCTTGCGGGTCTTGAGGAAGATGAAGCGGTGTCGGTGGGACGCAATCACGGGCACGACCCTATCCGTCGGGCCCCCGATACGGTGGGCGGCGTGACCGTCCCTCAGGAAGCGACCGACCATCACTTCCGCGGCGAGGACTGGTACGCCGAGGACCTGGGCGCCGCCCGCTTCACCGACTGCACCTTCACCGACGTCGACCTCTCCGAGGCCACCACGTCGGGTGCGACCTTCGAGTCGTGCACCTTCCACGGCGGTCGGTTCAACGCCTCGACGCACACCGCGACGGCGTTCGTGGGCTGCGACTTCCGGCGGGTCTCGTTCTTCGACGCGACCCTCGACGGCTGCAAGCTGGTGGGCTCGGTCTTCGCCGAGTGCGTGCTGCGGCCGCTGACCGTCGTCGGCGGCTCGTGGCTCGGCGTGACGATCCGCGGCACCAACCTGTCGCGGCTGGACCTGTCCGGCGTCGACCTGCGCGAGTCCGACCTGTCGATGTCCGACCTGAGCCTGACCACGCTGTCCCGCGCCCGGCTCGACCGGTCGGTGCTGCGGGAGACCGTCCTCGACCGCGCCGACCTGCGCGGCGCGAGCCTCGACGGCGTCGACCTGACGGCCGCGACGCTGAAGAGGACGAAGCTCGACCTCGCCGGCGCCGTACTGCTCGCGGAGCTGCACGGAGCGGACGTCGACACCTCCGCCTGAGGCCGCTCCGCCCGCCCGGATATCTGAGGACGTGGTGGACGGATCTGGGCCGTGATCCGTCCACCACGTCCTCAGATATCGGGCTTCAGGAGAGGCGGGCGCGCAGGCCGTCGATCACCAGGTCGAGGCCGAGGTCGAAGTCCGGGAGCGACTCCAGCGACCGCTCGACCGCGCCGAGGCTGACGGCCTGGCGGGCGGTCTGCTCCTCGAAGGCGTGGCCGAAGACGTAGTGGACGAGGGTGCGGGAGGCGACGGCGACGAGCTCGGCGGGGACGTCGGCGTCGGTGAGGACCTTCTCGATCTCCGCGACCGGCGCGGCGGCGCCGAGGCCGAAGGCCCAGACGGTGGCGACCACGTCGGCGCCGTCGGTGCAGGCCAGCATCGCGTGGCGGAGCTCGGAGCAGATCTCGCGCAGCTGGTCGGGCCACTCGTCGGCGGTGCGGGGCCGGGCGCCCCGGGCCAGGATCTCGTCGGCGACCGCCGCGAGCAGCGCCTGCTTGCTCTCGAAGTGGTGGTAGATCGCGCTCGGCTGCACGCCGAGCTCGGCGCCGAGGCGGCGCATCGTCAGCGCCGACAGGCCGTGCGTGTCGAGCAGGGTGACGGCGTGCGCGAGCACGTCGCTGCGGTTGTGGGCCACGCGGGCAGCCTAACCTGAACGCCGTTCAGGAGCGGTCCGGCCCGGCGTCCCCCGCAATGGATTTCCACGCGCTCGGGTGGAAGTTCATCCGGGGTCGAGCGTGGGTCGGCCTCCGAAGCGATGAACTTCCACGCGCTCGGGTGGAAGTTCATCCGGGGTCGAGCGTGGGTCGGCCTCCGAAGCGATGAACTTCCACGCGCTCGGGTGGAAGTTCATTGGGGGGACCGTCAGAGGCGCTGGTTGAGGAACCACCGGTGGCCGAACGGGTCGCGGAACACCGCGACCCGGCCCGCCGGCGGGCTGTCCTCGGGCCCGCGGTCGAGCGTCACGCCGGAGGCGGTGACCCGCTCGCACGCCGCGTCGACGTCGTCGACCTCGAGGTGGAGCGACACGGACGGGCCGCGGGAGGTGTCAGGAGCGGCGACGCCCGCGGACTCGAACTCGTCCGACATCATCCAGCGACCGCCGCCGACCGCCAGCTCGACGTGGCCGATGCGCCCGTCGTCCATCACGATCGGCTCGAGCACGACCTCGGCGCCGAGCACGTCGACGTACCACTCGATGGCGGCGCGCGCGTCGGCGACGCAGATGTACGGCGTCAGCTCACCCATGCCGCCACTTCACCAGCCGGGCGGGTGCCTGTCCACCCACGGCGCGGCGGCCTCGACCTGGGCGGCGAGCGAGACCAGCAGCTCCTCCTCGGCCGGTCGGGCGGCGAGCATCACGCCGACCGGGAGGCCGCCGTCGGTCCAGTGCAGCGGCAGCGACATCGCGGGCATGCCGGTGACGTTCCAGGCGCTGGTCCACGGCGTGAAGGCCTTCTGGGCGGCGAAGTCGCGGGCCGGATCGGCGTCGTCCCGCAGCGCTCCGGCCTCGACCGGCGGCGACGCGAGGGTGGGCGTGAGGACGACGTCGTACGGCGCCAGGGCCGCGAGCGCGGCGGCCGCGTGCTGGCGGAGCCGGGCGATCGCAAGGCCGAACTCAGGGCCGCTGACGGCACGCCCGCGCTCGGACAACCATCGGGTGAGCGGGCGCAACTGGTGCTCGCGGCCGGTCGGCGCCTCGGAGAGCGCGGTGAGCACGGCCCAGCAGGTCTCGAAGTCGGCAACGGCTTCGAGCGGGATCGGCACCGGTACGTCCTCGACGTCGTGGCCGAGCCGCTCGAGGAGTCGGGAGGCATCGTCCCACGCGGTGACCGACGACGGATCGACCTCGACCTCGGCGATGACCGGGGCGACGAAGCGCGCGACGCGGAGCCGGCCGGGCTCACGGTCGCAGGCGTCGAGAAAGGACGTGGTCGGGGCCGGCGCCCAGAACGGGTCGCCGACGCGCCTGCCCTCCAGCACGTCGAGGAGGGCGGCGGCGTCGCGGACAGTACGGGCGAGCGTGCCGGCCGTGGCGAGCCCGACCGGGTCGCCGTACCGCGGGGCGCCGCTGATCCGGCCACGCGTCGGCTTGAGCCCGACGAGGCCGCAGCAGGAGGCCGGGATGCGGATCGAGCCGCCGCCGTCGGAGCCGGGCGCGACGGGCAGCAGGCCGGCGGCGACCGCCGCGGCTGCTCCGCCGGACGAGCCACCGGCGGTGCGGGTGGTGTCCCAGGGCGTCACCGCGGGCGGCGCGACGTCGGGCTCGGTGTAGCAGGGCGAGCCGAACTCCGGGGTGTTCGTTTTGCCCAGGCTCGGCATGCCCGCGGCCTCGACGGACCGGACGAGCTCGTCGGACTCGTCCGGGACGAAGTCGTCGTAGGCCGCGGAGCCGAAGGTGGTGCGGACCCTCGCGGTCGGGTGGAGGTCCTTGATGCCAGTAGGGACGCCCCACAGTGGACCTGCGTCCGTGGGGCGTCCCTGCTCGGTGAGCCGGCGCGCGTGCTCGCGCGCCTGCTCGTGGGTGGTGGTGATGAACGCGCCGACCGAGTCGGCACGCCCGGCGTAGTGCTCGACCAGCTCGAGCGGCGACACGTCACCGTTGCGTACGGCGTCGCCCTGCTCGAGCGCGGTCAGGTCGTGGAGGCTCACTCCCCGACCGTAGCGGCCGCCTCGCGGTCAGATCAGGCCGCGATCTCGACCTCGTGCGCGACGAGGGCGTCGAGCGCACCGAGGAAGCGCTGCACGGCGGCCTCGTTCTCCAGCGGGTCACCCTCGACGGCGGACTCGTCGACGACGATGCCCTCGACCACGACGGCACCGGCGATGGTGGCCGAGTGGCGGGCGTGCTCGTGCGACCACTTGCCGCCGTACGGCGTCGGGGTGGCGCCGATGGCCGCGAAGGGCTTGCCGACGATGGCGCCCTGGCCGTAGGGGCGCGAGAGCCAGTCGATGGCGTTGTTGAGCACGGCAGGCATGGTGCCGTTGTACTCGGGGGTCACGGCGAGGACGCGGTCGGCGGCGGCGACGGACTCGCGCAGCGCGGTGGCGCTGGCGGGAGCGGTCTCGCCGTCGATCTCCTCGTTGTAGAACGGGATGGCGTCGATGCCCTCGACGACGTCGACGGTCACACCCGCGGGGGCGTTGTCGCGGAGGTGCTCGGCGATGCGGCGGTTGAGCGAGCCGGCGCGGTAGGAACCGAGCAGGACGGCGACACGGGTCTGCTTGTCAGTAGTCATGACGGTCGAAACGGACCGCGGTCCGCTTCTATTCCGTGGCTTCCGAACTTTTTTCGCACCTAGGCTGGTGGCGTGACCCACCTCCTGCCTCTGGCGGACGATCCCGCCCCCGAGCGGGCCGACGCCGCGCGCAACCGCGAGGCGATCCTCGCAGCGGCCCTGGAGCTGGTGCGCACGCGGGGGGTCGACTGCGTGACGATGGACACGGTCGCCACGGAGGCGGGTGTCGGCAAGGGCACGCTGTTCCGGCGGTTCGAGAGCCGCGAGGGCCTGATGGCGGCGGTGCTCAACGAGTCCGAGGCGGGCTGGCAGGCGCAGGTGATCTCCGGTCCCCCGCCGCTCGGCCCGGGCGCTCCCCCGATGGACCGGCTGCTGGCCTTCGGCCACTCCCGGATGCGCACCAACGTCACCCACGGCGCGCTGATCAAGGCGGCGACCGGCGAGAGCTCGGCCCGCTCCCGCGCGGCGGCGTCGTTCGCGGTGATGCACGTGCGCCACCTGCTGAACGAGCTCGGCGTCACCGGCGACCTGGTGCTGCTCTCGATCGCGATCATGGCGCCGCTCGACATCATGGTCATCGAGCAGCAGCAGCGCGACAACATCTCCCTCGAGCGGATCGAGGCGGGTTGGGACGACCTCGTGCGACGCGTGGTCGGCGCCTGACGCGACCTGTCAGCCGACGGCCGAGAAGGTCAGCACGGCGCCGAGCGCCCAGAGTCCCGCGCCGAGCAGCACGGCGACGAGCGGCACCCACCACGTCGAGAGTCCGCGCACCCAGCGCACGATGACCCAGACCAGCGCGCCGACCCCGACGACGACCGGCGAGATCGCCGAGGTGCCCACGCCGAGCGTCATGAGGGTGTCGTTGCACGTCGAGACGCCGCACCCGTCGGAGGCCATCGCGGTCAGCAGACCCATGAACCCGGCGATCGGCACGAGCAGCGCGAGCCCGATGAGGAGCAGCACGGTGACCACCCGGTCGACGGGCGACACCGCGCCGCGCTGGTCGGCGTACGACGTCGGCTGGCTCACGCCGCGCAACCTAGCCGAGCCTCAGCGGTGGTGGCGGCGCAATCCGAAGGTGAGACCGTCGAGCAGCGCACCCCACGAGGCCTCGATGACGTTGGCGCCGACGCCGACGGTGACCCACGACGACTCGCCGTCGGTGGTCTCGATCAGCACGCGGGTGATCGCGTCGGTGCCGTGGCCCTGGTCGAGGATGCGCACCTTGTAGTCGATCAGCTCGAACTTCGCGACCTCCGGGAAGGCCTGCCCGATCGCTTCGCGCAGCGCGGCGTCGAGGGCGTTGACCGGGCCGTTGCCCTCGCCGGTCACGACGTAGCGCACGCCCTCGGCTCGCAGCTTCACGGTGGCCTCGGAGATGGCCTCGCCTCCCGGGCGGGTCTCGGTGATCACGCGCCACGACTCCACGTCGACGTACGACGGCCGGGCGCCCTCGACCTCCTCGGCGAGCAGCAGCTCGAAGGACGCGTCGGCGGCCTCGAAGGTGTAGCCGCGCTGCTCCATCGCCTTGACCCGGTCGGTGACGCGGGTGACGAGCTCGCGGTCGTTGCTGAGGTCGTAGCCGAGCTCCTTGCCCTTGAGCTCGATCGACGCCCGGCCCGCCATGTCGGAGACCAGCAGGCGCATGTCGTTGCCGACGCCGAGCGGGTCCATGTGCTGGTAGAGGTCGGGGTCGACCTTGATCGCGCTGGCGTGCAGGCCGGCCTTGTGCGCGAACGCCGAGGTGCCGACGTAGGGCTGGCGCGAGGCGGGCGGCACGTTGGTGACCTCGGCGACGGCGTGCGCGATGCGGGTGGCCTCGCGGAGCAGGCCCTGGGGCAGGACGGAGCGGTCCAGCTTGAGCTCGAGATTGGCGACGACGGTGACGAGGTCGGCGTTGCCGGTGCGCTCCCCGTAGCCGTTGATGCAGCCCTGCACGTGCGTCGCACCGGCCGCGACGGCGGCCAGCGAGTTGGCGACCGCGCAGCCGCTGTCGTTGTGGGCGTGGATGCCCACGCGCGCGCCGGTCGTGTCGATCACGTCGAGCACCACGTCGGAGACCCAGTCGGGCAGCATGCCGCCGTTGGTGTCGCACAGCGCGACGACCTCAGCGCCCGCCTCGGCGGCGGTGCGCAGCACCTCGAGGGCGTAGGCCCGGTTGGCCTTGTAGCCGTCGAAGAAGTGCTCGGCGTCGAGGAAGACCGTCTGCCCCTCCTCGCGCAGGTGCGTCACGGTGTCGCGCACCATCGCGAGGTTCTCCTCCAGCGTCGTGCGCAGCGCGAGCTCGACGTGGCGGTCGTGCGACTTCGCGACGAGCGTGACGACACCCGCCCCCGAGTCACGCAGGGCGGCGACCAGCGGGTCGTCCGCAGCTCGTACGCCGGCCCGGCGGGTCGCGCCGAACGCCGCCAGCCTGGCGTGCTTCAGGTCCAGCTCCTCCCGCGCGCGGCGGAAGAACTCGGTGTCCTTGGGGTTCGAGCCCGGCCAGCCACCCTCGATGTAGCCCACGCCGAGCCCGTCGAGCTGCCGCGCGATTGACAGCTTGTCGGCGACGGAGAGGTTGAGCCCCTCCTGCTGGGCGCCGTCGCGCAGGGTGGTGTCGTAGACGTGGAACGCGCCGTGCAGGTCCATCGGAGTTCTCTCGGTCGTGGTGCGGATATGAAAAAACCTCCTGGGGTGCAGGAGGTCGGCGCGGCGGGGAGTCCCGTCGCGCTAGGCAATGATGATCGTGGTGCTGCTCACGAGAGCATCGTGCCACCGATCCGGCTGCCGTGAGACCGACGTCTCGAATCCCGGTCGCGGCCCCGCAATGCGGACACCTCCCTCCGGCTTCCGGCCCAGTGACTCGGCTCACCGCCGAAACGCCGCCGAGGACTTGCACCGACGCCGCCGACTTCGGAATGGTCGACGGCTCGTTCAAGCGGCCATCCCGCTCCCAGAACGTTCGCGGCTCACGCAGACGCACTCACCGACATCCGCCGATGAGAAGGACTCCCGTGACCACACTCCCCCGCACCGCCACGCCGTTCGACCGGCCCAGCACCACCGGTGCCGTCGTCGACCGGCGCGAGATCGTCGCCTCGGTCTCCCGCTTCCACCGGACCACCCGACGCCGCATCGTCGCGGTGATCGACCCGGTGTGGGCGACCGACAACGACGACCCCACCGACCACACCCGCGCCCCGCGCGAGACGATCGAGCGCGCGGCCGAGCTTCTGACCTCGCGGCTCAAGCCCGGTGAGCTGATCTCGGCCACCCCCAACGGCCGCCTGCTCCTCCAGCTGCGCCGCGAGGACCGCGCCGCGCGGCCCGTCCGCCTGCAGGAGATGGCGTACTTCGCGCTCGAGGTGCTCGACCGCCTGCACCGGGCCGACGGCGTCGTCGACCTGGGTGTCGGTTGGGCGCCGATCACCCGCAAGCAGGACCCCGAGGCCGCGGCCGAGGCGGCCACCGACGCCGCCGCCGAGTCGCTGCGCCAGCGCGACCTCCAGCCGCGGCAGGACGGCGCGCACGTGCGCTCGCGCAACCCGCGCATCTCCGGCTTCACCATCAGCCGGCAGATCCTGCTGGCGACCGTCGGCAGCGTCGCTCTGCCGTGGCTCGCCATGGTCGGGCTCTACCACCTCGGCATCGACGTCTCGGGCGCCCTCTACTGGGTGCTCGTCTCGGCGCTGTCGATCACCGCGCTGACCATCTGGGCCGAGGTCTCCCACGCCTTCACCCCGCCCACGCTGCCACCGCCGCCCGAGGGCGAGGCGCCACTGGCGACGGCCGTGATCGCGGCCTACCTCCCCAACGAGAGCGACACGATCGTGGAGACGCTCGAGCACTTCGTCGCCCACGAGTACGACGGCGGCGTGCAGGTCGTGCTCGCCTACAACACACCCGTCGACCTCCCCGTCGAGGCCGAGCTGGCCGCCCTCGAGCGGCAGCACGAGCGGCTGACGGTCCTCAAGGTCGAGGACAGCACCTCCAAGGCGCAGAACGTCAACGCCGCGCTGCGCGTCGCGCAGGGCGAGTTCATCGGCATCTTCGACGCCGACCACCACCCCGCCGACGGCTCGTTCGAGCGCGCCTGGCGCTGGATCGCGGCCGGCCACGACGTCGTCCAGGGCCACTGCGTGATCCGCAACGGCGCCGACTCCGCCCTCGCGCGGCTCGTCGCCGTCGAGTTCGAGCAGATCTACGCCGTCGCCCACCCGGGCCGCGCGTCGCTGCACGGCTTCGGCATCTTCGGCGGCTCCAACGGCTACTGGCGCGCGTCCGCTCTCGAGCGGATCCGCTTGCGCGGGTCGTACCTCACCGAGGACATCGAGGCCTCGATGCGCACCCTCGCCGCCGGCGGCAGCATCGTCAACGACCCCGGCCTCGTCAGCCACGAGCTCGCCCCCGAGACCGTGGGCGCGCTGTGGAAGCAGCGGATGCGCTGGGCGCAGGGCTGGTTCCAGGTGTCGATGCGGCACCTCTGGCCGCTGCTCCGCAACCCGCACATGGGCCTGCGCCAGCGCGTCGGCCTGACCTACCTGATGGGCTGGCGCGAGGTCTACCCATGGATCTCGCTGGCCTCGTGGCCGCTGCTCGGCTTCCTCGCCTGGCGTGACGGCGGGCTCGACATGGGCACGCCGCTCTTCGTGCTGATCACGCTGTTCGTGACGGTCTCCGGCCCGCTGCAGACGCTGGCGGCGTACCGGCTGGCCGCCCCGTCGGTCCGCAGCCACAAGCGGTGGTTCGTGACCGCCGCGCTGCTCAACCTGCTCGTCTACACCGAGGCGAAGAACCTGGTGAACCGCGTCGCGCACCTCAAGCAGCTGCGCGGCGAGCACCAGTGGGTCGTCACCCCGCGGACGGCCTCGAGCACCGGTTCCTCGTCCCCCGATCCTGACCGCTCCGACCGCCTGGAGGTGGCCGCATGAGCACCACCCTGGACATGTCCGCCCCGACCGCCACCACGACGCGTGGCAAGCGGGTCTTCCCCCTCAACACGCTGCGCGCGATCGCCGCGCTCAGCGTGGTGACCTTCCACGCCTACCAGTCCTCGCGCAGCGGACCCGACGCCGCATGGCCGTGGGACGGCCTCGCGCACCGCCTGATGCTCGGCACCGAGCTGTTCGTCGAGATGTTCTTCGTGCTCTCCGGGCTCGTGCTGTGGGTGCCCGTCGCCCGCGCCGTGCTGTCCGGTGAGGAGACCCGCTCGGGTCGCGCCATGCTGCTGCGTCGTACGGCACGGTTGCTGCCGCTCTACTTCACGGTCGTGCTGGTGGTGTGGGGCCTGACCAACCACTCCATGCCCGGCCACTGGCAGGACCTGGTGCTGCACCTGACGTTCACGCACATCTACAGCGACACCTACATCTTCTGGACCGCCGGCCCCGCCTGGAGCCTGGCCGTGGAGTTCCACTTCTACCTCCTGGTCGCGCTGTCGTTCCCGGTGGTGCGGTGGGCGCTGCGCAAGTGGCCCGAGGCGCGTACGACGATCCTGCTGGCGCCGGCGGCGCTGCTGCTCGTGATCGGGCTGGCGTACAACGCGCTCACGATCAACGTGCTCCACATCGCCGCCGAGGACTGGTCGGTCTGGTTCTCCCCCGCCTCGCGCGCCGCGACCTTCGCGGTGGGCATGCTGCTCGCCGTGCTGAGCGCCCGCGGCGTCGCGCTGCCGACGGTTCCGCGACGGCTGGCGGCGGCGGTCGGCCTGAGCACCCTGCTCGCGCTGGTCGTGGCCCGTCCCGAGACCACGATGCTGCACTGGTGGCCCACGCTGTACGCCGTCGCGCTCGGGGTCGCGCTCTCCGCGATCGTCCTGCACGAGGGCGAGTGGGCCGGATGGCTCTCCGAGCCGACGATGGCCTGGCTGGGCGGCCTCGGTTACGGCATCTACCTGATCCACGAGCCCGTGCTGCGCGTGGTGACGTCGTGGGGCCTGGTGCCCGAGCCGCAGACCGGGCCGGCCTTCCTCGCCACTGCGGTGGTGGTCGCGCTGCCGTCGATCGCGCTGGCCTGGATCAGCTCGCGGACCGTCGAGGTCGCCGGCCTGCGGCTGGCGACGCTCATCGACCGCAACGGCAAGAAGCGGGAGTACTACCCGCACCTGGTCGCCGACCCGGCCTGAGCGCTGTCGGTGGACCGGCGCAGGATGACGTCGTGGACACCCGTGAACGCCTCGCGGTCGAGCGCCAGCAGGCGCTCGACCGCCTGGCGAGCCTGACCGGCGACTACGACGCGGTGGTGGCCGCGTCGCTCGACACCAACGCCGACGACGAGCACGACCCCGAGGGCCACACGATCGCCTTCGAGCGCTCGCAGATCGGGGCGCTGGTCCGGCAGGTCCGCCACCACGTGGCCGAGGTCGACGCCGCCCTCGAGCGCGTCGACGCCGGGACCTACGGCGTGTGCGAGGTGTGCGGTCGCCCGGTCGGCGAAGCTCGGCTCGACGCGCTGCCGGCGGCGCGCACGTGCGTGGTGTGCGCCGCCCGAGTGCGGCCGTGATCCGTTCACCCGGCGGACGACCTCGCCGATGTCGCACGGTCGACCTAGGCTCCCGGCATGACGGACTACCAGGTGACGCGGTGGCGCGAGCTGCCGTCGATGGTCGCGGCCCGCGCCGGCGACGAGACGGTCAAGACCACGCTCGCGCCACGGTTCCAGGAGGCGATCGACGAGGCCGCGATGCGCCTCGGCGACACGGGCGCCGACGACTACCTCGCCGGCTGGGAGCGCACGGCGTGGACCGAGGCCGACGGTTCGCCGGCCGACGTGCTCGACCGGGTCGTCGCCGAGCTCGAGGCCGAGTGGCCGAGCGAGCGGATCGCCGGCTACCTCGACGGGCTGGGCCAGTGAACCGGCTGGCCGCGCTGCTCGGCGCGCACCGCCCGGTCCTGCTCGACGGCGGCATGGGCACGCTGCTCCAGGACAGCGGCCTCGAGGACGGCAACCCCGGCGAGCTCTGGAACCTCGAGAACCCCGACGCGATCCGCGCCGCGCACACGGCGTACGCCGACGCGGGCTCGCGCATCCTGACGACCAACACCTTCGGTGGCACCCGCCCGCGCCTCGACATGCACGGGCTCGGCGACCGGCTCGCCGAGGTCAACCGCAACGCCGCGCAGATCGCCCGCTCGGTGGCCGACCCGCGCGGCCTGCTCGTCGCCGGCGACCTCGGCCCGACCGGCGAGCTGCTGGCGCCGCTGGGCACGATGACGCCCGAGGAGGCGCAGGCGCTCTTCGCCGCGCAGGTCGCCGGACTCGTGGAGGGCGGCATCGACCTGGTGCTGGTCGAGACGCTCAGCGACCTGGGCGAGGCCGACGCGGCCGTCGCCGCGGCCCGCGAGGTCGCACCCGACCTGCCGATCGTGGTGACGATGAGCTTCGACACCAACGTCCGGACCATGATGGGCGTCCGCCCGGGCGAGGCGGTGGCGCACCTGGCCGCCGCTGGCGTCGACGCCGTGGGCGCCAACTGCGGCCGCGGCCCCGAGGAGATGGAGCTCATCGCGGCCGAGATGGTGGCCGCCCGCACCGGCGACGTGCTCCTCGTCGCGCAGTCCAACGCCGGCCTCCCCCAGGTCGTCGGCGACCACTTCGAGTACGACGCCACCCCCAACGACCTCGCTGCCCACGCGCAGCGTCTCGCCGACCTCGGCATCGACCTCGTCGGCGGCTGCTGCGGCTCGACGCCCGCTCACATCGCGGCGATGCGGGCGACGCTGACGCCCGCCTGAGGCCTCAGAGCCAGCTGGGCAGGCTCACGTCGGAGAAGGGCGCGGAGTCGTCGGGCGTCCAGTCGGTGCCCTGGGCGGAGACGGCAGCGCCGAGGGCGGAGGCGAGGGCCGCGACGAGCAGGGTCGCGAGCAGCCAGGGCACGCCGCGCCGGGCGAGCGGGTGGACCACCCGGCGGATGGGTGACTGGACCCGCTCCGAGCCCGGACCCCACCAGGTGGCGAGGGCGAAGAAGACACCGACGACCGTCAGCGACGTCGTCATCGAGAGCGACGCGGCGAAGCAGACGAGGGCGACCGCGACGGCGATGCCGAGGCTCCAGAAGAGCAGGATCACGGTCCCGCCGAGCCCGGCCACGACGTGCCAGGGCGCGGCGAGCAGCGCCTGGATGCCGTCGTACCACTTGGCGCCGCGGCGGTTGCGGCGGTCGGCCGACGAGCTCGCCGCGATGGAGCCCGTGCGGAGCAGCCAGATGACGATCGCGACGACCGCGAGGGCGATCCACGGCGCGAAGGCGATGGCGCCGGTGACGACGCCGCCGCCGGCGAGCAGCAGCAGCGACCGGCGGATCCGCTCCCCGGCCGGGACGCGCTCGCGGGCGGGGCCGCCGTACTCGGCCGAGACGTACTCTGTCGAGCCGTCGGGCAGGACGCGCGTCTGGCGCTGCGGCACGGTGTGGTCGTCCGGTGCGTCGCGGTCGTCGTAGAAGCCCTCCATCGGGGAGCTCCAGTCGGACGACCAGTGCACCGGCTCCGCGGCAGGCGTCTCGACCTCCGTCGGCGCGGTATAGCCCTGCTGCGCCGCAGCGGCGTAGGGCAGCGTCACCGGGTGCGCCTGGACGCGGGGCTCACGCGGCTCGCCGCCGGCGAGGTCCTCGATCCAGTCGCGCACCTCGTCGAGCGTGGGCCGGTCCTCGGCCCGTGGCGCGAGCGCCTCCTCGACGAGCTCCAGCACCTCGGGGTCGAGGCCGGTCAGGTCGTGCTCGCCCCGGCGGACGCGGTCCATGATCGCCACCGACGGCCCGCGGCCGAACGGCGCGCGTCCGGTGCCGGCGTACGCCATCGTGGCGGCCCACGCGTGCACGTCGGAGGCGACGGTCGCGTCGTCGCCGTAGAGGATCTCGGGGGCGAGGTAGCCCGGCGTGCCGAGCAGCCAGCCGTTCATCGTGATGCGCGAGTCGTCGGCGACGCGGGCCAGGCCGAAGTCGATCAGGATGGGGGTGCGCCCCTCCATGATCACGTTGGAGGGCTTGATGTCGCGGTGCAGCACGCCGACCGAGTGCACCGCCTCGAGCGCCTCGGCGAGGCAGTCGGCGAACCACAGCAGGTCGTCGCCGCGGAGCGGTCCCTCCTCCTGCACGTGGTCGTGCAGCGAGAGGCCGGGGACGTAGCGCGTGGCGACGTAGGGGATCTCGCCCCACGGGTCGGAGTCGACGATCTCGGCGATGCGGCGGCTGCGGATGCGGCTCAGCGAGCTCACCTCGCGCGCCAGCCGGCGGCGGGCCTCGTCGTCGCCGACGATGTGCGGACGCAGCACCTTGATCGCGACGGGCCGCTCCCCCGGCTTCTGCCCGAGGTGGACCACGCCCATGCCGCCCTCGCCGAGGCGGGCGCGCAGCGTGTAGCCGCCCACGGTCAGCCCGGCCGGCGGCGCCTGCGGGCGCTGGTACGTCGTCACCCCCTGAGGATACGGACTGCACCCGCCATCGGTTCGATCCCGACGACGCGCGGCGGGGCGCGGATCCGGCACGATGAACCCCATGGCCGAGCGCGTCACCTTCCCCAGCATCTCCGGCGAGCCGCTCGCCGGCATCGTCGACCTGCCCGCCGGCGAGGTCCGCGGCTGGGGCGTCTTCTCCCACGGCTTCACCCTGGGCAAGGACTGCCCCGCAGCGTCGCGGATCTGCAAGCAGCTCGCCGCGGAGGGCATCGGCATGCTCCGCTTCGACAACCTCGGCCTCGGCGACTCCGCAGGCGACTGGGGTGACGGCTCCTTCTCCCACAAGGTCGCCGACACCATCGAGGCGGCGCGCTTCCTCGACTCGACCGGGCGCCCCGTCGACCTCCTCGTCGGCCACTCCTTCGGTGGCGCCGCGGTCATCGCCGCCGCCCGCGGCATCCCGCAGGCGCGCGCGATCGCGACCGTCGCCGCGCCGTACGACCCCTCCCACGTCGAGCACCAGTACGACGCCGTGGTCGAGCGGGTGATGGCGGAGGGCGAGGCGCCGGCGACCTTCGGCAACAAGACCCTCACCATGAAGCGCGCCTTCGTCGAGGACGTCCGCCGTGCCCACCTGCACGAGGCGATCACCACCCTCAAGCGGCCGCTGCTCGTCATGCACTCGCCCACCGACAACACCGTCGGCATCGCCAACGCCAGCGAGATCTTCAAGGCCGCCCGCCACCCGCGGAACTTCGTGTCCCTCGAGGGCTCGGACCACCTCCTCACCGCCCCCGGCCAGGCCAAGCGGGCAGCACGGATCATCAGCGCCTGGGCGGACCAGTACCTCGTCCCTCGCTGAGCGTCGCGAAGGTGGCGGCACATCGCAGGCCGCGGGCCCTCTCGGTTGCGATCTGCCGCCACCCTCGAGGCGAGCGACTCGGTCATCCGGCCGATCCGGGTGAGGCGGCCCGAGCACTACGGTTTCCGCATGCTCACCCTGGCTCGGTCGCTGTGGCGTCTTCCTGCGCCGCCGGACGCTCGGCCGGCGGGGCGATGGGACTACGCCTTCGTGGCTGCGGTCGCCGTCATGGCAGTGCTGGAGGCGACGGTGCTCCGTCCGGACCTCGACCGGCGATGGCTCTCGCTCGCCGCATTCCTCGTGTGGCTGCCGACCCTGCTCCTTCGACGCACGCGCCCCGGTGTGATGGTGACGGTCTTCGCGGTGGTGATGTTCGTCCCGGTCTACGAGGCCTTCGAGTCGTCCGGCCGCCCGCCCGATGACCTCCACACCGGAATCGTCGCCCTGCTCATCCCCTACTCGATCACGCGCTGGGAGTCCGGTCGCGCCGTCATCCCGGACCTGTTCCTTTTCGGTCTCGTGGCGGCCAGGTCACTGCTGTGGGAGGGAACACCGACCGGAGACCGCGTCGGCGGCACCGCTGTGATCGTGGCGGCCGCAGCAATGGGTGCTGCTGTCCGTGCTCGCGCGATGCTGCAGTCGCGCCAGCTCGACGTCGTACGGCAGCAGGAGCGCGAGCGACTGGCGCGCGACCTGCACGACACGGTCGCCCACCACCTCACCGCCATTGCGATCAGCGCCCAGGCGGGCCTCGCCGTCGCCGACGCGAAGCCGGAGGCGGCCCGCGACGCGCTGCGCCGGATCGACGAGGAGGCCACCCGCACGCTCGCCGAGACCCGCAAGGTGGTGCGGATGCTCCGCACTGACGAGGACGAGGTCGACCGGCCGCTCGACGACCTGGCCGGCCTGGCCTCCACCGGAGGCCCCGGACCGAGCGTCGACGTGCAGGTCGCCGACGGGCTCGACGACCTGTCCCCCACCGTGGGTGCGGCGTTGCAGCGCATCGCCCAGGAGGCGGTCGCCAACGCGCGCCGCCACGCCGACGGCGCCACCTCGGTGCACGTGCAGGTGCGCAGGCACCTGGACGACGTCGAGCTCGTCGTCACCGACGACGGGCGTGCGCCGACCCGGTCGGCCGAGGGCTTCGGCATCGTCGGGATGACCGAGCGTGCGGCCCTCCTCGGCGGCACGCTGGCGGCCGGACCGGCACCCGACGGCGGCTGGCGCGTGACGGCCACCCTCCCCTCGGAGGAGCGCCGATGACGCTGCGCGTGCTCGTCGCCGACGACCAGGAGATCGTCCGCACCGGACTGGCGATGATCCTCGGCGCCCAGGACGGCATCGAGGTGGTGGCCACGGCCGTCGACGGCCAGGACGCCGTCGAGCGGGCGCGCGCGATCCGGCCCGACGTCTGCCTGTTCGACATCCGGATGCCGCGCCTCAACGGCATCGAGGCCACTCGTGCGCTGGCCGGCCCCGACGTGCCCGACCCGATGGCGGTGGTCGTGGTGACCACGTTCGACCTCGACGAGTACGTCTACGGCGCCCTCCTCGCTGGCGCCAAGGGCTTCCTGCTCAAGGACTGCGGGCCCGAGCTGCTGACCCACGCCGTCCGCGCCGCCGCCGACGGCGGCTCGCTCATCGCGCCGACGGTGACCACCCGCCTCCTCAGGACGTACGCCGACCGCGACGTGCCGTCGCAGCCCACCTCACCGCTGACCGAGCGGGAGGAGCAGGTGCTCGTCGCCGTCGCCCGCGGCCTCACCAACCACGAGGTGGCCGCGGAGCTCTACATCTCGCTCAGCACGGTGAAGACGCACCTCGGCGCGCTGATGATGAAGCTCGGCGCGCGCAACCGGGTCGAGCTCGCGCTCTGGGCCTATCAGACCCGTCGCCTCGGCTGACGCGCCTGTGACCGGCGCACCAGCCACTCCGCCACGACCAGGTTGAGCACCCACGCGAAAGCCATCCCGCTGGCCTTGAGCGTTCCGCTGGGCTGGCCCACGAAGAACACCATCGGCCCGAGGACCAGCGCCTGCGTGCCCGCGCCCTGCGCGACGGCGTACGCACGCGCCATCCAGCGCTGGTGGGTACGGACGTCCCGCCGTCGGATCGCGACCAGCCCGAGCACCAGCCCGACGACCATGATCGAGCCGAAGAGCAGGCGGAACCACATGAGCGCGGTGTTGTCGTAGACCGGCAGGTCGCCGAAGGCGGCCATCCACATGCCGCTGAGCGCTCCCGCGAGGCCGGCCGGGACGAGGATGCGACCGCTCCAGCGGTGCCACCCCGGGCGGCGCCGACGGAAGGACGGCATGAACTGGAAGGCGCCGAGCAGGCAGAACGTCGTCGCCCCGAAGATGTGGACGAGGATCGGCAGGGGCAGGTCGAAGAAGCGGGCGTTCTCCGCCGTGCGGCCCGACGACAGGTCGACCAGCCGCGCTGCTCCGGCGGCGGCCGGCACGAAGGTGAGGGCGAGCAGGCTCGCCGGGATCCACCAGTCCCGCCGGGTCCGGGTGGGGGTGCGGGGTCGGAGCGCGGTCGTCGTCATGCCGACGAGCCTCGTCGCTCACGGCGTACGACGGATCGGCCCCGCGGTCCGTGCGGGTCAGCCGATCGGCCGATGTGGTTTCGAGGCTCGCTGGCGCTCGCACCTCAACCAGCGGAGGCGCGTGTCAGCAGACCTGGTGCATCCAGCCGAAGGTGTCCTCGGTGCGGCCGAACTGCATGCCGACCAGCGCGTCGCGGATCTGCATCGTCAGGTCGGTGCTCGCGGGGGCGGGCGTGACCGCGGACGGGGTGCGGAGTTCGCCGACGGGGGTCACCACGGCTGCGGTGCCACAGGCGAAGATCTCGGTGATCTCGCCCGAGGTGACGCCGTCGCGCCACTCGTCGATCGAGAACTTCCGCTCCTCGACCGCGTGGCCGAGCTTGCCGGCGAGCTCGATGATCGAGTCGCGGGTGATGCCCTCGAGGATCGTGCCGGTCTCCGGCGTCACGATGCTCCCGTCCTTGTGGACGAAGAAGAGGTTCATGCCGCCGAGCTCCTCGATGTAGCGGAACTCCTGGTCGTCCAGGAAGACGACCTGGTCGCAGCCCTGCTCGATCGCCTCGCGCTGCGCGGCCAGCGACGCGGCGTAGTTGCCACCGGTCTTGGCGGCGCCCATGCCGCCGCGGCCGGCGCGGGTGAAGGTCTCGGAGAGCCAGAGGTTGACCGGCTTGATGCCGCCCTTGAAGTAGGCGCCGGCCGGCGACGCGATCACCATGAACGTGACGTGCTGGGCCGGGCGGACGCCGAGGAACTTCTCCGAGGCGAACATGAACGGCCGCAGGTACAGCGACTTCTCGCCGCCGCCGGTGTTGTCCGGCACCCACCGCTGGTCGGCCTCGACGAGCGCGTCCACGCAGTCGACGAAGTGCTCGACCGGGAGCTCGGGGAAGGCCAGGCGCTGCGACGACCGGATCATGCGGGCCGCGTTCTGCTCCGGACGGAAGGTCCAGATCGAGCCGTCCGCGTGCCGGTAGGCCTTCATGCCCTCGAAGGTCTCCTGGGCGTAGTGCAGCACCGCCGTCGCCGGGTCCAGCGTCAGCGGTCCGTAGGGCTCGATCCGGGCGTTGTGCCAGCCCGCGTCGGGCGTCCACTCCACCAGCAGCATGTGGTCGGTGAAGTGCGTTCCGAAGCCGGGGTTGGCGTGGATCTCCTCCAGCCGGGCCTGCTCGACGGGCGTGGGGTTGGCGGTGGTGCTGATCTGCATGGGGTCAACCTATTCCAAGGGTCATGGTCTCGATACGGCCCTCGTCCCTCGGGCCTACTCGACCACCTCGGGCGAGGTCAGAGGCGGGAGGCGATGGCGTCGCCGACCTCGCTCGTACGACGGCTCGCATCGGGCGCGCGCTCGGTGAGGTCGGCCAGCACGGCCGCCTCGATCGCGGCCGCGGCGTCGGTGTGGCCGAGGTGGTCGAGGAGCAGCGCGCCGGAGAGGATCGCGGCGGTCGGGTCGGCCTTCTGCTGGCCGGCGATGTCGGGGGCCGAGCCGTGCACGGGCTCGAACATGGAGGGCGCCGTCCGGTCCGGGTTCACGTTGCCGGAGGCGGCCAGCCCGATGCCACCGGTGATGGCGGCGGCGAGGTCGGTGATGATGTCGCCGAAGAGGTTGTCGGTGACGATCACGTCGAAGCGGGCGGGGTCGGTGGACATGAAGATCATGGCCGCGTCGATGTGCATGTAGTCGGTCGTGACGTCGGGAAACTCCGCGCCGACCTTCTCGAAGAGCCGCCACCACAGCGAGCCGGCGTTGACCAGGACGTTGGTCTTGTGGACCAGGGTCAGCTTCTGGCGCGGTCGCTTCTGCGCGCGGGCGAAGGCGTCGCGCACGACGCGCTCGACGCCGTACGCCGTGTTCACGGAGACCTCGGTGGCGACCTCCGCGGGCGTGCCGACGCGCAGCGCGCCGCCGTTGCCCGTGTAGGGGCCTTCGGTGCCCTCGCGGACCACCACGAAGTCGATGTCGCCGGGCTCCGCCAGGGGTGAGGCGGCGCCCGGGAAGAGGCGCGACGGGCGCAGGTTGACGTAGTGGTCGAGCTCGAACCGGAGCCTGAGCAGCAGGCCGCGCTCGAGGATGCCGGGCGGCAGGTTCGGGTCGTTCGGCTTGCCGCCGACCGCTCCCAGCAGGATCGCGTCGTGCCCGCGGATCTCCGCGAGCACCGAGTCGGGCAGCACCTCGCCGGTCGCGAGGTAGCGCTCGGCGCCGAGGTCGTAGCGCGTCGACTCGAACTTCACCGGTGAGGCGACCTCGAGGACCTTGAGGGCCTCGGCGGTCACCTCGGGGCCGATCCCGTCGCCGGGGATGACGGCGAGGGTCTGGCTCCCCTGGGCCGAGGAGGTGGCCGGTGCGGACGCGGGCTGCTGGGTGTCGGGCATGCGGCGAGGCTAGTTGTCGTCCGGGCGCTCGCCGCCGCCGTCTCGCAGGTCAAGCGCGGTCTGGACGGCGACTGCGGTGTTCTCGGCGCTGCGGGCGTTCTCGGGGTCGTGGGCCGCGGGGCCCCACGAGTCGGGATACATGTCGTACATCGGTCTCACTCCTGTGTGCGGGATCGGATGACTCCTCGAAGCGGGTCCGAAGCCACCGACACCACGGCGGGTGAGGGATGCGGGGTGTCCGGGGATCGCCCGGGGCCCGGCGGCCGGCCGACGAGTGTGCGGATCGCGCAGGAACTGCGTGGACCCGCCATGGAGTCGACGGCTTCGAACTCAGAGAGGAATCTCTGTCGAAAGGCCGGGGGCGGAACCTCGTCAACGCCGAACACCGCGACGAGGTGGCCTCTCTGTCAGGCCTCGCCGCGGCGATCGATAAGTACGAAGAACGTCCGCATGGTGAGTCGACTGTACGACCGTCCGCGGGTCGCGCGCACCTGGTTTGGCGAACCGTGTCAGATCGTGAGATGTCGGCCCGGTCCCTGGGATTTGCCGCGTGGGGTGACAGACTCGGCGGCCTCATGTCTGCCCCTCCGGATCTTCCCGACGTCGTCTCGCGCGCCTTCGACGTGTGCCGCCAGGCCGGCTACGTCGCGTTCTGCCGCAACGAGACCGGTCGCCTGCTCGCGACCCTGGCCGCCACCCGCGGCGGCACGATGGCCGAGTTCGGCACCGGGTGTGGCGTCGGCACCGCGTGGCTGCGCAGCGGCGTACGCAACGGGGCGCGGATCCTGACCGCCGAGCTCGACGAGTCCCTCGCCGGCGCGGCCCAGCAGATCTTCGTCGACGACGCGAAGGTGGAGGTGCTCGCGGCCGACTGGAGCGTGCTGCGCGAGCACGGCCCGTTCTCGCTGCTCTTCCTCGACTCCGGCAGCCCGTCGGAGGTCGGCGTCGACCAGGTCATCGACCTCGTCGAGCCGGGCGGCATCGTCGTGCTCGACGACTTCGCGCCGTGCGAGTCGTGGCCGCCGATCACCTACGGCCGGGTCGACACCCTGCGCGAGCAGTGGCTCACCGACGAGCGATTCACCGCCGTCGAGGTGATGGTCGCGACCGACGCGTCCGCCGTGATCGCCACCCGCCGCTGAGTGGCCGCTACTCCGCGGCGGGCGCCAGCACGTCGACGGTGAACCAGGGCAGCATCAGCTGGGTCAGCGGACCGATGGCGAGGGCGTAGAAGACCGTGCCGATGCCGAGCACGCCGCCGAGGAGCAGGCCGATCACGACCACGGTGACCTCGAGGCCGGTGCGCACGAGGCGCAGCGAGAGGCCGGTGCGCCGGGCCAGGCCGGTCATCAGGCCGTCACGCGGGCCGCGACCGAGCTGTGCGCCGATGTAGAGGGCGCTGGCCAGCCCGCAGAGCACCACACCCCCGACCATCAGGGCGATCCGCGCCCCCATCGCGTCGGGCTCCGTCAGCACGGCCAGGGTCGCGTCGGCCGAGAAGCCGACGACCAGCGCGTTGCTGATCGTGCCGAGGCCCGGCATCTCCTTCAGCGGGATCCACAGCACGAGGACCACGAAGCTGAACAGCACGACGGCTTGGCCGAGCGTCATCGGCACGTGGCGGATGAAGCCGGAGTGCAGCACGTCCCACGGCGCGAGGCCCAGCGAGCCGCGCACCATCAGCGCGAGCGAGACGCCGTACAGGAACAGGCCGACGTAGAGCTGCGGGAGCCGGCGGGCCAGCCGCCCGGCGCGGAGCTGGGCGACCGGGCCGAGGTCGACGAGGACGCCACGGGGAGCCGTGCTGCCGGCGGAGACGGTGCTGGTCATGGGCACCAGTGTGCGCCTGATTGGCCTTGTCGAACATAGCCAATCGTGGAACAGTGGCCTGCATGAGCCGCCTGATCAGTGCCCAGCGCGTAGCCACTCTGGTGGGCGATTTTCACCGCTCCCCGGCCTACGTCGGCCTGGCCGAGAGCCTCCGGGTGCTGATCGGCGACGGCCGCATCGGCCTCGACGTGCGCCTGCCGAGCGAGCGTGAGCTGACCACCGCACTCGACGTCTCGCGCGCCACCGTGACCCGCGCCTACGACGTGCTCCGCGAGAGCGGGTACGCCGAGGCGCGACGCGGGTCGGGCACGTTCACGCGGGTGCCGGGTGGCCGCCGCCGCGCCCACGACCGGGCGCTGATGCCCGGGCCGGGCGGTGACGACGTCATCGACCTCAACTGCGCCGCGCACTCCGCTCCCCCGGGCCTGGTCGAGGCCTACCAGCGCGCCACCGACGAGCTGCCCGCCTACCTCGGCGGTCCCGGCTACTTCCCGCTCGGCGTGCCGGTGCTCCAGGCGCGGATCGCGGCGGCGTACGACGTCCGCGGGGTGCCGACCGTGCCGGAGCAGATCATGGTGACGGCCGGCGCGCTCGCCGCGGCGTCCATCGTGGCGCAGGCGTTCACGGCGCCCGGCGAGCGCGTCGTCGTCGAGTCACCGACCTACCCCAACGCCACCCAGGCCGTCCGGCACGCCGGTGCCCGGCTCGTGCCCGCGACCGTCGACCCCGACGGCTGGGACCTCGACGCCCTCGCCGCGACGCTGCGGCAGACCTCGCCGCGACTGGCGTACCTGATCCCCGACTTCCAGAACCCGACCGGCCACCTGATGTCCGACGCCCAGCGCGCCGAGCTCGCCTCCGCGCTGGCCCGCACCCGCACGGTCGCGGTGGCCGACGAGGCCCACCAGGCGCTCGCGCTGCGCCCCGGGCTGGCCGACGACATGCCGAAGCCGCTGGCCTTCCACGCCCCGGACACGATCACGATCGGCAGCGCCAGCAAGTCGTACTGGGGCGGCCTGCGGCTGGGCTGGGTGCGCGCTCCCCTGTCCGAGATGGACCGCCTGCTCCAGGCGCGGATCGGGCTCGACCTCGGCGCCCCGGTCTACGAGCAGCTGGTGCTGGCCGACCTGATGGAGCGCGCCGACGAGGTGCTGCCCGTCCACCGCGCGCGGCTGGTCGCCGGGCGCGACGCGCTCGTCGAGGCCGTCGCGCAGAGCCTCCCCGACTGGGGGTTCCGGGTGCCCGACGGCGGGCTCGCGCTGTGGTGCGAGCTCCCCGCCCCGCTCGGCACCGCGCTCACGGAGGAGGCATCGCGGCGTGGCGTCGTGGTCGCGCCGGGACCGGTCTTCGCCGTCGAGGGCGGCCTCGACCGGTTCGTCCGGATCCCGTGGACCGCCGATCCCGAGCAGCTGGTCGAGGCGACCCGACGCCTCGCGGCCGCGTGGGAGGTCGTCGCCGCGCACGGCGGACCGCTACCGGGCCGGCCGAGCCGCGTCCTGGTCGCCTGACCTCCACACGGGACGAGCCCGCCCCCGCTGGCTGCGGGGACGGGCTCGTGCGAGGTGGTGCGTGATCAGCGGACCTTCTTCGGCTCCACCCTGATCTTGAGAACTCCACGGTTGTCGTCGAGCACCCGGATGAGGGTGCCCGTCTTCGGCACGTTCACGCCGTACCAGCCGGGCTGGTAGCGGCCGACGTGAGCACCGGTCACGGCGTGCTCGTCGCGGTTGAACCACCAGTTGAGGGTGTCGTCGAACGTCGGCACCGCCTTCTGGCTGCGGATGCGTGCGGCCACGCCACCCAGGTGCAGCGTGATCGAGTCCGTCTTCTCGAGCCCGAAGGTCGAGTCGTAGGACAGGATGCGCGGCCGCATCAGGGTGCCGTCGCCCCAGTGGCTGAAGCTGGGATGCGCGTCGACCGGCAGGATCAGGCCCTCACCGGGGTGGTCGCCCACGTTGTTGTCGCTCTGGGACGAGTCCCAGTAGGTGACGAGCATGCCGTCCTGGTAGGGGTAGGTCTCCACCTTGTCGGGCGACGCCGGCAGGAAGCCGAAGTTGTACGCCGTCTCCAGCGACGTGTCGTAGCCGTCGTACTGGCGGTTCTCGGCGATGTAGGCGTTGAAGAACGTCTCCACCTCCGAGCCTGTCGTGGTGCGGAACCCGTCGAGGACCCAGCCCTCGGAGTCGGTCTCGGCGGTGCCGATGGCGGTGCCGCCGATCGCGATGTCGTCGACCCGGAAGCCGCTCTCCACCGCCGCCCCGTCCGTCTGGTAGCGGAAGCGGACCGCGGTGGTGCCGGCCGGCAGGGTCGCCGTGAGCGGGACCCAGCCAGCGGTGCCGCCGGTCAGGCCGGCGCCACTGGTGTTGAAGCCGCTCTGGTTGTGGCCGGCGTGGTTGGCCGAGTCGGACAGGTTCGTCATGACCGGGGTCCACGTCGTACCACCGTCGCTCGAGGCCTCGAGGAACGCGTAGTCCCACTCCTCCTCGATCTGGTAGTTGACCTTGGCCGTCAGCGCCGTGCCGGTCACACCGGTCTTGGTCATCGTGGTGTTGAGGTCGTTGCCCTGGTTGGACCAGAAGTACCTCGCGCCCGAGCCTGCTGCTGGGGCCCCGAGCTCGAGTGGCACTTCCTTGTCCGGCAGCACGGCGATGACCGCCTGGTTGGCGTTCTTGGTCGCCGGGACGTTGGCACCGAGCTTCTCGGTCGCCTTCTGGCCGGGCTGGACCACGCTGTAGAACGGCCCCTTGTCGCCCTGCTGGTCGAGCCAGCCGAGCTGGAACAGCTCCCACGCGCCGAGGTCGGTCGGGGCGTCGCCGATGGTGTCGCCGCCGTCGCCGATGTTGGCGCCCGAGGACATCAGGCTCCAGAAGGCGGTGGAGTTCTCCGCACCACCGGTGTTGCCGGAGGTGTCGTAGAGGTCGGGCAGGCCGAGGTCGTGGCCGAACTCGTGCGCGAAGACGCCGAGGCCGCCGTTCTCGGGCTGGATGGTGTAGTCACCGACCCACACGCCGGTCGGGTTGTTCGGCACTGGGTTGGTGGCGCTGGCACCGAGGCCGTAGGCACCGCCGTTGGAGCCGATGTTGACGCCGGTGAGGCCACCGGGGCCGCCGGCCTGCAGGTTGGAGTACCAGCGGTGGCTCCAGATGGCGTCCGAGCCGTAGACCGGGTCACCGGCCGCCTCGTCGCCGCCCGCGTGGACGATCTGGAAGTGGTCGATGAAGCCGTCGGGCTCCTGGAAGTTGCCGTCACCGTCGATGTCGTACCGGTCCTGGAGGTCGAACGTCTTCAGGTAGTCGGTGATCTGGGCCATCGTCTGGCCGGCGTCGAGCTGGTCCTGGACCCACACCGCGAGCGCGTCGCGGATCAGCGCCTTGGTCGAGGCGCAGGTGGTGACCGGCGAGCCCGGCGGGACGCCGCAGAAGCCGCGGCCGTAGAGGGCCTCGTTGTAGGGGACCTTCACCCACTCGGTGACGTCGCCCTCGACCGAGTAGCGACCCGAGGACTGCCGCTCGTAGTACTTCGCCATGCGGTTGAAGTACATGTCCTCGTAGTGCTCGCGGTTGAAGTCGTCCTGCCAGATCGTGGTGTTGTCCGTGGCCCGGTCGGGCTCGGGGATCTGGTTGTGGAGCGGGCCGTCGAAGGTCTGCGGCTGCGGGTCGGGCAGCGGGAACCCGTTGTTCGGCGGGTCGACGAAGCGCTTGTCGGTGGCGGTCTCGTAGCGCTGGTTGCCGAACTCGGCGAGCACCACGAAGATCCGGTCGGTGCCCTCGCGCTCGAGCGGCACCTCCTGGTTGCGGCCGTGGCGGCCCGCGCGGAACGGGTTCTTGCCCTCGGCCTTGCGCTCGAGGGCGGCCGCCAGCTGCTCGTCGCGCTTGTGCGCGATGGCCAGGGGGTGCTCGGGCTCGTGGCCGGCGCCGGGGCGCTCGGTGGCCTGGTCGTCGAACGGGGCGGTGGTCGCTTGCTTGTACGTCGGCTTCTTCGGCGATTGCGCGATGCTCGGGGCGGCCACGGCAGAGCCTGCGATCAGCAGGCCGCCGACAGCCGCCGCCACAGCAAGGCGCCGAGCCTTGCGGGGGTGGTGAGTCACGGAGTTCCCTCGGAAATCTTTCGGCAGGACGCCCAGGAACGCGAATTTCGTGTGGCCCGAGTCGATCCCTGCACAAGGCGGGGCGGCCCTCGCGGTTGCGCGGACCCGAACGGATCCTGTTCCGTGCGCTGCCTCACAGGGAACGCGGGCGCAGGCAAAATGGTGCCATCGTTACCAGATCGTGACCTACGTCTGGACCAGCCCGCGTTCCGGAGGGACCTCCGTGACCCCTGTCCTCAGGAGAGGTCGACCGCGCGCACCGAGGCTGCCTTGATGGCCTCCTCGATCTCCGCGAGCGTGGCGGCCGGGATTGCCGAGTCGACGCTCAGCGCGACGAGCGCCGCTCCGCCCTTGTCCTGCCGCGAGACCTGCATGCCGGCGATGTTGACCGCCGCGTCGCCGAGGATCCCGCCGACGGTGCCGACCATGCCCGGCCGGTCCTCGTAGGTGAGGAAGGCCAGGTGGGTGGTGGGCTCGAGGTCGACGTCGAAGCCGTTGACCTCGACGAGCCGCTCCTTCTGCCCGATGCCGACGAGCGTGCCGCTGACCGACACCTGGGTGCCGTCCGCGAGGGTGCCGCGGATGGTGATCAGGTTGCGGTGGTCGGGGCTCTCGGCCTCGGTCACCAGGCGTACCTCCGTGCCGCGCTCGGCCGCGAGCAGCGGGGCGTTCACGTAGGACACCTGCTCCTCGACGATGTCGGCGAAGATGCCCTTGAGGGCGGCCAGCTCGAGGACCTTGACGTCGAACTCCGTGATCTCGCCGCGGACCTCGACGTCGAGCTGCTGGGCGACCTCGCCGGCGAGGGCGGTGAAGACGCGGCCGAGCTTCTCGGTCAGCGGGATGCCGGGACGTACGTCCTCCGCGATCACGCCGCCCTGCACGTTGACCGCGTCGGGCACGAGCTCACCGCTGAGCGCGAGCCGCACGGACCGGGCGACCGCGATGCCGGCCTTCTCCTGCGCCTCGTCGGTCGAGGCGCCGAGGTGCGGGGTGGCGACGACGTTCTCGAGCTCGAAGAGCGGGCTGTCGGTGCAGGGCTCGCTGGCGAAGACGTCGAGACCGGCGGCGGCGATCTGGCCGGTCTTGAGGGCGTCGAAGAGGGCGGCCTCGTCGACGATGCCGCCGCGGGCGGCGTTGACGAGCACCAGGCTCTGCTTGGCCGCGGCGAGCTGGTCGGCACCGATCAGGCCGACGGTCTCGGGCGTCTTGGGCAGGTGCACGCTCATGAAGTCGGACTCGGCGAGCAGGGTGTCGAGGTCGACGAGGCGCACGCCCATCTGCGCGGCGCGGCCGGCCTGGACGTACGGGTCGTAGGCGATGACCTTCATGCCGAACGCGCTGAGCCGCTGCGCGACGAGGACGCCGATGCGGCCGAGGCCGACGATGCCGACGGTCTTCTCGTAGAGCTCGATGCCGGTGTACTTCGAGCGCTTCCACTCGCCGTTGCGCAGCGCGGCGTGTGCCGGGCTGATGTGGCGGGCCGCGGCGAGCATGAGGGCGACGGCCAGCTCGGCGGCGCTGACGATGTTGGAGGTCGGGGCGTTCACGACCATGACGCCGGCCTGGGTCGCGGCCTTCACGTCGACGTTGTCGAGGCCGACGCCGGCACGGGCGACGACCTTGAGGCGGTTGGCGGCGGCGAGTGCCTCGGCGTCGACCTTGGTGGCCGAGCGGACCAGGATCGCGTCGACGTCGGCGATCGCCGGGATCAGCTCGGCGCGGTCGGCACCGTTGCAGGTGCGGATCTCGAAGTCCGGGCCCAGCGCCTCGATGGTGGCGGGGCTCAGCTCTTCGGCGATGAGTACGACGGGCTTGACGGGTGCGCTCACAGCGGGTCCTCGTGGTGGTTCAAGGGTGGGTGCGGGACTGCACGACGCTGTGCCCGGACCACACTACCCGCGGGTCGGGTGCGGCCGGGAGACGTCCCAGAGTTCGGCTCCCTCTGGTGTCGGTTGTCGCTCCTAGGATGCCGCCATGGGAGCGATGGACGACGCCGAGCTGCTCGAGCCGGCCACGGTCGAGGAGTGGAGCGCGTGGCTGCGCGAGCACCACACGCAGCCGCAGGGCGTCTGGCTGGTCAGCCCGCGCAAGGCCGCCGAGCGGGCGTTCTCCTACGAGGAGGCCGTGGTCGAGGCGCTGCGCTACGGCTGGGTCGACTCGACGGTGAAGCCCGTGGACGACCTGCGCTCGATGCAGTGGTTCTCCCCCCGCCGCGCCTCGAGCATGTGGACCCGGATCAACAAGGGCCGGGTCGCGCGCCTGGAGGAGGCCGGCCTGATGGAGCCGGCGGGCGCCGCGGCCATCGCGGTCGCCAAGGACACGGGCATGTGGACGTTGATGGACGACGTCGAGGACCTCGTCGTGCCCGACGACCTCGCCGCCGCGTTCGAGCGCCACCCGGGCTCGCGCGAGCACTGGGAATCCTGGTCGCCCTCGGCGCAGAAGCTGATCCTCACCTGGATCGTGCTCGCCAAGCGGCCCGAGACCCGCGCGACGCGGGTCGAGACCACGGCCGAGAAGGCCGCACGTGGGGAGAAGGCGCAGGGCTAGATGGCGCCGGGGCTAGATGGCGCAGCCGTCGGGCCCGCACTCCTCGCCGGTCGCCAGCACCTCGATCTGCGGGTGCGACTCCGACCAGGCGCGCTCGAGAACCTGGGTGAAGACCTCGGTCGGCTGCGCGCCGGAGACGCCGTACTTCTGGTCGATGACGAAGAACGGCACACCCGTGGCGCCGTAGGCCTGCGCCTGCTCGATGTCGGCGTGCACGTCGTTCTCGAACTCGCGGGAGCCGAGGACCTCGTCGACGCGAGCGGCGTCGAGACCGGCGGCGACGGCCACCTCGCGGAGCACGGCGTGGTCGGCGAGGTTGCGGGCGTCGGTGAAGTACGCCTCGAGCAGCGCCTCCTTGACCCGGCCCTGCAGCTCATGGCCGCCCTGCTCGTGGGCGAAGTGGATGACGCGGTGGGCGTCGACGGTGTTGAGGTGCAGCGTCTCCGAGAGGCGGTAGATCAGCCCCTCCTCGGCCGCGACGGCCTCGACGCGGTCCTGCATCTGCTGGGCGCCGGCGGCCGACTGGCCGTACTTCCGCGCCAGCATCACCGAGGTCTTCTCGGTGGGCTCGGTCGGCGCGCCCGGGTCGAGCTGGAAGGAGCGCCAGTGCACCTCCACCTCGTCGGCGTGGCCGAACTCAGCCAGCGCGTTCTCGATGCGGCGCTTGCCGATGTAGCACCAGGGACAGACGACGTCGGACCAGATCTCGATCTTCACGACTCCCCCAACACCGCCCCTGACCTGCGTGTTCCCCGCGACGCTGTGCGTTGAGTCTCTCGGAGACTCAAGGCGCATCCCGGGCGTGGCGGGGGCGCGCCCTCGCCCTTGAGTCGCCCAGAGACTCAAGGCGTACGGCCGGCGGACAAGGCCCGCACTAGCCCTTGAGTCGCTCAGAGACTCAAGGCGTACGGCGGGCAGACAAGCGCCGCGCTAGCCCTTGAGTCGCCCAGAGACTCAAGGGCCAGTGCGGGTGGTCAGGCCTCCTGGCGCTGGACCGTACGACGCCGGAGGAGGTATCCGCCGACGAGGCCGATCAGGAGCGCGAAGAGCACGCCGAGGTTGGCGAAGGCCCAGGCGCCGTCCTTGCCGCCGAGGCCGAGCGGGCCAAGGAGGTAGCCCTGCCAGTTGTTCCACGAGGCGTCGTCGGAGAACGTGTTGATCACCAGTCCCCAGCCGACGATCGAGGCGACGATCATCGTGCCGATCGAGGTCCAGTCGAAGGCTCCGTAGCGGCCGGAGGCGTCGAACAGGGCCTCCTCGTCGTAGTCGCGACGGCGCAGGGCCAGGTCGGCGATCATGATGCCGGCCCACGCGGCGAGGGGTACGCCGAGCGTGATGAGGAAGCTCTGGAACGGGTTGATGAAGTTGTCGGCGAAGAAGACCACGTAGATCGTGCCGAGCGTGAGGATCACCCCGTCGACCCCGGCGGCCTGCGGACGCTTGAGCCGCACGCCCAGCGAGAGCAGGGTCAGGCCCGAGGAGTAGATGCCGAGCACCGCTCCGCTGACCAGCGAGAGGATCGCGGCCAGCAGGAACGGGATCAGGCACCACGTCGGCAGCAGGGTCGCGAGCGTGCCGATCGGGTCGCCGGCGACGCCGTCGAGGATGTCGCTCGACGAGCCGGCCAGCGCCAGCCCGAACAGCACCAGCACGACCGGCGCGAGGGCGCCGCCGAAGGTGTTCCAAGCGACGATCGACGGGCCGGAGGCGGTGCGCTGCTGGTAGCGCGACCAGTCGGCCGCGATGTTGATCCAGCCGAGGCCGAAGCCGGTCATCACCATGACGAGCGCGCCGATCACCGCCTGGGTCGAGCCGGCCGGGATGTCCTGGACGGCGGACCAGTTGATGTCGTCGAGGGTCAGCGCCATGTAGAGCACGGTCACGATGCCGGTGACCCACGTCAGCACGGACTGCATCCGCATGATGATGTGGTAGCCGGCGACGCTCGCGCTGACGATGAGGGCGGCCACGACGACAGCGGCGACCACCTTGGTGCCCGTGCCACCGCCCCACCCGAGCCTCGTGAAGATCGTCGAGGTGGCCAGCACGGCGAGGATCGCGAGGAAGGTCTCCCAGCCGATCGACACCAGCCACGAGATCACGCCCGGCACCTTCTGGCCGGTCACGCCGAAGGCGGCCCGGCTGAGGATCATCGTCGGCGCGGAGCCGCGCTTGCCGGCGATCGCGATGATCCCGCAGAGCAGGAACGACACCACGATGCCGATCACCGACACCAGGACGCCCTGCCAGAACGAGATGCCGAAGTACAGGACGAACGAGGCGTAGCTCAGGCCGAAGACCGACACGTTGGCCGCGAACCACGGCCAGAACAGGTCCTTGGGCTGCGCGGTGCGCTCGGACTCCTCGATGATCTCGATGCCGGTCGTCTCGACGCCGAGCCGGCGGGTCTGCTCGAGGCCCGAGCCGGAGGTCGCTGTCTCACTCATGTCCGCATCGTCGCGCACCCTGCGGCCCGGTGGAAGCACCGCGCCGCTCAGCGAGGCGGTCGGTAGAGGGAGTCGATCGCGGCCTCGATGGTCTCGCCGTCGGCCTCGACCGGCTCGACGTACAGCCGGGCAGCCGCGACGCGGCCGTCACGCACGGTCACGATTATGACGCCCCGCATCGCGAACGCCGATCCGTCGACATGCCGCCCGGACCAGTCGACCTCGCCCCACTCGTCGTCGCCGGCGACCGCGTGCGCCAGCAGCTCGGCACGGAAGTCGGGCACGCCCGCGAGGACGGCCGCCCAGTTCTCGCGGACCAGCGCGTTGCCGGTGAAGGTGCGCGCCGTCCGACTCTAGGGCCGGGCGGATCAGGCGAACAGGGCCTGGCCGACGTGCTCCCCCGGCTGCACGCCGGGGGGCGCGGCGAAGAGCGCCGAGCCGGTGAACTTCAGGTACTCGACCAGGGCGTCGGTCTTCGACATCGCGAGCTGGAGCGGGATGAAGTGCGTCTCGGGGTCGCGGACGTAGGCGATGAAGAACAGCCCGGCGTCGAGACCGCCGACGGAGTTCGACCCGTCCACGAAGTTGTAGCCGCGGCGCAGCATCCGGGCGCCGCCGTGCTGGTCGGGGTGGACGACCCGCACGTGCGCGTCGACCGGGATGACCGGCTGGTCGTTGCTGCCGGGCATGTCGAAGTCGGGCTCGGTGAACTCCTCGCCACCCGACAGCGGGGCGCCGGTGTCCTTGGTCCGGCCGACGAACATCTCCTGGTCACCCAGCGGCTGGCGGTCCCACACCTCGATCGTCATGTTGATCCGCCGGGCCACCAGGTAGGAGCCACCGGCGAGCCAGGAGGCAGCGGCATCGTCGTCCGACCCGACCCACACGTGCTCGTCGAGCGCGGCGGTCTCCTCCGCCTTGACGTTGGCCGTGCCGTCCTTGAAGCCGAAGAGGTTGCGCGGGGTGGACTGGCTGGTCGAGGTGGTCGAGGTGCGGCCGAAGCCGAGCTGCGACCACCGCACGGAGACGGTGCCGAAGCCGATCCGGGCCAGGTTGCGGATCGCGTGCACGGCGACCTGCGGGTCGTCGGCGCACGCCTGGATGCACAGGTCGCCACCCGAGCGGGCCGGGTCGAGCACGTCGCCCGGGAAGTGCGGCAGGTCGCGCAACGCCTCCGGTTGCCGGTCGGCGATGCCGAAGCGGTCCTTGCCGTTGGCGTCGCGGAACAGCGACGGCCCGAAGCCGAACGTGATCGTCAGGCCGCTCGCCGGCAAGCCGAGCGCCTCGCCGGTGTCGTCGGGCGGGAGGTGGGTGTCCCCGCCGACCGCGCCGTTGCCCGCCGGGTCGCCGGCGGTCATCTGCTCGGCGGCCAGCGTCCAGCGCTGGAGCAGGTCGACGAGCTCGTCGCGGGAGTCGGTGACCACGTCGAAGGCCGCGAAGTGCAGCCGGTCCTGGGCCGGCGTGGTGATGCCGGCCTGGTGCGCACCCCGGAAGCCGTACGACGTCGCCCGCCCGCCCGAGGACAGGGCCGCCTCACCGTCGCCGGCGTGCGCCGTCGTACGACCTGCGGCGAAGGCGCCGGCCACGCCCGCGACCGCGGCGCCACCACCCAGCAGCCCGCGCCTGCTGAGTCGTCCGCCCGTGCGGGCCGCCGGCTGCTCGGTCAGGACAGGACCGCCGCGGTGAGGCGCGAGAGCGGCTCGGAGAGCGCGTTCACGGAGTCGGAGAAGTCCTTGACCTCGGCCGGGGAGAGCGCGTCGTAGGAGACGAAGCCGTCGCCGTCGCGCTGCGCGTCGAGCAGCGTCTGGAGCTCGTCGAAGCGGGTCGTGAGCTGGTCGGCGAGGTCGGGGTCCTTCTCCTCGAGGATCGGCTGGACGCCCTCGAAGCCCACGCGGGCGCCGTCGACGTTGGCCTGGAAGTCCCACAGGTCGGTGCGCGACCAGTACTCCTCCTCGCCGGTGACCTTGCCGGTCGCGACCTCCTCGAGCAGGCCGCGCGAGCCGTTGGCGATCGCGTCGACGGTGTAGGTCAGCTCCTGCACGCGGGAATCGAGCTCCTCGGTGTTGGCGAGCAGGTCGTCGGCGTAGGTGGCGCGCTGCTTGTCGGTCAGAGGCGCGTAGCCCTTCGCGCGCTGCGGCCAGAGGTCCTTCTCGATGAGGTGCCAGCCGGTCCACTTCTGACCGGGCTCGAGGTCGGCCTCGCGGGCGTCCATCATCGGGTCGAGGTCGCCGAAGGACTCCGCGACGGTCTCGATGCGCTCCCAGTGGGTGCGGGCGACCGGGTAGAGGGCGCGGGCCTGGTCGTCGTCGCCGGCCTCGTAGAGCTCGACGAACTGCCGGGTCTTCTCCAGCAGCTGGGCCGACTGGTCCTCGACGTAGGCGGCGTAGTTGGTCTGCGCGTCCTCGACGAGCTGCGCCTCGTCCTCGCTGACCGCGACGTCCTCGTCGGACGCGGTGACCGTGAAGTCGGCGCGGATGCCCTCGCCGGTCATGCCCGGCTTGCACGCGGTGACGTAGGACCCGGCCGGGGCGTTGACGGTCAGCGCGCGGCTGATGCTCGGCCCGACGTTCTCGACCTCGGCGACGATCCGGAGACCGTCCTCGCCGAGCAGGTAGAACTCGGTGACCTGGTCGCCGGAGTTGGTGACGTCGAAGGTCAGCGTGCCGGCCGGCGCCTCGGTCGCGGACAGCGTGCAGGCGTCGGCGGACGAGTCGACGCTCAGCGCGCGGGGGTCGGCCGCCGCGCCCGAGCCGCTAGGGTCGGCGTTCTCCGTGCAGGCCGCGAGGAGAGGGAGGGTGATCAGGGCGGTCACCACGAGGGACGTACGCATGGGCAGGTGCTTCTTTCTCAGGCGGCCGCGCGCGACGGCGCGGCCGGGGTGGTGGAGCGTCGGCGGGCGCCGACGAAGAACAGGGCCATCACCGGGACGGCGTAGAGCAGCCAGGCGGCGGCCTCGAGCTTGGTGGTCGCCGGCGAGAAGTTGAAGATCCCCTTGAGCACGGCGCCGTACCAGGTGTTCAGGTCGACCGTGTCGGAGACGTCGAAGGCCAGGTCGTGGAGGCCGGGCAGGAATCGGGCCTCCTGGAGGTCGTGCACGCCGTAGGCCAGGACACCCGCGGCGACGAGGATGAGGAACGCGCCCGTCCACGTGAAGAAGCGGGACAGGTTGATCGAGATCGCGCCGCGGTAGATCAGGTAGCCGAGCGCGACCGCGGTCAGGATGCCGAGGGCGGCACCGAGCAGCGGCTCCCACGTCGGAGTGGCGGTGCCGACCGTCTCGCGGGTGCCGGCCTGGGTCGCCGCCCAGAGGAACAGCGCGGTCTCCAGCCCCTCGCGGCCGACGGCGAGCACCGCGACGACCACCAGCGACCAGCGGCTGCCCTCGGCGGCAGCGTCGATCTGCCCCCGCAGCTCTCCACTCAAGCCCCGCGCGGCGCGCGCCATCCAGAAGATCATCCAGGTCACGAAGCCGACGGCGATGATCGAGAGCCCGCCGCCGATCAGCTCCTGCGCCTCGAACGTCAGCCCGCGCGGACCGAAGGTGAGCACCGCGCCGAAGGCCAGGCTGACGCCGACGGCGAGCACGACACCGGCCCACACGCGCGGCAGCAGGTGTCGTCGGTCGGTCTTGACCAGGTAGGCGACCAGGATGCTCA
The DNA here is from genome assembly GCF_031457855.1 of Nocardioides sp. BE266. Classification (NCBI taxonomy): domain Bacteria; kingdom Bacillati; phylum Actinomycetota; class Actinomycetes; order Propionibacteriales; family Nocardioidaceae; genus Nocardioides; species Nocardioides sp. BE266. The sequence goes on along the minus strand of NZ_JAURTI010000004.1, from coordinate 17,925 downwards.
CGACCAGGGCTGCCTCCAGCCCCTCGCGCAACCCGATCAGGTAGTTCGCCAGCACAGTCGAGCAGGCTACACCTAAGGTTAGGCAACCCTAATGACGGGCTCCCGGAACGAGACAGGTGACCCCTGCGACGACGCCCTCGAGCGGCCCGCGACGCCACGGCTCACGTCGTACGACGACGGGCCACGCCGCGGCGATGACGAGCGAGCCGGCCACCAGCACGCCCAGGTTCGTCCACGAGTCGTCCCGGGCGCCGGGGTGCAGCACGCGGACGTCGTACGCGAGCCAGAGGACCTGCAGCACGTAGAGCGTGAGGGTCATCGCGCCGGCCGTCGCGAGCAGGCCGACCAGAGGCCGGACCCGTTCCAGAAGACGGCCCAGCGCGAGTCCGACGCCGAGGACGCCGGCTGCGAGGAGGGTGTCGAGCACCGTCTCCTGGAGGGTGCCCGAGTAGGGCACGAGGTCGATCCGGCCGGCCTGCTCGGCGGCGAGCATCACAGCGGCGGGCACGAGAAGGACCGCGCCGACCGCGCCGGGCAGCAGGATCGAGCGTCGCCGCTCTCCCGTCACCCACCACCGGGCCAGCACGATGCCGACGGCCGCGAAGAGGACCATGGTCAGCAGGCGGTAGGGACCGCCCACCCACAGGAACCGCCTGAGGTCGTCGGTCCAGCCGTCCCCCACGAAGTAGGTACCGGCGTCGCCCAGGAAGAGCTCGCCGACGACGACCGCAGCGACGCCGACGGCTGCGACGACGAGGCTCGGCAGCCGGGCGAGGAGCCCGGCGACCACGACGAGCACGCCGAGGTGGACGAGCACGATGACGACCTGCGAGCCGGCGCGCTCCAGGGCCAGCCCGAGTCCGACGAGCACGGCGGCCCGCACGAGCATCGACCACCACCAGCGCCCGGGTGCGCCCCGCGCGCCGAGCTGGGCACCGACGCCGATCAGCACGGCGAACAGCGGCATCGTGAGGTACTCGCTGAGCTCGAGCACGTGGGCGGGCCCGGGCACGGGCGCCACGTGGGCGACGTACATCGACACCAGGGCCAGGAACCGGACGACGTCGACGTCAGTACGGCGCTGGGTCACGGGGCACATCCTGCTCCCTCGGGGTGCCCCGAGGGAGCAGGACGCTCAGAACAGCTGGCGGATCAGCGGGCGGAGGTGCCCTCGGTGTAGTCGGAGTCGTGCGACTTCACCCACGCCATGAGCTTGCGCAGCTCGCGACCGGTCTGCTCGATCGGGTGCGACTCACCCACCTTGCGGAACTCGGTGAACTCCGGCGATCCGTTGTCCATGTCGGAGATGAAGCGCTCGGCGAACGCGCCGTTCTTGATGTCGGCGAGCACGTCCTCCATGTTCTTCTTCACGTCCGGCGTGATGACACGTGGGCCGGAGACGTAGTCGCCGAACTCCGCGGTGTCGGAGACCGACCAGCGCTGCTTGGCGATGCCGCCCTCGTACATCAGGTCGACGATGAGCTTGAGCTCGTGGAGGCACTCGAAGTAGGCGACCTCGGGCTGGTAGCCGGCCTCGGTGAGGACCTCGAAGCCGTACATCACCAGCTGCGAGGCGCCGCCGCACAGCACGGCCTGCTCACCGAACAGGTCGGTCTCGGTCTCCTCGGTGAAGGTGGTCTTGATGCCGCCGGCGCGCAGGCCACCGATGGCCTTGGCGTAGGACAGGGCGACGTCCCAGGCCTTGCCGGACTCGTCCTTCTCCACCGCCACGAGCACCGGGACGCCGCGGCCGTCGACGTACTCGCGACGCACCAGGTGGCCGGGGCCCTTGGGGGCGACCATGAAGACGTCGACGCCCTCGGGCGGGGTGATGTAGCCGAAGCGGATGTTGAAGCCGTGGCCGAAGACGAGGGTGTCGCCGGGCGTGAGCGCGGGCTCGATCTCCTCGGCGTAGAGCTTGCGCTGGTGCTGGTCGGGCGCGAGGATCACGATCAGGTCGGACTCCTCCGCGGCCTCGCGCGGGGTGAGGACGCGCAGGCCCTCGGCCTCGGCCTTGTCGCGGCTCTTCGAGCCGGGCTGCAGGCCGATCCGGACGTCGACGCCGGAGTCGCGCAGGGACAGGGCGTGGGCGTGGCCCTGGCTGCCGTAGCCGATCACCGCGACGTTCTTGCCCTGGATCAGGCTCAGGTCGGCGTCGTCGTCGTAGAACATCTCAGCCACTGGGGGCTCTCCTTCATGTTGGGGTGAATCACTAGGTGATCGAGTAGCCGCGAGGAACGAGCGGCGTATCGAGATCTTGGTCAGCCAGCGACAGGGATGGCGGACACGGGAGCGGGTACGGCGACCGGGCGCTGGGTCCGCTCGCTGATGGACCGGGAGCCGCGACCGATGGCGACCATCCCGGACTGCACGAGCTCGCGGATGCCGAAGGGCTCGAGCACCCGCAGCAGGTCGGCGAGCTTGTCGGCGTTGCCGACGGCCTGGACCGTCACCGCCTCGGGCGAGACGTCGACGACCTTGGCCCGGAACAGCTGGACGGCGTCGAGCACCGCGCCGCGGGTGGTCGCGTCGGCGCGGACCTTGACCAGCAGCAGCTCGCGGTTGACCGAGCCGGGACCGTCGAGCTCGACGATCTTGATGACCTCGACGAGCTTGTTGAGCTGCTTGGTGACCTGCTCGAGCGGGGACTCGTCGACGTTGACCACGATGGTCATCCGGGAGACCTCGGGGTGCTCGGTCGGACCCACGGCGAGGCTGTCGATGTTGAAGCCCCGGCGCGAGAACAGACCGGCGATCCGGGCGAGGACACCGGGCTTGTTCTCGACCAGGACCGAAAGCGTGTGCTTGCTGCTCATCAGATGTCGTCCTCGTCGAACTGGGGCGCGAGGTCGCGCGCGTACTTGATCTCGTCGTTGCTGGTGCCGGCGGCGACCATCGGCCACACCATCGCGTCGCGGTGGACCCGGAAGTCGACCACGACGGGCTGGTCGTCGATCGCCATCGCCTTCTCGATGGTGGCGTCGACGTCGTCGGGCGTCTCGCAGGCCAGGCCGATGCAGCCGTAGGCGTCGGCGAGCTTGACGAAGTCGGGGATCCGCTTGGAGTGCAGGTCGGTGTTGGAGTAACGCTCGTTGTAGAAGAGCGTCTGCCACTGGCGCACCATGCCGAGCGACTCGTTGTTGATGATCGCGACCTTGATCGGGATGTCGTTGATCGCGCAGGTGGCCAGCTCCTGGTTGGTCATCTGGAAGCAGCCGTCGCCGTCGATCGCCCACACGGTGCTGTCGGGCATGCCGACCTTCGCCCCCATCGCGGCCGGCACCGAGAAGCCCATCGTGCCGAGGCCGCCGGAGTTGATCCACGTCTTCGGGTTCTCGTAGCCGACGAAGTGCGCGGCCCACATCTGGTGCTGGCCGACGCCGGCGACGTAGATCGAGTCGGGGCCGGCGATCTGGCCGAGCCGCTCGAGGACGTACTGCGGGGCGAGCGAGCCGTCGGTGGGCGTGTCGTAGCCGAGCGGGTACTTCTGCTTGGTCCCGGCGAGGAATGCGACCCACGCCTCGTAGTCACCGTCAGCGCCCTCGGCCTGCAGGAGCGCCACCAGCTGGGCGATGACCTCCTTGCAGTCGCCGACGATCGGCACGTCGGCGTGGCGGTTCTTGCCGATCTCGGCCGGGTCGATGTCGGCGTGGATGACCAGCGCGTTGGGGGCGAAGGAGTCGAGGTTGCCGGTGACGCGGTCGTCGAAGCGGGCGCCGAGGCTGATGATCAGGTCGCTCTTCTGCAGGCCCGCGACAGCGGCCACGGTGCCGTGCATGCCCGGCATGCCGAGGTGCTGCGGGTGGCTGTCGGGGAACGCGCCCCGGGCCATCAGCGTGGTGACGACCGGGATGCCGGTCAGCGCCGCCAGCTGGGCCAGCTCGCGCGAGGCGCCGGAGCGGATCACGCCGCCGCCGACGTAGAGCACCGGGCGCTTCGCGTCGCGGATCAGGCGCACGGCCTCCTTGATCTGCTTGGCGTGCGGCGTCGTCACAGGCCGGTAGCCGGGCAGGTGCAGCTCGGCGGGCCACGCGAACGTCGTCTGGGCCTGGAGCGCGGACTTGGCGACGTCGACGAGCACCGGACCCGGACGACCGGTGGAGGCGATGTGGAAGGCCTCGGCGATCGTGCTCGGGATCTGGGCGGGGTCGGTCACCAGGAAGTTGTGCTTGGTCACCGGCATCGTGATGCCGCGGATGTCAGCCTCCTGGAAGGCGTCCGTGCCGATCATCGCGGCGCCGACCTGGCCGGTGACCGCGACGAGCGGCACCGAGTCCATGTGGGCGTCGGCCAGCGGCGTGACCAGGTTGGTGGCGCCCGGGCCGGAGGTCGCCATGCAGACGCCCACCTTGCCGGTCGCGGCGGCGTACCCCTGCGCGGCGTGGCCGGCGCCCTGCTCGTGGCGGACGAGGATGTGGCGGATCCGGGTGGAGTCCATCAGGGGGTCGTACGCCGGGAGGATCGCGCCGCCCGGGATGCCGAAGATGTCGGTGACGCCGGCTGCCTCGAGGGACGTCACGAGGCTCTGCGCTCCAGTGACCTGCTCGCTCATGGATCTACTTCCTGGTTCGTTTGTGCGGTGCCTGCCCAACAGCTGTGAGCCCATAAAAAAGCCCCTCGGCCCGGTGGGCGACGAGGGGTGACGCGGGAGCGTGCGGTCGAGTGACCTCAGCTCACGCGTCGCGTGCGTACAAGAATCTCGGTGCGCATGCGACAACCGTCGTCGCCGGAGCGGTCCGGCGTCAAGCAAGTGTGACAGTCGTCCCAACATCTGGAACGCGAGTCTCGCCATGTGGCGGCGCGCACGGGTCAGTCGCGACCGAGCCCGGTGGTGATGCAGGCCTTGTTGCCCTGCGCGTCGGCGAGCACGGTGAACGCGGGCGCGTGCTCGTCGCTGACGAGCGTGCCGCCCGCCGCGAGGGCCGCCTCGATCCGCGGACCGGCCACCTCTGGAGGCACCCGGACGTCGAGGTGGAACCGCTGCACCGGTGGCGCGTGCGGGTCGGTGTGCTGGAACCACATCGCCGGGCCGATGCCGGTCAGGTCGCGCACCTCCCGGTCGTGGAGCGGGTGGTCGTCGTAGCCAAGCACGGTCCGCCAGAACGGCTTCACCTCGGCGTGGTCGGTGGTGTCGAGGGCGAGCTCGACGATCTCCACGGCGCCCGGATCGGCCGTCACGCCCGCCTCGGCCGCGAGGGCACTGATCCGACGCGCGAGGTCGAGGTCGCGCCGGGTGACGCCGAAGACGTCGCGGCTGATCAGCCGCACGTGGAGCGTGCTGAACCGCAGGTCGAGCTCGGGGTGGTGGCCGAGCTCCTCGGCGGCCTCGCCGATGCGCGCCACGAGCGCGAGGCCGGTCGCGAAGTCACCGGTGTCGAACCGGGTCTCCAGCGTCTGGAACATCATCCGCCAGTCGCCGAGGCCCTCCTCGGCGGCGACCTGGGTGTACGTCAGCGGGTCGTCGCTCACCCTGGTCACCCGCGGTCGAGCGGGGTGCAGATGCAGGACCGGTTGCCGTCGGCGTCCTCGACGACCCAGAACGACGGCGCCTCGGCGTCGCTGACCAGCCGCCCGCCGGCGTCGAGCACGGCCTGGAGGCGGCGCTCCCCCTCGTCGTGCGGCACCCAGACGTCGAAGTGCCAGCGCTGCTCGTGGTCCTGGGCGGGCAGGTCGGACTCGCCGCGCTCGCCCTTCTGGAACCACAGACCCGGCGCCTGGCCGCTGGGGTCGACCGGCTCGCCCTGGTCGTTCACCTCGCCGCCCAGGAGCGCGGCGTAGAACGCACCGAGATGCTGCGGGGCCGGTGAGTCGAGGCCCGGCTCGAGCTGGGTCAGGCCGGAGGTGTCCGCATGGGCGCCGAGCTCGGCGGCGAAGCCGCTGATCCGGCGCGCGAGGTCGAGGTCGCGGCTGGTGATGCCGCCGACGTCGTGGCTGCTGAGTGTCACGATCACCTCGGGATAGGTCAGCTGGACGTCGGGGTGGTGGTTGGCCTCGTCGGCGGCCGCGCCGATCCGGTCGACGAGCGCCACGCCGGTGGCGAAGTCGCCGGTGCGGAAGCGCGCCTTGAGCCGGTTGAGCACCTTGCGCCAGTCGTCGAGACCGGCCGCGAGGATGTCGTCGTGGGTGAGGCGTGCCTTCGGGTCAGGAGTCGCATCGCTCATGTCCTCGACCCTGCCACGCACCACCGACAGCGACCACCCCCCGCTGTGCGGCCGGCCTCAGGCGAGCGTCTGGGTGATCTCGCGCGTGTCGCGGTCGACGACGACGTGGGCGAGGGCGCCGTTGACCAGCGGCAGGTGCGGCGGCACGTGCCCGATCTCGAGGTCCCACACGATCGGCAGGTCGAGCCGGCCGAGCGCGTCGAGCACCGCACCGCGCTGGGTGATGTCGGGGTGGTCGGGTGCGTTGGTCCGCCCGACCAGAACGGCCACCGCCCGGTCGAACCAGCCCGCGAGCCGCAGCGAGTGGAGGTAGCGGCAGGTGTTCACCGCGTCCTCCTCGCACGACTCGACGTACAGGATCGTGGGCTCGTCGAGCGACTCCGCCCACGCGCGCACGTCGCCGTACGACGTCCCGGCGAGGTGGCCGATCGTCTCGGCGCACCCGCCGATGAGGCGTCCGGAGACGTCGAGGCTGCCGCCGCCCTCGACCTCCCAGCGACCGGTGCCGACGTGCTTCCAGGCGGTGGCGTGCGGGTCCTCCGCGAAGCGCCACCAGTCGGCGACGAGGCCGGAGTCGCGCTGCGTGAACGGTCCGGTCCCGCTCGCGAGGTCGAGCCAGTGCAGCAGCCCGTCCGGGACGACGTACGGCGTGTCCGCGAGGTTGTCGCCGTGCAGCGTCGCCCAGCCGAGGCGGGTCGTCAGCGGGACCAGGACGGTCGTCAGGTCGGAGTAGCCGACGAGCCACGTCGGCTCGGCCCCGGCGAGCAGGTCGTAGTCGATCAGGTCGACGAGGTCGATCGCGGTCTCCCCACCCCAGGGAGGTACGACGCAGTGGATGTCGGGGTCGGCCAGCATCCGGGTCAGCTCGGCCGCACGGTCCGCGGCCGGCGCGGAGGTGAGGCCGGTGCCGTCCATGCACTCCCCCACCACGACGTCGTACCCGCGGTTGCGGAGCCAGTCGACGCAGAACTCGATCCGGGTCGCCGCGTCACCCGAGGCGCCGGCGGACGGCGAGGTCACGCCGATGCGGTCGCCGGGGCGCAGCGGGCGCGGGAAGCGGAGCGGCGGGGCCATGCGGGAAGTCTGTCACTGTGTGTCCATGGGATTCCTCGACCAGGCCATCCACGCTGCGACCGGCGTCCCGCGGCTCTACACCGCCGCGCTGAAGGCCGGCGTCGGGCCGGCGGGAGCCTTCGAGGTGCTGCGGATCTCCCAGTCGGCGCTGACCACCGCGGCCGCCCAGGGCCGCGGGGTGCCGGGCCGCACCAACGCGATGCGGCACTTCATGTGGCAGGCGCTGCTGACGGCCCGCTTCGGCCGCCCGGTCGCCGCCTCGATCGCGCGCGCGCAGGAGCAGGGCAGCCCCGACGGTCGTGACTCGCGGGTCGACCAGCACAACAACGCCGTCGGCCAGGACCACGGCGAGGCACACGCGGAGGAGCTGAAGACGCTCTCGATCGCCGATGCGCTCACGATGCTCGTCCCGGTCGCGCTGGAGAAGTGGGAGTCCGACGAGCTGATCTGGGTCAAGCCCCACTGAGTCGGGTCTCGATACGCTCGTTCCTCGCTACTCGACCAGCTGGGTGGCGGGCGCGAGGAGTCGGCGTACGGCGTCGAGGAGGGCGTCGCGCTGCGCCGCGGCCGTGAAGTCCTCGTCGACCGCGATCCGACCCAGGAAGCCGTCGATCACCAGGAGCACCCAGACCGTCAGGTCGTGCGCGGACAGGTCGCCGCGCACCTGGCCGGCGTCGCGGGCGCGAGAGATCCACGGCTCGAGCCCCTCGAGCAGGACCTGCGAGTCGAGCGCCAGCGCGGCCTCCACCTCGCGCTCCCCCATCACCGCGCTGACGGCGCGGACGAAGCCCGCGAGCCGCGGGTCGGACATCTCCTCGGCGGTGTGGTCGAGGTAGGCCTCGACGACGGCGAGCGGGTCCTCGTCCGGCCGTCGGGCCGCGAACCACTCGCGGGTCTCGTCGGTGCCGTAGGCCAGGATCGCGAGCAGCAGCGACTGCTTGGTCGGGAAGTAGTGGAAGAACGTCCCCGACCCGATGCCCGCCTCCCGGCAGATCGCGGCCGTGGTCGTGCCGGCGTAGCCGTGGACCGCGAAGCAGGTCAGGGCGGCGTCGATGATCACGAGCCGCCGAGCGAGGTGCTTCTCGGGGTCGACCGTCCGGGCCATGCATCACTTCCTATTCTTGGAGTACGTGCTCTAGTATTGCAGACATGGGGGACATCGAGCGCTGGTACGTCGAGCACGAGGGCCACGAGCACGCCGTCGCGGTCGAGCCGGGCGCGCTGACCCGCGAGGTGGTGTGGACCCGCGACGACGTCGAGGTGGGCCGGAGGAAGACCTCCGACGAGACCATCGTCCTCTCGCCGAAGGGCGAGGACACCGCGCTGCGGCTGAAGTTCCCGATGATCGGTCCGGCCCGGCGGGTGACCCTCCACGGCTCCGAGGCCGAGGCGCACACCGGCCTCGGTGGCACCGACCTCGAGCCGGAGGCGGGGTCGAAGGCAGCTCGGCGGTCCGAGTGGATCGGGGAGCACCCCCACCTCCACACCGCACGGCAGACTGCTGTCGCGGCGGCGGGCGTCGGCGTACCGATCCTGCTCGTCTGGCTGCTCTCGATGGTGTCGTGGCCGAGCCTCGACATCCCGTGGCCCGACCTGCCCTCGATCCCGTGGCCCGACATCCACCTCCCGGCGATCCCGTGGCCCGACATCCACCTCCCCGCGATCCCGTGGCCGGACCTGCCCAGCCTCCCGGGGTGGGTCGAGCCGGTGCGCAAGCTCGCGGTCCCGATCCTGATCGCCTTCTTCATCGCTCGGGGCGAGGTGAAGAGGCGGCGCAAGGCCGAAGAGCGCCGGCGCCTCGCCCTTGAGTCTCCTGGAGACTCAAGGGCCAGTGGGGCTACCGATCCCACGCAGTGAGGCCCTCGCGGTCGTGCTCACCGCCCGGCCAGACGGCGCGTACGACGCCCGCCGCGGCGAGGGCCTTGCGGCAGCCGGGGCACGGCGGGTCGGTGATGAAGGCGGTCGCGCCCTTGGTGTCGCGGGTCGCGAAGAGCAGCGCGTTGACCTCGGCGTGGATGGCGATGCAGAAGCCGGCGGTGCCGGGGCGGTCGTAGTCGCCGAGCCCGGGCACGTCGTCGTACCCGAGCTGCCCGCGCGGGCACGCCCCCTGGAGGCAGTCGGCCTCCCCCGGCGCGGCGCCGTTGTAGCCGGTGGCGATGATCCGGTGGTCGATCGTCAGCACCGCGCCGACGCGGCGGCGGGTGCACTTGGCGCGCGCCGCGACCGCGGTCGCGATGCCGAGGAAGTAGTCGTCCCAGCCGGGTACGGCGGTCTGCTCGAGGTGGTCGCTCACGGGAGCACAGACTGCCCGATCTCGCCCGGGTTGTAGGCGACTTCCCAGCGGAAGCCGTCGGGGTCGGCGAAGTAGCCGGTGTAGCCGCCCCACTCGCGCTCGGCCGGCTCGCCGATCTCCTTGGCGCCGGCGACCTCGGCCTGCTCGAGGACCGTGTCGACGCCCCGCCTGGTGGCGACGTTGTGCGCGAGGGTGATCGGAGGTACGCCGCCGCGCGCGGGCCGGTGGCCGACCTCCTCGATGAAGAAGGCCTCGGCCCACAGGCTCAGCACGACCTTGTCGGCGACCCGGAACATCAGCACCTCGCCGGCCTCGTGGAGCTCCGGCTCCCACCCCAGACCGTCGACGTAGAAGCGCCGGGTGGCCTCCATGTCGGTCACGACGAGCGTGATGAAGCTGACGCGCTGGTCCATGTCGCTATGCCTCCTGGTGCTCGGGCGGACGCGCGGCCAGGCGGACACGCTGGCGGCCCATGACGTCGAAGTTGCGGTCGTCGAGCCAGTCGTCGAGGGCCTTGCGGACCCGCGGCCACTCGCGGTCGGTGATGGAGAACCAGTCGGTGTCGCGGTTGCGACCCTTGTAGACCACGGCGTTGCGGAACCGGCCCTCCCAGATGAAGCCGAGCCGGATCGCGGCCCGCCGCGACGGGGCGTTGAGGCTGTCGCACTTCCACTCGTAGCGCCGGAAGCCGAGGTCGTCGAAGACGTGCCGCATGAGCAGCGCCATCGCCTCGGTGGCGGCGCGGCTGCGCTGGAGCTGGCGACCGAACGCGATGCCGCCGACCTCGATCGAGCCCATCCGCGCGTCGATGCGCATCAGCGAGCAGAAGCCGGCCGCGCGGCCCGTCTCGACCGGGACGATCGCGTACATCACCTGGCCGGGGTCGGCCACGCCGTGCTCGACGATCGCGGCCATCTCGTCGCGGTCGCGTGGGCGGTCCCAGAAGAGGTACGTCCAGAGCTGGTCGTCGTCCTCACCACAGACCGCGGTCACCAGGTCGTCGACGTGCTGCGGACCGATCGGCTCGAGTCGCACGCCGTTCCCCTCGAGGACGGTCGCGTTGTCCGGCGGGGTCGCCGGGGTCCAGTCGACCGCGCGTCCGAGGCGCTGGCCGTGGGCGTTGGTGCTGGGTGCCGGCGGTGTGGTCACCCCGGGAGCCTACGGCCGGGAGTTTGGGCCCGCCGCCACCGGGCATGCACCCGGTGAGCGGACACGAGGAGGCACCGTGACCATCAACCTGACACTGCGATCCTTCGACCGGGGGATCGACGACGTGCGCAAGGGCGCCGACCGGCTGAGCGACGACACGTCACGTATCGACACGCGCGTGCGGGGATTCCTCGACTCCGGGTGGACCGGGGTCGCAGCCGAGTCCTTCGTCGAGGCCTGGGAGGAGTGGAAGACCGCGGCCGGCGACGTCCACGAGGCGCTGACCTCGATGGGCGAGCTGCTGGTCGTGACCCGCGACGACTTCATCCAGCAGGACGACGCGTCGCAGCAGCGGTCCGACGAGGTCGCCGCGCGGATCGTGGACAGGCTCGGCTGATGGCCGACGTCGACAGCTTCTCCCTCGACCCCGACGAGCTCGACGCGGTGATCGGCGACCTCGAGCGCACCGAGGCGGCGCTGAACACGATCACCAGCGACCTCGAGACGCAGATGCGCGCACTCCACGACGAGTGGGAGGGCCTCGCGGCGCAGGCCCACTCGGAGGCGCACGCCCAGTGGACCGCGGGCATGGTCGCGATGCGGCAGGCCATGTCAGACCTGCGCGCCGCGGCCCGCGCCGCCCACGGCAACTACACGGCCGCCGGCGATGCCAACCTCGCGATGTGGCGGTCGCTGCAATGAGGCTCGAGATCGAGGCGGGCGCCTACGACTCCGCGGCGGACGCGCTCTTCAGCGCCAACACGAGCGTGGCGTCGGCCTATCGCACGCTGACCGGCAAGCTCGGCGGCTACCACGCGCTCGGGGGTGACGACACGTCGTCGGAGGACTTCGTCGCCGGGTACGACGACGCGGCCGCGGTCGCCGTACAGGCGATGCAGGGACTGGTGGAGGCGCTCGGCAACGTCGCCACCGCGTCGGCGACGTCCGGGCACAACCACCGGCGCGCCAACGCCGACTCCGTCTACCGCCGCAGCATCGACGCCGGCCCGGGCAACGAGTCCGAGGCCGAGGTCGTCGCCGACTTCACGCCGCCGTCCTCGCTCGGCGGCGACAACCAGGACATGCCCGACTGGTGGAACCACGTGGTCGACCACCTCCAGGGCTGGGGCTGGCCGAGCGCCAACACCGACCAGCTGCGCGACGCGGCGTCCGCCTGGCGGGCCGCGGCGAGCTCCGTCGAGGCCATCGGCTGGTCCGTCGACACCGCGAAGTCGTTCGTGCGCGAGCAGCGCTCGCCCGAGGTGGACACCGCGACCTCCGTGCTCTCCACGCTCCGCACCTCCTCGGACGACCTGGCCACCGAGCTGCGCGCCCTCGGCGACGCCTGCGAGGACTACGCGAGCCAGGTCGACCAGACGCGCCAGACGATCAAGGACCTGCTGAAGGACCTCGCGATCGAGTGCGGAGTCACCGCGGGCATCAGCGTCGGTCTCAGCTTCGTCACCTTCGGTGGTGCGGCCGCCGTGGGTGCCGGCGTGATCGCAGCGCGGGCGATCCGCTACGCCAAGCTGGTCCTCGCCGCCCTGCGGGGCCTGCGCGCAGCCCGCGCCGTCGGCAAGATCGCGGTCGCGGCGCCGAAGCTGAAGCGCGTCAAGGACGCCTTCGACAAGTTCCGGAAGGCACGCAAGATCGCGGACACCTACCGCGCGACCCGCAAGGGCCAGCGCATCGGACGCGAGGCGCTCGACGCCAAGCAGGCCCGCAACCTCAAGCGGTTCGAGAAGAAGCTGCCGGGCGGTGCGGAGGACACGGCGGTCTCCAGGCTGCCCAACGGCAACACCCAGTTCACGTCCAACGTCCCCGGTCGGGTGCCCGGGTCCTACGCGGAGTACACCAAGGTCGTCGACGAGGCCGGCAACACGGTGAAGTACATCAAGACGACCTACGGGCCCGATGGGAAGATCATCCACATCAAGGACAAGCTGGGAGGTTGACCATGAGCGACACCGACATCTCGCGCCAGCAGGCGCTCGAGGACCTCGTCGAGCACCGCGTCAGCGCCCGCGAGTCCCAGGCGCGCCTGGCCGGCTTCCCCTGGGACGAGGAGGAGCTGCTCGACCTCGAGGTCCGGCACGTGTCCGCCGTCCTGACGCGGTTCGTCGACGGCGAGATCGACGCCGCCGAGGTCACCGAGTGGGCGGACGCGGTCGACCTGCGCGACGACCTCGGGCGCGAGCCCGGGCTCGAGACGCCGATCAACGACGCGCTGTTCGCCCTCTCGAGCCCGGAGCTGCAGGGCGAGGACCTCGAGGCGACCGCCCGCCGGGTGCTCGCCGAGCTCCGGGACGCCACGTGACCGAGGACCGGTTGGACGAGTTCACCGGCGACCGCGCGTCGGCGGAGGTGTTCCGCCGCACGCTGCGCGCGCTCGCCGACGAGTACGCCGACCGCCCCCTCGGCGCGATGGTGCGCGACGTCCTGACCGGGCGCCGCGACGTGCGCGACCTGGCGTCCGACCCGGACTTCGCCGAGATGTCGGCCCGGGGTATGCGGGCGCAGGAGGAGGCGTGGGAGGGGCTGACCCCTGACGAGCGCGCCGAGCAGGTGCAACGCGGCGAGGCCTACCTCGCCGGCCTCGACGACGAGCTCAGGCCCTGACCGACATCACCCGCGCAGGGCCTCGCCGACGGCGGCGATGCCGCGCTCGACCTCGTCGAACGACGTCGACAAGGGCGAGAGCCCGATCCGCAGCCCGCCGGGGTCGCGGTAGTCGGGGATCACGTCGCGCTCCCACAGCCGCGCGGTGACCTCGCGCATCCGGTCGTGGTGGAGGGTCACGTGGCCGCCGCGCAGGGCGGGGTCGCGCGGTGAGGCGAGGGTGACCCCGGGCAGCGTCGCGTCGGCCAGCTCGACGGCGTACGACGTCAGGGCGACGGACTTCGCGCGGATCGCCTCGATGCCGGCCTCCTCGACCAGCTCGAGCATGCTCTGCATCGCGACCATCCCGAGGATCGGCGGCGTGCCGGAGATGAAGCGGCGGATGCCCTTCGCCGGCGTGTAGCCCGGGCCCATCAGGAACGGGTCGGCGTGGCCCATCCAGCCCTGGATCGGCTGGGTCAGCTCGTCCTGGAGGCGGGCGCTGACGTAGCCGAACGCCGGTGAGCCGGGGCCGCCGTTGAGGTACTTGTAGGTGCAGCCGACGGCGAGGTCGGCGTCCCAGGCATCGAGGTCCACCGGCACCGAGCCGGCCGAGTGGCAGAGGTCCCAGAGCACGAGGGCGCCGGCGTCGTGGGCGATGCGGGTGAGCTCGGGCGCGTCGGCCAGCCAGGCCGAGCGGTAGGCGACGTGGCAGAGCACGACCAGCGCGGTGCGCTCGCAGACGGCGTCGCGCAGCTGCTCGGCGGTCACGCCCTCGCTCGTGTCGACCTCGATCCACCGCAGGGTGAGCCCGCGCTCGGCGGCGATGCCCTCGGCGAGGTAGCGGTCGGTCGGGAAGTTGTCGGTGTCGATGACGATCTCGGTGCGCGTGGGGTCGCGGCGTACGGCGGCGTCGACGGCGGCGCGCATCAGCTTGTAGAGCCAGACGGTGGTCGAGTCGCCGATGGCCGTCTGGCCGGCGGCGGCACCTAGGCAGACCCGCGCGAGGTCGTCACCGAGGGTCGTCGGCAGGTCCATCCACTGCTCGTCCCAGCCGCGGATCAGCCGACCGCCCCAGTCTTGCTGCACGAACCCAGCCAGCCGCTCGGCGGCCGCCGCGACCGGGCGGCCGAGCGAGTTGCCGTCGAAGTAGACGAGGTCGGTCGTCGCACCGACGAACCGGTCCCGGAGGTGGGCGAGCGGGTCGGCGGCGTCGAGCTCTGCGGAGGTGGCGGGGGTGGGCACGGGCCCACCTTCTCAGACGCCGGTCAGTGACACCTCGAGCGGATGGAGAGTGCCTGCAGGGTCAGTAGCAGACCGCTCCGTGGGCGGCCGACTGGACGACCTTGCGGTACTTGCCCAGCACGCCGCGGGTGTACTTCGGGGGGAGCGGCTCCCAGCCCTCGGCCCGCTGGGCGAGCTCGGCCTCGTCGACGTGGACGTCGAGCGTCATGTTGGCGACATCGAGGGTGATCTGGTCGCCGTCACGGAGGAAGGCGATCGGGCCGCCGTCGCTGGCCTCGGGGGCGATGTGGCCGACGCAGAGGCCGGTCGTACCACCCGAGAAGCGGCCGTCGGTGATGAGCAGGACGTCCTTGCCCAGGCCGGCTCCCTTGATCGCGCCGGTGATGGCGAGCATCTCGCGCATGCCGGGGCCGCCCTTGGGGCCCTCGTAGCGGATGACGACGACGTCGCCGGGCTTGATCGCGCCCTCGGTGAGCGCGTCGAGGGCCTTGCGCTCGCCGTCGAAGACGCGCGCGGTGCCGGTGAACGTCGAGTCGTCGAAGCCGGCGCTCTTGACCACTGCGCCGTCCGGGGCGAGCGAGCCCTTGAGGATGGTCAGGCCGCCGGAGGCGTGGATCGGCTTGTCGAGCTCGCGCAGGATCACGCCGTCGAGCGGCTTCGGGTCGAGCTCGGCGAGGTTCTCCGCCATCGTCTTGCCGGTGCAGGTGAGGACGTCACCGTGGAGGTGGCCGGCGTCGAGGAGCGCCTTGAGCAGGACCGGGATGCCGCCGACGCGGTCGAAGTCGGTCCAGACGAACCGGCCGAACGGCTTCATGTCGGCGAGGTGCGGGACCTTCTTGCCGATACGGGTGAAGTCGTCGAGGGTCAGGTCGACCTCGGCCTCGCGGGCGATGGCGAGCAGGTGCAGGACGGCGTTCGTCGAGCCGCCGAGGGCCATCGCCATCGCGATCGCGTTCTCGAAGGCGGGGCGGGTCATGATCTGGCGGGCGGTGATGCCCTGGCGCAGCATGTTGACGACGGCCTCGCCGGACTTGTGGGCGAACCCGTCGCGGCGACGGTCCACGGCCGGCGGGGACGAGCTGCCGGGGAGGCTCATGCCGAGGGCCTCGGCGACGCTGGCCATCGTGTTGGCGGTGTACGCCCCACCGCAGGCGCCCTCGCCGGGACAGATCGCGCGCTCGACCTTGTCGACCTCCTCGCGGGTGATCTTGCCAGCGAGGCAGGCGCCGACGGCCTCGAAGGCGTCGATGATCGTGACGTCCCTGCCGTCGACCTGGCCGGGCATGATCGTGCCGGCGTAGAGGAAGACGCTCGCCAGGTCGAGACGGGCGGCAGCCATCAGCATGCCGGGCAGCGACTTGTCGCAGCCGGCGAGCAGCACGGAGCCGTCGAGGCGCTCGGCCATCATCACGGTCTCGACCGAGTCGGCGATGACCTCACGGCTGACGAGGGAGAAGTGCATGCCCTCGTGGCCCATGGAGATGCCGTCGGAGACGGAGATGGTGCCGAACTCCAGCGGGTAACCACCGCCCGCGTGCACGCCGCTCTTCACCGCCTTCGCGAGCCGGTCGAGGCTGAGGTTGCAGGGGGTGATCTCGTTCCAGCTCGACGCGACGCCGATCTGGGGCTTCTCCCAGTCGTCGTCTCCCATGCCTACGGCCCGCAGCATCCCTCGCGCAGCGGTCGCCTCGAGGCCGTCGGTGACGGCTCGGCTCCGGGGCTTCAGGTCGGGTGCGTCGGCTCTGTGGGTCATGCCGTCAGGCTAGTAGCCCCTCAGCCGCGCCGAACCGCGCGTCTCATCGCCGCCGGCCTCATGCAGCCTGTCTACGGCGCTCCATTCGCTGCTCGTCGCGGGCGTGGAGCTCGGCGACGACCTGGTGGTGCGCGGGATGGTCGATCGGCGTCCCCCACACCTCCCGTTCGAGGCGCTTCCAGTGCCGCGAGGCCCGGTAGCCGATCGACGGCTGCTCGGCCAGGCGCGACCGCTTGTGCCACCGGTAGGCGTCGTTCGTGGTCCAGGTCCGCAGGTGTCGCGGGATCCACCACCCCTTGGCCTTCAGGTCGGCGTGTGCCGGGAACCGGCTCCCGGCACGGTTGCGCGCGCCGTCATCACGCATCGGCTCCACGACCTCACCGCTGTCCTTGTCCGTGAGCCCGATCTTCACGTTGGCCATGTCGAGCAGGCGGTGGAGCACGATGGCCCGGGGGCTGGTGCGCCCGGTCTCCCACCGTGCGACGACCGACTGCGAGACCCCCAGCAGCTTGGCCAGGCCGCGCTGGGAGACGTCCAGGATCCGCCGGACCCGGCGAACGAGTCCGGGAATCTCACCGGCGAACGGCCCCAACGACCACCAGAGCCTCTCCGCGTCGGTCCACCGCTCCGTCTCCCCCGGCTCCAGGTGGTGCCGCTCGGACACCACCACCCGGGGTCCGCCGTACTCGTTGCCGATGGCCTCGTCCTCCCGCTCGGCCGTCGAGTCGGGTCTGTGCGTCTCAGTGGTCGTCATCAGTGGTCTCCCGTGCTGGTCGGCTGCGCTCACTTGCGGAGCGTTCGTACCGCCATCCCAGAGACCCCGACCGACACCCACAGCCGCCCATCCACAGGCCCCCACCATGCGGCGAGTTCAAGGTCCCCTGTGGACACTTCCCGGCCCACGACCTCGGCCCGGCGCCGTACCCCAACCCCCGACCCGACCCCCGACCCCGCCGTGCCCTTGGCCCGTGAGTCCCCCAGAGACTCACGGCGCAGAGCGGAGGCGGAACCACGACCCGACCGGGCTGCCGGCACCGCGGATCAACCTTGAGTCGCTCAGAGACTCACGGGCCAGTAGCGGCGGGTCAGACCTGCTCGGCCTCCTGCTTGAGGGAGGCCAGGCCCTTCTCGAAGTCCTTGCCGATGGCCTTGTCGAAGAACAGCGAGCCCATCAGGGACATGATCGCGCTGCGCCGGCCGGTCATCGTCCAGGTCACGTCGGTGGCCTCGCCGGTCGGGGCGAGGCTGAAGGTCGTCACGTTGGTGGCCTTGAACGGCTTGAGGAACTGCAGGTCGACGACGACCGAGGTCGGCGTGGACTCCTTGATGCGCATCTCGCCCTCGCCGGCCTTCTTGTTGCCCGACCAGTGGTAGGTCGAGCCGACGCCGTGGTCGGGGCCGGAGTACTCGCGGTGCATGGCAGGGTCGAGGCCCTCCCACGGGGACCACTTCTGCCACTCACGGAAGTCGTCGAGGAGCGCGTGCACGCTCGCGGGGGCCGCCTGGATACGGGTGCTGCGCGAGAGGGAGAAGTCGGCCATGGCGCTGACCCTAGACCTCAGACGGTATGACGTGACCGCCTCGGGGTGAGGGGGTTGCGGGCCGGGGCCTCTCACATGCATGTACGTGGGTTGTCGGGCAGGAGTGGCCTG